>NZ_CP133774.1:6035381-7270762 GCF_034344865.1 Pseudomonas sp. 10S4
GAAGACGTCGAATGTGATGCCCTCATCGCGAGCAAGCTCGCTCCCACAATTGGATGGTGTATACCGCTTACGACGTTTCAGGGCGATACAGCGCATTGGTCTCTAGCTCATACCGCAACTCTTCGATCAACGCCGCCACCGCCTCCGGCGACCGCAGGTTCACAATACTCAACCCACTGACCACCAGATCCACCTGCCCCGACACCGGGTGATAGAGCTTCACGGTCAAGGAGTTGTCTCCGGTGAGCGCGCAATCACAGGCCAGTGGCGAAAAGCTTTGCTCCAGTTGGGTACGCAACTGCGTCAAATAGATCATCTGACTCACCCGACCGACAGTGCAAAATTGAACACGCTGTCGAACTGATCGTTACCCATGTGGCTGTTCCTTTAGCTGTTTTGAAGGGGACGCGATAGTCGCCCTGAGACGCCTATCGCACCCTTACAGGCTAAGAACTGCCCGACCCGCCCAACACACTAATTTGCACCGTTGCGACTAGTGCATTTGCACCTTATCGCTGGCCCTTCGGCCGCCATTCACTGGAGAACAAACCGCGCTCCCGCGCCCAGACAATCGCCTCGCTGCGACTGTGCACATCGAGTTTGGAATACACCGTGGCGACATGATTGCGCACCGTGTTCGGCGCCAGTTTCAGGCGCGCGGCGATTTCCTTGTCGGCCAGGCCTTCGCAGATAAGCCCAAGCACATCGCGTTCCCGGGCGGTCAGGTCGGTGAAGGAGACGCTGGGCATCTTCGGCGAGTTGACGTTCTTCACGTTGGCGAGTTTTTCGATCAGGGTGCGGCTGAACCAGGACGCGTCCTTCATCACCTCTTCGATCGCTGACACTAACTCCAGCTCTGTGCGTTTGCGCTCGGTGATGTCCATAAACACCAACAGATAGCAAGGGTTGTCCTGAATGTTCACGGTGTCGGCCGAGACGGTGCACTCAATCAGCTCGGCGCCCTTCTTGCGCACCCGAACATCGACGCGATCCAGCCTGCTAGCCTTCTCCAGCGCAGCAAACAGCCGCGTGCGAGCACCCTTGTCATCGATAAAGTCGATCTCTGCCACGGTCTTGCCGAGCACTTCTTCACTGGGGTAAGCGAGGGTTTCGAGGAAGGCTTCGTTGACGTCGATCACCAACTGATGCTCGGCGCTGCACACCAGTGTCGGCACCGGGGTCAGGCGAAAGGCCTTGGCGAAACGCTCTTCACTTTGACGCAGGGCAAGCTCGACCTTGTGCCGTGGTTCCATGTCGACGAAGGAAAACAGCATGCAGTCTTCTTCGTTAAGCTCCAGGGGTTGCCCGGCCACGATCACCTGTTTGCTGCCGCCGTCGGCCAATTTAAGCTCGGCCTGCATTTGCGGAATCGTCGCGTGCTCGCGCAGACGATCAATCGCCAGGTCTTTCTTTTCCGCGCCTTCGAGGATGTCCAACTCGTAGGTCGACACGCCGATCACCTGATCTCGCGTGTAGCCAGTCATTTCCAGGAAGCCTGAATTGACCTTGATGTAACGCAAATCGCTGAGACGACAGATCACCGCCGGGGCCGGGTTGGCGTTGAAGGTCTTTTCGAAACGCTGTTCGGCGCTGGCCCACTCGGTGACGTCGTTCATGATCAACACCAGGGATTCCGGTGCACCAGCGCTGTCGGCCAGTTGCATACTGCGCACGCTGTGAACCCACATCCGCGTCTCGTCATCGGCCGGCGTCACTTCCACCAGTACGTCGCTGAAGATTTCACCTCGAGCGATGCGGCTGATCGGGTAGTTGTCCGTCGGCACCGGGTGATTGTTGCGATAGCGCAAGGCGAAACGCTGGGCGTACTCCTCGGCATTGGCGCCCAACTCGTCGATCTCGCTGACACCATGCATTGCCAGCGCGGCGGCATTGGCCCAGAGGATAGTCTGGTTGAGCTCCAGCAAAATCACCCCGTCCGACAAACCAGCGATGATCTGCTGCAACTGGCGACGATTGGTTTCGGTGGTCAGGACGTCCTGGCTCATTGGCTCTCCACAAAGTGCGGCGGCGCTTTTACGCGCCGCCCTGTGAAGATTACGACCGCGGGGGATTACGAACGTGCGGCCGAAAGGCCTTGGCCCTGATTGAAAACACAATCCCCCTGTGGGAGCGGGCTTGCTCGCGAAAGCGGTGCGTCAGTCAACAAAGATGTTGAATGTGGTGTCCCCTTCGCGAGCAAGCCCGCTCCCACATTGACCGTCTCAGCCTTGGCTGTCCTGCACGACCAACTCACGCAACGTATCGAGGAATAGCTTGAGCACTGGCGAGGCGTCGTCGGCGCGGTAGGTGACGTACAGCGGCACTTCCGGCAACGCCGGAGTCAGGCGCCGGAACACCAGGCCGACCGGGGCCATTTGCTCGATGGAGGCCGGCAGCAACGCGACGCCGAACCCGGCTCGCACCAGGCTGAGCAAGGTTTGCACTTCGATCACTTGCTGACGGATTTGCGGCGTGAACCCGGCCTTGATGCAGCACTGATAGAGAAAATCAGCAAACCGCGACTGCTTCAGCTCCAGCGCCACAAACGGCTCCTGCGCCAGGTCCGCCGGCGCCAGGCTTTCGCGTTGGGCCAGCGGATGGTCGGCCGGCATGACCACCCGGATCGGCTCGTAGATCAGCAGTTCGTTGCGTAACTGCGGATCATCGGAACCGACCCGAAAAACGCAGGCATCGATGCGTTTGGCCTTCAACGCCTTGACCTGAGCCGCCGGAGTCATCTCATGCAGACGCCAGTTGACCTGTGGATAGCGCTCGCGAAACAGGTGCAGCGCCCGGGGCAACACACCGACCATCACCGAACTGATCATGCCGATTTCCAGTTCCCCCAACTGCCCGCGACCAGTCTGCCGGGTCAGGTCCAGTGCGCGGTTCAGTTGCTCGAACACCAGCGGCGCCTGTTCCTTGAGCATCTGCCCGGCCGCCGTTAGCTCAACGCGGTGATGGCTGCGCTCGAACAGCGGTGTGCCGAGTTCTTCTTCCAGCAAACGAATCTGCTGGCTCAGCGGCGGCTGGCAAATGTGCAAGCGCTCAGCGGCGCGACCGAAGTGCAGCTCTTCGGCCAGGGCCATGAAGTAACGCAGCAAGCGCAGGTCCATGGTGGTTTATCCCAGAGTCAGTGGTGTCGAGCGTTGGCGCACACCGGTCAGGCTGAACAACGCATTGGCGATGGCCGGGGCCACTGACGGGCTACCGAGTTCACCGACGCCGCCGGGTTTGCTCGGCTCTCCGTCCAGCACCAGGATGTCCGTGGCGGGCATGTCCGACATCCGCGTGACGCGGTATTCGTGAAAATTGCTCTGCACCACCCGGCCTTGTTTGATGTCCAGACGATCGAACAACGCGTGGCCGAAACCCCACATCAGGCCGCCGTAGATTTGCTCCTCGACCCCGCCGGGCGACACTGCCAAACCACAATCGACCACGCAGGTCAGCTTGTCGACCTTGGTCACGCCGTCCTGTTTCGACACTCTGGCCACTATCGCGATGAAACTGGTGTAACCCTGATTGGTGGCGATCCCCAGCGCAGTGCCTTCCGGCAACGACCGGCCCCACCCTGCGCGTTCGGCGGCGCTTTTGAGCACCGCGACATGCCGGGGCCGGTCTTTCATGTTGGCCAGGCGAAACGCCAACGGATCTTGCCCGGCACCATGGGCGAGTTCGTCCATGAAGCTTTCCACAGCGAACACGTTGGGAATGAAGCTGACCGAGCGATACCAGCCGCTGGGCACGTTGCTTTCGTGTTTGACCCAGGCCAGATCGAGGTGCGGCGCACGGTAGGCAAAATCCCACGCGGTGATGGCTTCGGTGGTGCTGTAGTCCATTTTGTCCGGGCGCTCGAAATAGCCCGGCTCCCATTGTTCCGGCGAGGCTGGCGACACGGCATTGAGTTGCAACGCGGTCAATCGGCCCTCGGCGTCCAGCGCGCCTTTGGCCCGATGCAAGGTTGCCGGGTGCATGAACAACGCGCGCATTTCATCTTCACGGCTGTTCATCAACTTGACCGGGACTTTGGCCTGTTGCGCCAGGTACGCCACTTCGAACAGCCAGTACTTGGACTCTCGGGCACCGAAGCTGCCGCCGGACACCAACTCGTTGATCGTCACCTTGTCCTTGGCGATCTTGCACACGGTTTCTGCGGCCTCAAGCGCCGACGACGGCACCTGAACCCCGCCCCAGTAAGTGATCCCGTTGCCCTTGATGTGTGCGGTGATGCAGATCGGTTCCAGCGGATTCTGCACCTTGTACGGCATGCGGTAATCGGCTTCGAGCAGCTTCGCGGCGTTGGGCCATTGGGCGCTTACATCGCCTGCGGTCATCGCGGTGATACGCTGCGCGGTTTTGTCGTCGAGCGCTGCAATCTGGGCCTTCGCCAGCTCATCACTGTCGAACCCGGCCAACGGTGACTCGCTCCATTGCACGTTAAGCACGGCTCGGCCCTGATGAGCAGCCCAATAATTGTCGGCGAGCACCGCGACGCCTTCCAGATTGCCGCCGAGCACATCTGGTCGGCCGGGAATCGCAATCACTTTGCGCACGCCCGGTACTTGCAACGCGGCTATGGAATCGACCGAAAGCACTTTCGCCCCAATCACTGGCGCACGTTGAATCACCGCCACCAGCATCTCTGGCAACAGCACATCGATGCTGTACTTGAAACGCCCACAGACCTTGGCCGCCGCATCCCGTTTATGCCGCAGTTTGCCGATGTATTTGAACTGCGCCGGGTCTTTCAATGTGACCTTGGTGGGTGCCGGCAAGTGGGCGGCGACAGTGACCAGTTCACCGTAGCCGAGGCTGCGCTTGCTGGCGCCATGCAACACATGACCGTCCTCAGTGGTGCAACTGTCGGGGCTGACTTTCCATTGCTTGGCCGCCGCTGCAATCAACAGCACCCGTGCAGTGGCACCGGCCATGCGCAAGCGATCGTATTCCAGGGAAACACTGGTGCTGCCCCCGTGGAAAAGACCTTCCAGACCGGATGAATGTAAGCCTCGAAAAATGGATTTTCCGGGGTGATCACTTGCACGGTCATCGGGTTGACGTCCAGTTCCTCAGCCACGCACGCAGCCAGCGCAGTCTGAGTCCCGGTGCCGGAATCATGCTTGTGCACCACCAGTTTCACCGTGCCATCGGGCAGCACGCGGACCCAGGCGTTAGGTTCGAAGTCACCTGGCGTTGCCGCAATTCCCGACGGCAAATGGAACGAGATCGCCAGCCCCGCCGTCACGGTGGCCGATTGCTTAAGAAAAAGTCGGCGCGAGAGATTGGTCATCACGCCTCCTTCGGCGCAGAGGCTGCGCGTTTGATGGCTTTGTTGATCCGTCCGTAAGTACCGCAACGGCACACGTTGCCGGACATGGCGTTGCGGATAGAGTCGTCGTTCACCGCCGCCCCGGTATTGAGCAATGCGGCGGCGGACATGATCTGCCCGGATTGACAGTAACCGCATTGCGGCACATCTTCGGCAACCCAGGCCAATTGCAGCGGATGCTGTTCGGTGGGCGACAAGCCTTCGATGGTGGTGATGTGGTGCCCCGCCACAGCGGCGACCGGCAGTTGGCAGGAACGCACCGCGACGCCGTCCAGGTGCACGGTGCACGCGCCACACAGGCCCATGCCGCAACCGAACTTGGTGCCGGTGAGTTTCAAGTGGTCACGCAACACCCATAACAAGGGCATGGAGGGCGACGCCTCTACCAGCTCGCGTCGTTCGCCGTTTACCGTGAATTCGATCATTGTCAGGCTCCAAGAGAGCGGCCCGTCTTTGTGCGGGCCTGGTCATCGATTATTGGAAGCCTGCGCAACAGCGGGCCAGCGACGATTTCTGCCATCGTGTGTAAGTAGGACTAACAGCATGTACAAGCGATACCCGTCGGTGCAGTCCATGAGCGCGTTTATCCAGGCAGCCCGCAGCGGCAGCTTCTCCAGCGCCGCGCGCAAACTCGACCTGACCCACAGCGCCATCAGCCAGCAGATCCGTTCGTTGGAAGATTTCATCGGTCAACCGTTGTTCGTGCGTGAAGGCGGCGGCAGCAACCTGACCGATGCCGGGCAGTTGTTTGCCAGCGTGTTGTCCGACGGGTTGGCGCAGATTGATCGGGCACTGTCCTCGGTGAAAAACCGCAGCGTGGCGCAACGGCTGACGATTGATGTGGACAGCGAACTGGCCCAGAGCTGGCTCAATCCACGCTTGCCGGAGCTGCTGGATTTGTTGCCTGAGCATGAGGTGGTGCTGCTGTCGATGCCGCGTTCGGATCGCAGCTCTTTCGAGCGAGTGGATCTGGCGTTGCGCTACGGTTATGGCGATTGGGATGATTGCGAAATGACGCAGATTTGTGCGGACAGCGTCAGGGCCGTGGCGTCGCCGGCGTTGCTGGAACGGTATGGATTGCAGGTGCCGATCAGCCCGGAACAAGTGCTGGAATTACCGTTGCTGGGGTATACGCGCCGGTCGTGGATTCCGTGGCTGGACGCGGCGGGAATGGCTCCGGTGGAACCTGCGGCGCGGGTGGTGTTTGATAATGCGGCGAATCTGATTGCAGCGGCTGAAGCGGGTGTTGGCGCGGGGCTGGTGCGCGGCTTGCTGGCGGCGGATGCGTTGCGTTCGGGGCGGCTGGTTGAGCTGAATGACGCGCAGATTCCAGCGCATTACAACCTGTATGCGGTGTGGCCTCCGGGGCAGGCCGAGCGGGTGGCGCCGGTGGTTGAGGTGATCAAGCAGTTAGCCTTGCGTACACAGGGCTGACGCTTTCGTGAGCAAGCCCGCTCCCACAGTGGATCTTCAGTGGGTGCAGGATTGGTGTCTGACACCGATCAAACTGTGGGAGCGGGCTTGCTCGCGAAGAGGCCCGCAAATCCACCACAAAAACCGACCCGATATCGAACGCATATCAACACCCCGCCCAATTAATATTGTACGAACCCAATCCCCCTTCCAATACTTCCCCCAAGCAACCAGCGTCCCAAGCCGGATGCGACCAGGCGAGGGAATGCGCATTCGTGCGCATAGAAATGGCCGATGACCCGGGACGTGGTTGCTGTGAGCCCAGAGGCTCCCTTCCCCGCTATCAGGAGATCGACTTCAATGATCATCGATATCAGTTGCTATCCCACCGACCTGGTGGACCTCGCCTGGAGGCATGACGGTGACCCGTTCACCGGCGAGCGTCTGCTGGAGATGATGGATGGCCCCTACATGGTCAACGGCAAACCTCGCCGCATCGACAAAGCCTTCATCCAGCCGCCCCAGGGCAACACGATTTACACCTGGACCGACGGCGACCTGACCGGTCGCGAATCCATCGACGCCTACATGGCCTACACCCTGAAAATGGTCCAGACCTACCCGGACCGTTTCATCGGCTGCTTCGTCTACAACCCGCGCTGCGGTGTGGAAAATGGCGTCGAAGCCATCGAGCGTTACGTCACCGAGCACGGCTTCAAAATGGTCCAGATGCAGGCCAACATGCACGCCTATCGCCCTGACCGGGCACTGGATTGGGTGCGCCCGTGCTTCGAGAAATGCGCCGAGCTGGGCATCCCGGTCAAGCTGCACACCGGCGACGGGCCGTACAGCATCCCGTCGGAATGGGTGCCGATGATCAAGGAGTTCCCCAACGTCGATTTCATCATGGCCCACTTCGGGGTGCAGACCGGCGGCGTCTACGTGTTTGAACCGATGCAATGGGCGATGGAGTTGCCCAACGTCTACTGCGAATCGGGCTGGTGCCTGCAATCGCGAATCGTCGAGTTCGCCAAGGTCCTGCCGACCCACAAAATCCTCTTTGGTACCGACACCCCGCCAAACGAACCGGGCATGTGGCTGCGCCTGCTCGAAGTGCTCTGCCATGAGCCGCCGCAGGGGTTGAACCTCGACGAGGACACCCTCGAAGAGTACCTGGGCAACAACACCGCGCGGATGATCGGCCTCCAACCATCGCCACCACCGCGCACCGTCAGCGAAGCAGAGGCGCAACTCAAGCGCCCCGTCACCACTCAACTGGCCAGGAGCTGAATCGATGATTATCGACACCCATCTGCACCCCACCAACCTGGTCGACGAGGCCTGGCGCCATACCGGCGAACCGTTCACTGGCGAGCGCATGCTCAAGCTGATGGACGGCCCGTACATGATCAACGGCAAGCCTCGGCGTATCGACATGGGCTTCATCCAGCCACCACCGGGCAACACCGGTTACCGCGACGGCAACCGCCGGGGCCGTGAAGGCGTGCGCGACTACATGTCCTACATCGCCGAGCTGTGCATGAAGTACCCGGACCGCTTCATCGGCAACTTCAACTTCAACCCGCGCTGGGGCCCGGAAAACGGTGCGGCGGAGCTGGAATTCCACATCAAGGAATACGGCTTCAAGATGCTCAAGCTGCACGCCAACATGCATGGCTACCGCCCGGACCGCGCACTCGACTGGTTGCGCCCGGCGATGAAGGTCTGCGCCAAGTACAACATCGTGGTGTTGATCCATACCGGCGACGGCCCGTACACCATTCCGACGATGTTCTACCCGATCATCCGCGAGTTCCCGATGGTCAATTTCGTCATCGGTCACTTCGGCATCCAGACCGGCGGCAACTACTCGTTCGAAGCGTTCTGGATGGCCATGGATACGCCGAACGTCTACTGCGAATCCGGCTGGTGCTTCCAGTCGCGGATCGTCGAATTCGCCAAGGATTTACCGCGCAACAAGATCGTGTTCGGCACGGATTCGCCGCCGAACGAACCGGGGATGTGGTTGCGCGAACTTGAGGTGCTGTGTTCTCCGGCGCCACAGGGCTTGGGGATTGATGAAGATCACCTTGAGGACTACCTGGGCAACAACATCGCCCGGTTGTGCGGCATCGAACCGACACCACCACCCAAGGACCTGATCGAGGCGGACATTCGCCTGACCACCACGTACCTCTAGGCCTGGGCGCAATCCCATGTGGGAGCGAGCTTGCTCGCGATGAGGCCGTCACATTTAACATCTTGGTCGGCTGACACACCGCTTTCGCGAGCAAGCCCGCTCCCACAGGGAATCTCGTCTGTCCTCCCCCTGAGTGAACAGCACCGCTTTTTTACGAGGTGAAACCATGACCCTCTCGACGCTCGGCGATACCCAGGATTTCCACGATTTCATCGATGCCTATCGCCGGCAGTACCCGGACGATGTGCTGACCGTTCAGCAACAACTCTCTGCCGATCAGGACGTCACCGCCCTGGTCGATGCCCTAGCCAGCCAAGGTCGCGACCCGCTGCTGATCTGCGAAAAGGTTGGCCATCTCGGCGTGCCAGTAGCCACCAACCTGTTCGCCTCCCGAACCCGCATCGCCCGGATCTTCGGCGTAACCCCGGCGCAACTGCACGAGACCTTCCAGGCCCGCGCCAACAATCCGATTCCGCCGCGCTACGTCGACACCGGCCCAGTGCTGGACGAAATCTTCGAAGGCGAAGCCGTGGACCTCGCGTTGCTGCCAATGCTCAAGCATTTCGACAGTGATCGCGGGCCCTACATCACCAACGCCATCATCATTGCCGAAGACCCGATTACCGGCATCGCCAACATGAGCTATCACCGCTCGATGCGCCACGCTCGCCAGACCCTCGCCACCAGCCTGCATTCGCGCGGTCACCTGTGGCGGATGCTGCAAACCGCTCGCGAGCGTGGTGAAGAATTGCGCGTGGCCATGGTGGTCGGCGCGCATCCGTTATTCATGCTCGCCGCCGCAGCACGCTTGCCCTACGGCAGTGACGAACGTGCCGTGGCCGGTGGCCTGTTCGGCGCACCACTGGAACTGGTCAAGACCCCGCGCTACGGCATCGGTGTGCCGGCTTATGCCGAGTTTGTACTGGAAGGCGCCATCGACCCGGCGGCGTATGCCGAAGAAGGTCCGTTCGGCGAGTTCAGTGGTTATTCCTCGGACCGCTCGACCAACAACGTGCTGCGGGTCGATACCCTGATGCGGCGCAAGGATGCCTGGTTGGTCGACGTGGTCGGCGGGCGTTACGCCGAACACCTGACCCTGGCGCGGCTGCCACGGGAAGCGGAGATGAGCGAGAAACTCAAGGCACGTTTCCCGGCCGTCACCGCCGTGCACTACCCGAATTCCGGCACGCACTTTCATTGCTACGTGGCACTGGATCAAAGCCGCGACGGTGAAGCGCGGCAGATCATGCTCGCCCTGCTCGGCTGGGACCCGTACCTGAAAACCGTGATCGCGGTGGACAGCGACATCGACATCACCGATGACAGCCAAGTGCTCTGGGCATTGGCCACGCATTTTCAGCCACATCAGGACATCTTCGTCATCGACGGCTTGCCCGGCAGTCCGCTCGATCCGTCGTCCTCGGTCAACGGCACTACTTCGCGCATGGGGCTCGATGCAACGCGCGGTTCGGGGTTTGACGGAATCAAGGCGCAACTGGATCAGGACGTGGTCGAGCGCGCGCGCAATCTGCTCAAAGGCTATCAATCATGAGCCGCCAGCGGATGGTGGTCGGGATCAGCGGCGCATCGGGGTTTATCTACGGCGTGCGTTTGCTGGAGCTGCTCGCCGAGCTGAACATCGAAACCCACCTGATCATCAGCCGTGCCGCGCTACTGACCATGGCCCATGAAACCGACTACAAACTGGCGGACGTGACCGCGCTGGCCAGCCACTACCACCGCGCCGACGATGTGGCGGCCGGGATCGCCAGCGGTTCGTTCCGTTGCCTGGGCATGGTGGTCGCACCTTGCTCCATGCGCACTCTGGCGGAGATCGCCACCGGCACTTCTTCAGGGCTGATCGGCCGCGCCGCTGACGTCACGTTGAAAGAACGCCGCACGCTGGTGTTGATGGCCAGGGAAACCCCGCTGACCCTCGCCCACCTGCGCAACATGACCGCCGTCACCGAAATGGGCGGGATCATCGCCCCGCCGGTGCCAGCCTTCTACGCCCGCCCGCACAACCTTTCGCAAATGGTCGATCACAGCCTCGGCCGTGTCCTCGACCTGTTCGATCTCGACGCCGGCACCGCGCTGCGTTGGGGTGAACCCACAGAACCCTGTGGGAGCGGGCTTGCTCGCGAAGGCGGTGTGTCATTCACCGGTAATCGCGACTGATCCACCGCTTTCGCGAGCAAGCCCGCTCCCACCCAAAGCAGCAACACTCCAATTCAATGTGCACCGGTCAATTCGTCATCAAGGAGCATTACATGAACAGTCCATTCAACGCCCCAACCCCGAACCGAAAAATCCCGGTGACCATCCTCACGGGTTTCCTCGGCGCGGGTAAAACCACCCTGCTCAACTACATCCTCAAGGAAAACCACGGCCGAAAAATTGCCGTGATCGAAAACGAATTCGGCGAAGTCGGCATCGATGGCGACCTGGTGCTCAGCTCCGAAACCGAAGAAATCTACGAGATGGTTAACGGTTGCGTGTGCTGCACTGCCGAGGTTCGCGAGGACCTGGTGCGCATCGTCCGCGAACTGGTGGCGCGTCCGGTGCGGCTCGATCACATCCTGATCGAAACCAGCGGCTTGGCCGATCCGTACCCGGTGGCGCAGAGCTTTTTCATCAACGACCCGATTGCCGAGGAAGTGGAACTCGACGCCATCGTGACCATGGTCGACGCCAAGCACATCGCCCAGCACCTGGAGGATTTGCAACTCGACGGCGTCGACAACCAGGCGGTGGATCAGATTGTTTGCGCCGACCGGATCGTGATCAACAAGGTCGATCTGGTCAGCGCCGAAGACGTGGAAGCGTTGCGGGGCAAGATTCGCGGATTGAACGCCACGGCGGAACTGGTGACGTCCAGTTATGCCGAGATCGACCTGACGAAAATCCTTGGCATCGGCGCGTTCGAATCGACTCAGAAACTGATGGAGATCGGATCGGAGCATGACCATCACGCTGAAGAACATCATCACGATGAACCGGACCATGAGCACGATCCGAGCGTGTCCTCGGTTGGGATCGCCGTGGACGGCGCGGTGAATCTGGGCGCGTTCCATCGCTGGATCACCAAGCTGCGCAGCGAGCAGGCCGACAACCTTTACCGCATGAAAGGCGTGCTGTCGGTGGCGGATCGGGACCAACGCTACGTACTTCAAGGTGTGCACAGCCTGGTCGAGTTTCGCGCCTCGACCTCGTGGGGCACGGAGCCGCGCTCCAGCAAGATTGTGTTCATCGGCCGCGACCTGGACCGCGCGGCGCTGAACCAGGGCTTTGCCGCCTGCCTGGCAGGCTGAACACAGCATCGGAGCCGGTGGATGGCGGTTCCGGGCATATAGAACGAATAGCTGATGCCAGACAGTCAATTGTGCACTGAACCTGTGGCGAGGGAGCTTGCTCCCGCTGGGCCTCGAAGAGGCCCCCTTATCCCTCAAGAAGGGGGACTGCTGCGCAGTCCAGCGGGAGCAAGCTCCCTCGCCACAGGAACTCATCGCCCGCTCTTTCTTAACTGGTTGGCATCAGAACGAATACCCCTCTCTACCGAATAAAAACAGCAAGAGGTGTTTCCCCATGTCGTCAGCCACTACCGTCTCCACCGTGCACCCGGTCGACCAGATTTTGCCAGTCCGGCAAATGCTCACCCTCGGCCTGCAACACATGGCCGTCTCGTACATCGGCGCTATCGCCGTGCCGTTGATTGTCGCCAGCGCCTTGAAAATGTCCCAGGCCGATACGGTGGTGCTGATCAGCACCACGCTGTTCTGTTCCGGCATCGCCACGCTGTTGCAAACCGTCGGCTTCTGGAAATTCGGCGTGCGTTTGCCGATTCTTCAGGGCGTGGCGTTCAGCAGCGTCGGCCCGGTGATCGCCATCGGCACCAACCCCCAAGTGGGGTTCGCCGGGGTCTGCGGGGCGGTGATCGGCGCGGGGATTTTTACCATGCTCGCCGCGCCATTCGTGGGTCGATTACGCCGGTTTTTCCCACCGGTGGTGACCGGTTGCATCGTCACCGTGATCGGTTTGCAGCTATTCCCGATTGCTTATGAGTGGGTCGGCGGCGGCCGCAACGCCAGCAACTTCGGCGCCCCGGCTTACCTCGCCGTCGCCGCCGTGGTGTTGGCAACCATTCTGCTGGTCAACCGTTATGGCAGCCCGATGATGCGCAACATGGCGGTGCTCTTTGGCATGTTGGTCGGCGCGGGGCTGGCTTACGCGCTGGGCATGGGCAGTTTTCAAAGTGTGCAGGAATCGCCCTGGTTCACTGTGCCCTACCCGTTCTACTTCGGTTTACCGACGTTTAGCGTGATTCCGATCGCCACCATGATCGTGGTGATGATCGTGCAGATGGTCGAGTCCATGGGGTTGTTCGTGGCCATCGGCGACATCGTCGACAAACCGGTGGAAGAGAAACAAGTGATCAACGGCCTGCGCGCCAATGGTCTGGCCAGCACCATTGCGGGGATGTTCGCGGCGTTTCCGTTCATTGCCTTCATGGAAAACGTCGGGCTGGTGATTTTGACCGGCGTGCGCAGTCGCTGGGTGGTGGCGATCAGCGGTTTGCTGATGTGCACGGTGGCACTGGTGCCGAAGGCCGGGGCAATCATTGCCTCGATGCCCATGGCTGCGCTGGGTGGCGCCGGGATTGCGATGTTCGGTGTGGTCGCGGCGGCTGGGATTCAGACCCTGGCCAAGGTCGATTACGAGCGCAATCGCTACAACGTGTTGATCGTCGGTTTCACCATCGCCGCCGCCCTGGTGCCGGTGCTCGCGCCGACCCTGTTCAAGCAAATGCCCGAGTGGTGCCAGCCGTTCCTGCACAGCAGCGTGGTGATCGCCTGCCTGGTGTCGGTGTTGCTCAACGCCACGCTCAACGGCGTCAGCGTTCCTGATGCACCCGCTAAATCTGCCTCCCACATCCTCTGACCGGAGCCGACCATGACTCAACTGCAAAATATCCTGATCAAGAATCCCGTGGCGGTGATGACTGGCCTGCGCGGCCCGCGTGCCCGGGCCGGCAATGTCGACATCCGCATCGTCAATGGCCGCATCGCCGAAATGGCGGCTGGATTGGTGGCGCAACCCGGTGAACGAGTGATCGATGCGCGCAACGCTGTGGTCTATCCGGGCTGGATCAACACCCACCATCACCTGTTCCAGAACCTGCTCAAAGCCGTGCCCGAAGGGTTGAATCAAGACCTGCAAGGCTGGCTCGCCAGCGTGCCCTACCCGCGCCTCAACCGGTTTACCCCGCAACTGACAAGGATCGCTGCACGACTGGGAATGGCGGAACTGCTGCTGTCCGGCGTGACCACTTGCGCCGATCACCACTACCTCTATCACGCCCATGGCAGCACCGAGAGCGGCGATACGCTGTTCGACACCGCTGATGAATTCGGCCTGCGTTTCGTGCTGTGCCGGGGCGGCGCGCTGGGGTCGGCCAGCGCCCATCCGGGGTTCTCGAAAACCGCACTGCAACCGGAGACGCTGGACCAGATGGTCGGGGACATCGAGCGGCTCAAATCCCGCTATCACCAAGACACGCCAGACGCGATGCGCCGGGTCGTGGTCGCCCCGACCACCCCAACCTTCTCCCTGCCTCCGACCTTGCTCCGCGAACTGGCCCACACCGCCCGTGGGCTCAACTTGCGCTTGCACACTCACCTGTCGGAGACGCAGAACTACGTCAACTTCTGCCGCGAGAAATACAACTGCCTGCCGGTGGAATTCGTCGCCGAACACGAATGGCTCGGCCCCGACGTCTGGTTCGCCCACGCCGTGCATCTGCAACCCGGCGAAATCCGCATGCTCGCGCAAACCGGCACCGGCATTTCCCATTGCCCTGTGAGCAATGCACGCCTGGGCAGCGGCGTCGCGCCAGTGCCGCAAATGGTCGAGGCCGGGGTGCCGATTTCACTGGGGGTCGACGGTGTAGCGTCCAATGAATCCGGGAGCATGGTCGGCGAAGCGCACACGGCATGGTTGATTCACCGAGCAGAGCAAGGAGCGTCGGCGACCACCGCTGAAGAGGTGATCCACTGGGGCACGTCGGGTGGCGCGCAAGTGTTGGGGCTAGGCGCGGTCGGGACGTTGGAAGTCGGGCAAGCGGCGGATCTGGTGATCTATGGCCTGGACCATCCACGGTTCTTTGGCTTCCACGATATTGCCGTGGCGCCCGTGGTCGCGGGCGAACCGATTGCCGTGAAATACAGCCTCGTCGGTGGTCGCGTGGTGGTGGATGACGGCGTGATACCGGGGTTGGACTCGCAGCAAATGCGTGCTGACGCGTGGGATGGGGTGCGGCAGTTGATGACGCAGGATGTCGACTGACCGCCCAAAAACACAAAACCCTGTGGGAGCGAGCCTGCTCGCGATGGCGGAGTAACAGTCAACAAAGATGTTGGATGTGCTGACCTCATCGCGAGCAAGCTCGCTCCCACAGGGATGGGTGTTCAGCACAGATTTGCTCTCATACACAACACAAAAACTGTGGGAGCGGGCTTGCTCGCGAAAGCGGTGTATCAGCCAACAGCGATGTTGAATGTACTGACCTCATCGCGAGCAAGCCCGCTCCCACATGGGGTCTATTACGCCTGTTTCGATGGATCGATGTTGTCCAGCGCTCGATTCACCGCCAGTTCGCTCAGCATGATGACTTGCTGAAGCGCCAGCATGGTGTTGCGCTGCGGGCCTTCCAGCAACGCCGCAAAGTCACTCGCCATGACGCTCGCCGAGGCCAGGGATTCGCAGGCGTTGGCCAGCAAGGTCTCGGTGTCGATCTTGGGGAGGATCGTGAAAATCGTGCTGGGTTTACGCGGGGTGTCTTTGACGACAGCGGGATTGAGGTAGTGATTGAGGGCGCGCTCGGCGGCCTCTTTGAGTTTTTTTGAATCGAGGGTGGTGTACGTGAACGTGTCTTCGGTTTCGGATTCTGGTGGATTGGGTGTGGCTTTGAACATTGTGGAACTCCTACTTAAGTGGAGCCACCGCGACCTGTCGCTAAACAAGTAAGGGTGGCGACTGAACGCAGGTTAGCGAACCGGTTAGCAGGCATCCGGCAGACCCGAAGGTCTCCTGCGCTCAGCCGCCATAACGTAATTGCAGGTATAAAGCATGCAATACAGTTTGGGACGTTTTGTGCGCCTACTAGTCGGATCGCTAAACCCGGTCACTGAATATTCAGCGACCCGGAAACAATAAAGACCAGGCACAAGGCGCACAAGCCGGCGGATTCTGGCGTAGTTGTAGGCAAAGGCGCAAGGCGCTGTAGCCTCACATCCCGCGTGTAGGAAAGATCTTTAGCCACAAAATTTTTCGATGATTGCGGCCCGAGCACTCGGGACAATCCAACCAAAAGATCAACAGATTTCAGTCTTCGGTAGCGCTTACCGGGGCATTTATACGCCTTGCAAAAGCCACGCGAGCGCGGCTAGATCGCCCTACACCCAATGCCCCGTCGTCAGGACCTCTTTATGCCGCTGAGCTTTCATAAAATGCACGCCAACGGTGATGACTTCGTCATTGTCGACTCGCGAAACTCGGCCATTCCGATCACCAGCACCCTGGCTCGGCGAATGGGTGATCGGCACCGAGGCATCGGTTTCAATCAACTCGCAGTGATACTCGACTGTGAGAACGCCGCAGCGCGCGTGACGTTCTGGAATGCCGACGGCTCAGCGCTGGATACGTGCGGCAGCGCAACGCGGGGCGTCGCGGATATGCTGATGCGCGAAGCAAATGTGACGTCGATAGCGCTGCGAACCAACCGTGGTCTACTCACCTGCGAACGAACGTCAACCGGCGCTATTTCCGTCAACATGGGAGCGCCGCTGTTCGGCTGGTCGGATATTCCCCTGGCCCGAGAAATGGACACGGCGGCTCTACCGCTGACGGGAGACCCAACCGCTTGCAGCATGGGAAATCCGCACTGCACCTACTTTGTCGATGATCTGGCAGCCGTTGATATAGCGGCCATCGGACCGACGATTGAAAGCAACGCCCTATTCCCCCTCAAGACCAACGTGCACTTCGTCCAGGTCATTAACCGAGCGCACATTCGATTGCGTATTTGGGAGCGTGGGGGTGGTATTCCGTTGGGGTCAGGTTCCTGCTGTTGTGGCGCGGCGGTTAACGGGATTCGTCGCGGCTTGCTGGATGATAGCGTTGAGGTTGAATGCGATGGCGGAAGCGTAACGGTTCAATGGGATGGCGAGGGATCTGTTTTTCTCACCGGGCCGGTAGAGAAGATTTTTTCGGGAACATTCCTGGATCGCTAATTACGGGGTTTATAGCGGCTAGTTATCGCATTTCAAGGCCTCCACAAAACCTATGGGAGCGGGCTTGCTCGCGAAAGTGGTTTGACAGTCGACATCGCAAATCCACCCAAAAAATCTCAGCCGTCAGCACTCAGAGCCATCAGTTCCTTGCGCAGCATCGACCGCTCAAGAACAACCATCCCATCCAACCCCTCAACCTGCAGCAAATCGCTCAGTTTCAGTTGGCTGACCAAGGGCTCGACCAAAAAGTAGCTCCTGCCCTCGCTGATGCTGATGACGTTCAGCAGCCAGTCATCTCCCTGCAACGCTAGCCATTGAGTGATCGCCGCACGATGCTGCCGGATCAACGCCCCGGCATCCCACACCGTCATCTGCGCAAACACTTGAGGCAGATCGCTTTCAGGTTTCAAGCGTTTCATATCAGCCGCCAACGACTCGAAAAGATTAGATTCGATAGCCACCTGACATTCGAGAAAATACCGTTCAGGCCAGTCCACTGGCAGATTGGCGAGTCGCATCAGCACCGCATATGCCCGAACATCCAATTCGGTCACCAGCCGCCCGGTAAAGTTCATCGTGTTATCGAGAATCGCAGTCGCCAGCAGGGCTGCACTTTGCTCGCTGATACGAGGCAACAACCCCGACGCCTCCCAGCGCTCAAAAACCTGAGTCGCGGCGGCACCAATCCGGCGAATGTCCGCTGCGGGCCCGAGCTTCTGCGCCCAGTAATCTTCAAAGCCTGGATGATGGTCAATCACTTCCACGACCCTATCGAGCACCACTAACGGGTCGAAATGGGCGTAATCCGAGACATCCACCAATACGAACTCATCCCCGGCTTCCGGGCGGTAATCGTCGAGGGACACCGGCCAGCCGAGCACGGTTTTTGGAACGCTGGCATTGGGCGCCGCGCTACTGACCGCGCGAGCTTCGATCCCTTGCAGATTCAGCAATTCGGCGTAGGCGATGCAGCAAGCATAGGCGTCGATGTCCAGATAAGCCGAGCCTGAGGTGATGACTTTGATGGGAGACATTGCGCGTCCTTGGCGTCCATTTCAGGGGCGGCAACGTCTCACAGGCTCATGACAAAAACATGACATTTTGAATGTTGATGCAGCCGTACCTAAGCCGCCATTTCACCACTGGCAATCGCCGCCGACGCCGCCAACATCGCCCGCAACAACACCGCACACCCCGCCGCCAGATCATCCGGTGCGGCGTTTTCGATTTCGTTGTGGCTGATGCCGCCTTCGCATGGCACGAAGATCATCCCGGCTGGACCGAGTTCGGCGAGAAAAATTGCGTCGTGCCCTGCTCCGCTGACGATTTCCATGTGCGACAAGCCCAGCCCTTGGGCGGCGCCGCGGACGGCTTCGACGCAGCCCTTGTCGAAGTACAGCGGCGGGAAGTCGGCGGTGGGGGTCAGTTCGAAGGTCAGGCCGTGTTCCTCGCAGGTGGTTTCGATGACTTGGCGAACTTCGGCGATCATCGAATCCAGGCGCGCCGGCTCCAGGTGCCGGAAGTCGAGGGTCATGCGCACTTCGCCGGGGATGACGTTGCGTGAGCCGGGGTAGGCTTGCAGGCAACCGACGGTGCCGCAGGCGTGGGGTTGATGGCCGAGGGCGGCGCGATTGACCGCGCCGACGATGACGGCGGCACCGACCAGGGCGTCCTTGCGCAGGTGCATTGGGGTCGGGCCGGCGTGGGCTTCGACGCCGTGCAGTTTCAGGTCGAACCATTTCTGGCCGAGGGCGCCCATGACGATGCCAATGGTTTTGTGTTCGTCTTCGAGGATCGGGCCTTGCTCGATGTGCGCTTCGAAATAGGCGCCGACCGCGTGGCCGCTGACTTTGCGTGGTCCGGCGTAGCCGATGGCGTTGAGTGCTTCGCCAACGGTGACGCCGTCGGCATCGACCTTGGCCAGGGTTTCTTCGAGGGTGAATTTTTCCGCGAACACGCCTGAGCCCATCATGCACGGGGCGAAACGCGAGCCTTCTTCGTTGGTCCAGACCACCACTTCCAGCGGCGCTTCGGTTTCCACGCCGAGGTCATTGAGGGTGCGCAACACTTCAACCCCGGCGAGCACGCCGAAGCAGCCGTCGAACTTGCCGCCGGTGGGTTGGGTGTCGATATGGCTGCCGGTCATCACGGGTGGCAGGTTTGGATTGCGGCCGGGACGGCGGGCGAAGATATTGCCGACGGCGTCTATGGTGACGGTGCAGCCCGCCTCTTCGCACCAGTTGACGAAAATGTCCCGGGCCTGGCGGTCGAGGTCGGTCAGGGCCAGGCGACAGACCCCGCCCTTGACCGTGGCACCGAGCTTGGCCAGTTCCATGAGCGACTGCCACAGGCGGTCGCGATTGATGTGCTGATGGGTGGATTGCAGAACGTCTACGGCAGCGTTCATGGGGATCTCCTCAGGCAGTTTTTATGGTTTTCTTCAGGCAAGTTTCGGGGGTGTTTGAGGCCGCCTTCGCGAGCAAGCCCGCTCCCACAGGGGAACGCATTTCAAATGTGGGAGCGGGCTTGCTCGCGAAGGGGCCATCCGCTACACCGAAGATTTCACAACAGACGGACTGGTCCGCATCGAACACAACCCGTAGTAAATCAACCCTCCCAGCGCCGAGCCGGTAAACCAGCCATAGCTGTAAAACCAGCTGAATGCGCTGCTACCGAGCGAGAGCAACGTCAGCACCACCGGCACGCCAAACGCGATAAACCCAAACCAGTTCCACGCCGGATAGACGTCATCACGATAGAGCCCGGCCAGGTCCAGTTGCTGTTTCTTGATCAGGAAATAGTCCACCACCATGATCCCGGCAATCGGTCCGAGCAGGCTGGAATAGCCCAGCAACCAGTTGGAATAGACGGTTTCCAGGCTCACGTTCGAAACGATCAGCCCAAGCTTTTTCAGCAGTTCATGCCCCATCAGCAGCAACCCGACCAGACCGGTGAGCATCACTGCTTTAGTGCGGTTGATCACCTTCGGCGCGATGTTCTGGAAGTCGTTGGTCGGCGACACGATGTTGGCCGCCGTGTTGGTCGAGAGCGTGGCGATGATGATCAGCGCCATGGCTACCGCAACCCACACCGGGCTCTGGATATGCCCGATCAGGCTGACCGGGTCAGAGACGGTGACGCCCACCAGTTTCACCGACGCGGCAGTCATGATCACGCCGAGGGAGGCGAACAGGAACATGGTCAGCGGCAGACCGAAAATCTGCCCGAGGATCTGATCCTTCTGGCTTTTGGCGTAGCGACTGAAGTCCGGGATGTTCAGGGACAGCGTGGCCCAGAACCCGACCATCGCCGTCAGCCCGGCGGCGAAGTAACTGACCACGCTCGCGCCTTCAGGACGTTTCGGTGGAATCGCCAGCAATTCGGTCATCGAGACATTGGGCATCGCCCACACCAGCAAGCCAATGCCGACCGCCACCAGAAGCGGTGCGGACAGGGTTTCCAGCCATTTGATCGACTCGGCGCCGCGCAGCACCACCCACAGGTTCAACGACCAGAAGATCATGAAACCGATGACTTCCCCGGTCCCGCCGAGGGATTTCCAGCCCTCGAAAATCGAGCCCAGAAACAGGTGAATCGCTAACCCGCCGAACATCGTCTGGATACCGAACCAACCGCACGCTACCAAGGCGCGAATCAGGCACGGCACGTTGGAGCCAAGGATGCCGAAGGAAGAACGCAGCAACACCGGGAACGGGATGCCGTACTTGGTGCCGGCGAACGCGTTGAGGGTCAGCGGGATCAGCACGATCAGGTTGGCCAGCAGAATCGCCAGCAGCGCTTCGCCAACGCTCAAGCCAAAGTACGCCGTGAGCACGCCGCCGAGGGTGTAGGTCGGCACGCAGACCGACATGCCGATCCACAGCGCGGTGATGTGCCATTTGTTCCAGGTTCGTTCGTGCACCTTGGTCGGTGCCATGTCGTGGTTGTAACGGGGACTGTCGAGGACGTCGGTGCCGGCTTCGAGCTCAAACAAGCCGTCGCGCTCGGTCACTTGCGATCTGATCTGTTGCATGGCCGCTCCACTGTTCTTTGAATTATTTTTGCTCATCAGGGGCTGGCGCCAAGGAGCGCGAGCCGACGATGGCCGGAGGAACTGACAACTTTTACGGACCGGCCAAGGTGTCAGCGGCGGCATCAATAAACGTGCCGGGTGCCCCGCTTGCGCATCGGGCCGTGCCATAAAACCTTTATAACCAACTGATGTTTATCAGTTTTATTTATCCAACTATTGAGCCTTCGGTTACTTGTCACGCCACTCAGGCCGAATGGGCGGCAAGTTGTCCGAACAGTCAGGACTCAATCTGGTGCATGAATCTTTTTTTAAAGTTGCGGATCAACCATAGACCATCCTCAAACGGCTGATTTCACATAGGAAATCTCGTCGATTTTCAGATCCTGTCAAGTGCGTCAAAATGGTGAGAGGCCTCACCATTTTGGTGATTTTTATATTTAACTGTTATTTATCAATAGCTTAATATCGATATAAGCTTATAAAAAATATTCTTGCTCATTCCAATAACACCAGCTAGTTTCTATTCCTGACAGCCATGACAGGAATACACCTGTTTGCGGCCGCTTCATATAAAACATTTAGAACCGGCATAAGTCGGTCATGCCTGCGAGGAACTCGGAATGTCTCTGTTGATCCGTGGCGCCACCGTTATTACCCATGATGAAAGTTATCGCGCCGACGTCTATTGCGCCGACGGCGTGATTAAAGCCATCGGCAACAATCTGGATGTTCCGGCGGGTGCCGAAGAACTCGACGGCAGCGGCCAATACCTGATGCCCGGCGGCATCGACCCCCACACGCATATGCAACTGCCCTTCATGGGCACGGTGGCCAGTGAAGATTTCTTCAGTGGCACGGCGGCAGGTCTGGCCGGTGGCACGACGTCGATCATCGACTTCGTGATTCCCAATCCGCAGCAGTCGTTGATGGAAGCGTTTCATCAGTGGCGCGGCTGGGCCGAGAAGTCGGCGTCGGACTACGGCTTCCACGTGGCGATTACCTGGTGGAGCGAGCAGGTCCGCGAGGAAATGGCCGAACTGGTCAGCCATCACGGCATCAACAGCTTCAAACATTTCATGGCGTACAAGAACGCGATCATGGCCGCCGACGACACCTTGGTGGCGAGTTTCGAGCGTTGTCTGGAACTCGGTGCGGTGCCGACCGTGCATGCGGAAAACGGCGAACTGGTCTATCACCTGCAACGCAAGTTGATGGCCCAGGGCATCACCGGCCCGGAAGCGCATCCGCTGTCGCGACCATCGCAAGTGGAAGGCGAAGCCGCCAGCCGGGCCATCCGCATTGCCGAAACCATTGGCACGCCGTTGTACTTGGTGCATGTCTCGACCAAGGAAGCCCTCGACGAAATCACTTACGCCCGCAGCAAGGGTCAACCGGTGTACGGCGAAGTATTGGCCGGGCATCTGCTGCTGGACGACAGCGTCTACCAACACCCGGACTGGCAGACCGCCGCCGGTTACGTGATGAGCCCGCCCTTCCGCCCCCGCGGCCATCAAGAAGCGCTTTGGCACGGCTTGCAATCGGGCAACCTGCACACCACCGCCACCGACCACTGCTGCTTCTGCGCCGAGCAAAAAGCCGCCGGGCGTGACGACTTCAGCAAGATCCCGAATGGCACCGCCGGTATCGAAGACCGCATGGCGGTGCTCTGGGATGAAGGCGTGAACACCGGTCGCTTGTCGATGCAGGACTTTGTCGCGCTGACCTCCACCAACACCGCGAAGATTTTCAACCTCTACCCACGCAAAGGCGCGATCCGCGTTGGCGCCGATGCCGACCTGGTGCTGTGGGACCCGGAAGGTACGCGAACCATCTCCGCCAAAACCCACCATCAGCAGGTGGACTTCAACATCTTCGAAGGCAAGACCGTGCGAGGTGTGCCCAGCCATACCGTCAGCCAGGGCCGCGTGGTCTGGGCCGATGGCGACCTGCGCGCCGAGCGCGGTGCCGGGCGGTACATCGAACGGCCGGCGTACCCGGCGGTGTTTGATTTGCTGAGTAAGCGGGCTGAGTTGCACAAACCTACCGCCGTCAAGCGCTGACCCCTGTGGCGAGGGAGCTTGCTCCCGCTGGCCTGCGCAGCAGGACCAACACCAGTCGACCCTGGGTGTCAGGTGTATCCAATCGACTGGATATGGGGCGGCTTCGCCGCCCAACAGGAGCAAGCTCCCTCGCCACAGGTTATGCATGAACACCCAATGCCCACCAGAGGCAGCACCTCAAAAAAACATGAGGCCTTAAACCGTGATCAAGACCCTGAACCACCTCCCGCATCCCTACGAGAATGCGGCCACCCTCGCCGGCCATTTCACCGATCTGGCGCCGCCGCTCAACGACCGCCAGGCGCATCTGGAAGCCTCGCGCTGCCTGTATTGCTACGACGCACCGTGCGTGAACGCCTGCCCGAGCGAGATCGATATTCCGTCGTTCATCCGCAATATCCATCAGGAAAACGTCCAGGGCGCCGCGCAGAAAATCCTCTCGGCAAACATCCTCGGCGGCAGTTGCGCCCGGGTTTGCCCGACCGAAATCCTCTGCCAGCAAGCCTGCGTGCGCAACAACGACCATGAGTGCGCGCCGGTGTTGATCGGCCTGTTGCAACGCTATGCCGTCGATAACGCAAATTTCAGCGAGCACCCGTTCCAGCGCGCTGCCGCTACCGGCAAGCGCATCGCGGTGGTCGGCGCCGGCCCGGCCGGTTTGTCCTGCGCTCACCGCAGTGCCATGCACGGCCATGACGTGGTGATTTTCGAAGCGAAGGAAAAGGCTGGCGGCCTCAATGAATACGGGATCGCCAAGTACAAACTGGTGGACGATTACGCGCAAAAGGAACTGGATTTCTTGCTGCAAATTGGCGGCATCGAAATCCGTCATGGTCAGAAACTCGGCGAGAACCTGACCCTGAGCGAACTGCACCAGCAATTCGACGCGGTGTTCCTCGGCCTCGGCCTGGCCGCCAGCAAACAACTCGGGCTCGATCACGAGGACGCGCCGGGGCTGGTCGCCGCCACCGACTACATCCGCGAACTGCGCCAGGCCGATGACCTGACGCAACTGCCCTTGGCCGATCATTGCATCGTCCTCGGCGCCGGTAACACCGCCATCGACATGGCCGTGCAAATGGCTCGTCTCGGGGCTCATGACGTCAATTTGGTGTACCGCCGTGGCGTCGAGGACATGGGCGCCACCGGTCATGAACAAGACATCGCCAAAGCCAATCAGGTGCGCTTGCTGACCTGGGCACAACCGGAAGAAGTGTTGCTCGACGATCAGGGCAACGTGCGCGGCATGCGTTTCGCCCGTACCCACATGGTCGAAGGTCGCTTGCAAACCACCGGACAAACCTTCGAACTGGCCGCCGATGCGATCTTCAAAGCCATCGGCCAGGCCTTCGATGGCAGCGCCCTCGCCGACCCGCTGGCCCGGGAGCTCAAGCGTCAGGGCGAACGCATTCAGGTGGATGAAAACCTGCGTACCAGCATCCCCGGCGTGTATGCCGGTGGCGACTGCACCAGCCTCGATCAGGACCTCACGGTGCAAGCGGTGCAACACGGAAAACTGGCCGCAGAAGCCATCAACGCTCAACTCATGCTCAACGTGGAGGCTGCGTAAATGGCCGATCTCTCGATTGTCTTCGCTGGCATCAAAGCCCCCAATCCGTTCTGGCTGGCCTCCGCGCCGCCCACCGATAAAGCCTACAACGTGGTCCGCGCTTTCGAGGCCGGCTGGGGCGGTGTGGTCTGGAAAACCCTGGGTGAAGACCCGGCGGCGGTCAACGTGTCATCGCGGTACTCGGCACACTTCGGGGCTAACCGCGAGGTCATGGGCATCAATAACATCGAGCTGATCACCGACCGCTCGCTTGAGATCAATCTGCGGGAAATCACCCAGGTCAAAAAGGACTGGCCGGACCGCGCGCTGATCGTCTCGTTGATGGTGCCGTGCGTCGAAGAGTCGTGGAAGTTCATCCTGCCGCTGGTGGAAGCCACCGGCGCCGATGGTATCGAACTGAACTTCGGCTGCCCTCACGGCATGCCGGAACGGGGCATGGGTGCGGCGGTCGGCCAGGTGCCGGAGTACGTCGAACAGGTCACCCGCTGGTGCAAGACCTATTGCTCGCTGCCGGTGATCGTCAAACTCACGCCAAACATCACCGACATCCGTGTTGCCGCCCGCGCGGCCCACCGTGGCGGCGCCGATGCGGTGTCGCTGATCAACACGATCAACTCGATCACCAGCGTCAACCTGGAACAAATGGTCGCGATTCCCACGGTTGGCCATCAAAGCACCCACGGCGGTTATTGCGGTTCGGCGGTGAAGCCGATTGCGCTGAACATGGTCGCTGAAATCGCCCGCGACCCGCAGACCCAAGGCCTGCCGATTTGCGGCATAGGCGGCATCGGCAGTTGGCGCGATGCGGCTGAATTCATCGCCCTGGGCAGCGGCGCGGTGCAGGTGTGCACGGCGGCGATGCTGCATGGCTTCCGGATTGTCGATGAGATGAAGGACGGCTTATCACGCTGGATGGACAGTCAGGGTTACACCAGCATTTCGCAGTTTTCCGGGCGCGCGGTGGGCAACACCACGGACTGGAAGTACCTGGACATCAACTATCAGGTGATTGCGAAGATTGATCAGGAGGCCTGTATCGGTTGCGGGCGTTGCCATATTGCTTGCGAGGATACGTCGCACCAGGCGATTGCCAGCCTCAAGCAGGCGGATGGGACGCATAAATATGAAGTGATTGATGATGAGTGCGTGGGGTGCAATTTGTGCCAGATCACTTGTCCGGTGGCGGATTGTATTGAGATGGTGCCGATGGACAGTGGGAAGCCGTTTCTGGATTGGAATCATGATCCGAGGAATCCTTACCATGTTGCCCTTTAGGATCTGCTGCGCCTGATCTGACGCCTTCGCGAGCAAGCCCGCTCCCACATTTGGAATGCATTTCAAATGTGGGAGCGGGCTTGCTCGCGAAGAGGCCATTGGCTGCGCTGAAAATCTCAGGGTTCCAACCCAATCCCGCGCAATATCACACTCGTCACCGTCTGCACCGCCCGCTCGAACTGCATGTCCGACAACGCCTGATGATCATTCAGGATATTCACCTGATGATCAAAGTCCGCGTAATGCTGGGTCGACGCCCAGATCATGTACAGCAACGCTGAAGGCTCCACCGGCAAGATCCGTTTGTCCTCGACCCACTGGCGAATTTTCGCTTCTTTCATCTTGGCCCAGTCGTACAGGCTGACGTCCAGCGCCTCACCCAACGTTGGCGCGCCGTGAATAATCTCGTTGGCCCAGACTTTCGAACCGTACGGCCGGCTGCGGGAATGGTTCATCTTGGCGCGGATGTAGCTGCTGAGCACCACGCGCGGGTCGTCGAACATCTCAAAGCACAAGGCGTCCTGCTTCCAGACTTCCAGCAGGTCGAACAACACCGCGCTGTACAACTCGCTTTTGGTGCTGAAGTAGTAATGCAGATTGGAGCGCGGCAGTTGCACTTCGGCGGCGATGTCCGCCATGGCGGTGCTGCCGAAGCCTTTTTCGGCGAAAACCTTCTCCGCCCCCAGCAGAATTTTCTCGACGTTACTGCGACGAATCTCGATCTTGTGATTGCCCATGAGGGCTCCCTGACAACAGCGTTGCCCAAGACTAGCATCCGCTCTGGGTCGCGGCGACAGGCCATTTTCACTTCCCCGGGAAAACCGATTCGGTAGCATCCGCCGCTCTTTTCTCGCCGCAATGGATCACCCACCGTGAACATTCGACCCCGCGTCGCGGCCGACGATGCCGCCCTCGCCGCCCTTTGGGAACGCTCGGTGCGCGCCACCCATGACTTTCTCACTGAAGACGATATTCAGTTTTTCTATCCGCTGGTGCGCGATGCCTACCTACCAGCGCTGACAGTGTGGGTCGGTGAAAACCCGGACGGCACGCCCGCAGGCTTCATCGCCACTGGCGGCAACAATGTCGAAATGCTCTTTATCGAACCGGCCCAACGGGGTCAGGGCGTCGGCCGACAGTTGCTCGACCACGTCAACGCCCTGCACCCGACCCTGAACGTCGACGTCAACGAACAAAATCCCCAGGCCCACGGCTTCTATCTGCACTATGGTTTTGAACAGAGCGGCCGCTCGGAAACCGATGGTGAAGGTCGACCGTTCCCGGTGATTCACCTGACGCTAAAACCGGAGTAAACATTTCCCGGCGCGCACCGTTCATGCTTAAGTGACGCCCATTCCCCTGCCCCGAAGGTAATTGACCATGTTGCTGAAAAAAGCCCTGACCACCGCCGCCCTGCTCGGCTCGCTGCTCGCCGCTTCATCGGTGTTCGCCCACGCCCATTTGAAAAGTGAAACACCGGCCGCCGACAGCACCGTGACCGCGCCGACTGAACTGCGCCTGGTGTTTTCCGAAGGTGTTGAAGCGACCTTCACCAAAGTCAGCCTCAGCAAGGACGGCGCCGACGTTGCGGTGAAAAGCCTGGCCACCGAAGGCGCCGATAAGAAAACCCTGATCGTCACCCCGGCAGCGCCGTTGGCGGCGGGTGCTTATAAGGTCGAGTGGCACGCGGTGTCGGTCGACACCCACAAAAGCGAAGGCGCCTACAGCTTCAAGGTTGGCCAGTAATTCATGACCGACGCGCTGGTGCTGTGCCGCTTCCTGCATTTTGTGGTGGTGCTGATGCTGTTCGGGGCCTGGCTGTTCAGGCCGCTGTTGCTGAAAGCTGACGCCCACAACCTGGATCGGCAACTGGCGCGCGTCACCCGCGGGCTGACCGCCGTGGCACTGGTCAGCGGCGTGAGCTGGTTGCTGCTGATCACCGCCAGCATGGCCGGGGCCTGGGACGCGGCGTTCGATCCCTCGACCCTGCGCCTGGTGCTGCGCAATACCTTTTTGGCCAGGTCTGGACCTGGCACCTGCTGCTCAACGCCGTGCTGATGGGGTTGCTGCTGACACCACTGCGCACGAACGTGCCGTTGCGGTTGATCGTCAGCGGCCTGTTGCTCGCGACCCTGGCACCGGTGGGTCATGGCGCAATGCTCGACGGTCTCAGCGGCCAGTTGCTGATCCTCAATCAAATCATTCACCTGACCTGCGTCGGTGCCTGGCTCGGCGGGCTGATGCTGTTGGTGATGATTCTGCTGCACCCGAACAGCGACTCATTGAGCGCGGTTTTGCGCCGTTTCAGTGGGATCGGCTACGGCTTGGTCGCAGCGTTGGTGATCACCGGTTTGATTAACGTGCGAGTGCTGACCGGGGCGTTTTGGCCGACGCCGCTGCTGTCCGGGTTTGCCTTGATTCTGTTGATCAAGGTGGTGCTGGTCGCGGTGATGCTGGGGCTGGCGTTGTTCAATCGGTTGCGGATCAAGGACTGCGAGCAACGGGTTGGCGTGCTCAAGACCAGTGTAATTCTGGAGTGGTTGCTGGGGATGGGCGCGGTGGCGGCGGTTTCGCTGCTGGGCACCATGCCGCCGATGATTGTGGGTTGAAACACATACCCAATGTGGGAGCGGGCTTGCTCGCGAAGGCAGTATCTCAGGCGACATCGATGTTGGATGTGCCTCCGTCTTCGCGAGCAAGCCCGCTCCCACATTTAGTTTTGTGTGGTGTCAGGTTTATTGCTATCGCCTTCTGCCGCGGTATCAATGCTCACCACCACCGACATCCCCGGCCGTAACCGTTCAATCTGTTCCTGATCCGCATCCACCGTCACCCGCACCGGCACTCGCTGGGCGATTTTGACGAAGTTGCCGGTGGCGTTGTCCGCCTGCAACAGGCTGAACTCGGAACCGGTGGCCGGTGAAATCCGCTGCACCCGCCCCTTGAATTTACGATGGTCGAGCGCGTCGACGGTGAAGCTCACCGGTTGGCCGACTCGCACGTCGTCCATCTGGGTTTCCTTCATGTTGGCAATCACCCACAACTGGTTCGGCACCAGCGCCATCAACTGCGCACCGGAGTTGACGTAGGCGCCCAAGCGCACACCGATCTGTCCGAGCTGACCGTCACGCGGGGCCAGCACCCGAGTGTTGGACAGGTCGATCCGCGCCAGTTGCACCGCCGCTTCCGCGCTGGCCACCGCCGCTTCCAGCGAACCGCGATTGACGATCACCGTTTGCAGGTCCTGCCGGGCGATTTCCAGGTTGGCCTGGGCTTGGGCCACCGACGCAATGGTCTGGGCGTTGGCGGCGAGGGCTACGTCCAGCTCACGTTTGGACACCGAGCCGTCATTCACCAGTTCTTGGTTACGCCGCAGATCGGCCTCGCTCTTGCGCGACTGTGCCTGACTGTCGGCAATGGCGGCCTGCCGCAACTTGATGGTTGCTTCGGCGCTGTTGCGTTGCTGCACCACATTGGCCAGCGCGGCTTTCTGCACCGCCAGTTGTGCCAGGGATTGATCGAGGTGTTGCTTGTAGATCCGGTCATCGAGGCGCACCAGCAGGTCGCCGGCCTTCACAAACTGGAAATCCGTCACCGGCACTTCGTACACATAGCCACTGAGCTGCGGGCCGATGATTGTCACCTGGCCGCGGACCAAAGCGTTTTCGGTGGTTTCCACCGCGCTGCCGAAGGGCGGCAGTTGCCAGGCGTACAACACGATCAGCACACCGACGATGGCAATCGCCGCGAAGCCCATGGACGAGACGATCCGCACCCGCAACGAGCGCGGCTCAGTGGCCGGCGAGGACGGTGGCGCAACACCTTCAGGCGTGGCGGCGATGGCGTTGGTGGTCGTAGTGGTCGGTTCGGTCATGAAGAAGTGGCACCGCTGGATGGGACGGAAGGAGTGGCAGGCGCTGGGGCGACGGCTTGAGTAGTGCTCATCAGCCACAGGGCGCGAATGGAAATCCAGATCATGGTCAGCACGGCAATCACCGCGATCAGCATGAATACATCGTTATAGGCCAGCACATTGGCCTCGCGAGTTGCCGCCGTGGCCAGGCTGCGAATGCCCTGAAGATTGCGCAGGCTCGGGTCGGCGATCACCGAACCCACCGCGTTGCCGCCGCTCTGCACTCGAGCCGCGACACGCGGATCAAGCAAGGTCAGGTTTTCAACGATATTGCTGGAATGGAATTTCTCGCGAACGATCTGGAACGTGCCCAGTAGCGCCGCGCCGATCAGGCCGCCGAGGTTCTGGCAGATCCCGAATAACACCGAAAAACTCACCAGGTTACGCGGGTTGGTCAGCACGTTACGCGTGCCGAGAACCATGGTCGGGCCGAGGAAAAACGTGCCGCCGAAGGCCAGTAGAAACTGGCTGAAGTACATGTTTTCCGGGCGAGTCAGGTTGTTCGAATAACTGTCCATCACCGAGCCGACCGCCATCAGCGCCAGGGATACGATCAGCGGCATGAACAGGTGTTTGGGGTCGATGGTCAGGGCACTGGTCGCCAGGCCGGCGATGCTGCCGAGCAACATCACCACGTAGAGGCTGTGCAACTGCTGACTGCTCATGTTCAGCGCCTGCATAAACCCGACCGCGCCGGTGGACTGCTCCGACAGCACCATGCGAATCAGGATCACCGCCAGGGCCAGCCGAATCATCACGCCACTACCGAGCCAACGGGTCATCAGCATCGGGTTGCTGCGGTTATGTTCGATGGCAAGGCCGGCGAGGATCAGCACGATAGACGCCGCCGAGGCCACGCCGATCCATGGCGCTTCCAGCCACCAGTCGATGCGTCCCAGCGACAACACCGCACAGAGCAACGCCACACCTGTGGCGAGGATGGCGAAGGTCAGGAAATCAAGTTTTTCGAAGGTTTTGAAGCGATCGCCCGGTGGCAATTTGAGCAAGAAAACACAGCCCAACGTCAGAAGCGCCATGCCCAGTTCGAACAGGTATAAGCCGCGCCATTCGGCGATTTGCATCAAGTCTTCAGAGAATAATCGCGCCAGCGGTAATGCCAGTTGCGAAGTGCCGAGGCCCAGCACCAACGCCTTCATCCGCCATTTCGCCGGGAAGGCCTGGATCATGTAATACAGGCCGAGCGAACTCAGCGCCGCACCGACCATGCCGTGGGCCGCCCGCACGGCAATCGCCGAACTCAGGTCGTTGACGAACAAATGGCCGAAGGTCACCAGGGCGTAGAGCACCAGGAAGACTTCGGTGAACGCCCGCAAGCCGAACTGCTGGCGGAACTTCACCAGCAACAGGTTCATCGAGACGTTGGTCATCACGTAGGCCGCCGGCAGCCACGCCATCTCGGCGGTGGTCGCGCCGAGTGCGCCTTGCAGGTAAGGCAGGTTGGCAATCACCAGCGAATTGCCGAGGCCACCGGTCAACGCCACCAGCAAACCCACCAGCGCATACGCCAGCCGCTTGGGATTGGAGTGCTCGGGCGTCGAAGGGGAACCGGGCAAACTGGGCCGCTCGTGGGGCTGCCAATTGCGCGGGGCGTAGTGATCCATTCAATGGCCTTGTTCTGGGGATGCCTGCAGTTTGCCGGAAAACGACCGGCAAAACACGAACCCTGTAGGAGCGAGCGGGCGGCGTTCCGACTTGCCCGCGAAGACGGACCGTCAGCCACCATCAATGTTGAATGTTAGATCGCCTTCGCGGGCAAGCCTCGCTCCTACAGGGCTATTTTGGCACACGCATGTCATCGTACAACTTGTGATTGACATTCCCTCAAACCCTCGCAAATAATCGCCGCCAATGTTGTACGACGACGTATAACAAAAAATAAAAACAACAAAGCAACAAGGGAGCGTCACTGTGAGCAAGCTCGTCCGTCATTCCTCCGTCTGCACCCCTCGCCCGACCTTCGTACGCCGCCACACCTTGAGCCTGATCGGTTGCGGCAGCCTGGCCCTGGCCTTGCCCATGACCAGCCATGCTGAAGGTTTCGTCGATGACGCCACGGCCTCGCTGAACCTGCGCAACGCCTACTTCAATCGTAACTTCACCAACCCGGCCTACCCCCAGGGCAAGGCTGAAGAGTGGACGCAAAGCTTTATCCTCGACGCCAAATCCGGCTTCACCCAAGGCACCGTCGGCTTCGGCCTGGATGTACTGGGTCTGTTCTCGGAAAAACTCGACGGTGGTAAAGGCACCGGCGGTACGCAATTGCTGCCGCTGGATCACGATGGCCGCCCGGCGGACAATTTCGGGCGCTTGGGCGTGGCGCTCAAAGCCAAGGTGTCGAAGACTGAAATGAAGGTCGGCGAATGGATGCCGGTGCTGCCGATCCTGCGCTCGGACGATGGCCGTTCCCTGCCGCAAACCTTCCGCGGTGGCCAGGTCACTTCCAGCGAGATCGAAGGCCTGAAGCTCTACGGCGGCCAGTTCCGCGCCAACAGCCCACGCAACGATTCGAGCATGAGCGACATGTCGATGAACGGCAAAGCGGCGTTCACTTCGGATCGCTTCAACTTCGGTGGCGGTGAATACACCTTCAACGACAAACGCACGATGGTCGGCGTCTGGTACTCGCAACTCAGCGACATTTATCAGCAGGAATTTTTCAACCTGAGTCACAGCCAGCCAATCGGCGACTGGACGCTGGGCGCCAACCTCGGGTACTTCACCGGTAAGGAAGACGGCAGTGCGCTGGCCGGCGAACTGGATAACAAAACCACCTTCGCCCTGCTCTCGGCCCGGTACGGCGGCAGCACGTTCTATGTCGGCCTACAAAAACTCACCGGCGACAGCGTCTGGATGCGCGTCAACGGCACCAGCGGCGGAACCCTGGCCAACGACAGTTACAACAACAGCTACGACAACGCTCAGGAACGCTCCTGGCAAGTGCGCCACGACTACAATTTCGTCGCCCTCGGCATTCCCGGCCTGACCATGATGAACCGCTACATCAGCGGCGATAACGTGCACACCGGAGCAATCACCGACGGTAAGGAATGGGGCCGCGAATCGGAACTGGCCTATACCGTGCAGAGCGGCACACTGAAAAACCTCAACGTCAAATGGCGCAACTCGAGCATTCGCAAGGACTTCAGCACCAACGAATTTGATGAGAACCGGATCTTCATCAGCTATCCGATTTCGTTGTTGTAAGGCGTACGTCTCATTTTTTCATGCCTGGCATAAACACTGTGGTGAGGGGGCTCGCCCCCGTTCGGCTGCGAAGCAGTCGCAAAAGAAGGCTATTCGATTTGTCTGGCTGGGTACTGGGGCCGCTTCGCGACCCAACGGGGGCAAGTCCCTTGCCACAGCAAGCTCCCTCGCGACAGGTTCAGTGTGTTCATGTGCACATGGGTAGACAGATGACCCTCCGTCAATTTCAACCGATGGCTCGTTGACAACAACCGGACAGGCTAACGATACTTCGACCAAGTCATACGACAACCTACAACAAACTCAACAACAATAACTACGTACCAGGGACTTCCATGACCACCACACCTACAGCCCCTTTCAATCGTCTGCTGCTGACCGGTGCCGCCGGTGGCCTCGGTAAAGTTCTACGCGAGAGCCTGCGGCCCTATGCCAACGTGATTCGCCTGTCGGACATTGCCGACATCACCCCGGCCATCGATGACCGCGAAGAAGTCGTGCCTTGCGACCTCGCCGACAAACACTCCGTGCATCAACTGGTCGAAGGCGTGGACGCGATCCTGCACTTTGGCGGTGTATCGACAGAGCACGCGTTCGAGGAGATTCTCGGCGCCAACATCTGCGGCGTCTTCCACATCTACGAAGCGGCGCGCCGCCATGGCGTGAAGCGAGTCATTTTCGCCAGCTCCAACCACGTCATCGGTTTCTACAAGCAAGATGAGGTGATCGACGCCCACTCCCCTCGCCGCCCGGACAGCTACTATGGTTTGTCCAAGTCCTATGGCGAAGACATGGCCAGTTTCTACTTCGATCGCTATGGCATCGAGACCGTCAGCATCCGTATCGGCTCCTCGTTCGCGGAACCGCAAAACCGCCGGATGATGAGCACATGGCTGAGCTTCGGTGACCTGACTCAACTGATCGAACGTGCTCTGTACGCCCCGAACGTCGGCCACACCATCGTGTACGGCGTGTCCGATAACAAGAACGTCTGGTGGGACAACCGCTTTGCCACCGGCCTGGGATATGCGCCGCAGGACAGCTCCGAAGGGTTCCGCGAAAAAGTCGAAGCCCAACCGATGCCGGCCGCTGATGACCCGGCGATGGTTTACCAGGGTGGCGCGTTTGTCGCCTCCGGCCCGTTCGGCGACTGAGCCAACGTCCAAAGGAATGATTCGCCATGCAAGCCGAATTGATTGTCGATGCCCGTAACGCCGTTGGTGAAAGCCCGGTATGGGTCGCCGAAGAAAACGCCCTGTACTGGGTCGATATTCCCACCGGCGGCTTGCAGCGCTGGAGTGCCGACACCGGCCACGTCCATGCCTGGACCGCACCCGAGATGCTCGCCTGCATTGCGCGGCACAGCGACGGCGGCTGGGTTGCCGGGATGGAAAGCGGGTTCTTTCATCTGCTCCCGCACAGCGATGGCAGCCTCGACAGCGAACTGCTGGCCCACGTCGATCACGCCCGTCCGGACATGCGCCTGAACGATGGTCGCTGCGATCGTCAGGGCCGTTTCTGGGCTGGCAGCATGGTGCTGAACATGGGCGCCAACGCGGCGGATGGCACGCTCTATCGCTACTCCACCGGCCAGCGCGGACCGCTCGAACCAAGGATCTCTGGCTTCATCGTCCCCAACGGCCTGGGTTTCAGCCCGGACGGCCGGACGATGTACCTGTCGGACTCCCACCCTTTGGCCCAGCAAATCTGGGCCTTTGACTACGACATCGACAGCGGCACGCCGAGCAATCGTCGGCTGTTTGTCGACATGAATCAGTACGCTGGTCGTCCCGACGGCGCGGCGGTCGATGCCGAAGGCTGCTACTGGATCTGCGCCAACGACGCCGGGTTGATTCACCGCTTTACGCCCGATGGTCGACTGGATCGTTCCCTCGCCGTGCCGGTGAAAAAACCGACGATGTGTGCCTTTGGTGGCAATCGACTGGACACACTGTTCGTGACTTCAATCCGCCCCGGTGACGACCATGATGAACAGTCATTGGCTGGCGGGGTGTTTGCGCTTGACCCCGGCGTGAAAGGTTTGCCCGAACCGATGTTCAAAGGCGACTGAATACCTGTGGCGAGTTGCTTTTTGTGGCGAGGGGCTTGCCCCGTTGGGTCGCGAGCGGCCCCCTGCATTCCCTTCAGGCAGATCGAGTTGCCTGGATTGACGACTGCTGCGCAGTCGAACGGGAGCAAGCTCCCTCGCCACAAAAACCGATTCATTGAGCCCTGGAACCTTCATGACACCGACGATTCTCGAACTCGAAGATAACCTCACCCGCCTTACCCTCGCCCCCGAGCTCGGCGCGAGCATTGTCAACTGGACGGTACGCAGCACTGGCCAACCACTGCTACGCCACAACGACAGCCATGCACTCAACACCGGCCTGCCCGGCAAACTCGGCTGTTACCCATTGGCCCCCTGGTCCAACCGCATCGCCGAAGGTGGTTTCGACTGCCCGGACGGGTGGCTGGCCCTGACGCCCAACAGCCTCACCGATCCCTTGCCGATCCACGGCAGCGCCTGGCAGCAGTCGTGGCAAATCATCTCCCACACCCGCGATGAAGCCGTCCTGCAACTCGACAGCGCCACGCCATTCGCCTATCGCGCCCGGCAACGTTTCCAGTTGAGTGAAGGCAAGCTGAGCATCGAATTAACCGTCAGCCATTTGGCCGAAAGCGCCGCGTGGCATGGTCTCGGGTTGCACCCTTACTTTCCACGCACCGCCAGCACCCGGCTACAGGCAAGAGCCAAGCGCGTCTGGTTGTGCAACGAATCGAAACTGCCAACCCAACTCATCCCGTTACCCGCCGAATGGGATTTCCAGCAGCCCAAGGCCTTACCCGGAACGCTGGTGGACAACGGTTTCTGCGAATGGGATGGCCATTGCCTGATCCAGCAACCGGATCTGGGTTATGAGCTGGAATGCCAAGCCACCGGCAGCGATTACTACCTGCTGTATTGCCCAGTGGACCTGGGATTTTTCTGTATCGAACCGGTGAGTCATCCGGTCAACGCACATCACTTGCCTGGTCGACCAGGGTTGGTGTTGCTGGAACAAGGTGAGTCAACCGAACTCGGTTTCAGCCTGCAATACCGCGAGTTCAGCTACCCCAGCAACTGACTCAACACCGCGCGCAACTTGCCGGGTTTTACCGGTTTATTCAGCAGCGGCGCGTCGAGCTGCTGCAAGGAGCGGCGGCACTGGTCGGTGCGATCGGCGGTGATGATCACCGCCGGAATCACCTGATCGAAATGCTCGCGCAAATGCCGCACCACGTCGCAGCCCACCACCCCGTGATCGAGGTGATAATCCGCCAGAATCAGTTCCGGCGCGCGCCCCTGCAACGCCGCTAGCGCAGAGAGCTCATCCGTGGCGATGACCACGTCGCAGCCCCATTGCCCGAGCAACGCGCTCATGCTTTCCAGAATGCTGATTTCATTGTCCAGTACCAGTAAGCGTCTGCCCGGCAATGGATTGCCGGTGCTCGGCTGCGGTGCGGCCAGACTGATCGGTAAAGGCACCTCATGGGAGATTGGCACGTCGATGCTGAACACCGAGCCGCGTCCGGGCCAAGAACGCACCTGAATCCGGTAGCCGAGAATCTTCGCGATGCGCTCGACAATGGCCAGCCCCAGACCGACGCCTTTGCGGTCGGCAGCACGGCCGACGTCCAGTTGGTTGAACTCGAGGAAAATCGAGTCGAGCCGATCCGCCGCAATCCCACGCCCGGTGTCCCAGACTTCCAGTCGCAGCATTTCACCCCGACGGCGAGCCCCGAGCAAGATGCAGCCCTCGTCGGTGTAACGGCAGGCGTTGCTGAGGAAGTTGCGCAAAATCCGCGTCATCAGACGCAGGTCGGTGTTGATCGCGAAATCACCCATGTGCACCCGCAGGTTTAACCCCGCCGCCTCGGCCACGGACTGGAACTCGGACACCAGCGGCGCGAGCAATTCGTCGAGGCGGTAAAGCGCGACGTCCGGTTTCACCGCGGCTTGATCAAGCCGGGAAATATCCAGCAAATCGGTGAGCAAATCCTCGGCCCCTTCCAGGGCCTGGTGAGTGCGTTCCACCAACACCTGTTCGACGTCGGGCAACTGACGCTCGCGCAAGGTCGAGATCAGCAGCCGCGCGGCGTTGAGCGGTTGCAGCAGGTCATGGCTGGCGGCGGCGAGGTATTTGTCCTTGCTGCGATTGGCGGCCTCGGCGGCGTCCCGGGCATCGCGCAAAGCCTGGGCGATCTGTTTACGCTGGGTGATTTGCTGTTGCAGGTTGCGGTTGGCTTCCAGCAACTCGTCGGTGCGGGCGGTGACTCGTTGTTCAAGCTCATCGTTGAGTTGTTGCAGACGTTGCTGGGCGAGTTTGCGTTCGGTGATGTCAGCGACAAAACCTTCCACCAGCCCTTCCTGATCAGGTTTGAGCAACAGGTTCATCAGCACGTCGAGGCTGCTGCCGTCCTTGCGTCGCAATTGGGTTTCATAGCCGTGCAGGCTGCGTTCGGTCTTGAGGATTTCGCCGATGCTGGCCAGCTCTTTGGCACCGCCGATAAACAGGTTGCTGGCCAGATCGGCCAGGGAGAACAGCACCTCTTGTGGATCGTCGTAGCCGAGCATCCGCGCCAGCGCCGGGTTGGCGGCGCGCATGCCTTCCAGCAGGCTGGCCTGGAAGATCCCGTGGACGGCGTTTTCGAACAGCCATTTGTAGCGATTGCGCTCGGCCTCCAGTTCATCCAGCCGCGCGGCGAGTTCCGGGTAATGACTCTTGCGCGCCGAGTGGCTGCCTAATCCCAGTAACCCCGCCAGCGCCCGTTGCTGTTCGTCAGAGGGCTTCGCCATAGACGACCTCGACATCACGCTGACTGGATTCGCGCGGGTTGGTCAGGATGCACGGGTCATGCATGGCGTGTTGCGACAGGAACGGAATGTCCGCCATGCTGACCCCATGCAGGCCGAGGGTCTCGTGGAAGCCGATCGCATGTTTCAACGCGATCAAATGCTCCACCAGGCGCCCGCAAATCTGCCGATGATTCAAGCCCCGGCAATCGATGCCGAAGGTCTCGGCGATCACCTTGAAACGCTCCGGTGCCGAGCTGTAGTTGAACGCCACCACATGTTCCACCAGCACCGCGTTGCACAAGCCGTGGGGCAAGTCGAGAAAGCCACCGAGGCTGTGGGACATTGCATGTACGGCGCCAAGAATCGCGTTGGAAAACGCCAAGCCGGCCTGCATGCTGCCGAGCATGATTTTCTCGCGCAGGGCAATGTCCGTCGGGTTGGCGATCATTTGCACCAGGTTACCGTTGATCAGGCGCATCGCTTCGAGGGCGTGAGGGTCGGTCAGCGGGCCGTGGCCGGTAGAAACGAAGGCTTCGATGGCATGCACCAACGCGTCGATGCCGGTACAGGCCGACAGGAACGGGTCCATGCTCAGGGTGGTTTCCGGGTCGATCAGCGACACGTCCGGCACCGCGGCCTTGCTGACGATGGAGAACTTCATGCGTTCTTGCTGGTTGGAAATGATCACGAATTGCGAGACGTCCGCCGAGGTGCCGGCTGTGGTCGGGATCAAGATTAGCGGCGGGCTGGGCACGCGAATGGTGTCCACACCCTCGAACTCAAGGATGCTGCGCCCGTGGGCCACGACAATGCCGATGCCTTTGCCGCAGTCCATCGGGCTGCCGCCACCGATAGCGACGATCACATCGCAGTGGTTTTCCTTGTACAACTCGGCGCCGAGCATGACTTCTTCGACCCGCGGGTTGGGCGAGACATCGCTATATAAAAAATAATCGATGCCCTGGGCTTGCAGGCTGGCCTCGACATCGGCGACCCAACCGGCGGCAATCACCCCTGGATCGCTGACCACCAGCACCTTGCGGGCGCCGAAGGTCCTTGGCGTAGTTGCCGACGTTGTGCCGGCAACCGGCACCAAAAATGATTTCAGGCGAAACGAATTTACGCAGTTGACTGAGACTCTGGCTCATTGGAAAGCCTGTTTTTATTGTTTTGGAAGGTAGAACCCACACTAAAGCATCCGGCTGCGAATGCAATCAGACCAATGGGTAGCAGGCAGACCTTGAACTCACCGCAAATCCCCTGTGGGAGCGGGCTTGCTCGCGAAGGCGTCGTGTCAGTCGATATCCATGTTGCCTGAAACACCGCTTTCGCGAGCGAGCCCGCTCCCACAGGGGGATTTGTGGTGCCTGGTTCATCCGCGATAGATCAGCCGCGAAGCCTTCTCATTGCGCAGCGTCAGGTGTTCCATCCCCTGCCCCGGCGCGTCGGCTTCTTCGCGGGCCTGGAGGATCACCCCGTGGTGCGGCGACTTGCTGCACACCGGGTCGGCATTTTCGGCATCGCCGGTGAGCATGAATGCCTGGCAGCGACAGCCACCGAGGTCTTTGTGTTTTTCATCGCAGGAGCGGCACGGTTCCTTCATCCAGTCGTCGCCGCGAAAGCGGTTGAAACCGAAAGAATCGGTCCAGATGTGTTCGATGCTGTGCTCGCGCACGTTGGGAAACTGCACCGGTAACTGCCGGGCGCTGTGGCACGGCAACGCGGTGCCGTCCGGGGTGATGTCGAGAAACAGGTTGGCCCAGCCGTTCATGCAGGTTTTCGGGCGCTCTTCGTAGTAGTCCGGGGTGACGAAAATCAACTTGCACGGGTGGCCCTGAGCCTCAAGCCGTTCGCGGTATTCATTGGTAACGCGCTCAGCGCGCTGCAATTGCTCGCGGGTCGGCAACAGACCGACGCGGTTGAGTTCGGCCCAACCATAGAACTGACAGGTGGCCAGTTCGACAAAATCCGCCTCCAGTTCCAGGCATAAGTCGATGATGCGGTCGATGCGGTCGATGTTGTGCCGGTGAGTGACGAAGTTCAGCACCATCGGGTAGCCCTGGGCTTTCACGGCGCGAGCCATGGCGAGTTTCTGGGCGAAGGCCTTGCGTGAGCCGGCGAGCATGTTGTTCACCGCTTCATCGGCAGCCTGAAAGCTGATCTGAATATGGTCGAGCCCGGCGATCTTGAAGTCACGGACCTTCTGCTCGGTCAGGCCAATGCCGGAGGTGATCAGGTTGGTGTAGTAGCCCATGTCCCGCGCGGCTTTGATCAGCTCGGCCAGGTCCTGGCGCACCAAAGGTTCGCCACCGGAAAACCCCAGTTGCGCGGCGCCCATGTCCCGAGCCTCGCGGAATACGCGAATCCATTCTTCGGTGCTCAGTTCCTCACCTTGCTGGGCAAAGTCCAGCGGATTGGAGCAATACGGACATTGCAGCGGGCAGCGATAGGTCAGCTCCGCCAACAGCCACAGCGGCGGGCCGGGCGGCTGATGAATCAGGCTCACAGGGCAATCCCCCGGTGCCAGACGTTTTCGGTGGTGACGGTGTGATACGGCGGCCGTTCCAGTTCGTAGGCCATGCTCATCGCATCGAGCATGCTCCACAGTACGTCGAGCTTGAATTGGAGGATTTCCAGCATCCGTTGCTGACCGTCGACGGTGACGTAATGGGCCAGGGTGATGCGCAAACCGTGCTCGACATCGCGCCGCGCCTGGCTCAGCCGGGTGCGGAAATAATCGTAGCCGCCAGCGTCGATCCATGGGTAATGGGTCGGCCAGGCGTCGAGTCGGGATTGGTGGATCTGCGGGGCAAACAGTTCGGTCAGGGAACTGCTGGCTGCTTCCTGCCAGCAGGCGCGACGGGCGAAATTGACGTAGGCGTCCACGGCAAACCGTACGCCCGGGAGCACCAACTCTTGAGAGAGGATTTGTTCGCGGTCCAGCCCCACGGCTTCGCCCAGCCGCAGCCAGGCTTCGATCCCGCCTTCGCTGCCGGGCACGCCGTCGTGGTCGAGAATCCGTTGCAGCCACTCCCGACGCACGTCGCGGTCCGGGCAGTTGGCGAGGATCGCGGCGTCCTTGAGCGGGATGTTGACCTGGTAGTAGAAGCGATTGGCGACCCAGCCTTGAATCTGCTCGCGGCTGGCACGGCCGGCGTACATGGCTTGGTGGAAGGGGTGATGGATGTGGTAATAGGCGCCTTTGGCGCGCAGGGCGGCTTCGAATTCGCTGGGGGACATTGGGGTGTTGGTCATTGCGATTCTCCGAATTTCGCGGTGGCTGGGCTGGCCTCATCGCGAGCAAGCTCGCTCCCACATTGGATCTGCTGCGCACACAAGCCCCCTGTGGGAGCGAGCTTGCTCGCGATAAGGCCGCCCGCTACAGCTCAATACTCATGCCGTCATAAGCCACTTCCACCCCACGCCGCTCCAGCAACGCCCGCTCCGCGGAATTTGCATCGAGGATCGGATTGGTGTTGTTAATGTGGATCAGCACCTTGCGCTGGCGGGTGAACCCTTCAAGGATTTCAAGCATCCCGCCAGCACCGCTTTGCGGCAGATGCCCCATTTCACTGCCCAGGCTCTGCCCGACTTCGCACACGCGCATCTCGTCGTCGCGCCACAACGTGCCGTCCAGCAGCAGGCAATCGGCGCGCTGCATCCAGCTCAGCACTTCGTCATCGACCCTGCCCAGGCCCGGCGCATAGAACACCGAGGCGCCAGTACGCAAGTCTTCGATAAACAGGCCGATGGTGTCGCCCGGCTGCGGGTTGCCGCGATTGGGCGAGTACGGCGGTGCGTTACTGACCAAGGGAATCGCGCGAAATTGCAGGTGTTCGCAGGCAGCGATGCTGAACGGCTCGCGCGCCAGTTCGATGGGTTGCCATTGCAAGCCGCCGTTCCAGTGTTTGAGCATGGTGAACAGGGGGAAACCGCTGCTCAAATCCTCATGAACCCGTTCGGTGCACCAGACCGAGTGCGGGCACCCTTCGCGCAGGCTCAACAAGCCGGTGCAATGGTCGATCTGGCTGTCCAGCAGGATGACCCCGGCAATGGCGGTGTCGCGTAATTGACGCACCGGTTGCAACGCCGGGAAACTCTCCAGTTGCGCACGAATATCCGGGGAAGCATTGCACAGCACCCAATCCACGCCGTTGTCGCTCACGGCGATCGACGATTGCGTGCGCCGCTGCGCGCGCAGGCTGCCGTTGCGCATCGCGGCGCACTGCCGACAGTTGCAGTTCCATTGCGGGAAACCACCGCCAGCGGCGGAACCGAGAACGCGGATGTGCATGAGCAATGCTCCAGAAGGCAGGCCCGGCCAACGCGTCGGCTGGCCGGGTGATCAATCAACGGTTGGCGAAATACATCGTCACTTCGAAGCCAATACGCAGATCGGTAAACGCGGGTTTAGTCCACATGGGTCAATCCTCTTCTTGTGCCGGGCAATTCCGGTAAAGCCATTAATGCACGGGGCGCCTGGCGTCCGAATGCTACTTTCGAAGGAGGTGGCGGCGTGCGTTGGTAGGGGGTGGTGCACAGTTTTCAAGTACACGTAAAACCCAATGTGGGAGCGAGCTTTTGTGGCGAGGGGGCTTGCCTCCGTTGGGGCGCGAAGCGGCCCCGTCTATCCCAATAAGGAATGGGGACTGCTGCGCAGTCCAACGGGGCAAGCCCCTCGCCACAAAAGCTCGCTCCCACAGGGTTTGTGGTGTGCTTGTGGGTTAGAAGAACCCCAACGGATTGATGTCGTAGCTCACCAGCAGGTTTTTGGTTTGCTGATAGTGATCAAGCATCATCTTGTGGTTTTCACGGCCGACCCCGGACTTCTTGTAGCCACCGAACGCGGCATGGGCCGGGTACAGGTGATAGCAGTTGGTCCAGACACGCCCGGCCTTGATCGCCCGGCCCATGCGGTAGGCGCGGTTGATGTCGCGAGTCCACAGGCCGGCGCCGAGGCCGAACTCGCTGTCGTTGGCAATCGCCAGGGCTTCAGCTTCGTCCTTGAAGGTGGTGACGCCCACTACCGGGCCGAAGATTTCTTCCTGGAACACGCGCATTTTGTTGTGGCCCTTGAGCAGGGTCGGCTGGATGTAATAACCCGTCGACAAGTCGCCCTCCAGTCGCTCGGCCGCGCCACCGATCAGCAGCTCGGCGCCCTCCTCCTGGGCAATTTTCAGGTACGAGAGAATCTTGTCGTATTGCTGCTCGGACGCCTGGGCGCCGACCATGGTTTCGGTGTCCAGCGGGTTGCCGCGCTTGATCTTGACGATCTTCTTCATCACCTCGGCCATGAACGGCTCGTAGATCGATTCCTGTACGAGTGCCCGGGACGGGCAGGTGCAGACTTCGCCTTGGTTGAAGAACGCCAGCACTAGGCCTTCAGCGGCTTTCTCGATGAACTGTGGCTCGGCGTTCATGATGTCTTCGAAGAAGATGTTCGGCGATTTGCCGCCCAGTTCAACGGTGCTTGGGATGATGTTCTCGGCGGCGCAATGCATGATGTGCGCGCCCACCGGGGTGGAACCGGTAAACGCAATCTTGGCGATGCGCTTGCTGGTGGCCAGCGCCTCACCGGCTTCGCGACCGAAACCTTGGACGATGTTCAGCACACCGGATGGCAGCAAGTCGGCGATCAGCTCGGCGAAGACCATGATCGACAGCGGCGTTTGCTCGGCGGGTTTGAGCACCACGGCAGTTGCCGGCGGCCAGGGCCGGGGCGAGCTTCCACGCGGCCATCAGCAGCGGGAAGTTCCACGGGATGATCTGGCCGACCACGCCCAGTGGCTCGTGGAAGTGATAGGCGGTGGTCAGTTCGTTGATTTCGGCGGCGCCACCTTCCTGAGCGCGAATGCACCCGGCGAAGTAGCGGAAATGGTCAGCAGCCAGCGGCACGTCGGCGTTGAGGGTTTCGCGCACGGCTTTGCCGTTGTCCCAGGATTCGGTGACAGCGAGGATTTCGAGGTTTTGTTCGATGCGGTCAGCGATTTTCAGCAGCACCAGGGAGCGGTCCTGCGCCGAGGTTTTACCCCAGGCATCGGCAGCCGCGTGGGCGGCGTCGAGGGCCTTGTCGATGTCGGCAGCGCTGGAGCGCGGAAACTCGGCGATCACTTCACCGTTGACCGGCGAGGTGTTGGTGAAGTACTCACCATTGACCGGCGGGACGAATTCGCCGCCGATGAAATTGCCGTAGCGCGGTTTGAAGGAAACGACGGCGCCGGGTGTGCCAGGTTGTGCGTAGATCATGGTGGGCCTCTGTCTGGGTCGATGCCTGTCAAGCCAACAGGCGATGAACCGATAGTAGAGAGCCCCGCGTGCCGGGCGAATGCGCCGTTGGCAGGGGGATCTCGTTATTTGGTCGTAGGTTTGCCCATTGGTTGGGTGAACCCTGTGGCGAGGGGCTTGCCCCGTTCGGCTGCGAAGCAGTCGCAAACTCTGGCAATTCGACGGGTCTGAAAAATGCCAAGGGCCGCTTCGCGACCCAACGGGGGCGAGCCCCCTCGCCACAAAAGCCCGCTCCCACAGGGGTCTGTGGTGGAATGGGTTTTAGTGCTTGGCCACGACCAAGTCTTTCGGCAACTTGAAGGTCCAGAGCATGCCGCCCTGGTTGAAGTCCTTGATGCGCTTGGCCACTTCGCCGCCCCACAGCGGAACAGCACCGCCCCAACCGGACAGCACCGAGACGTACTGTTCGCCGTCCATTTCCCAGGTCACAGGTGAGCCGAGCACGCCGGAGCCGGTCTGGAATTCCCAGACCTTCTCGCCGGTCTTGGCGTTGAACGCTTGCAGGAAACCTTCCGGCGTGCCGGTGAATACCAGGTTGCCCTTGGTGGTCAGCACCCCGCCCCACAGCGGCGCGTAGTTCGTGTGGCGCCAGACTTCTTTACCGGTGACCGGATCGATGGCGCGCAGCACGCCGATGTAGTCTTCGTTCAACGGTTTGATGGTGAAACCGGCGCCAAGGAACGCCGCGCCTTTCTTGTAGGCGATGCCTTCGTTCCAGATATCCATGCCCCACTCGTTGGACGGCACGTAGAACAGCTTGGTGTCCTTGTTATAGGCCATCGGCATCCAGTTTTTCGCGCCGAGGAATGCCGGGGCGACGAAGACTGAACTGCCTTTGGCTTCGGCACCCGGTGCGCCAGGACGGCTGGCTTCGTTGTAGATCGGCCGGCCATCCTTATCCAGGCCGCTGGCCCAGGTGATCTTGTCCACGAACGGGAAGCCGCGGATGAACTTGCCGTTGGTGCGGTCCAGCACATAGAAGAAACCGTTACGGTCAGCGGTGGCGGCGGCTTTGATTTCTTTGCCGCCCTCGGTGTAGTTGAACGAGATCAACTCGTTGACGCCGTCATAGTCCCAACCGTCGTGGGGCGTGCTCTGGAAGTGCCATTTGATCGTGCCGTCATCCGGGTTCAGCGCCAGGCGCGACGACGAGTAGAGGTTGTCGCCAGGACGCAGGTGCGAGTTCCACGGCGCCGGGTTGCCGGTGCCGAATAGCAGCAGATTGGTTTCCGGGTCGTAGTAACCGCCGAGCCAAGGCGCGGCGCCGCCGGTTTTCCACAGATCGCCGGGCCAGGTCTTTCCGGCTTCGCCACCGGAGATGCCGTTCTCGATCGCTTTGCCGTCCTTGTAGACGTAACCCATGTGGCCTTCAACGGTCGGGCGGACCCACAGCAAGTCACCGTTTTTTGGGTCGTAAGCCGAGATCTTGCCGACTACCCCGAACTCGCCACCGGCCACGCCGGTGATCAGTTTGCCGTTGATCACCAGCGGCGCGGCGCTGATCGAATAGCCTTCCTTGTGGTCGGCCACCTGCTTGCTCCACACCACTTTGCCGGTGTCTTTGTTCAGGGCCACAAGTTTGGCGTCGAGGGTGCCGAAGAACACCAGGTCGCCGTACAGCGCCACGCCGCGGTTGATCACGTCGCAGCACGGGCGGATGTCATCGGGCAGGCGCGCGTCGTATTGCCAGAGTTTTTTGCCGGTGCGTGCATCCACCGCGAACACCCGCGAGTAAGAGCCGGTCATGTACATCACGCCGTCCTTGATCATCGGCTGCGCTTGCTGACCGCGCTGTTTTTCACCGCCGAAGGAGAAGGCCCAGACCGGCCGCAACTCCTTGACATTGTCGACGTTGAGGGTGTCCAGCGGACTGTAGCGCTGACCCTGGACGCCCAGACCGTTGGTGACGATCTGCTCCGGGTTTTTGGGGTCCTGGAGGATGTCCTGGTCAGTGACGGCGGCCAATACCGAGCCGGACAACAGCATGGCACTGAGCAGCACACTCAAGACGAAGGGTTGGCGACGTGCGGGTTGGGTCATGACGGCTACCTCTGCAGTTTTTATTATGCCCGGGGGATTTTCCCGGTCTGATGCAGATTCTTGGGCGCCGCCGCCCTTCCAACAATTGCCCGCAATGCTGAGATTGCTAGTCCCTTAGTACCGGGTCGGAGGGGATGCACCTCGGATTTTGTGATCAACACAACTCCAATGTGGTGTTCACTTGTCCGCGTTCGAATCGACGCGGGGCATTTGCGCGCGCTCATAGCCCGGGTACAAATGGCTGACGCTGCGGATCAGTTCGTAGCGGCTCAGGCTGATGCCGGCAAAACGCTCGGGGATGGGGCTGCGGATCATCTCGGACATGTCGCTGCCATTGGCGGCGCCGTCACGCAGCAATTGGTCGAGCCAGGTCAGGTAATCGCGCATCTGCTCGAACGGCTGTTGATCGGTGGCCACCGGGCCGTGGCCGGGCACGATCAGCGTCCAGGGCAGGCCTTGCAGAGTGGCGATGTCCGCCAGCCACACCGCCAGTCCCGGACTGTTCGGCGTGGTCAGCGCCCGCTGATAAAACACCAGGTCCCCGGCAAACAGCACGCCGGTTTGCTGGTCGAGAATAGCCAGATCCGCGCCGGTATGCCCACCCAGGCCTAGCAGACGCAAATCGTGGTTCCCAAAACTTCGCACGCCGGGGGTCAGCGTCTCGGTCGGCAACACCACTTCGGTGCCGCGCATCCAGTCGCCGACCAAGCGGTACATGTTCTCGGCCATGGCATCGCCCTGCTGATGCAGCAGTTCGGTGGTGCCGGCCAAAGCACCGATCGGCACATCAGTGAATGCCTGATTGCCCAACGCATGATCGGGGTGATGGTGGGTCAACAGCACTTCAATCACCGGTTTATCAGTGACCGCGGCAATCGCTTTGCGCATGGCTTCGCCGTAGCGTTTCGACGGCCCGGTGTCGATCACCACCACCCCGCGCTCGGTGACGATAAACCCGGTGTTGACGATGTTGCCACCGTTGGCCTTGGCGAAATTGTCGGTGCTGCCTTCCAGCAGCCAGGTGTCTTCGGCGATCAGTCGGGGCTTGAGCGAGTATTCAAGCTCCGCCAGCGCCGGCAGGCTCAAACCGATGAACAACAGCAGGATCCAGCGCATCACGCGCTCCTTGGGTCAGGGGACGGCCGCATCAAATTGATTGCCGCTGTTATCGCGCAGCAACAGGCGCGTCTGCCCTGCCCCTTCAATGTCAAAGGCCAGATTGGGGTTTTCGCTGACGGCGGGAAACAGCTCCAGCGTGGCCAGCAACTGATCGTTCTGATCCCGCAGTTCGGCGTGGTTGATGAAGAACTCCGGGATACCGCTGACCATGCCGTTGTCCATCGGGTGCGCCACCCGCAAGCGCACGCGGCTGAATTCGCCACGGGGATAACGCCCGCCGAGTACTTCGCCGATGTGTTCTTCCCAACCCGGCTGGGTGCGCACCACACTTGGTGCCGTGCAACCACCGCCCGCCGCATCGATCAGGGTCGATCCGACGTGCCAGAGGCCGTCGCGGGTCAGCACCGCCGCGCGCAACGGCGTGGCCTGTTCGATGCGGATACGGATCGATAGCCACGGCAGCACCCGGTCCAGCGGTTGAAAATCAACGATTTTCGGCAAGGGGTTGAGTTCGGCCCAGGCGAGGATCTTCACCACCTCGCCCTTGAACGCCCGAGCGTCAATTTCCAGCGGCACCTGGCGGGCGTCTTCGGCGAAGGGCGGCGCCAGCAGCTTGACCCGCTCGTCGAATACAAACGGTGCATCGCCGAGCATTTGCTTGTGATAGAACGCCCACATCACCGACGGCACCGGGTCTTTACCCGGATCGATGTCCACCGCATGGGCGGCCAGGGGTAACCAACAGGCCAACAGGCAACTCACTCGCCAGTTCACTATTGATACATCTCCGGCACTTCGTATTGCAGGCCGTAACTGGCATAAATGGCTTGCACCGAGCCCTCGCGGATCAAGCTTTCCAGCGCCTCCTCCACGGCATATGACAATTGACGGTTACTTTCATGCACCGCCATGCCGATCTCCCAGCGTTGCTTGCCCATGTTCGGGTAGGCGTTTTGCGCCAGCGCCACTTGCGGGTCGTTGGCTTCGTGAACCTGCCAGTCAATTTCGCCACGCATGGCCATCACCGCATCGACCTCACCGGCCTTCATCGCCGCAAAGGCCTGGGGAACGCCGGGATAGTGGTGAGTCTTGGCGGCGAGCATGCCGTTGAACACCGAGGTCAGGTAGAACGACGGCACGCTGTCGACTTCGACGCCAATCGGGTGCTGCTCGAACACCGCGACGCTGCCCACCGAGTCCAGCCGACGGCGGTCATAAGCGACTTGCCATTGTTCGTTCTGATAGGGGCCGAACATCACCACATGATCGTTTTCCAGCTCACCGAGCTCGTTGCGTTTCTGTGAGTAATCGCGGTCATAAGGCACACGCATCATCAGGTCGGCCAGTTGCTGATTGTGCAACTGGCTGCTGCGCCAGATGTAATCGCGCAAGTCGTCATCGAGCTTCTCCCCGGCGGGTGCCCAGATCAGCTTCAACTTCACCCCCAGTGCTTTGGCCAGGGCTTGAGCGAGCTCGACATCCACCCCTCGCGGCTGGCCGGCGTCTTCAAAACTGTAGGGGGCGAAGTCCTTGTAGACCGCGACTTTCAGTTCTCCAGCCGCGATCATTTGGTCATAGGTACGGACCTGCGCCTGCGCCACCTGGCAGCACAGCAACACAGTACTGATCAACACAGCGAGCAGGCGCATGGGTTACTCCTCGGAGTGCACGCTGTCCAGGTAGGTACGCACCGCCCACAAGGCTTCCTGACTCAGGTAATCGGCCATTTTCGGCATGTAGACCCGGCCATCACGCACCGCGCCGTTACGCACCCGCTGGACGAACCATTCATCACCGGCGTCGCCGACATCAAGCAGACGCAAATCCGGGGCGATGCCGCCAGACTTGGCTTCCAGGCCATGACAGGCCGCGCAGTTCTGGTTGTAGGCCGAAGAACCGATTTCCAGCGCCTTATCGTGCTGCGGGGAGTTACGGTACGGATTCACCGCCGCCCAGCCATCGGCATCGACTGGTACGCCAGCATCCTTGATCGGGGTCAGGCCCGGGGTTTCCACCGCTTGCGGTACCACGTTGCCGTGGGCCCAGACAGGACCTGCGCTGATAAAACCGGCCAGCAGTCCGGCAACAAGCAAGGCGTTGAGTTTTGTTGTCATTGTTATGCCCTCAGGGTTGCACGCAAAACCTCTTGGCAGAGGCTATGGCACCCATCTTAGGAATCCCGTCGCGCCAGCCCCATGCTGCTTTGGTGGTCGCCGTCTAATCCCTTGGTAGTAGGGCCAGTGGCGCACCGCCGCAGAGATTTACGACCTTGGTACTGGCTCTCCGATACTTTCTGCATATTTCCTCGACCCCGCAGGGTTCCTATGCTGGCGCTACTTGTAATGGAGTGCCCTATGCGCCAGCTTGCCCCTTACGCCTTGATCTACCTGCTGGCGATTGCCTGCGCCGCCGGGCTGGCGACCCAGAGTCAAGCCGCCGATGCGCCGTTGCAGGTGCAGATCGGCTACCTGGGTTATCGCCCCGATCCGGGGCCGCTGCTGTCCAATGTCATTCCCGAACCCACCGATGCCGGGCTGCGCGGCGCCGAACTGGCGATCACCGACAGCAACAGCACCGGGCATTTTCTCAATCACAGCTACAGCCTGGTCAGCGCCAGCGTCGACACTGCGGATGCGCTGATCGAAGCGGCCAAGGCCCAACACGAACAAGGCCTGCGTCTGTTTGTGGTGAATGCGCCGGTGGAAACCCTGCGCCGACTCAGCGCCGTGTTGCCCGACAGCTTGTTGTTCAACGCCGGCAGCCCGGATGACAGTTTGCGCACCACCGACTGCTTGCCGAACGTGCTGCACAGCCTGCCGAGCCGGGCGATGCTCGCCGATGCTTTGGCGCAATTTCTGGTGGTGCGCAAATGGCAACGAGCGCTGTTGATCGTCGGCCCGACCGCGGACGATCAAGCCTACGCCGCCGCCCTGCGCCGCGCCGCCAAACGCTTCGGCTTGAAACTGGTGGCGGAAAAAGCCTGGAGTTTCGACAACGATCAACGCCGCAGCGCCCAGGCCGACATGCCGCTGTTCACCCAGACCGCCGAGTACGACGTGGTGCTGGTGGCGGACGAACGCGGCGACTTTGGCGAATACGTGCCTTACCAGACCTGGTATCCACGCCCGGTCGCCGGCACCCAAGGCCTGACCCCGGTGGGCTGGCACAAAACCGTGGAAACCTACGGCGCCGCCCAGTTGCAGAAACGCTTCGAAGCCTTGGCCGGACGCTGGATGAATGACCGGGATTTCGCCGCGTGGATGGCCGTGCGCAGCATCGCCAGTGCGGTGACCAAACTGCGCCAGGCCGACCCGATGGCCATCCGGGCACTTGAGATCAGCGATCAATTGCCGCTGGACGGTTTCAAGGGTCGCAAGCTCAGTTATCGGTCGTGGAACGGTCAGTTGCGCCAGCCGATCCCGATCGTCCAGCCCCGGGCGCTGGTCAGCACCTCGCCCCAGGACGGCTTCCTGCACCCGTTCAACGAAATGGACAGCCTGGGCTACGACAAGCCCGAAGTGACCTGCCGCTTTCCCTGATTTTTCTTCCACGACAACCACAATAAAAAGGAATCCACCATGCGCCGTACCCTGCTCTCATGCGCCCTGCTGCTTGCCGCCGGGCACGCCGTGGCCAGCACCGCCTGGGTCTCCAACGAAAAGGACAACACGCTAAGCCTGATCGACATGCAGACCCTGCAAGTCACCGACACCTTGCCCGTCGGCCAGCGCCCGCGCGGTCTGTTGCTGTCCCACGACAGCAAGCTGTTGTACATCTGCGCCAGCGACTCGGACCGGGTCCAGGTGATGGACGTGGCCACGCGCAAGATCATCAAGGAGCTGCCGTCCGGCAAAGACCCTGAGCAATTCGCCCTGCACCCGAATAACCGTTGGCTGTACGTTTCCAACGAGGACGATGCGCTGGTGACGGTGATCGACACCGAAACCTCCAAGGTGCTGAGCCAGATCAACGTCGGCGTCGAGCCCGAAGGCATGGCGGTCAGCCCGGATGGCAAGTGGGCGGTGAACACCAGCGAAACCACCAACATGCTGCACTGGATCGACACCAGCACCCAGACCCTGGCCGACAGCACGTTGGTGGATCAGCGGCCACGGTTCGTCGAGTTCAACCACGACGGTACGCAGCTCTGGGCCTCAGCGGAAATCGGCGGCACGGTGACGATTCTTGACGTGGCGACCCGCAAGATCCTCAAGACCGTGAACTTCCAGATCAAGGGTGTGCACCCGGACAAGGTCCAGCCAGTCGGCATCAAGCTCAGCGCCGATGGCAAGTACGGGTTCGTCGCCCTCGGCCCGGCCAACCATGTGGCGGTGGTCGATGCCAAGACCTTTGAAGTGCTCGATTACCTGCTGGTGGGCCGACGCGTCTGGCAGATGTCATTCACCCCGGATCAGAAGCAATTGCTCGCCACCAACGGCGTCAGCGGTGATGTGTCGGTGATCGATGTCGACAGCCTCAAGGTCAGCAAATCGATCAAGGTCGGGCGCTATCCGTGGGGCGTGGTGGTCACGCCATGAACGCACTGGACGTCAGCGAGCTGAGCTTTGCTTATGGGGCGAAAGAGGCGTTGCGCCAGGTGAGTTTCAGCCTGGCGCCGGGTCGTTTTGCGGCGTTGCTGGGGCCGAACGGTGCAGGCAAATCGACGCTGATTGCCCTGCTGACCCGGCTCTACGATTTGCAGCGCGGGGACATCCGGGTTGGCGGCTGTTCGTTGCGCGATACCCCGCGCCCGGCACTCAAGCAATTGGGCGTGGTGTTTCAACAAAGCACCCTGGACCTGGACCTTAGCGTCGAGCAAAACTTGCGTTATCACGCCGCGCTGCACGGCCTGTCCCGGCGCCAGACGGGCCTTCGGGTCGAAGCCGAACTGGCGCGCCAGGCGCTGACCGAACGCCGTCGCGAAAAAGTGCGCGAACTCAATGGCGGCCATCGACGGCGGGTGGAAATCGCCCGAGCGTTGCTGCACGAACCGCGCCTGTTACTGCTGGATGAAGCCAGCGTCAGCCTCGACCCGGCCAGTCGCCTGGCGCTCAATCAACACATCCGCAGCCTGTGCCGCGAGCAAGGCATCAGCGTGCTCTGGACCACTCACCTGCTTGACGAAGTGCAGGCCAGCGACGACTTGTTGATCCTGCATCAAGGCCGGCTGGTGGCCAGCGGTCAAGCCGACGCCCTGAGCCTGGAACACGGCGGCGACCTCGGTTCAGTCTTCACTCGACTGACGACATCAGGAGCCGCCCGATGAATGCTTACTGGCAGTGTTTCAACGGCATCGTATTGCGCGAATGGCTACGCTTTGTGTTGCAGCGCACGCGGTTTCTGAGTGCGCTGGTGCGGCCGCTGTTGTGGCTGCTGGTGTTCGCAGCCGGGTTTCGCGCGGCACTGGGCATCGCGATCATCGAGCCTTACGACACCTACATTCCGTATGAGGTGTACATCATCCCGGGACTGGCCTGCATGATCCTGCTGTTCAATGGCATGCAAGGTTCACTGTCGATGGTTTACGACCGGGAGATGGGCAGCATGCGCGTGCTGCTGACCAGTCCCCTGCCCCGGACGTTTTTGCTGTGCAGCAAACTGCTGGCGACGTCGCTGATTTCGCTGTTGCAGGTGTATGCCTTTTTGGCGATTGCCTGGGTCTACGGCGTGCAACCTCCCGCCCTGGGCCTGGTGATCGCGTTGCCGGCGTTGTTGCTGGTGGCGTTGATGCTCAGCGCGTTGGGGCTGTTGCTGTCGAATGCGATCCGCCAGTTAGAGAACTTTGCCGGGGTGATGAATTTCGTGATCTTCCCGCTGTTCTTCCTGTCGTCGGCGCTGTATCCGCTGTGGAAAATGCGCGAGTCCAGTGAATGGTTGTATTGGCTGTGTGCGTTGAATCCATTCACCCACGCGGTGGAGTTGGTACGGTTTGCCCTGTATGAACGCTTCAACCCGTTGGCGCTGGCGGTGTGCGTGGGGTTGACGCTGGTGTTCGTGCTGCTTGCGGTACTCACCTTCAACCCGCAGCATGCCGCCCTGCGCAAGGCTGGCTAACAACACAAGTCCCCTGTGGGAGCGAGCTTGCTCGCGATAGCGGTGTATCAGTCAACATCAATGTTGAATGTGAGGGCCTCATCGCGAGCAAGCTCGCTCCCACATAAGGCGCCTGCCAATCAGGTGGAAATTACTACTTTAGTACTGGTTTACCTGTCTATCGTCGCATTCCAATCGCACCGGGACTGGCATGTAATGGGTTCATAACGATAAGGATTGAACCCCCATGCCGCGTGCCCGACGTCGTCTGCTGCGCCCTTGCCTCACCGCCCTGTCCCTCAGCCTGCTGCTGAGTACCGCGCACGCCGACACCCCGCTATTCTCCGCCGACGGCTACCGCATTGGCTTGTACCGCAGCCCGACACCGAATCAGCTGCAAGGCGCGACCATCATCGACACGCCGGCCCTGCAAACCCTGCTCAGTCAAACCCCGCGTCCGGTGCTGATCGACGTCTACCGTCGCCAATGGCTGCAAGGGCGTTTCATCGAAGACCAGCCTCATGAAAACCTGCCCGGCAGCCACTGGCTGGCCAATACCGGTGACGGCGACCTGACACCTGACTGGCAAGCCTGGTTTGCGCGTAATCTGGACAAATTCACCGACGGCGATCCGCAGCAACCGCTGGTCTTCTACTGCCGCGCCGATTGCTGGTTGAGCTGGAACGCGGTAAAACGCGCCGCCGCCATGGGCTATAAGTCTGTGTATTGGTATCGCGATGGCCTGGATGCCTGGCAAGCGGCGAACCTGCCCGTTGCGGCCGCCCAGCCCGAGCCCTTTCCCTGACTGAACACTTGCACGTTGTTGCCCCACCCAAAAACACAATAATGAGGTGAAAGGCTATGTACAAAATTCTGATTGCCGACGATCACCCGCTGTTTCGCGAAGCCATTCATAACGTCATCAGCGACGGTTTCCCCGGCAGCGAAGTGATGGAAACGGCCGACCTGGACAGCGCCCTGTTGCTGACCCGGGAACACGACGACCTGGACTTGATCCTGCTGGACCTGAACATGCCCGGCATGCACGGCCTCAACGGCCTGATCAACCTGCGCAACGAGGCGCCGACCATTCCGGTGGTGATCGTCTCGGCCGAGCAGGACAAGCAGATCGTGCTACAAGCCATCACCTACGGCGCGGTGGGGTTCATCACCAAATCTTCACCACGGTTGCAGATGACCGAGGCCATTCAGCAGATTCTCAACGGCAATGTGTATTTGCCGCCAGACATCATCCGCACGCAAAAACCCGGCACCCACCGGCGGATGAACGACAACCCGAGCTTTGCGCCGGAACTGCTCCAGGCCCTGACCCGCAAGCAGTTGCTGGTGCTTGAACGCATGACCAAGGGCGAGTCGAACAAGCAGATTGCCTACACTCTGGAAATCGCCGAAACCACAGTCAAGGCCCACGTCTCGGCGATCCTGCGCAAACTCAATGTGCACAACCGGGTGCAGGCGATATTGAGTGCCGGGGATATTGATTTTGGGTCTTATCTGCGGCGCTGAAGCCCCTGTGGCGAGGGGCTTGCCCCGTTCGGCTGCGAAGCAGTCGTAAACCAGCGACTCGATATGTCTGAGGATTACTGGGGCCGCTTCGCGACCCAACGGGGGCAAGCCCCCTCGCCACAGGTCCAGTGTCTGACTCAGGTTAGCGGGATGGGCCGAGCAAATGACTCATCGCTGTCTTGAGCTTCATCGGCCGCACTGGCTTATGCATCAGGGTGTGCCCCAACTCACGGATTTGCAGCTTGAGTTCGTTGCTGTAGTTGGCAGTGATCATCATCGCCGGGATGGCCGAGCCGCGCCGGGCGTTGATCCGGGCCACGGCATCGACGCCGTTCTGGTCATCGTCCAGGTGATAGTCGGCAATCAGCAAGTCAGCTTCTTCGTGATAGTTGTCGACCTGCCGCGCCAGGTCCTGCTCCGACAGCGCCGTCACCACCAGACAACCCCAGCCTTCCAGCAACGTGCGCATCCCCGCGCAAATCGCCGCATCGTTGTCCAGCACCCACACCCGCGCGCCACGCAGGCGTTCAAGCATCGGCTCGCTCATCAATAAACTCGGCAACGCCTTCGGCGCCGTGGCGCTGAGCGGCACTTCGACGGAAAACATCGAGCCCTTGCCCGGCCACGACCGCACGTAAACCCGGTGCCCGAGAATCCCGGCGATTTTCTCGACAATCGCCAGGCCCAGACCCAACCCGCGGTCCTGATCCGGACGCTGCACATCGCCGCGCTTGAACTCCTGAAAAATCTCCTCCAACCGGTTTTCGGCAATGCCCATGCCGCTGTCCCAGACTTCAATCGACAAGCGCTGATGGTGTCGCCGGCAACCGAGCACCACGCGACCGCTGTAGGTGTAGCGAATCGCGTTGCTCAGCAGATTGCGCAGGATCCGCGCCAGCAACTGAATGTCGCTGCGCACCAACGCCGAACAGGGAATGAAATGCAGCTCAAGTCCTTCACTGCGCGCCACTTGGGTGTATTCGGCGGCGAGGTTTTCCAGCAATTCACTCAGGGCGAATGGCGCAATGTCGGCCTTGATCACCCCGGCATCGAGTTTGGAAATGTCCACCAAGGTGCCCAACAGATTTTCCACGTCTTCCAGGGAATTACTGACATTGCGCACCAGAATCGCGTTGGCCACCGGCTCCCGGCGTTCCAGCAAGGCGCTGGTAAACAGCCGCGCGGCGTTCAACGGTTGCAGCAAATCGTGGCTGACGGCGGCGAGAAACTTGGTCTTCGACAGGTTGGCCTGCTCGGCTTCAAGCTTGGCTTCGCGCAGGCGTGATTCCGCTCGACGACGCTCATCAATCTCGCGCAATAACTGGTCGTTGAGGGCGGTCAGTTCTGCCGTGCGTTCGCGCACCCGCAGCTCAAGGTTTTGATAAGCCTGGTGCAAGGCCTCGGCGGTACGGCGGCGTTCGGTGATGTCGCGGATCAAGACGAAAATCCCCACCACTTCCCCGGTGGCCAGGCGATTGGGCACGTAGGAACGCAACATATAACGCTCCTGATTGTTGATGTTGGTTTCGGCAACCTCGAACGTCACGCTCTCACCGGCCAAAGCCCTGCCGACATAGGCTTCCAGGCGCTGGTAATGCTGTTCGCTGTGGACTTCGCGCAGGCTCTGCCCGAGCATCACGCCCCGGGGCCAGCAGTACCACTCTTCGTAGACTTTGTTGGTGAACTCGTAGACCAGATCGGCGTTCAGGTAGGCGATCAGCGCCGGCACATGGTCGGTGATCAGGCGAATCCAGCGTTCGCTTTCGCTGAGTGCCTCGGCGTGCTGGTAGCGTTCGGTGATGTCGGTGAAGGTGTTGACGAAACCGCCGGTGGGCAGCGGATGGGTGCGGATTTCCAGGACCCGGCCATCGTAAAGGCGTTGTTCGCATTCCTGCACTGGCCGTCCGTTGCTGTCGCGACTGGCCGGTGTCAACAGGTTCAGTTCACTGTCGGCGATCACTTCGGCGAACGGTCGATGGGCCGCCACCGGCGCCAGGCCGCTGAGTTCAAGGAAACGCCGGTTCCACAGTTCAAGGATGCCTTCGGCGCTGACCATCGCCACACCTTGAGACAGGTTGTCGACGGCCCGTTGCAGCAAGTGGGACTTCTGCGCCACGGCTTGCTCGCGGCGCACGGTTTCGCTGAGTTTGACGTCGGTGATGTCGGTGAACAGGATCACCCGCCCACCTTCCTGGGTCGGCCGTTCGCTGACTTGCAGCCAGCGACCATTTTGCAGGCGATACAACAGATTTTGATCGGCATGACCGCGAGGTTCTTCAGTGAACAACCCGGTGGCCGTCATCAGGCGCTTGACCTCCGCCAGGTGCATGCCGGCGATGATCCGCACCCGGCTGTTGCCCCAAAAGGACTTGAAGCGGCTGTTGAACAGCACGATCCGCTGGTTTTCGTCGAACAGCACGAAGGCGTCGGAAATGCTCTCGATGGCATCGATCAAATGTTGATGTGCCGTTTCGGCCCGCAGCCGTGCGTCGCTGAGCAAGTGATTGCCGGCCTTGAGCTCGGCCATGGCCAGGTTCAAGGCGTCGGTGCGCTCGCGGACCTGCTCGGCCAACACCACCGAATGCTGGAACGCCGCATAGGGATCGTTGCCTCGGGTGATGCCGGATTCGATGCGTTCGATCAGCGCGCCATTGATGCGCTGCAATTTGTAGTTGTCACGCTGCAGGCTGGCGATCTGCGCCTGAAGCTCAACGGTGCCCAGGGGAACGGCCTCGGGAAATGGCAACCCCGGTGAAGGTCTGGTTGATGTGCATGCCATTGAACTGTTCTCCGTAGGTGTTGAAACCCATCACCCGATGCTCACGCAAAAACGCCCCGATCGGCTCCAGGCTGCCGCGGTCTTCCAGTTCCAGGCGCCTGAGAAAGCAATCGCAGCCGATGGTCAGCAGCAGGTCGCCGAGGCGGTCCTCCAAACCTTCGAACAGTGCTTGCAGGTTCGGCAGCATCGGGCCGGGCGTCATGGCGGTGAGGACGATGCCGTTTTCCACGGCGCAGTAGAAACTCAGGCTCAGGTCCGGATGAGCCTGCTGGATGGCGCGCACGTAATACTGTTCGTTGATTCGCACCGCCAACGGGTGCGCGGCGAAAGTCCGGTGATCAAGCTCGGCCACTGGCACCCCAATGTGGCGGGCGTACTCCTCGGCGGCGGGCTCGGCGTTCAGTTCAAAGACCCGCCGCGACGCGCTATCAGCGCCGGTGACCACCAGTTTTTCCTCGCGGGGCAAGATGTGGTGCGTGGTGAACACCTCAAAGTCGAGCCAGGTGTTGACCAGCACCACCACCGCCGCGCCGCTGTGGAACTCGCCGCCGAAATACACGTGGGTGTGGGTCAGGTAGTTGTCATCGCCGGCGGAACCGCCGAAATGCGGAATGTCGCCCAAGGCCGCACTCAATGCGGCGAGGACCATTTCCTCACGGCTAGACAGGCCATCGAGCAGGGTCAGGGCAAAGCTGTTGCCCTTGATCGGCGCCAGGGTGTTGCTGCGACAGCCGCTCACCAGTCGTTCGACCATTTGCTGGGCGTCGATCAGGCTAAAGCGCTCCATTTCGTCGATCAGTTCGATGGCGATGGAGAAATGCCGATGATCGAAACCTACCGCCGTCACGCAGTTGCGGCCGTAACCTTGCGGGGTGATCTCCCCGGCGCTGGTGCAACCCACCAGGCGAATCCCGCCGAAGCTCTGCTGCAAGGCCTGGCCCAGCGCCTGCAAGTCGTACTCGGCGGAACAGAAAAACAGCACAAAGCCCAGATGCGGATGCAACAGCTGTCGCGCCAACTCCTGGGCCGCCTGCTGGGCATCGGTGGCCTGGGACATCGCACTGACCACACCTTCACTCTGGACCTGCTGCATCGTCGCCTCCCGCAGGTGCGCATGTATGAGGTGCGAGTGTACGAAGCCTGCGGGCCGGGACGTATGCTACTTGGGTAGCGGTCAGACGCTTCGATGGGATGAGAGTGGTTGTGCAGGATGCACCAGACACCACAATTCCAATGTGGGAGCGGGCTTGCTCCCACATTGGATGTGCGTTTTATTGGCTACCGGCTAGACGCCCGCTTTCAACAGCATGTAACCGGCAACCACGATGCAAACGCTGGCGAAACCGACTTGCAACGCTCGGGCCGGCACCAGGGCGCACAGCTTGCGACCAATGACCATGCCGACGTTGCTAGCGACGATAAACGCCACGCCCAAACCGTCGATCCGCACGCCCGCATGAAATGCGCCAATCACTCCGATCGCCGAGATCAGGCTGATCACCATCAACGACGTGGCGATGATCCCGCGCATCTGCACGTCGGTCAGTTGCTTGAACGCCGGGACGATCAGAAAGCCGCCACCCACGCCCAACAATCCTGACACCACGCCGGTCACCGCGCCGAGGGCTGCCAGGGTCGCGGTGCATTTGGCGGTCCAGGAAAAACGCCCGGTCTGTTGATCGAGCATGCAGTTCTTCTGGCCCCAGTTGGCGTGGCCGTGGTCGTTCGGGCCCTCCTCCTGACGTTCGCGGCGCAGCATCCGCCAGGCCACCATGACCATCAGCAGACTGAACAGGATCATCAGGATTTTTTCCGGCATCTGATGGGCAAAGTAGATGCCCACTGGCGAAAACACCGCGCCGAGCAAGGCGATCAACAGCGCCGCACGATAGCGCACCAGACCGTGGCGCAAGCCATCGATGGCACCGACCGCCGCCGCACTACCCACCGCAAATAATGCGACCGGCGCCGCTTGGGTCATGGTCCAGCCGAGCCCCAGTACCAACGCCGGCACCGCCAGAATCCCGCCCCCGGCCCCGGTCAAACCGAGGACCAGGCCCATCAGCACACCAAAAAAACTTGCCAGCAGCATAGGGTTCTCTCAATCGACCTTGGACAGGGCAGTCAGCCATTCGCGGCCCTTGAGCATGCCGTTCCAGTAGAACCACGGCAGCAGGCTCGCCTTCAGCCACCACGCAGAACGACGGGCTACGGTCGGGTCCAAGGGAAAGGTCGGCAGCAACTTACCGGCATAGCCAAACTCGGCGAGGATCACCTTGCCCTTCTCCACCGTCAGCGGGCACGAGCCATAGCCGTCGTACTTGAGCGGCAGCGGCTGTTGCTTGCGCAGGGCCAGCAGGTTTTCGGCCACCACCACAATCTGCTTGCGCACGGCGGCAGCGGTTTTCGCGTTGCTGGTGGAGCAGATATCGCCCAGGCCGAAAACCTCGGGATAACGCACATGTTGCAGCGTGTGCATGTTCACTTCGCACCAGCCGGCGGCATCGGCCAAGGGGCTCTCGCGGATGAAATCCGGAGCAACCTGAGGTGGCACGACGTGTAGCAGGTCAAAGGTTTTTTCTTCAACGGTGACCGTACCGGCAGCGTCCTTGACCTCGAACCAGGCGGTTTTCGCCGGGCCATCAACCTTGATCAGGTTGGAGGTGAAGGCCAGCCGTGCGTTGTATTTTTCGATGTACTTCATCAGCGGCGGCACGAACGTTGGCACACCGAACAACGCGGCACCGGCCAGGTTGAACTCGATGTCGATCTTGTTCAGCACACCACTTTTCAACCAGTGATCGCAGGACAGGTACAAGGCCTTTTGCGGCGCTCCGGCGCATTTGATCGGGATCGGTGGCTGGGTGAAGATCGCCTTGCCGCCGCGCAAGCCCTTGACCAGTTCCCAGGTGTAGGCCGCGTGCTGGTAGCTGTAATTGGACGTCACGCCGTGCTGGCCGAGGGCGTCCTGCAAGCCTTCGATCTTCTCCCAGGCCAGGCGCAGGCCGGGGCAGATGATGAGGTTTTGATAGCCGACCGTACGGCCGTCGTCGAGGGTCAGGTGTTTTTTGTCAGCCGCGATTTCAGTGACGGCGGCTTGCAGCCAGGTCGCTTGACGCGGCATGACGCTGGACATCGAACGTACGGTGTCTTCCACCGAGTAGGCACCACCGCCGACCAAGGTCCAGGCCGGTTGGTAGTAATGCTGGGCGCTAGGTTCGATAACGGTGATGTTCAACGACGGATCGCGCTTAAGCAGGCTGGCGACAAAACCAATCCCTGCCGTGCCGCCGCCTATCACCACGATGTCTGCACTGATGGTTGGGCCCCAGTGTTGATCGTTCATAGGTTGTTCCCTTTTTTACTGCTACACGCATTTAGCCGGGTTCGGGCCCGATACCCATCAGTTAAATTGAGTATCAAAGTCTGGCAAACACCCTGTGGCGAGGGGCTTGCCCCGTTGGGTCGCGAAGCGGCCCCTTCATTTATTCAGGTCAACCGAGTCGCCTGGATTTACGACTGCTGCGCAGCCGAACGGGGCAAGCCCCCTCGCCACAAGTAGGGTGCTCACCGTGCCTCCTTTAACTGACAGGTACAGGGTCGGCCCAACTTTTTAGAACCGCCCCGCAATACAGGCCGGACAGCGTTTTCATTACCTGAATCACTTCATGACTGGCCAGGCCATAGAAAATGTATTTGCCTTCACGGCGAGTCGCGACCAGGCCTTCATCGCGCAAAATGCCCAGCTGTTGGGACAGTGTGGGCTGGCGTACGCCGGTCATGGTTTCCAGTTCGCCAACGTTGCGTTCGCCCTGGGTCAACTGGCAGAGAATCAGCAAGCGATCCTCATTGGCCAAAGCCTTGAGCAGCGCGCAAGCTTTGGAGGCCGACGCCCGCAATTGGGCGACTTCACATTCGGTCAGACTGGATTGCATTTGCAGGATGCCTTCGACGTCACTTAAGCTGCAGACATTATGTGTAAACATAAAGTGTTGCAACCGGTTACTGTCTTTCCACCTTTTTCACAGGTTTGCCTCCCATGCCCGCGCTGATTGAAGCCTTCCTCGACCCCGCCTCGTCGACCTACAGCTACGTTGTCTACGAGCAGGCTGGCGGGTACTGCGCGATTGTCGACACGGTGCTCGATTACGACCCGGCCGCCGGGCGAACCGCGACTGTCCAGGCCGACCGAATCATCGCTTTCGTGCGCGAACAGCAGTTGCAGGTGCAATGGCTGCTGGAAACCCACGCTCACGCCGATCACCTCTCCGCCGCGCCGTATCTGCGTCGGGAACTGGGCGGGAAGATTGCGATTGGGCAGTCGATCAGCAAGGTCCAGGGCGTGTTCAAGACCCTGTTCAATCTGGAGCCGGAATTTTGTGTGGATGGCTCGCAGTTCGATCACCTGTTCGCCCCGAACGAATCGTTCATGATTGGCAACCTCAAGGCCACGGCCCTGCACGTGCCCGGCCACACCCCGGCAGACATGGCGTATTTGATCGACGGCGATGTGATTCTGGTGGGCGATACACTGTTCATGCCGGATGTCGGCACCGCGCGTTGCGACTTTCCGGGCGGCAATGCCAACCAGTTGTTCGCCTCGATCCACAAGCTGCTGGCCTTCCCGGCTGGCGTGCGGCTCTACGTTTGCCATGACTACCCGCCTGAGGGGCGCGAGCCTGAATGTCAGACCACGGTGGGTGAGCAGCGTAAAAGCAACATTCATGTGCACGACGGCGTTGAAGAGGCGGCGTTCGTCGCCATGCGGACGCAGCGCGATGCCGGGTTGGGGATGCCGAATCTGTTGCTGCCGGCAATTCAGGTGAATGTGCGGGCGGGGAATATGCCGCCGGCCGAGGATAACGGCGTGACGTACCTAAAGATCCCCGTTAATAAACTGTGAACGCTCCCACAGAGTTTCGCTTAGCCCCCGAGGGTCAACCCATTCGCCGGCAATGGCAGCGCGGTCTTATAGCGCACTTGCTTGAGCGCAAAGCTTGAGCGGATGTTGGCGACGCCAGGCACCTTGGTCAGGAAGTCCATCATGAAGCGCTCCAGCGACTGAATGGTCGGCACCAACACCCGGATCAGATAATCCGGGTCGCCAGCCATCAAATAGCACTCCATCACTTCCGGGCGATCCGAAATCGCTTCTTCGAAATGCGCCAGCGCCTCTTCCACCTGCTTCTCCAGGCTGACGTGAATGAACACATTCACATGCAGCCCCAGCAGGTCGGCGTCCAGCAGCGTGACTTGCTCACGAATCAGCCCTAATTCTTCCATTGCCTTGACCCGGTTGAAGCACGGTGTCGGCGACAGGTTGACCGAGCGTGCGAGGTCGGCGTTGGTGATGCGGGCGTTCTCCTGAAGGCTGTTGAGAATGCCGATGTCGGTACGGTCCAGTTTGCGCATGAGACAAAACCACCTGTTATTTTTGTTTATGCAGAATTTCTATCCTCAAATGACCGCCAACGCAACGAAACAGAGAGAAATATTCTCCTGCACCGGGCCTATGATGTTTGTAGGACAAGATTTCCATCATCCGTGGAAGGACTGCCAGCTCACTACAAGAAATTCACAAGATCGAGCGTAGAAGCCATGAACCAAGCGTATGAACCGCTGCAGTTGCACGTTCCCGAACCATCGGGCCGCCCAGGCTGCAAAACCGACTTCTCCTACCTGCGTCTGACCGATGCCGGTACGGTGCGCAAACCCCCAATCGACGTTGAACCGGCCGACACGGCTGATCTGGCCAAAGGCCTGATTCGCGTGCTCGACGACCAGGGCAATGCCCTCGGTCCGTGGGCTGAAGGCGTCCCGGTCGAGATCCTGCGTAAAGGCATGCGCGCCATGCTCAAGACGCGGATCTTCGATAACCGCATGGTGGTCGCCCAGCGTCAGAAAAAATGTCGTTCTACATGCAAAGCCTCGGCGAAGAAGCCATCGGCAGCGCCCAGGCCCTGGCCTTGAACATCGACGACATGTGCTTTCCCACCTACCGTCAGCAAAGCATCCTGATGGCCCGCGAAGTGCCGCTGGTGGACCTGATCTGCCAACTGCTGTCCAACGAGCGCGATCCGCTCAAGGGCCGTCAGTTGCCGATCATGTACTCGGTGCGCGATCACGGTTTCTTCACCATTTCCGGCAACCTTGCCACCCAATTCGTACAGGGTGTGGGCTGGGGCATGGCGTCGGCGATCAAGGGCGACACTAAAATCGCTTCGGCCTGGATCGGCGACGGCGCTACCGCCGAATCGGACTTCCATACCGCCCTCACCTTCGCCCACGTTTACCGTGCACCGGTGATTCTGAACGTGGTCAACAACCAGTGGGCGATCTCCACGTTCCAGGCGATTGCCGGTGGTGAAGCCACCACGTTCGCCGGTCGTGGCGTCGGTTGCGGCATTGCCTCGCTGCGAGTCGATGGCAACGATTTCGTCGCGGTCTACGCCGCCTCTGCCTGGGCCGCCGAACGCGCGCGCCGCAACCTTGGCCCGACCATGATCGAATGGGTCACCTACCGCGCCGGCCCGCACTCCACCTCCGATGATCCTTCGAAATACCGTCCTGCCGACGACTGGAGCCACTTCCCGTTGGGCGACCCGATTGCGCGCCTCAAGCAGCACCTGGTGAAAATCGGCCATTGGTCCGAAGAGGAACACACCGCCGTCAGCGCCGAGCTGGAAGCCGAAGTGATCGCCGCGCAGAAAGAAGCCGAGCAGTACGGCACCCTCGCCGGTGGCCAGACGCCAAGCGCCGCGACCATGTTCGAAGACGTCTACAAAGAGATGCCGGAGCACTTGAAGCGCCAGCGTCAAGAGTTGGGGATCTGACATGAACGACCACAACACCAGTATTGAATTGGAAACCGCCATGACCACGACCACCATGACCATGATCCAGGCCCTGCGCTCGGCCATGGACGTGATGCTTGAGCGCGACGACAACGTCGTGGTGTTCGGCCAGGACGTGGGTTACTTCGGCGGCGTGTTCCGTTGCACCGAAGGTTTACAAAGCAAGTACGGCACCTCCCGGGTGTTCGATGCACCGATCTCCGAAAGCGGGATCGTTGGCGTCGCCGTCGGCATGGGCGCCTACGGTCTGCGGCCGGTGGCCGAGATTCAGTTCGCCGATTACGTTTATCCGGCATCCGACCAGATCATTTCCGAAGCAGCGCGCCTGCGCTATCGCTCGGCCGGCGAGTTCACCGCGCCGATGACCCTGCGCATGCCTTGCGGCGGCGGCATCTACGGCGGCCAGACCCACAGCCAAAGTATCGAGGCGATGTTCACCCAGGTCTGCGGCCTGCGCACGGTCATGCCGTCCAACCCTTACGACGCCAAAGGCCTGCTGATCGCCTCCATCGAAAACGATGATCCGGTGATCTTCCTTGAGCCGAAACGCCTGTACAACGGCCCGTTCGACGGTCACCACGACCGCCCGGTAACCCCGTGGTCGAAACACCCGGCCGCACAAGTGCCGGACGGTTACTACACCGTGCCACTGGACGTTGCCGCCATCGCCCGCCCAGGCAAGGACGTGACCATCCTGACCTACGGCACCACGGTTTACGTGTCGCAAGTGGCCGCTGAAGAAAGCGGTGTCGACGCTGAAGTCATCGACCTGCGCAGCCTGTGGCCGCTGGACCTGGACACCATCGTCAAGTCGGTGAAGAAAACCGGCCGTTGCGTGATCGTTCACGAAGCCACCCGCACCTGCGGTTTCGGCGCGGAGCTGGTCGCGTTGGTGCAAGAGCATTGCTTCCACTACCTGGAAGCGCCGATCGAACGCGTCACCGGTTGGGACACCCCCTACCCGCACGCGCAAGAGTGGGCGTATTTCCCAGGTCCGTCCCGAGTGGGCGCGGCGTTGAAACGGGTTATGGAGGTCTGAATGGGCACGCACGTTATTAAAATGCCGGACATTGGTGAAGGCATTGCAGAAGTTGAATTGTCGGTGTGGCACGTCAAGGTCGGCGACCTGGTTGTCGAAGATCAGGTGCTGGCCGATGTAATGACCGACAAGGCGATGGTCGACATCCCTTCGCCGGTGCACGGCAAAGTCATTTCTCTGGGCGGTGTGCCGGGGGAAGTGATGGCGGTTGGCAGCATCCTGATCAGCATTGAAGTCGAAGGCGCGGGCAACTTTAAAGAGTCCTCGCAGCCTGCTCCGGTTGCTGCTAAAGAAGCACCGGTTGCAGCGCCTCCTAAAGTCGAAGCCGTAGCTGCAAGCAAGCCCGTAGCAGCGCCTCGTCCTGCGGTTTGTCAGGGCCCGATGGTTGCCCGTGACGCCGATGAACGTCCGCTTGCCTCCCCGGCCGTACGTAAACATGCGCTGGACCTCGGCATCCAGTTGCGTCTGGTGCGTGGCACCGGCCCTGCCGGTCGCGTACTGCACGAAGACCTCGACGCCTATCTGGCCGAGGGTCAGTCGAATGCCTCGACCGCTACCGCCGCTTACGCCCAGCGTACCGACGAAGAGCAAATCCCGGTGATCGGCATGCGCCGCAAGATCGCCCAGCGCATGCAGGACGCCACCCAGCGCGCCGCGCACTTCAGTTATGTCGAGGAAATCGACGTCACCGCCGTGGAAGAACTGCGCACACACCTGAACGAAAAACACGGCGCGAGCCGCGGCAAGCTGACGTTGCTGCCGTTCCTGGTCCGTGCACTGGTCGTTGCCCTGCGCGACTTCCCGCAGATCAATGCCCGTTACGACGACGAAGCCCAAGTCATCACCCGCCTCGGCGCGGTGCATGTCGGCGTCGCCACCCAGAGCGACATTGGTTTGATGGTGCCGGTGGTGCGTCACGCTGAAGCCCGCAGCCTGTGGGACAGCGCTCAGGAAATTTCTCGTCTGGCCACCGCCGCGCGTAATGGCAAGGCCAGCCGCGATGAGCTGTCCGGCTCGACCATCACCCTGACCAGCCTTGGCGCGTTGGGCGGCATCGTCAGCACTCCGGTGCTGAACCTGCCGGAAGTGGCGATCGTTGGCGTGAACAAAATCGTCGAACGCCCGATGGTGGTCAAAGGCCAGATCGTGGTTCGCAAGATGATGAACCTCTCCAGCTCCTTCGATCACCGCGTGGTCGATGGCATGGACGCGGCGCAATTCATCCAGGCCATTCGTGGCTTGCTCGAACAACCCGCAACCTTGTTTGTGGAGTAAGTGATGCAAACTCTGAACACCACGCTGCTGATTATCGGTGGCGGCCCTGGCGGCTATGTGACGGCGATCCGTGCCGGTCAGCTGGGCATTTCGACCATTCTGGTGGAAGGCGAATCGTTGGGCGGCACCTGCCTGAACATCGGCTGCATTCCGTCGAAGGCGCTGATTCATGTCGCCGAGCAGTTTCACCAGACGCAGCACCACAGCCAACATTCGGCCCTGGGCATCAGCGTTTCGACGCCGACCCTCGACATCACTAAGAGCGTCGAGTGGAAGGACGGCATCGTTGATCGCCTGACCACTGGCGTTTCCGCGTTGCTGAAGAAGCACAAGGTCCAGGTCGTTCAAGGCTGGGCGAAAGTAATCGACGGTAAAACCGTTGAAGTCGGCGACACGCGGATTCAGTGCGAGCACCTGGTGCTGGCCACCGGTTCGAAAAGCGTGAACCTGCCGATGCTGCCGATTGGCGGGCCGATCATCTCTTCTACCGAAGCCCTGGCGCCGAAGTCCGTGCCTAAACGACTGATCGTGGTCGGTGGCGGTTACATCGGTCTGGAGCTCGGGATTGCCTATCGCAAGCTCGGCGCCGAAGTCAGTGTGGTCGAGGCTCAGGATCGCATCCTGCCGGCCTACGACGCCGAATTGACTCAACCGGTGCACGAAGCACTCAAGCAACTTGGCGTGAAGCTTTACTTGAAACACAGCGTTCAAGGCTTTGATTCTACAAACAATACTTTGCAAGTTCTGGATCCGGATGGCGACGTTCTGAACCTTGAAACCGATCAGGTCCTGGTAGCGGTCGGTCGCAAGCCGAACACCCAGGGCTGGAACCTTGAAGGGCTGAACCTGGCCATGAACGGTTCGGCGATCAAGATCGACAATCGCTGCCAGACCAGCATGCGCAATGTCTACGCCATCGGCGATTTGAGTGGCGAACCGATGCTCGCGCACAGGGCCATGGCTCAGGGCGAGATGGTCGCCGAGTTGATCAGCGGCAAATCCCGCGAGTTCAACCCGACCGCCATCGCCGCCGTGTGCTTTACCGACCCGGAACTGGTGGTGGTCGGCAAGACCCCGGACGAGGCCAAGGCTGCCGGATTGGACTGCATCGTTTCGAGCTTCCCGTTCGCGGCCAATGGCCGGGCGATGACCCTGGAATCGAAAACCGGCTTCGTGCGGGTGGTCGCTCGTCGGGACAATCATCTGATTGTGGGTTGGCAAGCGGTCGGCGTGGGAGTTTCGGAGTTGTCGACCGCGTTCGGCCAGAGCCTGGAAATGGGCGCCCGGCTGGAAGACATCGCCGGCACCATCCACGCGCACCCGACGCTGGGCGAGGCGGTGCAGGAAGCGGCGTTGCGTGCGCTTGGGCATGCGCTGCACCTGTAAACGCTATCAAACTGTGGCGAGGGAGCTTGTGCTCCCGTTGGGTCGCAAAGCGGCCCCTTGCTGACTTCCCGGGATACCGAGTTGTCAGGATTTACGACTGCTTCGCAGCCGAGCGGGAGCAAGCTCCTCGCCACAGGTATTTTGAACAATGAAGAATCGGCGGCAAATTTCATGAGCTACCTAAGAAATCTGCCAATCAGCCGATAGTCCGGGCTGCGAAACAGGCCCGGAATGAAGTATTGTTGTCCCCATCCAGAAAAACGTCAGAAGCCTTGAACCGTTTCGGCGGTTGTTAAGTGATAGAGGGTGTCATGGGTAACGAAAGCATCAATTGGGACAAGCTGGGTTTTGACTACATCAAGACAGACAAGCGTTTCTTGTCGTACTGGCGCAATGGCGAGTGGGACGCAGGCACCCTGACCGAAGATAACGTGCTGCACATCAGCGAAGGCTCGACTGCCCTTCACTATGGCCAGCAGTGCTTCGAAGGCATGAAGGCCTATCGTTGCAAGGACGGCTCGATCAACCTGTTCCGCCCGGACCAGAACGCCCTGCGCATGCAGCGCAGCTGTGCTCGCCTGCTGATGCCGTTCGTGGAAACCGAGCAGTTCATCGAAGCCTGCAAGGCTGTGGTCCGCGCCAACGAGCGTTTCATCCCGCCTTATGGCACTGGCGGCGCGCTGTACCTGCGTCCGTTCGTGATCGGCGTGGGTGACAACATCGGCGTGCGCACCGCTCCCGAGTTCATCTTCTCGATCTTCGCGATCCCGGTCGGTGCCTACTTCAAGGGCGGCCTGACCCCGCATAACTTCCTGATCTCCAGCTTCGACCGCGCAGCCCCACAAGGCACCGGGGCCGCGAAGTGCGGTGGCAACTACGCCGCCAGCCTGATGCCAGGCTCCCAAGCCAAGAAGGCGCACTTTGCCGACTGCATCTACCTGGACCCGATGACCCACACCAAAATCGAAGAAGTCGGCTCGGCCAACTTCTTCGGGATCACCCACGACAACAAGTTCGTCACCCCGAACTCGCCATCGGTACTGCCGGGCATCACCCGTCTGTCGTTGATCGAGCTGGCGAAATCGCGTCTGGGCCTGGAAGTGATCGAAGGCGACGTGTTGATCGACAAACTGTCGGACTTCAAGGAAGCAGGCGCTTGCGGCACCGCTGCCGTGATTACGCCAATCGGCGGCATCAGCTACAACGATCACCTGCACGTGTTCCACAGCGAAACCGAGGTCGGCCCGGTCACCCAAAAGCTCTACAAAGAGCTGACCGGTGTACAGACCGGCGACATCGAAGCGCCAGCGGGCTGGATCGTTAAGGTCTGACCTGACGTAGCTGTCGCTTGAGTAAAAAAGCCCGGCCATCAAATTGATGGCCGGGCTTTTTTCGCTAGTGCTTTCATGCAAAAGGTCACTAGACTTGCCGGCAACCGATCAATAGGCGCTCTCCACACCATGGGCAAACTCTGGCGAAAGTATCTGGCCTTGCTGGACACTGAGTTCACCACGCAAGTGTTCGACAACATCAAGAACCTGCTGGTGTGCGCGTTGCTGCTCGCGGCAGGCACTAATGCGCTGCACAGCAGCCATCACATGTTCCTGGGACTGTTCGCCGCGGACGTAGCGGGCTGGTCGCTGATCGCGGTGTCGGCGCTGCTGATGGTGCTCAATGTCAGCGACGGTTTGCGGCGCTTGTCTCGGTTGCCGTATCACACAGCGTTTCAGGTGGTCTTGTTTCTGGTTTACCTGGTGTTGGCGATACGAGTGGTGGAAATTGTCTGGGATTTCCGGGCGTAGGGCAGATCAAAAGATCGCAGGCTGCGCCAGCGCCTACATAAATCACGCCGCAGCCCAATCTCCTTGACGAATCACAAGCCCCCCGTAGGAGCTGCCGAAGGCTGCGATCTTTTGATCTTGACCTGTTGAATCGACGAATCCGGCACCACCACATCAAACCGCACCCCAATCTCCTTACGCCCCAACGCCGTCAACGCCAACGCCCGACTGTCCAGATCCTGGGTCACCCATTTGCGCTTGATCGCCGTTTGCAACAACGCCGCCCCCAGTGAACCGCCCAAATGCGGCCGGCGCATACTCCAGTCCAGGCACGGGCAGGCAAACCGCCGGCGCAACGCGCTCAAATCCTTGACCTCAACCCCCAAGCCCTCGAACAACGCCTCGCCGCTCTCGCTCAGTTGATAAACCTGCTCATCGGTTTCCAGCAACCACCCCGCCTCGATCATCCGGTCATGCAGCAACACCGCCAGGGTGCCGGCCATGTGGTCGTAGCAAGTGCGGGCGAATTGCAGGCGATCCGGGGTGCGCGAATTGAACGTCGGCGCGGCGTTCTGGCCGAGCACCATCAAGGCTTCCAGTGCTTGGGCCACACGCTTGTCCGCGAGGCTGTAATAACGATGGCGGCCCTGAACGTGCAGCCGCACCAGCGCCGATTCCTTGAGTTTGGCCAAGTGCGCGCTGGCGGTGGAGGCACTGACCTCGGCAATCGCCGCCAGCTCGGTGCTGGTGCGGGCGTGGCCGTCCATCAACGAGCAGAGGATTTTCGTCCGGGCCGGCTCCGCAATCGCGGCCGCCACTTGAGAAACGCCGATGTCGTGTTGTTCAACGTTCATATTTCGCTCCCGGACGAATCAAGGCCTGGTTGGACTGGAGATAGTAGCAACACTTTTCCCACCACGAACAAGGCTGCGACCCATGGACCCGATCATCGCTGCGACTCATGCCGACCCTTACCCGTATTACGCGCAACTGCGCGCCGAGGGTGGGCTGGTTTTTCATCAAGGACTGAAACTGTGGGTGGCCAGCAGTGCTGACGCCGTGGCGGCGGTGTTCGCGCATCCGGACTGCCAGGTGCGCCCGCTGAGTGAGCCGGTGCCCAAGACAATTGTTGAAGGATTGGCCGGCGAAGTATTCGGTCGGTTGATGCGGATGAATGAAGGTGAACCGCAGCGCTGCCCGAGGTCGGCGATTGAGCCGGGACTGGCGTTGATCGACCGGAATGAAGTGCAAGCGTTGGTCAATGCGCGGTTGATCACCCCGGACGCCGAGGGTCTGTCCAAAGCGATGTTCCGCGGTCCGGTGTGCGTGGTGGCGGCGTTGTTGGGGTTCTCCCCTGCTCAGGGTCGGATGATCAGTGAGTTGACGGCGGACTTCGTGGCCTGCCTATCGCCGCTGAGTAGCCAGGCTCAACTGGATGCTGCGCATGGGGCGACTGAACAGTTGCGGGGTTATTTCATTGAGTTGCTGGATGATCCGGGCGCGCAAAGCCCACTGTTGAGCGACATCAAGCAGCGGTTCGGTGCTTCGGATAACGAGAGGCTGATCGCCAATCTGATCGGGCTGTGCTCCCAGGCCTATGAAGCCACGGCTGGGCTGATCGGTAATGCGTTGGTGACGTTGATTCGCAATCCATCGTTGCAGCGTGATTCGGCATCCATTGACGTTCTGATTTCAGAAGTCCAACGCTTCGATCCATCGGTGCAGAACACCCGTCGTTTCGTCGCCGCACCTTGCGAAATAGCCGGCGTGAGCCTGAACCCCAGCGACGCGATCCTGGTGTTGCTGGCCTCAGCCAACCGCGATTCGCAGCTCAATGACAACCCTGACGTTTTTCTTCTCGACCGTCCGAATCGTCGCAGCTTTACCTTCGGTTCCGGCCGCCACCAATGCCCCGGGCAGAGGCTGGCATTGAGTATCGCCACCGCCACGCTGACGCAGATTCTGGCGATGAAACCTGCGCTGGAACGTTTGACCTGGCACTACCGCCCATCCTTGAACGGTCGTATTCCGCTGTTCAGCGAGGGACAAACATGAACGCTTACGCGGCGGTGCGGTGTTCCACCGTCAGGTGAGACAACTCATGAACCGGCGCCAGACGCTCGCGAATCACCTCGGCACTGACGCTGGCCGCCGCGACCACGCTGACAATCGCCGCCCGCGCGTCAGGGCCGACCTGCCAGACGTGCAGGTCACTGATGGTCACGTCCCCCGACGACTCCAGCAACTCGCGAATTTCCTCGGCCACGTGTTCATCAGTGGTATCGAGCAGCACGGCGGCGCTGTCACGCATCAGGCCATAGGCCCAATTCGCGATCACGATGGCGCCGACGATGCCCATCGCCGGATCGAGCCAGACCCAACCCAAATAGCGGCCTGCCAGCAACGCGGCGATGGCCAGGATCGAGGTCAAGGCATCGGCCAGCACGTGGACGTAGGCTGAACGCAGATTGTTGTCGTGATGGTGACCATGGTCGTGGCTGTGGCCGTGATCATGGCCGTGATGCCCATGATTACCCGCCAGCAGAAACGCGCTGGCGATGTTTACCGCCAGCCCCACCACGGCAATCACCGTCGCCTCGGTGAAGGCCACCGTGGTCGGCTGGAACAGACGCAGGATCGACTCGCCAGCAATACCGAGCGACACCAGCCCCAGCACCATCGCCGAGGCAAAACCGGCCAGGTCACCGACTTTGCCGGTGCCGAAACTGAATCGCGCATTACTGGCATGACGCCGGGCAAACGCGTAGGCCGCCGCTGCGATGCCCAGGGCCACGGCATGGGTCGCCATGTGGAAACCGTCTGCCAGCAGCGCCATGGAGCCGGTGATGTAACCGGCGGCGATTTCGCCAATCATCATCACGAAGGTCAACGCCACCACCCACAATGTCCGGCGGGCGTTTTCATCGTGGGATGCACCGAGGAACATGTGATCGTGGGCGAAGCTTGAAGCCTGAGGTGTCAGTGTCATGTGGGTTGCAACTCTATTTCGAATAACGGCGGATGGCTTGCAGCAAGTCTTCCACGCCTTGGGCGCGTTCTTCGTTGCTGAGATCGGGATGGGCCACGTGTTCACGGGCGTGGGCGTCGATGAACTGATCCAGCAAACCGTTGACCGCGCCACGGATCGCCGCGACCAGGTGTAAGGTCTTGGCGCAGTCGGCGTCAGACTCGAGCGCCTTCTCCACCGCCTGAACCTGCCCGGCAATGCGCCGAACTCGGTTGAGCAAATCGTCTTTGTGTTCGTGAATGTGCGACATACCTATACCCCCTACCCCTATCTGGCGAGCATAGTCACTGATATGGCCGGGGCTGGCAAGGTGTTACTGGAAGTTTCTACAGCTGGAACGCGTTAGCGTTCTTCGCGAGCAGGCTCGCGCCCACAGGGAGTTTGTGTTGGACGGAGATTTCACTCACACCGCCGATCAACTGTGGGAGCGAGCCTGCTCGCGAAGACGCCCTGACAAACAACACTTCATCTGCGACGTAACTTGTGGCGAGGGAGCTTGCTCCCGCTGGGCTGCGCAGCGGCCCCAAAAAGAGGCCGCATCACAACTTCACCAAAGCAGGCCTTCCCTACTCAGTCGGCTCGATTCGATCCAACACCCGGTTCGCCGTGATCTCCGCCAACATAATGTTGTTCGAAATGCCCAGCAACGCATTGCTCGACTCACCCTCCAGATGATCCACCAAGTGATGGACCATCACATCGGCCGACGCCAGCGTCTCGCATAATTGGGCCATGAGGGTTTCGGTCGTTGCTTCGGGATCTACGCAGAACAGCGTGCAGGGTTTATGCGAGGTGGCTTTGATGTCGGCAATCGAGGGGACGTCGGGGGGCGTTGTGGTTTTTTGAGTCGGGTTCGTGCGGGGATGCCGGATCAGTTTATGACATGAAAAACATCACGTAGAGACTCACAGAAAAGACAGACAATAATTTTGAAGAACAGCGTTTCAGATTGGCTTATGGGGTTCAAATTCGAATAACTCGCGAAGAACCCAAAAAAGCCCCGCACAACGGACGGAGATTCAGACTTGTCCTACAGCTTCGAAATACCTTTCTGAGATAGCGTCCGCATCGTTTTCAAAAGATGAAACAAGGACGCTCATGCCTCACAAAACAGATATCCCCCGGGTTCAAAACCCTCCGTCAGGCGACGGGCACCACATCACCAGCCGCTATATGAACGCCACTGAACTGGCTGCGCGCGATGCCAGACAAAAATCCTATGAAGACATGTTGGCCCGGCAGCAGGCATTTGAAGATCGTTTTGTCAGGCTGCCAACGCAGAAGGATCAAAACTCTGTGGGTTGCGTGTTCGCCAAAAGCTGCAACCTCCCCGACGGCGTAATCAACCATGACAACCCAGCCGGGTTCGTCCCTGTCGAGAAACTGGCCGACTACGGAAAGTTTTCTCTTCTGGGTGGCCGCGAAAGGGACGCTGTGGGAAATATCCCTCTAAAAAAATCAGTGGTAGCGCGTTACCTGGTTCACTGGGCACGCTTGTCTTGGGCGGGGCCGGATCTGCTGGTTCCGGGATCACTGTTGCTGGTGGTACAGGCGTAGTGACGGCTGGTATTGCTGCCGGTGCCTTGGCAGGCGTAGTTGCACTGCTCTGGCCGTCGAGTCTTGGGGACAGCTCCCTGTACTCGGATGAACAGCTCAAGTCGCTTAAGGAAGGTCGTACACGTGTCCGACTGCATGTCGAACAACAGGCCGATGGCACATTAAAGGGATACGGGTACAACACCCAAAAACGCAGCGACTGGGAAATGATTCCCATCGTGCAGTTCGTAGTTCAAGGTTCTCAGCAAGTCGCTGACTTTGGCGATGGGACAACGCTGATATGGACGCCGCCTGTTGACCCGTCCAGCACTTCGGGAATCCCATCGTTAGAGGGTGCCCCACAAGCTCCGCAAATCTGGATTTATCCGCCAACACCAGCCGCTGACAGCACTATCGTCAACCCTGTGTACCCTCCCGAATACAAAGACTTCATTCTTGTATTCCCGGCTGATTCTGGTGTGCAACCGCTGTATGTTGTGATTTCAAGACCAGCTCTCGGCGGTGATATAAAGTACCACCGGCCGCCAAAGACATTACCTGCATATCCAGATGCGCTTCCCGTTAAATCAAAAACTAGCGTTCAGGGCGGCGGCGGCAGGCGCAGCCGGTGGAAAGACCGAAAGGGGCGAATATATGAATGGGATAGCAAGACAGGCGCAATAGAGATTTATGACAAGCAAGGTAAGCATCTTGGCGAGTTCAACCACGAAACAGGTGAACAGATAGATCCCGCACAACCCGGCAGATTCACCGATAAATAGATTAGGAGGACATTTATGTTTTTATGGATTAGTGGTTTTCTAAAAGGTGATGACGAGGATGACTCCTTAAAATACGAACTTACAGTTCGACCTGAATTTGAAGCTGCGTTAATGGGTGTTCTGGGCTGGGAAAGTCTTGATGAAAGCGCGGATGGGGAGTGGTTGCTCACCGGTGAGCAAGTCCAACAAATTGCTAAAGCTCTAAATGAGCCGTTACCGATTGACCTGGACCTTTTCATAGGGGTGCGGGGGTAGTTGGAACTGTGGCGATAGGGGCTTGCCCCAGTTTGGCTGCTCAGCAGTTGCCCAACCTGCCGACGCGGGCTGTCCAAAATTCCCGGAGCCAAAAAGTGAGCCTTATCTATCAAGATCCATCAATGAGCCATAACGATGCGATCAGTCTTCTAGCTAGCGGTTCAGAACCGAACGTCGTTGCCGCACTGGTTTCCATCGGCCTGAATGAGCAAGACAGAGTCTGGGCTCAAACCATGTGCTTGAAGTACCTCGACAGTGGCACTGAGTTGATCGCGGCATCGGCTATCACCTCGCTCGGTCATATTGCCCGCAGGCATGGTGAGCTGGACATGAATGCCGTGTTGCCTGCCTTCGATACGGCGAAGAAAAAATTTCCCGCACTTGAAGCGACTATTGCTGACACGCTCGATGATATTGAAGTGTTCACATGACTCGCTAAATCAAAAGATCGCAGCCTTCGGCAGCTCCTACAGGTCCGGCGTACAACGTGATATCGGTGTTAAACACAATTCAGGTAGGAGCTGCCGAAGGCTGCGATCTTTTGATCTTCAACCCCAAACAACAAAAAACCCGCCATCTCATTTCACCGAGATGGCGGGTTTTGTCGTTTCAAACCAAGGACAACGCTTTAATCATCCCGCGTCAGCACTTCCAGCAATTCAATCTCGAAAATCAAATTCGAATTCGGCGTTATCGCGCCCATCGTCCGTTCGCCATACGCCAGATGCGCCGGCACCAGCAGCTTGCGTTTGCCGCCGACCTGCATGCCCATGATCCCCTGGTCCCAACCCTTGATCACCCGCCCAGTCCCAATCACGCACTGAAAAGGTTTGCCACGGCTGTAGGAGGAATCGAATTCGGTGCCGTCTTCCAGCCATCCGCGATATTGAGTGGTGATCAGCGCGCCTTTGACCGCTGCTTTGCCGTCGCCCAACTCAAGGTCGATTACCTGAAGCTCATCATTCATTACATGCACTCGTCTGTTCACACCCTCGAAAGGGCTTCATGGGCAGCGTTTTCCCAGAATTGCAGGCAATTGGCAACCGTTCGGAGCGGTTTAGATCTATTTCCGGCAGTAAGCGTGAACTAATATAAGCGTCATCCCCCACGGTTAAACTCGCCATGACGGCCATCCCTGAATGAGTGTCCTCTGGATCAGCGCTGCCATTGGCTCAGTGATGCTTGCCGTGCTTGTTGCGCTGGTCTGTCGCCAGTATTCCCTGCAACAGCAACTGGTCGAATGCCGTGCGCTGATCGCCAGTCTTTCCACGGGACAAAACATCCATCTGGACGGTGACGCCGAGCGCTTTAAACGCAGCCAGTACTTCGCCCGCATCGGCACTTGGGACTGGGACGTGGACACCGACAAGCTCTATTGGTCGGAGGCGATCTACGGCATGTTCGGGTTCAAGATCGGTGAAGTCACGCCCTCCTACGCCCTGTTCTGTTCCTGCGTGCACCCGGACGACCGGGCCAAGGTCCGCGCCGGAGAGCTGCGTTGCCTGGAAACCGGCGAGAACCATGACGAGGAATACCGCGTGGTCTGGCCCGACGGCACCATCCGCTGGTTGCGCGAGACCGGCAATGTGGTGAAGAACGATCACGACGCCACGATCAAGATGCTGGGCGTGGTCCGCGACATCACCGAAGAAAAGGCGTCCGCCAGTTACCTGCAACACCTGGCCCATTACGACCCGCTGACCGGCCTGCCCAATCGCCTGGTGCTCGAAGAGCGCCTGTCCGAGGCACTGGAACAGGCACGCATCAGCGCCACACGGGTGGCGCTGGTGTTTGTCGACCTCAATGGTTTCAAGGCAATCAACGACCATTACGGCCACGCGGCTGGCGACCGGGTGCTGGTCACCACCGCCACGCGACTCAAGAGAATCCTGCGCTCAACCGACACCGTCGCGCGGATTGGCGGCGACGAATTCGTGGTGATCCTCCAAGGCCTGCCGCAAGGCATCAACCTGCAAGATGAAGCCCGCAGCATCTGCCAGAAAATCTTCGTCGAACTCTCACCGCCAGTGACGATTGGCAATGATCAACGACACATCGGCACCAGCCTTGGGGTCGCGGTGTTCCCGGATCATGCGCCGAGCATGGATCGGCTGATTCATATTGCGGATCTGGCGATGTATGAGGCGAAACGCAGTGGGAATAATCAGTATCGGTTGGGGACCAACAGCCCGATGCGCGTGCACAGCGAGTAGCTTCGCACGAGCGCCAAGACTCTAGTTCTGAGGCTTACCGCTCCACCGGCGTGACATCCACAATCGTCCCGCTGGTAATCAACACCATCATGTATTTGTCATTGATCTGCACCCACTGCGCATCAGACGTCGGCGCCTTCAGGCCTTTCGCCTTCCAGTTTTTCACGGCTTTTTCGCTGCGCTGATAAACCTCCGGCGCGCGATCGCCTTTCACCAGGCTGCGGGAGTTGTTGACGCCGGGCTGGACGGTTTTCTGCGGCTCGGCGGCTTGAACGATGGGATTGATAGCGGCGATACCGGCGACAAGGGCGAGGCTGGCGATAAGGGTTTTGCTGTTCATCGGTGAACCTCTTGGGATGTCGTGGTTACTGAGTTCCGACTGCGCGCGTGGCGAATCATTCCTTACTGTAGCGATGATTCTGCGGCCCACTGTACGGGAGACGTCGCGCCGGGTCGGCGTAGGCTGCGAAAAAACATCGGGATTCGCCATGCACATCGCCATTTTGACCTTCGACGGTTTCAACGAACTGGATTCGCTGATTGCCTATGGCATGCTCAGCCGCGTTTCGCTGCTGGGGGACCAGGACTGGCGGGTGAGCATTGCGTCGCCAACGCCACGAGTGACGTCGATGAACGGTTTGACCATCGATTCGCACATCGATCTGCAGCAAGCCTGCGCCGCCGATGCAGTGCTGTTCGGCAGTGGCATGAAGACCCGGGAAGTGGCCAGCGACCCGGTGATCATGGATCAACTGAAATTCGACCCGGCGCGGCAACTGCTGGGCTCGCAATGCTCCGGCACGTTCCTGCTGGCCAAGCTCGGGCTGCTCGGCGATACGCCGGCCTGCACCGACACCACCAGCAAACCCTGGGTGCAGGCGGCCGGGGCCAATATCGTGAATCAGGCGTTTTATGCCAATGGCAACATCGCCACGGCGGGCGGTTGTTTGTCGGCGCAATACTTGTCGGCGTGGGTGTTAGCCCGGCTCAAGGGTGTTGAAACGGCGCGGGAAGTCCTGCACTACTTTGCGCCGGTGGGTGAGAAGGAAAATTATGTGGCGCGGGGGATGGCGCATATCGAGGCGTATATCTGAGGGTTGGGTTGCTGGTTAGACCGTCATCGCGAGCAAGCTCGCTCCCACAGTTGATCGCTGTTGTTCACAGATTTTGTGTTCGCGGCAAATCCCTTGTGGGAGCGGGCTTGCTCGCGAAGGCGTCGTGTCAGGCGACATCAATACCAAGCGCATTGATCCGCTTCACGCATCAATGCATGCCAACTATGCAATTAACATATCGATCCCCCTGTTCCACTATCCGCGCCAATAAGAACCGTGCGCTGCCCCCACGCGGCGCACGTCATAAAAGCGGTGGAGTACACGTCAATGACAGCATCAATCCCTTCCGGGCGTTCTCACGCCGGTTCGATTTTCCGGGTGACCTCCGGCAACTTCCTCGAACAGTTCGACTTCTTCCTTTTCGGCTTCTACGCCACCCAGATCGCCGCCGTGTTCTTCCCGGCCAGCAGTGAATTTGCCTCGCTGATGATGACTTTCGCGGTGTTCGGCGCCGGGTTCCTGATGCGCCCGCTCGGCGCTGTGGTGCTGGGCGCTTACATCGATGATGTGGGCCGGCGCAAAGGCTTGATCGTCACGCTGTCGATCATGGCCAGCGGCACGATTCTGATTGTGCTGGTGCCCGGATACGAAACCATCGGACTGTTTGCACCGGCCCTCGTGTTGATTGGCCGCTTACTGCAAGGTTTCTCGGCCGGTGCGGAAATGGGCGGCGTCTCGGTGTACCTCTCGGAGATTGCCACGCCGGGCAACAAGGGCTTTTTCACCAGTTGGCAGTCGGCCAGCCAGCAAGTGGCGATCATTGTCGCGGCAGCGCTGGGCTATGGGCTGAACCAATGGATGGCGCCGACGATGATTGCCGATTGGGGCTGGCGGATTCCGTTTTTCGTCGGCTGCATGATCGTGCCGTTCATCTTTTTCCTGCGCCGCAACCTGGAAGAAACCGCCGAATTCGCTGCGCGCAAACACCGTCCAAGCATGGGCGAAGTGTTCCGCACCCTGGCGCAGAACTGGGGCATCGTGCTCGGCGGGATGATGATGGTCGCCCTGACCACCACCGCGTTTTACCTGATCACCGTGTACGCGCCGACCTTCGGCAAAACCGTGCTGCACTTGAGCACCTCCGATGCGTTGCTGGTGACGTTACTGGTGGGTGTTTCGAACTTCTTCTGGCTGCCGATTGGCGGCGCCTTGTCCGACCGTATCGGCCGGCGCCCGGTGCTGATTGCCATGTCGCTGCTGACCCTGGCCACGGCCTATCCGGCGCTGACTTATCTGGTGAACGCACCGAGCTTCATCAACATGCTGCTGGTGTTGCTGTGGCTGTCGTTCATTTATGGCTTGTACAACGGCGCGATGGTCGCCGCCCTCACCGAAATCATGCCGGTGGAAGTGCGGGTCGCCGGATTCTCGTTGGCGTATAGCCTGGCCACGGCGGTGTTCGGTGGTTTCACTCCGGCAATGTCGACGTTGCTGATCCAGTACACCGGCGACAAGGCTGCACCGGGTTACTGGATGAGTTTTGCCGCGCTCTGCGCGTTGTGCGCGACGCTGTTTCTCTATCGCCGCTCCACCGGTCGCCTGCAACCCGCCGTGTCGTGATTGACCTTTGACTGCGAGAAATAATCGATGAAAAAGCTTTTCAGCTATGCAGCGCTGGTCCTGATCGCCAGTTTGAGCACCGTCGCCCAAGCCGAAGAAATCCGTGTGATGACGTCCGGCGGCTTCACCGCTGCCTACAAAATCCTCGGCCCGGAATTCGCCGCATCCACCGGCAACACCCTGCACACCGACCTCGGCCCATCGATGGGTAAGGCGCCGGAAGCGATCCCCAATCGCCTGGCTCGCGGTGAAAAAGCCGATGTGGTGATCATGGTCGGCTACGCGCTGGACGACCTGATCAAACAAGGCAAAGTCGACCCGGCTTCACGGGTGGAACTGGCGGATTCGCGGATTGGCCTGGTGGTGCGCGAAGGCGCAGCGAAACCGGACATCAGTTCGGTCGAGGCTTTGAAAAAGACCCTGCTCGACGCCAAGTCGGTGGCCTATTCCGATAGCGCCAGCGGTGTGTACATCGAGGAGCAGTTGTTCAAGAAGTTGGGCATCGAAGAGCAACTCAAGCCGAAGTCGAAGATGATCCCGAAAATCCCCGTGGGCTCGGTGGTTGCAACCGGCGATTATCAACTGGGCTTCCAGCAGGTCAGCGAATTGCTGCCGGTGCCGGGGGTGAGTTTTGTGGCGAAGATTCCGGAGTCGGTGCAATCGGTGACCCGTTTCGCCGCCGGCATTCCGGTGGGCGCGCAACACCCGGCCGAGGCCAAGGCGTTGCTGGACTACCTGGCCTCCCCGGCCGTTCAACCGCAGGTGCAAGCCACCGGGCTGGACTCGGTCAGCCGCTGACCGCTGGCGGCTGGACTTTCATTGCCACCACCAGCCTTTCCAGTTCCAAGGCTGCCGGGGTCAACGTGCGACCCCGGCGCTTCAGTAGCCCGACACTGCGCATCACCAATGGATCGGTCAGCGGTACCCGGGTCAGAATCGGGTGATCTTCCACTGGCATCGCCATCATCGGCACTGCCGCCACGCCCAGCCCAGCTTCCACCAGCCCGATCATCGTCGTGACGTGACGGGTTTCGCAGATGCTCGGCCGCTGCGGCACTACGCCGGCGAGCGCTTGATCGAGCAAAAAACGGTTGCCCGAAGTCTTGTCGAGCGAGATGTAGTCCTGCTGGTAAAACTCATCCCATGTCACGCTGCTGCGCCCGGCCAACGGGTGATCGCGCCGACAGGCCACCACGTAGCCCTCTTGCACCAGCGGTTCAAAATCAATCTCGGCTTCCAGCGTGCCCAAGAAGCTCAGGCCAAAATCCGCCTCGCCGTTGACCACGGCGCTCAGCACGTCGTGGGCGCTGGAATCGAGGACCTTGACCTTGATCCGGGGAAATTGCCGGTGGTAATGAGCGATCACCCGCGGCATAAAGTAGTACGCCGCCGACGGCACGCAGGCGACGGTGACATGCCCGAGCCGGGTTGAGGCGACTTCGCTGATGCCCAGCAGCGCCACGTCCAGATCGTCCAGCAATCGCTCGACGCTGGGGATGAAACCACGCCCGGCCTGGGTCAGGCTGACCTTGCGGGTGGTGCGCTCGAACAGCTTCACGCCGAGGGCGTCTTCAAGCTTTTCAATACGTCGGCTCAAGGCCGGTTGGGAGATGCGCACCGTATCGGCAGCCTTGCGAAAACTGCCCTGCTCAACCACGGCGCGGAAGGCTTGCAGATCGTTCAGGTCGAAGTTGATGGCCATGGTGCGCACTCGGGGGACGGGCAGATTGATCAGCTTATCCTATGAATGTAACTAATTGATGCAAAATGTAACCGTATAGCCGGTCCTTTTCAGGAAAAATTAATGTTTTTCACAAAAATTAATTTATTCACGCGTAGCATCGAAGCCAGCCCAGTGCTCCTCTTGGGGAATTCCGTATACCAGTTTTTTCTGGGATGGCTCGTCGGTAAAGCACCGCCCCGGTCCTGCCGATGGGTCCACTCTGGTCGTAATGGCAGCAATCGCCCCATAAGCGATCGGTGGACAGAGTAGTGGCCGAACTGGCCAAGGGACTATAGGAAGGTCTAGCGATGTCTAGCGAATTTTGCTAGACATCGCTAGATTTGCGTATTAGTCGATCGCAGCCATGACTGCGTATTACATGTTCTGACGTGCAGGCCAAAGTTTCGGCCCGAGGACGGCTGCAAATTTTTAGTGAGTCGCCCATAGTTTTGTAGACACCGCCAAGTGTCTGCTTTGGGCCCAGTCTGTATGAATATGGACGCAGCGTTTTGAACGCTGCGTTGCTACGTAAAATCTTCCAGCACTGGGTTGATCAGCAAACCTGAAATTTGCGTAGGAACGAAATTTTCGTCGCGGTTCTGATTGGCAAACTCGCTCAAAAACGTTTTCACACAGTCTGCGTCGATTGCCGCCCTTCGTGACAGGCAGTTATCAACCAAAAGCAGACCATGGACACGCAGCTAATACGTCAGTAACGTGCAAAATAATATGCCGCTTCCCCTTCTCAATGTCGCGGTCACAGACTCGATTTTTTTGATTGCTCAAAGGATTACGTATGAGCATGGAATGTTATGCCAAAAGTCGTACGATATTTCAAAGTTGAATTATAGGAGTAATAAGGTGGAAATCAGGATTGATATATTGGATTGTCCAACTGACAAGGATAGAGGAGTTCTGAATAATAGGTTTTCAGAATATCTTCGAATTCAATATCCAAATTTACCGCCAGAATCGGAAGATAAAATATTTATGGTCGTTGCACACGATAAAGCAGGCGATTACATTGGTGCAATAAGCTGTAATTGTTACTGGGATGGCTTAGAGATTGACACCTTTTGGGTCAAGGAATCTCATCGTGGTAAAAAAGTAGGATCTATGCTTTTGGAAAAAGCAGAAACGATTGGTGCCAACAATGGGGCAGTAGTTGCATTCTTAAAAACCTTTGATGCTAAACAGTTCTATGAACGGCATGGGTATGAGGTTTACGGTGTTCTTGAGGATCGCCCTATCGGGACTAGCCTGTATCATTTAAAGAAGCGGCTAGTAAAACATGCATGACAGTTGGCTAAAACCGTTCGCTTCGCTGAATGGGACGGGCTAAAGCCCGCCCTTCCAAATGCTGGTCGAAGTCCGATTTGGGTCGAATAGCGACCACCACTCATTGTGACTGATCCACCCTTGTCCTCCCTGAACGTGGAGGACAAGCCATGAACACTATTGCTACATACAGCCATCAGCCTTGGAACAAGGGAAAGATTTTCGGGCAGAAAGCCCCGCTCCGAGTCAGAGATATCTGGGCAATCCGAGTAAGACTCCAGCTTGCTGAGAAGACACGAGATTTGGCGCTTTTCAACTTGGCCATCGACAGCAAGCTACGTGCTTGTGACTTAACCAAGCTGCGAGTACGAGACATAGCTCATGGGGAGCGCGTGTCGTCACGGGCCATCGTGATGCAGCAGAAAACTCAACACCCAGTGCAATTTGAAATTACTGAGCAAACCCGAACTGTTGTGGAGGCTTGGATGCATCAGGCCCACCTCCGCAGTGAGGACTTCTTGTTTCCTACCCGGTTGCACGACTCAGAACATCTCTCCACCAGACAGTACGCTCGGATAGTCAACGCGTGGGTAACAGCCATTGGCCTTGACGCAACGATGTGCGGTACTCATACGCTACGGAGAACCAAAGCATCGCTGATTTATCGGAGGACGAAGAACCTGAGAGCTGTTCAACTCCTGCTTGGTCATACGAAGCTTGAAAGCACCGTCAGATACCTGGGAATCGAGGTCGATGATGCCTTGAAAATGGCGGAACAGACGGAAGTTTAACCACCCGTTGCGACGGTCGATGCTAGACCGTCGCGATCCGACCCAGGCTGTGTGAAAACGCTTGCATCGTTTTGAAGTCTGCGTTGCTACGTAAAATCTCTCGGCGTTTGGATACTCAGCAGACCTAAGATTTACGTAGTAACGCGATTTTCGTTGCGCTTTTGACCATGGAATACTTTCTAAAACGTTTTCACACAGCCTGGACCCATTGCTGACGCTCGCAAGGGGCTGCATTCGGCCAGAAGCTGTGGCTCGAAGGTGTCTACGAACCCAGAGGCGATTCACCTCGCTCATGACCTGGCGCCGAAAGGGGGCCGGGTCACTAGGTCTTGCGGGGGAAGATTTATACGATGCGTGTTCTATAGCGCCCTTTCTTTTGAGCGTGAACTACTTCGCCAGAAACTCCGTGATCAAGCCTATCACCTGCTGCTGAATCACCTCCCGTGGCCGAGCCCCTTCGCCATCCCGGCAAATCATGCCATCACCCGGCGAACCCTCTTCAATCAACGCAATCGCCCCCGGTTTGCATATCGGCATAAAGCTGAAGTGGTTGGCGTCGCTGATATCCACGTATGTCGTCGACGCTTTGGACAACCGCTTGGCCAAGTCGGCGGACTCCAATTCGGCAGGCATATCCTCCGATAGCACGCCGCCGGCAATAACCAGCACCGGCACGGGCAGTTTGGCCAAGCTGGCATCGGTGAAGCCGCGTGAAAGGCCCAAGTCCAATGACACAATGGCGGTGACGCGCTTGTCGCTCAAGTCTGCGGCCAGATGGCTCTTCAAGGCGGGAGTACCGGCAGGGTTCATCTCATGATAGGCGATGCAAGCCGCCAACTTCGGGTGTGCGTTGCAGTCCCTGCTGAACAGGTCGGGGTCGAAGCGGGCGCCGGCGATTTCCAGCGCGGTCCAGCCGCCGAGGGAATGGCCGATTACGGCGATCCGGTTGTTCTCGACCGCGCCAAATTGCTTCGGTTGAGCCAGCACCGCATCGATCGCGCGGCTCAGGTCAGCAGGGCGTTTCCATAACTGTGCGGCGGCTTGCGGGTTGCGGTCTTTGGTGGTGGTACCCGGGTGGTTGACCGCCGCCACGATGTAACCTTTGTGCGCCAATGCACCGGCCAACCAGACCTGTTTTCCCCAATTGCCGCCGTAACCGTGGGAGAGCACGACCAATGGGTGCGCGCCAGCAGCTGGCGGTGCATCGGGCACGCCGAGGGCACCGATGAAGACCACGGTGTCAGCGATCAGTTCGGGTTTGGCGGCGGTTGTGGCGGGATACCAAACCACCAGTTCCAGTGGGTTGTTATTTTGTGCATCGTGAAGGGTGGCGGTGCGGAAACCGACGGGGCTTTCTTCAGCGAGTGCAGGGGTGGCCAGGCACAGCAGAAGCAGGGCGGTGAGGGCGTTTTTCACTGCTGTTATCGTCCTTGATTTTTTTGTCGGCGCATCATGCCCTGAAATCTGAGGCACGCACATCCCCTTGCGCACGAAAAGTAGCTGCTGCGAATAGGTGGAATTGACTGCTGGTTGAAAACTGTGATGTCGTTCAAGCAGCTTTAAATGTTGGATATGAAAGTGCCAATCAGTTGGGCCGAGAATATAAACGGCTGTTTGGCGAGCCGCCGCGAAAGAATTTGGTGAGTATCAAGGCGGGCACGCAGCAAAGGCAATCTTGAACGGCTCCGGAAACTGTGGGGCTCAACCTTGGTATTGGCCTACACGTCCCTATAACTACACCGGTATCCGCTGAGGTGACCTACCATGACCAACCCAGCCGAAACCGCGATCTTCGCCGGCGGCTGCTTCTGGCCGTTTTTTGCCTGTCGTGACCGGCTCAAAACGGCCGAGGTTGTGTAAAAACGTTTTAGAGCAGGTTTGACGGTCAAAACCAGAACGAAAATCGCGTTCCTACGCAAATTTCAGGTCTTCCGACTAGCCAAGCGCTGGCAGATTTTACGTAGCAACGCGGACTTCAAAACGGCGCATGCGTTTTTACACACTCTGGGCCATGAGCGGCCTCTCGAACACATCACCTGATCGGCTGTTTTGTAGGACCACGCAGTCACCGATGTTCCGCTGCCAACATTGACCTGAACTGAGAAGTGATCTCTGAAGATAGCCCGGCACCTTCAAACACTGCGCAGGTGAAGCTAACGGGTGCAGGGCCTGGAGCAGTTATGATGCGGTCTGCAACCACAGCCACTGGACTGCTTCGATAAAGCGTGCGCCCCTCATAACCTACGGCATTCTGTTGTAAGAAGTCAGCGCTGTTCGAGGTATGAGGAACCGTGTCGAGAAGCCCGGCCCTCGCAAGTGCCAGAGTTCCCCCACAGATACCGGCAATTGTCGCTCCACTTGAACGACTAGCATGAAGAAATTCTCGAATATCCGGTGCTTCTGCGCGTTCCCAGACCATTCCTCCAATGACGACAACAACGTCCGGTTTCCAGTCCAGACATTGTTGCAAACTGCTATCGACAGTTACAGCCAATCCACCCTGCGAGCGGAACTGCCCCGCAGCAGAAGCGAAAAACCTGACGTCGATCCCGTAAAACGGAGTCGCAGTTCCAGCAATGAAAGAATATTCCCAGTCCGCAAAACCGGGTGTCAGTATCAATCCCACGCGTGCCATCAGTCAGAATCCTCCATGAATGCCAATAACATATGGCGACAACAAACATACATCAGGGGCTGCTTTGGGTCGATTTTTGCCTATGACGTGGGGAAGCGTGCGACCCAATGCGGCCGTTTCGTTGCTTACTAAGGCATGTCATAGCTCAACGAGCTGCAAACATCCCTGTTGACAGGCTGTGAGAATTTCTTGCGCCAATTGGTCATCGGCCACAGCTCGAGCTAGTGCCAAGCCCCCAATCATCCCTACGGCAATTTGCAGAGCATGCTGGCGTGTATCCGTCTCTGTCGTCGATTTCAGTCCGGACTCTAGACGTGTGATGAAAGCTGCGAGCACTTGGGTGTAGCTCTCCTGGATGGCTCCGTCCTGCTGAGCAGCATCATTGACCATGAAGGCTAACGGACAGTGCATGCGGCTTGCATCCCGATGGTCCATGCGGAGATAGTCTTTCACCACCTGCTGCAAACCGTCTTTACCAGCCTCTTCCAGTATCGCCCCCCGCGTTCGCGGCATTTCTAATAGCTTCGGTGTAAAGCTCCGTTTTGGATGCGAAGTGACTATAGAAGGCCCCCGGGTCAATCCCGCACTCTCCATAATTGAGTCGATACTGACTTTTTCGAAACCTTCCAGTGCGAAGAGGCGCGATGCGCTATCCAGAATCATCTGTCGAGTGGTTGCGCGCTGTGTAGCAGGCCAGGGCATACGGCTTCTCCTCAGTAAAGCGTGAGATGGAGTATGACAAAACGGGACTTTATGTTCTTGAACATAAAGTCATACCGACCAGAATTGCCGACTCTTCCCCCTCAAGGAGCTACACATGAGATTGCACATACTGGGACCTGGATTTAGTACCTTCGTACGTAGTGTCAGACTTTACTGCGAAGAGAAAGCGCTCGATTACACACACGGGATGCACGTGGATGGTAAAACGATCACGCTCCACAACCCTGAACACAAGGCACTGCATCCTTTTGGCAAGGTCCCGGTATTGCTGCATGGAGAGCGGAGCGTAATCGAAACAACCACCATTTGCCGCTACCTAGATGAAGCCTTTGCGCGCACTTCTCTAAGACCCGCAGACTTGGCCCAGAGGGTAAAGGTCGATCAGTGGTCCGCTGCCTTGGCGACGTATGCCGATGATCGACTGATACGTCGTTATCTTTTATTGCTGGTTTCACCTGCGCAACCGTCACGCCCTATCGATAGAGAAGCTGTGGCTACCGCCGAGCCAATGGCTACCCAAACACTTGGGCTGCTGGAGACGCATTTGGGCGGGCAGCAATTTTTCTGCGGGGCGGACTACAGCATGGCGGACGCCATCCTGACGCCTATGCTCGATTATTTGGAACGTGTGCCCGAAAGTGCGCAATGGCTGAAAAAAACATCAAATCTTCGTGACTATCTTTTTCGCATGCGATTGCGCCAGTCAGGGCGCAACGTGTTGACCGAGCCGAACTTTAGTTAATGCGGAAAATGCTGGGCTTATCGTTCACACAAGGGCCGCTTTTGGCCCAGAGTGTGTAAAAACGCTTCGCCAAAATTGAAGTGTGCGCGTCTACGTTAAATCTGAAATTTATCGGCACGTCAGCAGATGTGGATTTCGCGTAGGAGCGCGATTTTCAGTCCGGTTTTGAGTACCTGTCGCGCTCAAAAACGTTTTTACACAGCCTCGGCCGAATGCTGCCCTTGACGACAGGCAAGAATCGGCCAAAAGCGGTCGGTCAGCCCCTACTTTTTAGGGGATGGTTAAATTTCCAGCCAGAATCGAATATCAGCGACCAGTTGCTTAAAACTACTGGCGCTTTTTCGGGAGACGCATTTGGTATCGCAATACTATTACGTATAAGAAGTTGCGCCTGACTCGGTAAAAACAGCTGCCGACTTCGCTCAATTCGTCGAGCAAATCGGCGCCAGCCATCTGAATGATGGCGCATGGCCTTGATGCGCAAGAAGTTGCGCACTTTTTTCGAAACCCCCTCCAATATCGCTAAGCGCCAAGCCCGCCGTGGCCTCCAGCCGAGTGCGCAAGAAGTTGCGCAGTACTGCGCAACTTCTTGCGCACTTTGTGGGGTGTTTTCCCTTGAAAATCACTCAAGCAATTGAAAAACCTCGGCCATCCCCCGGTTTACTTGGTCCTCAACATTTCTGGCACGAACCTTGATAACAGTCAGGCACCCACCGGGCGATTTCGCCTCCCGGGCACCCTAAATTTTTAGCAAGGAGCACATCCATGGCTACACCAGCGTACATGTCCGTTACTGGCGAAAAACAAGGTCTGATCACTGCCGGCGCCTTCACCGCCGACTCGGTTGGCAACACCTACCAGGAAGGTCACGAAGACCAAGTCATGGTTCAGGCTTTCAGCCACGACGTGATCATCCCGCGTGACCCGCAATCCGGCCAACCAACCGGTCAGCGCGTTCACAAGCCAGTTGTGATCACCAAGGTCTACGACAAGGCTTCGCCACTGCTGCAAGCGGCTCTGACCTCCGGCGAGCGCATGAGCGAAATCGTTATCCAGTGGTACCGCACTTCGGCCCAAGGGACCCAAGAGCACTACTACACCACCAAACTGGAAGACGCGATCATCGTCGCCATCAACAACAAAATGCACAACTGCCAGGATCCGTCGAACTCCCACTTCACGCACCTGGAAGAAGTGCAATTCACCTACCGCAAAATCACCTGGACCCACGAAGTATCCGGTACTTCGGGTTCCGATGACTGGCGTCAGCCAGTCGCTTAATCGCGGCTGACCGCTTCACGCATCGGCCAGCTCTGCTGGTCGATGTTGTTTACGCTCCCCAGAATTTCGCGTCCGTTGACCTGGTTTTCGGGTGTCGACGAACGCAGTAAGCACTGCACAAGGAACAAGGGATGTTCGCGCCGGCCAATCAGACTCACTTTGCCCTGACTATCGAAGGTCTGGATAACGATCTCCAGGTGCTTGCCCTGCAAGGTCGGGAAGCCATCAGCCAGCCTTTTGTGTTTGAGGTGGATCTGGTCAGTGAACAGCCGTCCCTGGACCTCGAAACGCTGCTGCACAAACCGGCCTTTTTGCAGCTCTCGCCTGACGGCAGCGGCATTCATGGCCAGATCTATCGCGCCGCCCAGGGTGATTCCGGCAAACGCCTGACCCGCTACGCGGTGACCCTGCGTCCGCAACTGTCCTACCTGGCGCACCGCATCAACCAACGCATCTTCCAGAACCTCACCGTACCGAAAATCGTCGGCATGGTCCTCGAAGAGCACGGCATTCAAAGCAACGCCTACGAATTCAAAGTCGGGGCGATTTATCCCGAGCGCATCTACTGCGTTCAATACGATGAATCGGACCTGCAGTTCATCCAGCGCCTGTGCGAGGAAGAAGGTATTCACTACCACTTCCAGCACAGCGCCACGGCCCACAAACTGGTGTTCGGCGATGACCAGACGGTGTTCCCGAAACTCGCGCCAGTGGCCTACCAGCAAGACTCCGGCATGGTCGCGACTAACCCGGTGATCAAGCGCTTCGACCTGCGCCTGGAAACCCGCACCAGCCGCACCACCCGCCGCGACTACGACTTCGAAAAACCGCGCCTGACCCTCGAAGCGGAAAACCGTGGCGACGCCCTGCCCGACCTCGAAGACTACGACTACCCCGGTCGCTTCATCGACCGCGAGCGCGGCAAGCACCTGGCCAAACGCGCCCTCGAACGTCACCGCAGCGACTTCCAGCTCGCCGAAGGCAGAAGCGATCAGCCGATCCTGGTCAGCGGCCACTTCCTGGCCCTGACCGAGCACCCGAAAGCCAAATGGAACGACCTGTGGCTGCTGACCGAAATCCTCCACGAAGGCAAACAGCCGCAAGTGCTGGAAGAGTCGGTCACCAGCAATACCACGGCGTTGAAGGACGACTTCCATCAAGGCTATCGCAATCGTTTCCAGGCGACCCCGTGGGACGTGCCGAACCGCCCGCCGCTGAACCACCCAAAACCACGGATCCTCGGCAGCCAAAGCGCCGTCGTCACCGGGCCCAAAGGTGAAGAGATCCACTGCGACCAGTACGGCCGCGTCAAAGTGCAATTTCACTGGGACCGCGAAGGCCAGGCCGACGACAAGACCAGTTGCTGGCTGCGCGTCTCCTCCGCCTGGGCCGGCGCCCACTACGGCGGCATCGCCATCCCGCGGATCGGCATGGAAGTGCTGGTTTCGTTTTTGGAAGGCGACCCCGACCAGCCGCTGATCAGCGGCTGCCTGTACCACAAGGAAAACGTCGTCCCCTACGACCTGCCGGCGAACAAAACCCGCAGCACTTTCAAAACCCTGAGCTCCCCGGTGGTGGCGGCTACAACGAACTGCGCATCGAGGATAAGAAAGGGCAGGAACAGATCTTCCTGCACGCCCAGCGCGACTGGGACGAAAACGTCGAGCACGACCAGAAAATCCGCGTCGGCAACGAACGCCACGACACTGTCGAGCAAAACAGCTACAGCGAATTCAAGGCCGAAGAACACCACACCGTCTACGCCGACCGCAAAGTCGAAACCCGCGCCAACGACCACCTCACCGTGGGCGTTAACCAACACATCAAGGTGGGTACCGGGCAATTCATTGAAGCGGGGCAAGAAATCCACCTGAGCAGCGGCATGAAAGTGGTGCTCGAAGCCGGCAGCGAACTGACCCTGATCGGTGGCGGGAGCTTCATCAAGATCGACGGCAGCGGCGTCACGCTGAGCGGGCCGGTGATCAACATGAACTCCGGTGGCAGTCCTGGTAACGGAACGGGCGCGGCACCGCTGATGCCGGGGGCATTGAAACAGGCCGATGCGGATAAGGCGGGCGCGGTACTGACCCCGGCGCAGATCAATACGCTGAAACGCAATGCGCCGTTCTGTGAAGAGTGTGAAAAATGCAAGGCAGGTGCTTGTGCGATCTGATCTTTTGACTCCGCAGGCGTGGTTGGCTGAGCGGCCGTTGCAGGTGGGTGAGCGGTTGTATTTGATCGTTAGTGCGGCCAGTGATGCCGAAGCGCTCAAAGCTTTCTACCAGCAAGACATGGCTCCAGAACTGACCCCCATCTGGAGCGGCACGCCTTACGCCGATTGGCAGCCCGTTATGCCCTACCTCGCCGAATTGAAACCCAACGCCGGTTTTCTTCAGTGGATTGCCGAAACCGACGCCCAGGATTGGGGTTGGTTGGCGGTGTCCTCCAGCACCCAGGACGTCGTGTTTGAACATCTTCGCAGTTTGACTCAGGTGTTCATGCCTGACGGAACCGAGGTGTTTTTCGGTTCTGGGATGGGCGGCACATCTTCCCGATTCTTGAAGGGCTGGGTGCAGGAGCTGGTGAGGTTTTGCCAGTGTTCGACCGCTACCTGATCAATGGCCAGAAACTGGAGGTGGGGCCAAGGGGAGTGCCACCGGCCAAGGCTTGGCCGTGGTGGGAGGTGCCGCAGAAGTTAGTCGACACACTGGCAGAGAAAGACCACACCACCGTCGTCGACAACTTGATGCAGTGGTTGGGAGAGGATTGCCCGGAACTCTTCTTCGCCTTCCCCGAAAGTAACCTGCGCCACAAGGTCGAGCGCTTCGTGCGCCAACAATCCAATACAGAAGATATGGCAGAGCGTCTTGCTGCTGAGCTGACAAAGGAAGTCACGTCATGATTGATCCCATCGGTAATTTGGTTATTCGAGTTCTCGACGCCAAGACCCCAGACGTGAATGTCATTCTCAAGGACTTCAATAATTGCCTAACCGAATACAAGACCTGGGCCGACGGCTTCTGGACTGGCTGGGCAATGGATGTAGATCAGAAGTTCAAGGTGGGCAACGAAGTCAGCGTTACTGAGCGCAAGACCAAGACAGGGCCGGTTGAAACCTTTGCCACCTGCCCGTTGATGGGTGATTTCACACTGATCCATATGTTTGAGAGCGCTCGGTACGTGCCCATCGGCAATACACCGGTCAAGCTCGAACCCGTCAAAAAAGCGATGTTCGGCGGATACGACGTGGTCGGCCCGGTGATTCCTGCGAATATCGGCCCGAGCGGCATTGAAGTTATCAAGGGCTGCAAGCCGGGTCAGATGTACCGCATCACTTTTTTCCCTAATGTTTCTGAAAGCAACGTCAAAGCGCTGTACGACTCATACCAGGGTGTCATCGGCAATCTTGACGGCTGGTTGAAAAGCGAATGGTCGAGTAAGTTCCAGCCGCAGTGGGCGAGCTACTCGGCGACTGACCGGGCGGGTCGCTCGCTCATATTGATGCAGTCTGCACTCGATAGTCTTGAGAAGGCGCTTCTGGGTCTGTGGGATGACATCAAAAGCCTGTTCGAACTATTAGCCGACCCCTTTAAAAATGTGAAAAAACTTCTTCAGTACCTGAGTGAAGAAGAAATCGAGAAACTCTATTCAGCATCGAAAGAAGCGATTGCCACCGGACTGCTGATTCTCAGCGACGAACCGCTGATGTTCATCTACCTCTCAGCCATTATCGCGTGGGTTGGCATGCTGCCGCCGCAAGTCTGTGTGGAAGTAATTACGGCCATCGGCGCTTCCTTTCTGATCAACGTGGTGCTGGGGATCTGCCTATCGGGCGGTCTCGGGCTGGCGATTCGTGTTGGTACAAAAACCTTGGCCAAGGTCCAATCTGGCACAGCGGTAAAAATGCTAGAGGAGCTCGCGGAAAAACTCTTGGCCGCGAGTAAGGGACACGCCTTGAAGGCTCACGGCGAAACCGTGAAACCACTGTTGGCCAGTGCGCAAGGCGTACCGATGGATGCCGCCAAAAAGGCTGCATTGAAAATCGAGCAAGCCACCGCAGCAACAGCAAAAGGTCCTTTGCCAATCACCAACGACACACCTGCCTTGCTGGAAAAAAACGCCTCCGCATTTGCTCGAAAAAAGCAGAAAAGCAATTCGTCCTGGAGCCAAAGGAAAAGGTCAGCGATGCTCCGGCCCAGTCAAAAACGCCCGACAAAAAAAGCGCAACCAGTGCCGAGAAAACCAGCACCAACAATTGCCCGGTTTCCATGGTTACCGGTGAAGAGCTACTGACGCTGACCGATGGTCAGCTCGATGGACTGCTACCTTTCGAGTGGACTCGCCTTTACCGCACCAGCGCCGCGGAAATTGATTGCGGCCTTGGTTACGGCTGGAGCCATGCACTTGCCCAGCGGGTGGACGTCAAAGATGAAGAGGTGGTCTGGACCGACCACGAAAACCGTATCACCACGTTCCCGTTACCGAGTGTGCAGCGTCCGGCGATCACCAACAGCCTGTCGGAAGCAGCGATTTTCCTTGGTGATGATCCCTCAGAACTGATCCTCACCCAAGCCGGAGAACGTACCCAGTTCTACCACTTTCGTTACAACAACAAGGGCGCCACGCTGATCGCCATCAGCGACAACTACGGCAATCGCCTGCACATCACCCGTGACATTCACGGGCGAATCAAACGCGTCGATAACGGCGCCGGTCGTGCCCTTCTCGTGCGATACGATCGCAAGCACATCGTCGGCATCGACTACCAGCAGTTCATCCCGGCCGACAATCTCGAAGACGCCTGGAGCACCATCCAGACCCTGGTCACCTACAGCTACGACACCCAACACCGCCTGATCGAAGCCAAAAACGCCGCCGGCGAAGCCGAGCGTTATGCCTACAACGACCAGAACGTCATTCTTGAGCGGCAACTCGCCGGCGGCGCCAGTTTCTATTGGGAATGGGAAAAAGAAGGTAAATCGGCGCGATGCATCCATCACTGGGCAAGCTTCTCGCAGATGGACGCGCATTACGCCTGGGATGATAAAGGCAGTGTCACGGTTACCAATGCTGACGGCAGCGAAGAGGTCTACACCCACGACGATAAGGCTCGACTGGTCGCCAAGGTTGATCCGGACGGTGCGGAGCACCTCAAGGCCTACGACGACAAAGGCCGCCTGATCGCCGAAAAAGATCCACTCGGCGCCGTCACCGAATACCAATACAACGAAGCAGGCCGACTGATCGCGGTCATTCCACCCGAAGACACCCCGACCTCTTATGAGTATTACCACGGCTACGTCCGGGTGGTGAATCGTGGCCCGTCGAAGTGGATATATTGGCGCAACGACCAAGGCGAAATCACTGAACAAATCGACCCTGATGGTAATTCAACCCACTACAACTATGACCGCCAGGGCCGTCTTCTAGAAATCCGTCATCCGGATGGCAGTCGTCATCAACTGGGCTGGAACAATCTCGGGCAACTGCTTGAAGAGCAACTGCCGGACGGTGGTCAGCGCAAGTACCGCTACGACGCGTTGGGTCGGCAGATCACCCGTCAGGACGAAAGCGGCGCAATCACCCAATACCAATGGGATGCTGCTAACCGCCTGGCGCAAATCACCCTGCCCGGTGGCGCTACGCGCGCGTTCACTTACAACCCATACGGCCGCGTCACCGCCGAGCGCGATGAGTTGGGCCGAGTCACCCGCTACGAATATGCCGACAACCTGCACTTGGTCAGCCGTCGTATCAATCCGGATGGCAGCCAACTGCGCTATCGCTACGACAACGCACGTCTGCTGCTCAGCGAGATCGAAAACGAACGTGGCGAGCACTACCACCTCGATTACTACCCGAACGGACTCATCCAGCAGGAAACCGGTTTCGATGGTCGTCGTACCGCGTACGAATACGATCTTAACGGTCAATTGCTAAAGAAAACCGAGTTCGGCGATGACGGCAGTGAGCTGATTACCGAGTACCAGCGCGATGCCGCTGGCCGCCTGCTGGTGAAAACCCTGGCCGATGACGAGGAAATTCACTATAGCTACGACGCCCTTGGCCGCCTTGTAAACGTCGACGACGGCCACTGGCCACTCGCTTACGAATACGACCTGCAAGACCGCCTGATCACCGAGCACCAAGGTTGGGGAACCCTGCGTTACGAGTACGACACCGTAGGCCAACTGAAACACTGCCGCCTCCCAGACGGCAGCAAGCTTGATTATCGCCACCAACAAGGCGGTCAACTGAGCAGCATCGACCTCAACGGTTCGCGCCTGACCACTCACCAGTTCAGCGCAGGTCGCGAACAGCAGCGTCAACAGGGTCTGTTGCTCAGCCAATACCAATACGATGAACAAGGCCGCCTGCAAGCTCACAGCGTTAGCCAGCAGGACCGCAACCTGTTCCAGCGTCGCTACGCTTACGATGCAAACGGCAACCTCGCCGGCATCGATGACAGCCGGAAAGGCAATCGTAGTTATCACTACGACCCGCTCGACCGTTTGATCAACGTTCGAGGCGCCACCCCGGAAAGCTTTGCCCACGACCCGGCGGGCAACCTTCTAGGTCAAGGTAACCAACCCACCGCGAACTTGGCCAATGTCAAAGGCAACCGTTTGCTGATGCAGGGCGATCGACATTACGACTACGACGCCTTTGGCAATTTGAGCCGTGAGCGCCGCGGAACAGGACAAAAGCTCGTCACCGAATACAGTTACGACTGCCAGCATCGATTGGTCGGCGTTAGCCTTCCTGGCGGCAGCGTTGCAAGCTACAAATACGATGCCTTCGGTCGCCGTATAGCCAAAACCGTCGACGGCCAAACCACAGAGTTCCTGTGGCAAGGCGAACGCCTCATTGCCGAAAGCGCCAACAATCGCTATCGCAGCTACATCTACGAGCCGGGCAGCTTCCGACCGTTGGCAATGCTCGATGGCGAAGGCCCGCTCAAAGCTGAGCCGTTCTACTACCAACTTGACCACCTTGGCACTCCTCAGGAACTCACCGACTACAGCGGCGAGATCATGTGGTCGGCGAAATACCGTGCCTATGGCAACCTCGCCACTCTTGATGTGGCTCAAATCGATAACCCGCTGCGCTTCCAGGGTCAATACTTCGATGCTGAGACGGGCTTACATTACAACCGGCATCGCTACTACAATCCGGGCACTGGACGGTATCTGACGCCGGACCCGATCAAGCTTGCGGGTGGGTTGAACAACTATCAATACGTACCTAACCCTACGGGGTGGGTGGATCCGTTGGGGCTGAGCTGCGAACCTTGCGACGGTCCTGACGAGAAACAATCAAACCAGTCTCGGGAAACAACATACGAGAGTCTTCCTCGCCTCCCAAGCACTCCAGAGGAAGGATATCTGTACCGCGGCGTTCATAAGGGGCATCCTGCGGAAACTGACGCATTTTCCGGAAAGGTAACTCCCGGAAAGATTGATGGCGTAGTAAACCCTGATGATCACAATTATGGAGGACACTCAGGAGACAGCCCCTATACTTCATGGACAAGATCACCTGATATCGCTAGGCAGTTTGCGAAAGAGGACGGCCTTATTCTGAGAGTCAAAATCGGTGCCCCAAAGGAAGGGGATAAGTGGTCATGGCAGTTTTCCGAAGACCGTTGGGGAGAGCAAGAAGTCCTCATGAAAGGTCCTCGCAATGGAGATATCGAGGTATTTAAACCATGAATATATTAGATTTTTTACAGCAGAGTTTTCATCTCACAGATAACGGGATGAAATCTGCCCAACTGATTGAAAAATTAACTGAAGAAAGTTTCACTTACAAAAACGATTACATTATAAAAAAATCTAGCAATGCGTACAAAGAAGAGCTCACCATTCAAAAAGAAATTGCAAACAGTACTTCATCAGCAATGCCTGGACTTGAAGAGCTGATAAACGCACTTTCATGCATGGCACCTGACGCAATCATATCTATGCGTTTCATTGACGGCCCCAACTGGGACGGTCGTATTTTTTATGACGAAAAAAACACACTTACTGGTGTAATAATTGGAAAAAAGAAAAATAGGGATTGGAAAACACCTCCAAACTGGGACGGCTCAGAAGAAATGTTAAAAACATACAACACCAAATGAGTACACGGGGCAATGAGTCTGGGTGTCGGTACCGCGTCTGTGATGCGACCGTGATTTTCTTTCTTCTGAGTGTGATGGCGCGAGCGACGCATGGCTCGCGTCTGCCGTAAATGCTCAAGCAACTCCTTCTTCAGAGCCCCGCGGGCCTGTATGAAGAGGGTGCGATAGATCGTCTCGTGTGACACCTGATAACTCGTATCGTCCGGGTAGGTTCGCTTCAGCCAGCCGGCAATTTGCTCCGGTGACCACTGCAATTGAAGCTTGTCTGCAACAACTTGCGCCACCGCTCGGTTCTCAACAAGCTTGCAGACCTTAGGTCGATGGGCGCGATCCCAGGCAGCCTGATCAGCTTGATTAGTTCGGTAACACCCTTCGATCTCATGGCTAATGGTAGAGGCTGCTCGCCCTAGCAGCATTGCTATGGAACGGATCGAGTTACCTGCCACCATTGCACGCGAAATCTCCTCGCGCTCAGCCAACGTTAGCGCCAATCTGGACCTGTGGAGTACATCTCCAGCCCATTGTGAGCGACAGAGAACGACCCAAAGCAGCCCTTCATGAAGGGCAGAGTTCGGCCAAGAGCCGACATTACAAAACAACAGTGATCCTTGGCTGTTTCTGTAATGTCGGAGACATTGCTGCCGCCCTAAAGCGTTGCAGCCGTAACGTTGAGGGCTCGCCTCGATATCAAGGAGAGGTCGACCACACGGCTAGCTCATAGCCATCAGGGTCGATGAAGTGGAAACGGCGACCACCCGGAAACGAAAAAACTTCACGACTAATGGTCGCACCCGCTGATTTGATCCTTAGCTGGGTTTGCTCAAGATCATCCGCATATAGGATGATCAAAGGCCCACCCGTTCGCACTGACTCTCCTGTAGTGAATCCACCACTCATGCGTCCGTCGCTGAACTCGGTATAAGTCGGGCCGTAGTCAACGAAACTCCAGCCGAATATGCTTCCGTAGAAGGTCTTGCTTCGATCGATGTCAACGACATTGAACTCAATGTTGTCGATCTGACGGTCTTTTCCTTGCATGCCCATTGACGCTTCCTTGGTTGATTGGGAGGAAGCGAGTTTAGGACATTTGGCCATTCCAGCGTTGAGGCAGATGTCTATTGCCGTCGCTACATCATGAGTGACCGCCATGGGTCGACTGCTGTCCTTTGTGACAGGCAGAGAACGCCCAAAGCGGTCTGTCAGCTGCTTAAAGATCGGCCAAATCGACGATGGTGAGGGACCGCCCTGTGAACTCACTTGCTTATCTGCTTGGCGTTACAGCACGATGCTGGCTCAAGAGCAAGGACAGGCCCGATGACCAAGCCCCTCGAACAAGAAATCTCAATGTGAATTCACCAGACTATACGGCTAAGGGCGAAGACCTCGGCAACCGCATGATGAAGGTCGACCATGCGGGCGAGCATGGTGCGATCTGTATCTACAGCGGACAGTTGTTTATGGCCCGGCTTTTCGTCCCGGGCATGGTGGATGAACTTAAGGAGTTCCTCTCCCACGAGCGCCGCCATCGGACGGTTTTTCAGGAGGAGCTGCAACGTCGCAATTATCCCCGCTGCCGTAGTTATTGGTTGTGTGGCATCGGCGGTCTGGCGTTGGGTCTGGTTACTGGCATCTGTGGCCGCAAAGCAATTGTCGCCACTACCGTCGCGGTTGAAAGTGTGGTGCTTAAGCACCTGGCTCATCAACTTGATGTGCTGGGCAATATCGATCTCCACGCGGTGGCGGCCATTACTTCGATTGTGGAGGAGGAGCAGCACCATCATGACCACTCAGCAGTGCAGATTGATGTGCGCGATCCCTGGTTTAGGGTACTGACACCGATGGTGACTGCATGGACTGAAGCGGTAATCTGGATGGGTATGCGATCTTAGAAAGCAGGTGTAATTATCCCGTTTCACTGCCGCAATCTTTTAGACAAATGACTGACCGCTTCTGGCCGGTTTCTGACTGCCACGACCCAAAAGCCGTGATCCGGAGGCTTCCTGGAAACCCGGGGCGATTCAAACACAACATTTAAGACTTTTGAACAAAAGGCACCAAAAACGCTCACTCAATACAAAATCGAGTGAAATTGATCGATAGCGGCGACTTCCAAGCCGCCATCGCGAGCAGGCTCACTCCCACAGGTTTCCCTGCCGACCACGAAATTTGTGTACTACCGAGATCCAATGTGGGAGCGGGCTTGCTCGCGAAGGCGATGTGTCAGTCGACATCTATGTTGGATGTAATGGCCTCTTCGCGAGCAAGCCCGCTCCCACAGGGGTCTCTGCCGACTACAAAATATGTGAACACCCAAGATCCAATGTGGGAGCGAGCCTGCTCGCGAAGGCGGTACATCAGGCACCATCATCGCAACGGCATAGCTGACGCACGCCGCCCCAGCCTTTATCCTTGCTTCCCCCGCCGTACCGAGTCTATGGAGTTTCGCCATGCCCCATGAAGGCAACCTGTTGCAAGCCGCTGTCGTGTTTTTGTTCGCGGCGGTGCTCACCGTGCCGTTGGCCAAACGTCTGCAATTAGGCGCTGTGCTGGGTTATCTGTTTGCCGGGGTGATCATCGGGCCGTCGGTGCTGGGCTTGATCGGCAACCCGCAAAGCGTCAGCCATATCTCCGAACTTGGGGTGGTGTTGCTGCTGTTTATCATTGGCCTGGAGCTGTCGCCGCGACGTTTGTGGGTGATGCGTAAATCGGTGTTTGGGGTCGGTCTGGCGCAGGTGCTGCTGACCGGTTCGGTGATTGGTGTGCTGGCGTTGTTCGTGTTCGGCCAGTCGCTGAACAGCGCGATGGTGTTGGGCCTGGGTCTGGCGTTGTCGTCCACCGCGTTCGGCCTGCAAAGCCTGGCCGAGCGCAAGGAACTGACCAGCCCCCACGGGCGGCTGGCGTTTGCAATTCTGCTGTTCCAGGACATCGCCGCGATCCCGTTGATCGCCATGGTGCCGTTGCTGGCCGGCGGTGATCACACCACCAGTGCCGCTGAAGATCTGAATCACGGTTTGCGGGTGCTGGGCAGTATCGCGGTGGTGGTGATCGGCGGGCGTTACCTGCTGCGGCCGGTGTTCCGGGTGGTGGCCAAGACAGGTCTGCCGGAAGTGTCCACCGCCACGGCGTTGCTGGTGGTGATCGGCACGGCGTGGTTGATGGACTTGGTCGGCGTCTCGATGGCGCTGGGCGCGTTCCTTGCCGGTTTGCTGCTGGCGGACTCCGAATACCGTCACGAACTGGAAGCGCAGATCGAACCGTTCAAAGGTTTGCTGCTGGGGTTGTTCTTCATCAGCGTCGGCATGGGCGCCAACCTGAGTCTGCTGTTGAGCGCGCCGATCACGGTGCTGGGGCTGACTTTGTTGCTGATCGCGATCAAGCTGCCGCTGCTGTTTGTCGTTGGTCGCCTCGCCGGTGGATTGGGCAGGGTCAGTGCGATTCGTCTCGGCATCGTGCTCGCGGCCGGTGGTGAATTTGCGTTTGTGGTGTTCAAGATCGGTCGCGACCAAGGCTTGTTCGAGCCGCGCCTGTACGACTTGCTGGTGCTGACAATCACCCTGTCCATGGCAGTGACGCCGCTGCTGTTGCTGCTCTGCGCGCGGCTGTATTCGCCCAAGGTGCAACCGGTGGTGGTGCCAGAGAAATTCCGCGAAATCGACACCGATGCGCCACGTGTGGTGATCGCCGGCATGGGCCGGATGGGCCAGATCGTTGCACGGATTTTGCGCGCGCAGAACATCAAGTTCGTGGCGCTGGATACATCGGTGGAAACCATCGAACTGTCCCGCAGTTTCGGCGGCGTGCCGGTGTTCTCGGCGACCCGATGCGCCCGGAAATTCTCAGCGCGGCCAAGGTTGAGCAGGCGGAATATTTCATCATCGCCACCGATGATCCGGACACCAACATCAAGACTGCGGAGGTGGTGCACCGTTTGTATCCGCACATCAAAATCATCGCCCGGGCGCGTAACCGTCAGCACGTTCACCGCTTGGTCGACCTGGGTGCCGAGGCGATTCGGGAAACCTACTATTCCAGCCTGGAAATGAGCCGGCGGACGCTGGTTGGCCTCGGGCTGACCCAGGCACAGGCCGATGCGCGGATCAAACGCTTCAAGCATCACGATGAACAGGTGCTCGAGGCGCAGCATGCGGTTTATGACGATGCGGCGAAGGTCTTGCAGACGGCGCAGGAAGCCCGGGCGGAATTGGCCAAGTTATTTGAATCGGATCAGTTGGAAGAGGAAGAGAAATCGGGCAAGGCTTGAGTCCTTGCGCGACCGTTGGACCGTCTTCGCGAGCAGGCTCGCTCCCACAGGGGATCTGTGGTGGACACAGAATATGTGTACGACACAGATCTAATGTGGGAGCGAGCCTGCTCGCGAAGAACGATGACGCGGTATCAGATCAGGCCAACTCCAGCGCCTTCACCTCAACCGCAGCCTTCACCTCAAACCGGTCCGCCAGGAACGGCGTGATGTCCAGCGGCAACGGCTCGTCGTTCACCAGTTTATCCAGCAGCACCCCGGTAATCGCCGACGTCAGGATGCCAGTGCGGAAATGCCCACAAGCATTGAGATACCCTTGCACCCCTTTCATCGGCCCAAGAATCGGCAGTTCATCCGGTGACCCCGGTCGCAACCCGGCCCAGGTACGCTTGAGATTCACGTCCGCCAACTCCGGAATGCAGCGCACGGCGCCTTGCACCAATCCAGCAATCTCCGGGTAGGTGGTGGTGACGTCGAAGCCTTTGTCCTCGGTGGTGCTGCCGATCAGGATCTCGCCGTTGTCCTTCTGCGCCACGTAGCAATCGCTGGTGGTCAGGCAGCCACGCAGGATCTTCGGCATGCGCTCGGTCAGCAGGATCTGGCCCTTCACCGGGCTCACCGGAATGCGAATGCCGGTAGCCTGTTCACTAAAGTCTGCAGCCCAGGCGCCCGCCGCGTTGATCAGGGTGTTGCAATGAAACACCCCGGCCTCGGCGGTTTGCACGCCGGTGACTCGCGAGCCGTGGTGCAACACGCCGGTGACGTTGGTGTTGAAGTACATGTCCACGCCGTTCTGCCGCGCGCCTTCGGTATAGGCGTCGGCCAGGCGGAACGGGCTGACCTGATGGTCGCAGAGAAACTCCAGCGCCCCCTCGCCTCATGGCTGACGGCGGGTTCGGCTTCGCGCAGTGCGGCTTGATCGAGCCAGCGCACCTGATCCGCCAGGTGCGGAATGCAGGCGACGATGTGCTCGGCGTAGAGCCGGTCTTCATCGTCGTAGATCACGAACTTCAGCCCGGTCTTCTCGAACTTGAAGTCCATGCCGTGGTTGTCCTGCAATTCTTTGTGCAGCGCCGGGTACATGGCGTTGGACTGCAAGGCGAAATCGAAGAACGACTGCGGCAGGATGTGCGGCGTGCTGGAGTCGACCACCACGGCTGAACCGTGGGCTTCACGCTTGCGGTTGGCTGACATCATCCGAAAGAAGATCACCCCGCAGCCCAGCCCGACTGATTCACCGATGGCCCACAAACCGCCGGCCGATGCCCGGGTCGCGTTGCCCGGTCGCTTGAAGTCGATCAACGCGACCTTAAGGTCTTTGCGCTTGGACAGTTGATAGGCGCAGGACGCCCCGATCACGCCGCCGCCGGCAATGACCACGTCATAGAACTTACTCATGGCTGGCGGCCTCCGTGGCGGCGTTGTGAAAGGCTGAAAACGGAATCGGGTCGATCGGAAAGCGCGGTCGCAGCCAGCCCACGTCCTGGCGCCCGGTGGCTTCGCGCAGCCTGTCGCTGCAATAGCCGACGCACATCCGCCCCTGACAGTCGCCCATGCTGACGCGGGTGCGCATTTTCAGGCTGGCCATGTCTTGCACGCCCTGGTCCAGTGCCCGGTCAATGTCGGCGCGGGTGGCGTGCTCGCAGCGGCAGATCACGGTGTCCGCGGCCGGCAATGCGGTCTGCCCGGCGCCGCGCCCGGTGTAGCGGTCAACCGCCGCACGGAAACGCACAATCGCCTTGAGCTTCGACAGGAAGCGGTCACGCCTGACCAGCGCCAGCTCCGTGTCCAGAACATCCCGTTGCAGCAACATCGATAGCGCCGCGATCCGCCCTGCCAGCATCGCCGCTTCACCGCCGCGAATCCCGCCCATGTCGCCGGCCAGGTGCACGTGCGGTTCATTGCTTTGCTGCCAGATATTGGCGTTGGCACGCAGGTAGCCGTCGTCGCTGAAGCCGTGGTTCAGGCCCATTTGCTGACTGAGCTGAGTACGAGGAATGAAGCCGTAACCGACCGCCAGGGTCTGGGCGGTGATCTGTTCGGCGCGGCTCAGGTCCGGCACCCAAGTGCGCGAATACGGCGCTACGGTGACAGATTGCAACTCGCCATCGCCCTGGGCCTCGACCACGCCCCAGCCGTAATGCATGGGGATGCCGTGCATTTTCATGAACGCCAACATGCTCAGGCCATCGAGAAACAGCTGTGGCTTGTTCAGCAGCGCCAGGCTTTCCCGGGCGATTTTGCCGAACGCGCACGCTTCATACACCCCGGCGACCGTCACCCCGGACGCGTGCAACTGACACGCCACCAATGGCAGCAACGGCCCGGTGCCGGTGATGACCACCGGCCCTTGAGGCTTGACCACGCCGCTCTTGATTTGCAGCTGCAACCCGCCGAGCAGGATCACACCGGGCAAGGTCCAGCCAGGAAACGGCACGCTGCGCTCGTGGCAACCGGCAGCCAGCAGCAATTGCGGGTAGGCGATTTCGTGCAGGTGCTCATCGGCGTCCAGTACCACCAATGCGCGAGTGCCCTCGGCACCGACCACGCGATGGTTCAAGCGCACGTCGATCAACCCCGACTGTTCCTCAAACTCGCCGTGCAATCGGCTGAGGATTTCGGAATAACGCGGCCCCAGATAGTCGAGCTGAACGCCATCGCGCAGCGGCCCGCGATAGACCACACCGCCGAGTCGCGAGGCTTCTTCCAGCAAGATGCTACGCACGCCATGCCGGGCCAGTTCAATGGCCGCGGCCATGCCCGCCGGGCCGCCGCCGACGATCACCGGATGCAGGCTCATAACGCCTCCTGCTCGGCGATGCGATTGACCTGGGTTTCGACGGTCATGCCGTCACGCGCGACGGTCTGGCAGGCGCGGCGCTTGTGCCGGCCATTGATTTTCACCAGGCAGCATTGGCACACGCCCATGCCGCAATAGGCGCCGCTGATTTGATCGTGATCGTTGCGAGCCACCTGGCGCAGACCAAGGGATTGAATGACCGTGAGGACGGTTTCGCCGATGGCGGCGCTAACCGCTTGGCCGTTGATGTGCAAAGTCATATCCGCCCTTACCAGCGGCTGGATATCGAAGGTTCTGTCTAAGCGTTGCATTGCGATGTTCTTCCGTGAAAGGTTCAGGTGGGTTTGTCAGCTCCATGCTGCACTACACCTTGCTGGCCAACTGATACGCAAAAAACGAGGAGGTCTGCACTGATACTTCGTCAGCAGCAATAGCTGCGCACCGAAGCACTGTAGTTGATGCCGCAGCGAGGGCTTGATTCATTTACGTTAAGCGATATTTCAGTTCGAAATATTGATCTACGCCAGTGAAACCCGCCCCGCGCTGGCCCGGCCGTCAGTTGGAAAACACGTACTGCCCCTTGATTTTTTCGGACCGATAAAAGCCAGGTCCGGGAACAGCAGCGTCTTGAGCCAGGCGACATAAAACACGATGCCCAGGGTGATGGCGGCCCCAATCAGCGTCGAAATCGGGTCCTCGGTAATGCCTTTGAACATCTGCGCAGACTGGCTAAGGGAAAGGATCACGTAGATGGTGAAGTACTGCGCCCGATTCTTGTAAAAGCCGTACGCGAACCACAACGGAATGAGTGCCGCGAACAAGGTGAAAAACACCGTCGCCTTCGGCCCGATCATCGAGCCCAGGAAGAACCCTGCGACGGCACCGAGCACCGCTTGTGCGATAGTCAATCCGAGCAGGATTTTAACCTTGCCCTCATGCTGTTCCCGTCGTGCCGGGTCCGGATGTGTACCAATCCAGTAAGCCAGCACCTTGTCCTTGATCGCACCGCCGGAGAACGCCTTGAACGTCTCGGTTTTGGAGCGTCCGGCATCGAGCATCGCCACGATTTGCCGTTTGATTTCCTTCTTGTCCAACCTGATTCTCCTTGATGTACACAAATTAAATGTGGGAGCGGGCTTGCTCGCGAAAGCGGTGTATCAGTCAACATCAATGCTGAATGTCATACCGCTTTCGCGAGCAAGCCCGCTCCCACAGTGATAAATCGCGTTACATATTGCCCTAGAAAGCAAAACGCCGCTTCTACCATAGGCAGAAGCGGCAGAGGCACGTGCCTCAGAGGGATCAGTGCATGAACAGGGCAATCAGGATGATGATCGGGATTGGCACGCCGAGAAAGAACAGAAGTAGTGAGCGCATGATGATTCTCCTGGGTTAGCGAACAGGTGGCAGCGAGGTGGTGGTGACGTAGGCATCGGACTCCAGATACACCACGGCATCCCGACGACGACCGCCGAAGGTAGCGGCAAGGCTGGCGAAAAACGCACCGGCCAGCAGCGCGACGAACATCCACAACGCGGTCCAGGCAGCGACTTTGGCGGCGGTGTCGGCAGCCTGTTTAGCGGCGAGTTTTTCGTCATCCACGGCTTTGTGAGCCTTGGCGAAGACTTCGTCTACACGGCGTTCGGCGTCGGCCTGGGTCAGGTTGGTGCGCTGGGCGACCAGTTGCGCGAGGTAGGTCCGGTCTTCGGCAGCCAGTTGGCCGTCGTTGCCCAAGGTGCGCACGAAGATCCGGGTAACGGTGCCACGGGCAGCGTCATCACCGACGGCGGCCGGGCGATCATCGCGGAACAGGCTGTCGACAAAATAACCGTACGGGTCACTGTTGGTGTTGCTGGCAGCGGTGCCCGCTGCTTGCGTCATCGCACTGGCGGCGCCGCCGGCGAAACTCGCCCCGGCCTGCATACCACCGCTGACGATACTGCTGACCGAGCCGACCACCAGGGTCGCCGTCACCAGCGTCGCCACGCACCAGGCCAGGAAGCCATGGGCGGTGTCGCGGAAATAGACTTCATCGCCATGCATATTGGCCCACTTCACCCGTAGGCGACCGGCAATGTAACCGCCGAGCCCGGAGGCAACGATTTGTGTGAAGGCCAGCCAAACGATCGTTGAAATGCCCAGGCCCTTGGCGCTGACGCCCTCGTTGGCCCATGGTGAGACAGCCGAAAAGCCCAGGCCGAAGCCGAGCAACACCAGAATCAACGACAACGCCGCTGCCGCAGCAGCCCCGGCGAAGATCGCGCCCCAGGACACGCCCGAGAGCGTGCTTGATTCATCTGCGGCAGGATAAAAACCCTCAGAAGATCTATTCATTATTGTTCTGCTCCAGGCATGAAAGTCGGTGTTACAACTCGTCAAAAAATGAATTGCAGGCACCGTGCCAGTCGCCAACTTTAAATAAATCTTTAATTTTCAATAGATTAAAAAAATCCGGATTTCTGGACCATGCATTTTGCAAGAGCTGGCAAATATCAGCGGGTTTTATGCATTGAGCTCAATGCGAGCATTTGAGGTTGAGCAGTCTACTTGCGCTTGTAGCTTTTATTACCGCTGGGCGTCAGGCAATACACACCGCCTCGGGGCCCCGTGCAAAAAGAACTGGTGCCGCACGCACAGCCATCGCTGCTTTGTAAAAACGACTCGGGCCGCGCCTGACGCGGGCTGCCATACAGGGCTGAGCAACTCTTTTTCGAGGCGCTGATGGAGCCGTCATTACACAAAAACAGATCGCCATCGCAGCGATCAATCCCGCCCTTCTTCCCTGAACATGGAGTATTGCCAGCCCAGGTGGCTGAGCTGGCAAAGGTTAGTAACAGCAGCAACATCGGCATCCAGCCACGGCGAATCAGCGTGCGCACAGTGAAACTCCTGTCAAAGTAATGGCCCGATGATATCAGCCTTCCAGGCAAATTAACGCTGCGCTTGCAAGGTTGTTGAAGCAACATGAAAGTTAATTTACTAAGCCGCGAGCATTTCTTGGCAAAATGCCCTCACTCTGTATTGAACCGATTAGCAGGCCCCGCCCTATGACTCGAATCTTGACCATCGAAGACGACGCCGTGACCGCCCGGGAAATTGTGGCGGAATTGAGCAACCACGGTCTGGAGGTGGACTGGGTCGACAATGGTCGTGAAGGCCTGGCACGAGCGGTCAGCGGTGACTACGACCTGATCACCCTCGACCGCATGCTGCCGGAGCTCGATGGCCTGGCAATTGTCACCACGCTGCGGACCATGGGCGTGGCTACGCCGATTCTGATGATCAGCGCCCTCTCCGACGTCGACGAACGCGTGCGAGGCCTGCGTGCCGGCGGCGACGATTACCTGACCAAACCCTTCGCCACCGATGAAATGGCGGCGCGAGTGGAAGTGTTGCTGCGCCGGCAAAACACGGTCAGCTCCCACGCGACTACGCTGCGGGTGTCGGATCTGGAACTGAACCTGATCAGCCACGAAGCCAGCCGCAATGGCGAATTGCTGACGCTGCTGCCTACCGAATACAAGCTGTTGGAGTTCCTGCATGCGCAACACCGGGCAGATTCTGTCGCGAATGATGATTTTCGAAGAAGTCTGGGGTTACCACTTCGACCCCGGCACCAACCTGATCGACGTGCACATCGGCCGTTTGCGCAAGAAGATCGACCCGCCCGGCAACGTCCCACTGATCCGGACTGTGCGAGGCTCGGGGTATGTCATTGCTGAACCCCTCTAAAGGCTGGCGCTCTTCCAGCAGCCGTTTGCTGGCGCTCTACAGTTCACTGTTCGTGGCCTGGAGCGGGATCCTCATGGGGGTTATGTACTACGAAGTCTCCGGCTATCTGGACAACCTCGCCAAGCATTCGCTGATGCAGCGCCAACACCTGTTTTCGCGCTTCCAGGGCGAACAACTGGTGGACGCCCTCGCCGCCAGCATGACCTTCGACATCCGCGGCATCGATGCCTATGGCCTGTTCGATGCCGAGCATCGCTACCTCAGCGGCGCCTTGCGCGAGATACCGTCGGATCTGCCGCTGGACGCCCGGATCCACATGCTCGCGGACTGCGCCGAGTCCGACGACCCGACCTTGCCCGAAGACAGCTGCGACGCCGTGGCGACCCCGACGCTGGACGGTCGCTGGCTAGTGCTGGTGCGCGACAACGGTTCGTTGTTTGCCGTGACCCGGATCATCCTCCGCGCGCTGTTCTGGGGGGTGTCCCTGACGATCCTGCCCGGCATCGCCGGCTGGCATTTGTTACGCCGCCGGCCGCTGCGGCGCATCCGCGCGATCCAGGCCAGTGCCGAAGCCATCGTCGCCGGCGACTTGACCCGCCGTTTGCCACTGTCCAACCGGCGCGACGAACTGGACATGCTCGCCGCCATCGTCAATGCCATGCTCGAGCGCATCGAGCGCCTGATGAACGAGGTCAAAGGCGTATGTGACAACATCGCCCATGACCTGCGTACCCCGCTGACCCGCCTGCGAGCGCAGTTGTACCGGATTCAGCAACAGGCCGACCAGAGCTCGCCCCTGGCGCAGCAACTGGATTCGGTAATGGCCGAGGCCGACACCTTGATGGCACGGTTTCGCGGCTTGCTGCGAATTTCCGAACTGGAGGATCGTCAGCGACGTTCAGGCTTTGTGCAGCTTGATCCAGTGCCTCTACTACAAGAGCTGCATGACTTTTATCTGCCGCTGGCGGAAGAAGGAGAACTGGTTTTTCAGCTGCAATTGCCAGCGTCCCTGCCTTCACTCAATGGCGATCGAGCGCTGTTGTTCGAGGCCATTGCGAACCTGTTGAGCAACTCGATCAAATTCACACCGCCGGGTGGCGAAGTGATTTTGCGTGGGGTTAATCAGGGTGGGCATACACGAATCGAAGTGCTCGATTCCGGGCCGGGCATTCCTCCGTCTGAACGTGAGGCGGTGTTCCAGCGGTTCTATCGGGCTGAGGGCGGCAATCAGCAGAGTGGATTTGGCTTGGGGCTATCGATCGTTGCGGCGATTGTCAGCCTGCACGGTTTCACCCTCGACGTCGGCACCAGCGACAGCGGCGGCGCGCGTTTGGCGCTGGATTGCCGGCAGAGTCTGATCCCCCAGAACTGACTGTAACAATGAAGCCCCCTGTGGGAGCGGGCTTGCTCGCGAATGCGGTGGGTCATTCAACACTGATGTTGACTGACATTACGCCTTCGCGAGCAAGCCCGCTCCCACAGGGTTTTGTGCTGGTGGCTCAGGCCGGGTAGTTAGCCCGCAACGCTTCGAGGCCGCCCTGGTAGATACCGTTGAACAGCGCTTCAACTTCTTCGTCGGTCACGCCTTTGGCGGTGAAACGCCCGGACCAGGTCACCCGAACGCCCTGCCCCTGGGCTTCGACGCGCAGAGTCGCCAGGTAATCGGTGGCAGGGAACGGTGCCTGCTCAATCGAATAGCTGTAGGTTTTACCGGCGTTATCGAACGCTTGCAGACGCTCAACCACCACCGCCCCATCCGCCGTTTGCAGACTGCGCACCCGCCCGCCTTCACTCAGCTCGCTTTTGGTAATGAACGGCAGCCAGTCCGGCAGCGAGTTGAAGCCGCCAATCAATTGCCAAACCTCATCGGGCGAAGCCGGAATATCGATAAACGCTGATGCAGTTGCCATGTGAAATGCTCTCTCTATAAATGAGGTTCAGATTGCCATGCTGTCGACGACACCGCCATCAACCCGCAACGCAGCGCCGGTAGTGGCGGAAGACGGGAGGTGCCGTGGATTTCCTTTACCACGCCGCTGTGGGCAGCGTGGCACCGGATCAATTTGCGAGCGTTGGTGGAGACGTTCCGGAAAGTCCTGACGGAGCCGGATTAAAAGTGTGGGAGCGGGCTTGCTCGCGAAGAGGGAGAATCAGTCGACATAGATATGACTGATACACCGCTATCGCGAGCAAACCCGCTCCCACAGGTTGTATGTACACCCGATATATATCGGCCGGGAGTTCATTAATCGTCATCTAACTGTCATTTACCTGAACCACTTCCAACTTCAACAATCGAATCCGAAGTTTTTCCATTCAATACGACATTAACCGGGTATTGGCGGTTGACTTCACCTACCTCCCTGAGTAAATTGCCCGGGCCGGTTTCACAGGCCTTTTTTCAACTCACAAAAGAATCCAATGGACACAGTATCTAGTCGCTGTCGGGTGACTGCGAATTCGCAGGCTCTGGCACACAACCCAGAACATGACGGGACTCGACTTTGCGGTCGGGTGAGCTGCGCTAGAGCTTGATGCTCCACCGTAACTTGCCTCGCCGGCGTCAGTCCGGTCCAGAGGTATGTTATGAACTTCAAATCCACTGTAATGCCCGGCGTACGCGCCTTTGCCTCGACCATGCGGGTCAAGCTCTGCCGTGAGCGTCTGGTCACGGCCCCGGCCCGCGCGCCGTTTTCCAGCCATTCCTCCCCTGCCAAGGCACACCCGCGTGCCAACTGGCGCGTCTGCCCGATGACGGGTCAGCTTCAGCAACGCTGGAGCATGGACGACAGTCAGGACCCACAGAGTCGGGGCATCGCTCGCCTGTTCCAACAGGCGAGCCTGATGCTCGGCCTGTACCTTGGGACGCGCACTTTCAATTGATCTGAAGGCACTTGAAAGGCCTTCCATTAACGTTTTCCTTATATAGGAATTCGGCAACTTCTTATTGCCTGTTAAATAGCGAGTCAGTTATGGACGAAGCCAGTAGACGGTTCGCTGCCCGTCACTTTCCAATAGACGGCCAGCGAACGTTAAACATAAAAACGCAACTATCAGAATCGATCGCTTATTTGCGGCTCGACATACGTGCGCTCGTCTTTAATTAGCTGAGGTGCCTGTGTGTCGTGCCGCAAGCCTGCGGCAGGAGCACAGCAATGACCCTTGTAAAAACCGCAAAGAAAACCACCCAGGGCGCCAGCAGCGACAACGCCAAGCTGTCGATGCGCGCCGCCCGGGAAGCGCAAAACGGCCTGGCCGTGACGCTGACCAACCTCAACGCCACCACCGACGGTTTGACCGAACTCGAAGCCCAGGGCCGCCTCGCCCGTGGCGGCTACAACGAAGTGGCCCACGACAAGCCGCCTCACGCCCTCCTCCAACTGCTCAAAGCCCTCAACAACCCCTTCATCTATGTGCTGCTGACGTTGGCCGGTATCAGTTTTTTCACCGACTACTGGCTGCCGATCAGCAACGGTGAAGCGGATGAAGCCGACCTGACCAAAGTCATCATTATCATGACCATGGTCAGCCTCAGCAGCCTGCTGCGCTTCTGGCAGGAATACCGCTCGGCCAAGTCCGCCGAAGCACTCAAGGCCATGGTCCGCACCACCGCCACCGTGCTGCGGCGCGAGCACAAGGACGGCAAATCGTTGCTGCGTGAAGTGCCAATGCGTGAACTGGTGACCGGTGACATCGTTCAGCTGTCGGCCGGCGACATGATCCCGGCCGCACATCCGCCTGATCGAATCCCGTGACCTGTTTATCAGCCAGGCGGTGCTGACCGGCGAAGCCTTGCCGGTCGAGAAGTACGACACCCTGGGCAACGTGGCGCAGAAGTCGGCCACCAGCACCGCGGCCGATCAGTCGAACCTGCTCGATCTGCCGAACATCTGCTTCATGGGCACCAACGTGGTCAGCGGCACCGCCAAGGCAGTGGTAGTGGCCACCGGTTCGCGGACTTACTTCGGCTCCCTGGCCAAAGCCATCGTCGGTTCGCGGGTGCAAACCGCGTTCGACCGTGGGGTGAACAGCGTTAGCTGGTTGCTGATCCGCTTCATGCTGGTGATGGTGCCGATCGTGTTCCTGCTCAACGGCTTCTCCAAAGGCGATTGGGGCGATGCGTTCCTGTTCGCTCTGGCCGTCGCAGTCGGTCTGACCCCGGAAATGCTGCCGATGATCGTCAGCGCCAACCTGGCCAAAGGTGCGATGGCCATGGCCAAGCGCAAAGTGGTGGTCAAACGCCTCAACGCGATCCAGAACTTCGGTTCGATGGACGTGATCTGCACCGACAAGACCGGCACCCTGACCCAGGACAAGATCATTCTCGAGCACCACGTCGACAGCCACGGCCGGCGCGACGACTCGATCCTCGAACTGGCGTGGCTCAACAGCCATCACCAAAGCGGCCTGAAAAACCTGATGGATCAGGCAGTCGTGCAGTTCGCCGATCGCAATCCGAAGTTCCGGGTACCGTTCGCCTACAGCAAGGTCGATGAATTGCCGTTCGACTTCGTCCGCCGACGCCTGTCGATCATCGTCAAGGACAGCCGCGACGATCACCTGATGGTGTGCAAAGGCGCGGTCGAGGAAATGCTCAGCATTGCCAGCCACATCAATGAAAACGGCGCAGGTGATCGCGCTGGATGCACAGCGCCGCAAAGACTTGCTGGCCCTGGCCAACGAGTACAACGAGGACGGCTTCCGCGTACTGGTAGTCGCCACCCGCGAGATCCCGAAAGCCCAGAGCAAAAACCAGTACAACACCGCCGATGAGCGCGACCTGGTGATACGCGGCTTCCTGACCTTCCTCGATCCGCCGAAGGAAACCGCCGGCCCGGCCATTGCTGCACTGCGCGACATGGGCGTCACCGTCAAGGTGCTGACCGGCGACAACGCCGTGGTCACCTGCAAGATCTGCCGCGAAGTCGGACTCGATCCGGGCACGCCGCTGCTCGGCCAGGACATCGAGCACATGGACGACACCACCCTCAAGCTGCGGGTCGAAGAACGTACGGTGTTTGCCAAGCTGACGCCGTTGCAAAAATCCCGGGTGCTCAAGGCCCTGCAATCGAACGGTCACACCGTGGGTTTCCTTGGTGACGGCATCAACGACGCCCCGGCGCTGCACGGAGCCGACATCGGGATCTCGGTGGACAGCGGCAACGGACATCGCCAAGGAATCGGCGGACATCATCCTCCTGGAAAAGAGCCTGATGGTGCTCGAAGAAGGCGTGCTCAAGGGCCGCGAAACCTTCGGCAATATCATGAAGTACCTGAACATGACCGCCAGTTCCAACTTCGGCAACGTGTTCTCGGTGCTGGTGGCCAGTGCGTTCATTCCGTTTATGCCGATGCTGGCGATCCACCTGCTGCTGCAAAACCTCATGTATGACATCTCTCAGCTGGCTTTGCCGTGGGACAAGATGGACAAGGAATACCTGCGCAAACCCCGCAAGTGGGACGCGAAGAACATCGGCCGTTTCATGCTGTGGATCGGGCCGACCTCGTCGATCTTCGACATCACCACGTTTGCCCTGATGTGGTACGTGTTCGCCGCCAACAGCGTGGAAATGCAGAGCCTGTTCCAGTCCGGCTGGTTCATCGAAGGGTTGCTGTCGCAAACGTTGGTGGTGCACATGCTGCGCACCCAGAAGATTCCGTTCTTCCAGAGCACCGCGGCATTGCCAGTGATCCTGGCGACCGGCGTGGTGATCGGCCTGGGCATCTACATCCCGTTCTCGCCGCTGGGGACGATGGTCGGCCTGGTGCCGTTGCCATGGGAATACTTCCCTTGGCTGGTGGGTACTTTGCTCAGCTACTGCGTGGTCGCGCAGACCATGAAAACCATCTACATCCGCCGCTTCAAGCAGTGGTTTTGAAGATATGAGGGGTCAAGCCCAAATGGATTGAACACCACCATCCATGTGGGAGCGGGCTTGCTCGCGAATGCGGTATGACATTCGGCAACGATATTGACTGACCCACCGCTTTCGCGAGCTAGCCCGCTCCCACAGGGTTGTGTGTTCGGGACTTCGATCAATGCAACACGAAATAAAGGAGAGTTCTCATGTCGGGAACGACTCTACTGATCAACCTCGCGGGCGCCATTGCACTGTTGCTGTGGGGCACGCACATGATTTCTTCGGCGCTGTTGCGCGGCTTCGGCACGCCATTGCGCCACTGGATGGGCCAGCACCTCAATAACCGCTGGCTGGCCTTGCTCGCGGGCATCGGCATCACCGGCGTTTTGCAAAGCAGCACCGCCGTCAGCCTGATGGCCACCTCGTTCACCGCCGCCGGCACGCTGGGCCTGGCCCCGGCGCTGGCGGTGATGCTCGGCGCCAACATTGGTTCGACCCTGGTGGTGCAACTGCTCAGCGCTGACATTTCGATCCTCACGCCCATCGTTTTGCTCACCGGCCTGATTGTCTTCCGGCTGCGCGATGACTCGCGTTTCGAAAGTGTCGGCTGTGCGCTGATCGGCCTGGGGCTGATGCTGATGGCCTTACACATGCTCGGTTCGACGCTGGCAGATGTTGAAAGCACGCCGGTGTTCCAACTGATCATGCAAAGCCTGGACGGCGACTTGCTAATCGCGCTGCTGGTGGCGCTGATTCTCACCTGGCTCTGCCATTCCAGCGTCGCCGTGGTGCTACTGATTGTGTCCCTGGCGGCGACCGGCATGCTTTCGGCGACCACCATAGTCGCCCTGGTGCTCGGGGTGAACATTGGCGGTGCGTTGCCGTCGGTGATCAACGCCAGCTCCAACGTCGGCCGACGCCTGCCACTGGGTAATCTGCTGGTGCGAGCGCTGGGTGCGGCTGTGGTGTTGCCGTTGGCCGGATGGCTGGCGTTGCTGGACCTTAATCCCCCAGCGTTGGTGGTTTACCTGCACACCGGCTTCAACCTGCTGCTGGCGCTGGCGTTCATCGGTTTTACCGAACCGCTGGCCAAACTGCTGACCCGGCTGCTGCCGGAGCCGGTGCGGGATGTCGATCCGGGCATGCCGCACTACCTCGATGAGGCCGGACTGGAAGTGGCCAACATCGGCCTGTCCAACGCCGCCCGGGAAGCGCTGCGCATCGCCGACATGCTCTCGGCCATGCTCGAACGCACGCTGCAGTTGTTCCATAGCTCAGCGCCGGTGTGTGCCGATCAGGTGCGCAACATCGATCAATCCCTGGACCTGCTCAGCGCGGCGATTCGCGCCTATCTGGCGGACATCGGCCAGGAAGGGATCAGCGACGGCGACGCCGATCGCTCCCAGGAAATCCTCACGTTCGTGATCAACCTCGAACATGCGGCGGACATTCTTTCCAGCAGCCTCACGCAGTTGGCGATGCGCCGCTTGCGTCGCGGCGAGCACTTCTCGGTGTTCGAACTGAGGAACATTGCACCCTTGCACGAGGCGCTGCTGGAAAGCCTGAGCCTGGCGATCACCGTGTTCCTGCGCGAAGACATTGTCACCGCGCACCAACTGATCCAGCGCAAGGAGACCGTCAGAAGGCTCGAAGCCACCGCCAGCCGCGAGCACTTCCGCAAATTGCAGGAGGACAAAAACACTTGGGCCGAATCCGGCGACATTTTCCAACGAGTGTTGCGCGATTACCGCCGGGTGCATCACCACATCGCAGCCCTCGCCTACCCGTTGCTGGAGCGGGCCGGTGAGCCGCTGAACGATGACGGCACCAAGGAAACCTCGCCATGCGCGTCCTGATTTGTGCGGGCCGCCATTACACCGACAGCCGCCAGTGCCGCCGCGTGCTCGACGCCTTCCAGCGTTTGCACTCGGTGCAGGTGCTGATCCATGGCGGCAATCAATACCTGGGCGCTGACATCGAGGAATGGGCCCGGGAGCACGGCGCCGACATCGTCGTTACCCGCCCAACTGGCAACGCCACGGCAAATTGGCCGAACGCCTGCGCAACCACTTCATGTTGCGCGACAGCCGCCCCGACGTGGTGATCGCCCTGCCCGGCGGCGAAGACACCGAAGAACTGGTCGCCCAAGCCCGGGCGGCCGGTTTGCAAACCTTAACGGTAGAGGATCGCGGCTAAGTCGCGCCTGCCAACACAACGTTTTGAGGTCACTCCTATGCAAAAGCCAACGCGTTTGTTCACCTCTTTAACCCGCAACCTGCCGCCCGCCCAGGGCCGGAGGCTACGACGCAATCTGCTGTTCGTCAGCTTCACACTGGGTGTGATTGCGCTGTTAAGCACCATCTCCAACGCTCGCGCCGCTGGCGGTTCGTATACCGTGGATGACGCCGGAATCAACGCCCCCGGCGAATGCAACATCGACGCCTGGTATCAGAACGGCCGGCACAGTTCATCCAGTAATAGCGTGGTGTCTCAGGACTGCACGTTCAAAGGCCTGCCCACTGTGCAACTCGGTGCCGCCGTGCAGTACAGCCGCGAGGATGGCACCGGGGAAACGCAACTGAGCCCGCAATTCAAGGCGCAATTGTTTTCCTGGAGCGAACTCGGACTTGAACTGGCGCTGGCCGGCTCGGCGCACGTTGCCGTCAACCGCGCGCATGCCTTTGACGGCGGCGACCTGAACCTGCCGCTGACCTACCAACCGCTGGAAACCCTGCGCCTGAATTTCAACGCTGGTTGGACGCACGCCTATGACGACGGCGAACAAAACCATCGCTGGACCTGGGGCACGGGCGTGGAATACGACCTCGCCCGCTCCCTGACCCTGATCGCCGAACGCTACGGCCAACGAGGCGGCGAACAGGCGTGGCAGGCCGGGCCACGGTTGCACATTGGCCAGCGGATCGATGTTGATCTGGTGCTGGGGCGAAGCCTGATCGGCGAGCGAGACCAGTGGCTGACCACGGGGGCGACGCTGCGGTTTTGAAGGCGCTTTGGTTCAATGGTGCCGCGCCCACCCTGCCACCAATTGCGCCGTAATACTGACCCCGCCACAGACAATGATCACCACGTCATGCGCCTCGGAAATCGCCGGGTGATCGAGGTACGCCACCGCCAGTGACACCCCGCAGGCCGGTTCGACCAACTGGCGCAGGTCACTGGCATAGCGGACCACACCCATGATCGCTTCGTCATCGCTGAGCACCACGCATTCGTGGGGAAAGTCGCGGATGTGCTCCACCGGCCAGGCCGCGACTTGGGTCGCACCGAGCGAGGTGGCAACCGTGTTGATCCGCGCCAGCCGGACCGGATGGCCAGCCTCGACCGCTGCGGCAAACGACGCTGCGCCCTGGGTTTCGCAGGCAACGATTCGGCAATCCATGCGGTTGTGGCGGATCAATCCGGTGAGAATCCCGGCCAGCAAACCACCGCCGCCCACCGACGTCACTACGACGTCGACCTCGGGGCAATCGTCGAGTATTTCATCGATCATCGTGCTGTGGCCTTCCCACAGCACCGGGTGATCGAAGGCCGGTACGTATTCGGTGCGCACGCCCCGGGCGAGTTCCTTGGCACGTTGATTGGCGTCGTCCCAGACTTTGCCGTGGACGATCACCTCGGCACCGGTTTTGCTGATCCGCATGCGGGTGCTTTCGGGGGTGGTGTTGGGGACGACGATGCAGGCTTTCAGGCCCAAGCGGGCGGCGGCGACGGCGGTAGCAAAACCGGCGTTGCCGCCGGATGGGCAGACTACTTTGCGCTTGCCCTGGGCGGCAGCCTGGCTGCACAAAAGCCCCATGCCGCGCAGTTTGAACGAGCCGCTGGGTTGCAGGTTTTCCAGTTTGAGCCAGATTCGCCGGGTTGGCGTGGACAGGCCCGGATGCAGAATCAGCGGGGTTCGGATGTGCAGCATTGCGGGGTTCCTTGTGGCGCCCCGGTTCAGTCGAAATGCGTCAACAAGCCGGGGCAACGGATGAACGTTGCTTATCCAAGCTTAGTCCACCCTGCCCCGCACCTGTCGTTTCAACGATAACGCGGTGCCGCCGTGGAGTGGCCGAACAGCCCGGACAGCGTTTGCCGCTGGGCCTCGTAGGCGTCCCATTTTTCGCCTTCGTGCAAGCTTGGAATGGTCACCACTTCACCCTTCGCCAGCCCGGCGAGCGCGGCATCAACCATGTCCTGCGCCGACATCACGATTTCCTGCGGCAGGTTTTCCACCGGGTTGCCGGCCTCGCTCCAGAAATCGGTGGCGGTGGCGCCGGGCAGTACGACCTGGATGCGGATGCCCTTGTCGGCCAGTTCATGGTGCATGGATTGGCTGAGGCCGAGCACAAAGGCCTTGGTCCCGCCGTACACGCCGTTGAGGATTGTCCGGGCCGATGGCGACGATTGAGGAAATATTGATCACGGTCCCGGCGCCTCGGGCGACAAAACCCGGCACCGCGGCGTAGGCCAGACGCATCAGCGCAGTGACGTTGAGGGTGATCATGTCTTCCATGTCGTCCACCGGGCTGCCAAGCAGCGGCATGACCCCGCCAACCCCGGCGTTGTTGACCAGCAAGGTGATGCTGGCATCGGTGCGCAGGATGGTTTCGACCCGCAACAGGTCGGCCTTGTCTTTCAGGTCGGCGGCGACCACTTCCACGGCGCGGCCGGTTTCGTTGCTCAGGTGGTTGGCCAGGGTGTTCAATTTGCTTTGGCTACGGGCGACCAGAATCAGGTCATAGCCTTGCCGGGCGAGTCGATCGGCGTAGACCGCGCCGATGCCGGAAGAGGCGCCAGTGATCAGGGCGGTACCTTTGGATGAGAGTGCCATTTCAGATGTCCTTCACAGTGAGGCGAGAAGTTCGCCGGGTGTGAACCGTTATAAATGGGCTGACGCTCGTCTCAAATGACGTTTAAAGTACGTTTTTAGGACATGAGCTTTTTGAGGGCGTAGCGATGACTTCCGTGGCGTTTGTGGTATTCGAGGGGTTCCAGTCGATGGCGCTGGCAGCGATGCCGGTGTTCGAGTATGCCAACTTCAGTGCCGGCGAAGCGCTGTATGAAGTCAGCGTGTTGTCAGAGGATGGCCGCACGTTGCGCGCTTCTGGCGGATTGAGCGTCGGCACCGAGGCGTTCGATGCGCGGGTGTTCGACACGGTGGTCGTGGTCGGTGGCGACTCCATCATCGAACAGGCGCCCGAGGCGGTGCTGACGTACTTGCGCGGCAGCGTGAACACCGCACGACGCACCGCTTCGATCTGTTCCGGGGCGTTTGTATTGGCCCAGGCCGGGTTGCTTGACGGTCGGCGCGCCACCACCCATTGGGCGTATGCCCGGGAATTGCAGGCGCGGTTTCCGTCGATCAAGGTTGAGGAAGACCGGATATTCGTGGTCGACGGTTCGATCTGGACCTCGGCGGGCATGACCGCCGGCATCGACCTGGCGCTGGCGATGGTCGAAAAGGACCACGGCGCCGAACTGGCCCGGGCCGTGGCGCAGAAACTGGTGATGTACCACCGTCGCGCGGGCGGTCAGTCGCAGCATTCGGCGCTGCTGGAACTGGAGCCAAAATCCGACCGCATCCAGACCGTGCTTGGCTACGCCCGGGAACACCTGACGTCGGCGTTGTCAGTGGAGCAATTGGCGGACGTGGCGCGGCTTAGCCCACGGCAGTTCAGTCGGGCGTTTCGTGCGGAAACCGGGCAGTCGCCGGCCAAGGCAATCGAGAATCTACGCCTGGAAGCGGCGCGGCAGATGCTGGAACGGGGGCGGCTGACGTTGGATCAGATTGCTGAAGAGACTGGGTTCAGCGATCGGCGTCGGATGCGCGAAGCCTTCCTTCGCGCATTCGGCCAACCGCCGCAGGTTATCCGGCGTAATGCCCGATCGGCCTGACAACACGACTCAATTTCAAACCTGACACCGCCCCTGTGGCGACGGAGCTTGCTCCCGTTGGACTGCGCAGCAGTCCCCTTCTTTTCAGGATAGAGCGGGGGCCGCTTCGCAGCCCAGCGGGAGCAAGCTCCCTCGCCACAAAAGCCCATTCTCCACAAAAGCTCCTTCATTAGTTTTTGGCGACTTCAAGGTTGCTACAGAAGCAAGATCAAAGGATCGCTGCCTTCGGCAGCTCCTACACTGAGGTGTATGACCTGTGGAGGTAGCCATGAAAATCTCGCCCACTCTGGCGTTTTTCGCCGTTGTTTCTACTCTCGCCTACATTGGCCTCGCGGTGTGGGGGTTGGGCGGGTTTGCGGCGTACTTTTCTCATGGGTCGCTGGTGGTGATTGCGTTGGCGACACTGGTGATGGCCATTGCGTCGCTGTTTACCGAGGTCAATTTGAGTTCGGGCGAACGGGAGGATCGGGCCAATCGCTGGGTAATCTGGGCGTTCGGGGTCATCGGCGTGGTGAGCGGGTTTGTGCCGGCCTACACCGACCGCATCGACTTCTGGACCTTTGGTGGCGAGGGCGTGCGCTGGCTCGGTGCGCTGCTGTTCATCCTTGGCGGCGCGCTGCGGCTGTGGCCGGTGTTTGTGCTGGGCAAGCGTTTCAGCGGATTGGTGGCGATTCAGCCGGGACACACCCTGGTGACCGACGGCATCTACCGAAATTTGCGCAACCCCAGTTATCTGGGGCTGATGGTCATTGCCATTGGTTGGGCACTGGCGTTTCGCTCGGGGGTTGGCCTGTTGCTGGCGGCGTTGACGCTGATCCCGCTGATCGCACGGATTAACGCCGAAGAGGCGCTGCTGCGAGCGCAGTTTGGTTGGGAATATGAGGTTTATTGCGGCAGGAGTTGGCGGCTGATTCCCGGAGTTTACTGACCAGCATTAATCACTGTGGGAGCGGGCTTGCTCGCGAAAGCGGTGGGTCAGCCAATATTGATATCGACTGACATTACGCCTTCGCGAGCAAGCCCGCTCCCACAGGGGATTGGGGTGGATCAGGAAGAATGCAGTTGGATCCGGCCATCGGCGTTCGTACGGACCTCGACTGAGGTGTAGTCAGCCAATGTTGCATGCGGGGTCTCGATCGGGTGGTCGTGGGTCGACGTGATGATGACCAGGTCAGAACCGGCAGCTTCGGCCGCTTGTATCCCGACCGTGGCATCTTCAAAAATCAGGCATTCAGTCACCTCAACACCCAACCGCTGAGCCGCCAGTCGATAGCCAGCCGGATCAGGCTTTCCGGCCTTCACGTCTTCAGCCGTGACCATCACACCCGGCTCAGGAATCCCCGCCGCCGCCATCCTCCGCAACGCCAACGCCCTCGGCGCCGAGGTGACAATCGCCCAGCGGTCGGCCGGCAGCGACTTCAGAAAATCCGCCGCACCCGCTACCTCGACAATCCCTTCCACATCCTCGATTTCCGCCTCGGTAATCCAGGCGGCTTCAGCCTCGGCATCCAGCCCCGGCAGAGCCTGACGATTAACGGTATCGATAGCGCGAGCGCCGTGGATGGTCGGCAGGAAGGTCTGGACATCAAGACCATGGCGCACGGCCCAGGTTGTCCAGATCCGCTCGGCGGCGGCGATGGAGTTGAGAACGGTGCCGTCCATGTCGAACAGAAAGGCGCGGTATGGCGTATCGAAAACGGATGTTTTAGCAGGCAAAAGACAGCTTCCTATCGCAAGGGCCGGGCGGGCAATGTAACACCACTGGTCGCCCACGAGCGCCTACAGGTGACGGTGTGACTTTAAGGCCCCGTCCACACAATCGAGCAACTGCCCCAGCGCCCAGGGCTTCTTGATGAACGCCACCTCATGCCGTACTCCGGCGCTTTGCGGGGTTTCGAAGCCGGACATAATCATGATCGGCTTGTCCGGCCAGCGATCACCGAACTCATTGGCCAGGTCCGCGCCGTTGCGCTTGCCGGGCATGGTGATGTCCGTCAGCAACAATTTGACCTCGCCCGCGTGCTGTTCCAGGAACTGCGCTGCCGCATCCGCGCTGGTGTGCGGCTGCACGACGAAGCCTTCTTCCTGAAGAATTTCGCACAGAAACTCCAGAATCAGCGGGTCATCCTCCACCACCAGAATCAAGCTGCCGGGAAGCGACTCGCCCGCCTTTGATATTGGATTCATGACCTGACCACTCCCTGATTGCACCCATAATTTCGCAGTTTAAATCCGCCACCTATCAGGTATGAGCAGCGGGGTTGGCGGAAATTCATTTTTGATACAGTCAGGTGAAGAAATCAGGCGTCCTGCAGGATCAGATCGGCGCCCTTCTCCGCCACCATCAGCACTGCGGCGTGGGTATTACCGCTCGTCACATTGGGGAAAATCGATGCATCGACGATGCGCAAACCACCGATCCCATGCACTTTAAGCCGCTTGTCGACCACCGATTTCTGTTCATCCGCACCCATCGCGCACGAGCCACACAGGTGATAGATCGAACCGCTGTTCTCGCGAAAATACTGCAACATCTGCTCGTCGCTTTCGACCACTGGCCCCGGCAAAACCTCTGCAACGGTGATGCCCTTGAGTGCCGGCGCCTGCATGATTTTGCGCATCAGCCGACTGCCCTGGATCACCTCGTCGATGTCCTTTTGCGTGCTCAGGTAATTGGGGTCGATCAGCGCTGCGTCCCGAGGGTTCTTCGACTTGATCTCGATATGCCCGCGGCTGGTGGGCCGGCACGGGTTGAAGCACAGCAGGAAGCCTGAATACGGTTCGGGCTTGAGGCTGGCCTTGTTGTTTTTCGGGATCTGGTACGACAGCGGGTTGAAGTACAACTGCAGGTTCGGATTGGCTTGGGCTTCATTGCCACGGAAGAAACCACCGGCCTGATTGACGCTCATCGCCAGCGCGCCCTTGCGGGTCAGCAGGTATTTAAGGCCGAGTTTGAACTGACCGAACAACGAGCTGAGCTGATCATTCAACGTCGGGATGTTGGCCTTGTAGTAATAGCTGGCGCACAGGTGATCCTGGAGGTTCTGCCCCACCGCCGGCAGGTGTTTGACCAGCGGGATCTGATGTTTGGCCAGCAGCGCCTGATCGGCGACACCGGACAATTGCAGAATCTTCGGCGTATCGACGGCACCGGCGCAGAGGATCACTTCTTTGCGTGCAGTAAAGGTGCGGACCACGCCGTGCTGAGTCACGGAAATACCGGTCGCACGCTCGTTATCGAACAACACCCGATCCACCAGGGCGTAATGCTCGACCGTCAGGTTCGGGCGGCTGAGTGCAGGGTGCAAATGCGCAAAACTACTGGAACTGCGCTGGCCGTCCTTGGTGTTGACGTCGTAGATGCCCGAGCCTTCGAATTTCGGCCCGTTGAAGTCATCACTGTGCGGATAGCCGAGTTCGTCGCAGCCCTTGAGGAACACATCGCAGATCGGATGGGTCTGGCCCTTCATCGGGGTGATGCTGATCGGGCCGCTGCCACCGTGGTATTCGCTGTCGCCCAGCGGATGATTTTCCAGTTTGCGGAAGTACGGCAGCACGTCCTTGAAACCCCAGCCGTCGTTGCCGTTGGCCGCCCAGTCGTCGAAGTCATGGGCCTGGCCACGGACGTAGACCATCGCGTTGATCGAGCCCGAACCGCCCTGCACCTTGCCGCGCGGGGCATAGATTTCCCGGTTGTTCAGCTGCTTTTGCGGTTGGCTGTAGTACATCCAGTTGAAGGTCGGGTTGTAATACATTTTGGCGAAGCCGACCGGGATCTTGAACCACAGGGAACTGTCCTTGCCGCCCGCCTCCAGCAGCAACACCGTGTATTTCCCCGAGGCCGAAAGCCGATTGGCGAGGATGCAGCCCGCGGCGCCTGCGCCAGCGATGATGTAGTCGTATGTCATGTAAGTCGTTGTCCAAATAAACCGTCAGGCGCAAACCCTGTGGGAGCGGGCTTGCTCGCGAAAGCGGTGGGTCAGTCACTATCGTTGTTGACTGCCAGGCCGCCTTCGCGAGCAAGCCCGCTCCCACAAGGGAACTGCGCCATTTTCGTCAGCCTCTGGCCGGCGATGTGTCTTTGACGTCTGCCGGGGTCGGCGCCATTTGCAGGTGCAAACGCTCGCCGGTGTACGGCGAATGCTTGCGCACCACGTCCATGTTCAGTTCCACCCCAAGCCCCGGCTCGGTGGACGGGATGATGTAGCCGTCCTCCCATTGCAGCGGCTTGGTCAGCACTTCAGCGTGGAAACCGCCCCAGGTCATGATGCTTTCCTGGATCAGGAAGTTCGGCGTGCAGGTCGCCAACTGGAAACTCGCCGCCGCGCCAATCGGCCCGTTGTAAAGGTGCGGGGCGATTTGTGCGTAGTAGGCTTCGGCCATGCTCGCGATTTTCTTGGCTTCCAGCAGTCCGCCGCAGCGCGCCACGTTCATTTGCAGAATCGACGCACCGCCGGCCTGCAACAGCTTGAAGAATTCGTACTTGGTGGTCAGCCGCTCGCCCGTGGCAATCGGGATTGTGGTTTTGGCCGCGACTTGCGCCATCGCCTCTTCCTGACCTGGTGGCACCGGTTCTTCGAACCACAGCGGGTCGTATTTCTCCAGGCGCTTGGCCAGGCGAATCGCTGACGACGGGACCATTTGCCCGTGAGTGCCGAACAGCAGGTCGCACTTGTCGCCCACCGCTTCGCGGATCTTGCGGCAGAAGGTTTCGCAGCGTTCCAGCACTTCCAGCGAAATCTGGTGCCCGGAGTAGGCGGTGTATGGCCCGGCCGGGTCGAACTTCACGGCGGTGAAGCCTTTACTCATGTTCTCGACGGCGCACTCGGCGGCCAGGTCCGGGTCGTCGTAGTCGTACTCGCCCTTGCTGTTGACCGGGTACAGGTAGGTATAGGAACGCAGGCGTTCGTTGACCTTGCCGCCCAACAGTTCGTAAACCGGTTTGTTCGCCGCTTTGCCGATGATGTCCCAGCAGGCCATCTCCAGGCCGCTAACCACGCCCATCATCGTCAGGTCCGGGCGCTGGGTGAAACCGCTGGAATAGGCCTGACGGAAAAAGCGTTCGATGTGGTGCGGGTCGTGGTTGAGCAGGTAGCGCTCGAACACGTCTTCGATGATCGGCAGCATGGCTTTAGGGCCGAAAGTCGCGGCGTAGATCTCGCCGACGCCTTCAATGCCGCAATCGGTCTTGAGCTTGACGAACAGCCAGTACATGCCGCCGATGTGCGGTGGCGGGACGGCAACAATGTGAGTTTCAAGGGCGACGATTTTCATCTCAAGCACCTGTCTTGATCAAAGATTGACGGTTGATACGAGCGCGCAAGGTCAGGGCCGCGAGGGTCCCGAGCAGGCCGACGAAAGCGATGTAGCCGAAATACAGCTTGTAACCAACGGCACCGGGGAAGTGTTCGGTGAGGTAACCGTTGATCAACGGAATAAAGGCGTCCGGCAGGTAACCGACCACCGAGACAATGCCGATGGCCAGGCCGGTGATGCGCAGCGGAATGTTGCAGGTGTCGAGGATCGCCCAGTACAAGCCGCGAATCGCGTAAGTCATCAAACCGATGAAGATCACTGTGCCGATCAGCAGGCCCATGCTGTTGAGCGCCGGGAACACGATCAGGCCGACCATCGCCAATGTCGCGAAGAACAGCGCCACGATCAGCACCGAGATGTTCGAGAATTTGTCACCGAGCCAGCCGCCGCCAATGCCACCAATCGGGCGCATCCACAATTTGATGGTGGTGATGGTGCCGGCCATGACCGCGGTCATACCGCCGCCCTGCAAGTAATCGGAGAAGCTGTAGGTGGCCCAGAAGATGTGATAACCGCAGAACACGATGGCCGTGACCAGCCACAGCTCAGGGATTTTCACCAGGGTGGTCAGGTCGCTGAGCAGGTTGTACTTGCCCTTCTCCACCGGCGCCGTGTCTTCCATCGACTTCGGGTCCTTGATCAGCACCAGCACACAGCCGATGGCGATACAGGTGAAGGCATACAGGTAAACCACATGCTTGAAGCCTTCGGCGGCGGACTCGCCACGGGTTTCGGTGGCGAAGGCGAACAGCCCCAAAGCAACGGTCGCCAGCAAGGCTTCCACCAGGCCGCGACCGCCGTCGAGGATGCCGAAGAACCGGCCCTGTTCAGTGTGATGGGCAATCATCTTCACCCGCTTGAGCACCGAGGCCCAGAACGTCAGGCCGGTGGTCAGGCCCCAGCAACCGAAGATGATCATCAAACCGGTCATCGACGGTGCCGTGGAGTACCAAAGCCCCAGGGCTCCGGTGGCCACCAGCGAAAAGAAAATCAGGAACCGTGGCGCAATCCGGTCCGCCAACCAGCCGCTCGGCAAGTAGCTGAGCAGGAAAATCGTCCCGAGCATCGAGTACAGATACCCCAGCTCGCTGTGGTTGATCTGGAACACTTCGAGCATGGTGGTCTGGTAGACCTGACGCAGGTACAGGATCGGGTAGATCGCCCCGGCGGCCAGTACCAAGAGCATCAACTGGAAATAGCGACTTCCCTTGTCACTGTGGCTTTTTGCACCCGCGTTCGAACCCTGAACAGCGGCAACAGTGGTTGCAGGCTTGGACATCTGTGAGACCTCGGGTAGCCCGGTGGTCCGGGCGCCCCAAATAATTGTTTTTATAGGTGTGGCGTGAGGCGTGTTACGGGTGGATCAGTACTTCATGACGACGAGTCGGGTCTGGGTGAATTCGAGCATGCCGTGCTTGCCGTCATCGCCGCCAAGGCCCGAACGTTTCCAACCGGCGTGGAAGCCCTGGTACGGGTCGGCCGGGGTGCGATTGACGTACAACTCGCCAGCCTCGATGGCGTTGGCGACTTTCATGGTGGTGCGGTAGTTCTCGGTGTACAGCACCGACGACAGGCCGAACTGGTGATCGTTGGCCATGGCCAGCGCTTCGTCGATGTCGCGGTACTTGAGCACCGGCAGCACCGGGCCGAAGATTTCTTCCTGGATGATTTCCATGTCCTGGCGGCAGTTACTCAGCAGCGTCGGCGGGTAGAAATGACCGTTGCCCTGCGGGATAAAACCGCCTGTTTCCAGTACAGCACCGTCGGCGACGGCGCGCTCGACCATGGCGTGAATGTTCTGCTGCGAACTGGCGTTGACCAACGGGCCCATCAGGCTGGCGTCGGCGGCGCGGTCGCCGAACTTCACGGCGCTGATTTTCGATTTCAGCAAGGCGAGGAACTGCTCGTAGACGCTTTCCTGCACATAGACCCGTTCGACCGCCGTGCACAACTGGCCGCAGTGGGTGGTCTTGGAAGCGACGATGGCGCTGGCAGCGGCTTCCAGATCGGCATCGGCTTCGATGATCGCCGGGGTTTTGCCGCCCAGTTCCAGCGATGGCTTGGCGATGTTGGCCTTGCAGTAATCGAGCACGATGCGCCCGGCGTTGACGCTGCCGGTCAGAGTGATCAAACCGACGGCTTTGTGGGTGCAAACCGCCGCAGCAGTGGCGTGATCCATGGTCAGGATGTTCACGACGCCGGCCGGCAAACCGGATTGCTGCACAGCCTTGGCGATTTCAAACGCCGAGGTCGGGGTGTTGTTGCTCGGGCGCACCACCACGGTGTTGCCGGCAATCAGCGCCGGGGCGATTTTGCGCAGCAGCGTATAGACCGGGTAGTTGAACGGAATCAGGCACGCGACCACGCCAATCGGCTCGCGGTGCAGGAAGAGGTTTTCGTTCGGGGTGTCGCTGGGAATGATCTCGCCTTCGATCCGGCGCGCCCATTCGGCGTGGTAACGGGTGATCTGCGCGGAGTAACGGGCTTCGTTGCTGGCGTCACTGACGCTCTTGCCGGACTCGGCGGCCAGGGCTTCACCGATGTTTTCGGCGCAGGCTTCAAGGGCGTCGGCGAATGAGCGCAAGTGCTCGGCGCGTTCGATGCTGGTGAGCTTGCCCCAAAGCTTCTGGGCCGCGGCGGCAGCGTCGACGGCAGCGGTGGCTTCAGCGGTGGTGGCCGCCGAGACCTGACCGACCAAGGCTTCGGTCGCCGGGTTGTAGACCGCAATCAGCGCATCGCTGGCAGGCTCAATGAAGTGACCGTTTACAAAGTTTCGCTCGAGTCGCATGTGAATCGCCCATCGTTGTTTTTATCCAGTTCCCGCAGTCTTGGCATCCTGAACGGGTTGAACAAACGATTTATTGAGCGACAGAACATTCGAAAAATGCAGGTTACGCATTGAACGAATCAAATCCCCTGTGGGAGCGAGCTTGCTCGCGATGACGGAGTTTCAGACAGCATCAATGTTGACTGACACGGCCTCATCGCGAGCAAGCTCGCTCCCACAGGGATTTGCAGTGTTTCAGCTGGCGGCGGTGGAGGGTTCGAGCTGGCGTTGCGCCAACCAGATTTCTTCCTGCAACCACTGGCTGAACACCTGCAATTGCGGCATCAAGGTCTGCTCCGGCCGGGTCACCAGCCAGTAGGATTGATGCCCTTCCACGTGCACGTTCAGCACTTGGGTCAACTGCCCGCTGGCCAGTTCCGGGGCGACCATGTGCCAGTCGGCAATGGTGATGCCCAACCCATCGGTGGCGGCGCGGATCGCCAGGTCCAGCAGGTCGAATTCATACCCGCCCTGGGTGTCGACGCCGCTGATTTTCGCCGCGTCGAGCCAGTGTTTCCAGGTCAGGTAGCGCTGGTCTTCTCGGGCCAGCACATGCAGCAACGTCAGGCGATTGAGGTCGATGCCGCCCTCGCTCCATTCCCGCGCGTACAACGACGGCGCGCACACCGCGATGTGCCGTTCCTGGATCAGCAGCGAGCTGTCCAGGCCATCCCATTCGCCATCGCCAAAGCGGATCGCGCAGTCCAGGGTGCTGGTTTCCGCCAGGCTGTCCTGCAAACGAGTGGTGATGCTCAATTCCAGCTCCGGGTGCTTCTCGCGCAGGCGTCCCAGGCGTGGCATCAGCCAGCGATTGGTGAAGGTCGGCGGCGCGTTGATGTGCAGCCGATTGGCGTGGGATTTCTGCTGAATGCTGCGTACCGTCAACTCGATCTTATCGAAGGATTGGTGCAGCGCTCGCAGTAAAACCCGGCCGGCGCTGGTGAGTTCGAGGTGATGATGCCGGCGCTCCAGCAGGTTCTCGCCCAGCTGTTCTTCAAGCTGGCGCACCTGGCGGCTGACCGCACTCTGGGTGACATTGAGCAACTCCGCCGCCCGGGTAAAGCTGCCGGTGCTGCCGGCCACTTCGAAGGCTTTGAGCGCATTGAGCGCAGGCATTTTGCGTTTCATAACGGTAACTCGCGCAGGGGCTGACGAGTGCCAAGCATCCCACGGCTTGTGGGAAATTTCCTGAGTAACATGCATTTTTGTGTTGTGTAGGACGATTTCCTTGGCCTGGCATCATTTTGCTTTGGGTGGGAGCGGGCTTGCTCGCTCCCACATTTGATCCTCGTTGCATCAACGGGAGTCGTTTTTGATCTGGAAGTTGTCGCTCACGCATAAATAGCATGAGTATTTCGCAGTTCACTCATGACTATTAGGCACTGGCTGTTTTCTTTATATAAACGCTAGTCTAATTTCAATTAAACCCTTTAATAAGCCAACGCACTTACATAGGGCGAACCCTGCAACTTCGCCCCATCCTGTTGCAATTAACCTGATCGAGCCCAACACATGCCAACCACTGCAAGTTCAACCACAAGAAGTATTGGCGTATTGGCTCTTATCTTCACGGCGTGTAACGCCACCACCCACGGTTTCAGTATTTTCCTGTATTCGGCGTTATTACCCGAGATCCGCCAGGTGTTCGAACTGAGCTACAGCCAGGCTGCATTCATTGCGGCGCTGCTGCAACTGTTCTATATGGGCGCGTCGATTGTCAGCGGCATTGCGGCGGCGTGGATCAGCCCACGCAACATGGTGCGCCTGACAATGGCCTTGAGCCCGGCGCTGTTGGCGCTGGCGGTCGCTACGCCGTGGGTGCTGCCGTTTGCGCTGTGTCTGGCGCTGGTCTCGGCCTGTGCGGTGTCGAACTGGAACGCCATCGCCGCGCTGGCCAGCGAAGTGATCCCGGCCTCCCACCGCAGCCGCGTGCTGGGGCTGGCATCTTCGGGGGCGGCGTTTGCGATCTGTCTTAATGGTGTGTTGATCGCTTTGTTGCACGGTATCTCGTTGATGCACTTCTGGCTGATTTGCGCCGGTCTGACGTTGATCGTCACCCTGTTGACCTTCTGGGTATTGGCTCCTTTGAAGACAGACCCGCGCATCAAGCCCAGCAGTGCGCCGTCGTTGCGCCGGGTGCTCAGGCAATGGCTGCATCTGTGCCTTGAGCACCAGGTCGCGCTGCATATTCTGCTGCTCAGCGCCTTTATCGGCGGGATCAGCGGACCGTTCCTGAACTTCCTCTCGGCGTTTGCCAGCGAACGCTTGGGCGCCAACGCGCAGATCACCGGGTCGCTGTGGACGCTGATCGGGATCGGCGGGGTTGTCGGTGGTTTGCTGCTGGGGTCATTGGCTGATCGCTGGGGCGCGCTGCGAGTCATGGCGTTGAGTATCAGCGCGTTCGGCGTGGCGATGCTCGCCCTGCTCTGGCAACCGAGCCTGGGCTTGACCTGGCTGGCGGCCGGGCTGTTCGCGTTGTTCTATTTCCCGGTCTGGGGCTTGATGGCCGCCTACCTCAGCGCACGGTTGAGCCCGGTGCAAAGCCTGCAAGTGGTGAGCCTGAGCATGGTCGGTTACGGCCTGGGCAGCGCCACCGCCAATTGGCTGTGCGGCTGGCTGCTGCAAACCACCGGGCAGTTCGCCCTGGTGCATGGCTGGATCGCCTGCTGGGTGGCGGCCAGCCTGTTATTGCTGGGGTTGATGGCCCGCCGTCAACGTCGCGAGGCCGCGCTCGGCCAACCACTCTGAACGGCCCAACTGGCGCGTGAGAATATCCACCAAAGCCTCTACCGCCAGCGCCTGACACTGAGTCGAACGCCAGAACATCAACCGCGCCGGCTCAATCAGTGGAAAGCCCTGAGCCTCGTCGAGCACCTGCCAACCCGGCGGCACCAGGCGCCGCGCGGTCACGCCCACCGACTGGCCCTGCTCAATGGCAATCCCGATGCCGCGCGGGCTCTGGCTGGTGTAAACCACATGCCACGGCCGCCCGGCCTCGGCCAGCGCTCGCACGGCATTGGCGCGAAATGCGCAGCCCTCGGCATACACCGCCAATGCCACCGACTCGTCCTCACCTGCGCGCCAACCTTCAGCCGCCACCCACACCAGCGGCTCGTCGCACAGGTATTCACCTGGCTGAAGATTCGCGTGCTGCACACCCAGCACCAGATCCAGTTCACCGCGCTGTAAACGGCTGACCAACGCCGTGGACATCTCGCAACAAATGTCCGGCCGCACTTGCGGAAACTGCGCTTGAAAATCCCGCAACACCCCGGCCAGGCAGAATTGGGCGTAGTCCTCGGGCATGCCAACGTGAATGCACACCTGCTCGTCAGGCAGGTGCACGGCGCTGATCGCATCGGCGTGCAGTTTGAGGATCTGCCGGGCGTAGATCAGAAAAGTCTCGCCACCGGGCGTGAGGCTGACTGAGCGACTGGTGCGCTGCACCAACGGCGTGCCGACGATCTCTTCCAGGCGTTGCAAACTCTGGCTAATGGTCGATTGGGTTTTATGCAGGCGCTCGGCCGCCGCGGAAAATCCGTGGCACTCGATAATCGCGACAAAGACTTTAAGCAAGGTCCCATCCAGTTCGCCTGACATAACTATCGCCCCTGCCGATGGATTCGATCACAACTTGTAATTTCCACTTCGCACCTCTTTAAGCAACTATCGACTCAACGCCAAACACTGTTAATTGATAGTTCCAGGAGACTTGCATGAGCCTTCAACTTGCCGACGCCGAAGTGGGCGATATCAGCGACATTATTAATACCGAGCTGTACCCCATACATGATTCGGGCCATGTCCGATTGCAGGCGCTGATCGAACACGCTCGCGCCGAACTGGCCGAAGACGGTTGCTGCCTGCTGAAGAATTTCCTGCGGCCCGAGGCGCTGGAACAGGCCCGCGCCGAAGGTCAGGCGCTGTCGGGCAAGACCTTTTACTCGGTGCGCAAGGTCAACGCCTACTTCACCGAAGACGACCCCGCCCTGCCCCAGGATGACCCGCGCCGCACATTCATGGAGCGCACCAGCGGTTTCGTCACCCGCGACATGATCGCCCCGGACGCGATCATTCATCGCCTGTACGTCTCGCCGATGATGAAGCGCTTTATCGGCGCCTGCCTGAACGAACCGGAGATTTTCGAATACGCCGACCCGTTCGCCGGGCTGGTGATCAACGTCATGCCCCAAGGCACCGAGCAGCCTTGGCACTTCGATACCAACGAATTCATCGTCAGCATGATGACCCAGAAGCCCGAGGCCGGCGGTCTGTTCGAGTACGCGCCAATGATCCGCACCCGCACCCAGGAAAACCTCGGCGCCGTCGGCAAAGTCGTGCGCGGTGACGACCGCAGCCGGGTGCAGGAACTGGAACTCAACCCCGGCGACTTGCAGATCTTCAAGGGCCGCTTCTCGGTGCACCGGGTGACCCGCGTCGAGGGCGCCACCGAACGCAACACCGCAATCTTCGCCTACTCCGAAAAGCCCGGAATCATCGGCCGTGCCCAGCGCACCAAACAGCTTTACGGACGCCTGTCCGAAGCCCACCTGCAAGCCGAACGCAACATGGTCCGCAGCGACCAGTTGCTCGACTGATTCGCCCCCAAAAAACTCTTAGAAAAAACCAACCGTATTTGCCCTGCGAGGAACACCCCATGAGTCTGTCCGGCCCTAACCGCAACCCCGCCGACTGCGAACCGACGTACGACGAGATCCAGCAGATCCAGCTCGACCGTTTGCAACGGGTACGCAACGAACTGAAAAAACGTGACTACGCCGCTTGCGTGCTGTTCGACCCGACCCACATGCGCTACGCCACCGGCTCACGCAATATGCAGGTGTACTCGGCGCGCAACCCGGCGCGATACGCCTTCATCCCGGCGGAAGGCCCGGTGGTGATCTTCGAATTCGGTGGCTGCCTGCACCTCGCGGAAAAACTCAACACCGTCGATGAAGTGCGTCCGGCCAAAGCCATCTCTTATTACTTCTGCGACAGCTTCCTGAACAACGTCACCGCCGAATGGGCCGCCGAAATCGATGAACTGGTGCGCAAGTGCGGCGGCGGCAACAAACGGATCGCCATCGAAAGCGCGACCTCGGCCGCCGCGTTCGAACTACAGAAACTCGGCTACCAGATCTTCGACGCTCAGGAACCGCTGGAGCGAGCGCGCTGCATCAAGGTGCCAAACGAGCTGAAGATGATCCGCGCCAGCCTGCGTGCCACCGAGGCCGGCGTGCGCTTGATGGAAAGCAAACTGGTGCCGGGCATCAGCGAAAACGAGCTGTGGTCGCACCTGCATCAACACGTCATCGCCACCGACGGCGACTACGTGGAAACCCGCCTGTTGTCCTCGGGGCCGCGCACCAATCCATGGTTCCAGGAATGCAGCACCCGGCCCATCGAGGCCGGTGACCTGGTGGCGCTGGACACCGACGTGGTCGGGCGTTTCGGCTACTACGCCGACTTCTCGCGGACCTTCCTCTGCGGCGAGCAAGCCGCGACCGCCAAGCAACAGGAACTGTACAAACTGGCCTACGAGCAAGTGCAGACCAACATGGAAATGCTCAAGGCCGGCCGCAGCTTCAAGGAATACGCCGAGCTGGCGTGGAAGATCCCGGACAACTACAAGGCCAACCGCTATTTCGCTTTGGCCCATGGCGTTGGCATGACCGGTGAATACCCGTACGTGGTGCACCGCGAGGACATTGATGCGCTGGGTTATGACGGCGTGTTCGAAGCCGGCATGACCATCTGCGTGGAAAGCTACATCGGCCACGATGCTGGCGGCGAAGGGGTCAAGCTCGAAGAGCAGATCTACATTCACGAAAACGGCATCGAATTGCTCTCCGACTATCCGTTCGATCCGCGCCTGATGCCGCGTTGAGTTGCCCCGGACGGCGCCGTCACCTCCTTCGACACCGTCCGTTTTTCCCCTTGTTCCCACCCGGAACAAGGGGCGTTTGCGGCCACCGCGCAGTGTTTCGTACCCGCGCTTTCATCTGTCCGGCCTGTCTAGCTCAAGCGGCAGCCTTCCTTACGGTCAGTAACATGCATTTATCGAACGTTTCAGCGTTGAATTTATCGTTTGTCGATCTTTGCCCAGATGACAAAACTGCGAGCATCTCAAATAAAAACAACATGAGAGCAGCCCTATGTCCTATCCCGCCTCCGTCCTCCTGATTTCGTTGCGCCTTGTTCTGCTGCCGGCTTCACGCCTGTTACGCCTGCGCCTTCACGGCGCCTGCCACTGACAGTTTCGGTTCATCGAAAACCGACCGCGTCTGCCGCTCGCCCCATCTGCGGCCAGTCGAAAAACGCACTTTTGCACGTTATCGGAGAGGCATATGAAAGACTTAATGACACTGGACGGCGCCCTGCCGCATCCAGCGGTAAACGACCTGTGTACCCAAGTCAAAAGTGGCGAGATCAATCGTCGCCAGTTCCTGCGCACCGCAGCGCTGCTGGGCATCACCGCCGCCAGCGCCAGCACCTTCCTCGGTTCCGCGCTGCTCGGTAACCCGGCCCGCGCCGCCGATGCGGTCGCGCCACGCCAGGGCGGCAGCCTGCGGTTTGCCTGCGCCATCCAGGAAATCCAGGACCCGATGCTGATTACCTGGATCGAAGCCTCGAACCTGCTGCGCAACTCCCTGGAGTTCCTGACCTGGGTCGACGCCGACAACGTCACTCACCCGTACCTGGCCGAGAGCTGGAGCCCGTCGGACGACCTCAAGACCTGGACCTTCAACCTGCGCCAGGACGTGAAGTGGAGCAACGGCGACACCTTCAACGTCGAGGACGTGCAGCACAACATCGAGCGCTGGATTGCCGCCGACTCCAAGTCGGTCAACCGCACCGCGTTCCAGGACATCACCGCCTTCGAAAAAGTCAGCGACTTCCAGTTCCGCCTGGTGCTCAAGCGGCCGATGCTGGCGATCCCGGAAATGCTCAACGCCTTTACCTGCGCCATCGTCCACCGCAGCTTCAAGGCCGGTGACGACTGGGCGAAAAACCCGCTGGGCACCGGGCCGTTCAAGCTTGTCTCCTTTGCCGTGAACAAGCAGGCGACCTTCGCCAAGCGCGCCGATTACTGGCGCAAACCGGCCAACCTCGACGAGTTGCGCTACGTCGACATGGGCACCGACATTTCCACCCACCTCGCCGCGTTGCAGGCTGGGCAAGTGGACGTGTTGTACCGGGTGACAGTGGCCGAACTCGACTTGGCCAAACGCTTGCCAGGCGCGCAGTTGCTGACCTGCAAATCGGCGCAAACCATCGTCATGCGCATGGCCTGCGACCAGAAGCCGTTCGACGACGTGCGGATTCGCAAAGCCGTGGTGCTCTGCGCCGACAACGCGCAGATGCTCAAAATCGCCTATCGCGGCATGGGCACCTTGGGCGAAGACCACCACGTCGCCCCGTCCCACCCGGAATACTTTCCGTTGCCAAAACGTGCTCGTGATGTCGCTGGCGCGAAAAAACTTCTAGCCGAAGCCGGTCATCCGAACGGCATCGACATCGACCTGATCGTCGGCAACACCCAGGGCCGCTACGAACAGGATTGCGCGCAGATCCTGCAACAGAACTGCGCCGAGGCCGGCATCCGCATCAACCTCAAGGTTATCCCGGCCACCCAGTACTGGCCGATCTGGGACAAAGCCGCATTCAGCCTCACCTACTGGGCGCACCGCCCGTTGGGCGTGATGTCGCTGGAACTGGCCTACCGCAGCGGCGCGGCCTGGAACGAAAGCCACTACAGCGACCCGGCGTTCGACGCCGCGCTGGATAAAGCCATGGGCATCATCGACCCGAAACAACGGGCCGTGGCCATGCAAAGCGTCGAGCAGATCCTGCAAGACGCCTGCGTCATGGTGCAGCCGTTCTGGGGCGACAAGTTCACCGCCGCGAGCAAGAAGGTCCAGGGCTTTCAGGTTCACCCGTCGGACTTCTACCCAATGGATGAAGTCTGGTTGAGCGCCTGATTAAAGCGCCGCTAACGAGCTCGCCCACTGCGGTGCGGCGGGCCGACATCCCTTGATTAGCCGGAGCGTGCGAGCATGGCTGAATTTCTATTGCGCAAGTTATTGGCGCTGGCGGCAACCCTGCTGTCGGTATCGGTAATCGTGTTCCTGGCCCTGGAACTGAACATCGAGGACGTCGCAATCAACGTTCTCGGCCCCTACTCCGCCGCCGACCAACGCGCCGCATGGCTGGTGGAACACGGTTACAACCAACCCTTTGTCTGGCGCTACCTGGTGTGGCTGAAGGATTTTCTCCAAGGCGACTGGGGCACTTCGGTGCACTTTCGTGAACCGGTGATCGACCTGCTGCTGCCGAACCTCGGGCAAACGTTGATCCTTGCGGGGCTGGCCTTGCTGGTGATGGTGCCGGTAGCCCTGACGCTGGGCATTCTGGCCGGGATTCGTCAGGGTTCGGCGGTGGATCGGCTGGTGTCGTTTCTGTCGATCGTCACCACCTCGATTCCGGACTTCGCCAGTGCGGTGTTTGTCTCGGCGATCTTCGTCTTCTGGCTCAACTGGCTGCCGGGCGTGAGCAGCATGAGCGACGGCTTCAACCCGGTGGAACTGGCGCTGCCGCTGATGGTGCTGTGCCTGTTCGGCATCGGTTATCTGGCGCGGATCACCCGGGCCTCGATGGTCGAAGTGATGCAGGCGCCGTACATCCGCACCGCGCGCCTCAAAGGCGCGTCGACTTCACGGATCGTGCTGCGTCATGCCCTGCGCAACGTGCTGATCGCACCGATCACCGTGATCATGTTGTACATCCCGTGGCTGCGTCGAACGTGATCGTGGTCGGACCGGTGTTCTTCGCCTACAAAGGCTTCGGTTCACTGCTCTACACCGCGTCGCTGAACCATGACGTCTACCTGATCGAAGCCTGCGCGATGATCAGCGGCATCGTGGTCGGCGCGACCAAAATCTTCTCGGACCTGGCCTACACCTGGCTCAACCCGCGCATCACCTTGCGCAGTCTTGGCGGAGGCGGCCAATGAACTTCCTCAAAGCGTTCAAACATCCCTTGGCATTGCTCGGTCTGCTGCTGGTCGGCGGCTGGGTACTGATGGCGCTGTTCGCGCCGTGGCTGGCGCCCCACGATCCACTGGAAAGCTTCACCCCGCTGCTGACGCCAATGACCCCGGATGGCGACGGCCTGCGCTTCCTGCTGGGCACCGACATGATCGGCCGGGACATTCTGTCGCGACTGATCTGGGGCACGCGCACCGTGTTGTTCTGGTCGATCCTCGCAACCTTGACCGCGTTCGCCGTCGGCATCGCCATGGGCCTGTGCGCCGGTTACTTCAATGGCTGGGTCGATGGGGTGTTGTCCTACGTTGCCGACACCGTGTTGTCGTTCCCGGTGCTGGTGTTGTACATCGTGATCATCATCGCCCTCGGTGCCTCGGCGCTGAATATCCTGATTGCGGTGACCTTCACTAGTGCCCCGGCAATCTTCCGGATCATGCGCGCACTGACCATCGACATCCGCTCCCGGGACTACGTGCTCAGCGCAATCACCCAGGGCGAAGGCTCGCTGCGAATCATGCTGGTGGAAATCCTGCCCAACTGCGGCGGCCCGCTGATCGTCGATTTCTGTCTGCGCATCGGCTACACCGCAATCATGATCGGCGCCCTCGGTTTCCTCGGCCTCGGCCTGCCACCGCCGACTCCGGACTGGGGCGGCATGATCAATGAAGGCCGCAGCATGGCCATCGCCTTCCCGCACCTGGTGATCTTCCCGTGCATTGCCATCTCCACCCTGATGCTGGGCCTGAGCCTGTTGGCGGACGGTCTGGACGAACACGCCCAGAAAGGCACAAGGAGTTGAGCATGAGCCAACTGCAGAACTTGCAACAGGTGCTACGCGTGGAGAACCTCTCCATCGAACTGCCCGCCGGCGCCGACCGTAGCCACGCCGTAAAGGGCATCAGCCTCGACGTACGCAAAGGTGAAATTCTTTGCGTGATCGGCGAATCCGGCTCCGGCAAGTCGGTGCTTTCGGCGGCGATCATGGGCGACTACGCCAAGGGCCTGCGCCACAGTGAAGGGGTGATCGACTTTCTCGGCGACGACATCTGCCGCATGGACGAACACTCCCTGCGCCGGTTGCGTGGCAACCGCATCGCGATGATCTTCCAGGAGCCGATGGCGGCGCTGAACCCGGCGATTCGAATTGGTCAGCAGGTCGAAGAAATCTTCGACATTCATGCACCACAGATGCCCGCCGCCGAACGTCGCGAACGCATGCTCGCCCTGCTCGACTCCACCCAATTGCCCGACCCGCCACGGATCGCCAACAGCTTTCCCCATCAACTCTCCGGCGGCCAATGCCAGCGGGTGGTGATTGCCATGGCGTTGGCGATGAACCCGGACTTGCTGATCGCCGACGAACCGACCACCGCGCTGGACGTGACCACTCAGGCCCAGGTGCTGAAACTGGTGCGCGACCTGCGGGGGCGTGGCCAGCACGGCATTTTGTTCATCACCCACGACTTCGGCGTGGTAGCGGAAATCGCCGACCGCATCGCCGTGATGGAGGGCGGTGTGCTGGTGGAAATCGGTGAACGCGACCAAGTGCTCAACGCGCCGAAACACCCGTACACCCGCAAGTTGATCGCCGCCGTGCCGGCGCTGCATCCCGAGTTACACGCACCGTGCGCCGACGGTGAGTTGGCGCTGCGCATCGAGCACCTGACCAAAACCTACAACGTCGGCGGCCGCTTGGTTCCGGCGCTCAAGGATGTGTCGCTGCAACTGCCACGGGGCAAGACCTTGGCGATTGTTGGTGAGTCCGGCTCGGGCAAGAGCACGTTGGTCAAAGCGGCGATTCGGTTGGTGGAAAGCGACAGCGGCCACGTCTGGGTCGGTGATACGGATTTCCTCGCGTTGCGCGGTTCGGCCCTGGCGGCCAATCGGCGGCGGATCCAGATGATTTTCCAGGACCCGTACGGCTCGCTTAATCCGCGGCATCGGGTCGGCGACATCATCGCTCGAGCCGCGCAATTGCGCGGGTTGTCGGCCAAGGTTGCGTGGACCGAGGCCGGCGATTTGCTGGAACAGGTCGGGCTCAAGCGTGACGCCCTCAAACGCAAGCCACGGCAGCTCTCCGGCGGCCAGCGCCAGCGCATCGGCATCGCCCGGGCCCTGGCGATGCGCCCGGAAGTGCTGATCGCCGATGAAAGCGTTTCGGCGCTGGATGTCTCAGTGCAGAAGCAGGTGCTGGAGTTGCTCGCCGAGCTGCAGACGGAACTCGACCTGACCTACCTGTTCATCACCCACGACCTCGCCGTCGTCAGCCGGATCGCCGACCGCGTCGCGGTGATGCGCCAGGGCGAAGTGGTGGAATACGGCACGGCAGAACAGGTGCTCTTGCGACCGCAAAACACCTACACCCAGACCTTGCTGGCGGCGGCCCCCGGCGCGTCGGCGATCCCGGTGGTGCCTGTCGCGGAACCGACGCTGAGGCTGATCCGCCCTCAAGCCAACTGACTCAATAACCCTTTCCCCATGCCGCAGCGTTCGCTGCGGCCCGGGCTGCTGTTGCCAACGATAACTAAAAAATCAGGAGTATCACTGTGCGCACAACCACCCCTTTTGCTATCCGTTCCATCGCTCTAATCCCCGTGCTCGGCGCCTTAGCGGCCCCGGCCATGGCGATTCAAGTCACCGACAACCTCGACCTCGGCGGCGCCGTCCGGGCGCGTTGGGACTATGACCCGGATCGCGACATCCAGAAGTTCAACTTCGACACCGCGTTCCTCACCGCCAAGTACAACTCCGATACCTGGATCGGCGCGGCCAAATACCGTTTCTATGGGCGAGCCTACCCTTACCAGTACACAAACAATGTCGGTGACGTGCAGTTCGCCGAATTCGGCGTGGGTCGGCTACAAGTTCAACCCCGACCAGCAGATCCAGGTCGGCCTGAATCAGGTGCCGTTCGGTTTGCAGCCGTACTTCGGCAGCACCTTCTACGAAACCCTGGGCAACGTGGTCGGCCTGGAAGACGTGGAGCAAATCGGCGCCAAGTACATCCAGCAAAGCGGCGACTGGAACATCCAGGCCGGCTACTACTTGCGCCCGGCGTGGCAAGGCAAAGGCACCAGCAATGGTGATACGTACTCCAGCGTCGTGTCCAAAGCCGACAGTTACGTCACCGATGGCAGCAACAACCAGGAACGCAACACCGTGGTGCTGCGCGTGGCCAAGGCGCTGGACCTGGGGCCGTGGAAATCCGAAGTCGGGCTCTCCGGCCTGACCTCGACCCTGGAGAACCAGGACACTGACAACAACGGCCGGCGCAACGCCGTGGCCGTGCACTACATCGGCAAGAACGGCCCGTGGGGCGTGCAACTGCAAGCCGCGCGGCAGCAGATGTCGCCGCGCAACCCCGGCACCGATGAACTGGTGACCCTCGGCGGTTATGACGGCACGTTCAACGTCGCCAGTCGCGGCAATTTGTATGTGGCAGATGTGAGCTACGACGTTGGCGGCAAGTACCTGTTCGACCAGATCAGCGGTGTGAAGCTGTACGCCAACTACAGCGCCTTCGACAAATCCAATGACGACTTCAAGACCTCGCAACGGATGATCTTCGGCACCTCGTTTTCCGTCAGCAAATTGTGGATCGCGACGGAATGGTTGTATGGCAAGAATGACCCGTACATCGGTGGGAGCAGCTACACCCAAAGTCTGGGGGCTGGGGGTAGCAACCAGTGGGAGAATCAGCTGTACATGAACATTGGGTATTACTTCTGATCCGGGTTATTTGGCGTTCTTGAAGCAGCCTTCGCGGGCAAGCCTCGCTCCTACAGTAATGCGGTGGCGCATCCACCGCTTAACCTGTAGGAGCGAGCGGGCGGCGTTCCGACTTGCCCGCGAAAGCGCCAGCCCAAACAACACTTGCACCAGCCCCTCACACAGGAGTCAGATACGCCCTACAGAACAATCACCAAAAACAATAAACCTGCCCCACGCGTCCCTGCGTCGGCGTCAGGTATGGAGTCACCCTTTCATGCGTCAACTGCCCTCGCTCAACATGCTGCGCGTCTTTGAAGAAGTCGCGCGGCATCGCAGTTTCAGCCAGGCGGCTTTGGGCCTGAACGTCACCCAAGGCGCGGTCAGCCGTCAGATCAAACAGCTCGAAGATTATCTCGGTGTGGCGCTGTTTATTCGCACGCCGCAAGGCCTGTCGCTGACCGAAACCGGCCTCGCCCTCTCGCCGCAACTGAGCGACGCGTTCGACCATGTCGAACGCGCCCTGCAAGCGGTGCGCGTGCCCAACCTGCGCCAGCGTCTGCGCATCGTCGCGCCACCGACCTGGGCGACGCGCTGGTTGTCGGCGCACTTGCGTGCGTTCTGCCAACGCTACCCGGACATCAGCCTCAGCGTGACCAACCAGACCGGCCACGACAACCTCGCTGAAATCGACTGCCACATTCGTTTCGGCCTCGAAGCCGCCAACCATTGCAGCAGCCAGTTGCTGGTGATGGAGCGGCACATGGCGGTGGCCAGCCCGGAGCTGTTCGTCAACGGCCAGCCGCCGGATCTGCGGCAGTTTCCACTGCTGCACATCCTGCACGATGGCAAGCGTTTGAAGGTGTGGGAGAACTGGTTGGCGGCGATGGGGCGTGAGGATGTTGATGCCGGGCAAGGACTGGAATTCAGCACGTTGGATCAGGTGATCCACACGGCGTTGGCCGGCGGCGGGCTGGCGGTGATTGACCGGCAGATGATCGAAAAGGAACTGGCGAATGGCAGCCTGCTGCCGATCACTGCGGTGGAGGTGGTTGGGCCTTATGGGTATTGGCTGGATGTGGCGAATGACAAGCAAGGGTTGTCGAAGGTGCGGTTGTTTACGCAGTGGTTGGGGTTGGTCAGCAATCCCTGAAACACCGCCATCCCCTGTGGGAGCGGGCTTGCTCGCGAATACGGTGTGTCAGTTGGCATTGATGGTGCCTGACACACCGCCTTCGCGAGCAAGCCCGCTCCCACATTGGGTTTTGTGGTGGTTTTTAGATTGGGGCTGTGACCTTTGCGGACACCGGCGCCCCGCTCTCCACCGGGCTCTGCGCCTTGCACGCCTGGCTCAACGTCAGGGATTTGGTCTCCGGCGCCCAGGCCCAGGAAATCATCGCGCCCAACGCCAAAATCGCCGCCAATATGCCCATGGTCGGGCTCAAGCCAATCCCCGCCACACTCACCGGTAACAGGAAGGTGCTGACCGCCGAACCCAACCGACTCACCGCTGTAGCAAGGCCAATCCCGCTGGCCCGCACTTCGGTCGGGAAGCTTTCGGCCGGGAATACCCCCACCAGGTTGCTCACCGCCGACAACACCAGCGTGAACACGCCGAACACCAGCACCATCAGGAATGCCGCGCTGCCCGGCAACGCCGCCAACAGGAACAACGCCACCGCCAGGATGATGAACGAGTTGATCAAGAATCCTCGGCGCGAGAATTTCACCGTGCACCAGATACCGATCAATGCACCCAGAATCAGCAGCATGTTCAACATCAACTCGGGCCCAAAGCCCTCGGCCAAGCCCATCTTCTGCAGAATCGACGGCAGGAAGGTGTAGATCGCAAAGTACGGCATCACGATGCAAACGAAGAACAGGCAGTTGAACGCGGTGCGCTTGCGGTATTCACGGCTGAACAGCACCGCGTAGCCGGAACGGGTTTCGGTGGAGCGTGTTTCGTCGAGTTCGACGTTATCGCCCAGGTGCTTTTTGACGATGGCCCGAGCTTCGGCGATCCGTCCCTGATTCACCAACCAACGTGGCGACTCCGGCGTGCCGATCCGCGCGATCAAAATCAATGCCGCCGGGATCGCCGACGAAGCCAGCATCCAGCGCCAGGCGTCGTCACCCAGGTTGAGCATCGCCGTGCCGACGAAGGTCGCGGCGACGTAGCCAAAGGTCCAGATCACACTGAACGAACCGAGCAACACGCCCCGGTGTTTTTTTGGCGAAAACTCGGCGAGCATCGCGTGGCCGACGCTGAAGTCGCCGCCCAGGCCGATGCCGACAGCACCCGGCAGAAGAACAACTGCATCGCGGTTTCGGCGTAGAACTGCATCACCGAAGCAATCGTGATCAGCACAAAACTGACCAGGAAGATTTTCTGCCGGCCGACCTTGTCGGAGATCCAGCCGAAGAACAGGCTCCCGAGGAACAAGCCGAGTAGCGCCGAGGCACCGATCAGGCCCTGCCAGAAGGCATCGAGGTGCATTTGCGGGCTGAGCAAGGTGAAGGCAATACCGATCAGGCCGAGGATGTAGCCGTCGGTGAAGTGCGCGCCGAAGGTGAGGCCGGCGATTTTGATATGGAAGCGCCCGATGGGCAGGTCATCGATCTTTATCGATTGAGCGGACATGTTCGTCTCCAGTTGTTGTTATTGACGGAGAAATGAAACCGATAGCTCTACCCCTCCCTGTAGGAGCGAGGCTTGTGTGGCGAGGGGGTTTACCCCCGTTGGGTCGCGAGGCGGCCCCAAAACCTGCAATCGCCGTATATCAGGTACATCGCGTGCAATGTTTTACGACTGCTACGCAGCCGAACGGGGGCAAGCCCCTCACCACACAAGCGTTGCCCCCACAGGGTGTGGTGTGACGGCTTAGAGACCGCCCATCAACAGGTATTTGATTTCCAGGTAGTCTTCCAGACCGTATTTGGAGCCCTCGCGACCGAGGCCCGATTCCTTGATGCCGCCGAACGGCGCAACTTCCGTGGAGATGATCCCTTCGTTGATCCCGACCATGCCGGCTTCCAGGCCTTCGGCCATGCGCCAGACGCGGCCGATGTCGCGACTGTAGAAGTACGCCGACAGTCCGTACGGCGTGTCATTCGCCCGTTGCAGCACTTCGGCCTCGTCCTGCACAGCGGTAGCATCGCGGCCACCGGGCCGAAGGTTTCGTCCTGGGCGATCAGCATCTCGCTGCTGGCCTCGGTGAGGATGGTCGGCTCATAAAACGTGCCACCCAACGCATGCCGACGACCGCCGCACAACAGTTTGGCGCCCTTCTCCAAGGCGTCGCCGACGTGCAACTCAACTTTGGCCAGCGCCGCTGCGTTGATCAGCGGACCTTGCTCGGTTTCACCGTCCAGTGCACTACCAACGCGCATCGCCGCGACTGCTTCGGCGAGTTTGCCGGTAAAGGCTTCGTAGACGCCGTCCTGAATAAAGAAGCGGTTTACGCAGACGCAGGTCTGCCCGGTGTTACGGAATTTCGAGGCCATCGCACCTTTGACGGCGGCATCCAGATCGGCGTCGTCGAAGACAATGAACGGCGCGTTGCCGCCCAACTCCAGCGAGACTTTTTTCAGCGTGTCCGCCGCTTGGCGCATCAGCAGTTTGCCGGTGCGGGTCGAGCCGGTGAATGACAGTTTGCGCACGATGCCGGAAGCTTGCAGCGCCCCGCCAATCGCCACCGCGTCACCCGAGACGACGTTGAACACGCCGGCCGGAATGCCCGCCTGCTCGGCCAACACCGCCAACGCGAAGGCTGACAGCGGCGTCTCTTCCGACGGCTTGAGGATCATCGTGCACCCCGCGGCGAGCGCGGGGGCGATCTTGCGGGTCGCCATCGCGAGCGGGAAGTTCCACGGGGTGATCGCCGCGACTACACCGATGGCTTCCTTGACCACGATGATCCGCGCGTCGGCCTTGTGGCTCGGAATCACGTCACCGTAAGCACGTTTGGCTTCTTCGGCGAACCACTCCAGAAAACTCGCAGCGTAGACCACTTCGCCCATGGCTTCGGCCAACGGTTTGCCCTGCTCGCGGCTGAGCAAAGTCGCCAGGTCCTTCTGGTGGCTCAGCATCAGCTCGCTCCAGCGCTTGAGGCGCTGGCTACGTTCCTTGGCGGTCAGCTTGCGCCAGGCCGGCAAGGCGCGGTTGGCGGCGGCGATGGCGAGGTTGGTTTCTTCGGCGCCGGCCTTTTGCACCTCGGCGATTAGCTCGCCATTGGCCGGGTTCAACACCGGATAGGTCGCACCACCGCTGGACCATTGGCCGTCGATGAAATTGCCGTTACGGATCAGCGTGCTCATGCCACAGCCTCGGTCAGATTGAAGCGTTCCAGACCCGGACGGGCCGAGCGCAGGATGCGTTTACCGGCGGTGTAATCGTTGATCACGTCGCACGGCGTGTAGTTGCGTTCCAGCTCATGCAGTTCTTCGGCATCGAACCTGGTTTCCAGCGCCGCCAGGGCACTGTCGAACTGTGCGGTGGTGTCGGCGCCGACCAGCATGCAATCGACGCCCGGATGGTTGGCGACCCAGGCCTGGGCGATCTGCGCGTTCGACACACCACGGGCACGGGCCACGCGCTGAACCGAATGAGCGATTTCAAACGAGGCTTCGTCGCTGTACATCTGCTGCGTGAAGAAATCGGTCTGGTTGCGCGTCGACTGCACGTCGCCGGTCAACAAACCGCGAGCCAATGGACTGAACACCGAGACGCCGAGGCCTTGATCGCGGCAGAACGGGATCATCTCGCGCTCTTCTTCGCGGTACGCGCAGTTCAGTTGCAGCTGCATGTTGATCGGCTTGACCCAGCCATTGCGCTCGCAGGCCATGAGGATCTTCGCCAGTTGCCCGGTTAGCATGGTCGACACGCCGATGTAACGGGCCTTGCCGGAACGCACGATGTCGTTCATCGCGCTCATGGTTTCTTCAACCGGGGTGTTCACGTCGAAGTAATGCAGCATGAACACATCGACATAATCCATGTTCAGACGCTTCAGCGAGGCGTCGATGCTGTCCATGATGTGCTTGCGCGAATGGCCGCTGGCGTTGATGCCGTTGCGGGTGCCGTAGCCGACCTTGGTGGTGATCACCAGGTCTTCGCGACGGGCCAGGCGCTTGACGATGCGCCCAACCACTTCCTCGCCGACGCCGGCGGAATAGAAGTCCGCCAGGTCAATGAAATTCACCCCGTTGTCCAGGGCGTGAGCCACGATCGGCTCGCTTTGCTTTTCATCGAAAATCCATGGTTTCCAGTCCGGGGTGCCCATGTTCATGGTGCCCAGGCACAGGCGGGAGACTTGCAGGCCGGAGTTGCCCAAACGAATGTATTGCATGGCGCAGACCTCAGGCTTTTGGCGTGTAGAAAGGGTTGCTGATGTGATCGACCACGTCCGCCAGTTGCGCGGTTTCCGGCTTGCCGGTCAGGGCGGCGCGAATCGCGGTGCGGCAGGCGTTGTAGTTGTTCAGGTACACCGCATCGAGGTCATCGCAGGCCGGGTTGACCCAGTTGGCGGTGACGATGGCCCACTCGTCTTCGGCTTCCGGCGGCAAGGTGCCGTCCAGCAGTGCTTCCAAAACAGCCTTGGCGATCCCGGCCTGGGAAGCGCCCCACGTGGCGTTGCCGTGCAGGTCGCTGCTGATCGCGGCTTTGTTGACGTAAAGGGTCATCGGCTTGACCGGGATGTTCGGCTGGGCGATCACCATGAACGGGCAATGTCCCTGGCTTGGCGACGCCAGGCTGTTGGCAAACGCCTGCCCCGCCGGACCGTTGCGCGGCCCGATCAGAATGTTGATGTGCGCGGCGTTCACGCCAGGGCCTTCGAAACCTTCACCGATGTACAGGTCGAGTTCTTTCATGAGTCGTTACTCTTTTTGGATTTTTTGGGTGATCAGAAGCGCACGCGGATCGTGAAGATCGCGGGGCAAATGTCGGGGTTCGAAGAGCGCAGCACGGGGCTGGCGAGGACGCGGCAGTGAGGCTTAGTCATGATTGCAAACGCTCTTTTTTGTTGTTGATGAGCTGGTTTGCGATTTTTTAACACTGGGGGTTGGCGGGGCTGTAACCATTAAAAGTCATGGGGGTATGAGTTCAGGTCATACCCTTTGCAACCGGTGAAAAAACTGTGGGAGCGGGCTTGCTCGCGAAGGCGTTGTGTCAGGCAACATTTTTGTCGACTGAACTGACGCCTTCGCGAGCAAGCCCGCTCCCACAGGGGTTTGCGGTGTGTTGGATTACTGCGACATGGCGTCTTTGGACATTGCGTCTTTGCTCATGTTGTCCTTGGACATCGCGTCTTTCTTCATGGCGTCTTTGCTCATGGCGTCCTTGGACATGCTGTCTTTTTTCATGGTGTCCTTGGCCATGGAGTCCTTTTTCATCGTGTCTTTCTTCATGGTGTCTTTGGACATGGCGTCTTTGGACATCGAGTCTTTGCTCATGCTGTCGTTGCTCGTGGTGTCGGCGGCGTACACGCTGGCGACGCCCATGGCCAGGCACATGGACAGAACGGCGGTGGCTAACTTCTTCATGGTGTAGTTCCTTTTAGAGCTCAGGTTGCGAATGAACGCAGCGCGTGCTGCGCGGTGTCGTTTTTTCAGCGTTCGTCAGCTGCCACCGAACCAGTTGTAGCCCTGGTCTTCCCAGTAGCCACCGGGGTAGGTGTTGGTGACGAAAATCGCCTGGATGTGTTTGGGGTTCTTGTAGCCGAGCTTGGTCGGCATCCGCAGCTTCATCGGGAAGCCGTATTCGCGTGGTAACACGGCGCCGTCGTAGGTCAGCGTCAGCAGGGTTTGCGCATGCAGCGCGGTGGCCATGTCGATGCTGGTGTAGTAGTCGTCCGCGCATTTGAAGCCCACGTACTTGGCGTCGGTGTCAGCGCCAACACGCTTGAGGAAGTCGCTGAAGCGCACGCCGCCCCAGCGACCAATCGCGCTCCAGCCTTCGACGCAGATGTGCCGGGTGATCTGATCGGTCTGGGCCATGGCACGCAGCTCCTCAAGCTTCCAGCTGCGCTTGTCGGCGACCATGCCGGTGACTTCCAGCCGATAGCTTTCTTCCTCGACCGTCGGTGCCTCGTCGATGCCGTAGAAGGCATTGAAGGGAAACGGCCGGGTGATCATCGACTCGGCATAGGTCGGCGCCATGGCGTTGGGGTTGAACAGCCAGCCCTGCACCCGGTCGTTGAAGCGGGACATCGAGGACAGCGCGGTTTCGACGCTGTCGTTGTCGGTGATGTTGCAGCCCGACAACATCGCCACACCGCCAAGGGTCAGGCTGCGCATCAGGAACGAGCGCCGTGAGCGATCTTCGATTTGCGGGGCCAGGATTTTCCGGGCGTCGGTCAGGATGGACGATTCATCGAGCCCCTGGATGCGCTTTTTCATACGGACTCCTTCCGGCCAACGATCATGTACCACAACGTTTTTGGCACCAGCAGCACCATCACCAGATGCACCACGATGAAGGCCACCAGCAGCGACATGGCGATGAAGTGCACCTGCCGCGCCCCTTCGTAACCGCCCAGCAATCCACGCAACAGCGGGAACTGCACCGACTTCCAGAGCACCAGCCCGGAGACCACCATCATCGTGATGTCGAGCATGACGAACAGGTAGGCAAACCGCTGGACCTGGTTGTAATGGCTCAGGTCGGCGTGCCCCAACCGCCCTCTCAGCGCATCCCCGAGGTCATGCAGCACGCCTTTTGGGGAGACCGGGAGAAACTTTCTAAATAGACGACCACTGGCGATGTTGATGATCAGGTAGATGAGGCCGTTGACGGCGAGGAACCACATCGCCGCGAAGTGCCATTGCAGGGCGCCGCCGAGCCAGCCGCCGAGGGTGAGCGATGCCGGGAAGCTGAAATCGTAGAGCGGCGAGGCGTTATAGATGCGCCAACCGCTGGCGATCATGACCACGACCGCCAGGGCGTTGAGCCAATGGGTCAGTCGCAGCCAGCGTGGATGGCTGGCCTTGGGTGAAGCAGTTAGCTGCGACATGTCCGGCTCCTTGTTTGTTGTTCGATGGGGCCAAGTATGGGAGCCGACTGTTCGCCAAATCCTCACGTAAAGTTAAATTAATCGTGATAACTATCCAGACGTTCCTTCGGCGCAATTGTGGTTAAAATGCCGCCCACTCAAATTGCCGACCCTGCCCGATGAACCCAGACGCCCTCGCCACCCTGCACACTCACCTGCTGACCGCCCTGGCCAGCGCCCCGGCAGAAACCCGCCGCCTGTTCCACGGGCGTGGGCGTTGCTGGCCGGGTCTGGAGCAATTGACCGTCGATTGGTTGCAAGGCGTGGTACTGGTGTCGCTGTTCAAAGAGCCGGAACCGCTGCAACTGGAAGACTTGAAGCGGTTGCTGCTGGAGATCACCCAGTCAGCCGAGTGGCAGCAATCCGGTGCGCACACGCTGTTGCTGCAACACCGCTACCTGCTGCAAAGCACCACCGAATGGCTGCTCGGCGACGCGCTCGAGGAAATGACCATCACCGAGGGCGGCCTGCATTATCGGGTGGACCTGGGCCGCAAGCAGAATGCCGGGCTGTTCCTCGACATGCGCTACGGCCGTGATTGGGTGCGGGCCAATGCCGAGGGCAAGCGGGTACTGAACCTGTTCGCCTACACCTGCGGGTTTTCGGTCACGGCCATCGAAGGTGGCGCGGCGCACGTGGTCAATCTGGACATGTCCAGCTCGGCCCTGAGCCGTGGCCGCGACAATCACCGGCTCAACGGCCACGACTTGAGCAAGGTGACGTTCCTTGGCCACGACCTGTTCAAGTCCTGGGGCAAAGTGATCGGCAAAGGGCCGTACGATCTGGTGATCATCGACCCGCCGTCGTTTCAGAAAGGCAGTTTTCTGCTGACCAAGGACTATCAGCGAGTATTGCGCCGCTTGCCGGAACTGCTCACGTCCGAGGGCACGGTGCTGGCCTGCATGAACGATCCAGCGTTCGGCCCGGACTTCCTGATCGACGGCGTCACCCGCGAGGCGCCGAGCCTGCGTTTCGAACAACGACTGGAAAACCCGCCGGAGTTTCCCGATGCCGATGTTGAGTGCGGGTTGAAGGCGTTGGTGTTTCGGCAGGGGGATTGAGGCGCGGCTATCGCGAGCAAGCCCGCTCCCACTTTGGTTCGTTGCCGTACACAAATCCTGTGTTCAATGAACATCAACTGTGGGAGCGGGCTTGCTCGCGAAGAGGCCATCACATTCAACATTGATGCTGGCTGACACTCCGCCTTCGCGAGCAAGCCCGCTCCCACAGGGGATAAGCGGAGAGTCTGTTATTTCGGCTGCAACACCAGCGCAAATAACTCGCCATGACCGCTGACGTTGAGCTTGTGGTAAAGGTTGCGCCGATGCACTTTCACCGTTTCCGGGGAGATGTTCAGTTGCTGGGCGATGGCTTTGCTGGAGAAGCCTTGAAGAATCAGCCGGGCGGTCTCGACTTCCCGCGCGGTCAAACGCGCGCCGAAGCGATCCAGCAAGGTCGCCAGATCCCCGGCCACCGCCGTCGGCCCCTCCGGCGGCACGAGTTGCAGGTGTCGGCTCATCGCCGCCAGCACCCAGTCGCGGACACACAGCAGGCGCCCCTGTTCCTCGAGGGTGAAACGCGTCGAGCGGCCCAGCGATAAACCGAGTACAGCACCGTCCACATTGATCATGAACTGCAGCTCATCACCACCCACCACTGAGCAGAAGTAGCTCAGGTAATACTCGCTCTGTTGAAACTGGTCCGGGGCCACGGAATCGAGGCTGTGCAAACCGTCAGTTATTCCGGCACAAGCTGCCTGATAGAAGGGATCGAGCAGGTACATGCCGGCGCTGTAATCGGCCAACTCTTCCTCCTCGTGCGCGCTGGCGCGGGAGTCGAAATCGATTAGCAACTGCGGCACCCGACCCGCCCGCATCACCGCGACCAAGGCGTTATCCAGGGGCACCAGCAACCGCAAGGTATCCACCAGCGCCCGCCAGAAACCGTCGTGGCCCAGCGCGCCAAACACCCGGGCCAGCCCTTGGTGCACCGGCAACTCCTTCAGCAACGCCTCCACGCTCTACCCCTTTTGTGTAACCCATGATGGGAATGGGTGACGACCACCCCGATCGATACGCTGCGTACTCTTATCTACCACCGGCCTGACGCAGGCCAGGAGTGCCGCATCATGAGTCGTCACCGCACGTATTTCAATCTGGGACTGGGTGCCTGTCTGTCGACCTGGATGGCGCTCGCAGCGGCGGATCAGCCCACCGTGCACATCTACAACTGGTTCGACTACATCGGCCCGACCACGCTGAAAGATTTCCAGCGCGACACCGGGATCAAACCCGTCTATGACACCTTCGACAGTGGCGAAGTACTGGAAGCCAAGCTGATGACTGGCCATAGCGGTTATGACGTGGTGGTGGCCAGTAACTTCATTCTGCCGGCCCTCATCAAGGCCGGAGCCTTGCAGAAACTGGACCGTAGCCAACTGACCAATCTGCAACACATTGACCCGGTGTTGCTGGAAAAGCTGCGCGCGAACGACCCGGACAACCAATACGCCGTTCCTTACCTGTGGGGCACCGACGGCATTGGCTATAACGTTGACAAGGTCCGCGCAGCCCTCGGAGATCAAGCGCCGGTGAACTCCTGGGATCTGTTGTTCAAAGAAGAAAACCTGGCCAAGCTCAGCCAGTGTGGCGTGGGGATTTTGGACGCTCCCGCCGAGATCATCCCGATCGCCCTGCACTATCTCGGCCTGCCGCCCAACAGTAGTAACCCCGCGGACTACAAAAAAGCGGAAGCACTGCTGCTCAAGTTGCGCCCGTACATCACCTATTTCAATTCGTCGAAGATCCAGACCGACCTGGCTAACGGCGATATCTGCGTCGCCTTGACGTGGTCCGGCACCGTGTTCGGTGCCAAGCAAGCCGCCAATGAAGCCGCGAAGGGGGTGAACATTGAATACAGCATTCCGGTCGAAGGTGCGCCGCTGTGGTCCGATAACCTGGTCATGGTCAACGACGCCAGCAATCCAAAACAGGGGCTGGCCTTTATCAACTACCTGCTGCTCCCCGAAGTGATCGCGCCCGCCACCAACCTGGCGCTCACCGCCAATGCCAACAAAGACGCGACCGTGTTGCTCTCGGACCAGGTGCACGAGTTCAGCAACATCTACCCCTCAGCCGAGGTGATCGCCAAGGCATTCACCCTGCAACCCCAGCCCCATGAGATAGAACGTGTCCGCACGCGCTCCTGGAGCAACATTAAGAACGGCAACTGAGCCGGCATCCACCCCTCCTGTTTAACGTGCCTGAGAGTTCCCGCATGAAACCACGTGCCCGCGACTTGAATATCCAGTTCGGCCAACTGCAACCCGGCCCGCTCAACGCGATCACCGATGTGCCCGGTGTACGGGTCGGCCACAGCGATGTGCGAGGCCGCACCGCCAAGGGTCGCGACATCCTGCCGGCGTCACCGTGATCGAGCCCCGTGCCGGGTCCACCAGCCAACAGCCGTGTTTTGCCGGCGTCCATGTGCTCAACGGCAATGGCGACGCCACGGGCCTTGAGTGGATTCGCGAGGCTGGCCTGTTGACCAGCCCGATCGCCTTCACTAACACCCACAGCCTCGGCGTGGTCCGCGATGCGCTGATTGTGCTGGACCGTGAGCAGCAACCGGACGACGGGCGACTCTACTGGAACATGCCGGTCGTGCTGGAGACTTTCGACGGCCTGCTCAACGACATCAACGGCTTTCATGTGAAGCCCGAACACGTCGCCGAGGCCCTGCGCACGGCGGTCGGTGGTCCGGTCACCGAGGGTAATGTCGGCGGCGGCAGCGGCATGATCTGTCACGAATTCAAGGGTGGCATCGGCACCGCGTCGCGGCGGTTGAGCAATGCCCAGGGCGGCTGGACGGTCGGCGCGATCGTCCAGGCCAACCATGGCATCCGCAACGAGTTACGGGTCGATGGTTACCCCGTCGGGCGTTATATGGAAAAGGCCGATTCACCGTTCCTCAAAGCCTCGCTGCCGCATCCGGGCATGGGCTCGATTGTGGTTTGCCTGGCAACCGACGCGCCGTTGCTGCCACACCAGTGCACTCGCCTGGCCCAGCGCGCCAGCCTCGGTCTGGCTCGCACCGGTGGCGGCAACGAAGACCACAGCGGCGACATCTTCATCGCTTTCGCGACCGGCAACGATGTGCCGCCCGCCGCGTATGAAAGCAAAAAAGCACCGACCTGCGACAACCTGCGCATGGTCAACAACGACCACATTAGCGAACTGTTCCTGGCCGCCACCGAAGCGGTAGAAGAAGCGATCATCAATGCGTTGCTGGCGGGTGAAACGGCTGAAGGCAATGGGCATGCGGTTCCGGGGCTGGATGCCGCGACACTGCTTAAAGCCTTGCGTCAGGCCGGTTGGCCAGGAACCGAATAATCTCCACCCATCCCATGTGGGAGCGAGTCTGCTCGCGAAGAGGCCATAACATCCAACATAGATGCTGGCAGACATATCGCCTTCGCAAGCAGGCTCGCTCCCACAAGGGTCGGTGGGTGCTCACACCGCCTCGGTCACTTCACATGATTTGAAGAGGTTGCGACCCAAGTCCCGCGCGGCCCTCAAGTGAATCTGCGGCGCCTGAATTTCCGAGTCCAACAACAATTCGGACGTCACCACGCGCGCGCCGCAATAATTGAAAATCCCATGATCGATCTGGGTCTTCATCGCGTCGGCGTAACCATGCCGGGCGTAGGTTCCGGCATCAGCGCCGCCAACACCAACCAAGTGAACCCGCAGGTGGCCAAGCTTTTTCACCAGTTTGGCATCTGAACTGAAATCGAACGCCCAACCATTGGCGAACACCCGATCAATCCAGCCCTTGAGCAACGCCGGCATTGACCACCAGTAAACCGGATAGACCAGCACCAACGCATCGGCGCGGTCAATCCGTGCCTGCTCAGCCGCGACGTCGGCAGGGAACCCGGCTTTTCGGTGATGAACCGCCAGATCCGCCGCGCGGAACCTGGGATCGAAGCCTTGAGCCGAAATATCGGCGATTTCATAGGTGTTGTCGGCATCGCTCTGCAAAGCTCCCTGCGCAATCTGTGCCGCCAGACTATGGGTGAGCGACCTAGGATCGTGATGAGCCACAACGATAAGTGCGTGCATGCTGAAAACTCCTGATTGAGAGCACAGGGCGGACCTTATATACTCTTGGTAAGTTACGATCAGTAAGTTACTTTTGGTACATAGCCATGTCAACCACCGAAACAAACGAGCAGGATTCCACGCCTCAACCCCGTCGTCGCTTGTCACGAGAGGACCGCCAGCGCCAGTTGCTGGACGTCGCCTGGCAAATGGTTCGGGAGGAAGGGACGGATGCGTTGACCCTCGGCCGCCTCGCCGAATTGGCGGGCGTGACCAAACCGGTGGTCTACGATCACTTCACCACCCGCTCGGGTTTACTGGCGGCGCTGTATCAGGATTTCGACACCCGACAGACCGCGCTCATGGACGCGGCGCTGCTGACGTGCGAGCCGACGCTGACCAGCACGGCCAACGTTATCGCTTCGTCGTATGTGGCGTGCGTGCTACTGCAGGGCAACGAAATCCCCGGCGTGATTGCAGCGCTGGCCAGTACACCGGAACTGGAGAAGATCAAGCGTGAGTACGAAGCGATCTTCCTGAACAAGTGCCACAACGCCCTGCTCCCTTTCGCTGGAACGGGTGCTATCAAACCCGCGAGTTTGCGGGCGATGCTTGGTGCCGCCGAGGCTTTGTCGAATGCCGCTGCGAATGGAGAGCTCAGCGCAGAGCAGGCACAGGACGAACTGTTCGAAACGATAAAAGGGATGGTTGAAAGATCCTCCCGCAGTAGCTGAGAGTTGATCTGCACACTATCTGAAAACCACCATCAACCCCTTTTGGGAGCGAGCCTGCTCGCGAAAGCATCAGTTCAGTCGACAAAAGTGTTGCCTGACACGACGCCTTCGCGAGCAAGCCCGCTCCCACAGGGAATGTGTGTTGGGTTGAAGGGTTAGACCAACCGCAATCTGGGCGCCATCGCCGGAACGGCATCATCACCCAACCGCCCCCGCACAAATTCATTGGCCTTGCGTGTCAGTTGATCCAGATGCCGATCCCGCTGTTTCTCGGCATCGGTCATCGGCCGCTTACCGTGCTTTTGCAGCAGGTACGTATGAATCTGCCGCACTTCCAGCGAGCTGTAGATCGGTGCCGTGTCCAGCACCGCCATCAAGCCGTCGGTGCCGTGATCACGGGTGTTCATCAGCACCTGAGTCGCGCGGACACCCACCACTTGAAAGCCCAGCGCTTCAAAGTACGGCACCTTGCCGACGCTGCAAGTCAGCTCGGCGTGAGGGTAGCGACCGACCATCTCGCGCAGCATCGCCCGGGCTACTCCCTGGCGCCGATGGCCGGAATCCACGGCCATATAAGCCACACCGCACGCCTCGGGATCGTCCTTGACCGGCAGGTACAGCGCAAAGCCGATGACCTTCTCGGGGTCGTCGACATCCGTGGCCACGATCAACTCAACCGCCATCCCCTTGAGCCCGTTCAACGCTTCCAGATAGAGGTGAACCTCATAGCCGATCGCATACTGGTACACGTTGTACAACAGGTTGCTCGGCGGCAAGGCCACCGCGCTGATCTCGGTCAGGTTGTCGACGACCAGTTGCAGGATCTGGCTGTTGATGTGCTCGGGGCATGGGGTTTTGAAATGGCTGATCTGGGGCATCGAATATCTGACTCCGGGGATTCGTTCGCAGCGGGCCGGGGCATTGTAACGTGCCGAGGCATTAACACCGCACGGTGATTACGGAGCAATCGGTCCAAAGAGAGCGGATCGCCAGCCCGTTTTTCCCGCACGGCGATCGGCCTAAGGTGGCCTCAAGTCACTTACTGGAGGTCACCATGAATCACCCAGCCCTGCTTTCCACGATCAATATCGGCCCACACTCCCTGTCCCACCGCGTGGTCATGGCGCCGCTGACGCGCATGCGTTCCGAGCCCGGCGATGTGCCCGGTGCGTTGATGGCCGAGTACTACTCGCAGCGGGCCACCGACGGCGGCTTGATCATTTCCGAAGCCACCGTCGTGTCCACCACCGGCAACGGCTACCTCGGTTCGCCGGGCTTGTACAACGACGCGCAAATCCCTGGCTGGAAAGCCATCACCGAGGCAGTGCACGCCAAGGGCGGACGGATCTTTTTGCAGCTGTTCCATGCCGGCCGACAGTCCCACAGCGACATGCAACCCAACGGTGCTCAGCCAGTCGGGCCCTCGGCGGTCGAGTACGACGGGGTCGCCTACACCGCCAATGGTTGGGTGCCGAGCACGCCGCACCGTACCCTCAGCGAAACGGAAGTCGAAGCACTGGTCGAAGATTTTCGCAGCGCCGCGCAACGGGGCTTGGCCGCCGGGTTTGACGGTGTGGAAATCCATGGCGCCAACGGTTACCTGATCGACCAGTTCTTGCAGGACGGCAGCAACCGTCGCACCGACGCCTATGGCGGCAGCATCGCCAAGCGTTCGCGGTTTCTGCTGGACATCACCCGCGCCGTGATTTCGGTCTGGGGCAGTGAACGCGTAGCGGTGCGCCTGGGGCCGAGCGGTACATTCGGCGATATGAAGGACAGCGATCCTGAAGCGCTGTTCGTCTACGTCGCCGAGCAACTGGCGCCGTTGAAACTGGCCTATTTGCACTTGATCGAACCGCGTGTGCTGGGCAATTCGATTGATGAGAGCAAGGACCAGAACCCGGTGGCGGCGCAGTTGATTCGTCGTCACTACGACGGTTTGATCATGGCTGCCGGGGGCTTTACGGCTGAGTCTGCCGAGAAGATTTTGCAGGCGGGTGATGCGGACTTGGTGGCATTTGGTCGCGACTTTATTGCCAACCCGGATTTGCCGGAACGTATTCGGCATGATCGGCCGTTGAATGCTTATGACCGGGATACGTTTTATGGTGGTAGCGAGGTTGGGTTTACGGATTATCCGTTTTATCAACAAAGTGCCTGAGCTTTGCGTTGAATGTTAAGTCGCCATCGCGAGCTTGCTCGCGATGGCGGCCCCTGGCTTCCGATACTCCCCTTTGCAAATCCCCCGCCCGCCTCTACTCTGCTTCAACCCTCCTGCATCGAGCACACCTCCCATGATGGACAGCCTCAGCGGTATCACGGCCTTCATTCAGGTGGCCGAAACCCGCAGCTTCACCGAAGCCGGGCGCTTGCTGGAAATCTCCTCCTCGGCGGTCGGCAAAAGTGTGGCGCGCATGGAAGAACGCCTGGGCGTCCGGCTGTTCCATCGCAGCACCCGCAGCGTCACGCTGACCACCGAAGGTGAGCTGTTCCTGGACCGTTGCAAGCGCATCCTCAGTGAAGTGGAAGCCGCGCAAATGGAGCTGCTGGAGTTGTCCGCCACGCCTCGGGGCAAAGTGCGCATCAGCGTGCCGTTGCAGAACGTGCTGATCATGCCGGTGCTGGCCGGGTTCATCCGCGCCTACCCGGACATCGAGCTGGACGTGGACATGTCCGACCGCATGGTCGATGTGATTGAGGAAGGTTTCGACGCGGTGATCCGCACTGGCGCGCCGCAAGACTCGCGGCTGATGGCGCGCAAACTCGGTGGTTATCAGCTGCAACTGGTGGCGTCGCCGGAGTACCTGGCGCGCCACGGTAACCCGACGCACCCGGACGAGCTGATCAACCACGTCTGTCTGCTGCACAAGTTTCCGGCGACGGGGATGATCGAACGCTGGCCGCTGAGGATTGGCGAGACGCACATCGAGCCGAATCTGGCGAAGTCCATGACCTGCACCACGATGGATCCGCTGACGTACCTGGCGATTGACGGGGTGGGGATTGCCTGCCTGCCGGATTTTTCAATTCGCCAGCCATTGGCTGACGGCAGACTGAAGGTTGTGCTCGAGGATTACACCGACCACACCGGCAACCTGTGGATGCTCTGGCCCGCGTCAAAGCAGACTGCACCGAGGCTGCGGGTGTTGATCGATTTCTTCAAGGACAACATTCTCAAGGTCTGAAACCGGCGTCGGATTAACGCCGTTTCTGTCCAGAGTGTTCGGCCCTTTAGCCCGTTTTTCCTCAAGCCTGCGCTCCCTAGACTTTGCCTCGTCTGCCATCCACCTTACGAGGCTAAACCTATGACCACTTCACATTCCCCCATTCGCGGCCGGCATCGTCGGCGTTGGCACCTGGGCCCGCCACGGCCACTTGCGCGTGCTCGCTCTACTGCCGCAATACCACGTGCAAGCGATTTACAGCGAACACCGTGAACGCGCCGAAGCGGCGGCCAGCGAGTACGGCATTCCTCAGGTCGCCGACTCGCTCGACACCTTGATCCATAACCCCGAGGTCGATCTGGTGGTGGTGCTCAACACCGCGCCGCAACACGAACACACCGTGCGTGCCGCCATCGCCGCCGGCAAAGACGTCTACTGCGAATGGCCACTGACCACCACGACCGCCGCCTCCGAACAATTGGTGCACCTGGCGAAGGATGCCGGCGTGCGCCACATCGTCGGCCTGCAACGCCGCCATGCGCCGCACAACCGCTACCTGCAAGACCTGCTGCAGCAAGGTTATGTCGGCCAGTTGCGCTCGGTGCGCCTGCACGTCAGCACCCATTACTTACAGGCGCTGCGGTCCAACTCTCTGCGCTGGACCGCTCCCGAGGAAAACTTCTCCAGCGTCATCGCCATCTACGCCGGGCACTTCCTCGACATGCTGTTCACCGCCACCGGTTGGCCGTTGAGTGTGTCGGGGTTGATGGTCAGTCAGTTCCCGAAAGTCACCATCGTCGAAACCGGCGAAGTGCTGGACAGCACCGCACCGGATCAACTGGTGCTCAGTGGTTTGCTGGAAAACGACGCGGTGGTTTCGATCCATATCGAGGGCGGCAAGCGCAATGGTTCGGGCGTGCAGATCGACATCACTGGCGATCAGGGCGACCTGAAAATCACCAACCGCTCAGCCTTCGGCGACGTGGGTGATGACTATGTGATCGAAGGTGCGCACGGCGATGACCTGCCGCTGCAAATCCTGCCATTGCCGGACAGTTATCAGCGTTTGCCTGAATCTGGATTGCCGTCGGCGGTGCTGGAACTGGCGGAGCTGTATCACGTGTTTGCGCAGGATCTGGCGGACGGGACGCATGCGGCGGCGACGTTTGAGGATGCGCTGCGGCTGCATCGGTTGTTGGAGGTGGCCAAGGCCGGCAATCAGTTGGCGCTTCTGTAGGAGCAAGGCTTGCCCGCGATGGTGTCCCTGAAATCGCCATCGCCGGCAAGCCTTAATGCCATCCAGTTAAGACGCAGAACCTGTGGGAGCGTGGCTTGCCCGCGAAGAACGATGACGCGTAGTTCCTGAAAAACCGCGGCGTTTTCTTCGCGAGCAAGCCCGCTCCCACAGGATTTTCGTCGTTCCAACGCCTTCACTTCGCGACATTAAGACCCAAGCGCCCGATTTCGTTCAATTCATCGACGCTGAATCTGCCCTTCCAGTGTTTTTCATAATCCTCCCGCGGGAAGTCACTCGGGGAGGCTCCCGCGGCGAAGGCGTCAAAAACATCTTTGGCATATCGCCGATTCTTGGGACACATCGGCGCCGCCGGCACGTACATCACGTTGCCCCAGCCCTGCTGGTTTAGCACTGGCGCGACGCTGTGAATCACGTCGCAATGCCACCAAACAGAATCGCCAGCCTCAACGTCAGGGATCGGGCTCAAGCCCTCGACCAGCAGCGGATGCCACTGCTTCGAAACCGGCAGCACTTTGCCCGGCATGACACCGCACAATTCATCCTCCGGGACATCGTTGAGCAGCGGTCGCAGCAGTAAATAAGCCATGGCTTTGGGAATCGGCAGCGTGTGCAGCACACCCTGATTGGCCTTCATATCGCACAGCGCGGTCCAGCCCTGGAAGGTCCGGAAGGCCGAACACTTCACCGTGTCCTGGTGGGCGTACTCGTCGACTTCAGTGCGATAAGCCGCGTCCCAAGGGTCATAGGCCTTGAAGTCATTGCGGTAAATGTTGTCGAAGACCTTCAAGTAAGCCGGATGCAACCATCGCTCCAGCGCCCCGGAATCGGTATGCGGGCCAAGCCCTTTAGAGGTTGTGCCCGGCGGACGGCGGCGTACCCGGTCGGGGTACAGCGCATTCACATCGGGATCGAACCATTGCTGGCCCCGGGAATGAGTTTTCCAGAGTCGATTGAGGAACGATTGCGCTGTGGCCATGCGTTCGTGTTGGCGCACCTGCATTTGCGAGCGGGACCAATAGACTGGAAAGATCTCGGGGCGTGAGGCGTCAAGGTTGCCGAAGAACTGGTCCACCGGGCCGCGGTAGGTGGCATCGAAGGCATTGTCATCGAGGTATTGGAGCAAGCCTTTGTCCCATTCGGCGACTTGTTCTGTGGGAAAGTGCCCTTTTATCACCAGGCAGCCACGGCGGCGAATCATCGCCAACTGCCCTTCTGTCACTTTGCCTGCGGCAATGGTCGAGTAGTCCAGTACCGGCCAGGCGCTGCCGGTCCGGGCTTGCTGTTCCTTGATCGAGATAATTTCTGCTTCGATGAACGCGCTCACTTCGGTAAACAGGGCATCCACATCGCCTATTTGCGCACGCAAGGCACGCTTCATGCGCACGATGTTGTCTTGGTAGTGTTCTGGAAGGACAGCGCTTTGGAAGGTGTGATAGTTGCTCATGGTGGCGGCCTGCTGAGGGTTGTTAAAAGCCACCTGCACTAAAACATTTGCGCCCTTTTCGGCTCAGTCGGATTTACCGCGTTGACCGATACGATTGTGGCGTACAGCCCACGATGGATCGGGTGTACGCAAACCCGTGTCTGCCGTAATCGCGTTACCGAAAATGATGCCCGTGGCGCTTTCGGAAATTGCTGGGGGCGATGCCCTTCTGTGCCTTGAATTGTCGGTTGAACAGCGCCAGCGACGAATAACCTACCGTTTCGGCAATCAGCGCAACGGGGTTATTGCCTTGCAGCAACAGCGCACACGCCCGGCCAATACGTAACCGGGCGATGTAGTCCAGCGCCGTGCAATGGGTATGACGGCGGAACATGCGATGAAACGCCGAAACGCTGATGCAGGCGATGTCCGCCAATTCGGGGATGGCCAGGGGCTCGACGTAGTGAGCGTGGATATGCTCGAGCACCCGTTGCAGGCGCACGTCTTCGCCTGGCACGACGGCGGCGTCGGTCGGTTTATCGGGGAGAATTCTCTGGGCATCGGTGTCACGGGTCAGTCGGGTCAGCACTTGCAGCAGCGACACCAATCGCTCCGGCCCTTGCTGATCCACCATCGCCTCGATGATGGGGCGAAGTTCTTTTGAGGCCGGCTCACTGAAGTGCAACGCACACTGCGCGGCGGCCAGTAGCGCCTGCAATGAACCCAACTCCGGAAACAGCGCTACGAGTGATTGAGCCCAGGCTTGGGAAAACCAGATGACCAGCGCAACGTGGGGCTGCTCCGGGTCAATGAGTTCAGCGGAACACCAACTGTGCGGCACATTCGGCCCCAGCAGCACCAGGTCGCCGTCATCGTAAAGCCGCACGTCGCTGCTCACATAGCGATGGCCACGGCTGTTGAGGGTCAGGGTCAATTCATATTCAGGGTGGTGGTGCCATTCGAACGGAATGTCATCGGCCAGCCGACGGTTGAGCATCGACCACGAGGCATCGGTTGGCGTGGGGATTTTCTCGAAACTCGGCTTCATGACAATGCGTTCCTGCTCGACGGACAAACTCAAACGCCAGAATCGTATCACCCGGTTTACAGCAAAACCCGCAGTGCTTTGATACAACCTCGTTACTCAGCCTGTTACTTGGCTGACCGTCAGCGCATCAACGCCCCTTGCGAATGTAACGCCAAGATACTTCGCCACTCTGCCCGTCGAGCCTAATGTGAAGCCGTCAATGTGCTTACAGGGTTGTGACACATCATCGGCAACGCCCGCCTCCGGCCAGCGGAGGCATGGAAGACCTGTCACGGGTGCTGCCTGATCGTTTGTCTGCTTCGACGCCCGCTGCCCATTGATTGCCTAAACACAACCAAGACAGAACAGAGGGACACCATGAGTAAGTCAAGCGCAGCAAGCATCAAACAAGCACTGCACGACGACCTTCAAAAGGCTGTCAAGTCGCTCCTCGCCGCACCGACGGCCCTGAAAACGACCGACTACAGCAAGGTGCTGACGTCTTCCCTGGCGGCTACCCAAAAGTCGGTCAAGATCCAGATCGCCTCGGCGGACCTGACACAACTCAAGCAGTCCAACTATAAGCTGTGCTTCGCCAAGAAGGTGGGTAACGAAGACTACAATGTGGTCTGGCAGTCCTACTCCAACTACCTGAGCAACAACACGTTCAGCTGGACGCCTCAGTACCAGTTGTTCGGCTCCAATGTATTCCAGGCCAACGTGCAGGTTGATGTTTCGACCAATCTCGTCAACATCGGCCTGGGGCAACAGGCAACACTCGACACGTCTGGCTTGCTGGGCCCAGCGTCAAGCGGCGGCCCTGAGATCTCCATCACGCTGTTGAACAACTATGGTCCGATTCACCCAGGGGTCAGCCAACTGTCCACTGGCATTGATGGCAGACAGGTCTCCACGCCGATCTACGTAGCCTCGCAACAGGTGGTCACCGGCTCGACTGTACTGACGCCCGTAGAGACGATCCTCGTGTGGTTCGAACAGAACGTGCAAACCAGCACGATGTTCAGTACCTCGCGCTCGCAATCAATCGAAATCAACCTGACTGACAGTAACGATGCGGTCCGCCTCTACTCGGGTGGTAGCTGGACAACGCCTTAACTGCCACACAAAGAGGGACAGCTTTGCGGTTGTCCCTCTTGCTCATCAATCGTCACAGCCCTGGGCGAAATAGCCCGTCAGCGACCGACAGATAGACTCTGCCAGATCCTCCTGAGTTGCGATGCCGTATGGTTGCTTGCGATCAAACTGCCCGGACCAGCGAATCCGTCCCTGGGCCACGTCGATCAGGCGTACCGACGCCCGCACACGCGCCGGCTCGACCCGCACGCTACCCTCCAGCAAATAACTGCCCCGCCCCGCACGTGCCGGAACCGCTGCCTTGAGGCTGCTTCGAGGCATATTCATCAATACATGGTTGGCATGGGTCTGGGTTTGTTCGAACGACTGGAACAGCCTGCAGCTCAATTCTTCGCACAAGCCCTGGGTAAAGTCGCTGCCGTCGTGGGTGATGCAGGTGAACGGCTGAAGCTGCAGAACCGGATGGTGGGCGCCGGCCACCTTGGGCGAACGTCGCTCGTAGACCAGCCGATAAGAACCGGCCGGCACGCTCAGGCGCACCGGGTCGTGCTGGCCAAGCGTGGTGTAATAACTGACGAGCTTGCGCCGCAATCGGCCGACCTGCACCCGCACCACTGGGTCGTCACCGGTGCAGTAGACCGCCGGATCACGGCGAAACACCGCGATGCCAATGGCGTGCTCAGTGAGGGGAATGTTCGAGAACTGAAGGTCGTGTTCGACCAAAAAGCCCAACAGGCTGCCCATCCGCCGGGATTTGGCGAACAATGGACTGGCCAGAAGCTGCGCCAGCACTCGCTCCACTTCTTCTCGAACGAAAGGTTCGGGAACCGCGTGCGCACTTAAACCGGCAATACGTTTGATCACCATCAGCCTGCCTCCTTGCAGAGCATCGCGTTCAACTCGGGCGTTTCACCGGCGTAGCTTAGCAGCTGACGGCGATACGGTACCGGCACCTTGATATATAGCTGCCAGGATACAAAAAGACGGTTTGCGGGGAATGCCCTCCCGTCAGCGGGACACAGGGGATGACGGTTGAACTCAAATACTGCGTCTGCCAGAGAGCCAATGTGGGAGTGAGCCTGCTCGCGAAAGCGGTCTGACAGACAGCCCGGTGCCTGAATGTGCCTGAGTCATCGCGAGCAAGCTCGCTCCCACAGGGATTGAGGTGGATCTCACATACTGCTTTCGTCAGATTACCGCTGCGGTGCGACCATCCGAAACCGGATGTTGATGTCTTTGGAGACAACCCCGTCCGCCCACTCGCCCTCGCCGACCTTGAAGTCGTCACGGTTGAGCGCGAACTCGCCGACGAACACACCGATGCCACTCTCCGGTTTCAACTGGACTTGAACCTCGACCTTGCGGGTAATGGTTTTGAGCGTGAGGTCGCCGATGAACAGATAACGGTCGCCGCCGAGGGCTTTGACGCTGGTCGATTTGAAGGTGCCCAGCGGGTAGTGCTCCGTGTCGAACCAGGCCGTTTTTTTCAGTTCGGTGTTGGCGTCGCTGCTGCCGGCGTCGATGCTCGCAAGCTGGATGTTGAGCACGGCGTGGGCGGTTGCGGGATTTTGCGTATCAAAATCGAGGGTGCCTTCGAACTGGCCGAACGTCCCGTAGACCCGCGAGCCAAACTGGCTGAAGGTGAAACTGATCTGGCTGGCGGCGGCGTTGACCTGGTTGTATTCGACGGCTTGGGCACAGGGCAAGCTGCCGAGTGCGACGACCGCCAACAGCGCGATGAAATGAGGAAATCGAACACGCATGGAGTGCTCCGCTCGGATGGCCTTGAGGAACGCCCGTGCATAAGTCATAGCATTCCTGCCGAGAAAGTCTAGCCATCGACCCTGTCGGTCTCTCCATTGAGTGCGAGTTGAAACTGGACGCATACCTCAAACCCCTGCTCCCGGCCCATCGCTGGTGAGGCCAGGGTCATGCTGGCGCCGACGCCCTGGACAATGGTTTTGGCAATGGCCAACCCCAAGCCTGAACCGCTCGTTTCACTATTGCCCCGCACAAAGCGCTCGGTCAGGCGCCGCAATACTGGCTCTGGCACCGCCGGACCGCCGTTGAGCACTCGCAGCAATGCCTGATCGCTGAGGCTGACCTCGACCGGTTGATCGGCTGCGCCGTACTTCAGCGCATTCTCGATCAGATTACGCAACAGGATGCCGAAAGCGTCCGGATCAATAGCCGAGTAAACACTGGCCCCGCCGGGCAACTGCAACGCGATGCGCTGCCCGCTGCTGTGGTTCCACTCATCAACCCCATGGGCCAGCAACGGAATGAGGTCTTGGGGCGCTTCGGACAACAGCCCGCCGCCCTCGGCCTTGGCCAATTGCATGAGTTTTTCCGAGAGCCGCGCCAACTCCCGTAACGAGTTTTCGATCTTCGCCGCACGCACGCGCAACGGGCCTTCCGGCGCTTCGTGGCGCAGGCGCTGGATCTGCGCCAATGTCGCAGCCAAAGGCGTACGCAGTTCATGGGCGCTGTTGGCAGTGAAGCTGCGTTCGGCCTCCAAAGCCTTACGCAAACGCTCCAGCAAATGGTTGACCGCATCGGCCAACGGGTCGATTTCCGCCGGCAGCCGTGCCACTTTGATCGGCGACAGATCGCCCACGCCACGCGCTTCCACGGCACGACGATAGGCCAACACGCTGCGCAGGCTGATGCGTACAAACAGCCAGGTGCCCAACAGGCTGATGGGAATCAGCGCCAACAATGGCAACAACAAGGCAAACAAGGCTTCCCGCGCGGCTTCACGGCGATGATCCAGAGGTTCGGCGATTTCGATGAATAGCGTCCCACGCAGCGCACTCGCGCCATACAGACGGTATTTTTCAGTGGTGGAAAACCCTTCACCCGGTTGTTTATTGAAGATCTTCGGGTTGGCGTCGTGGGACTGCATCAGAATCTTGCCCTGTGCATCGCGCACAAGGTACGTCAGGTATTCCTGACGCACCTTCAGGGTGGCGATGTGTTGTGCTTCTCGGGGTTCTTCACGGTTGCTGATTTCCAGCACGGCCAGGGGCAGGATGCGTTGCGCGGTTTCTTCCAGGGCGCTGTCGAACGCCTCGTTCAACTCATGTTGCACCACCAGCCAGGCACCGACGGTTGCCCCCAGCCAGAGCAAGGTCATACCCAGCGTCAAACCGAGGCCGAGGCGTTTTTGCAGGCTTGACGACGACTTCATACGGACATCAACCGGTAACCCATGCCGCGCACGGTTTCAATCAGGTCGCGCCCGAGTTTTTTACGCAGGCGACTGATATAGACCTCGATGGTGTTGCTCTCGATTTCGGCGCCAAAGGCATACAAGCGTTCTTCGAGCTGCGACTTCGACAACAACGCGCTGGGGCGCTGGACAAAGGCCTCGAACAGCGCCCATTCCCGAGCCGTCAGATCCACGGTCGCGCCGCCGCGCTGCACCGTGCGGGCGCTCATATCGACCTGCAAATCACCGAGCTTGATCTGTGGATTGGGATTACCGCTGTAACGTCGGGCCACGGCGGCTATACGGGCCGAAAGCTCGAACAGGTCGAACGGTTTGATCAGGTAGTCGTCGGCCCCGGCATTGAGGCCGGCGATACGATCGGATATCTGGTCCTGGGCGGTCAGGATAATCACCGGGGTCACGTCCCCGGCTGAGCGCTGCTGACGCAAAAAGTCCAGGCCGCGACCGTCCGGAGCATCAGGTCCAGCAGGATCAGGTCGTAAGGCGTGGTACGCACGCTGTTGCGCGCATGATCCAGGCGCTGCACCCAGTCGACGGCGTGGCCGTCATCGGCGATCTGCTCGCGCACCGCCTCCCCCAGCCCAGGCGCATCCTCGACCAATAAAACCCGCATCTGGCACCTCCTGTGATGGTTGTCGTGCAGCACCTTAACCGCCTTACCTGACGTGAATCTGAAGATTCAGCTGGTTGTCAGGAATGCACCTTAGGGTATGCCTCAGATGCCGATCCGGCAGGAGACAGATCATGAAATCAGCATTTATTGCCAGTTCTGCCCTGTTGAGTGTGCTGCTCAGCGGTTACGCCTTGGCCGATGACGACTGCAAAGACCCGGTCAACGACTGGCAACCGCGTGAAACCTTGCGTCAACAAGTGGAACAGCAATACGGCTGGAGCGTGCAGCGCATCAAGGTCGATAACGGTTGCTACAAGCTCAAGGGCGCTGACCGCAAGGGCAACGCCATCGAAGCTCGTTACGCACCGGCGTCCCTGCGCCTGCGCACGTTGCAAGTCGATTTCGGCGACGACGGTGATGCCAGCGACTACCTCGCCAGCCCGGACTCAGAATGATTTTTCCAGGCTTTCAGGTTGCTGCCAGCCAGCAGGTCCAGGCTCTCGCCACAACGTTCAAACAGGACATCCTCATGAAAAAATCATCGCTGCAACCTGCCTCGCCGGTGCCGTTGCCCTGCCGGGGCTGGCCCAGGCCCGTGAAGTGACCCTGACCACCCAGCTCAAGGACTACGGCGGTAACGATGCGTACCTGGCGATTTACGTCACCGACGCCAATGGCCAATACCAGAAAACCCTTTGGGTGGCTGGCAAGAAGGCCAAGTACTACCGGCACTTGACCGACTGGGCCCGTGGCAGCGGCATGAATCCGAGCGAGTTTGACGGGGTCAGCGGCGCCAGTGTCGGCAGCGGACGCACGCTCAAAGTCAGCGTTGAACTGGCAGACACCTTGATCGACGCCGGGTATCAGATCCATATCGACAGCGCCGTGGAAAACAAGCGTGAAGCCCGCGCCGATGTCAGCGTGCCACTGACCTCCAAGGGTTCGGGCAAACCGGCGACCGGCAGCACTTACGTCGACTCGTTCACTTACGACCTGTAGCACCCGCGATTTCTGGAGGCTGAACATGCTTCGCCAGTTCCATTCACTGCCCGGCCTGATCGCCGCCCTGTTGGTCATGATATTGGCCATCAGTGGCGCGGTATTGTCCGTTGACCCAGCGCTGGAACGCCTGCACAGCACGTCCACCGCTGCCGGGCAGCTCAACGTCGGCCAGTTGGCCGGACGTGTCGCCAGTCACTTTCCGGGCGTGGAGCAAATCCAGCGCACAGCGTCCGGGACGGTCATCGTCTACTACAACCAGGACGGTCAGTCCGGTACCGAAAAGGTCGACCCGCTGACCGGCCAGGGCCTCGCGCCCTACGAGCCGTCCGCCTTCACACGCTGGATGAAAGACCTGCACCGCTCGCTGTTCATGGGCACTCCGGGCCACGGGGTGTCGGGCGCTGGCGCGCTGTTCATGTTGATACTGTCGGTGTCCGGCGCATTGCTGCTGGCCCGGCGCCTGGGCGGCTGGCGCAATCTGCTGCGGCCACTGCGCGGCACGTTCAGCCAGCGCTGGCACGCCGAAGTCGGGCGCCTGGCCGTGCTTGGGCTGCTGCTGTCAGCCTTGAGCGGGCTCTACATGTCCGCCACCACCTTCGGCTTGATCGCCGATGGCAGTCAGAGTGAACCGGCCTTCCCCACCCACATCAGCGCTGGCCCGGCGTTGCCGGTGGCGAACCTGCAAGCCTTGCAGGCCACCGACCTGAATGACCTGCGCGAACTGGTCTACCCAAGCCCCGGCAACCCGCAAGACGTGTTCGCCCTGCGCACGGCTCAGGGCGACGGCTACGTGGACCCGGCCAGCGGCACCTTGTTGTCCTGGCAAGCTCACGACTCGATGCACAACGTTTACGAACTGATTTACCAGTTGCACACCGGTGAAGGCCTCTGGTGGCTGGGCCTGCCGCTTGGCCTTTGCGCCCTCTGCGTGCCGTTGATGAGCGTGACCGGCATCCTGCTCTGGTGGCGCCGCCGCAAGGCCGGCCCGACCATCCGCCACAACAGTCCCGCCCACTCCGCCGACAGCGTGATTCTGGTGGGCAGTGAAAACAACAGCACCTGGGGTTTTGCCAAAACCTTGCATGATGCCTTGCACCAGGCTGGGCACCGGGTGCACAGCGCGGCGATGAATGAATGGAAAGGCAATTACCGCCATGCCCAGCGGCTGTTCATCCTGACCGCGACCCACGGTGATGGTGATGCCCCGGCTTCGGCCTCGCAGTTCCTGACACGGCTGAACCAGGTCGGCGTCAAACCCGGCCTGCCCTTTGCGGTACTGGGTTTGGGGGATCGACAGTTTCAGCAGTTCTGTCAGTACGCCCATCAAGTGCAGGACGCGATGGTGCAGGCCGGTGGCTCGCCATTGCTGGGGCTGGAAACCGTCAACCGCCAGTCCTCCCAAGAATTTTCGCGCTGGGGCCACGCGTTGGCCGAAGCACTGGGGCATGACTTGACCCTGGTCCACACACCGGAGCAACCGTGCACCCATCAACTGGAGTTGACCGAATGCATCGTCTACGGCGAAGAAGTGAATGCTCCGACCCACGTCCTGCGCTTCAAGGCACCGGGCGAGCTGCCGAGTTTTCAGGCCGGTGACCTGGTCGGGATTTTTCCTCCGGATAACCCGGTCCCGCGTTTTTACTCGCTGGCCAGCCGCTCAGAAGACGGCGTGCTGGAAATCTGCGTGCGCAAACACGAAGGCGGCCTGTGTTCGGAGTACCTGCATGGCCTAGAGATCGGCGCGTCGATTGAAGCGTTCATCCAGCCCAACCCGCAATTCCGTCCAGCGTCGGGTGCGCACCCGGTGATCCTGATCGGCGCTGGCACCGGCATTGGTCCCCTGGCCGGTTTTATCCGCAACAACAAGGCCCGACACCCGATGCACTTGTATTGGGGCGGACGCAACCCGGCCTCGGACTTTCTCTACGAACCGGAGCTCAACCGTTATCTGGCAGACCGACGCCTAACTGAATTGCGCGCCGCTTTTTCCCAGGTTCATGACCGCTGTTACGTGCAAGACCGGCTGATCAGCGATGCCCTGGCTTTGCGCCGGTTGATTGAAAAAGGCGCTCAGGTGTTGGTGTGTGGCAGTCGCGAAATGGCAAAAGGCGTGATGCTGGCCCTGGATGAAGTGTTGGCACCGCTCAACCTGAGTGTGCTGACCCTCAAGGCACAAGGACGCTACCGTGAAGATGTCTACTGAGGTGCAACGCTACAGCCTGAACGGCGAGACCATGGGCACGCGCTACACCGCCCTGTTCTATGCGGCGGCCGGAATCGATACCGACGAGATCGGCCAGGCCCTGGCACGCGCCGTGGGCCGGGTGGACCAGCAAATGTCCACCTGGAGACCCGATTCCGACCTCAACCGCCTCAACGCCGCCCCCGAGCAGGAATGGCTGTCGGTACCCAAGGAGCTGACCACGGTGCTGTCTGCCGCGCTGCGGGTCAGTCAGCAATCCGCCGGCGCCTTCGACATCGCTGTCGGTGATCTGGTGGACGCCTGGGGCTTCGGTCCCGGCGAACAATCCATCACAGAGCAAACCCTCGGGACGGCGCCGCCGCGAGCGCGACTGTCCGCCTGCGCCGCCCTGGTGGTTGACCCGCAACGCAATCAAGTGCGTAAACGTGCGCCGCTGAACCTCGATTTGAATGGCATCGCCAAGGGTTTCGGTGTCGATGAACTGGCCCGTTGCCTGGAAGGTTTTGGTATCACTCGTTATCTGCTCGGCATCGACGGCGAGATGCACGCCAGAGGCGTCAAGGCTGGTGCTCAACCCTGGGTCGTGGCCATTGAAAAACCCCACCGTGGCGTACGTGAAGTGATGGGGGTAATGGAGCTTGGCGACGCCGCCATCGCCACATCCGGGGACTACCGACATTGGGTGGATGTAAGTGGGCAGTCCTACGCCCACACCATGAACCCTGTAACGGGTGCGCCGCTGTGCAACCCGCTCGCGGCTGTCACCGTGGTGGCGGCTTCGTGCATGCTCGCCGACGCCTGGGCCACGGCGCTGATGGTGCTGGGTGAAATCGAAGGCCCACGCTTGGCTCAGGAGCGTGGGATGGACGCGTTGTTCGTGCTGCGCGACGGTGAACAGTTCAAGGAAATATCCATTGTCGGCGGCCAGTTGCAGGCGCAAATTGAAACCCGTCCGATATGAACCGCCCCATGACAGTGAGTCCCGCTAAACAATGAAATTCATGCACAGGCACACCGAGTCTCATCGCAGCGATCGTATCGGCTGGCTGCGCGCCGCCGTCCTGGGGGCCAACGACGGGATCGTCTCCACTGCCAGCCTGTTGATCGGCGTCGCCGCGGCCAACGCCACTCACTCAACGTTGCTGGTGACCGGTATGGCCGGGCTGGTGGCGGGCGCCATGTCCATGGCGGCGGGTGAATACGTCTCCGTGCACTCTCAGGCGGATACCGAACGGGCAGACCTGTCCCGGGAACGGGCCGAACTGGCCAGCAACCCGAAAGCGGAACACATTGAGCTGGCCAATATTTACATGCATCGCGGCGTATCAGCCGAACTGGCGCATCAGGTGGCCGACCAATTGATGGCCCATGACGCCCTGGGTTCTCACGCCCGGGACGAACTGGGCATCAGCGCAGTACTCACGGCCAAACCGCTGCAGGCCGCCCTCGCCTCGGCCGCCAGTTTCGTGGTCGGCGCCGCCTTGCCGCTGGCGGTGATTTTCATCGCCCCGGCGCACAGCGTTGTGCCGTGGATTTGCGCTATGTCATTGGTCTTTCTCGCCAGCCTGGGGGCCGTCGCGGCCAGGGCCGGGGGGGCCAACATCTTGACCGGCGCCTGGCGCGTGACGCTGTGGGGCGTGTTGGCCATGGGCATCACGGCGCTGGTGGGATCGCTGTTCGGGGCGGTGGTTTAGATCGCGGCCATGCTCCAAAAACACAAAGGGCGAAGGTCTTTTCCGCAAAGACACCGCAATCAGCAGCAACGGTGTGATGACGAAACCGATGACCGTGGCGCGAACGACTTTGGCCCGCTCCGCCGCACGGGTAACGCGAGGGGCTCAATTACGTGCACTTTCAGGTCACACAACGTCTCCTCAGACGCGTCACAGGTGCCGCAACAGCCATTATTTTTTTCCCCCAGTGTCGCAATGTAATGAGCAACAGATTCAGCGTCGGCATCAGACAGTGAATGAGTGACCTGCTTCATGATCGCGCCACGGGGGCGCTGCTCGGTCTCCTGGAAAACCTTGATCTGGCGAATCATGTAGTAGGCATGTTGACCCGCCAGGCGCGGAAACTGCCCATTGCCCTGGCCATCCGCACCGTGGCAGGAACTGCACGGAACGACGCCCGATTCCGGCAACCCCGTGCGAAAAATCAGTTCACCGCGCGCATCAGGCGTATCGGCGTCAGCCTTCATGGGGCTCTGGCTTGAAAAATAATCTGCCAATTCGGCGATCTGGGTCTCGGTCAAATGGGTGAAGCCCCACATGTACTGAGTCCCGGCCTTGTCGCTGCGCTGATGGCCCTTGAAGTCAGTCAGTTGCAACTTCAGGTAGTCTTTTTGCTGACCGGCCAACTTGGGAAACATCGGTGAGATGGACTCCCCTGTCAGCCCATGGCACATGGAACAAACTTTATCCGCCATGGCGATACCCGCCATGGGCGATGTTTCTTCGTTCGTACTCGTACAGCCCATGAACGCGGTTACGCAGAGGGCAAGAATAAGATGTGACGGTTTGAAAGTACTCTTCATGTCCATTGCGTCCATGGTCTACGCCCCTGCGTTCAACTGATCAAAACGCGTACCACATATAAAGATAAGTGGTGTCGTTGTCGCTGGCATTACGGCCGTTGCCGTCATAGTTGTTGGATGCGCCCAGATAGCGGGTGAAATAGTTGTATTGCAGTCCGACCCTCAGGTTCTGCATCGGCAACCAGAAAACTTCGGGCGTCCACATCTGCGTATCGGGTGAAAAGTTGGCACTGTCCGCATACGCCGTTGCATCCGAGCTGCCATTGACATTGCTATAGGCCAGGCTCGCACCATACTTGGCAAGGTACACATAACTGCCTTTCACTTTGAATGATCGCAGGGACGCGGGGCCGTCGTAGAGTGTCTGGGTGTGGTCTCTGATCTCTTCTTTCACATAGCGTATCTGTGCAGTGAACGCATGTGGATCAAGAAGGTACTGGTACTGGGCATCAAAGCCTGTGTCCCGGTACTCGGTGCTGCCCTGGCCGTAGACCGGATTGTTGGAGTCATCCATGGGAAGGATTTTGGCATTCATTGCAAAGGCCCCCACCATCACGTTTTGGGCGCCCCACTCATAGGTATAAGCCAGCCGTGCGTAAGGGCTTGAGCCATCCATGTAAGTCAACGGATGGTAGGTGTCGCCCTTCTTGTTGCCCAGACTTAGAAACGACCACGTGTCTTTGGCTGTCTGGTAGGAGGTCAGCTCCAAATAGAGCGATTTGTTCAAATAAACATAGGCACCGATCCCCGCCACCTGTTGTGCCAATCCGCCTTCAATCAGTGTCGAGGCAGGGGCGCCGCCAAATGCGCCCAACGTTGAACTGACATAGGGGTAGCCCCAGGCAGGCGTGCTGTTCCAGACATCCTGAACCGTGGGGTTGTTGTTCAACGTGACACCCCAGATGACATCACGTGAGGTATCAACCTTGCGGTCGGCATAACGCAGATCAAAGTTGTCCGAACCCAGATGGCTTACCCAGTTTCCCGAGGCATCCTGGTGGTCATAAGAACTGTAAGTGAATTGGGCAAAGCCACCGATGACATCAGTGATCTTCCCGCCCAAAAACACGCTGGAGTAATCAATGAGCATTTGCTTGTCTTTGGGTGAAATCGAGCCGCCCGCACCGTCGCTGTTGTTACGCGTGCCGGTGTAGTCGCCGACGATCATGGCGGCCAGGGGATTGGTTTGTACGCCGTTCGTATACCCCGTCAACTTGAAAAGGCGCCCATAAGGGGTCAGTTCAGGAAACTGCCCACCCGCATGACAGGCAACACAGCTTTGCCCTGTTTGACGTGCGAAGGAAGGCAACGCCTGGGCCGACTGACAGAACACCAGAAACAACAACCCCAGCAGTATCCCCGTTCGCCCAAACGGCCAAAAATGAAATGACCCAGCCACCGCCTTCGCCCCACACTCTTCGTTGTCCTTTACGTACATTTCAATTCCCCTGAAAAGAGGCCGGCCAGTGGCATCCCCTGGCTGGAGCCTAGCTAGCGGTAGGCCATTTACAATGCGCAATTCAAAATAGGAGTTGGTCTGGCGGGGAACCTGATCCACATCAGAAAACAGATAGACAAGCGAACAAGGGGATAGGCGGTCGCGGGGGCTGCCGCTCGACTTCAATACTGAGCGGCTTACCCAGGCGAATCAGCGAGCCAACCCGAGGTAGAGCCTGGCGAAAAACAAACAGCATCCCTCCGCAGCTTCGTATTATCTTTTCAGTCGAGTCAGGGCAATGGCTTGACGATCATCAAACCGCACGGCGCGCGGTTCAACACGCTCTCGGCGGTGGTGCCGATGAACCGGTCGATCCCATGTTGAGCGTGCGCGCCCAGCACCACCATGTCGAAGGCATGCTGTTGGGCGAAATGTCCGATCACCTTGTGGGGAATCCCGGTCAGTAAGTGTCGGCGCTTTTTCTCGATGCCATAGCGTTCGGCAAGCACATCAAAAGCCTCTTCCTGGGCATCGTTGACCGCGTCTCTCAAACTCGCATTCAGGCTCAGTGTCGGCACACTCATCGCCGCTTCGCCCACTACCGACCAGTTGCTAACGTTCAGCACGTGTAAGGCCGAGCCACATAAGGTCGCCAACGTCGAAGCCAGGTTGAGAATCCGGTCATTGAGCCCTTGGGTCAGTTCCTCCAGATGGGACAGATCGATGGCGGCGAGAATCTTCAACGGCTTTGGATTTTTGGTATCGGTGACCAGATGCAAGGTAGACGGACAGTCGCGCAGCAGCAGCCAGTCCAGCGGGCGGTGGAAAGCACGGTCGAGGGCCGGTACATGGTGGGAGTCCTTGATTACCAGGTCGGGTCGCCAGTCATTCACATACGCCAGCACGTGCGCCGGGCTTGATTTGGCCCAGAACACCTCCGTAGTCACCTGCAACCCCGCGCACCGTTGAAATCGGGCTTGCTGCTCCAGCCAGTGCCAATGCACCTGCAAATAGCCCTCCCGTGCCTGGGCCATGGCGTCGTGGTCAAACAGGCCGGCCACCGCCAACGCCTGGACATAATCGAAGGCCACAATGTGCAGCAACGCACCGGTTGCTTTGGCCAGGGCCAGCGCTCGATCAAACGCCGGAGTACGGGTCATTTCGGTGGGAGCAATCAATAGGATACGTTTGAGTTTGACCATCACATACCTCGTCCTGGGACCGCTTTACCTGCCCGGATGCAAGCCCGGCGTCCTGTCCGAGTTCCAGTATCTGGCGATATCCATTGAGGGCTCTGATCTTTGTCAACAAATGAGGGCTTTCGGTCGCCGCACGAACGGCCGCAGGTTCACAGCGGCATTGTTGATATAACTCAATGCTTTTGCGTCGCTCAGGCGTAGATAAATACTGACTGGCTTGAGCCGTTCATCCGGGGAACCTGCGATCTCCCCGGAGGTTAAATGGGCTGCCTGTTCGCCCCCTTGGCGCGGACTGGCACTCGCCCCCTTTCACTGGAGGTTGGCCATGCTGGCAGTCACGCTGATCAATACGCTGGTGGTCATCATCGTCGTCGTGATCCATTACGAATGCCTGTCGCGCCTGAACGACTGGCTGCCCCGGCTCAGGCTTTGGAGTCGCTTCAGGATAGTCGTCGGCGTCTTCGGTGCCCTGCTGGCCCACGCGACAGAAGTCTGGTGCTTTGCGCTGGTCTATTACCTGATGGCGCGCTCCGGCGAATGGGGAACCCTGATTGGCAGCTTCGATGGCTCATTCATGGACTGCGTGTACTTTTCCTTCACCACGTACACAACCATCGGTTTCGGCGATATTTCACCCGTGGGCAAACTCAAATACCTGACCGGTTTGCAGGCCCTGACCGGTCTGGTACTGATCAGTTGGACGGCCTCCTTTCTGTTTCTTGAAATGCAGAAATACTGGAAGCACAAATAACCCCCTTTCCCCGTTCGTCTATTACTCCGGCAAATGCCCGAATGAAATGCGCAGGCAATGGCCTGCCACCTATGCTTGGTACACTTCCAACGGGCGTCATTTCTCATGCCGGAAACCCGACCACTTCAAATTCAATACCTCAAGGCCGCGTGTTCCACCTGCAGTGTTTTGGAGTTGTGCCTTCCAATTGGCCTTACCGGCCCGGAGGTCGAGCGTCTGGACACGCTGATCGTGCAACGTTTCAAGGTGAAAAAAGGCACAGCCTTGTACCGCGCCGGCGATCCGTTGCGCTCGCTGTACGCGGTGCGTATCGGCTCATTCAAGACCTGCGTGCTCTCGGTCGATGGTCGCGAGCAGGTGACCGGGTTCCAGATGCCCGGCGAAATACTCGGCCTGGACGCTATCAGTACCGATCTGCATGCCTGCAATGCCTTTGCCCTGGAGGATAGCGAAGTCTGCCCGATCCACTTTGCGCATCTGGAGAAACTCGCTCAGGAGTTGCCATCACTGCAGCACAACCTGAACAAAATACTGAGCCGGGAAATCGTCCGCGATCACGACATGCTGATGATGCTGGGCAACATGAACTCCGATGAGCGCCTGGCAGCCTTTTTGTTGAACCTGTCGCAGCGTTTGAATATGCGCGGTTACTCATCCAAGGACTTCGTGCTGAAAATGCGCCGCGAGGAAATCGGCTCCTACCTGGGGCTGCGCCTGGAAACCATCTGCCGGGGCATTGCACATCTGCGGGACCGGGGGCTGGTCGAGATCGCGGGCCGTAACGTCAACATCCAGGACATGGAAGGCCTCAAGCAACTGGTCGTGGGCTGTCATCGCCCCCTGCGCTAACACCCCATGCCCAGACAATCGTCATGCGCGCCGTCTGATCCAGATCAGGTTGAAGCGCCGCCAACGGCGTAGAAAGAAATGAGCCGAGTGGTTCATCACCACGCGCCAACCTTTCAAACCGGATGGAGGATCACCCCATGCTCACCGTCAAAGACCACAATGATCGGGCCGCCGCCGCCTATGCCGCCGTCACGGGTAAATACTGGATCGAAGCGCTCAAGGACGGCCGCCATGTGTTGATTCGGCCCCTGGAGGAAAAAGACCGCGACCGTGAATACGCCTTCATCAAGCGCCTGTCTCCCGAGTCCCGGCACATGCGTTTTCTCGCGCAGGTCAACGAACCCGGCACCGCCATGCTCAACCAATTGATGGACACCGATAACAAACAGCGCACGGCTTACATCGCGCTGGTCCACGAAAACGGTCAACTGATCGAGATCGGCATCAGCCGCTACGCCGCCACCGGTGAACATGAATGTGAAAGCGCCGTGACCGTCGCCGATGAATGGACGCATCTGGGGCTGGGGACCGCGCTGATGGAGCATCTGATCAAATCTGCTCGCCACAACGGTTTTCGCCAGATGTATTCGGTGGACGCCTCCAGCAATACCCGAATGCGCGACCTGGCCAAAGCCTTGGGTTTTGAAACGCACAACGATCCCGATGACAGCTGTCAGGTCATCCATCGGCTTGACCTGTAAAGAGTAACCCCGCGACGTACCGGCCAACGGTTCGTCGCGGGGTGATGCACCTTCTATTCAGGATTGCAGTGTCTGGCCCGGTTTGATCGCCAGCACACTGCACGGCGCCCGATGCAAGAGCTGCTCGGCCGTGGTCCCCAGCAGTTTGTTCAACCCGCTGTGTTGTACGGTCCCCATGACAATCACGTCAATCCGGTGCTCAGTCGCAAAATCACAGAGACCCAACAGCGGCGTGCCCTCGATAAAGTGGCGACGATCCGGCGGTACGCCATGCCGTTCGGCCAGCGCGGCAAACGTCTCGCGTTGCACAACACCTAACGCTTCATAAATCCCGGTGGCCAGCGGCAATGCGCCAATGCCCATGTCCTGGGCATACACCGCCGTCCAGTCATACACATGCACCAGTTCGAGCGTGGCAACACATTCTTCGGCCAGTTTCACCGCAGCGTCGACAATCTGATCGTTGAAGACCGTGTCCTGCTCTTCGCTGCGCAGCACATCGACAATCGCCAACACATGGCGCGGCCGAGGGTTAACGGCATTCGTCACCAAATGCACCGGCACCGGACAATCGCGCAGCAACTGCCAGTCCAGCGGCGTAAAAAACACCCGTTTCAACGCGAATTCTTCCTGAGCGTCCTTGATGATCAGCGCCAGCGACATCTCGTTGACGAAATGCAGGATCTCTTCATAAGGATGCTGCACCCACACCACCTCGCTGGTGACCTCAACCCCGTGTCGGCTTATCAACCCGGCTTGCGCCGCGAGCCATTGCCGGTGGGTTTGCAAATAGCCTTCCCGGGCCAGGTTGATTTGTTCGGGGGCGAACAGACCGGCCACCACCAGAGCCTGCAAATAATCGAATGCCACGATGTGCAACGGCAATTGCATCGTGAGCGCCAATGCCGCGGCTCGGTCGAACGCCGGAGTGCGGGTCATGGCTGGGGGAGCGATTAACAGTAAACGCTGAGTCTGCGACATGGGTACCTCGGCACGCGGCCATCTCAAAGCAGTGAATAGGCCTCCAGATTGAGCGTTCCGGCCTGAGGCGACTTGATCTTTATCAGGTACGGCGTCCCTTTTTGATCTTCTTGGCGCACGCTAAAGTTGATTTTGATCAACAAATCTCCTGCGCCTTCCCCTAGCCTGAATCAAAGTGTCCCGTGTCACTGGCAGTATCGGAGGGTGCAATGATCGAAAATGACCAGCAAGTATTGGTAAGGGCATTGGACGCTGCGACTAATCCGGTATTGATCACAGAGCGGACAGGTTGCATCGTCTGGATCAATAACGCGTTCTGCCTCTTGAGCGGCTATACCAAGCCGGAGCTGGTCGGCAAAACCCCGCACCTGCTTTCTTCAGGAAGACAAAGTACAACCTTCTATCGAGATCTGTGGATGACGATCCTGGCGGGCCTGACCTGGCAGGGAGAAATGGTCGAGCGGCGCAAGGATGGAGGGAGCTGCACCATCAATCAGGTCATCACCCCGGTGCTCGACCATCATGGCGTGGTGACGCATTTCATCGCCATCCTGCACAACTTCAGGATCATGGATGAAGAGCGAGCCGCCATGCAGCAGCTGGCGTTCCATGACGCCCTGACCGGGTTGCCTAACCGCAGTCTGTTCTTGAGCCTGCTCAAACAGGCGATCAACAACGCCACCAAACACCAGCAATCATTGGCATTGATGTTTATCGACCTGGACCATTTCAAATCCGTCAACGACACGCTGGGGCACGCCTGTGGCGACAAACTGCTGATCGCCGTGGCCGAACGCCTGGGCCAGTCCGTGCGCCGGTCTGACGTGGTCTCGCGCTTGAGCGGAGACGAGTTCGCGATTCTGATTACCTGTATGGATCAACCCGACCAGGTGGAGGCCTTGGGCAACAAACTGGTCGCCGCGATCAATCAACCCTTTGTGATTGACGCTCACCGCATAGACGCGCACATCAGCGTCGGTATCAGCCTGCTTCCCGCCAATGGCGCCAGTGTGGAAGACCTGCTCGGGCAGGCCGACAGCGCGATGTATCAGGCTAAAAGAACCGGTGGCAACGCCTGCTGTTTCAGCCTGATTACCGGCCCCTCCGCCTGAGCATAGGCTGACGGTGTAGGGCCTCAATACAGCGAGGAGCCGGCCCACATCGCCAACCTCAGCAATAGCGCAAATCGGCGCAGAAAATCAGCGGCACCCAGCCGACCACACGTCGGGCGCCCCCTGCCGTCACGCGCCTGTTTGATACAGATCAAGCCTGAAACGCCGTTCCGCGCCAGCATCGCTATCAGATGTCGCCAACAGCCTTTCGCGGCCATGTCGGGCCAGCGTCTGTGTGATGACCCAAGGGAGATTTCCATGTCTGAGCAACCCCGTTTCATGCTGGTCGCCTCGCCCCTGATGCAAAACAGCCCCGCGTTCGACCGGGCCGCCGCACTGGCCAAGGCCGAAGGCGCCGCGTTGCACATTGTGGCTTTCGATTACCTGGAAGGCTTGGCGACCGCCAGCATGGTCAACGAACAGGCGCTGGAACAGATGCGCCTGGGGTATGTCGAGCGCCATCGCCAGTGGCTGGAAGAACAAGCCCGGCCGTTGCGCAAAATCGGCGTGACCGTCACCACCGAAGTGGTCTGGGTCGAAAGGCCTTTGCAGGAAATCCTGGTTCACCTCAAAGAGCAGCCAATGGCCTTGCTGATCAAGGCACTGGAGCACGAATCGCTGCTATCGCGACTGATGTTCACCCCACTGGATATTCACCTGCTGCGCGAATGCCCGGTGCCCCTGCATTTTGTCAGTCATGTGCAACACGCCTTGCCGCGAAGGATCGTCGCGGCGGTCGATCCCTTCCATCGTGATGGCCAATACAAAGGCTTCAACGACCGGATCCTGCGCGAGGCGGTGAAATTGGCAACAGCGTGCAACGCCCAGGTCGACGTGCTCTACGCCTACGATCTGTCCTCGATCAGCTCCGATGAGTTCGGCTTCAACAATGCCTCGGCGTTCTTTTCCTCAGGCAACGCCACGTCCCTGTTCGAAGCCCAGGGCGAGGCCTTCAACGAACTGGCAGAGCGCAACGGCATCCCGCCGGAGCAGCGCCACATGGTCATGGGTAACCCGGCCAAGGTCCTGGCCAGTTATGCCGATGCCTATAGCGTCGACGTGATCGTCATGGGCCGGGTCGGCCATCACGGCGTGAGTCGATTGGTGGGCAGCACCGTGGAACACCTGCTGTACAAAATGCCTTGCAGCGTTTGGGTGGTGTCGCCGGAAGTACTTGCAAATTGATCAACGGTTGCTAGATATAAAAAGGGGCCGACGTGTAAACGCCGGCCCCTTTCTACATCGCCAGTCGCGACCCCGAACGACACCAATCGCCACTTAAGAAAGCAGCACTCTCAGTCGCTCCGGTATGACAACGACCTCTTTGGTGTCAGGCGAGATGCAGACATGCGTGACATTGGCGGTAAACGCTAACGTCTCGTCATGAACATAACCCTCGACCAAAAAAGTGAAGGAGTGAACGCCTAACTTTGCCACACTGACCTTGATGCTCAGCTCATCATCCCAGGTCAAAGGCCTGAGCATCTCCACCGACATGGCGCGCACCGGCGGCAGTACATCAAAACTCATCAGCGTCCTAAGGCCGGGCGCCCCCAACCAGCGGTCCAGCGCGGCATAAATGGCTTCAACGGCAAAATATGAAAATCGCGGCGTATACACCACGCCTGCGGGGTCGCAGTCGCCGAATAAAATGGTTCTACTGACAAACACTGCACCAGGCATCGAACGGTTCTTCCCTGTTGTTTTAAATTGAAGGCGCCAACCCATGAAAAGCACCCTCGATCACCTCGCCATCGTCGCCCCCGACCTCGACACCGGCTGCGCCTTCGTGACCAGCGTGCTGGGCGTCGAGCTTCAACCCGGGGGCGTGCATCCTCGCATGGGCACCCACAACCGGCTACTGCGCCTGGGCCCGGAGACTTACCTGGAAGTGATTGCCATCGACCCGACCGCCAAACACCCGGGCCGGCCGCGTTGGTTCGGCATGGACCACTTGGCGGTTGATACGCCGCCACGTTTGGCGACGTGGGTGGCACGCACTGACGACATCCACGGCATGAGCGAGGCCTGCCGCGCCATCGTCGGTGAGGCCGAGCCGATGACCCGAGGCACGTTGTCCTGGCAGATCACCATTCCCGCCGACGGAAGCCTGCCGCTGAACGGATCAGCGCCGACGCTGATTCAATGGGCGCAAACGCCCCATCCTGCGAGCGCTATGGTTGATCAAGGGTGTTCGCTGGTGGCGCTGGATGTGTTTGATCCTGATCCGGAGAAAGTCCAGGCGTTGCTGACGGCGATCAATTTTTCCGGGGCGGTTCGTCTTCATGCTTTGGGAGCAGGTTCAAAGCCGTATTTGGTGGCGCATATTCAAACTCCCAATGGCTTGAAAACTCTGCCGATCGCACATGGTTAAGATCAAAAGATCGCAGCCCCTTACACCAACCGCTCAATCTTCTGATGCTGCCAAACGAACTTGTAGTAAATCGTCTGCAACGCCAGCATCCCCAAATACGCCACCGGAAACGCCATCCACACACCCTGCAACCCAAACCGCGCATCCAGCAGATACGCCACCGGCAACTGCACACCCACCACGCACACAATCGAAATCAGCATCGGCACCAACACCGTACCGCTGGCGCGCATGATCCCGCCGATAATCGCCTGGAAGCCAAACACCAACAGACTCCACAACATGATGTGCAACAAATGCTCAGCCATCGCCCGAGTGGAGTCCTCGGTGAGGAACAACCCCAACAACCAGTGCGACAACAAATACCCCAGCAACACCAACCCACCGGTCAAACACACGTTAATCAAAATCCCCGTGCGCAAAATCGGCGTAATCCGCTCCAACCGCCCCGCCCCAATCGCCTGCGCCCCAAGAATCGATGCGGTAATCGCAATCGACAACGCCGGAAACTGCACATAATTCACAATCTGCGTCACCGCCCCATACGCCGCCGTCGCCTGCGAACCGTGCTGATTCACCAACGCCAGAATCACCAACTCCGACGCCGACAACACCACCATCTGCAACCCGGTCGGCAACCCGATACGCAACACCTTGCCCAGAATCTCCGAGTCCAACCGCATCGCCGCAAACATCTCCCGATCCGGCGCCAACGGATGCCCCTTACGAATCAACCGCCACGCCAACCACCCCATCGCCGACAAGTTGCCCGCCAACCCCGCGAACGCTGCACTCTGGATGCCCATCGGCGCAAAGCCCAACCAGCCCTTTATTAACGTGGGCGTCAGCGCCAGACCGATGCACGTCGACACCACCAGCGCGATCAATGGCGAAACGGTATCGCTTACCCCGCGCAGGAGCTGGGTGAACAGCACGTAGACCAGCAGCGACGGCATGATCCACATCATCACGTGGGCGTAGGACACCGCGTCGTTCAACACATCTGCTGGTGTGCCCAGGCCCTGCAACGCCGGCCTTGCGAACACACTTCCGAGTACCGCCGCGACCAGACCGATCATTGCGCCTAACAGCAAGGTTGTGGCGGCAATGGCTTTCACCATGTGCGGCTCGCGAGCGCCCCAGGCTTGGCCAATGAGCACCCCCGCGCCCGCGCCGAGGCCGATGACCAGGGCGATGAAGAAGAAGACGATTGGGAACATACCCGAGACAGCCGCCAAGGCCTGGGTGCCGAGCATTTGGCCGATGTAGATGCTGTTGATCGTGCCCGACATGGATTGGAGGAAGTTGGAGAGGACCATGGGGGCCAGGAAAAGGAGGTAGGTTTTCCATAGGGGGTTGGGTTGGGTGGGGGTTTGCATTGAGGCTCCGTCTCGGGTTGGGCTGGCGCTTGGGGAATTCTACGCTAGGGAGGTCGGGACAATGCGTTCAGATTTTCGAAGATTTGGTTAGCTTTAGGAATGTCTGGTTTCGGCCAAAAGCAGACGGTGACGTCGAGGAATAAGATCCAGATCTGAACCTGAGTCGGTGTAGCACTGGGGTGATAGACATACCAGTGGCCAAATAGTAGCATCGAGTGAGAAAATCATAATAAATGCTTTAGAATGGAGTCTGATGTGGCGCTAACTAACTCTTATGTGCAAGTGTACGGACAATTACCTGATCTTTTCAGCCGCATACGGGAAGCTGGTGCTCCAGATAAGTTCACTTCTCAACACTTGAAAGACTGGGGATACACCTCATCAAACTATCGCGCTGTTATTCCTCTATTGAAGTCCTTGGGATTTCTAGCTCCCGATGGCTCTCCTACAACCAGATACCACGACTACCGCAACAACGCACAATCGGCAAGTGTGATGGCGGAAGCATTAAGAGATGCTTATGGTGATTTATTCAATATCAAAGCCAACCCAACGCAAAGTGATAGAGCCCTAATCGAGGGGAAATTCAAAAGCTCGCACAATGCCTCTCCAAACACCGCAAAAATGATGGCAAACACGTTTTATTCGTTATTGGGGCTTGCTGACTTATCCATCTCTACAAATCAAGGTGGCAGTGCACAGGAAAACATCCGGGTGCAGATTGCGGATTCTCAGCCGACGCAACAAAATGAACAGCAACACAAGTCTGCACGACCTTCACTTCATTATAATATCCAGATCCACCTGCCCGCGACAAAAGACATCGAGGTTTTCAACGCAATCTTTAAATCCCTAAAGGAGCATCTGCTTGACTGACCTTAAGAAAGATCTGCGTGATTTTATGTTCCGGGGAATCATGTTTGAGTCTGAAGCTAGCCAATTTCAATCGGCTGGCATACAGGTCGGTGCCGATCAAGGAGATGCAGAAGAAAGACTGTTATCCGAAGGCCTTTCTGTTTTCGGTATTTCCAGAAGAAACAATGCGTTAGAAATGGCGAGATTATATGCGATTTTGCATTGCTTTGAAAACGAAGTTCGCTCTTTGATTAGTGAGACCCTGGAAGAAAAAGAAGGGTCAGACTGGGCAGATAAACTGCCCTCGAAAGTACGCCAGCACGCTACATCCAGGCAAAATACTGCACTTACCGATTCTTGGCTAGAAGGAGAAAAGTCAGACATCCTAGGATTCGTTGATTTTGGGCAGTTATCCTCAATTATTCTAGAAAAATGGAGTTATTTTGAAGCCCTAATGCCTTCACAACACTGGTTGAAGCAGAGAATGGACGAATTGGAAAAATCAAGAAACTTTATAGCCCATAATCGCATGCTGCTACCTAGTGAATTCCAACGAATTTACATGTATATAGCTGACTGGAATAAAGTTATCGGGCTTTGATCCTGCGTCTCGATTTTTAAAAAGTTCACAAGCAAGTTATAAAAGGCTACATCTAAGTGGTCGTCCGTGGAGAGTACACGGCGAAGTAAGAAGGAAAAGAACAATGAATAGCGATGGTATTTCGAAACTGGCAGTTCGATCAGCGAAAGTAAGGAGCGAGCATCGTTTGCTGCTCGAAGGTTTGAAGTCCTTTGAGAAGAAATTGGTAGATTTAGTCAATGGGCTTGGATGTGGGGGGAATAGTGTGTCTGTGGTCTTTGAGCACTTCACTGATTCAGATGGTGATCCTATTGCTCACACTGAAGGCTACCTGTATTTCAGTGGAAATCAGCTAATCGTCATTTCCAAAAATGAGCCTCAATCGTGGGGTGAAACCCAATGGCAACAGCATGAGCTTGAAGCTGTTGGTCCTGAGTGGCAGCGTCGGTTGAGCGATCAGAAGGTGCTCGATTCGCTTGTCGCTGACATCCTCAAAAATCTCGATGATGAATACGAATCCACTGCCGTGGTGAACAAGTTATTATCCCAATTCGTAACGGTTGAAAAGGCCGAAACAGATAGCGATCTTGATGAGTTTTTTGGGAAAAGTCCGTCTCTACTTGACTCGTGGTTGAAGGCTCGTAATTCAATTCTGATCGATCCTGAAGAATCCATTACTCGTAGCTGCTCACACGTCGAAACTGTCTTGAAAGGCTGCCTTAAAGCCCTTGGTGCTTCAGAGTACGAAACACTTACCATCGAAAAGTTGATGAGAAAAACCCTGCATGTGCTGAAGGCTAATTCAACTATCGATTCCGCTACTGCCGAGATGCTGCAAGGTGCCGTATCTATGAGCAAAGCCATCGGTGAAACTCGCAACTTCAAGAGCTCGTCCCATGGAAAAAATGACGGCTACGTCCCTCCCGCATCAGATCTTGCCCAGCTCGTCAATCACCTTGCTGGAGTAATCTCGGTGTTCGTGATGAAGCAGACACAAATGAACCAGGTTGGCTATAAAGATAAATAATCACGGAAAAGAGGAATAGCGTATGCAATGGGAGCTTCCCTAGCGGGTTTTCTCAGCTCTGAAGTAGATGAAGCTGTGCCTGCCATATTGCAGGCCAACGAAGAGCTGTTTGCTCTAGCGAAAGATGTTAACCACCTCATCATGGCAATCGCCCAAGAGGCGCTAAATACTGTGCATACAAGCTCGATGGACGAGGGGGCGGTATTGGTACGCCTACTTATGCGGGCGGCAGGTTTCTATCAGGGAGCACTCTTGATGGCAGAGCGGGGCATGTATGTCGAATGCCGCGCGATGGCACGATCGGTAATTGAAGTGAGTCTCGCCGTGGCTGCGATGGACGGTGATAGGGTCACGTTTATGCAAATGCTTCGGGATGACCATTTGAAAAGCCGGCGAAACCGTTACCAGACTCTCTTCACTCATAGCACTGACCCCAAGTCTCGGAAGGCGTTGCAGGCGGCGATAGGTCAGCTTGAGAAGTCACTGAGCCTCATGAGTCCGAAAGCGGTAGCGGCGTTAGGTCCTTTGAAGGCTGCCTACCACACTTATCAGGTGCTTTCTGACAACGCTGGGCATGTCTCAGCCTCATCTCTGGATCATTTCATTGAACCACAAGAAGATAGGAAGTTTTGGAGTTATAAGGTTGGTGCGGGGGCGCCTGAAGAGATAGCTGCTTCGCTTTACTACTGCCTTTATGGCGCAATCCCTGTTGCGGTGGGGATTACTGATTTACTTAACCTCAAGCAGTTCGCTGGTCAAGTTCACGAGGCTGTTGACCGATTCGGCAGAGTTGATTGCGCACGTAGCCTCTAGGCGTTTCGCGGATAAAGGAAAAGAACGCTGCCCCCCGGCCCTTGATCGGGCCTTTTGCAATACTAGGAGGCGGGTTCGCACTCGTGACAACTGATTCTCTTCGATTTTATATATAGCCTCTAAACTCGCAGCCTACAGTTTTCAAATTCTGCCGGTGACTGAATTGCCACTGTTTCGTAGAGAACCGGAGTGACTGATTTTGGCCGATAGGTGCCTTTCGCAAAAGGCAGCTTTGGGTCGAAAGCGAACTTACGACCCTGCATATTTTGGTCTAAATACCCTTCAGCACCTTACCTCTTTTCAATATCAGTCCTACAGCAACCTCGGAAACTGCCCCTATCTTCCGCGAGAAGAAAAAACCTATAGTCACCCCGTCCCCCAAAAAGCGACCAGGTTTGGCGACCTGCTGATCGGATCAGTCCCTTTAATCTGATTCGGAGTTTCACCCTATGGAAAGATACATGCCCCTAACCGGAATCGACCTGATCCCGCCCTCCCTAGTCATCGACACCCAAGCTCCACTCGACGTCCTGCAAGCCATGGCCGACTACCGCATCCGTTCCGTCACGCAGGTGCTGGAGAACATCGCCTACCGCGCCAAGCTCGGTTGCGACACGGTGGTGCTGGCGGACTTTTCCAAGTTGTTGGTCATTCCGTTGCGCGACGGTTGTGATTTGATGGATGTGATCGGCCGGCGCTTGCGGGCGCAGGTTAAGGGGTAAATGGAAACGGGCGCCTTGATGGCGCCCGTTTTTTTGTGCCCGTGATCGTCGTAGCATTGCGGGTCTTGCCTCTCCCCTTCTTTTTATTTGAGTAACCGATGAACATGGATGAATTTCATCAAGGAAGTTGCCTCTGCGGCGCCGTGACGTATGAGGTTTCGGTTCAACTGAAAGCCGTGTCGCACTGCCATTGCGTCAAATGCCGAAAGGCCCATGGCGCCGCGTTCGCGACGTATGCCAGCGCTCCCCGCTCAGCCGTTTCCATCGCGAGCCGCGTAGATGCGCTCAGGCGCTATCAATCGTCGGCCGGCGTCACCCGGCAGTTCTGTTCGAATTGCGGCACTTCGCTGTTCTGGTCTGATTCCAATGGCGCATTTGCGGATTGGATTTCAATTGCCATTGGTACGCTTGATACGTCGTTCCACGCGGTAAATCAGAGGCACACCTGTGTATCGTCGAAAGCGTCTTGGTTTGAAATTGAAGATCGTTGGCCGCAAGAGGGTTGAGATATCGAGGGATTAGTCCTGCACGATATCGCCACTGCCGAAGGCCTGGATCTTGTCGAGCAATTTGCCTTGATGCCTGACTAATCGCCGCGCGGGTGTTGCCGGCGATATGGGGCGTCAGTATCGCGTTGGCAATACCCACCAAGGGCGAGTTGAACTGGTCTTTTTCCCGGGCGAACGTATCGATGGCAACGGCTTTGAGGTGTCCCGGAAACCGGGTCATGTAAGTCGCCAGTTGATCCTCGTCGATGATTCCACCTCGGGCGGTGTTGATCAGGATCGAGCCGGGCCGCATTCGGGCAAAAGCGGCGCTGCCGAATAGGCCCCGGGTCTGCGGAGTTAACGGGGTGTGAATGGACACCACGTCAGCCTCGTCCAATAGTTGCTCCAGGGTTGCCCGCCGGTCCAGGCCAAGGTCGCGAGCACGTTGCTCGGTGAAACGCTCGGACCCGGTGGCAATCACTTTCATGCCCAGTGCCTGGGCCTTGCGCGCCACGGTTTGGGCAATACAACCGGTGCCTACCAATCCCAGGGTCAGCTCGGCAATTTGCGCAGTGGGTGGCAGGCTGCCTTTTGACCAATGGCCGCTGTGGGTTTCGGTGTTGTATTGATTGAGGTCTCGGGACAAAAACAGTGTTTGGGCCAGGACATATTCGGCGACAGCCACAGCGTTGGAACCGGGGGTATTGAGCACCGCAACACCCCATCGCTTGGCCGCTTGCAGATCGATGTGGTTGACCCCTACTCCCGCCTGCGCGATTGCGCGTAAAGGATTGGCCAGGGTGCGCGACGCGGCGGCCTGTATCAGTTCGTCATCGAGTGGGATGTTCAATCGGGTCTTCAATACGCTGTAGCCACCGTTCTGCTGGATGGCGGCAATCAATGCCGGTTTATCGTGGCAGTTGATGTGGGCATAGCGCAGACGATCACCGTAGTGGCCGATGATGCTGTCCGGGTCGGCGAAGTAGTGAAGGTTCAGGGTAATTGCCAGATCGTACTCAAGGAATCGGTCGATTTCCTCAAAGAGCAACGGTGGGCCAGGCGCATCCAGTATCAAGGTGCAAAACGTCATCAGTGCTGTCCTCTGCTTGAAGTGCTGACACAGCCGAGCGGTATCACGGGGAGTGACTTCCAGGGAGGAACACCTTCTGTCAGTGACTTCGCGTCCAGGCGTTGCCGATTACACCTTGCTTTGTTTGCGTTTGGCTAACGCTATACCTCGGATAAAAATTGCCGGGTGATCGTTGCCACGGCCTCCGCCGGCGATGTAATGGCGGTGTCTATCTCAAATGGCGCGTCATCCCACGTTTCATAATCATGATCCAATACCGACTGCCAAGTGGGCGGAGTCAGCCCTGGAATATCAATCTTCCTGGTCTCTACCCGTCGTCGATGCTCATGCTTATCAGAGCAAACGACTTGGATATTCACTAATGGAACACCCGCACGCGTGGCTATTTCACTCCACGCCTTTCGGCTTTCGTCTACCGGGTTAACACCGTCCACAACGACCGCGTTACCCAAGCGAAGATTGCTCAGGGCAAGCTCGTTAGCAACCCTATAACCGCTGCACCCCACGTCTCGTGCCAGAACTCCAGCCTCTCGGATCGCCTGCTCAATCGTATCGATCCGCAGATACAGGGCGCCGATTCTGGTCACAAGATCTCTCGCGATCGTCGTTTTTCCGGTACCCGGAAGGCCGCTGAAGACAATAAGCATTGCATATCCTTTGGCTGGCAAGTTGAGCAAGCTTAGGCGGTTGGCGCACTTTGCGCAGCCATCGCCAACGTCGATAGTCACCATCACGTCAATGAAGTTCTCATAAAAATCCTCGGCGTAACATCCGCTCCATACCCAACTAACAACACCCGGAGCACACGATCATGAAACGCCAAACCCTTCTCAGCATCGCTTTCTCGGTTTTTGCAGTTAACGCTTTTGCCGCTACCTCTACTCAGCCAGTTGTCGCTGAAGGTGGTTCGGATCGCCTGATTGAAAGCCGTGTGGCTGAGGGTGGTTCGGATCGTTTGATTCAGAATCGTGTTGCTGAAGGTGGCTCGGATCGTCTGATCGAAAAACGCGTTGCTGAAGGTGGTTCCGACCGTTTGATCCAGAATCGTGTTGCTGAAGGTGGCTCGGATCGTCTGATCGAAAAACGTGTGGCTGAAGGTGGTTCTGATCGTTTGATCCAGAATCGCGTTGCTGAAGGTGGCTCGGATCGTCTGATCGAAAAACGCGTCGCTGAAGGTGGTTCGGATCGTCTGATCCAGAGTCGCGTTGCCGAAGGCGGTTCGGATCGTCTTCTGGAAAAACGCGTTGCTGAAGGTGGTTCCGATCGCCTGATCCAAAACCGCACCGCATGAATGAATGTCTCTAAAGCAGTCCTCAAACAAGAGCCCGGCCTGACAAGCCGGGCTTTTTCTTGCCTTAAATAAAATCAGTCCACTTTTTGCCAGTCAGTTAAGCGTGACACTGAACCTGTGGCGAGGGAGCTTGCTCCCGCGCCACAGGTTATTCATCGCCCGCTCTATCGCTTAACTAACCGGCATTAGCCTTATCAGCCGGGTTTTTTTATGCCTGTGGTAACTCGGTAGTCATTTGGTGTTTGGTTGGGCGTCGAAGATCAAAAGATCGTCCGAACGCGGCCCGAGCCTTCGGCAGCTCCGGGGGATGCGACATAAGTTGATTTAGCTTTTAACCGGTCCAAACCGCTCTACCTCGACCTGCTTACTCCGCTGAATCCAATACCCCAACACCGCCAACGGCACCGTTCCCACCATCACCATTACCGCAATCTCCAGTGGTCGCTCAACCCACGACGACACCAGCAAACTGGCGCCAAAACACATCCCCAGTTGCAGCGCGTTTTGCAAAGCCGCCGCTTTGCCGGAGTTTTCCGGAAATGGCATCAGTGCGTTCGTGACGATGATCGGGAAACTGGCGCCGTTGACCAGGCCCAGCAGGCAGAAAGGGATCAGCAGTGTGGTCAGGGTCGGCGTGGTCAGTGTTGCCACCAGGTACAACCCGACCATGCTGATGCAATAGGCGAGGATCAGCCACGGCAGCATGGTTTTGCCGCTGATCCGTTGCAGCAGGCTGCGGCAACTGAAGCCGCCGATCAGGAATCCCACGGTTGGAAGTGCGTAGCTCAGGCCGATGTCGCTGGGGCTGTAGCCCATGCCGCCGAGGATGAAGGGGGAAGCGGTGAGCCAGGCGAAGAAGCTGGCCGAGCAGGCGGCGTAGATCAAGACGTTGCCGCTGAATGGCGTGGATTTGAGGAGTTGTCCGAAACTGATGCGAGGGCGTTCGCCGTTGGCTGTCAGGCGTTTCGGTGTGGCTTTGAGCAGCGCGGTGGGCACCAGCAAAGCGACGCTGATGCCGACCAGCACGGCAAAAATTGCCTGCCAGCCCCAGTGGTTGAGCAGCAGCGCGCCCAGCAGTGGCGCGAGTGCGGGTGACAGGGACATCAGCGGGATGATCGCGGCGAACAGGCGATTGGCTTGCTGCGCCGGGTAGCGGTCGATCACCAGCGCTTGCCAACTGACTGCCGCCGAACACACGCCGATGGCCTGGATAAAGCGCAACGTCCAGAGTTGCGCGGCGGTTTCGACCCAGAACATCCCCAGGCAGCCCAGCGCAAACAGGCTCAGGCCCATCAACAACACCGGTTTGCGGCCGATGCGATCCGACAGCGGCCCCCACAACAATTGCCCGACGGCAAACCCGGCGAGGAAGATGCTCAAACTCGCCCCGACCGCGCCGGCCGACAATTGCAGCTCGCCGCCGAGGGCGCCGAGCACGCCGGTAAATACATGTCCATGCCCAGATAGCCGAGCACGCTCAGCCCAACCAGGTAACCCGAGAAACCAAAAGAATTTTTCATCAACGCCCTAACTGAATCTTCAATCAAATAATTTGTTAGCAGCGTGCCATTATGGGAGCTGAGTATTTCGTGTGAAGCGTTAATAATTGGACGCTCTTATCAATATTTTTGAAGGCAACTGAATGTGGTCTGAATATTCCCTGGATGTGGTCGACGCCGTGGCCCGGCACGGCAGTTTCAGTGCGGCGGCTCAGGAACTGCATCGCGTACCTTCGGCGGTCAGCTACACCGTGCGCCAACTGGAACAATGGCTGGCGGTGCCGCTGTTTGTGCGGCGGCATCGCGATGTCGAGCTGACTGCGGCCGGCAAGCTCTTTATCGAGCAGGCTCGCGGGGTGATGAAAACCATGCTCGACACCCGGCGTCTGTGCCAGCAAGTGGCCAACGGTTGGAGCGGTCAGTTGAAAGTGGCGGTCGATGCGATCGTCAAACAAGAGCGTTGCCGGCAACTGGTGTTGGATTTTTATAAGCAGTTTCCCGACGTGGAGTTGCTGCTCGGGTACGAGGTGTTTAACGGCGTGTGGGACGCCCTCGCCGATGAGCGCACCGACATCGTGATCGGCGCCCCAGTGCCGTGCCGGTGGCCAGCCATTACAGCTTCCGCGACATGGGCCTGTTGGACTGGTTGTGCGTGGCCAGCGCCCGGCATCCATTGGCGGCGTTGAACGGTGCGCTGGATGACGATCAATTGCGCCCCTACCCTGCGCTGTGTATGAACGACACTTCACGCCACCTGCCCAAACGCGACACCTGGTCGCTGAACAATCAGCGTCGGCTGGTGGTGCCGAACTGGGCCTCGGCCCTGGATTGTCTGCGCGAAGGTTTGTGCGTGGGCATGGCACCGGCGCACTTGGTGCGACCGCTCATCGAACAAGGCGAACTGGTGGCCCTGAACCTGCAACGGCCCTTCGCCGCCAGTCCGTCCTGCGTGGCGTGGAACCAGAGCAAGCTGTCGCCGGCCATGGCCTGGTTGCTTGATTACCTGGGGGATGCGCAGACGATGAACCAGGAATGGCTGAATGGAGCGCTGGTTTTACCGAGTGACAATGACCTCCAGTAAGACCGCCGGAAAATATCTCGAACTCGCGCCTTACCGCTGCATCCAACGATTAGGTCAATGGAGGTAAGTGCGATGAACAACGATGATGTTAACGACGTCGATTCAACGTCAAACGGCCAGGCTACCGATGCGTCTGGTAAACCGGTCAATGTGGTGGAGCGGGATCTTGAGGATCTGGATAGCGACACCAAAATTGTAGATGAAGTGTTTACGCCCTCTTCAATCAGAACCAAAGAGCAGGAAATTGAGGAGATGAAGAAGAAAACGGACGCAATAGAACGCAAGGTCGCGGACGGGAACTAGCTAAATGCTTTAGCCGGAGGGGCCAAAAGGGTTGCCCCTCCATCAGCCGCCTCAAACCGAATACCCATGCTCCCCCGCCGGAAATTCCCCACCCTTCACCGCCGCCACATACGCCTCCAGCGCCGACTGAATACTCCCCTGCCCCAACATAAAATTACGCACAAACTTGGGCGTGCGCCCGGTCCGGCGCCGATGCCAATGATCGGAATGCGCACGGCTTGACTGATCTGTTCGGCCAGCGGGCTAGGCAGGCATTCCAGCAGTAGCATCGCAGCGCCGGCCTTCATCAGGCGACCGGCATTCTGCATAGCGTGCTCGGGGCTGGTGTAACTCATGAAGGGCATGTCGACAAAGTTGCGGCTAACGCCATCCAGGCCTATGGTCGTAGCGAGATCTTGTAGGCGAATGTCGTGCGCAAACTCGCCGTCAGTCGCTGTCCACCCAGTGTAAATTCACAGGAGGTGACAACATGCCAAACAACTCCCGCCCGGCCGTGCTCGAACTGATCGGCAATACGCCGCTGGTGCGTGTCAGCCGCTTTGATACCGGGCCATGCACGCTGTTTCTCAAGCTTGAATCACAGAACCCCGGCGGTTCGATCAAGGACCGGATCGGTCTGGCGATGATCGACGCCGCCGAGCGCGATGGGCGCTTGCGACCCGGCGGTACTATCGTCGAGGCCACCGCCGGCAACACCGGTCTGGGCCTGGCGCTGGTAGGCCGCGCCAAGGGTTATCGGGTGGTGTTGGTGGTACCGGACAAGATGTCCACCGAGAAGGTTTTGCACCTGAAGGCCATGGGCGCCGAAGTGCACATCACCCGCTCGGATGTCGGCAAGGGTCATCCCGAGTATTACCAGGATGTCGCGGCGCGGCTGGCACAGGAAATTCCCGACGCGTTCTTTGCCGACCAGTTCAATAATCCGGCCAACCCGCTGGCCCATGAGTGCAGCACCGCGCCGGAGATCTGGGCGCAGACTCAGCATGATTTGGATGCCATCGTCGTCGGTGTCGGCTCGGCCGGCACGCTGACCGGGCTGACCCGTTTCTTTAAACGCGTGCAACCGAACCTGGAAATGGTGCTGGCCGATCCGGTGGGCTCGGTGATGGCTGAATACAGCCGCAGCGGCACCCTCGGTAAGCCTGGTTCCTGGGCGGTGGAAGGCATTGGCGAAGACTTCATTCCGTCGATTACCGACCTCTCCAGTGTGCGCCACGCCTACTCGATCAGCGATGAAGAAAGCTTCGATCACGCGCGCCAACTGCTGCGCGCCGAAGGCATTCTCGGCGGTTCGTCGACCGGCACTTTGCTGGCGGCGGCGCTGCGTTACTGCCGCGAGCAAACCGAGCCGAAGCGGGTCGTCAGTTTCGTCTGCGACACCGGTACCCGTTACCTGTCGAAGGTCTACAACGACCAGTGGATGAACGATCAGGGCCTGCTGAAATACAAACGCTACGGCGACCTGCGCGACCTGATCGCCCGACGTTTCGAGGATGGCCGGGTGATCAGCGTTGGCCCGGACGACACGCTGCTCACGGCCTTCCAGCGCATGCGTCTGGCGGATGTCTCGCAACTGCCGGTGCTGGTGGACGGCAAGCGCCTGGTCGGTGTGATCGATGAATCCGACATTCTGCTCGGCATGCAGGAAGACGCTTCGCACTTTCGCCTGACCGTGGCCAGCGCCATGACCGACAAGCTGCAAACCCTGCTTCCCGGCGCGAGTCTGGCTGAACTGCAAGCCGAGCTCGACCGGGGCCTGATCGCAATCATTGCCGACGCCTCGGGCTTCCACGGCCTGATTACCCGCGTCGACCTGCTCAATCACTTACGGAGATCCCTTGCATGAGTCAGCATGATGAAACCGGTGCGCCCCGCGCCTTCGCCACCCGCGTGATCCATGCCGGGCAGGTGCCGGACCCAACCACCGGGGCGTTGATGCCGCCGATTTACGCCAACTCCACCTACTTGCAGCAGAGCCCCGGTGTGCACAAGGGCTTCGACTATGGGCGTTCGCACAACCCGACGCGGTTTGCCCTGGAGCGTTGCGTCGCCGACCTTGAGGGCGGCAGCCAGGCGTTCGCCTTCGCTTCCGGGCTGGCAGCGATTTCCACGGTGCTGGAACTGCTCGACGCCGGCTCGCACATCGTCTCCGGCAACGACTTGTACGGCGGCACGTTTCGCCTGTTTGACAAGGTGCGCCAACGCAGCGCCGGGCATCGCTTCAGCTTCGTCGACCTGACCGACCTCGCAGCCTTCGAAGCCTCGCTGCAGGACGACACGCGGATGGTCTGGGTCGAAACGCCGAGCAACCCTTTACTAAGCCTCACCGACCTCAGCGCTATCGCCCGCGTCTGCCGCGCCCGCGGCATCATCTGCGTGGCCGACAACACCTTCGCCAGCCCATGGATCCAGCATCCGCTGGAGCTCGGCGCCGACGTCGTCGTGCACTCGACCACCAAGTACCTCGGCGGTCACTCCGACGTGCTCGGCGGCATCGCCATCGTCGGGCAGAACCCGGAACTGGCCGAGCGGCTGGGCTTCCTGCAAAACTCGGTCGGCGCCATCGCCGGGCCGTTCGACGCGTTCCTAACCCTGCGTGGCGTGAAAACCCTCGCCCTGCGCATGGAGCGTCACTGCAGCAACGCGCTGGAACTGGCGCAATGGCTGGAACGCCAACCGCAAGTGTCACGGGTCTACTATCCGGGCTTGCCGTCCCACCCGCAGCACGAACTGGCGCGCCGGCAAATGCGCGGCTTTGGCGGGATGATTTCCGTTGATTTGAAAACCGACCTGGCCGGCGCTACGCGCTTCCTTGAGAACGTTAAAATCTTTGCTTTGGCGGAGAGTCTGGGCGGAGTGGAAAGTCTGATCGAGCATCCGGCGATCATGACTCATGCCAGCATTCCAGCAGAAACCCGTGCGCAGTTGGGGATTGGCGATGGGTTGGTGCGCTTGTCGGTGGGGGTTGAGGATGTCGAGGATCTGCGCGCTGATTTGGCCCAGGCTTTGGCGCTGATTTGAGTTAAGGCACTGGATGGGGCCGTGAGCATCGAAGTTTAACGATGCTCAGTCTCCAAACTCTTTTCCCAACTCCGTCTGCAACCATTGGATAAACCACGCCACGTCCGCTGACAGTTCAGCGGACGGCGTGAGCACCCGATAGCTTTCGAGCTTTACCTGCGCGTCTACCGCCAGCACCAGCCGACCGGCATCAAGTTCTTCTCGCACCAGCACTTCGTTGGCCAGTGCAATACCCTGCCCGCTCTCGGCCACCGACAGCGCATGATCGTTGTTGACGTAAAGCATGTCCGAATTAAGGTGGAAATCCAGACCGTGGGCGGTGAACCACAGGTTCCACCATTCGCCATCATCGACGTGGATCAGGTTGTGTTTCACCAGATCGGCAGGACATTCGATGGGATCGATACTGGCCAGATAAGCCGGGGTGCAGATCGGAAAGACTCGCGGACAGATAAGGGTCGCACGGGAATGGGCGTACTCCCCGTCCATGCCGTAGACAATCCCAAGGTCGGTGTTCTTGCCATCCACCTCGGTGAAGGTGGAGTTGGGCTCGATGGCGAACTTCAAACCCGGCCGCAAGTGACGCATCGCTTCAATGCGCGGCATCAGCCAGCGCTTGGCGAACCCCGGCACCACCATGATGCGCAGCCACCGCTCGGCAGCCTTGGGCCGCGCCTCTTTGCCGGCTTCGATGATGAGCTGCAACGCCGCTGAAATCTTGCGATGGTACTTCTCCCCCGCCGACGTCAGGGTGACCCCGCGAGACGTACGTTCGAACAGTTGGATTCCCAGCCACTCCTCCAGCAACTTCACATGCCGACCGATGGCGGGCTGGGTCACGTGCAAGGCTTTCGAGGCCTCGACGTAGCTGCCCAACCGGGCGGCGGCATCAAAGGCACGCACCGCGTTGAGTGGCGGCAAACGGTCATCCGGCATAGCTGTCGACGCCCCTGGCTATTAAATTATTTAACAGCAGCTATGTTAAAACTGAAGTTTCGCTCCCGCAACCGCTCACTGATAATCGACCCAACAGCACAATAAAAAAACACCGAACGCATTTCGATCCTGCCCACAAAAACAATATCCATGGCCCGTCGGTATTGCTGTCCACAGCACATCCGCAGGCGATGGGGGAATCGGAGGTAACGCATGAATGCCCTGCATTCGCTGCAAACGCTGGCGGTGTCTATCCGCTCAGTGCGTAAAGTCTACGGCGATCCACAGTCTGGTCCGGTGGCGCTGAAAAGCATCGACCTGGACATTCACGACAACGAATTCTTCACCCTCCTCGGCCCGTCCGGCTGCGGCAAAACCACTCTTTTACGGATGATCGCCGGGTTCGAATTCCCGACCGAGGGCGAGATTTTGCTCTACGGCGAAAACATCGCCGACCGCCCGCCATTCGAACGGCCGGTCAACACCGTGTTCCAGCATTACGCGCTGTTCCCGCACATGACCATCGCTGAGAACCTGGCCTTCGGCCTCGAATCACACCCGATGGGCAAAGTCCTGAAAAAGCACCAAATCACCGACCGAGTGCGCGAGATGCTCGCCCTGGTGCAGATGGAACGCTTCGCCGCGCGCAAACCGGCACAACTGTCTGGCGGCCAGCAACAGCGTGTCGCCCTGGCTCGCGCGCTGGCGCCGCATCCAAAAGTGCTGTTACTGGACGAGCCGCTATCGGCATTGGACCTGAAGTTGCGCCAGGCCATGCGCGAGGAACTGAAAACCATCCAGGCCAAGACCGGCATCACCTTCATCTTCGTCACTCACGACCAGGAAGAAGCCCTGACAATGTCCGACCGCATCGCGGTGTTGTCGGAAGGTGAAGTGCAACAAGTCGGCCGCCCGGAAGACATCTACGAACGGCCACGTAATCGCTTTGTGGCGGACTTCATCGGCGAAACGAATTTCATTGAAAGCACCGTCACGCGTGTCGAAGCAGACCTGGCCTGGTTCGCGGCGGCCTGCCGGTCACCCGCTGCCCGCGCAACCTTGCAGCGACGTTCGGGTCGGCGCCACGGTGACGTTGTCGGTGCGTCCCGAACGCCTGCATCTGGTACCTGTCGGCACCGAAGGCGCGCTGCCGTGCCGGGTCGATGCGCAAATCTACCTCGGCACCGACCTGCAATATCAAGTCAGCCTGAGCGACGGTTCGCGCCTCACCGTGCGCACACCCAACAGCGTCGACCATAACCTGCGCTTCGCCGTGGGCCGTCAGGCCGGTCTGTTGTTCGACCGCGGTAGCGCCAGCGTCCTGCACGATTGAGCACGAGGATTTGCCATGCACGCTTTACCAATCGCCCATACCCTGGAGCGCCGCCGGGCTTTCCAGAGCTTCCTCGGCGTCAGCCCCGCGCTGGTCGCCATCAGCCTGTTCCTGATCGTGCCCATCCTGATCGTCATCGGCTATTCGCTGATGGAGGCCAACCCCTACGGCGGGGTGAACAAGGTCTTCAGCAGTGAAGCCTACACATCGCTGCTATTCGAACGGCAACTGGATGACAGTCTGGCCTTCACTGACGCCTACCTGATGATTGCTTTGCGCTCTATCGGCATCGCCGGATTAACCACCCTGATCACGCTGCTGATCGGCTTTCCGGTGGCGGTGTGGCTGGCCATGCAACCGGCGCATCGGCGCGGTTTGCTGATTTTCCTGATCACCGTGCCGTTCTGGGCCAACCTGCTGATCCGCACGTACGCCTGGATTCTGCTACTGCGTAATACCGGGGTGATCAACAACAGCCTGATGGGCCTCGGCATCATCGACCAGCCGTTGCAGATGCTCTACACCGACGGCGCGGTGCTGTTGGGCCTGGTTTATACCTACGCGCCCTTCGTCGTGCTGCCGATCTACGCCACGCTGGAAAAAATGGACACGCGCTTGCTGGAAGCCGCCCAGGACCTCTACGCCGGGCGCCTGCGCACCTTGCGCAAAGTGGTGCTGCCGATCGCCAAACCGGGGATTCTTGCCGGCGCCATCCTGACGTTCGTGCCCTGCCTGGGCGCGATGATTGCGCCGGAGCTGTTGGGCGGAGGGACTCGAATGATGCTCGGCAACCTCATCTTCAGGCAGTTCAGTGATGCGCGTAACTGGCCATTCGGTGCGGCCCTTTCGCTGGTGTTGATGGCGGCGGTGATGCTGGTGCTGACCGTGTATGCCTTGCGCGCCGAGCGCCAGCGCATCGCCAAGGGAGGTGCGTAATGCTGCGTTTATTTAAACGAAACGGGTTGAGTGTGCAGGACTTCCCGGGCTTCGGCGGATTCAGTTTTTTGTTTTACCTGTACCTCTATGCGCCAATCGTGGTGCTGGTGGTGTTCTCTTTCAACGCCAATCAGTCCGCGACCGTGTGGACCGGGTTCAGCCTCGACTGGTATCGCGCAGCGTTCGCTAATCAGGCACTGCGCCAGGCGGCCGGCAACAGCCTTTTGATTGCCGTTTGCGCAAGCGTTGTGGCCACGGCCATCGCGACCCTCGCCGCCCTCGGTACGTCGCGAGGCGCCAAGTTCAAAGGCCTTCAACTGTCGATGGGCGCAATCATGCTGCCTCTGGTGCTGCCGGAGATCGTGGTCGGTGTCGCCACGCTCGCGCTGTTCTCCACCATTGGCCTGTCACTGGGCTACGGCAACTTGATCATCGCCCATACGGTGTTCTGTATCCCTTTTGCCTACCTGCCGATTCGCGCCCGACTCAATGACATGGACCTGTCACTGGAGCAAGCCTCGGCTGACCTTTATGCCGGCCCTTGGCGGACCTTTCGCAAGGTCACTTTGCCGCTGCTGATGCCCGGGATTATCTCCGGGCTGATGCTGGCCTTCATCGTTTCGCTGGATAACTTCGTGATCTCGATGATGGTCTCCCAAGCGGGCACCACCACCTTGCCGATTTTTATCTTCGGCCTGTTACGCATGGGTGTGACACCCGACGTCAACGCCGTTTCGACCCTGATCCTGGGCGTCTCGGTGCTGTTCGTCAGCCTCTCCTATCTGTTGAGCAAAAAGAACGCCTGAACCTTTCTACGTACTGTGGGGAAAAAGCATGAGCAAGTTGATTATAAGCATCGGCACCTCGTTGTTACTGACCTTACCGCTGACGATTGTCGGCAGCGTTCAGGCCGCGGAAAAACTCAACGTGGTGAGCTGGAGCGGTTACTTTTCGCCCGAGATCCTCGCCAAGTTCCAGAAGCAAACCGGGATCGAAGTCACCGTAGATTCCTACGACTCCAACGAAACGCTGCTGGCGAAGCTCAAGCAAGGCGGCGCGGGTTACGACGTGGCGATTCCGTCGCACCAGTTCGTTCCGATCCTGATCAAGGAGCATTTGCTGGAACGCTTCGACCCGGTCAATGAGCCCTACTATGCGAACATCGTCGACAACCTGAAAAAGCCCACTTGGGACCCGGAAGGCGCCTATTCCGTACCTTTCATCTGGGGCACCACCAGCGTGGTACTCGACGCCGGACGCTACAAAGGTCCGACCGACAGCTACAAGGTGCTTTACGAGCCGCCGGCCGAATTGCAGGGACGAATCAACATGTTCGATTCGGTCAGCGAAGTCATCGACATGGCCAGCCTTTACCTGAATATCCCGCTCTGCAGCGAAGACCCCAAGCAGATACAGCGAAGTGCTCACCCTGCTCAAGGCGCAGAAGCCCTTCGTCAAAACCTACAGCTCCAAGGCCGGCTCGATCCGCGAAAACCTCGCCTCCGGTGAAGTCGACATGTCGATGTTCTGGGGTGGCTCGTCGATGCGCGCCCGGGAAATGAAACCCAGCCTGAAATACCTGTACCCGAAAGAAGGCGTGCTGGCCTGGGTCGATAACATGGTCATACCAATGGGCAGCAAGAACCCGGCGAACGCCAAGGCGTTTATCGCGTTTCTGAGCCAGCCTGAAAACTCCGCGATGACTCAGAACTTTCTCAAGCACCAGAGCCCGGTCAAGGGCGTTGAACCGTTCCTCGACGCAGGCCTCAAGGACGCACCGGAGTTGCACATTCCACAAGGTACGCAGGTCGTGTTCAGCAAAACCTGCGGTGAAAGTGCGATCCGCCTGGCCGACCGTTTGTGGACCAACCTGATGCGTTGATTTTTACCGCCCCGTCGCAGTGACGGGGTGTTTCTCCAGCCGTCTGAAAGGCAGCGTGCAATGACTTCTAACACCATCAGCGAACTGGTCCTGCTACAGGCCAATGAACTCGCCGAACGCATCCGCCTGCGCCAGGTTTCCTGCCGGGAAGTGATGCAGGCTTATCTTGGCCATATCGACCGTTTCAATCCTCGTGTCAATGCGTTGATCAGCCTGCAAGCACCGGAAGACCTGCTGGCCCAGGCCGACGTCCGCGATGCCGAGCTGGCCCGTGGCGAGTACCTTGGCTGGATGCACGGTTTGCCCCACGCCATCAAGGACTTGTCCCTGACCCGCGGCATTCGCACCACCCTGGGTTCACCGCTGTTCAAAGATTTTGTCCCGGAACGCGACGGCATCATGGTGGAACGGATCAAGGCCGCTGGCGCGATCATTATCGGCAAGACCAACACACCGGAATTCGGTCTTGGCTCGCAAAGCTATAACCCGTTGTTCGGCGTTACCGCTTGTGCCTTTGACCCGAGCAAGACGGCGGGCGGTAGTAGCGGCGGCGCGGCGGCAGCACTGGCCATGCATTTGGTGCCGGTGGCCGATGGCAGCGACATGATGGGGTCGCTGCGTAATCCGGCAGCCTTCAACAATATCTTCGGGTTCCGCCCATCCCAGGGCCGTGTGCCGTTCGACGACAGTGCCGATCTGTTTTTCGACCAGCTCGGTTACGAAGGGCCGATGGGCCGTAGCGTGCGCGATGCGGCCTTACTCTTGTCTGTGCAGGCGGGCGCGGATGCCCGCGCGCCGCTGTCCATCGCCGAATCCGGCGGTGCCTTCGCGGCACCCTTGGAGCGCGACTTCAAAGGCACTCGTATTGGCTGGCTAGGAGACTTCAACGGCTACCTGCCGATGGAACACGGCATTCTTTCGCTGTGCGAAAAGGCCTTTGCCGATTTCGAAAGCCTGGGTTGCCACATCGAATCGGTCCAACCCGAATTCGCCCCGCAACAACTGTGGAGCAGTTGGCGAACCTTGCGCCACTGGACGGTTGCGGGTTCTCTGGGGGCAATCTATACCGACCCGCAAAAGCGCAAGCAGTTGAAACCGGAAGCCTGCTGGGAAGTCGAAAACGGCCTGAAGCTGACGGCCAGCGAAGTCTTTTCCGCTTCGGTCGCGCGCAGTAACTGGTACCGCGCCATTTCCAGACTGTTCGAACGCTTCGACTACCTGCTGCTGCCGAGCGCTCAGGTCTTCCCGTTCGACAAAAACATCCCGTGGCCGACCTCCATTGAAGGTGTCGCCATGGACACCTATCACCGCTGGATGGAAGTGGTGATCCCGGGCTCGCTCTCTGGCTGCCCGGTGGCCAATGTTCAAGTGGGGTTCAATGAGAACGGGCTTCCGATGGGCATGCAGATCATCGGCCGGCACCAGGCTGACTTTGCCGTACTGCAACTGGCTCACGCTTATGAAGTGGCAAGCCGTTGGTTTAGTCGGCATCCTTCGCCGTTGTTGGGTTAGGTTTGGGGTTGTTAGTGGCTGGTCTTTGTGACTGGCTGCTTTCGGCCCAGAGTGTGTAAAAACGCTTCGCCAAAATTGAAGTGTGCGCGTCTACGTTAAATCTGAAATTTATCGGCACGTCAGCAGATGTGGATTTCGCGTAGGAGCGCGATTTTCAGTCCGGTTTTGAGTACCTGTCGCGCTCAAAAACGTTTTTACACAGCCTGGACCCATAGTGGACATCTCGTCTAGGTCACGGTATTCGACGGTGCGGATAGGCAAGGAAAATATTTTGCCAAATCGGTGTGACTCGACCCTTTAAAGCGGCCGGTTGAGCAGCAGTAAACGTGCCGCCAGAGCTGTCATTACCGCAGCGAAGCCATAAGCACCAAGGCGTTTAGATATCATGCCTTTGCTGAGGCGCCCATGCAGCCGTCCGGCGCAAAATCCGAGCAGGGAATGGAAGATCAATGCGATCAGCGCAAGCAACAAACCTAAGAACATCAATTGCGAGGTGACGCTGCTGGCACCTACGCTGACGAACTGCGGCAGGAATACCATGAAGAACAACAGCGCCTTAGGGTTTAACAGACTGTTGAGCGTGGCTCGGGCAAGGATCTTCCGAAACGAAGCCTGTGTAGCTTGAGTATCAGTGTCCGCAGGAGGAGTCTTCAATGCCTGCCAGGCCAGCCACATCAGATAACAAGCCCCAGCCCACCGTAGCAAGTCAAACGCCGGCGCCCAACTCATCACCAGCGCACCGAGACCTGCGCTAACCATGACGGTCATCAGCACATCGGCCAGGGTTATTCCTAGTGCTGCGGCGAGGCCGGCGCGCCAGCCGTGGGCAACTGCATGGCTGCTGACGATAGCCATGTTAGGGCCAGGCACGATCAGCAACATCAAGGCGGCGGCAATAAATAGGTAGAGGTTAGTGGCGTCCGGCATAGAGCAATACTTCCTTGGATGAGGAGTAATGCTAACCGGTAGTAGTTAGGCAGAAGCAGATACAGTGGGGATGGATTTGGCCGCAACAGTCTGGCGTAGAGAGGAAAAATAATCCGTTCGACAGCATGGTGAAACAAGTTCGAGCGGCTGCTATTGGCCGATTCTTGCCTGTCGTCAAGGGCTGCATTCGGCCAAAAGCGGTCACTCACAAATGATCAATGTCGGTCATTTAGTTTTATCTACGTAACCTGCGGCGCACCAGGCTTCGCAACGAAACTTGATCGAGAGAACGACATCGCTATCCCAGCAGTGCGTGTTTGAGCACCGAGTCGGTCGTGGTCTGGTAGTGGCTGGACAGCAATTCGCAAGCCTTGCCGATGTCTTTGGCCAGCGCAGCATCCATCAACTGGCGGTGTTCGTTCGGCACATCACGTGCGCTGCTGTCGGCATAGTGCATCGACAGAAAACGATAGCGCGCTGTCTGGTCTCGCAGTGACGAGCACAGCCGCAGTAATGTCGGTGAATTGCAGCCGGAGATCAGCGCCTGATGGAATACTTCGTGAGCTTTTTCCCACTCGGGTTTTAGCAGTCGCTCCGGGCCTTCGACGATGGTCAGGCGATCCAGTCGATGGTGAGCGGCAAGAACACGACTCTCCCACTCCACATCACCCTGACGAATCGAATCGGCAAGCGCCTTGCATTCGATGTGCAATCGCGCAGCTGTGATGTCGGCGATTTCTGCTGCAGAGATACGGCCGACACTGAAACCTTTCTGATCGGCGGCAGATACGAAGCCACTGCTGGCCAGGCGCGACAAAGCTTCACGCAGCGGAATCACACCGACGTCGTAAGCTTCGGACAATTCCTTGAGACGCAGGCGACTGCCCGGAGCCAATCGGCCATTGATAATGTCCTGGCGAATCCGTTCTTCCAGCTGCGAAGCCATGGTGCGCTTTTCGGTGGGCTCGGCCGATTGCCAGTTGATCATAGGGGAATTCAAGGTCGACTCCATTTTTCGCTTGTCTGCACGAATCATACACAGGATGAATAATTTCTCACATTATCTGAAATATATATTTTCTTGTTGACGATATATTTTTTTGCCTCTAGCTTTGTGAACACGCAGTCGGTACTGCCCTTCACCACCGACACCCATCAAATCAACAAGAGAAACCTGTCATGCGCTACGTCCGCTTCCTCAATCAAGGTCAACCTGTTCTGGGTGTCGTCACTGCCGACGGCGTACGCGTACTTGGAACCGAAACGCTTGAGTCGTTGTTGGCGCGAGGTGTCGATCTGACCACTCATGCCCAAGGTGCCAATGGCGCTATCGTCGAAATCGCCGAAGACGCTTACCTGCCATTGATGGAGCGTCCGACCAAAATCGTTTGCGTCGGCCTGAACTACGCCGATCACACCAAAGAGTCCCCTTACGCTCAACCGACCTACCCCACCCTGTTCCCTCGCTGGAACTCCAGCCTGACAGCCCATAACAAACCGCTGATTCGTCCGCGCATCTCCGACACCCTCGACTACGAAGGTGAAATGGCTGTGGTTCTGAAAAGCGGCGGCCGTCATATCCGCAAGGAAGACGCACTCGATCACGTCGCCGGTTATGCGCTGTTCAACGAAGGCTCGGTACGCGATTACCAGTTCATCTCGCCGCAGTGGACCGTCGGTAAAAACTTCGATGACACAGGTGCGTTCGGGCCGGTGCTAGTGACTGCCGATGAGTTGCCAGCGGGTGGCAAGGGTTTGTTGCTTGAGACACGCGTCAACGGCAAGGTTGTACAATCAGCCAACACCAAAGACATGCTCTTCGACGTCGCTACCATCATCTCTACGCTGAGTGAAGCGGTCACGCTCGAAGCAGGCGACGTGATTGTCAGCGGCACCCCAGCTGGCGTTGGTTTTGGCATGAATCCCAAGATTTATCTGAAAGCGGGCGATGTGGTCGAAGTATCGATCGAGGGCATCGGCAAACTGGTCAACCCGGTTGTCGACGAAGTCTGATAACAGACTCAGCTTCGAACTCGGCGCAGGGCCGACCTCGCCCCTACGCCCCACTACAAGAATAATTAAATGGAGGCAATCATGAGCGTGTCCCATGGTGTGCATTCAATCGATCATTACGCGCTGAACGTCCCGTCTTTGGACGAAGCCTGCCAGTTCTTCGAAAGCTTCGGCCTCGACGTTCTCCGTGAACAGAACCAGCTTCTGTTGCGAGCAACTGACGGCCATGTCTGGGCAAAAATTTTCCCTGCGGCCTCCAAGTCCCTCGCTTATCTGAGTTTCAACTGCTACGAGCAGGATTACGCTGCGTTGCGCCAGCAGATCGAAACCGCTGGCGGGCTGTTCGAAGATCGTCCCGAAGCCGGAATGTGGTTTCGCGACCCGGACGGCAACCTGTTGCACGTGAAGGTCGGCGAAAAAACCATGCCCGATCAAAAGTCCGACCACCACAACAGCATCACCCCGTCCAACAGCCGCGGCGCGACGACCCGCGACGCCATGGCGCAGGTCCGCCCTCGCCGCTTGTCCCATGTCCTGTTGTTTACCCCCGATGTGCTTGGCGCGCTGCACTTTTACCAACAGGCCCTGGGCTTGAAGCTCTCCGACAAGTCGATGGACATTATCGCCTTCAGTCATGCCGCCCACGGTTGCGACCATCATCTGGTGGCGTTCGCCAAGAGCAGCGCCAAGGGCTGGCACCACGCTGCGTGGGAAGTCGACAGCATTGATGAAGTCGGTGCAGGCGCTTCGCAGATGGCGGCGGCGGGACACGTGAAAGGTTGGGGCACGGGTCGTCATTGCCTGGGTTCTAACTACTTTCATTACGTGCAGGATCCATGGGGTTCGTTCTGCGAGTACTCGGCAGACATGGACTACATCTCCGAAGGCAGCGAATGGCCTGCCGGCGATTATCCCCCGGAAAACTCACTGTACCTCTGGGGCCCGGACGTGCCGGATAACTTCATTTTCAACACTGAAGCGGACACCCCGGCACCTGCCTGAGTCGCCTGCCGCTTATTGTTTTAAAAAACTGGAATTCCTGCATTGCGCGAGCCTCCCTGGTTCGCGCAACAGGCCCGGCCATGTCCGGAAATCATTGCGAAGTACACGAGGCACAGATCATGAACCAGCACACTACAGTCGATGTCGCCATTGCCGGTTACGGCCCCGTCGGCCAGACCCTGGCCATTCTATTGGGCCAAATGGGTTATTCAGTCGCCGTCTTCGAACGCTGGCCAGCGCTTTACCCGCTCCCGCGGGCAGTATTTTACGACCATGAGATTCGCCGAATTTTCCTCTCCATGGGCCTTGGCGAAGAACTGGCGAAAATCTCCCAGCCATCGGCACGCTACCAGTGGTTCAACGCTGACTGGAAAGTCCTGGTAGAGATCGATTGGTCGGCTGAATCCATCAGTGACGGGCCGTTCGGTTACCTGTTCAATCAGCCATCGCTGGAAGCCGCACTGGACCGCAAAGCCAAAAGCATCGGCAACGTGCAGGTCCATCAAGGCTGGGAAGCGACTGCGCTGCAACAAGACACCCAAGGCTGCGACATGGTCCTCAATCGGATCATTCGCGAAGGCGGCAAGTTTTCACTCAGTGAAGAGCAGCAAAGTGTACGGGCTCGTTATGTGATCGGTGCCGACGGTGCCAATAGCTTCGTGCGCCAGTCGCTGGGCGTTGAATGGCAGGATCTGGGCTTTCAGGAAGACTGGCTGGTGGTCGACTTGCAACCCAAGCCCGGTGTGCAACTGGATGTGCCGGACATCGGCCAATGGTGCAACCCCGAACGACCGACCACCATGGTCCCTGGGGGCCCCGGTTATCGCCGCTGGGAATTCATGCGCCTGCCCCATGAAACCATCGAAGACTTGCAAGACACCGACAAGGTCTGGTCGCTGCTGTCGCGTTGGGTGACGCCGGACACTGCTGACCTGGTGCGCCACGCGGTCTATCAGTTCCGTTCACGCATTGCCTCGAACTGGCACAGCGGTCGGATAATGTTGGCCGGCGACGCGGCCCACGTGATGCCACCGTTCATGGGCCAAGGCATGTGCTCGGGGATCCGGGACGCATGGAACCTGTCCTGGCGTCTCGATTTGCTGCTGCGCGGTTTGGCTGACGACAGCCTGTTGGACAGCTACACACTGGAGCGCAAACCGCAGATCCGCGCCGTGATCGAAGCGTCCATGGCCATGGGTAAAGTCGTTTGCGTATCGGACCCGGTGAAGGCCGCCGAGCGCGATGCAGCCTATTTGAGCGGCAACGTCGCACCACTGCCGCCGTTCCCGGGTTTAACCGATGGTCTACTGCAGAAGGATGGCCAATTGCGCGGCATTCTCGGGGTTCACGGCTCGATCGAAATCGGTGGCAAGGTCAGCCGCTATGACGAAGTTATTGGACGTGGTTTCCATCTGCTTGTCCGAGGTGACCAGGATCCCCTGGCATCGCTCACGCCTGAACAGCAGAGCTTCATCCATGACTACGATCTGAAAGTCGTTCGACTCGCAGAAACGGCTGACAGCAGCAAAGGCATCTATCGCGACGTCTCTGGCAAATACCTGCGCTTCATGGCCGAGGCCGGACTCAAAGCCCTTATCGTGCGTCCCGACTACTACTGCTATGGCGGCGTTGCAGAGCTGTCTGCGTTACCCAAATTGCTCAACTCCCTGCGCGAGCAATTGCAACAAAGCAGCCAACCCCACGTCGTTAATGGTGGAAAGGCCCGCCACGCCTGACACGACTTTCCGGTGGCATGGACGCCCCGCCCTCTAAAACTCTGACAAAAAAAACAAGAGACAGAAAATGATCAACATCAAGGTGAAAACGCTTGGTGCGGTTCTGGCCGCCTTCGCAACGCTCAACACACACGCAGCCGAATCCCCTGAAACGGGTGAAGGCACACTGTTTCGCAGCCTGTTTGGAGACACGCTGGAAAAGGATTACGGGATTCAGGTCTCAGGCCTTTTTGACGCCGCTTACTCTCGCAATAATCGCTCGACACACGATGAGCGTCAGGACGGTTTGAGCAATCTCCCAGTGGTTGGTTTCGCCGACGAGGGGCTGGAATGGGGTAGCTTGCATCTTTTCGTCGACAAGCAACTGAAGGGCACCATGGTGCCACGTATCACGCCGTTGCCAGGTCCTGCGCCGAGCGAAGCCTCCTTCGGTTTCACCTTCGAAATGAACTACGGGCGTAATGCCCAGTTCGCCCGTACCACGGGTTGGGACATGCACTGGGACGTTAATTCTCCTGGTGACGACAACCTCGCCAAGGCCCAGCGCGACAAGCAGAAATTCCTTGCCATTCCCAACATCGCCGCCACTGCTTACCTGCCTTACGGCCCTGGAATCACCGCCATGGCCGGGGTCTTCGGCCCGGCGATGGGCTATGAAATCCCGCCCAACATTCGCGCTGCTCGTAACCCGTTTGCCAGCAAGAGCTACGCCTTCGTCAGCGAGCCGGGAACCGTAAGTGGCGTGCTGCTCGGTACGCGATTGTACAACGGCGAATCGTCGATTCTCGGCGCCGAACTGGGGGTAGTCCAGGGCTGGAACAACCTGCGCGACAACAACGATCAGAAGTCGGTGATGGGGGCCTTGCGTTGGCGTACTGCAGACATGCAGACCTGGGTGGACTATGAGTTCATCCTCGGCGATGAACAGAACGACAGCTTCAGCGATGTGCAGGCTCCAACGTCGCGCCTGGTGTCACCACAAGGTCAGTTCAAACAACAACACTCGCTCAACGGCTGGCATCGTTTCGACTCAAACTGGTCGATGGGCGCCGAACTGGTTTATGGCCGTCAGGACGGTGACGGCAAGGCCACAACCGTCGACATTATCAACGGTCCTGGTTTCGATGGCGCCCATTGGTGGGGTGCCAACGCGGTGCTCACCTACCAGCAACGCCCGGACCTCTCCTACTCGGTGCGCGCCGAACATTTTGCCGATCCCGACGGGTTCATCCTGCTGCCGGTTTCGACTGCTCGCGGCAGTTTCAATGCCCTCACTACGGGCCTGCGCTATGACCTGAACAAGTACGTCTCGTTGCGCCCTGAAGTGCGTTACGACGTGTTCGATGGCAATGCCGACGATCACCCGTTTGGCGCGGGTCGCAACAACACGCAGCTGACCGGCCTGGTTGAAGCACTGTTTTATTTCTAATCCCTTGGCGGCCGGGCTTGCGTACGGCCGCTAACCCTCAACTCCATCCGAGTAACAACCATGAATAACAATAAGCATGCGTGGGATGTGCGTTACGAGTTCAAAGCGGTAGCGCTGCTGGCCTTGGGTTTCGGCCTCGTGGGCCTGGACCGGTTCATCATCCTGCCGCTGTTCCCGGTAATGATGAAAGACCTGGGCCTGAACTATCAGGATCTGGGCAACGTGACCGCGATATTGGGCCTGGCCTGGGGCATTTCTTCGATTTTCATGGGGCGGCTGTCCGATCGCATCGGTCGACGCAAAGTGCTGATTCCAGCCGTGCTGGTGTTTTCGCTGCTCGCAGGCCTTTCCGGTTTGGCGACCGGCATCGGCGGGTTGATGCTGATCCGCGCGATCATGGGCATTTCCGAAGGTGCGTTCACCCCAACAGCCCTGGCGGCCACGGCAGAGTCATCGCATCCTCGTCGGCGCGGGATGAACATCGGCATTCAGCAGGCGTTTTTCCCGATCCTCGGCCTGGGTCTCGCGCCCATTCTCGCCACACAGCTGTTACTCGTCGTGCCTTCGTGGCGCTGGGTGTTCGCAATCGTTTCGCTGCCGGGTTTCCTGCTGGCATTGGCGATGTACCGTTACTTGCGGGAAACGCGCGCAGCCACTGCGAAAAAAGCCGAAGCCAGTGCCGCAGTGGGCCACCCGAGCTGGCTGGATGCCCTGCGCTATCGCAACGTGCTGCTGAACATCGTCGGCATGTTCTGCATGCTGACCTGCCTATTCGTGATCAGCGTGATGATGCCTAACTACTTGATGGACTATTTGCACCTGGAAGTACAGCAGATGGGCTTCGTCATGTCGGCCATCGGGCTGGGTGGTTTTCTCGGGCAATTGATCATGCCAGCCGTGTCAGACCGCATCGGCCGTAAACCGGTGGTGCTCATTTCGTTCGTCGCCACCGGCGCATTTCTTTGGTTGCTGATGGCCACTGGTGCCGAACCGGTCAAGTTATTCGCGCTACTGTTTCTGACGATTTTCTTCAACTTCAGCATGATCTGCATGACGGTCGGGCCACTCACCAGTGAATCGGTGCCGGCCGCGCTGACGTCTACCGCAACCGGGTTGGTGGTGGGCATTGGTGAGATTTTTGGCGGCGGTGTCGCGCCGGCTATCGCGGGTTATATCGCACAGCATCACGGAATCGAGAACACGATGTATCTGGCACTCGGCGCGGTGGTGGTCGGGTTGCTGGTCGCGACCTGTTTACGTGAAACCGCACCCGCCAGAGTGGCCGAGCCTGGGGTCGAAGGCATCGACAGCGTTTAACAAAATTCACTCTCCACCCGGAGAGCGACAGGAAGTCGGAATGGGATTGTTTGTTCGCAAGAACAGCTCTGCTGCGCCACGCACACGATGAGCGTGCCAGCGCCAGGCGCCACGATCGCCCGGCGCTGATTTATCCCTTGAGCGGTTCATCGAAGTAAGGCGCCGGCCACAAGCCGGCGCCGTCTCATCTGATGTTCGCTATGACAGCGCGCAAAAACAAAGCGTCCATCAATGCGCACGCTGCGATCCCCTTCTTTGAGGACAAATCCGTTGTTTTTCAGAAAAATGAAGTTGGCACCGCGCTCGATTTTCGGCTTTGGCTTGATTGGCCTGGTCGTCCTGCTGCTTGGCCTGTTCTCGTTGAGTATGGTCAAACAAATGAGCGTGCAGTCCGAAGCCATTAGAGAGATCTGGGTCCCCGCAATCATCCGGCTTGCCGCGTTGAACACAACGGAGGATCGAGCCGGAATAATGACCTTCAGGATGGTTGTTCTACAGGATCGCGTTGCCTTGGCCGCCAATCAGACTGCGTTGAAGCAAGTGCTCGAAAGCGTTCGACAGCAGCAAGATGATTTTACCGCGCACCTGCACGAAAAGTCGGAGCAGGAAATGTTCGAACGCTACCTTCAAGCCTACAAGGCTTTCAGTCATGAGCGACTCGAAGTCATTCGGCTCGCAGCAGGAGGGCAAACGGCATCGGCTATTGAGATACTGAACGGCCCCATCGATAAATTTGCCATGGAACTGGGCGTCAGCTCGGGGCAACTGCTGGATTTTTATCTGAAGCATTATCATCAGGCGGCTGAAAACGAACAGCAGACACGTGATCGTGTCGTGACCGGGGTCATTGGGGCAATGGCACTGGCCGCCCTGCTGACGGTACTGTTGGCTACGCTCTACACCAGAAGTATTAACCAGCCTCTGCTCGACGCTCTTAAGGTAGCGGAGAACATTGCGCAAGGTGATTTGACCTCTTCAATCGACGATACGGGGAACGACGAGCCAGCCTTATTGCTTCGAGCATTGAGGGCCATGCAGGGCAATCTTCACGACACCGTTCTGTGCATAACGGACTCTTCCACCCTGCTGGCTTCGTCCTCGCAGCAGTTTCATTCAGTGATAGCGATCGCTACGAGCGGGCTTCAGGAACAGAACAGGGAAATCGAGCAAGCCGCCACGGCTGTGAATGAAATGACGGCTGCGGTCGATGAAGTGGCGCGAACCGCATCGGCAACGGCGCACGCTTCTCGAACCACGGATGTCGCGGCACAAACTGGTAAAGCTCGGGTCGGCGAAACACTTGAGTCGCTCTCAGTATTAGCAGAGCGCATTTCCATTACCGCAGATCGCGTAGAGGCACTTGCAAGCAGCGTATCCGGCATTAACCGGGTGCTTGAGGTAATACGGTCTATTGCCGAGCAGACTAACCTCCTCGCGCTGAATGCGGCCATTGAAGCCGCCCGGGCGGGGGAAGCAGGTCGTGGTTTTGCTGTCGTCGCCGAGGAAGTGCGGGCATTAGCTTTTCGGACGCAACAATCTACGGGTGAGATTGAACAAATGGTCAGCGAGCTAAGCGGCGTGGCGGCGCACACATTGTCGTCCATGCAACTGAGCACGGATCGTGTCAACTCAACCTTAGGCCTTGCTCAAGAGGCGGATTCGGCGTTGCAACAGGTAACCATTGCAGTCGAGTCAATCAGTCAAATGAACATCGTCATCGCCACCGCGTCCGAGCAGCAAGCCCAGGTCTCTCGGGAAATTGACCGTAGCTTGATCAGCATTCGTGATCTGTCGGTGCAAACCTCGGCGGGCGCGGTACAGATTCATTCGACCAGCAAAGAACTGTCGCTCCTGGCCACGGGCCTGCGCGGACACATCAACAGGTTTCGCCTCTAACTCGGGCGTTCAGCATTCTTTGCGCGAGGTTTTATACATGATCGAATTCCACCAAGTCACCGCGTACCAGCAACAGACACGGGTGCTCAATCGGTTGTCGTTGAAGATTGAGCCGCACGAGCGCGTGGCAATCCTGGGCCCCAACGGCGCGGGTAAAAGCAGCCTGCTTAAATTGATAAACCGGGAGCTGTATCCCGTTGCGCAGGAAGGCAGCTACCTGAAGCTTTTTGACAGCGAAACGATTCATCTTTGGCAGTTGCGGGACAGGATCGGTTTTGTTTCGCACGACCTGCAAGAGCACTACACGCCCTATACCACGGCATTAGAGGTTGTCGTTTCCGGGTTTTTCGGTGCCATTGGCAGTCATGAACACCTTCAACCGACGAATATCCAGGTCGATCAGGCCCGGGCAATGATGACCAGACTCGGAATTGCGCAGGATGAGGCCTGCATGTTTCAGCGCCTTTCCACCGGCCAGAAGCGGCGTCTCCTGCTGGCCCGAGCACTTGTTCATCATCCCGAGGCGTTGATTTTCGATGAGCCCGCCAATGGCCTGGACATGGGCGCCAGCCTGGCCATGCTGACGCTATTGCGCAGCTTTTGCAGTGAGGACCGATCATTGATCATCACTACTCACCACGTTGACGAGATCATTCCCGAAATCGACCGCGTGGTGCTAATCAACCGAGGACAAATTATTGCTGACGGCCCAAAACCCGACATTCTGACGAGTAAAAACTTGTCGGAGTTGTATCAGACCAGGCTACAAATCACCGAGAACAACGGTTGGTATCGCTGCTGGCACGATTGAGGTTGCCGTTCAAATCAAGGCGAATCAGTGGGGGGCTCGCCGGCTCACCCGCAGCCGATGCCACTCCCGCCTGCAGGTAGGCCTTTGAAAACGCCACGGCCTCCTGCGCCTGGGCGTTCGCCACACCGAAACCGCGCAGCACCATCAAAATGACCGCGTCGATGTAGACCTCCGGGTCGTCCACCTTGCGCAGGGTCATGCTACGAACCCCTTCCAGCGTCGCGCCGATCAGAGCATCGACGCCTGCCTGCATCGAGGGCAGTTCAAGCAAGCCCGCGTCTCGCCCCGCCTCCAGGTCGGCGAATACGTACTTCAGCAGGATCGACTCGTGCTGCACTAACTCGGCCCTCAGGAAAAACGCCGCCCAGCGACGGTCGGTATGCGCACGAAGCAGAAAAAGCCGCATCGCCGTGCTGATGCGCTCCAACGGATGAGTCAGCACGTCATACACGGGCAGGATGTGCAGGGTCATGCCGTCGGTGGCTTCCTGGCCTATGGCAGCCAATGCCTCCTCCAGTGAAGCAAAGTGTTTGTAGAACGCTCCTCGGGAAATCTGCGCCACCCGGGCAACATCCTCGATGCTGACCGAAACCTTCGCAGGGTCGGCTAGCAAGTCCATGGTCGCCGAGAGTATTCGAGCGCGCATCGCATCACGTTTGCGCCGAGCGGTCACGGTTCGGTGATCCGGCGGTGCGTCCATGTCCGCTCTCACTGGGGCCGGACTTTCCATTTGCGTTATGCCTTTTTGCATCAAATCGCCCACTCGCCTAGATGAATATATATCTTGACGTTAAAAATATATTTTAATTAGTATCAAATTCGTCACCGTGACGGATTCGTCACTATTGTGTCACATGCTCATCCAAACAATCCCAATAACAGGAAAAGCCATGAATTCCGTCCTCCACAATGCGGTTGTCAATGCCCACATCGATAGCAGCGATCTTATTGCCCGCGCCAGCGGTTTGGTCGAGACCTTGCGTTCGCGTACCCGTGAAGTCGATGAACTGGCCCGTCTGCCCGAAAACACTGTGGCCGACCTCGACGCCATCGGCGCCTTCGACCTGATGATTCCACGCCAGCATGGCGGCCTGCAAACCAGCGTCAGAACCTACATGGAAGTGGTCAGCGAAATCGGCCGTGGAGATGCCTCGGCCGGCTGGGCCTGCGCGCTGATCAATATTTGTAACTGGATGGTCGCAACCCTATATCCCAAAGCGGTCAGCGACCCCATCTTCGCCAGCGGCGGCAAGGTGCGCAGCAGTGGTGTGCTGTCGCCACGCAAAGCTAAGGTCAAGCGCCAGGCAGGCGGTATCCTCATCGAAGAAGGCCTGTGGGGATTCAACAGCGGCGTGTACCACGCACAGTGGGACCTGCTGGGGATTCCGATCGTCAACGAAGCGGGTGAAACCGTGGACCAGGGGCTGGCGCTCATCCCGATCCAGGACATCACCCTGTTGCACGATTGGGACACCATGGCACTACGCGGTAGCGGCAGTACCTCGGTGTCGGTAAAAAATCTGTTTGTACCCGATGAGCGCATCGCTTCGGTATCCAAAGCAATCGCCGGCGATTACGCGTCCACACACCTGCAAGGTAAAGCGCTTTATCGTGGAGCGTTCATCCCGCTGCTGGCCATCATCCTGGTGTTTCCGGCCCTGGGCATCGCCAAGGCAGCACTGGAAACTTTTCTCGCCAAACTGCCCGGCCGCGGCATTCAGTACACCTGGTACAGCCAACAGGACGAAGCTGCAGTGACCCACCTGCAGGTCGGTGAAGCCTCGGCCAAGTTCGATGCTGCACGGCTGGTGGTGGAGCGCTGCGTGGACGAAATCGACACCTATGCCGCTCGCGGCTCGTCTATGGACCGACAAACCCGCGCGCGCATCCGTCGCGACACCGGTTATGCCAGCCAGTTGATCTGGGAAGGCGTCGATCTGCTGGCCACAGCCAGCGGCGGTTCGCTGGCGGGTACTTCCAACCCGTTCAACCGCCTGTGGCGCGACGCCAGAGTGGCCAATCTGCACGGTGTGGTGTGCACCTCCACCAACCTGGAACTGTTTGGGCGAATCCTGTGTGGCAAAGAGGCCAATACACCTCTGGTGTAAATGCACGATTCAGGCAGCGGCCACGCGCACTGGCCGCTCGGCAAACTAATGGAGAATGACAATGAATAACGCACACAATGACGCTGCCAAGTTTCGCCGCGTGATGGGCCGCTTTGCCACGGGTGTAACAGTGGTGACCTACGAACGGGAAAACCAACCGGCGGGTATGACGGCCAATGCGTTCCTGTCGGTGTCGCTGGAGCCGCAACTGATCCTGGTGTCGATCAAGAACGAGTCACGCTTTTGCAACCACATTAAGCAAGGCGACTGTTACGGCGTGAACTTTTTGACCGAACAACAGGAGCACCTTAGCGGCCACTTTGCCGGGCGTGCCGTCGAGGGATTGAACGTGGCCATGAACAAGGTTCAGGGCGTGCCAATCATCGAGGGCAGCCTGGCCCACATTGTTGCTCGGGTGGTCCAGATCCATGCGGCTGGCGACCACCAACTGTATATCGCTGAGGTGGTCGAACTTGTTGAAGCAGAACAGGCGCGGCCGCTACTGTTCTTCTCTGGCCAATACGGCAAGTTGAACGCGGCTTGAGGCCGGGAGGGTCGACGGCGAGCCAGCTTCATTGCCCCCGCGCCAACAATCACAACGTTGCTGGTGCCACTGTGCCTTGATGTGCAACCCTCAGAAATGCGCGCACCGCACCGCCGGTTTCGTTGGCGCGGCTGATGAGTAGCAAGTCGGTGTGAGGTTCTACGTCGTCGAATGTTCGGTAGGTCAGGCCCGGAATGCTGACCTGCATCAACGGCGCAGGCACCATCGCAACCCCCATGCCGGAAGCAACCAGCGCGAGCACGCTTAACGTGCTGGTGGTCCGTTGAACCTTCGGCTCGCGCCCCAATACCTTGCGCAGCCCGGCCAGCATGTATTCATCTGCGCCGTGAGCGGCATAAATGATCAACGACTCCGCGCCCAGCATTGGCACGCGCAACGTTGGCTGCTTCGCCAACGGGTGGTCTTCGGGTAATGCAACCACTAAGGGCCAAGTGCCGATGCGCTCGAATAACAAGGCGCTGTCGAGGGCCTGACCGCCGTGACTCGGCGCATAACCCAAGTCCAATTGACCGCTCTGAATGGCTTCGACCTGTAGCTGCGGCGCCAGCTCGCGGAGGATGACTTCCGCGTCCGGATAAGCCGCGCGAAAGGCACGAACGTCAGCCATCAACCGGCCGCTGAACACAGCGTTGCCTGCGAAGCCGATTCGCACGCTGCCCATCTCTCCACGTAGCGAACGCTGCACCACGCGCTGGGCATGCGCCGCCTGATCGAGGGTGCGCTGTGCTTCGGCACGCAACAACACACCGGCCTCCGTGAGTTCTACGCGACGACTCGTACGAAGGAACAAAGGACCACCGAGTTCCTCCTCCAGGGCGCGGATCTGCATGCTCAACGCGGACTGAACAATGTGCAGACGCTGAGCTGCCCGGCCGAAATGGCCTTCATCTGCGACAGCAAGGAAATAACGCAAATGACGCAAATCCATAAGTGCCTTTACCCATCATAAATAGTGATCGATCGTTCATATCAATCTATTTGAAGTTATCTGTCCAGGGGAAGATGCTGGCATCAACACCCCACCGCCCGCCAAGGACACCGCATGCAGACTTACCTGGAAGACCGCCTCCAAATTACCGACCTGATTACCGGCTGGATCCATCGCGATTTAGGCCAATGGGATCAACTGTCCAACCTTGCCCACCCCGACGGGACGATAGAAGTCACTTGGTTTGAAGGACCGTTTGCCGAGTTCGTCGAAGGTTCAAAGCGCATGGGCAAGTCCGACTTGCGTACCAAACACCTGATCGGCACGCCAGTGGTCACCATCAATGGCAGCAAGGCCATCGTTGAAACCAACGCGGTAATTGTTGGCGAAAACGTCCGGTTGGATCTGGGTTGCAGCGTGCACAACCGTTTCTACGACCTTGTCGAGAAACGCCGAGGTCTGTGGAAGCTGGTCAAGCGCCAGAGCATCTATGACATGGGCGGCTTCACCTTCCCCCAAGGCCTGATTGAGATTGATCGTGAAACCGTGGCGCGCTACCCGCGCGAGTACGCGCCGCTTGCCTACCTTCTGGAAAAAAGCGGCTTCCCGCTCAATCGGGTATTCGCCACCCGCGGCAGCGACCTTGAACTGACCATGCGGGCCGAGGCCAGCGCGTGGCTCGCTGACTAATAACCCGCTATCGCCCACTTCACAACAGAGATTTTCTCGCAGCCAACAACCGCTTTGATCCTGCGTCCCGAACAGCGCCACTACCGAAAATAATTACAACAGAGGTATTCACTCGTGAACAATCAACTCGACATCTGCGCGATCGTCGAAAGGAGTCGCTTGGGCGCCTTTCAGGTGCTTGTGCTCGTACAGTGCTTCCTGTGCATGGTCGTCGATGGGTTCGACATTCAAGCCATGGCTTATGCCGCGCCCAGCCTCATCACTGAATGGGGCATTCCCAAAGCCAACCTGGGGCCGGTGTTCAGCATCAGCATGCTAGGCATGTTGATAGGTTCGCTTGCTTTGGGTTCGATAGCCGACCTTATCGGTCGCCGGCCAGTATTGGTGACCGCCTCGTTAGTGATGACGTTTCTGATGTACTTCACCGCTCACACCACGACGGTGGACGGACTATTGGCACTGCGCTTTCTTACCGGGATCGCCATGGGTGCAATCGTGCCTAACGTCGCCACCCTGGTGACGGAATATGCCCCCCGGCACAACCGTGTGATGCTGTTGACTCTGGTGTCATCGGGAATGGTCGTGGGAGGTCTGGTCGGCGGCGCCCTCGCTGCCGCACTGATTCCGCAGTATGGCTGGCAAGCGGTTTTCTATTTGGGTGCCGTCGCCCCACTGTGTGTGGGTGTGCTGATGTTCTTCGCACTCCCCGAATCGCTGCAGTGGTGCGTTCTGTGCGGACGCCAACTCGACCGCGTGCGGGCCATCCTCATGCGTATTGAACCTGGCCTGCAGATCAACGAACAGACGATCCTGGTAATTGCAGAGCCGCGTAAAAAAGGCCTCTCGCTCACTCACCTGTTTGCGGACGGCAGACTGCCCGGCACGTTGCTGCTGTGGCTGATCAACTTCATGAATATGCTCTGCGTATACTTCCTCGCTTCCTGGACTCCGGTGCTGATGAGTGGTGCCGGCCATACGCCGTCGCAAGCGGTGTTGGCGGGGACCTCCATGTGGCTGGGTGGACTTGCGGGCGGTTGGCTACTCGGCTGGTTTGTCGACCGACGCGGCTTCGGCGCCGTGTTGGTTCCCACCTTCATCGTCTCTGCCGTGGCCATCGTTCTGTTCAGTCAGTACTACACCTCGATCAATCTGGCTTACGTGACCACTGCGGTCGCCGGCTTCGGCATCCTCGGCGGCCAAGCGGCACTGAACGCCATGACCTCTACCTTTTATCCGACTGCTCTGCGCGCCACCGGTACTGGCTGGACGCTGGGACTCGGTCGCCTGGGGGGCATTTGCGGTCCTTTCATCGGCGCCACTCTGCTGCATCTGCAGTGGTCGACGAGTGACCTGCTGGTGGCCGCAGCCGTTCCCGCCAGCATCGCGGCCATCGGCATCATCGGCTTCTGGCGCCTGAATCGAACAACGGCTGTACCGGTCACCCAATAAGAGCTTTACGAAGCGGCCTGTAGGTAGCCACCCCTAATAAAAACAAGAGAAAACTCATGAAGAACATCAACGTCAAATCGTTTGGTGCGGTTCTGTTCGTCCTCGCCACGGGTCATTGCCTGGCGGGCGAACCTGCCGACGTCGGAGAAGGCACTGTATTTCGCGGCCTGTTCGGTGACTCGCTGGAGCGCGACTATGGCATCAAGGTGTCCGGCCTGGTGGACGCCGGTTACTCTCGCAACAACAACTCATCCCATGAGGATCGCGAGTCCGGACAGACCAACACCCCCGTGGCCGGATTCGGCGACGAAGGCTTTGAACTCGGCACCCTTCACCTGTTTGCCGACAAAGCGTTGAAGGCCAATTTCATCCCGCGTATCACGCCCTTACCGGGCCCGGCCCCCACTGAAGCCTCTTTCGGCTTCACGCTCGAGACCGCCTACGGTCGCAATGCGCAGCAGGCCCGTACCTACGGCTGGGACATGCACTGGGGAATAAACTCTCCGGGCGACGACGATGCGGACAAGGCCCGACGCGACAAGCAAAACTTCCTCGCCGTGCCCAACATCGCCGCCACGGCCTACCTACCTTATGCCGGCGGCTTTACCGCAATCGCCGGCATCTTTGGCCCAGGGCTCGGCTACGAAATCCCACCCAACATCCGTGCCGCGCGCAACCCGTTTGCCAGCCGCACCTATGCCTTTATGACCGAGTCCGGAGCGGTTTCCGGGTTCCTGCTGGGCAAACGTCTAGTCAATAACTCAAGCATGTTGCTCGGTGCCGAGTTAGGCGTGATTCAGGGCCAAGGCAATCTGCGCGACAACAACGACAGCAAGGCATTGCTGGGAGCACTACGCTGGCGCACGCCCGACATGAACACCTGGATCGACTATGAATTTCTCGTCGGTGATTCACAAAACGACAGCCGCAACGACATACAAACACCTCGCGGTCGGCTGATTTCCAGCGACGGCCAGTTCAAGCAGCAGCACTCGCTCAATGGCTGGCATCGATTCGATGAAAAGTGGTCAATGGGCGGGGAAATGGTCTACGGCCGTCAAGCGGGCGACGGCAAAGCCTCGACCGTGGACATCGTCACCGGTCCCGGTTTTGATGGGGCGCACTGGTGGGGCGCCAACGTGGTGTTGACCTACCAGCAACGCAAAGACTTGGCGTTCTCCGTGCGGGCCGAGCATTTCGACGATCCGGACGGCTACATTCTGTTCCCCTCCTCCACGTCACGAGGCGCGTTCAATGCGCTGACAACGGGCCTGCGCTACGACTTCAACAAGTACCTGTCGCTGCGTCCGGAGCTACGCTACGACTGGTTCAATGGCCGCGACGATGCTCGCCCGTTTGGTAACGGTGATGCGCGTAACCAACTGACCGGAACTGTGGAAGCGCTGGTGTATTTCTGAGATCTGCTACGCGCTAACGCTATGACTCCGTGACGGGATGACGGATTAAAAGCGTTAGCGCAGCTTCCATGGCGACGCACCGGCTTATGGGGTCGAACGTCGGCGTTCATGACGGGCGGCTTTCGGCCGAGGCTGTGTAAAAACGTTTTTGAGCGCGACAGGTACTCAAAACCGGACTGAAAATCGCGCTCCTACGCGAAATCCACATCTGCTGACGTGCCGATAAATTTCAGATTTAACGTAGACGCGAACACTTCAATTTTGGCGAAGCGTTTTTACACACTCTGGGCCAAAAGCAGACATTCAGCTTCGAAGGCATAGATTTATCTCACCGTCTTTTAACAGGGTATGAGACAACGCAGGGATCAGCGCCAACCACCCCTCGATGACTTGCTCGGCAAAGGCGTCCCAGGAAATGACAGCCTTAATGGCGACGCACGAGTCACGGCCCGATTGCTTGGCGTCAATCAGAGCTTGGCCGACGCACCCATCCAGCCCCATGGCGGTGATGTATTTGCCGGACGCCAAAACTGTTGCTGATGCTTCTTCTTAGCAGCGTTGAACAGCTTGCCCAAGATGCAGTCAAACAGGCGCTGGGGCAGTGAGCGCTACTCGACCTCAATGAGTCTAATCCTGCGTACGTAGTACACAATGGGCCTAGCATTCAAAGTTGTTTCTGCCCCTCGAAAAATGCTTTCCAAAGGATAGATAAAAATGAGAAAACTCATTTCTGTGGTCGTTGTAGCGACTACATTTGCCATTGGTACGGCATTCGCTCAAGTACCCGCGAAACCTGATGTGAATCCAATCACAAATGGCGCGGTCAATATGGCATCTACGCCTACTACCATCGCAGCAAAAACTGCAGTGACCAGCGACACTCAAGCTGGAGCATTGAACGAATGCTACAACACCATTGGCGATCAGCCCCGGACAGCGTTGCAGCCTTGCCTTGAGCGTAAGACTCGCGAAGTCACGTCACAAATGAATATCGCCTACAAAAAACTGGAAGCCAAGACAAAGGAAATCGATTCGAGTGCGACGGCCAAAGCCCTTGCCTCGCTGCTCGCCTCTCAGAAGGCTTTCGAGAAGTTCAAGGAGGCTCAGTGTCAATGGGAAGGTGACTCGGTGATGGGTGGCTCGGGCGCTGGAGATATTTTAAGTTCCTGCAAAGTCGATTTGATGCGCTTTAGAACCAAGCAACTTTCCGATTGAATTTATTGACATGGGCGGCTGGCTATCCCACTTACGAGAACCAGTTCGCCATTGAAGCAGCCATCATAGAGCTATCGAGCTGGGTTGAGGCGCGCGGCTCGGCCGACGTCGCCAACAACGTGCACGGCGCCCCGGACACCATCGACAAGAACGAAGAGTTCATCAAGATGACGCTCGCTGTTCTGATGGCACCGGAGTGATGGCTAGAGCTCATCGCCTGGTCCTCAATGGCAAAAATAAGGTTCTTCACGGATTACCGGGAAAGTCGGCTATGGGTCGGATAGCGCTCCCCACGCACTGTAACTGATCCACCCTTGTCCTCCCTCAACCTGGAGGACAAGTCATGAACACAATTGCCACATACAACTATCAACCTTGGAACAAGGGAAAGCTTGTCGGGCAGAAAGCCCCGCTCCGAGTGAGAGATATCTGGGCCATCGTGATGCAGCAGAAAACTCAGCAGCCTGTGCAATTTGAAATCACAGAGCAAACCCGAACGGTTCTGGAGGCTTGGATGCATCTGGCACGCCTCCGCAGTGAGGATTTCTTGATTCGGACCCGGTTGCACGGTTCAGATCATCTCTCCACCAGGCAATACGCTCGAATAGTCAAAGCGTGGGTCACAGCCATTGGCCTTGACCCAACCATGTACGGTACCCACACGCTACGGAGAACCAAGGCATCGCTGATCTATCGCAGGACGAAAAACCTGAGAGCTGTTCAACTCCTGCTTGGTCATACGAAGCTTGAAAGCACCGTCAGACACCTCGGAATTGAGGTCGATGACGCCCTGGAAATGGCGGAACAGACGGAAGTCTGACCAGCCACTGCGACGGTCGATGCTAGACCGTCGCTGTCCGGCCAAGGAGGTCAGAACTGTGCAAAAGGATTGCTCTAACGACGCCTGAATGGCTCTCAGATCTATACCTACGCTGAATCGCCTTTAGATAACGATGCCTTTACACTTTTACGCGCCATCTATTACGGGCGTGGAGATAGGCAGTCAAATCGCTATAGCCTAACTGGTCAGCAATATCTGCTCGAGATTCTCCCTGCAATTCCAGATGCAGTTCCAGTTCTGCGCGGACCTGATCAAGCAAATGCCGGAATGTCGTGCCTTGCTCTTCCAGGCGTCTACGTAAAGTGCGCGGTGTCTGGTGAAGAGTCTTTGCCAGATTTTCCAGATTCGGGGGCTCACCTCGCGATAATGCCCGTCGCGCCCCTGCCGCCACCTTGGCGGCCCAGCCGCTGAAATTTCGATACACCGCAATCCGCCGGTCTAGTTCCTGAGTCAGCAGCTCCAGCATACCGTTATGTCGAGTAAGCATCGGAAGACCCAGGCTACGAGAATCAAAGTAAAAGCAGCTAGTCGGGCAGTCAAACTCAATCCGCTCTCCAAACGAATGCGCGTATTGCTTGTAATACGACGGACGCGAATGGGTAAATTTTGCCAGCACTGGACAAACTTCCTGGCCAGTTCCGCGCTGCAGTTGGGTTATAAACATGACGCCGTAGTGCTCGGTGACATAGCGCCTCAGCTCACCCGGTGCGTCGACGCCCAGCTCTACCCCAAAGCCGTTTTCGTCATTCACCAACCTGACACTGTCCGCATCCGATGCCAGCGGTGCGTAACGGGCCCAGTACTGCAGTGCAGAGGCAACGTCTGGACTGTACAGGCACAGATAAACTAGTACGTGCCAGTCCTGAGGTGTGAACAGTGTGAACAGTTTCAGGCCAATGGCGGGGTCAATACGCGCCGCCTCACGCCATAGCTGATCCAACTCCACCAGACTGTAATCTGCACTTTTATGCTGGGCTTGGCTGTCGAGAAAACGCTCCAACACCTGACCGAGCTTGCCGCGATGAAAACGCTGGTTCGAGCGATTGGCCGGTTCTAGCTCAACTCTGTCCGATTCACGCATTGGGGGCGCCGAGCTCCTGGTTTCTAATTATTTGGCATTGCCCGCAAGGGCCTAAATCGAGAGTGCCATGAATACAACAATGCTCGCCAACAACCCAACCTTTATCGTGGCCGGAATTTTCCTTGCCTTCGTTTTAATAGAGCTTGCTTGCTCATCGTTTCGCCAGGCGTCAAGTAGCAAACGTGACGTGCTGATTGAGGTCTTCGGGTCTAGCATAATGGTAGCCATCACGTTTCCTTTGGTGATGTGGCTAAGTGGCATGATCTTAAATCAGCTTCTGCCAGATAAGAAAGACGCGTTGGCCGAGATCCCATGGATTGCCGGATTTGTGTTGTTTTTACTGCTGGATGACATGACCCAGTATTGGTGGCACCGCCTGACTCACCGCATCCCCGCGCTATATGCCCTGCATCGCGCTCACCACTCAGCTCCTTACATGAGTATTCGCATCGTCTATCGCAATAACAGTTTTTACTATCTGCTGATGCCGGGCATCTGGCTTTCCGGTGTTCTAATTTATCTTGGTCTCGCCCCGATTTATTACGTTTATTTGATCTTGAAAATGACCGTGATTTTTGCGGCGCACAGCAGTGTCGCCTGGGACGATAAACTTTACCGCATCCCTGCTTTACGCCCTCTTGTCTGGATATTGGAGCGCACCTTCTCTACGCCATCCACTCACTCTGCACATCACGGTTTGACTGCTGAGGATGGCGTCACGCATTACAAAGGTAATTTTGGCAACATGTTGTTTCTTTGGGATGTACTGTTCGGGACGGCAAAGATTACGCGCCGTCGTCCACCAGCTTATGGTATCGAGCACTTGTCGCCGATCAGTTGGAAAGAGGAATTATTCTGGCCAGTTGTTCGATCCCGTCGTGTGGCGCCGACGGTGAATGCTGAGCAGAAGGTCGCACGATGAGTAGCCATATCGTTCTGCTGTCTGGATCAAATAGATCACACAGCCAATCAGTGAAGGTCGCCAATTATCTGCGAAACCGATTAGAAAAATTAGAACTTTGCGAGTCAATCAACCTAATAGACTTAGCATCAAGTCGACTACCACTTTGGCCGGAAAAAGATACTGACAACGTCTGGAGCATACAGCAGTCAATCCTTAAAAAAGCAACAGCGCTGGTTGTTATCAGCCCAGAGTGGAACGGCATGGCTTGCCCAGCCTTAAAAAACTTCTTCCTTTATGCCGGTCTCGCCGAATTGGGACATAAGCCAGCGCTATTGGTAGGGGTTTCGGCCGGTTTAGGGGGCGCCTATCCTATCGCTGAGTTACGTGGATCCAGTTATAAAAATTGCCGGATTACCTACCTTCCGGAGCATCTGATTGTCAGGCAAGTTGAAAGTATGCTGAACAATGGAGAACCTAAAGACGAAAATGATATTCGCCTTCGGGCGCGTGCCGACTGGGCTTTGCATATGCTTTGTTATTACGATAAAGCGTTGCAAGCAGTGCGAAATGATATCGACATGTACCAACCGGACTTCTCCACCGGCATGTAATCCATAAAAACCTTTCACCAAAATACAATCCGCCGCCGATCAATCAAATGGGGCATAGCACTAAAACTATGCCCCCTAAGGAGGCGCTGAACAACTCACCAGCTCGCACTATTTGCCGAAGACCAGACAACTTAGTCCCTCTTTTCGAAAACAAAAATAGAGTACGTTAGGTGATAGCTTAAGGCGTAAACACTCACAGTGAATTCAAGCAAGTCGTCGACCGTCCGATCACATGGACTGATGGCTGGACCACGGTTACCTTCGAGAGTGTCCGTAAGCTCTCACCAGGGGAATTGGCTCGGCCACCATCTGAGCGCGCTCGTAATACCCGTTGGCCTCCTGAATACGGCTATTACTACTGGTCGACTCCAAACTCTCTAGGCCACTCACGGGCGAGCATCGCGAAGATCACGTCATCAACCCACTCCCCACGGAGTTGGTAGCTTTCCACATGATAAGCCTCTTGACGGAAATCTAGCGCTCGGAACAGTGCCACGCTTGCCCTGTTGCGAGGGTCCACAGAACAGACCAACCTACGATAACCCCACTGCCGGAAAGCAAGGTTGATACTGGCCACCACGGCCTCGCGTGCATACCCTTTGCGCTGATGAGCCGGGCTGAGTGATAGACCGAACTCGATTGAATCCGCCGTCGTTGCTGGAAACCGTACTCCGAAGTCGCCGATCAACTCACCGGTTTGCTTGCTGCGGATGGCAAGCTGGCACCACTCGCCGGCTTGGCCAAATTTTATGTTCGACTGCTCTGAAATAAAGTCGGCCGCCTCTTTGACACTGGAAGGTTGCCAGCCTTGGTACCTGGCCACCGTGGGATCCCCACGATATTCAAATAGAGCTTTTGCGTCGTTTTGAGCAAGCGCATCAAGTACTAACCGCTCCGTCTCGATCACTGGGTCTATGTTTTGCACCACTCTGCGCGCCTTTTTTGGGATCTAATCGTGTATTGGGTCGAGATAAGGGGACAGATTTAATTACCACCAAGCGTAAATAAACCTGTCTCGCTTTTCTCTAATCGTAAAACGGCTCAACCAACGCCCGACTGCCGACAAAAAAGCTATCGGCAACCAGTCGCAGCGGTTGGAGGTCCAGGTCACTGGTTTTGTCGGCAATCAGCTGTTGAAAATGTCGATACACCGCCGCGTACTCGCCCTCCTCCGAGACGGCTTGGCGCACCCCGTCAATACTCAGCAGTGCGCCGCCGTTGTCCAGTCGCAGGATGCCTTCGGTGCAGCGAATCTCGATGCTCCAGAGTTCATCATGACCGTGGTCGAAATCAAACTCCGCGCGGACATCGAGGTGGCGCGCGTCAGACATCTTGATGGAAGCGGCAATAGGCGACTGGCAGTTGCCGGGGACTCGCAGTTCGGCAGACTCAACGAACAGCGGCAGCGCCAATAGATGGGTTGCAATCGACAAGGCATTGATACCGGGATCGAAGACGCCCAGGCCGCCGGGTTGCCAGATCCATGTCTGGCCGGGGTGCCACTTGCGCACGTCTTCCTTCCAGTCGATCTGCACGCTTTGCAGGGTGCGGCTGGCCAGCCAGTCACGGGCCGCTTCGATGCCGGGCGCGTAGCGTGAATGCCAGGCGAACAAACCGCTAACGCCCTGCTCCCCGACCTGATTCACCAGTGCCATCGCTTCACCCAAGGTGGCGCACGGCGGTTTTTCTACCAGCACGTGTTTGCCAGCGGCCAGCGCTTGCTGCACCAGAGCGAATCGTCCTTGCGGCGGAGTGCAAAACGCAATCGCATCGACCTGCGGGCCGTTTTCCAGCAGCTCGCTCAAAGACTGAAAGTTCTCAACCCCGGCGCAGGGCTGCCCTTGGGTTGCGACAGACACCAACTGGAACGCAGGGTTGGCGTTGATAGCGGGGACGTGTTGATCCTGGGCAATCTTGCCGTAGCCCACCAGACCGAGACGGATCGGTTGCATCAATGACTCCTGATTTTTTGTCTTGTTTTGGTCAGCGAACTGGCGAGATTACGTTTGTATGGCGAGGAAGTCATTGATGAAGTGCTTAGGTTCCATCTGGTGTGCGAGGTTGAGCGTTGTGGTTCGTACTAAGGTCTGCTTTGGGGTCGAAAGCAGCCTGTCGCGAGAGGTAGAAATCGGTCAAAAGCAGTCAGTCAGGAACGACGGGGTCGACGCTGGGAGCATGAAGCCGTACTGGAAGAAATGCAGGACAGGTTGCGCAATGCGCCGGAGCTTCACTACCATCTTTCAGTAAGTCCCTTCCCGCACCCACCGCCTGACCTCAGCCTGTATGGCATAAGCCGGTGCCTCCACAGCATTGAAATCTTGTGTATAACGCTGGGCAAATCCTTCTACCCCCATTCCCGATACTGCTGCACATGCTTTAATTCGTGAGCCCAGAGCGGGATGTTCTGCTCTGCGGTTTGAGCGTCCCGGAAGAGAATGATGTCGATCAGCGTCACGGCACCGACATCGGGGTTTTGCAGCATGGCAGTGGCGGCATTGAGTTGGCCGTTGTCGCTGACTTTGTAGCGCGCGGCATCGAGGACACTGGGGTCGTACCAGCGCAGCAGTTGCTCCCGGATATGCAGTGGAATGGGTTGGGTGCCGGCGCTGGCTGCTTCGGCGCGGGCTTGGGTCAACCACAGCGCCAGTGCGGGTGCCGCGATCTGATAGATGCCATCAGGCAGGGGCCGAGCAGCGGCCCCAGGTCCGGCAGACAGACGCAGCCATCCAGGCACACTTGTTTCTCGCCAACCGGGCAGGCATTGGGCTGGGCTGGGACTTCAAGTGTCAGGCAAAGAACAAACAGCGCCACCAGGCGCGTGATGATGGGCGGCATTGGGCGCTCCAGGGGCGGATGCAGCGCGAACAGTGGGTCACCATTGATCGACGACCCGCATGGATTTAGCGTAGTCCCGAACCAAGCGCTCCCAATGTAATCGCAGGAAGCGTCAGACCGCTTTTCCTTCATTCTTGCGGCTCATACTGGATCGGTCATAACTGGATCCGGGTTGCAGGAATGATTCAAGTCGCCGATAAGCAATGACTTCAAGGGAATGATTTGATCCATGAGAGATGACCCCTACTCACTGTCCATGCGCTTTCAGACGCCCGACCCTGGCATTGCCCCGCGCGAACGGGTGCCGATGCTTGCCCAAGAGCAAGCCTGGGCGCGTGAGCACGCATCCGGGCACCGTTTCAGCTGGATCGCGGTGTTGCTGCCGCCGTTGTGCTTTGGGCCGCTTCTGCCGGGTATCGCGTTTTTACTGGGCCTGTTGCTCTATCGATCGTTATTCGCTCCTGGCCTGGATGTCGACCGGATTGTCGGAGACGCCTCTGGCTGGCTTGCGCTCGGGACGCTGCTTTTCACCGCGGCCTGGGTGTTACGCAACTTTTTGCGCGATACACACGACCCGACCAAACGCTATTGGCAGTCCATCCCGGACCAAGGGCTGGTCGAGCTTGAGCGCCATACCTTGGTGTCTGGCACCAGCTTGTGGTCCTGCGACTATGATCCGGACTGCAACACCCTCATGCGATGGACAAACGGCAAGCTTGAATGCGTGCAAGACAGTGGTGTGTCGCAATGGGTTCTGGCCAAAACCACGGCCGGCCACTGGCTGGTACTCAAGGATGAATATCCGGGCAACTTCAGCTACGGACGGGTTGGGAAAATGCCCTCGCCAGACAAGCAAATGCAACCCGGCCAGGAACTGACGATCCCCTTTGCCCCCGGTACCAACCTCGCTCTCGGCCGGCGTTTCAGCGGCGCGCCGATGCCCTTGGTCGACACGCCCTATTGGGTGTCTGCCGATGAGCTCAAACGCCTTGTCGAGGTCGCCCATCACTGGACCTTTTTCCCTCCGGACCGCTACGCCGTGGTCAACAATCAGGATGCCGAGTGGGTGCAACGGCTGGTGGACAGGGCTCAAGCCAGCGTCGGGCCCCAGTCGGCGCGACTCACCCCAACAGCGGTTTAGTCATATGATCGCACCCGGCGTCCCGGTTCTCGCACTCACCGCTCATGATCATTGATCGCAGCCCCACCGAACCTTTACCCGGCAACCACCGTCCGAGTTAGTGCATTAATGCCCACCGCTCGCCGCGAGGTCCGCGCTTGAAAGCCGCCATCATCAAAAAATACCGTCTGGTCATCAAGACCATGGGCTATGTGGGCTGGGCCCTGTTCTGGTTGCTGCTCTGGGATATAGCCGTCACCGTGGACTTCATGCTGTTTCTCAACAGCAAAATCAACCTGCCGCTGATGCCTTTGACGTTGCTGGGCTCGGCGTTGGTGGTGCTGATCAGTTTTCGCAACAGCAGTGCCTACAATCGCTGGTGGGAAGCGCGCACGTTGTGGGGGGCGATGGTCAATAACTCCCGTAGCTTTGCGCGGCAGGTCCTGACGTTGCTGGATGACCCGGACAATGAAGTCAACCCGATGAAATCAACCCTGCTGCGCCGCCACGTGGCATATGTGAACTGCCTGGCCGCGCACCTGCGGGGGCAGCCTAGTCCGGACGAGATACGTGCGTTTATTCCCGCCGAGGAGTTCGCCCGCAGCGGCACCACCAATAACTTTGCCAACGATATCCTCAACGGTTCCGCGGCGCTGCTGGCCCAGGAATACAAGGCCGGGCGCCTGGATAGTATTCGCCTGGCACGGCTGGAGTCGACCCTGGTTGATCTGTCCAACAGCCAGGGCGGAATGGAGCGGATTGCCAATACGCCGCTGCCCTACCCTTACGTCTATTTTCCACGGCTGTTTATTTCGCTGTTCTGCCTGATTGTGCCGGTGGGGCTAGTCGAGTCCCTAGGCTGGTTTACCCCACTGGCCTCGACGGTGGTGGGCTTCATGCTGCTGGCCATCGAACGCATCGGCACCGATCTGCAAAGCCCGTTCCGCGACAGCGAACACCAGATCCAGATGGAAACCCTCTGCGAAACCATCGAGAAAAACCTGCAGTCGATGCAGCGTGATTCGCTGGGTGGCGATCGACTCAGCTAATCCCGACACAACGCGGCGCAGACAAAAAAAACGGCAGCCAGTGAATTATTCGGTGTCTTCTTGTATCTGAACCAATGAGTGCGTGCCTGTAAAACGATGGCATCGAGATGGATCAGCGACAGGGAAATCCGCATGAAATCAAGCAAGAAAGCCGTTAATCCCATCGGGTTGAAAGACATCACCATTGTCGACGACGCCAAGATGCGCAAGGCGATCACAGCCGCCGCACTGGGCAATGCCATGGAATGGTTCGACTTCGGCGTCTATGGCTTTGTCGCCTATGTGCTCGGCAAGGTGTTCTTTCCCGACGCCTCCCCCAGCGTGCAGATGATTGCCGCGCTGGGCACCTTCTCGGTGCCGTTCCTGATCCGTCCTTTGGGCGGTCTGTTCTTCGGTTCATTAGGCGACAAATATGGTCGGCAGAAAGTTCTGGCGGCCACCATCGTGATCATGTCCCTCAGCACATTCGCCATCGGGCTGATTCCGTCCTATGCCTCGATCGGCATCTGGGCCCCCATCCTGCTGTTGCTGGCCAAGATGGCCCAAGGCTTCTCGGTGGGCGGCGAATACACCGGCGCCTCGATCTTCGTCGCCGAGTATGCCCCGGACCGCAAGCGCGGCTTTCTCGGGAGCTGGCTGGACTTCGGCTCTATCGCCGGTTTTGTACTCGGTGCAGGCCTGGTGGTGCTGATTTCCGCGGTGATAGGCGAAGAGCAATTCCAGGCGTGGGGCTGGCGCCTGCCCTTCTTCCTCGCCTTGCCCCTGGGCATGATCGGTCTCTACTTGCGTAACGCACTCGAAGAGACCCCGGCCTTTCAGCAGCATGTAGAAAAGCTCGAGCAAGGTGATCGTGAAGGTTTGGCGCGCGGACCGAAAGTGTCCTTCAAGGAAGTCGCCACCAAGCACTGGCGCAGCCTGATGACCTGCATCGGCGTGGTGGCCGTCACCAACGTCACCTACTACATGCTGCTCACCTACATGCCGAGCTACCTCTCGCACAACCTGCACTACAGCGAAAACCATGGGGTGTTGATCATCATCGCGATCATGGTCGGCATGTTGTTCGTACAGCCCATGATCGGCTTTATCAGCGACAAAATTGGCCGCCGGCCGTTCATCCTCTTCGGCAGCATCGCGCTGTTCTGCCTCGCCATTCCGGCCTTTATGCTGATCAACAGCGGCAAGCTCGGGCTGATTTTTTCGGGGCTGCTGATCATTGCCGTCGTGCTCAACTTCTTCATCGGCGTAATGGCGTCGACCCTTCCGGCAATGTTCCCCACTCACATCCGCTACAGCGCTCTGGCCAGTGCCTTCAACGTCTCAGTGCTGATTGCAGGCCTGACCCCGACCGCAGTGGCCTGGCTGGTGGAAAGCACCAATGACCTGTACATGCCGGCGTACTACCTGATGGTGATCGCCGTGGTGGGCCTGGTGACCGGCATAACCATGAAAGAAACCGCCAACCAGCCCCTGCGTGGTGCCGCTCCGGCAGCTTCTGATATTGAGGAAGCGAAAGAGCTGCTGCAGGAGCATGAAGACAATATTGAACAGAAGATCGAAGACATCGACGCTGAAATCGCCGCGCTGGAAGCCAAGCGCAAGAACCTGGTGCAGCAGCACCCGCGCATCAACTGACGGGGAAACCCGTGGGCGTTTGGGGAAGTCGTCCTAACGCCCAACCAGGGTTGTCGCCAACAACGCCTCCAACCCCATCGGCTTGGCAAAATAATAACCCTGAGCCTGCCCTGCGCCCATTTCCCGCAGCAAGACCAGCGTCGCTTCATCCTCGACACCTTCTGCCACCACACTCAGGTCTAGCGATTCAGCCATGCGCACAATCGCCCGGACGATCGCGCGACTGCGAGGACTGGAGGTCAGTTCGAGGATGAACGACTTGTCGATCTTCAAGCCGCTGAAACGGTATTGATGCACATAGCTCAGGGATGAAAACCCGGCACCGAAGTCATCGAGCACCACCGACATGCCGTTGTCGGCCAGTTGCTGCATGGTCCGTCGGGCCATCGCCGGCTCGGCGACCAGCGCGCCTTCAGTCAACTCCAGGCAAATCCGCGACGGCGCGACCCCGTGCCGCGCCAACAGTGCAAGCACATCACTGACGAAGTCCGGACGCGTCATGCTGTAGCTCGAGCAATTGACGTGCACCGGCGGCCAATTGGCGTGTTGGGGTTGTGCGAGGATCACGGCAATGCTGTTCAGCATGTACAAATCCAGTCGACCGATCAGACGCAAACCCTCGACATCCGGCAAAAACTCGCCCGGTGCAATCACCCGGCCGCCCGGCTGATGCCAGCGGATCAGCGCTTCAAGGGCCAACAGTTCGCCGCTTTCAACGCTGACAATCGGCTGGAAATACGGCAGCAGCTCGTCGGTACGTTTGAGCGCATTGCGCAACGCGCCTTCACGCTCGACCTGATCCGAGACTTCACGGCGCACTTCCTGGTTGAACACCGCGTAGCTGTCGCGTCCGGCACTCTTGACCCGGTACATCGCCGCATCGGCATCGCGCAGCAAGTCGGCAGGCTCGTGGTGGAACTGACTATCGGCGCTGACAATACCGATACTGCAGGACGAAAAAACTTCATGGCCATTGATGAAAAACGGCAGGTCGAACGCCACCAAAATCCGTTCGGCGATTTCGATCACCACGTCCAGCGGCGCCTCGGGAGCGAGCACCGAAAACTCATCACCCCCAGGCGCGCCAGCATGTCGGTGTCGCGCAGACAACCGCGCAAACGCTGGGCGGCCTGCATCAACAGCAGGTCGCCAAAATGGTGGCCGAGGCTGTCGTTGACGACCTTGAAGCGGTCGAGGTCGATGAACATCACCGCCAGGTGCCCGCCTTCGCTGCCGAACCGCGACCAGGCCAGATTGAGGCGCTGCTGCAGGTAGGTACGATTCGGTAGCCCGGTCAGCGCATCGTGGGAGTTTTCGTGTTGCAACTTGGCATTGGCGTGATCGAGCTCGCGGGTGCGGTTCTGCACCCGGGCTTCCAGCTTGAGGTTGGCGGCATGGATCGCTTCGGCGGCCGTGCGGCGCGACAACGCTGTATCTATGTGCCGCGACACGAACGTCAGCAGTTCCTGGTCACGCAGGGTATAGCGCACCTGCGAGGTATAACTTTGCACCGCAAGTACGCCACGCACCACTTCGCCATCGAACAATGGAATGCCCAGCCAGGAGTAGGAGCGGAAATACACTTCGGAAAGTTCGATTTCACCGTGCGCAGACAATCGCTCAGCCTCGCCGGCGTCAATCAGGCAAGGTCGACGCTGACGGATAACATACTCGGTCAAGCCACGGCACCCACGCCGTGCCACCGGACAGGTCGTCTGCCGCTCATCTATGTAATACGGAAAGGTCACTTCACTGATCGCATCGTCGAACAGCGCAATGTAGAAGTTCTGCGCGAACAGCAGATCACCGACGATGCCATGCAAGGTTTGAAACAACTCAGCCATGTCACCAGGCTGGCTCGACAGTTCAGCAATCTGGAACAGTGCGCTCTGTAGATGTTCGGCGCGCTCTCGGTCTGCCACTTCCTGCCTCAAGGCATCGTTGAGTGCCGAAAGCTCCAGGGTGCGACGCATCACCGTCTCTTCCAGATCCGCTCGATGCAGAATCCGGTCCAGCGCCATGGCCACGTGGCGGGCCACCACCAGAAACAGCGCGCGGTCTTCAGCGCTGTAGATACGAGAAACGTCGTAGACCTGCATGGCAAGCATGCCAAACACATCATCCGAGGCATTTTTCAACGGTGCGCCCATCCAGAACTCGGGACGATCACCGATGCAGTAGAAGCGGCCTTCGGCCTGAGCGGCGAGAATGCCGGCGGCGTCGATCAGCAACGGCTGGCCCGTGGTCAACACCTGGCCGGTCAACGACAGGTGCGAACGATCAAGGTATTCGTAGTTCTCTGACTCCAGGGCATCCACGTCGATGATGTCGACGTAATACGGGTAGTCAATCTTGCCGCTGTGCGGGTCATACAGCGCGAGATAGAAGTTTTCGGCATCGATCAGGCTCGCCAGCAATTGGTGAACCCCCACCAGAAACACTGACCGGTCGCGGGTCGAACTGGCCAGGTAGGTAATTTCATACAGCACACGCTGAGTAATCTGCGCGCGGGCAAGGGTATCGGTCTGTACCTGAATGCCCAGGCGCTGGGCAAACGCGGCGAGCGCCGGCTCCGCGGCATCGTTGACGGGCGCGAGTAGCCAACCCAGCACCGTTTCGCCTCTACCGGTCGGCCAGCGGTGCAAGCGCCGGGTCAGGCAAAAGGCTTCAAACTCTTCATTCACAATGATTGACGGCCATCGCACCCGTGGGTCGCCCTGCCCGACTAAATGCATTTGTTCACCGGCGCGATAAACCACCCACGCGGTGGTATGGGAACCGTTGCGCGCTGAGTCCAGCAATTGCTCGATCGTATCTTCGTTGCCGGCGCAGGCCATGCCGACAGTATCCGGGTTCTCTTTTGGTTGAGAGGCAACAACGTCGCAATCGTTCGATTGTCGCGGGGAGTCGGTCAATGGACGAAAACTCATCAGCGCTCCCTGAGCCAGAAACTGGCGATACTCACTTATTGTTTGCTAGCAATGTGCCAGTGATCTTCCCGTTTAAAGCTTATAGAGGGTTTTTTCAATCGTTTTATTCGCTTTGGTGCCAACTAAGGGACGGACGACGAGTTATTCGCTACTTGTTGTCCAGGACAACCTTTTCGACGGTGAGGTGTTTGATCGCCGCAAATGGCGCGAGATCCGCGGCGGCGTTTGTAGAAGTGACCAAACGCCTCTCGCGCTCGACGGGTTTCCAGTGTTGCCAGGTATCCCGGCAGATTGAATGGATGCGACTGGATCAAGATGACCGAAGCTATTCTCAAGCCAGCAGCTGGGTGATCCAGCGGGCCTGCCGGGCGATGTCTTGCACCTTTTCCTCGGGCACGGCCTGCCGCGCCCGGGCGAAGTTGGTCAGGGTCTTCTGCTTCTCGCGCAGGATGCGCTGCCACTTGGCCAGGAACACTGGGCTGCGTGCCTGCATTTGCAGCGGGCCGAAGTACAGTTCCTCGGCGGTGTACATCACCGCTGCGGCGCGCTCGGCGACGATGATTTCGTAGTCGAAGCGGTTTTCACGCAGCAGTTCCTCGCAGAGGATGCGGTAGCCATTTTCCATCAGCCATTGGCGCAGTGGCTGCTCGCCGCCGTTGGGCTGCAGGATCAGCCGCTCCTGGCCGCTCAGGCGCGATTTACCGTTGTCGAGGATGTCGCGGATCGTTTCGCCGCCCATGCCGCAGATGCTGATCGCCGTGATCCCGTCGCCCGGCTCGATCGCCGCCAGGCCATTGCCCAGGCGCACGGTGATCTGCTGGTCCAGGCCGTTCTCGCGCACGGTGCGTTCGGCCGAGCGGAACGGCGTCAAGGCCACCTCGCCGGCCACCGCCGCCGCGATGGCGCCACGGCGCATCAACGCCACCGGCAGGTAGCCGTGATCCGAGCCGATATCGGCCAGGCGCGCACCTGCTGGCACATGTGCCGCCACGCGTTCCAGGCGCATGGACAATGTCTGTTCGTTCAACTGCAGTTCCTTTTCACCACGAGTGTCCGGCAGCTTGGCCGGATCAGGGCGCGACTCTATCGAGCAACGCCGCGCAGTTCAAATTCCTGCGACCAGGGCCACGGGCCGTCCCGAGCCTGGCGCTCGCGCAGGCTTGACGGTTGGGTAGTACCCGATAACGAGACGTGCAACTGGAAAACGGCCGTCATTAGAGAAGTAAACCCGACTACTTCAGACCTTCTCTAATTAACCGGGTGGCGTCTACTTGGGAAGTAGAGGCCACTCGCATAAGGTCTATGCCGTACGCTTAGTGCGCATTCAACAACGAAAATACACCCATCACTACCCACAGTACTGACAGATACTGCATGGGCACAAAAAACAACGTGTGCTTCTTGCGAAAGATGACTTCGCCACCCGTGTCTTTATCAATGTAGGTTTTGCCCGGCTGGTTATTCAGTCGGTGACCAACATAAGCGTTGACGGCCGCACCAACCAATAGACCGACACCCAGCCCGAGCCCATTGGGCAGCCCCACAAAAGGCAATATGCAGAGCACCGGGATAAGAATCGAAAGAATGCCCCAGCCTTGCCAGATCACAAAAAACATAACGCGTCCCTGCTTAATTTTTGAGGCGCGCAATCTAACAAAAAAACGCGTCGCGGTAACAATTTGAAATAAGTTGCCCGATGGAAAGCGCGTTCTACATGAGCCCTGGCGCGGGTCGATGCCTTGCTCATAGAAGCCGGCTCGACTCGGGAGCATTTGCTATCTTTCTGGCCGACATGGCGGACTTCGAAGCGATGAACGCCGTATGGGACGCTTGGGTACCAACGGAGTATGCCCCAGCGCGCGCCTGTGGCGAGGCGAAACTGGCTGATCCGCGGTTGTTGGTGGAAGTCATCGTCTGCGCGGCGAGGGGGTGAATGCTTACGGCGTTCACATACGTTTCAAATGTCGATTACAGCCGATAGCTGCCTTTAGTGACAGGCGGCAATCGGCCAGAAGCAGGCATTCAAGGAGCCCACAAAAACACTAACGATTTTGGCAGATGTGGCAAATCAAACGATGAACATTGCAGATAACAGAACCGGTAAAAATACGGTGGAACAAATGGTGCATTTCCAATTTGACAGGAAGTCGGTTTTGAACGCACATCACCATTTCCCCCTCACAAACTGGTTACGTCCCAACGCCTTGGCGCGATACAGCGCCTGATCTGCCGCCTCGATCAATCCCTGCAAATGATCCAGTTCCGACCCCGTGGCTGTAGCACACCCGATGCTTACACTGACACGTCCGAACGGGCTGGATTTGTGCGTAATGTTCTCTTGTTCCAAGCGGTCGAGGATAAGTTGCGCCACTACCGTTGCACCGTCACTGTCGGTGTCAGGCATGATCACGCCCATCTCTTCTCCGCCATAACGTGCCACCAGATCCGACGGTCGCCGTACACACTCCTCGAATATTCTGCCAACCGTCTGTAGGCATGCGTCTCCAGCCACATGCCCGAGTGAGTCGTTAAACAGCTTGAAGTAGTCGATATCAATCATCAGCAATGCCAACGACGTGCCGTCACGTTGTGCGCGCCGTGCTTCCATGGCGAGGCTCTCATCGAAGCAGCGCCGATTTGCCAAACCGGTCAGGGCATCCTTCATCGCGAGCAACTCAAGCTGCCGATTCGATGAGAGCAATTGCTGCTGAGTCCCTCGTAACTGGCCCTCTACCTCGGTTCGCCGGCGAATATCCAGGATCAAAAACCAACCGATGAGACCGGTAAGCCCCAGCAGCCCCGTCACCACCACCGCCGACAGCAGTGCCTCCATTCGCCACGCAGCGAGGGCCTCGCGCTTGCCAAGTGCAACGGTCGTAATCAGCGGCAGTCGGTCACTCTTTCGGAAGGCGTAGAGGCGCTCCACACCGTCCAGGCTGGAGGTAAACGACGCAGTGCCGACTGATCGATCTACAAGATACTTTGCATAGATCGGCGACTTCAAAAAGTTGCGCCCCATGTCCTGCTCGCGGAAGGGATAGCGAACCAGCAAAGTACCATCGGTATAGGACAATCCGATGGCTCCTTCCTGTCCTACGTCGATCTTTCCAAACAGCCGTAGGAAGTTTTCGATCCCCAAGGTGACCGCCACCACCCCGGCAAACTCGCCGTGAGGATCATTGAAGCGCCGGCTGACGGTGATCACCCACTCCTGATTAGAGCGGCTTTGGATTGGCGGACCGATAAAGGTCTCACGGGATGGATCGTCGCGATGATGAATGAAATAGGCACGATCAATGCTGTTCGCCCCGGCGGGAATCGGCCGATTGGAAGACATCAACCAGCGGCCCTGATTATCGTAGATGGTGATGCCACTGAGCTGTGGCATCAGCGGCTCCTGTCGGTTGACCAGCATACTCAGGCGCTGGATCTGCGCAGGGCCAATACCTTCGGCTTCCAAGCGTTCGACGAGTCCGAGCAGAAGCAGCGAGCTTTGGCGGACAATACCTTCAGAGTAAGTAGCAAGCGCCTGGGTAAGGTTCAAGCCATGGACATTCACTTCCTCCAGTGCTCGATCTCGAGAGCTCAATACTTTCCAGACAGTCAGTGACGCCAGGGAACAACCGATAACCAACAGCAAAAGCACCACCAGGTGGGTATCACGCTTCACGTTACTACCTTATAGAAAGTCCGGTTTTCCGTTACAGCGACTATTAAGCCAAGGCAATAGCTGCAGCCGTTTGTCCTCGTCTTGAACAAGGATACAAGCAGTGGTGGATCGCTGCAGCAACAGATTATGTTGTAGAAAAAGTACATTTTGCTTCGCATTGCTATGTCCAAGCGATGCAATTCAAAGACTTCAAGAAAGAAGGTTCACACATGGCGAAGCAGCGATAAGAATGAGTACGCAGCCACAGATCCCGGGCCAGGACATTACCGTCACAAGTCACGATGTGGCAGCTTCGCCCGTCAGGGCTTACGGCGTTTGAGCAGCCGCATTCGGCCCAGAGTGTGTAAAAACGCTTTCGCGAACCCTCGCTATGATTTCTGAGGATTTCATCGCAAGGATCGCCTATGAAGCGCTTTATCCAAGATGAACATCGAGGCCAAGGTACCTTCCTTCCAGAGAGCCTCGACGATTACGCCAATGATCGGCCAAATATCCAGGGCTGTACTCGACCATCCGCACACGCGCTGAACCAAACTGGCAGGTACGCCAATAGGCTGTGCCTGTCTGACCGGCATTCGCCACCGACTCTATCGATTGACCAATCGGTGGTTCCGAATGGGATTTCAGTAAGATCCATGGTTGCCTCATCGAAATACAACAAATGCAGACCATCAATCTGGCGATGGTGCCGATAGACACAGACGGCCCGCATTTATGGGATACAGGCGCGGCACAACCCGAAGGCTAGTTGCCCCGCCCTCCACCAAACGACCACTCATCGCCGGCCGTAGTGGTGATCACCACCATGACATCCTCCGCGTTCAGTCCCGGCGCCCGCCCCAATTTATCGACCAGATCGCGATAAAAACGCTGTTTGGTCTCAACGCTTCGAGGACGGCCTGCGGTAATCGCGATTAGCACAAAGTCATGGCTACGCGGCCCGCCCAGATAGTGGGGATCAAATATCAGCTCTCCGAGTTCATGTTGGTGAATGGCTTGGAAGCGATCAGTCTTCGGCACTTCGAAGCTCTCGACCAAGGCGTCGTGCAAACCCTCAGACAATGCCTGTAAATACTCGGCCGACTTCCCGCGATGCAGTGAAATTCGTGCAAACGGCATCAACGATTACTCCTGATGTTTTGGAAGGCAAGCCTGTAGCTCACTGAGCAAATTCAGCGCCGATGCGGCTGTCGGCCAACCTGAATAAAACGCCAGATGGGTTATGACTTCGGCCAGTTCGTCGACACACAAGCCGTTATCCAGTGCACGTTTCAAATGAAATGGCAGTTGCTCCAGACGGTACATCGCCACCAGCGCGGCCACCGTCGCCAGACTGCGTTCACGGGGTTTCAATTGCGTACGCGTCCACATGTCGCCAAACAATACTTTGTCGGTCAGCTCGGCAAACTTCTGCGGGTAGTTGCTTTGGTGTTCTCGCCCCGTGACCATCGATACATTCATGATGTTTTCCCCTCTGATGTCCCAATTTGATGGAGGAAAACTATCAAGTCGCAACCATTCCGAATATCAGATTTAATTGCATCAATCATCCCGAATTAGTGGACTATTGAATGCGCCGCCCAACCTTCGATCTCGACGTATTGCGCACCTTCGTCACCGGCGTGGAGTTCAACAGCTTTGCCAAAGCGGCGGATCGTCTCGGTCGGTCGACATCTGCCGTAAGCGCTCAATTGAAGAAACTCGAGGAGCAGATCGGTACGCCGGTCCTGGCTAAATCCGGTCGCGGACTGGTCTTGACCCCAACAGGAGAAACACTGCTCAGCCATGCCCGCCGGTTGCTGGAGCTGAACGATGGCATTTTCCAGACCTTGCATGAAAGCCAGACCGCCGGGTCCATACGCCTCGGGCTTCAAGAGGACTTTGGGGAACATTTCCTGAGCGATATTCTGCGACGCTTCGTCCAGACTTACCCGAGGGTGAGTCTCGAAGTCAGGATCGCCCGTAATGCCGAACTGCTTGCTCTGGTCGAAAGCGCAGATTTGGACCTGGCCCTGACCTGGGACACCGGGCACATGTCGCCCTATGCCACGCGTCTGGGCGCAACACAGATGCACTGGATCGGAGCCCGCGATACGCCACTGCTGACGGCCCTTGATGACTCACCGCTGCCATTGATCATGTTCGACGCGCCTTGCGTATTGCGCAGCGCCGCCACCCAGGCGCTGGATGCCGCGCAAATACCCTGGCGGATCGCCCTGACCAGTCCCAGCGTCGGTGGTATCTGGGCGGCCGTCGCCGCCGGATTGGGTCTGACGCTGCGAACCCGCATCGGGCTGCCGAGCCATCTCACCATTGTTTCTGGCTTACCCCCGTGCCAAGCCTTGGCTATGTGCTTCACAGCGGTGGCGACGACCCAACACCAGCCACCCAACAATTGGCCGCATTGATCAAAACGAGCCTGCAAGAACAGGCGTTTCGTTTCACGATTACGAAGTAATCGAAGGCACCCAAGGGTTCAATTCGAGCAATACGGATGGAGAATAACGAAGCACTGAGGCTGTGGGCCAATGACGGCGATGGGTCAATTGGAGTCTTTCACGACAAGCGTCAATCGGCCACAAGCGGCCTGTGGGGTGCGCCTCGGAAATCTGGGGAAACTCACAATTTTTACTCGACGCTACTTACTGAATCACTCGGGTGGGTAGCGGTACCGATTTTCCGGCGCAGAATCATCATTTGCGCAGATACAGGCCGTGTTGGACTGCGGCTCGCGGATGGCCGTCGACCACCCGCGAGCCAGTGCCATCACGCCAGCAGTTTAAGCTCGTCTTTACCGTACTTGAGCGATTTCTCGTCTGGAATCATCAACCCAGTGTGCTCATCGCGCCCTTGCAGGACGAAGCGGGCGTTCGGGCTGCCCAGTTGGGTCGCGGCCTGCTGGCTGTCGGCGCCGATCTCGCCCTTCTTCATGCGGTTGACGATCACTCCCACCGCCGTATCGTTGAAGTCGCGCAGCATCCAGGCATCGCCATCGCTGTCGCCAGCCACCAACACCGGGCCATAGCCCTTCTGTTTAACCAGCACGTTTTTGATGCCGACGGTCTTGCCCGGACCGTAATTGAAGTGCCAGTCAGGCTGATAGCGACTGGTGTACTTGCCTTCTTCCATCGCCAGGCGCAGGCCGATCACGTTCTCAGGCGGCACGCCATATCCGTAATGGGGATTGCCCGCGAACACGCGTACCACATCGTCGATCGAGGCAGTGCTGATATAGACGTCGATGCCGTTGGCGCGCAGCGTGTGCATCAGGCCGCGGATTTCCTCATGGATGCGGATGCCATGAAAGTGCGTATCCGCCACCACCCCGGCCTTGCCCGGCAATGTGCGTGAACTCTCGTACTTGACCTTGCGCAGCGCGTCGCCGATGGCGTAGTTGTTGGAGGCCTGCGCCATCGCCTGCAATTCAGCCGTGGTCATGTTCTTGTAGAAGTACAGAATCCACTTGTAGCCGATATCCACCGGGTAACTGTCGCAGATCGCGTCGTACATGAAGTAGAGCTTGGCGAGAAAATCCTTGTATTGCTCGCTGGCCTGGATGTCCTCCAGGCTCTTGTCGCCGGCGAGTCCCTTGTAGTTGGCGTGCAACCAGCGGTAATCCGCTTCCACATCGCTGGCGATGTCTTCCATCTTGACCGGCTGGCCGTCCACCGTGGTGTAGTCCTTCATGAACGCGCCGTTCGGCACGTCCTGGCGCAACACGGCGGCGAACTCATCGGGCGTCAGCTTGTACTGCAAATGATTGATCTGGTAGACCAGCAACGCTTCTTCACAGTCGTTCATGATGCAAGTGTTGTCCCAGTCGAACACCGCGTACGGGCGCTGCTCTGGGCGGTATGAGGCGCTCTTGACGCCGTGCTGGTCGATCACTGCCTGTAGGCGCTTCAGGTTGAGCGGCGACCAGCGCGCCGGGTCCAGCTCGCTGGGCGTGGCTGGGGGCGTGGCAGCTTGCGTTAGGCGGGATGACAACAACAGCGGACTGACGATGGAAACGGTGGCGAGGGTGTTCAGAAACTGGCGACGCTGCATGGCATAGCTCCTACTTCTAGACGAGAGGTTACAACCGAGGCGATGGCGAAAGCGTGTTTCGAAATACAGACGAGGGGAAGAACCCGTCCGGCCACGAGGCTATCTCCAAATACACAAAAAAACAATAATGCCTCAACATTACACAAATATGACGCGCAGACCTTGCCGACCCAATGATCATGGGGCCGCGCCAAACTTGACAGCGACCGACGCCCCTCCACAATGCGTGCTCGGACAGCGACTCAAACAGCAGGGACACCCGGTATGTGGCAAGAAGAGCGTTATCAGCGGATCCGCGCACTGCTATCGACCTTGCAGCGCGTCACCACCGACCGCATCGTCACGGAGCTGAATGTTTCACGCGAGACTGTGCGGCGCGACCTGGTCGCTCTGGAAGAACAGGGAGAGTTGAAGCGGATACACGGCGGCGCCATCTGCGTTGAGGACGAAGCGCCAATCGCCGAGCGGGCGCAAAGCAACGTCAAGTTCAAGCGCGACCTCGCGCGCGCCGCGGTCAGCCTGCTGTCGCATGGGCAGACGGTGTTCATCGACGCGGGCACTACCACCGTCATCCTTGCCGAAGAGTTGGCCAAGCTGGGAGGGCTGACCGTGATCACCAACTCGTTCAACGTGGCACTGCAACTGCGCAACCCCTCCGCGTCGGGCGGCCAGCACAACGAGGTGCTCGTACTGGGCGGTTCACTCGACGACCGTGCGCCGGCGACGGTCGGCAGCACCACGGTGGCGGAAATTGGCCGCTATCGGGCCGACTTCGCGCTGTTGTCGCCGGTCGGCATCGACGCCCAGCGCGGTGCCAGCAACTACGACCACCGCGAAGCCGAAGTGGCGCGCGCCATGGCCGACAATGCCGAACGCGTGGTCATCCTCGCCGATTACAGCAAGATTGGCGTGGAGAGCCGCGTCGCCTTCTGCCCTCCAGAACGCATCGACGTGCTCATCACCAACCACAAGGCCAGTACCGAAACGGCGTTCGCCGCACTGAACGCCAAGCTCAAACGTATTGTCCTGGTGTAGCGGTGGCTTGGCGGTTGCAACAGGAATTGACGCAGTGTGATGCGCAGGTGCAGCGCAACCGGGTAGATCTTGCACGATGCGACTATCGGCGCTGGCAAACTGACCGTAACTGTACCAGCTGCGAACGCCTGCAATGGGTCGGTTTCAGCCATTCGCGACGGGCAGTAATCGGCCAGAAGCGGTCTCTCGCTACCCCACGCCTTTGATCGATGTCGTGCCGATTCTATCCCTCACCTTCCACAGTCCATCTCCCCGGTTCAATTGGTGAGGTGTATTAGTCTGACCGACCAAAAGAACCAAGCATCGAGAGAGTTTTTTGATGTCTACAGAAACGACCCTGAAGGACATTTTTGACCACCAGGAGCGCTTGAGGAATGCCGACCGCGAGCTTCGTGTCGCGCAACATGGTCGCCCGTTCGGGGTCCAGCGTGTTGTGGCTGGTTTCTCGTTATACTTGCCGGCAGCACACCGCCGTAAAACCAGATCAGACACCCTCGGCAACGAGTCGGCTTCACCGCCACCCCGTCGCCTATGGGGACTTAAGAGGAGCATCGCCCCGTGAAGTCGATTATTTCTGCACTTCTTGCCAGCATCCTTCTTGTACCGGTCATTTCGTTTGCGGAACAGTCGAGCGAACCGACAACTCATCAACAGAGCCATTCGAAGCATTCGGCGGAAGCCAACAAGAAAATTGCTCTTCGCGTATTAACCGGAGCATTCGTCGATCGGGACCCAAGCGTTGTCGATAAGTACTTCGCGCCGGATTATATCCAGCACAACCCTTCAATCCCGAACGGCCCGGCAGCGATAAAAGAGTTGATCTCGAAATTGCCGAAGGACTTTTCCTATCAGCCGGGCATGGCGGTAGCTGAAGGCGATTTCGTGATGGTTCACGGACGCCTCTTAGGCTGGGGACCAAAGCCAATGGTCGTCGTCGACATATTTCGTTTGAAGGGCGGTAAGGTGGCCGAACATTGGGACGTCTTGCAGGAAGAAGTCCCGGCGTCGGCCAGCGCCAGTGGCAACTCCATGTTTTCTTCGTCGGAAGCGAAGTGATCGGCGTGTCGATGAACACGAAGATCACTGGCTGATTCTGATCGGTAAAGGCGTTAAGCGCGCGAAGGTTACGTTGCCGCCGTTCTCGCGACTGGCCGAAATCGCCCCTGATAAAGTCGGGGATATCTGATGACACGTGCTTCAGGAGCAGCGTGGTGCTTCATCAAATAATCGTACTCATTACTACTCGGCCGAAGGGGCGATCTTCGACTAGATAACGTACAGCTTCAGCGGCTTCGGTTAGCGGAAACACTTTGGCGATCGTTGGCTGTAAGGCTCCCGCAGCGAGGAAGTCAATACATGCCTGCTGGGCGGCCTCCACTGTCTCGGCACTGAAGATCCCCGGTTTGAACGTAAAGCCGCGAATCTGAGCACCTTTCCAGATGATGTCGGTCACATCAACAGCCGCATCCCGCCCTCCTGCGTAGCCCGCGATTACCAGCATGCCGCCGAACGCGAGCGATCCGAGCGCCGCCTTGGTGAGCGAGCCGCTGATGCCATCGACCACAACATCGACTCCCTTGCCATTGGTCAGACGCATGACCCCATCCTGGAGCGCCTCACGAGACAGGTCGATCACATGTTCGTAACCTGCGACCCGGGCCTGCTCAGCCTTTAGCGTGGTACTTGCCGTAGAGATCGCCATGGACGCGCCAAGATGCCTGGCGATCTGCACGGTCTCCATACCTACGGCGCCTCCTATGCCCGGGGCCAGAACCGTCTGGCCAGGCCTGAAGTGCGCAAACTCGGTCAAGGCCAGATAACCGGTCAGGTATCCGGCGCCGGCCAGGAACGCCGCTGCATGATTATCATCGACGTTGACCGGGACCCGCTTGAGCCCTGTGGCGGGCAGAGCGATCAACTGACGCCAGGTACCATCGACTGTCACGCCAAAACCTTTCCCGGATACGAATACCCGGTCTCCTGCTGCCAGGTCGGGACTTTTGCTTTCGAGCACGACACCTACACCGGTCTGACCGCCGATGCGAGGCAGATTCTCTGGTGTTGCGGCATAGAAATGCCCTGACCGGAGTGTATTGTCGAGCGGATTGATGCCAACCGAATGCATCTCCACGAGCACCTCGCCATCGATTGGTTGAGGGCGTGGCAGATCGACAATCCGGTTTTCCTGGTAATCACCATAGCCTTGGTATTGAACAGCTAGCATGGTCATGCTCCTGTATGAACATGATGGATACCGGGATCAGCGAGTGTGTTTCTTGACGAAGGTCGCTGTCGTCGAAATCAGCTCGTCGATCTGCTTCTCGTCTTTGCTCATGTTGAAGAAGTGATCCATGGGCCGGACAAGCAACTCATGTTTTCCAGGGTGATAGCTGATAAAGCTTTTCCCGAGGGTTGGCTGCGGAGAAACGATGTCGTCGTTAGTGCCAACGGCGACGAGCAGTGGTCCCTTGTACCGTGTGATCTCGGCGGCGGCATCGAGGGTCATCAAGCTGACAAAGAACGCGGATTTAAGCGAGACCTCGCCACCACCAGGCATTGCCAGTACGACAGGGGTGTCGCCACTGTGCAACGCTTCCTTGATCTTCTCGGCGCCCCAGAGCAGCGGGAAAGCAGCGCCCATATTAGTCGCGGGGTTCCAGAGTGCGACCGCGTCGAGTTTATGCGGGGTCCGTCCTGCTACAGCAGCACCAACTGCTCCGCCCATGCTCCATCCAACAAGCGCCATGCGGCTGGCATCGACGCGCTTGGATTTGGCCAGAAAGTCGAGCGCAGCCAGCCCATCCTCAACATCCGTATCGAGTGTTCCGTCGGTCTTGGCACCATCACTGTCGCCGTCAAAACGGTAATCAATACGGAGGCTGGCAATGCCTTGTTCGGCCCAAAGACGTGCGGCACGGGCAAAAATACCTTCATTTACAGCCGGAATGATGTGCTCATCCCTACTGCCCCCGAAACTGTGAAGTAACAGGATTACTGGGGGCTTCTTAATGCCGTCGGGCAGGTTCAGAGTGCCGACGACGTTCATTCCCTCAACGGAGAAGGTGACTTTTTCTTCAGCCGCAGACGCAAAATATGGGGCTGTAACCAGGCTTGCGAGAAGGACTATGCGGGTCAAGAAAGTAGGCATTGGAGTGATCCTCAGCTAGACGGGTAAAGGTTTAATTCTTGGGCTGGGGGGCATCGCCCAAAGATGCAGTCGGCGCTCCGAGCAGTCCGATGTTGAGGTAATCGGCGATGAAACGATGCGATCACCATTCGGTAGGCGTATATCGCTCGCCCGAGTTACGCTCGTCAGTAACGAGTACCTCATAGGACGATGTTGAAGGGGGGACATATCGTTCGCTCCTGTACCTTACGCTGCGGCGGGCTCGACGGCGCATCCTGGGAAATGATCAAGGATCGCCTCACTCAGAATCAGAGAAGCGGACGTCCATGAAACAACCGACTGATGCTCAACGCCGTACTCTGCGTGATGTGTTCTGGTGCAGCTTGGCGTGACATGCCCGAACGATTTTTGCCCTTGGTCAACGATCTATCAACGCCTCCGGGATTGGAGAAATCAGGGCGCGTTTGACCGGATTCTCAAACGCTTGACATCAAGCTCAACGAGCAAGGGCTGATCGATCTCAACGCCTGGATGATCGACTCCACAGCAGTACGTGCCACTCGTGCCTCTTCAGATGCAGAAAAAAGGGGGCCTGAAGAACTTTAGACCACGCGCTGGGTTCTCGCGCGCAGTCATACACATTTGCTTTCGGGCGCTCTACCTGGCCTGCTGTTGGCCGAGGCTGTGTAGAAACGTTTAACGGTCAAAACCACAACGAAAAGCGCATTCCTGCGCAAATTTCAGGTCTCTGACTATCCAAGCACTGGCGGACTTCACGTAGCAACGCAGATGTCTAAACAGTGCCTGCGTTTTTTACACAGTCTGGGCCGTTTGCTGCCAGTCACCACCGGCAGCTTCGGATCGAAACGGTCTGTCGTGACAGGTAGCGATCGGCCAGAAGCCATCCTTCGGTTTACAGTCACTGCTGAGAATGAATGGCTTTGCCCGAACGGAAGACCCACCAGCTCGCCGCCACCAGCACCCATGCAGCAAGACCGCCATACAGCATCACCCAGCCAAACCCATTTGCCAAAGCCGCGTTGGCGACATCGATCGCAATCGTAGTCCCTTGGCCCGGCAGAGCGAACACGGCAGTGTTGCCGGCAGAAATACTCTGCGCCAGCAACCTCAGTTGCCCGTCATCGAACGAACCCGATAGCTGGTTGCGCAGGGAAGACAGAATACCTTCCACCAGGATGAACCCCATAAGCGCGATATTGATTGCAAGACTGATCATGCGGGCGCTGATATCGATTCCCGATGCCATGCCGGCACGCTCACTGGGCACCGATCCGGTGGTTGTATTGGTGACTGGCGTGTTGGTCAGCCCCAGTCCAACCCCGGCGATCAGGCAGCCTGGAAGCATCGTCAACCAGCTGGCATGCGCGACACTGCTGCCCCATTTCATCAACAGGAACCCCAGACCTATGGTGAATAAGCCTGCGGGAATGACTACGTCTGGTCGATAGCGCAACGCCAGCCGTTCGCCTAGCGGGGGATAACCAGCGTCGGCAGTGTATAGGCCAGCAGAGCCAGACCGGTGCCGACACTGGCGTAGCCCAGGCCATTTTGAAAGTACAGAGGCAGGTAAATCATGAATGGCCAGAAGCTGAAATTCATGCCTGCCGACCCTAGCAACGCACCCGAGAATCGGCGAATGCGCAATACCGAGAAGTCGAACATGGGATCGACATGGCGGCGCTGCACGGCAGCAAAGACGATCACACTGACTATGGCTACAACCAGGCTTGCGATGGCCGAACCGCTGGAGAAACCCGTCCCCGCGCCCTGCGTGATGAACCAGGAAAGACCTAACACTGCCAGCGACAGCGAAATAATGCCCAACACATCCAGCCTGCGACGCTGCGGATCGACTGACTCGTCAACACCGACAATCACCAGCGCCAACGCGAGCACGGCAATTGGCGCATGCACCAGGAACACCCATTCCCAGCTCGACAACGCCACGATCGCAGCGCCGATAATCGGACCGAACCCCAAGCCGATGCCAAACACGATCCCCCAGGCACTGAAAGCTCTACCGCGCGCAGCTCCCGACTGGAATCGGTGAGACAACACTGCCACCTGACAAATCAGCATGGCACCGCCGGACATCCCTTGAAGGAATCGGCTTGCGATCAATACGCTGGCATTGTGCGCAAATCCACAGCCCAGTGAGGTAATGCCAAACAGCACCAGGCTAATGATAAACACCCGCTTGCGCCCATACCGATCCGCCAGTGTGCCGATGGCCATCAGCACCGTGGTGCAAGCGATGGTGTAAGCATTCATGATCCACTGCATTTCTTTGAAATCGCTGCGCAGAATCGATTCAAGCGTGGGCAGGATTACCGGCACACTCGAGATTTCCAGGCCAAACATCAATGAGGCCAAGCAAACGGCGGCTATTGTGAAAACATCTTTTTGCGACGAGGAGAACGGCATCGTGATCTTCCAGATCAAGTTGATGGGCGCTGGCAAGACCGCCCTGAACGCCGTCAGGGGAGCGACGCAATAGCTACGCCAGCGTCACCTGGCGCAAGTCCAAGTGACCGACCGCATTCTGGAAGTAATTAATAAATGACAGAAATGATTTAATTTCGTAAGTTTTATTAATATTCGTCATGAGTTGAGCTAATGGACTTCGACCCAGCGCTGTTGCGCGCTTTTGTCGCGATCAACGAGACCGGTAGCTTCACCCGTGCCGCCGAGCGACTGCACTTGAGCCAGTCAGCAATCAGTCATCAGGTCCGGCGCTTAGAGGAACAGGCCGGCACCACACTGCTGATACGTACCACCCGGCATTTGACGCTAACAGAAGATGGCGAAGATTTTCTACGCCATGCCGAACACGTCCTCAACGCTCAAGACGCCCTCTCCCGGCGCTTCGAAACGTCATCGGTATCCGGGGCCGTGCGCTTCGGTACACCGGAAAACTTTATCGGTGACGGCCTGCCGTCGCTACTGTCTCGGTTCGCCAGACAATTTCCCGCAGTACGCCTGGATGTAACCGTCGGCACCTACCTCGATCTACGCGCGCTGGTCGATGCCGATGGGCTCGATCTGGCCGTGGTCATGGCATTGCCGGGCAGTCAGGCCGGCGGTACCGTACTGCGCGAAACCCGGTTTGTCTGGGCCGCAGCGCAGAGTTTCGACTTTACCGGCGATGCGCCTTTGCCACTGGCATTTGCACCAGCGCCCTGCGTGCACCGTCAGGTGGCCGTAGAGGCATTGAAAAGTTCTACCGTGGATTGGCGAGTCGCCTTTACTTCGCCAAGCCAACAAGGCCTGCGGGCAGCGGTATTGGCGGGGCTTGCCGTCACCGCTCTACCGCTGGAAGACCTAGAGCCCGGCATGGTTGTGATTGACGGTCAATATGGCCTGCCCCCACTGGTGGAGGCTGATTTCCGACTCGTCTGGAGTATCACCGGAAAGACACCTGCGGCCAGCGCATTTGGGCAGTTGCTGGTGGAGATGCCTAAGTCGCCCCTAGCCCACACAACCTGACTGTCACGGGCAATCCTGGATAAGTGCCCTGCCGATTGAAAATGACTGCCTGGAGTCGATTTCGGTCAGTCGTGACAGGCAGAAGTCGGCAATAGCGGACATTTGATGCTTTCCTCCAAAGGACAGTCCGACATCAGAGTTATTCGTAGAGTTTGCCAATACTGTTTATCAATTAGTGAAGCTTGATCGGCAAAATTACCAATGGAATACCTTCAAGATGCAGCCTGCGCTGCAACACCAGGGGCGTCTGGTTGTGCAACCACTCGGTAAACCACCAACCTTCCGGCAGAATGAGTTTGCTGCTGAAGCAAACACACTCGGGTAAACGCGAAACGACGTCTTTCAGCAGCCGTTCCAATTCTGCGACCGGGTCAATTCCATAGCCGATCTGACGAGTAGCACTGACGCCACTGTTGGCACAAAAGGCCTCCAGTTGATTCATTGACTCATCCAGCCGGGTTCTTTTTTGTGGCGTCGTATCAAGCGGGCCCAGCACATCGCCTTCAACTTTGACGATTCCGATGAAGAGGACATGTTTGAATCTGCCCGGGAAAAGTCTCTGCACCCATAAAAACGTATGGATCCCCGCCCCCCAATGCTCCGTGGCAAGAATCACCGCCGTCGGGCTATCCAGTGGCGGCGCCATCCCTCGGACGTTCACTATCGCTTGAGCAGGTAAGGTGAAGTCTGTATCCATCCGTATGCGCAACTTTTCCACCCGGCGGTAGTGGCGTCGAACAAAGGCGCAGCCAGCGACAATGATCATCGTCAAACATAACGTTACCCACCCACCTTCAAAGAACTTCTCGGTCAGCGTCACCAGCAGAATTCCAGTCGCCACCGTGAAACCTGTGGCCGCAATGAATATCCGGCTGACCCAGCGACTGTTGTGCTCATGTCGGTGCTGCCACCAGTAACGACAAAGCCCGGCCTTGGCCAGGGCAAGACTCAAAAACACGTTGATGCTGTACAGGACAACAAGCAGTGCGAGCGAGCCACGCGACAAGACCAGAACGGCCAACGCGCAGCCGCCTACGAAGACCACTCCATTCTGTCTGACCAAGCGGCTGGAGAGATTGCAGAAACGATGGGGCAGCCAGGAGTCGGCGGCCATATTTCCGAGCAGCGAGGGCGCAAAAATCAGGATGGAGTTGGCCGCGACGAAGAGGATTGCCCCTTCGAGTGCAAGGGTGAGCAAGAGCAGTGCGTTACCGACGTTTAGGTCGATCCCCAGTTGGTCGATGATCGCTTTGAACACGACCGCATTTAACGTCTGCCCATAGGTCGGTTGAACGCTCCACAAGGTGTACAAAAGGACCATGCCGCCAGCGGTGAACGCCAGTGAGATGCCGACATAGAGCAACGTCGCTCTGCCGGTTCGGACCCGAGGTTCGGCCAGCAGGTTAACGTTGTTGGCGATGGCCTCAGGCCCTGCATACGTACTTCCTCCCAAGGAGTAGGCACGTAAAAATAACGCCGCGACCATGGGCCAGCCGATGTCCTGAGAAAGGGCCACGGTGTCAGTCGTACTCTGCACCCACGTAGTGACCAGGCCGCCAGCCTTCGACACGATGCCATAGATAATCAGGGCTCCGTGCATCAACAGGAAACCCAGTGCGAGTGGCAACAGAAACCGTATCGAATCCCGAATTCCACGCATGTTCAAAACGATCAGCAGCAGGACCAGGCCGATCTCGATCAGCAGCTTATGGGCCTGGGCTTCGGGCGCAAGCAAACTGAACAACGCATCAGTACCGCTCACCACCGACACCGCAATGGTCAACACATAGTCGACGAGCAAGGCGGAACCGGCCACCACCCCCAGCCGGCGTCCCAGTAGCTTCGACACGATCTTGTAGTTCCCGCCGCCCGAGGGAAACAGTTCGACGACCTGGCTATAGGCCAACGACAGGATGAAAACCGTCACCATGGTCGCCAGTGCGAGAAACAGCCCCAACTCAGGGTGAGCACCCAGTGCGAGGTAGGCTTTTTCCGGGCCGTAACTGGCAGAAGACAAACCATTGGCCCCCAACCCGGCCCAGGCCAGCAGCGCGACCAGTAAAATATGACGGCGCGCATCAGGCGCCAGAGGGTCACGTGGAGGCCCGATGATCCAGCCAGGTACTCGTTCCAGTTTGAGCATAACCGCCACCTTGCGCTAATCGAGTGCACGTCCGGCACCCGGCGGATGAGTCCATTGTCAGTGATGCAGTGCTCACAACGAGAAGTTGACTGACCTTGCGACACCTGAACCTGAGTGTAGCTACCGTTCCAGTAGATCTATTGATCCACTGGTTACTCACAGAGGGAGTCAGGAGAAGAACAGCAGGACGGGCATAAAAAACAATGCCTGAGGCATTAACTGTTTACGCGTTCTTTACGTAAGTGCATATAAAAACAATGTCGTCGTTATTTGGGCAGGGTCGGCGCACCTATACTCAAGTTGTTAGAACCAAGTTTGAAAGTCCGCTACTCCGATAAAGTGACCCCAAAACGTTTACGGCACATCAATAAACCATATTGATATCGGCGACCGGTCTGATTGTTGACACATCCAGACCGCCCGCCCCTTTTTTACTTCAGTGTCGAGAGTTCCTTTGCACAGGCCCGATAGACCATATCGGGTCAACTTCGGTCAGTCGCGACAGGCAGAAGTCGGCCAAAAGCAATGGGATGGACTCCTCCTCACTTCGGCATCTTGAGTGCCAGACTGAAAGTGCGAACCACAGTCAACGGTGAGAAGGAGTCCACACATGAAGCTTATGCGAATTGGGGTCGACCTGGCCAAGAACGTGTTTCAGATCCACGGCGTGGATTGTCATGAGCTACCCGTCTGGCGGCAGCGCCTACCGCGTGATCGCTGGCTGCAAACGGTGTTGGAAAAGATCGAACCTGGCTGTGAGATCGGGATGGAGAGTTGTGGCGGTGCGCATCACTGGGCTCGGCAGCTACAAGCCCACGGATTTCGGGTAAAGCTGGTCGCGCCGCAGTTCGTCAAACCGTACGTCAAGAGCAACAAGAACGACGCGAACGATGCCGAGGCGATCTGTGAAGCGATGAGCCGTCCCAGCATGCGCTTCGTCGCCATCAAGACCATCGAACAACAGGATATCCAGGCGACGCATCGCATCCGGGCCGGCTTAATCGAACAGCGGACGGCCAAAGCCAATCAGATCCGCGGGCTGGTCGCCGAGTACGGTCTCGTTGCACCGAAGGAATTGCTGATGCTGCGTCGTGCAATACCATGCTGGCTAGGGGATGCGGATAACGGTTTGACGGCACGCTTTCGTCGTCTGCTGGATGGTTTGTGGGACGACCTTCGTGCGCTGGATGGGCGTGTTTGCCAGCTCGACGGCGAGATCACTGCGATCGCGACAAACGAGCCGTCCGCCGTTCGCCTTCAACAGCTGCGCGGTGTCGGTCCAATGATCGCCACAGCGCTCGTCGTCGCTCTCGGTGATGCCCGTCAGTTTGCCAATGGCCGACAGTTTGCCGCCTCGCTGGGACTGACACCGAGGCAACACAGTTCTGGTGGTAAGGATCGACTACTCGGTATCAGCAAGCGCGGTGATACGTATCTGCGAACATTGATGGTGCATGGCGCACGCTCGGCGCTACGCACAGCCAAATCCAAAGAGGATCGGCTCAGCCAGTGGGCCGTTCGTTTAGCCGAGCGATCGCATCCCAATGTGGCCGCTATTGCGCTGGCCAACAAAACTGCACGCATGGCTTGGGCGATGCTGCGTCACGGCACTGATTACCAACCGAATCAGGCAGCGGCCTGATCTATTTACCCGACGTGTTCTACGAGAGAAACAACTCTTAACCACGATTGCGAAGCAACCTGAACGATGGCAAACCGGTCGAACCGGCGTCGGCAAAACCCTTGAATGTCCAAGTGCGAAAAGCACGAAAAAGCGATCGGGAGCCGGCGCGCGAATAGCCCATCATGGCCCTGCATCGAAACGATGCCGTATTTAGAGGCCGAATATACGTGTGCAGTCGGCACGGGCGCCAGAGCAACGGGGCTTGCAATGAGGGGGAGTCCATATACGGTCATTGCTGCCACACTACGTTTCAGTCCTTTCAATTCACTAGCGGGTTCGCTAGCAGTGTCCATTGCTCCATCAACGCATCGCGTACTCGTAGTCCTGCGGGAACGGGGTGCGCGAGGTCGGCTTGAATGAGGCAGGCGAAAATGAGCAAATGCTTATCCTTTATTGCCCATCCGACAACCCTGCCGTATCCATAGCTTCACACTACTTCGGACTTCAATTCGAAAATCGGCCGCGCCTGTTTTACCGTGAATATGCCAACCAACCGGACGTAAGGTGATTTGCTCGTGCAGGAGCTGCGCAGACCATCGAATGCGCTGTAAAGACCGGTCTTTTTTGAGGAAGAGTTGAACACTGCTTTTGAGTCAAAGATGAAAACGGTGACGTCACTTTGGCGCGACCATTGGCGATCTGGCTCACAACAATAAAACATCCATTGATGCCAGCGACAGCATTGCCACCCTAATGGCAATTTTGGCCTTGCACCCTATGCTCGTATAGGCCTCGCCGGCGCGGCGAGCAGCGCGTGACACCCCCTAAGGAATGAACATGATGAAAGCGATCACCTGTTCACAGTGGCTTCGATACATGACCCTAGCTTTGCTGATACCTGTTTATGCACAAGCCGCAGAACCGTTAACCTCCTGGAATGACGGCCCCTCGAAAGCTTCAATTACGACCTTCGTCCAAGCCGTGACCACGGATGGCAGCAAGGACTTCGTACCACCTGCAGAACGCATTGCCGTGTTCGACAATGACGGCACGCTGTGGAGCGAGCAACCAATGTATTTCCAGGTTCTTTTCTCCCTGGATGAAGTCAAGCGCCAAGCCCCACAACATCCTGAATGGAAGGAAACGCAGCCCTTCAAGGCCGTACTCGAAAACGATCACCAAGCACTTGCTGCAGCTGGCATGGACGGTTTGTTAAAAATCGTCGGTGCCACCAACACCGGTATGACCACCGAAGCCTTCACTGCCAATGCCAAGGCCTGGTTGGCCAAGGCAAGGCATCCAAAAGCTGATAAGCCGTATACCGAGATGGTCTTCCAGCCCATGCTGGAATTGCTCAACTACCTGCGTGCCAACGGCTTTAAGACCTATATCGTCTCGGGTGGCGAGGTAGCCTTCATGCGCGCCTTCGCCGAAGAGGTCTACGGCATCCCACCAGAACAGGTAATTGGTACGACATTCCTGACCCAGTTCCAGCCGGGCGATGGCAATCCCACTATCCTGCGATTACCCAAACTTGTACATAACGACGATGGTCCGGGTAAACCTGAGAGCGTCGAATCGATAATCGGTCGACGCCCACTATTGGCCTTCGGCAACTCCGATGGAGACCTCCAGATGTTGCAATGGACTGTCGCCGGCAATGGCAAGCGCTTCGCAGGGTTGGTACATCATACCGACGCGAAACGTGAGTGGGCTTATGACCGGGAATCCAAGATTGGCACGCTGAACAAAGCACTAAATGAAGCGACCACAAAGGGGTGGACAGTCGTTGATATGGCCAAGGACTGGAATCGCATCTACCCATTCGACTCCCATCAAGACAATTGATCAGGACAACGGTATCCATGAGTAACGCTCAATCGACATCGACCCACCAGGTAGCGGGTCGGTGCAGTAGCCTTTGTCGTGGCCAAGGATCTGCCTTGGCTACTTGGCCTCGCATGCGCTGCCGCTACTCGCCATTTTGGCAGTGCAGATGATCGCGATGGCGGGGAATTCGTCGCTAGTTTTCTGCCTCACCAACGTCAGCTTAGGGTCCAGGCTGTGTGAAAACTCCCGCAATTGTCTAATCTTCTGATCGTCGAGATCGTAGCGGGGGCGATCATGAAACGATTTATTGAAGGTGAGGCTCGGACGCAAGTCACCTTGCTGCCGGCGTGTCTGGACGATTACGTAGCCGAAGAAAATCCAGTGCGCGTGGTCGATGTTTTCGTCGATGAACTCGACCTGGGCGCACTTGGTTTTGAGGGCGTCGATCCTGCCGCAACTGGTCGTCCGGCCTATCACCCAGCGGTGTTGCTGAAGATCTATATCTACGGCTACCTCAATCGAATTCAGTCCAGCCGCCGGCTTGAGCGTGAGACCGAGCGCAACGTCGAGTTGATGTGGTTAACGGGGCGTTTGGCTCCGGACTTCAAAACCATTGCCGACTTTCGCAAAGACAACGGCAAAGCCATTCGCAGCGTATGCCGCCAGTTTGTAGTTCTTTGCCGCAACCTCAATCTCTTCTCTCAGTCGATCATCGCCATCGACGGCAGCAAATTCAAAGCCGTCAATAATCGCGATCGCAACTTCACTCAGGGCAAGGTGAAGGCACGCATGCAGCAGATCGAGCAGAGCATTGATCGCTATCTGGCGGCGATGGATTCGGCGGATCGGGCAACGCCCGAAGTGGCCGAGGCCAAAGGAGAGCGGCTGAAAGAAAAGATAGAAACACTAAAAAAGCAGATGCAGAAACTCAAGGAAGTCGAGGCACAGCTCCACGAAAGTCCAGACCAGCAGATTTCCCTCACAGACCCAGATGCACGCTCAATGGCCACGAGCGGTCGAGGCACCGGGACGGTTGGCTACAACGTGCAAACCGCTGTCGATGACAAACACCATTTGATCATTGCCCATGAGGTGACCAACGTTGGCAATGATCGCGGGCAGCTGAGCAATATGGCGAACCAAGCGCGTGAAGAAATTGGAGCTGAATCGCTAACGGTGGTGGCTGATCGAGGCTATTACAAAGGTCTGGAAATCCTTGCTTGCGAGCAAGCCGGCATCACTACCTTCGTACCGAAACCCCTCACATCTGGCAGCAAAGCGGAAGGCAGATTCGGCAAGCAGGATTTCATCTATCTTGCGGCGTCGGACGAGTATCGATGCCCTGCGGGGCAGTTACTAACCAGGCGACATTCGTCGACGGAAGACGGCATGTTATTGCATTGTTATTACTTCTCGGGCTGCCAGTCCTGCTCAATGCAAAAGCAATGCACGACGGGTAAGGAGCGTCGGGTTAAGCGCTGGGAACATGAAGCGGTAGTTGATGCGATGCAGGTTCGATTGGAGCATGACCCGGGGAAGATGAAGGTTCGCCGCCAGACTGTTGAGCATCCTTTTGGAACGCTCAAATATTGGATGGGAGCCACCCACTTCCTGACCAAAACACTACCGCGGGTAAGTACTGAGATGAGCCTTCATGTGCTCGCCTACAACCTCAAACGAATGATGAGCATCTTCGGCATCGCAGGACTGCTTGAGGCGATCAGGGCGTGAATCCAGCCGCTTGGCTCGCCCGTTAGTAGCCGTTTGGGCCGCTGACGCGGTCCAAACGGCATTACGAACGTCTATGTAGCTGACTAGGGCAATTCGCGCTTCCGTCTGCTGGTTTCGCAGACAACGCCCGTAGTTCTCAACTTTCGATGTGTTCAGTGCGTTTTCACACAGCCTGGGTCGATAGCTGCCTGTCACGAAGGACTGCAATCGACCGAGGCTGTGTAAAAACGTTTTAGGGTCGGTTCAACGGTCAAAACCAGAACGAAAATCGCGTTCCTACGCAAATTTTAGGTCTGCTGACTAACCAAGCACAGGCAGACTTTACGTAGCAACGCAGACTTCAAAGCGGCGCCTGCGTTTTTACACAGCCTCGGCCAGAAGCGGTCACTGAGATGCGCCTGGAAAACGAGTTGATTCATGGGCATCAGAAATGACTGTGTGTGCCGATACGATGGCTGATATCTTTCCCGCGCATCAAATCGCGTCCAATCGACGCTGATCCATCAAGGAAGATAAAAATAATGAAAATATTATTCATCGCTTCGCTAGGAATTTTATCGCTAATTCAAACATCACTATCCTTCGCGGATAATGTTAATGGGAAAAATCTCTATTTGCAGAGATGTACCATGTGCCACGGAATAGATCTCAAAGGAACAGGACCATTGGCTAATAAAAGCAATCCTCCTACACCTGACCTTACAACATCCGTTTTCAAAAAACGATTAAATGATTATCCGGGCGTTATTGTTTCATCAATAATACTTCGTCCAAATGGAGACTTGATTCCAAGAACTTTGCAAGAGAATGGTGTAAAGCTATCGCCGTACGCTTGGAGGATTAATGATCTGCGCGATTTAAATCAATACATGAGTAGTGTGATTTCAAAAAATCGATGATTTTTGAGTTGAGAGATAGGCACAGAAGTCTAAGAGCCATTTCAGGTTTGAGGGCTTGCGGGGCAATGCCGGTGAACCCGTCGACTTCTCGCGGGCACATCGCTAATGAACAATCTCGGATTAATACAAGTTCGGGCGGCTCTTCGCATCTCGCAGCAATCGGCTGCGGTCGTGACAGGTAAATAGCGGCCACCAATAGCAGACCAGTTTGACGAACAAGAAAGCGGACCCAGAAGGTCCGCTTCGCCCGCTATTCAGCGACAAGCTGAACTAATCACAATCCATACCCGTTAACACTGCGCTGTCACGCCACAGTTGCTGCGCAACATCCTCACGACGAGCGAGTTCGGATGGCTCGGGCCAAGTCAGTTCACCTCTCACCAGAGACGCATACAGACGCCCCCTCGGCGGCACAATCCGCCCCAACGCAAGGTCGGCCAAGACTTCTCCGGCCTGCATGCGCATGCCCTCGGCGAAGTAAGGACTCAATGCCATGGCGGGTGCCGGAAGCGCCCCCGCAGGCAAGTTGCGCCCTAGGCCGGTGCCGGGAATATATCCAGGGTTATAGGCGATAACCCGCAAACGCCGAGCCTTGACCACGGAGGATGCCGCGAAGGCACGGGCCGTCAATAGATTGCACAGCTTCGAGGTGGCGTAGGCGCGAAATCCGGACTCGAACGCCACGCTGGCATGCGCCCCTTTTTGAAGGTCCAGATGCGCCAGTTGTTGTGCATCGACAAATGAAAACGGGGCGACCGGGCTGAACATCGGGTCATGGGTATTGCTGGTGGTCATCACCACAATTGCATTACGCGCCAACGACGGCGCAAGAAGCCGTAAAAGCAGATAGTGGCCCAGGTGATTGACCGCAAAGGTGGTTTCGTAACCGTCCACCGTGCGGGCTGCGGCGGGAAAGCTGAGCCCTGCATTGAGCACCAGGGCATTGATTTTTCTCTTGCCCAGCGTGTCGAGCACTTGCCTGGCAAATTGCCTGATACTTCCCAGACTTGCCAGTTCCAGTGGCAAGCGGGTTTCCCGCCCGCCAAGGATGAGTTGGGTGTCGGGGGACGCGTTCAACTGCTTCGCGGTCGCTTCCCCCAGACCAAAAGTCCCGCCGGTCATGATGATCGTATTCATAGTCAAAACACCTCGACCAGTAGCACTTCGGTATCGTCGATGGCTTCGATAATGAGCCGGGTCTCCTGAGTCAAGGCAATACCGTCCCCCGCTTCGACCCTTTCTCCGTTGACTCTCACCGTGCCGAGCGTCGGCACCAGATAGCCCTGGCGAGTGATCAAACAATCATGGCTCAAGCACTGGCCAGCCTTGAGTGTCGCCCCGAGCACACGTGCATCGGCGCGGATGGGCAAAGCGTTGTCATCGCCAGGCATCCCGCTGGCCAGTACCGCCCATTGGCCGGTCCGATCAGACTTTGGAAAAGGACGCGAGCCCCAACGGGGTTGTCCGCCACTTTCGCGCGGCCGCAACCAGATCTGGAACAGCCTCAATGGAACGCTCCCTGCGTTGCGTTCTTCATGCCAAATGCCGGTGCCGGCACTCATTACCTGCACGTCCCCGACCTCAGTGCGGCCTTGCCCGCCCGCACTGTCTCGATGGGTCACCGCGCCTTCCAATACGTAAGTAACGATCTCCATGCTTTCATGACCATGCATGGGAAAACCGCTGCCGGGCGCAATCTCGTCGTCGTTCCAGACCACAAGCGCCCCTAGCGGACGGTGAGCGGGATTGCCGTCGGCAGTGACGTTGAAATGATGCCTGGCCTTGAGCCAGCCATAGTCGCCACCACCGAGGTCGGCCTTGAATCGATGTTCTAACATTTAAGCTCCTGAAACAGAGGCGTGGCAGGGTTCCAGCCGTGTGCTGGATGCCTTGCTGCCCGGATTCAACAGATAGCGGTCACCGCAGCCGGAACAGGCTTTCAGGCCGAGTTCCACCGGGTGCCTGGGTTATTTGAAAACGGGCACAGCAGCAGACTCACTTGGGTTTTGCAGGTACTCACGGAGCCGAACGCCAATCTCGGCAATTTTTGCCTCTCCCGCACGCAAGGCTTGCGGGTTGGTGTGAACCGAGTAATTTCCCAGCACAAGTTCATAGGGATGAGGCATCGCTGAACCGATCACGAAGACCGTATCCTTGTGCATCGCCTTCAGCGTAACGGCACCGTCACCTGGCTCGAAGATGACCATTTCCCCCGCGTCGACCAGGTTGGGTGCGCTAAGGGATCCTCGACTGACACTCAACCACAATGACTCATGCCCACTGGGCGAAACATAGGTCCAGGTTTCCCCGGCACGTAGCGTGACCAGCAAGTAGTTCATTCCAGCAGGCGCGCGAACTGGACTTTTGACCCCTTGGTAGGTTCCAAGAATCACCCGCGCAGGCCCCACTTCAGGCATCACGCTCGACTCCAGGTATTGGCTGTCGACATTCGCGTTTTCCAACGCGGGCGGTAGTGCCACCCAAAGTTGAAAACCTTGAATCCGCTTCGATGTCCCTACCGACATCTCCTTCCCGTGCCAGACCCCGCCTCCCGCCCGCATCCATTCAACGCCACCATAGTCAATCGTCCCCGCGCCCGATTCAGCCTCCTCGAAGCGCAAATTACCTTCGGTAATAACGGTGACAGTGGCGATCCCCGAGTGCGGGTGCATTGGCATGCCGCGAGTGAATGAACTCTCACCTTCAAACAGATCAAGGAAAACGAAAGGTTTGACCAAATGGCCCAGATCTGAAGGACTCATCAGTCGAACAATAGGACCGTGCCCGCTACCTGTGGTGCGGTAGCTGATTGCGCGGTGAGTAACGGTTTCGCGTGTAGAACCAATGTGAGGTTGTGGCTGAGGGGTCATGATGATTACTCACAGGAGAGTTGGAGAAATGAACGCCACGACGCAGAGAAGAGAACATGCACACCCCAGACGAAATGGCGCTGCGCAGGAAAAGCGGAGGAAGAGTGAGTCATGGCAAATCGATCTCCTGCAAAGCCTGCTGTGCGGAGTGGGGAGCCTCGCGGCCGGATGCCTGAAACAATAGGGCCACGCCGATTGCTTTATTAGTCGATACAATTGGATTGCACTCGTCCACCAGCGCCAGGAATCACCCGCCATGATCGACCTCAATGACATCGCCATGTTTGTACAGGTGGTACGCAGCGGCAGCTTTGCAGAGGCGGCGCGACGACTGGGCATGCCTCCCAATACCGTGAGTCGCCGCATCCAGCAGCTCGAAGCGCGTCTCGGTACTCGGCTGCTGCAACGCTCCACCCGCAAGCTCACGCTCACCAGTGCTGGCCAAGGCTTTCATGAGCGTTGCGCCGGAGCGGTCGATGGCCTGGTCGAAGCTGGGCAAGAGTTGATGACGGGCAGCAGCGAGCCCAGTGGCCTGGTGCGCGTGGCGGCGCCGGCCGACTTCTTCGACTTCTTCCAGATGGAGTGGGTGACCGAGTTTCTGGCCGCGCATCCGCGTGTGCGGCTCGACTTCGTGCTCAGCGATGCGAAGGCCGACTTGATCGCAGAGCAGATCGATGTCGCTTTTCGCGGCGGGTCCTTGCGCGATTCCGGCTATGTCGGTCGTCAGATCCTTGACCCCGGCAGCATCGGGATGGTGGCAAGTCCCTCTTACATCGCGGCGCGCGGCTCACCCCGCACGCTGCAGGACCTGGAGAACCACGATTGTGTGATCTCCGCGCACCCCAGCGGCCACGCCACCTGGCGTTTGGTTGGCCCAAATGGTGAGGAAGAAGTTCAAGTTGTCGGGCGATTCAGCGGCAATACCGCGCAGGCACTGCGCAAGGCCACGGTGGCCGGACTCGGCATTGCGCTGCTCCCGCCTGTGATGGCCAAGCTTGAGGTACAGGCCGGCGTGCTCGTCCCGGTGCTGCCTCAATACCAGCCCAACGGCTACGGCATGAACGTGCTATATCCGAGCCGCCGGCAACTGCCGCTCGCGGTATCGGCGTTCATCCGGTTGGTGATCGAGAAGATGAATGCGGCAGACGCACCGCAGGTGTATCGATAGCGAGTCGCGGCAGGGCCCCTGCCCCATTGCATTTGGGGAAAAGAGCCATGGTTTCATTCGTGAAAGGCCCGGTGGACGAAGCATCCACCGGACAGATGTTTGTTTCGAATGTCACGTCGTCGCGTGGCAATCGATGCGTCAGGCGGAGGCCGGAATTTCGAAGTTTGCCCGAGCCCACGCGGCAAACTTCGTCGGCTGTCGGCCGGCGACTTTGTTGGCCAGCGCGATTGCGTCGCGCGAATCCGCACCGAGGTAGGTGTGGGCCTCAAAGTAGGCGAGCATCTCTGCGATTTCCTTGGCGCCCGGGAACCAGTCGGCAAACAGTTCTCGCGGGACGTGCTTGAACGAAAAATCATGTCCCAGTCGATTCAGATCGGTGATGACCTCGTTGAAGCTCAGGAAGTCGCCGACCAGCGGCAAATATTCGCCGTTCCCTGCGAGTTCAGGCTGCGCGAACGCACCGACCACGACGTGGCCAAGTTCGGTGATGTCACCCATGTGAATGACGCGCTGTTGCGGATCGAGCGGCATCGCCCAACCCAGGGTCCCATCCGCTTGTTTCTTCGGAGCCATCATGCCAAGCAGATTTTGATAGAAGAACGGAGCGATCACGTAGGTGTGGTGCGCGAATCCAGCCTCACTCACGATGCCGTCGATTTTTGCTTTGTCCGTAAAATGTGGGACATCAAGCTTGCCGCGGCTGATCGTCTCCACGTTCGGCAGCGTCGACCAGATGAAGTGTTGAACGCCAGCAGCTTTCGCCGCGTGAATAGCTGCGAGTGCCTGCTTGCGCTCGTCCGTTCCCGGCCCCCAGAAATTGGTTACCAGAAAAACCCCGTATGCCCCGGCAAACGCGGCCTCCAGTGTTTGCGGACGATCCAGGTCCGCCAGCACGACCTCGTCAGCCAACTGCGGATGCTCGGACGGATTGCGCGTCAACGCACGTACCTTGAATTGACCATTCGCCTGCAACGCACGCACAACGGCGCCGCCCTGATGACCGGTTGCGCCGACGACGGCGATGAGCTTTTTGGTGTTTGACATGGTAGTTCTCCAATAAATGGTTTCTTGGTGAAGAAATCGGTTCGGCGGCAAGTCTTCAGGCCGAAGGAGATTTCAGCGCCCTGGCAAGCACATCGCGAAGAGGTTTGGGCGGTCGGCCGCCAAGGCGCTCGACGTCGCCAGTCACAATGTCGAACGCACCCGCTGCGAAGCTCGCCTGGATGCTGACGACGATGTGGACGGCCCCTGCCGGCAGACCCGCCTGCGTCAGTCCGGCGCGAAGTTGCTCTTGCGTGATGGCAAGGAACGCGAGTGGCTGACCCGTGATTTCGGCAATGATGGCCGCGCGCTCCGCACCCGACAGGCGCTCGGGCCCGGTAGCGTTGTAGATCGCGCCGGCATGGCCGTCGCCGATCAGGATTCCGGCTGCGGCGGCCGCCACGTCATCGCGCGCAACGAAAGCAGCCCGGTTCTCGGTCAGCCCGGTCAGCACGCCCTGGCGTATCGCTGCCTGCGCCAGTTGCACGAAAGCTTCGGCATAGAAGTTCATACGCAGGACGGTCCAGGCCGGTGCCGTGGCGATAAGATGCTGCTCGCCTCGCCAGTAGGCCGCGCCGCGCGCCGGCTCCTCCTCCTGCCGCGTGCCCACGGCCGACATGAGGACGATATGCTTGACGCCCGCCCTCACGGCCGCGTCGATGGCAGCAACGCTCTGCGCCCCACGCTTTCCGGGCTCCGGATCGACGGTCGTGATGATGAGCAGACGATCGAGACCCGCATAGGCCTCGGCAAGGCTTTCGGGCCGATTGTAGTCCCCGAAGCGTCCCTGAACCGGTCCGGAGACGGCTTCGGGCGTGCGCGTGATAGCCACTACCTCGTGCCCGCCGGGACGCAGCAGCAATTGCGAAACGACAGCTCTGCCCAAATGGCCGCTGGCGCCACTCACACCAATTTTCATGTCCACCTCGTCCTGGTCAAACTGGTCGACGGGCGCACGCAGGCCCGTCCTATGTCATTGCAAAGCCCGCTAGGCGGATTTGCGAGCCTCTCGGCCCGATGCAGGAACAATAGGTCTAGGCCAATTAGCTGACTAGTCGGAACAATTGGATTGCACTCGTCCACCAGGGCCAGGAATGAACACCCATCCCGGGTGTGTCAGCGTTAGCGCTGTATAAGGAGAACGCCATGAAATTCCATGCCAGGAATCCAAACCCAAGACTCATAAAACAGTGGGAGAGCCTTACCGCATAGAACGAGGTGAAGATGCGAATGAGTGCTGGCATTATCGAAATGGTTTGAAGTGCAGAGGCGTATTTGTTTCCTGAGTGATAATTCCAGTTCCTCTTCTTGCCCCAGTCGGGCTCGATGATCACACACTCAAGTTTGAAGGTGATTCCTGCCGATCCCGAGTAGTAGAAGTAGATATGCCAGAAAGACCATTCATGTGCGGCTGGATGGTGGCAGAAAACTCCGGTGTGACTTTGATTACGACAATGAAAATCCTCGGCCCGGGGGTGCGGAACGGATGCAAAATACGTACTATCAGACAGTTGTCGGCCATGAACTGGCAATCAAGGTTGGCACCCAAAGCTGCCCGTCAACTCCAATGCGGAAGACCTGATTTTGCCTAGACAGCAGCCAATGAAACTTCTAGATCGAGTAGCCGACCCTCATGAAAGTATTGAATTCAGCCTTCGTGGCCGAGGTCTTTTACTCGGTATCGCTTTTCTTTCCATACCACTTTATTTTATTTTTTACCCGAGCAATTGGTTGATACTTTTCCACTGGTCATGGCTATCGGCATGCTGGGCTTTAGTGGTTTTGTTGTCCATTTTGCGCAATATCAAGTGGTCGCCTATTTATGCAGGACCAATCCTTATAGTTGATACCGAAGGAATATCTGGCCGTGGAGGAGTCTTTGATTCAGCCTGGAAGGTTTCTTGGGATCAAATAGAAAAATTTGAGTGGGGGCGGAACGGACTCTTTCTTTATAAGAAAAACATGAAAAATTGGGAAGTCCCAATTCGCCAGGGCGGCGTTGGTGGGCCACGACTTGTGCAGGCGTTAAATGCACGGCTTAGTGCTTATGCTTCAAACAAAGGCGACCCACAAGAAGAGGCGGCATAGGGTTGAAAGTGAGCATCCCTTTGCTGCTGAACGTCAGCGGTCCAGGCACGAAGGCGGCAATACCGGTTTGTTCACACGCGACGATTTCCGTGCCCTTGTACCCAACCACTGTCAGCGTCTCTACACCGTTCTCAAGCGGCATCAATCAGACCACTTGATTGCGTCCATTGCGCTTGGCGCGGTACAGCGCATCATCTGCACGGACTACGAGACTTTCCACCGTATCGTCCGCGTTAGCGAGGGCAACACCGAACGACGCCGTGACTGTATCGAGCACTTCGTTCGTGCCACGCGCCTTGATCCGCAACGACTGAATCTTTTGGCGCAGCAGTTCGGCAAAGTCACGGACAGCGGAGAGATCGGCGCACTCGCGCAGGACCACGCAAAACTCTTCGCCACCATAACGCGCCGCCAGGGCCTGAGGTGGCAGTGCAGCTCGCAACACCTGACCGACATGTTCGAGCACGCGATCGCCCAGCGGATGCCCATATTGGTCATTGAATTGCTTGAAGTGGTCGATATCCAACATCACCAACGCGACGCCTTGCGCTTCGGTGTTCAGCGCATGCTCCAGCACTCGAGAGAAGGTGTTTCGGTTGAGCACTTGAGTCAGACCGTCCAGCGATGCGTCCAGTTGGGCACGCTCAAGTTTATCGCGCAGGCTTTTAATCTCGTTTTGGGCAGTGTGCAGTTGAGCAAGGAATCGCTCTTGCTGATCGTGCATCGCCTGAGTGCTTTGTTGAAGCTCGTTGAGTATTGCCGGCAATCTTTTATCGACTGGCTCAGCGAGCATTTCCAGGCAGTGCCCAAGACTGGCCTTAAAGTTGAGACTGCCATTTACGCTATGCGAGACGTCTCGTTCCATGCCATCAACCAGATTAATCGCCTGTTGCTGGCCGGCACGGGCATCTTCCAGTTCATCGCGAATAATGTAGTCGCGAAAAAGCCTGGAAGCGGACTCCGAGGGGAAGTAATCGAAGTCTTTAACAACCCGGTCCAGGTGGCGATTGAGTTCTGGTTCCAGGCCTTTGCTATAGGTGTACCAAAGCGCGTAATGCACCGGATTCGGCGGGATGTTGTGACGCACCATCAGAGGCACGGCTTGCTTGAGCAATGCTGCCGCCTCGCGGTAGTCCTCTGGATACAACGCTAAGGCAGTCGCATGCAGCTCTGATTGGCTCATGACATCACTATTATTAGTTGTTATTGGCGAGTAAGAATGCGCGCCAGCATAGCCTTACGCTCGCCGCACCGCTATGCACTTAATCTCCACCAAAAGTCCCGGGTTAGCTAACTCACTCACCCCAATACAAGTCCAGGCGCACAGCCCTCTGGGGAACAGGCGATTTTTCACCTCACGAAACACCGCCATGTGCTTGGCCAAATCAACGTGATAGGTAGTCATGTCGACCACATCCTCGAACGTGCAGCCTCCAGCGGCGAGCACCTGGCGCAGGCTTTCCCAGGCACAGATGAACTGTTCTTCAGGATCCACGATGACTTGCAAGTCAGGTGTTCTTCCAACCTGACCGGCACAGTAAAGTGTGTCGCCAACCCTCACTGCAGGCGCATAACCCGCGCGTTCAACGATAAGTTTCATGGCTTCAGGAATGATGATTTCTCGGTCGGACATTGCTGGGTCTCCGGGGGTTATTTGACCAGCCGCTTTTCCTTGGAAGGCCGGTAGCCAAAGTACGAGCTATAGCATTTGCTGAAATGACTCGGCGACACAAAGCCGCAGGCAACCAGCACATCGACCTGGGATAACTCGGTGTGTTGAAGCAGCCGACGCGCCTCGGTTATCCGCAGTTCCAGGTAATAGCGTTGCGGCGTTGTGCCCAATTGCTCCTTGAACAATCGTTCGAGTTGCCGCCGGGAACGGCCTGCGTAAACAGCCAGTTGATCCAGTTCCAGAGGCTCTTCGAGGTTGGCGCCCATCAGATTGACCACTTCACGTAACGGTGCGCTCACACTGATATTTTCAGTCGGTTTGATGCGCCGGTAGCGCGACTCCTCGAACGCCAGGATGTCTTCAATGCCCTCGACGAGGGCTTTGTCGTGCAAGCCTTTGATCCAGTCCAGCGCCATGTGGAAGGCCCCGGAAGGGCTGGACGCCGTGAGCCGGTCTCGATCAATGATGTAGGGCTCGCTGCTGACCTGCGTGACCTTGCAGAACTCTGCGAGGGCGGGGCGGTGTTCGGGGTGAATGGCGCAACGGTATCCGTCAAGCAACCCTGCCCGGCCTAGAAACCACGCGCCATTCCACAATCCGGCCAGGCTGACGCCATGCTCTGACGCGTTTCTCAGCAGGCTGATCAACTCGTCGCTGGCCTTCAGTTCTGTCCGGTAGCCACCACAAATGACCAGCAGATCCAGATCACGAATCCCGGAACAATCGATCCGCGCATCTGGCCGTATGACCAGGCCCAGATCGCTGACCACCTCCCCATCGTTCAAGCTGAACGTTCGGGAAGAGAACAAGCCGGGACGTAGCAGATTCGCGGTGATAATCGTGTCCAGCGCTTGAGTAAACGCGGGCAGCGAGAAATGCTCCAGCAGCAGAAAGCCTGTGCGGGCCATTTGCACCGGCTCATCTGGCTGCTCATTCAAATAGCGGAGGTTTTTCCCTTCATGCCACCGCTGAATTGGCGTCGTTCGATCAAGGTCTGGGCCACTCGGTTACGTTAACGAACATGGGCGTTGATAAAACGCCATGCTAACCGCCAGCCGCATAAAAAGCCCTTTCCTCTTACTTGCAGTAAAAAGGTGACAGATCCATTTTCCTGGAAAATGAAGCTGTCACCTTTTTTGCTGATCACTGAAAAATGTGGCGAGGGAGCTTGCTCCCGCTGGGCTGCAATTGAGCCCCAATAAAGCTGTCGCGGTTTTTCAGAAAGAACTCGATGGCCGATTTGGGGCTGCTGCGCAGCCCAACGGGGTCAAGCCCCTCGCCACAGGGTGTTCCATCAGAAATGAGTGTCGTGAGGGAGCAAGCTTCCTCACGAACGTGCCTGGCGACTACCCAGGTTTGTGGTTATCCAGTACTCGATTGACCGCTAACTCACCCATCATGATCACCTGTTGTAGCAACAGCATTTTTTTGCGTTGCGGGCCTTCCATTAAACCGGCGATATCACCGGCCATGTCGCTGGCTGACTCTAACGAATCGCAAGCTTGGAGGAGCAACGTTTCGTCATCTACCGCTGGGTCGATGAGGAAGATGATGCCGGGCTTGCGGGGCGGTATCGGCTCTTTCAGCGCCCCGGGGTTGAGGTAGAAGTTGAGTGCGCGGTCGGTTGCCTCTTTGAGCTTTTTGGGGTCGAGGGAGGCATCGTGGGGTACTGGATCGGTGTCGGGGGGATTGGATGTGACTTTGAACATAGATCTGATTCCAGAGTTGGGGCCACTACCGCTCTCGACTAAAAGAGGGTGGCGGCTGTACGCAGGTTAGTCGACCGGTGGAATCAGCAAGCCCGGCGCGCCCAAGGGCGCCCTGCGCACAACCACCATCAAGTACAGACATAGAATGACCTGACTGAATGGCGCTTATGCACCTTACCGATAACCACCGGGCGACTAAACCCGACCACTGATGGGCAGTGGCAGGCAAACGATAGAGTCCGGGGGCAAAGCGCACAAGCCGGCGGATTCTGGCGTACGCGTAGGTAATGACGCAAGGTGTTGTAGCCTTTAGGACGTAACGCCGAGTGTCCTTAAACATGCGCCGCGAAGCATGTTTAAGCGGTGCACCCACTGACGCCATCGCGAGCAAGCTCGCTCCCACAAGGGCCGGTGTCGGCCGCAACACTTGCGAACGACACCGAGCCAATGTGGGAGCGAGCTTGTTCGCGATGACGGCGACACATCCAGCATCCGTCTAACGGACGTACCGCATCGCCAGCCGTTTACAAATCAGTAATTTCCTTATGCTGCGGCACCAGCATTTTCATCACGCTCCACGCCACCAGGTAGGCCAGTGCACAGATCGCAAACATGATCATGTAGCCGGTATGAATATCGTTAATCGATTTGTAGTAGTCGAACACCCAGCCGCCGATTTTGGTCATCACCACGCCGCCCAAGCCGCCTGCCATGCCGCCAATACCGACCACGGACGCCACGGTTTTTTGCGGGAACATGTCGGACACGGTGGTGAAAATATTGCACGACCACGCCTGATGCGCCGACGCGCCAACGCCAATCAGCAGCACCGGCACCCAGAAACTGATGTAACCCAATGGTTGCGCCAACAGCACCAGCAGCGGGAAGAGCGCGATCACCAACATGGCTTTCATGCGCCCGTCATACGGCTTGTCGCCGCGCGCCATGAAGTAGCTGGGGAACCAGCCACCACCGATGCTGCCCACCATGGTCATGCTGTACAACACGGCCAGCGGCATCACGATGGCTGAACCCTTCATGCCGTATTGCGCCGACAGATAGGTCGGCAGCCAGAACAGGAAGAACCACCACACGCCATCGGTCATGAATTTGCCGAAGGCAAAGGCCCAAGTCTGGCGGTAGGTCAGCAACTTGAACCACGATACTTTTTTCGCAACGTCGCCCGACACTGGGGTGACGTCCACCTGTACGGTCTCATCGCTGCGGATGTAGGCCAGTTCCTGCGCTGACAGGCGCTTTTGCTGCTCCGGTTTTTGGTACAACGCAACCCATACAGCCACCCAAACGAAGCCCAACATACCGATCACGATGAACGCTGCTTCCCAGCCCCATAGACCGGCAATCAGCGGCACGCAAATCGGCGCCAGGATCGCGCCCACGTTGGCTCCGGAGTTGAAGATGCCTGTGGCGAAGGAGCGCTCTTTCTTCGGGAAGTATTCGGCTGTGGCCTTGATCGCGATCGGGAAGTTACCCGCCTCGCCTATCGCCAGTACGGCGCGCGACAGCATGAAGCCGGCGATCGAAACCGGGATAACGGCAAGGCCGAATGCGCTGCACACAGCGGCGATCCCCTCACCCATCGGCACCGAAAACGCGTGCATCATCGCGCCGGTAGACCAGATGCCAATCGCTACTACATAGGCGGTCTTGGTGCCGATCTTATCCACCACACGGCCGGCGAATAGCATGGAAATCGCATACACAAACTGAAAGACCGAGGCGATGTTGGCGTAATCGGTATTACTCCAGCCAAATTGCGTCGACAGATCCGGCGCCAACAGACTGAGCACCTGGCGATCCAGGTAATTGACGGTGGTAGCAAAGAACAACAACGCGCAGATCGTCCAGCGATATTTGCCTACAGCCTGGCCTATGCGTTGCGGATTGATGGGCTCGTTCAGATTCATGGCATCACTTTATTATTGGATTAGGGTGATGATCTCTCGACATCAATGTGAGAGTGCAGGTGCACGTTCTCCATGCTTTTCGGCTGGAGTTGAACGTGTTGCAAGGGCTATCGGGCGTGTGGCGGGACGGTTGCCTGTAATGGACCTGAGTCTGTATAGAGGCAAGCAATCAGGATCGGACCATTAGGCGCGGCATGCAGGGGGATGAGTAAGCGAGTTGAATTCATGATGAGGGCCGACACTCTTTTTTATTTTTAGGGGTGAACAGGCGATCTATCGTCTGTCGTCGTACAACTACGCCTTTTATAGCTAGCTCCCTACCCGGCTGTCAATCTGAAAAATGGCCGTCTGTCTCGACAAAGAGCGTCCGAAAAATTTCGGTTCCGCTTATAGTCCGCTAGCTGTGGGCCTGCCAGGGTGATTAATCCTGGTGGGGGGATGACGACAAGGAATGATAGACCACCCTAGTTGTACGACAACACATGTCGTGATATGAAATCCAGATGAGAGGTACGGACTCGATCAGAAAGGCATCGGTGGGCCTCCGACTGTTCACTTTGGGCGATTGCGGCCATTCGAGACAGGCAGCCAGCCAAAAGCTGCCATTCACTTAAGTAAATCGTAGCGATTTAGCAACACAACAGCTCCAGACTTTGATTTGCGTAATTCGGTGGCGCCATTCCGAACTCGCGGAGCGCGAGTTCGGAGTCTTCCACATCGCCACGGATAACGACGACCTTCAGACAGGCGCAGAGATAAAGCAGAGACCCTCTTGTGGAGAGTGCACCGACAGCAAGGAGCTTGGTAAAACGCCTCGATTAGGCATGGCTACTAACGCCGTGGAACGCGTAGCTTCAGCCCGCTGTAAAGAGCCCCATGACAGGTTCAGTAATGGGCGTTGGAAAAACCACTCAATCAATTTGTAGTGGAAATGCTTTGGACCAGATTGATCAGTACCGATAGGTTGCCTGCACTGAAACTCCATTTGCACTATTGTCGTAGTTGGCACTGTATTCCGGTTGAAGGCCGGAGTTGTTCGACTGCTTCACCGAGACTTTTGAATCCCAGAGATAACCATAAGCAAAGTCTATCGTCAGATCGGAATTCGGAGAGTAGGCGCCTCCCAACGTCACGGCTTGGCGGTTCCCAACGGGGATGCGCACGCTGCGATCGGCATTGCCAACGGGCGCAGGATCATAAGCGTAGCCCGCGCGCATCAGCCATTGCGAGGTCAACTGATAGGATGCACCAACAGCCCCAGACCACGTGTCGTGCCAGTTCAATGGTTCGCCCACTTGCCCCAGTCCGATGCTTTGTCCAACAGGCGAAACACCACTGTTGATGGCTTCGAACTTGTCGAGCCGGCTCCACCGTTTCCAAGTCGCCCCCAGGTATCCTGTCCAGCGATCGTTGAAATGATGAGTGATTGAGGTATCCACGGATTCAGGCATGACCAGATCAATCTTGGCGTCATAATTTCCGTCCAGTGGAAGAACAGCCGGAGAACCGGAAATCTCGGTGTGTCCTTTGAGGTGATAGCTCACCTTCGAGTGGTAGTTAATCCCCCAACTCGTTGCATCACTCAAGTCAACCAAGAGGCCGAGGTTGTAGCCCAATGCCGTGTCATCGCCCTTGATGGTGATCAGTGTGTCCTGACCGTTGTTCAGGGCGCCGGTGGCCAAGTAATTTTGAAGCTTTGCGTTGAAATGGTTTACGGTCGGTCCGCCACCAATGGACACGTAATCATTGATTCGATAAGCGATGGTGGGCTGAAGGGTGATCTCCTTGGTCGTGCTATAGGAACCATGGTAGCGGCCCTGAAAAGAGCTCTCGTAATCATTGATCAGACCACTCGGAGCATACAGACCCAAGCCAATCGAAAAACGATCATCAAGTGGCGTCGACATATAAGCGAAGGGCACAACCCCCAGCGGTACCGAGTCCCCTTTATTCGTTCCTGAGGCGCTGCTCTGCGCATCACTGATGTCATCACTCACCGAGACGACCGCAGCTCCGCCGGAAATCTCCGTACGTTTCAGTTTGGTCAAACCTGCAGGATTTCCAAAGATAGTACTGGCGTCCAGCGCGGAAGATGACCTTCCCGCATAAGCAGTACCCGCACTGCTTGCACTTTGCTCGTTCAAGGCAATGCCATTGGCGCCTGCGCTTGTTGAAACGCAGAGTATTGCCGCGGCGCCGGTGAATTTAATCCAGGAAGACACTTCTCGCACAGCTGAGAGACACGGAGTTGCAAGGTTGCTCAGTTTCATTTCCCACCTCGTATTGTTTTTATTGGTTGGTGCGCAGGCAAAGCTTCGCCTTCCGGTGCACTTGGCAGTGCCGGTTGGAGTTGATCGAAGTTGTGAAACAGGCCCTGGCTGACGACTAACAGGGCCGAGGTGCCGAACTTATGTAGTCAGGGTCATTTGAGCCACTCCACCTGAAAGCTATAGCGACCTAGAAGGAGGGCCAGGGACTCTTGATGTCTCCCGGCCCGGATGCAGGCGACCAATCCACGTTGTTCATGCTGAATCACCTCGACCGCAATGTCCTTCATACACATGCGATCCACATCCTGCCGGACTACCCTGGCAACTTCGCGCTGCTGCAACGCGGGCTTGAAGATCTTTCCAACCGCCGTCAACGGCAGTGCTTCGAGGATTTCGATCCGCTTGGGAATGGCCGCTCGCTCACTGATGTGGCGCTGAGCAAACTTCTCAAGTTCTTCAATGTTGCAGACGTGGCCCGGCCGCAGTTGCACGTAAGCGACCGGCACTTCACCCGAATAGGCGTCAGGGCTGCCGATGGCAGCCGCCAACGCCACCGCTGGGTGGGCCTGCAAAGCCTCCTCGATTTGTTTGGGATCGATGTTGTGGCCGCCGCGGATGATCAGTTCCTTTTTGCGCCCGGTCAGCCAGAAGTAGCCATTTCCCTCCTGGCGACCCAGATCGCCCGTATTCAGCCAGCGCTGACCATTGATCTCGATCCACAGGCCCCGGTTATGGCTTTCCTCAACGTAACCCTCGAACAGGTTCGGGCCCGTGATGGTGATCAAGCCAACTTCGTCGATGTCGGCGTCGCGCAGATACTCTCCAGCTTCATCGAGCATGACTACGCGCATGTCTTGGTAGGCAATCCGTATACCGATGGAGCCGATGTAGCGCTCGCCATGGGGCGGATTAACCGAGGAAACGCACGCGCCTTCCGTGAGTCCATAGCCTTCAAGGATCTTCACTCCGGTTCGGCCTTCGAACTCCCGGAAAAGTTCGACCGGCATCGGCGCGGCACCACACATGGCATAACGAAGGCTGGACAGGTCGCAGCCTTCCAGCTCATTTTGCAAAAGTGCGGAATAGACGGTAGGAACGCCGGAGAAGAAGTTGATGCCGAAGTACTCAACCATCTCCCAGAAGCGTGGGATAACACCCTCACCGCGATAGCCCTGCGGCGTGCCGAGAATGACATGATCACCTTGGGTCCAAGGCATCAGGCCTGTCACCAGCTGAGCGTTTACATGAAACAGCGGCAACCCGCAGAAAATGACCTGGCCATGCCCATGTGGTTGCATGTGCGTAGCCATGGCCCACGCGTTGAAGACCTCCGCCCCATGGCTACGCATCGCGATCTTGGGCAGCCCGGTGGTACCACCGGTGCAGAAGTAAGAGGAACGATCCTCAGGTCGGAATTGCCGGTCGCTCTTCAGGTGCGTGCCTGGCTGAGCATCCATCAACGTTCGTAATTCGTGAATCGTGGGCCCCCTGTGCAACTCACGTTCTTTCTGTGCCAGGGATTCAAGCGACTCACGCTGAGCTAAATCAACATAGGGTCCCATGCCAACCCAAACGACGTGCTTGACCTCGGGAAGTTGACTCAGCTGCGAGGCCAGCTTGAGCCACAGGTCGCTGCCCGGAGTCGGTGCGAGCGTTACTACCACGCTGGCCTTGACGGCCCGTAGCAAGGCAGCTATCTGTTTGGCCTCTTGCAGCGGATTGATCGCCATGACGACACCCGCCGCTTCCCCCCAGATGGTGAAATGAGTTTCCGGCAGGTTCGGCAGGATGAAGGCCAGCACTTCACCCGGGGTAATGCCCAGGTCGTGGAAGGCATTCGCCGCGCGAGTGATATCTTCGACGAGTTCGGCATAGCTCCAGTGTTGGGTGTTCCTGAAGCAGGTAGCGTCGGCGAAGAAACTCAGTGCAGGCGCGTTGGGGCCAAGCTCGGCTGTCCGTGTCAGAGCTTCATAGGTGCTTGAAGCCAAGCCACGCTCCGCCAATGGGACCTGCTCGATGTTTTCAATGTCGTTCAGCGATCGCACCATCATTGTCAGGCTTCCTCTACGACTCGGTTACGTTGCACACCGAGGTCGACTACGCCATCCGCGCTCCTAATGCGCGCTTCGACTACGTCTCCTGGCTTGAGATACTGAGACCGTCCCTCTTGCGCTTTGAGGAAAAGCTTCCACTTGGTGGCTTCTGGCATCAGGGCCGCAATGCGCTGTTTGGCCGGCGAAGGGATGGTCAGTGCGCATCCCGCAGGAGTACCGGTGGCGATCAGGTCGCCTGGGGCAAGATCTTGGACAGAGGAGAGTTCGGTCAGGGTTTCAGCGGGGCCATACACCAGGTTGGCCGTGCTATCGCTTTGTCGCACTTCACCATTGACCGTCAGGCGCAACTGCAATGCTTTGAGGTAATGCATGTCCTGGGCATCCAGAAGACAGAGGTAAGGACCGACCGGACCAAATGTGCGGAAACTCTTGCCCTTGTAGAATTGCATCTGCGGGATCTGAATGTCGCGTGCCGAGTAGTCGTTGACAATGACCACACCGGCAATGAACTCGTGCAGGTTGGCGTCAGTGACAGAAACAGCGCCAGTGATCGCGCGCTTCATCACCAACCCCAGTTCAATTTCGTAGTCGAGAAAGCGCACGGTGCGCGGCTTGATCAGGACGCTGTCAGCAGCCACCAGACAACTGGTCGCCTTGGTGAACATCATGTTGTATTTCTTCGCATCCGGGTCCATGCCCGACTCGATCATATGCTGTCGATAGTTGGCCCCTTGGCAGACAAACTGCTGGTTACGGGTCACCGGCGACAGCAGTTTCACCTTGTGCGCCTCCAACTGAGTACCATTCAGTTGAGCGAGGTCATCAATACTGTTCTGGCTGATGAAGTCACCCGTGGTCTCAAAAATACCGGGGACAACCGTGATACGGTCTTGGCGTAGCACGCCCCAGTGGATACCGTTCTCAAATTCAAAGCGGACGACGTGTACAGCAGACATTGAAGGTACTCCTGGAGCGGCGTTTGTCCCGCGCTCGATGGCACGAGAACTGTGGTGTTGTTCTGAGGGTGGGCTGGCGATGCTGTAGATCAACGAGCCGCCGGCGATTAAGGCGCCGGCTTTGAGCACGTCTCGCCGGCCATACGGGGTTGAGTTGTCCAACGTGGCGGCATGTCCTACCCAAACATCCGCATCAGCGTGATCAATTTGCGAATCGTTAAATCCGGGCTGCGCCGCAGGTTGCGGATCAGCGCTCGGACATTGCTGAAGCTCATCTTGGGTTTTGTAAAACTCTTGGGCATGCTCTGCCCCCACTGCGCCATTGCCTCGGGACTCACGGGATGGATGCCCGTAGGTTGTATGGCGGTAAAAATATCCCCGTCGCAGTAGTGCTCGTGCTTATCACCCCAAGGATCTTGCCAGTAATCGAAGATCTGACTGCCCAGGATGTGCCGGCCGATTCCCCATGCGTGCTCCCAACCCCGCTCTCGCAGGACTCGTTGCCCCATGCCCACCGCGTCTGCATCGACGACCTCATAGGCGCTATGGCTGTAGGTCGCCATGAACCCCTGCGCGATCGCGAGCGTGTGGTGATCTGCCGGCCTGTCACCGAGATCAAGGCGCATGAAAGCGACGATGGGGGTGCCGTCGGGGAGTACCTGTACATCGCTGGGAATAAGCCCGAAATGCTGCGTATACCAGGCACAGGTCGCCTGATAGTCGGCTACTTCAATGACGATATGGCCCAGTCTGAGGACTTCAGGCGGCGCAATCGGCGGGCGCTGCGTGACGTTGATTCGCGGCTGCTCTTGCGCCAGATTCCAAGGAAGTGGAGCCCTGTGTTCCAGGCTTTTACTGGGCGTCTGGTCGTAAACGGCTTCGACGATAAAGCCTGAAGGATCGGTCAGTCTGACGTAGTGCCCGCCACCAGGATGTATCGAGGCCTCGACCAAGGATGCACCTGGAATTTGCGTCAGCTTTTCCAGATCCCTGAGCGATTGGACTGCCAGGCCAAAACCGACAAAGCCTGCCTTTTCTGAACGGTGCACGCGATAACAGTAGGCAGTTGGCTCAGTGCCGCGCAGATACAGCGTATCGGCATTCTGATAACTGGCGGTCAGACCGAAATCAGTCAGGAAACGCGCTGCCTCATTCAAGTCCGGCCTTTGAAAAATCAGGTGAGTCAAACCTTGGGCCTTCACCCTCGGTTGTGGATGCCGGGCAGGCTGTGGCGTCGCCAACTGGGGCATTTCATTTTTGTTGTTCATTGTTCTTGTTATCCAGTTTTAAGGGCAAACGATCCCCGAACCCCTGAAAATGCCAGGGGTTTTGTCGTGTGTCGGCTACCGCGCTTAGTCGATCTGGGGAAGTACCGGCAACTCTACGGTCGCCAGCGCTCTAGCCTCTTCGAGAGGCACACCTAAGGCGCGCAGCACGAGTTCGGCCGTATCAGCTCCTGATTCGCGCCACGTTCTGTGCCCTTCCAGAACCAGGAAAATGGATCCGAGTACGCTGCTCGATATCAGCGTCAGGACCGAGAGCAATTGCTCTTGCCGAAACAGGTACCGACCGGTGGAAAGTCCACTCATAAGATCTGTCGTCGCCTGGCTGGTAAACATTTCACGCAACGAAGAGTTGCTCATGGCGAACTTATGGATGAATGCCCCCCAGTGGGAGTCTTCGTGAGCCCGACGGATGAAGAATCGGATGCCGTTGGCCAGGCGCTGAGCAGGATCGGAGAGCGAGTTGAAGCTCTTGTTGACCCGTTCATGCATCTCTCTCGCGAGATGGCTGGCGACCGCCTCGAACAGGCCTTCCATGCTCTCGATGTTGCTGTAAACCGTGCCACGCGCCACCCCTGCCTCTTGCGCAAGGTCGAGGATGTTCACTTGAGAAGTGCCTTTCTCCGCGAACAGGCGAAAAGCGGCTTGGTGAATGCGGCGCTGTGTTGGATTCAGGAGTTCCACAGGTCTCTCTCTAGGATTGCCTTACGGGACAATTGAACACTCGTGTTCGATTGACGTCAATCCTGTTTTTTGAAAACAAAGCTGTTTTTTCAAATAAAAACCGCAAAGAACCTTTTTATCTTATTTAGCAAAAGATTTGCGAGGCCATCCGGCACGTTTCAGATACCTGCACATTGACCAAATTGAACACGAATGTTCAGATTTGTGTAAGCGGATGCAGTCGCTAAATGATTCATTCAAAGCCATCTATCGGGAATTCCCCAGCCCCAGGTACACCGACGTAGCCCGAAGATGACGTTTCGCCAGAGGCGTCGCCGTTTGAATGAAGGCCGTCCATTTATCGTTAACTGAAGGACAGAATATGACCGGCTCCAAGCTCTTTGAACCGCTTCGATTGCCAAATGGTGTAGTGATTCCGAATCGAATCGCCAAGGCTGCCATGGAGGAAAACCTTGCCAATGAGAATCACGCTCCAGGGGAAGCGTTGGCCAGGCTTTATCGGGGCTGGGCAGAAGGTGGGGCCGGCCTGATCATCACGGGTAACGTGATGGTTGATCGCCACGCTTTGACCGGACCCGCGGGCGTAGTGCTTGAGGATGATCGAAACCTGCGGAATTTCCAGTTATGGGCCGAAGCTTGCCGCAGTCGTGGGGCCCAGGCCTGGATGCAGATCAATCATCCCGGACGGCAGCTATTGGCCTCAATGGGACAGCCGGCAAGAGGCCCCTCCGCTGTTGCGGTCGATTTCCCCGGACTATCTAAAGCTTTTGTACCACCCAGGGCTTTGGATGAGCAGGAGATCGAGGAACTGATTGAGCGCTATACCCAAGCGGCCGTGCTGGCAGAGCGCGCCGGATTTACGGGGGTGGAGATTCATGCGGCCCATGGCTATCTGTTCAGCCAATTCCTGTCGCCCTTGACCAACCGGCGTGACGACCGCTGGGGTGGCAGCCTGGAAAATCGTGCGCAAATCCTCCTGAAAACGATCGACGCCATACGTCAGCGCGTGGAACCGATTTTTTGCGTCGCTGTGAAGCTCAATTCCGCGGACTTTCAGCGCGGCGGTTTCGATGCCGAGGATGCGGCTCGCGTGGTGGAAATGCTTAACGCCAAGGCGGTCGACCTGGTCGAGCTGTCAGGTGGCAGCTACGAAAGTCCGGCGATGCAGGGGCAGACCCGCGATGGCAGCAGTCTGGCTCGAGAGGCCTATTTTCTCGAATTCGCGGAGAGGATAGGAAAAATCGCGGACATGCCGCTGATGGTTGCGGGTGGCGTACGCAGGAAGGAAGTCGCGGAGCGAGTGGTGAGCGGCTCGGTGTCGATGGTCGGACTTGCCACGGCGTCGGCCATTGAGCCGACCCTGCCCAGCCAGTGGATGGCAGGTCAGAACACCGAAGTAGAGCCCATCGTCGTCCGCTGGAAGAACAAGGCGCTGGCTTCGCTTGCAGTGGCGTCGCTAATCAGAAAGCAGCTTGGCTTGCTGAGTCAAGGGAAGCGGATACGACCTGGGATGTCACCGTTCATGGCATTGATCAGCAACCAGCTGAAATCTCGACGCCAGGCGAAGCGTTATCGGCAATGGATTAATAACGTCTGACCGATCAAGAAAGACCTCAGATCAGGTGGGTAGTGGCTTCACGGCAATTTTCCGGGCTTTGGCAGGCGTTACGCCCAAGGCCTGGAGAATCATTTCGGCGACCCGCACATCGTGCTCAACCACTGCACGTCCTTCGACAACAGAGCGCATCGCTCCGGTTGTGCACGATAAGACCAAATCAAGGGCGATCCCTTCGTCCTCATAAGCCAACGTTCCTGCACGCAGCCCCTCACGCAGATCCCCCATGACATGAGTAGCCAAGCGCGAGCGCATGGCCTGGTCGAAATGGATGATGCGCAATAGCGCATTCGCCCATTGGTGGTCAGCTGCAGCCCGACACACAAACATGCGTACACCAATCGAAAGCCGTTGTGCACCGCAATGCACATCAGCGTTCAGGACAGAAATGGCGTCAGAGAACTCGGCGGCCATGGCAATGCCCACCGCTTCGAGAACTTCGTCGCGCGTTCGAAAATAGTTGTAGATAGTGCCGTTCGATACCGCCGCCTCGGCGGCGACTTCGAGCAATGCGATCTCCCCCACCTCCTTACGTGCGACAAGTCGCAATGCCGCGTCGACCAGACCGCGACGGGTGCGCTCGCGTTTCTTGTGCCCCCTGGTGAGAGGTTCTGGCGCAGCAGCTTCTAAAGGAGGTGTGGGGGAGTCCATGATCAAGCTCGTAATCTAATCGGCTCGTTGATAGTAATGGAAACGCAGTCAGGAGTGGCGTCCTCACTCATCAGCAGCCCCCTACAGTCTCGAAGGAGTTTGCCGGCCTCTGTGCAAGGGGCGTGGTGCATGATGATACGGTCAGGACGAACAGCGACGAGCGTTCCTTTAGCAGCTAGAGGCAAGATCTCATGGTTCATGTCTTCGATGAAGTCACAGCTGCCGCCGGAACGTTGGCCGCGGGGTCTGACCGCTAAGAAGTGACCGCCCATCTTTTCCCAGAAAACGATCTGATCAGTGGTGAGCAGTGACAATGGATCAACACCAAATCCAACCAGGGTTAGGTTGTCTCCCAGAGCATCATCACTCAGCTTTATCTGCTTTTGCAGGGTGCGAACCCACGCTTGGGGAAACAGGCTGCCGCGCACCAGTTTGTCACCCCGCCGATGCGGCACGAACAGGCCGTGCATGAAAGTGTTCTTCGGCTTGATGTCCAACTGCTCGAAGTACCTTCTGGTAGCTGGAGTCAACGCCAGCATGCGCATTAGGCCATGGATGAAGAAAGCCGCGACCTTGCTCTTGGGCATTACCAGACGGCCCATGAGTTTTGCCAGATTGATCATCGCCTGAGCATGCGGGCGGCGCTCTACGTCATAGGTATCGAGTATCGCAGGCGCGGCATGGCCACGAAGGACCCACGCCAGCTTCCAGGCAAGATTGGCACCATCACGAAGGCCCGCGACGAGACCTTGCCCGACAAAGGGCGGGGTGACGTGTGCCGCGTCGCCGACGAGGAAAGTACGTCCCTTGCTGAATCGGTTGCAGCAACGCGCGTGGAATCGATACACCGCCTTGCGCTCGATTTCCAACTCCAACGGATTAACCCATGGAGCAATGAGCCGGGCGATGCTTTCCGGGCTTTCCAGCTCCTCCCGGGATTCGCCGGGTTGCAGCATGAATTCCCAGCGCTCCCTTCCACCGGGGGCCGGCATATGCGGCGTGGGCCGCCGCGGATCACAGATAAACTCAATGTGATCAATGGCTGACTGATGCCGGTTCTTGGCATCGACAATCAGCCAGTCCTCTGCATAGGTTTGTCCCTCGAACTCCTGGCCGATCAGCGCTCTGACCCTGGAACTAGCACCGTCCGCACCGATTAGGTACTGGGCGCGAACAGAATGCGAGTGCCCATTTTGATCCCGTACGGTGGCGACCACGCAATCCGCTTCCTCAACCAGAGTCTCCAGCTCGAAACCACCCAGACTGGTCACTGATTTCAGTCGGGACACCTGGCCACGCATCGCTCGTTCGAGGTCGGGTTGATAGAACGTCACAAGTTTGGGATGGCCGTCAATACACCCTTCTGTATTGGCTCGACCGAATTGCCCGAGCACCGGAGAGTGCATCTTCACTTCCGGGATCACGATCTTCTCGAAAGCGTCCTCCGACAATCCGGCGAGTTGCAGGATGCGCAGGGCCTCGTTGTCCAGAGCAATGGCACGAGGCATCAGTACGATTTCATGGAGCTTGTCCAGCACCAGGGTCGTAACCCCGTAGCGGCCGAGCAGCGCCGCGATTGTCGCGCCTACCGGACCGTTACCGACGACCAGCACATCGACGGCGTAGGGAGGCAATTCGTAATCTTTCTTGTTGTTGTTCATCTCGAGCCCTTGTTGTGATTGAAGTCGTGAGGCGCGCAGGTCTCATCGTCAGGCATCACCAAGGTATGCAATATTGAGATATATTTCAATATTGAGATTTTAGTCATTAACACTTGAGATCATTACCAAGCCACAAAGGCAGGCATTCCGCGGTGTCAGGGGCTTACGAATCGAACCTGGTCCGAAGCGATGAAAGCCGCTGGCGTGAGGAGTGAGGTAATCATTAGGCAGGTTTAAAACACGCGGTCCCTCCCTGATTGTGGCGGGAAATCAGTGGGTCCAACCTTGTGATGACAATCCGCTTAGGTCGATTACAACCCGTTGCGAAAGACAGCAATCGGCTGTGGATTCAACCGGCCCGCGTTTGCTGGCGCCATCGAGTCGATAGCGATGTGGATAGACCAGAGAGGGTCAATGGGGGGTCGAGTACAGCTCTTCAAGCTATTGGCCGGCTACAACAGAGTGTCATGATGCACAGCCATGAGCTCTTGCATAACCTGGCCAGTAGTGAGCAAAAATCCATTGGACGTCACTCATCGGCGCTGCAGTCGACGTCGCCCGCCCCCATATGATCGAAGCCGGTCAGCACGACCGAAGTAAGCCCTTGGGACGAATCAGCAGGGTCTTTGCCCAGCGAACTATTGATCGTTTCAAACTGGACATTGGTGTCCATGATGTTTGCCGGCAGGGACCGCCGCTCTGTTTCGGATAACTTATAGCCTTCGGTAGCAGGTAATTTAAACGCCTTGCGCACCTCGACCTCGTTCAGTATTCCTTTGAGCATGATCGTGACCTGTTGCAATTCCCCATGCTCCCAGTTCAGTTGCACCTGCGTCGCGAGCGGGTGAATCCTGGCCGCCAGGCTTGCGGGAAAGTCTGGGCCTTCTTCGTAGGCATCGGGGTTGTTGCACGGATCGCCTTGATTTTCGTAGCCCTTCAAGGCGCAGTTGAAGCGCTTGTCCCGATGCCCGAGCGTCTTCTCCATGTAGCAACCAAACTCGCTTGAGGACATGCGCGGCCATGCCAATACGTTGATGTCGGGCGGCGCCAGGTCCGCTCCCAAGGCCTGATTTGCACAGGTGAGCAACACTAATAAGACCGCCATGTCGGTGTTGACTTTGAACATCTTTTTAGACCTGAGGAAAGGCGATTGCGGGCACTGAGAAGGTCCGCGGCGATCAAGGATCCACCTGCCCCATCATTTCAGCCACCGTTTCCGTGCGATTGGCATAGCGCTGCGCCAACACCGCACAGACCATCAATTGAATTTGGTGAAACAACATCAACGGCAGAATCAACACGCCCAACGTACTGCCAGCGAACAGCACCTGGGCCATCGGCACACCGGTTGCCAGGCTTTTCTTCGAGCCGCAGAAGAGGATGGTGATGCGGTCTTCCTGATTGAAGCCGAAGGCTTTACTCAGCACAGTGGACGCGATTAATACCAGCGCGAGTACGACACAGCAAGCGACCACCAGCCCGGCCAGTTCCCAGAGCGGGATTTGGTGCCAGATACCTTCGTTCACGGCCTCGCTGAAAGCACCGTAGACCACCAGCAGGATCGAGCCCTGATCAACGAATTTCAGCCAGGTCTTGTTGCGCGCCACCCAGTTGCCGACCCAGCGCCGAGCGATCTGCCCGGCAACGAACGGCAGCAACAGTTGCACGCTGATTTTCAGAATCGCATCGAGGGTCGAGCTGCCCTCGCCGTGTACGTTCAACAGCAACGTCACCAGCAACGGCGTGAGAAAGATCCCGAACAGGCTGGACGCCGCCGCACTGCAAATCGCCGCCGGCACGTTGCCTCGCGCCAGAGAGGTGAAGGCAATCGCCGACTGTACGGTGGCGGGCAGCGCGCAGAGGTAAAGCATGCCCATGTACAGATCGTTACCGACCAGCGGCGACAGCACAGGTTTGAGTGCCAGGCCCAGCAGCGGGAACAGAACAAAAGTCAGGCTGAACACCAGCAAATGCAGGCGCCAGTGGCCGGCGCCGGCGATGATCGATTCGCGCGACAGCTTGGCGCCATGCAGAAAAAACAGCAGGGCAATGGCGAAGTTGGTCAGCCAGCCAAAGCCGACCGCGACCTGGCCGCTGGCCGGCAGGAAGCTGGCGAGAATCACCACGCTGACCAGGGTCAGGGTGAAGTTGTCCGGTAAGAATCGAGGGCGGGTCATCAGTAGGGTCATCCGGGGCGCCAGGAACATTGCGACCACTCTAACGCGCCGGCCGATGACCGACTAACGCCAATAAGCCAGTAGATAGCGCCAAAAGGACATGAGCGCGCCTCAAAACGAAATCGCCTGACAAATCATGCCGGCCCGGTGATCGGCGCATGCTGCGCCATCAACTCCGCCACCCAATCGATGAATACTCGCAACTTGATGCTGATATGCCGGTTCGGCGGAAACGCCACGTAGATCGGCATTGGATCAAGACGCCAATCCTCGAACAGGCGCACCAGTTCGCCGCGCGCTTCGTGGGCCTTGGACATGTAGTCCGGCATCCAAAGCACGCCCATGCCAGCTAGGCCGGCCGCCAGGTAGGCGTTGCCATCGTCGACCGCCAGCACGTAGCGACCTTTGATATGGACACTTTCGCCGCTGCGGCGCATTGCATAGGGCAAGGCTTTACCGGTGCGCGCCCACAGGAAGCCGACGATACGATGCCCGGAATCTTCCAGCTCCTGCGGGTGCGACGGCGTGCCGAGGCGTTCCAGGTAGCTCGGCGCCGCAAATACGCCAAGCTGAAGGTCCCCTACCCGCCGGGCCATCAGCGACTGATCCGTCAGCTCGCCGCCACGCACAACGCAATCCACGTTTTCGCCGATCATATCGACGATGCGATCGCTAACACCCATGTCGATCTGGATGTCGGGGTATCGCGCGTGAAACGCGGGCAACGCCGGCACCAGAATCATGCTCGCCAGTGGGCTGGGCACGTCCACACGCAAACGGCCTCTTGGCAGCGTCGAGGCGTTAGACAGGCTGGTCTCGGCATCGTCCATGTCGGCCAGCAGCCGGACCACGCGTTCGTAATAGACCGCGCCATCCGCCGTGACGTTGACCTTGCGTGTCGTGCGGTTGAGTAGCTTGACGCGCAACCGTGCTTCCAGCTGCTGCACCAGTTGCGTGACGCTGGTCTTGCTCATGTGCAGGGTGTCAGCGGCCTTGGTGAAACTGCCGGTTTCCACCACCCGGGCAAAGGCCTGCATCGCATCAAAACGGTCCATTGCTGCCCCGGATAACGATTGGATTGTTTGGGATTTGCAAACAGTGATAGCTAGAGTTGCTCGTTTATCGGCCATGCACAAGCTCTTAAAGTCGCTTCATCGTTAATGTCGGGTCGGTTCTGACCCGTTGATGGAGACACTGTATGACACCGCGTGACGTGGTTTTTCCGCCTGGACGCCAGGCACTTTATGAGCGCAATCGCTACTCGCCGGCGATTAAGTCCAATGGCTTTTTGTTCGTCTCCGGACAAGTCGGTAGCACCGAAGATGGCTCGCCCGAACCCGACCTGGAGGCTCAGGTCCGGCTCGCCTTCAACAACCTGAACGCGATTCTGGAAGCGGCCGGTTGCACCTTCGATGACGTGATTGACGTTACTGTCTTCATTGTCGACCCCGCAGAGAAGTTCGAAACGATCTGGAAGATCGTGCCTGAGTTCTGGGGCAATGCGCCGCACCCGACACTAACGGGCGTCGGCGTCACGTGGCTGTATGGCTTTGATTTTGAGATCAAGGTGATTGCCAGACTTCCAGACACCAACGGCAGCTGATCCGACCTGCGAAAGCCATCGCCTGCCGCTTCTTCATGACGACACAACCGGCAGGCGAACCGTTACACCGATTCCGGCTTGGTGTTAAATAGAGCGCTAAGTGTGCAGGCCCAGACCCTGCCAAGAAATCAGTGCAACGAGAGCCAAGATGAGCACCCATTTTCAGAGCAGCATTCCCCGCGTCCTCCGTCAGCCGCCGGCGGTAACAGCATGATCGAGGTCACCGAAGTTTCCATTGCGCAATTGCGTGCCTCGCTCGAATCCGGCCAGACCACGGCGGTTGAACTGGTGCAGGCCTATCTTGCCCGGATCGATGCCTACGACGGCCCCGACACACCCACCGCCCTCAACGCGCTGGTGGTGCGTAATCCCGAGGCGCTGAACGAAGCGCAGGCGTCCGATGCTCGTCGGGCCAAAGGCGAAACGCTCGGTCCGCTCGATGGCATTCCCTACACGGCCAAGGACAGTTATCTGGTGAAGGGGCTCACCGCCGCTTCCGGCAGCCCCGCCTTCGCCAACCTGATTGCGTATCGCGATGCGTTTACCATCGAACGCCTGCGCGCGGCCGGGGCGATTTGCCTGGGCAAGACCAACATGCCGCCGATGGCGAATGGCGGGATGCAACGCGGGGTCTATGGCCGTGCCGAGAGCCCGTACAACGCGCACTACCTGACCGCGCCTTTCGCTTCCGGCTCATCGAACGGCGCCGGTACCGCTACCGCGGCGAGTTTCGCGGCATTCGGTTTGGCGGAAGAGACTTGGTCGAGCGGACGCGGCCCGGCCTCGAACAATGGCTTGTGTGCCTACACGCCTTCGCGCGGCGTAATCTCGGTGCGCGGCAACTGGCCGTTGACGCCGACCATGGACGTTGTCGTACCGTTTGCCAGAACCATGGCTGACCTGCTCGAAGTGCTCGACGTAGTGGTCGCGGAGGATCCCGACACACGGGGCGATTTGTGGCGGATGCAACCGTGGGTGCCGATTCCGAGCGTCGCCTCGGTGCGCCCGGCCTCCTACGCTGAGCTTGCCGTAACGTCCGATGCGCTCGCTGGAAAACGCCTCGGCGTTCCCCGCATGTACATCAACGCGGACCCCGAAGCGGGCACGTCTGAAGCGCCGGGCATCGGTGGCCCGACGGGACAACGGATCAACACCCGCGCTTCGGTGATCGAGCTCTGGAAGCAGGCTCGCCAGGCTCTCGAAGCTGCGGGCGCCGAAGTGATTGAAGTCGACTTCCCGCTGGTCTCCAATTGCGAAGGCGATCGTCCTGGCGCGCCGACAGTGTTCAATCGCGGCATCGTTTCCAAGGAATTCCTGCACCATGAACTGTGGGACCTGACGGCCTGGGCGTTTGATGATTTCCTGCAGGCCAACGGCGATCCGAAACTCAATCGTCTGGTCGACGTGGACGGACCGCTGATCTTCCCGCACGACCCAGGCACCCTCCCCAACCGTGAAGGCGACCTCGCCGCCGGCATGGACGAATACGTGCGGATGGCCGAGCGCGGCATCACCCCGTGGAACCAGATCAGCAGCGTGCCGGACGGACTCCGCGGGCTTGAACAGACCCGTCGACTCGACCTTGAACACTGGATGGATAGGCTCGGCCTCGACGCGGTGCTCTTTCCGACCGTCGCCGACGTCGGCCCGGCGGATTGCGATGTCAATCCGACGTCTGCGGACATCGCCTGGAGCAACGGCATCTGGGTCGCCAACGGCAACCTCGCAATCCGCCACCTCGGTGTGCCTACGGTGACTGTGCCGATGGGTGTCATGGCGGACATCGGCATGCCGGTCGGGCTGACCTTTGCGGGTCGTGCGTATGACGATTCGACGTTGCTGCGGTTGGCTTCGGCGTATGAGTCGACGGGGACGAAGCGCCTGGTCCCTCCTCGCACACCGCCATTGTCGACTGGCAAGTAATAGAACGGGCGGGATTGGGGCGTTATACGCCCCACTCCCACCCTTCACGCCATCTAATCCTCAAAGCGCCCCGGGTTCACTTCGATTTCGTCGGCGGTGCGTGCAAAAACGGTTCTACGAATGAACAACGATAGCCAGTCCCTCTTGCGCCTCAGGAACTTTGAAGTAGCTGGTGATCAGATCAAACTCGGCATCCGTCGCTGCGAAATCGTGATCGCCTGTCGCGTTCCGTACACGTAATCTGGCTCGGCAAGTATCGTCATCCACATCCAGATAATGCAGGCAATGCTGCGCCTGAGCACGCTCTGCCAAGGTACGCAGCCACTCGCGATTCGCGACCGTGTTTGCCGGGAAATCAAGGACCACACAAACACCTGCCGTCAGCATGTCGACGACCAACGGCCCCAATACTTCACGTACACGCAGTGCGTATCGAACGTAATCGGTCACCGAATGAATCTCTTGCGGATAGAGTTGCGAAAGCCATCGGTCCTCGCTGAGAAGAATCGCCGCGTGCTGGTCGGCAAGTGCTTTGGCCAGCGTCGATTTACCCGAAGCGATCTTGCCGCACATCAGATGCAGAGTGGTTGCTGTCATGGGAGCTCTTCCTTGTAGCGGGTGAATAATGATGCCTAAGGCTGGTTGCCGGGGCAATGGACGCGACAGACGAGTCCGCTTTCTGGCCAGAAGCAGCCATTCGAAGGTGCCTACCAATCCAGGGGAGATTCACAGTGTCGATCCGCTGTTTGCACGTTAATCACTGACTTCGCCCCCCGCACGCTCTTGGTTTTTCAAACACCAACTGGTAGCGTGCGGCACCTCGTTGTATTGCCCGATCCCTTTCGTCATCGTTGCCTGTCCAAGGCAGACGTACGCGGGTACCCGCTGCCCCACTCAAGGGCGCTGCGCAGGACGCATCGGGCGATGCACAGTCATTCGCAAATGGAGTTCACAATGACGCAAAACAGCACCGTGCTGTCCGGTATCCAGCTGGATCAATTCATGGACCGTCTTGAGGTCGAGCATCAGGAACACGGTGTCGACTACCTGCTGGGCCAGCTGCGCGCCCAACCGCTCAAGGCGGCCTCGCTGGGGTCGATCGACCGTCTGCACGTGCTGTGGGTCAACGCCGGTGACGCTGACGCGGCCAAAGCGGTACTGGCAGACGACGGCCAGGCACTGATCGAGGCTACGCCTGACGACGCGCGCAACGAACTCAAGGTCAACCTGCTGATCCACCAACTGCGGCTGGGCAACTACTTCAAAGACGAGCAGGGCCTGCTGCAGGCGCTCGACACCCTGCAGCACTTGACCAGCGAGCCGCTGCCGTTCGACATCGAGCAGTACCGGCGCTACCGCATTTTCGACGATCTGCAGCACACCACCCTCGACGTCGCCCTCAAGGCCATCGAGGTGCGTCACACCCTGGCCCTGATCAACCCCGGCCGTCACGCCCTGCGGGCCTGGGACGATGCCGATCAACACCGGCGCCAGGCCCGGGTGCTGGCCGCCCATGAACGTGACGAAGAGGCTCGCGAAGCCGCGCTGGCGGCAATTGCCGCGTTGCGCACCGCCGGCGAAGATCAGGATGTCGACGGTAACGACTGGCTGTGGCTGGGCGATGCGCTGATCGAAATCGTGCCGTTGCGCCTAGCGATGTTCGAGCAACCTGTGGTGCAGTTGATCGCCGAATTGTCGCTGCCCCAGCGCCGGGAATGGGAAGTGCGCCTGGCGCGTCTGGCCGCCCGTTCACTGCAGGCCCAGGGCGACCTGGTCGGCGCATTGAAAATCTGTGAAGTGGCGGCCCTGAGCCTGGAATCCAGCGGCGGTGACAACTTCGTTGATTTCCATTTGCCCTGGCTGCTTGATAACGGTCAGATCGACGAGGCCGGGCAACGTGCGTTCATGGAAATCTATGAAATGCGCGGCGAAATGTGGCCGGGCACGGCCTACTGGGTACACGATCGCCTGCTCGATGCCGAGGACCAGTCCGCATGGTGGCCGTTGTGCGTGATGCGTGCCTGTGACGATCAAGCGGTGCTGGAGCGGTTCATTTCCGGCCTGCCGTGGCGTGACGAGTCGACGCCGTCCCAGGGCCCGCTGCTCGATGCACTGCATGCCGCGCGCCATGACCTTGAGCAAATCGACAACGTCTTCGCCCAGGCCCTTGCAGAAGCCCGGCGCCGCGCGCCGAACCATCCGTGGATCACCCGCCTGATAGCAGTGCGTGAACGCCAGGCCGAGCGCATCGACGCCAACACCGAGCTTACAATGCTGCGCGAGGCCGTCCCGGCCGGCGATATGCAGGACAACCGCAGCGCCTACAGCCTGTTCAGCGCCCATGCCAGTGTGTTCGGCATTATCGATGCCCTGCGCCAACCCTTGCCGCCAATGGCCAGTGGCATGTACTACTACCAGTTCGCGAACGCCATCGAGGACCTGGTCGAAACGCACGTCGAGAAGCTCTCGAGCGAGGAGGCAGATCAGGCCTGGTCGCTGCTGCGCGAAGTTCAAAAGGTTGCCTACGAACACGGCCAGGCCCGTATGGAGCAATGCTTCGCCAGCGGCCGCGGGCACCGCTTCGATGCCTGCGCGCACCTGTACTCGATGCTGTGCAACAACCTGGCGATCAACTACCGCTGCTACAACGACGAACGCATGTATGACCAGGCCCTTGAGCTGCATACCCGCGGCATCGCCGCCAGCTCGTTCGCAGAACATTATCAGGGCATCCTCCACAACCGCATTCTGCTGAAGGATAACCCGGGCATCACCGAAGCCGCCGAACAGCTCTGGCACTACGCAGCCGACTGTGGCTACAGCCGCCACGACCCGGAAGAATACCTGCAGGACGTCACCCGCGCCCTGTACCGCCTGGACCGCGAACGCGAGATTCTGATCTGGCTGGAGCGTATTCTCAAATGGCAGGAAGAGCGCGGAATCAGCGACAAGGAGCTGGAGTACTCGCCACTGTTCGCACGGACGAAAGTTGCCATGTACCTGTCGTACAGCCTGCCGGAGGCGGCCACCAGCCTGTGGCTGCGTTACGCGCCGCACATCAATGAACGCGACGAACCCTCCCTGCTGGGCTGCGCCGGCGATGTGCTCAAGGGCCTCGGGCGCAAGGAAGAGGCCCTGGCCTATTACCAGCGCGCCATCCTGCGCAGTGATCCGAACAACGACGTTGACCAGGGCAACAATGAAATCTTCCGCCAGAGCATCGCCGAGCTGCAGGCTTCGGAAAAACCGGCCGGCAAGGCCTGGTGGCAAATATGGAAGTGACACCGGAGCTGCAACCGTCCGGTTACGCCCCTCGCAATGCGCTCAATGCCAGTGAACTCAAACGCGGCATTGCCGAGCGCAGCAAGGCCCGTGGTGATGCGCCAGAGGTGGGCAAATGGTTGCTCAACCATTTCTACCGTCATCTGGTCGGTAACTTCCAGCCTGCGCGGCGGATCCTGACCCTGGAGCAAGCTGCCGAGGCACTGGGAACCGAGCCGTCGTCATGGGTGGCCAGGCATTTAAGCGACGCCGGTAAAGATTCGCAGCAGGCGCTTGCGCCGCTGGTCTGGGTCGATCCGCAGCAGGCGCCACTGCTGGCCCAGGAGGCCTTGCTGGTGGAGTTCCTGACCTCGCGTCAGGGCACGGCGCTGGCCGGCAAGCTCGACCGTATCAACTGCCCGCAGGCGTTGGCGCTGTGGCAAAAGGAACACGCGCAGATGGCTGCGCGGGTCGAGCAGGGCTGGCGCGTGAGCCAGCCCGAGGCCTTGCTCACGCGGGTGACCACAGCTGAGCACGTATTGCTGGAGCTGCGCCCCGAGAGTTCTTTGCTGCGCGCGGAAATGGCCTTTGAAAGCTACGTGATGCGCCACTGCCTGGGCCAGTTCGCCGATCGACGCGCCTTGACCGGCGGCTACGGCGAGCGCTATGCCGAAGCGGTGGAGCAGCGGCGCATGCGCGTGTTCAGCTTTCGCGACGGCCAGGGCCAGCCACACATCACCATCAGCCTGATCGTCCAGGCCGACGGCACCTTGACCGTCGAGCAGGTCAAGGGCAAGCAGAACCGGCCGCCGGTCGAGCGCTATTACCAGGACCTGCTGCAGTGCCTGAATGCCCTGGGCACCGACCAGCAGACGCCCGCCGACTGCATCGCCATCGGCATCGCGCGCACCGAAGTCGGCTGGCTGCGTATCGAAGAGGTCAGCGACCCGACCGCCCAGACTCGCCTGGTGGCCCGTTATCCGCAACTGTACGAGCGCCTCGATGCGCCTTCGGCCATGGTCGAATGGCTGGTGGCCGGGCGTCAGCCGCAGCAGTTCTTGCAGGTTGCCCCGCAGGCGGTGTCGGTCAAGTACGCCACCCGGCATATCTTCAGCAAGCGCCTTGAGCGTCAGCCCAATGATCCGCTGTACCTCACCGAAGGCGTGCCGTGGCCTGACATGACCTCGCCCCAGGTCGAGGAAATCCAGGCCTGGCAGGCCCGGGCAAGGTAAGGAGAACAACATGTTTTTGTTTATCGCCGTTGTTGTTTCAACCTGGTTGTTGTGGCGAGCATTCCGGCCACGCGCCGCGCCGTTGTTCAGCCAGCGTAAGCACTGGTCGCTGCTGCTGGCCAGGCCCATGGCCGATACGATGGAAATCGAGGGCTTCTACTCGCCGGCGTGCGGTCACTTCACCGAGCAAGCGCAGAAGATCCTGCGGGCAGCGTTGCTGCACCAGGCCGGGATACGCAGCAATTGCAATGACGAGGCGGTGCGGGCGCACTTCAGTGCGACCCTCGAACAGCAATGGTACAGCCTCGACCTGCAGGCGCTGACGGCCGGCGATGAGCCGCGTGCGGCCATGGCCTTTGCCTGCGCGCGGGTGGCGTTTCTGGTCCGTTGTGCGCTGCTGATGCGTTGGCTCGAGCCCGATCTCGCCTGGCGTGTGCTGCTGCTCAATGCGCAGCGGGCGCAGGACTGTTTCGACAGTTGGGAAGATTTCGGCAAAGCCTACAAGCTGGGGCGCGAGCAGTGGGTTGCGGCGTTTCGCGTCGACTCGCTGGGCGAAGCGTTCCACGAGCAGCATCTGCGCCAGTTGCTGGCGCCCGGCAGCGGTGCCTGGGCCGATATACCCTGGCGTACGCCAGCGGCGTTGAACCCGGCTCTGGCGGGGTAGCGGCGCAGCTGTTGGTTCAAGCATCCGAGAGGGGGCATTGCGATGATCGGCTTCACCTTCCGCCAGTTGGAGTATTTCATCGCCGCCGAGCAGGGCAGTGTCAGTGTTGCGCCGCGCACCAAGCACATTTCCCAGCCGTCGGTATCGCTGGCGTTATCACAGTTGGAGGCGAGCCCGGGTGAAAAGCTCTTTCATCGCCAGGTCATCCAAGGCCTGGAATTGACCCAGCGGGGCGCAAAATGCTCGAACAGGCGCGCGACATGCTCAACCTGGCCACGGCCATCAGTGGCAAGGGCGAGCAGCAACAGGTGGTGCGCGGGTCACTGAGCCTGATTGCTTCCAGGACCTGGGATCGTATTACGCGCGCGACTGCTGAGCGGCTTTCGTCGGCGCCATCCGGAAGTCACCCTCGCCCTGTTCGAGGGCAAATCGGCGCCTGGCCGATGGCAAGGTGGAGCTGGCGCTATCAAACTAGCAAGCCTTCAATGTCCTCTCTCGGGTGATCTGCTCATACATCTTGACCCTTCGGTGATTGCGCGAATATCCGCCCATCGCTGAAACGGTGCCACTTTGAATATGATCCAGATAACTAAACATCTTTCGCGGCGATATAAAACCCACCTGATAGCCCCGCGCAACCATTCTATCTTGCAACTCATAACCTGGATTACGATCATCCATTTGAAAGTGAAACCCGCATTTCTTGATAAGCGCCGCGTTCCATAGCGTACAAAAGCTCTTCAGGTGCGTTTCTCTATACGGTTTCGGTGCTCTTGACTTGAAGCCCAGCGCTAACAGACTCCGTCGAGTGTAGTGCTTGAAAAACCGTGAAATCATCCGCCAAGTTGAACGAGCGATGCCTCGATCCAATTGTTCCAGGCATCCCACAGCAGCAACTTTGTGCGGGCCAGTGCACTGACCGATCATCATGGCGAACACCGCCGGGTCGTAAATAAACGTATCGGTGTGCAACAGAAACAGATAGTCGGTTTCAACATGTTCCAAAGCGAGATCCAGTGCCCGGCCATGGGCAATATTTCCCGCCTCAGGGTATGCGCTTTTCCGTTCGATCAGTTGAATCCAGTCCAGTGTTCGCAGGTAATCGCTGCTCGCATCGTTGGAGTTGTTATCAACCACAATCACAGGAACCCCCGTCCCTCGCAACGCCTCCTGCAAAAACGCGAGACAGGTTTTAGTCAGTTCAAGTGTTTTATAGTTAACCAACGCAATGCTGTAGTTTGCTGTCGTGGGAGATGGGCGGTTCATAGCCTGTTAAACCTCGATTATTTAACCGACACACTGTTGGTGGGGTTGAACTCATTCTGTAGCGCTCGACCGTTCACCCTGTTCCCCGCAAAATTAATTTTTATTCAGGTTGGTTATTGAGTAGGTTTTCTGGCTACCTCAAGAGGGACGATTGCTCACAATCGAACCGTCTACGCTCATCGGATCGGCACCTTTTCCTGCCCCTCCGGAGACACCGTCATGATCCGCGCCTTGTCGACCGCTTTTATGCTGTTCGCCCTAAGTCTGCCGGCACAGGCCGAGGTGACGCCCTTCCCCGCCGCCTTCAAAACTCAGGACATCTCCGTAGAAGGCGTCACGATGCATGTGCGCGTCGGAGGCAAAGGCCCAGCCGTGGTGCTGTTGCATGGCTTCGGTGACACCGGTGACATGTGGGCGCCACTGGCCGCCGACCTCGCCAAGGACCACACCGTCGTGGTGCCGGACTTGCGCGGCATGGGCTTGTCGTCGATCCCGGACAGCGGCTACGACAAGAAGACCCAGGGCGGCGATATCCGTGGGGTGTTGGCCGCATTGGGTATTGAGCATTCGGTGGTGATCGGCCACGACATTGGCACCATGGTCGCCTTCGCCTACGCCGCGCGTTACCCGCAGCGAACCGATCGTCTGGTGGTGATGGACGCGCCGGTGCCGGGCATCCCTCCCTGGAACGAGATTGTCCGCTCACCGATGCTTTGGCATTTCGACTTTGGCGGGCCGGATGCCGAACGTCTGGTCGCCGGTCGTGAGCGTATTTACCTGGATCGTTTCTGGAATGAGTTCGCGGGTGATCCCGGCAAAGTGGATGAAGCCACCCGCCAGCATTACGCCAAGCTCTACGCCCGGCCCGGCGCCATGCGTGCGGCGTTCGCGCAGTTCCGCAGCATTCGTCAGGATGCCGTGGACAATGAGGCGTCGATGAAGACGCGACTGACGATGCCGGTATTGGCCGTCGGCGGTGAAAAGTCCTTCGGCAACAACGAAGCTATCGTGATGCGCAATGCCGCAGACACGGTCACGGAAGTCGTGGTGCCGGGGGCCGGCCATTGGCTGATGGAAGAAGCGTCTGCCCAGACCATTCGGGCGATACGCGACTTCATCGCGCCGTGAGGGTGGCGTTCATTTAGCCCGCTTCGTGGTGTTAAGCGTCACGGCGGCACGAATGAGCGCCTTCAACGCACTTTCATTAATCTTTTCGCCCTCATGAATATCGATGGCACGCCGGGTATTGCCTTCCAGGCTGGAGTTGAACAGGCCTGAAGGGTCCTCCAGCGCAGCGCCCTTGGCGAAGGTCATTTTCACCGCTGCCTTGTAGGTTTCACCGGTGCACAGGATGCCCGCGTGGGACCACACCGGGACGCCCCGCCACTTCACTTCTTCGACCACTTCGGGGTCGGCCTTGTGAATGATCGCGCGGATCTGCGCCAGCGTGTCACCCCGCCAATCACCCAGTTCCCTGATTCGCTCGTCGATCAGCGAAGAAGCTGCCTCACCCGCCGCCGCTTCGCTTGCGCCGCTCGTGTCCTTCTTCATGCTTGCCACCTCTTGGTGATGATTGCCGACCCTTGAGTAAAGCTGACAGACGACGTTCCTCCAGGCAATTAACGACCGTTGGGTCGAAAGAAATCCAGTTACCTGGCGCATGATCGATACTCAAAAGGGTTTGCTGTTTGCAAGTCGTGCGCTCCCCCTTTCACCGAGGAACTGAAAGATGCCGCTGACGCTTTACTACCATCCGCTCTCGTCGTTCTGCCACAAAGTGCTGATTGCACTTTACGAAAACGGCTGCGAGTTCGAGAAAAGGGTCATCAATCTGGGGAACGAGGTCGACAGAGCCGAGCTTCAAGCCCTGTGGCCGATCGGCAAATTCCCGGTCATCCGCGATCACGCCCGCCAGCGCAGTGTGCCGGAGAGCACGATCATCATCGAGTACCTGGACCGGTTTTATCCGGGGCAACATCCACTGGTTCCAGCCGATTGGGAGAGCGCGCTGGAGGTGCGTTTGTGGGATCGGTTTTTCGACCATTATGTGCAGGCGCCGATGCAGCGGATCGTGGCGGATCGCCTGTTCGGCACTCATGGCGATTTGACCAAAGAACGCGCCCTGCTGGCGACGGCGTACCGCATGATCGAGCACCAGATGGCGTCCAGAATCTGGGTGGCCAGCGCGGAGTTCAGCATGGCCGACTGCGCGGCGGTCCCGGCGTTGTTTTATGCCAGCACGCTCGTGGAGTTTCCCGACGACGCCGGCCACTTGCGCGCCTATTTTGAAAGGCTGATGAATCGGCCCTCAGTGCAGCGGGTCATCGACGAAGCCAAGCCGTATTTTTTGCACTATCCGTTTGCAGAGGCGATCCCGGCGCGGTTTCGCTAGCGTTCAGATCACTGCGGCTGAAAGGTCTGAAGGTAAGCCAACAGGTTTTCGATCTTTTCCGGATCGCTAATGCCCCAGAAAATCATCCGGGTTCCGGACACCACACCTTTGGGGTTTTCGATGTACGCGGCGAGTTTTTCTCGGGTCCAGACCACGCCAGAGTTTTTCATCGCATCGGAGTATTGGTAATCCGTCGTACTGCCGGCCGTGCGTCCGATGATGCCATTGAGCTGCGGCCCAAAACCGCCCCGTGCGGATTCGCCGACCTGGTGGCAGCCGCCGCAGGTTTTGCTGAACAGTTTGCCGCCCGCTTCGGCATCGCCGGCCGCGACTGCCTGGGTGCTGAGCAGTCCAGAGGTGAGCAATAAGGCGAACGTCAGTACTGCGGCTTGCTTCATGTAACGGCTCCGGTGTGGCTGACAGAAACGGGGTGCTATTTCAGCATGGCAGGCGTTTGTACCGAAGCCCTATATTGCCGGGCTGGCAATAGCACCGTTCCGTCCTGCAACGCTTCGCCTAGAAAACAATCGGTCTAAAAAGGCCCGGCCAGGGATTTAAACCCTTTGCTATGCTCAATGTTGTAGGTGAAGACGCAGACTGATGCGCAAGAGGATAGCGAGGACGCGTGGGGCGCGCTCCGAAGGGTACACGGTTAGAAAGATCTCCGCGCTGAGATCCAGCCCTTATGCCGTGTGAGGCAGGAAAGCACAAAACTTTTCTGTGAGAGGCCTGATAAATCTCGTAAGCCGGAGACCAGCACCGGCCACCTACTCAACTTTCAAAGCCCGCCTTGCGCGGGCTTTTTCATGACCCGGGCAGGCACTTTCTGCGACCTGCCCCGCCTCTTTCAATTAGTCGTGCAGCAACCCGGAACTGTACTCATTGAAGTTGTTGCCAATGGCGCTGCCGCCAAAATTCAGCTTGTTAGCGTTGCGGCCATCAAATTGCTGGCAGCCATCCGAGAAGCAAGTGCTAGTGCTCATACCGGAACCGGAACACGCACTCAGTAGCAAAGCACCGGCGATCAACACGACTTTGAAGAGATTCGATTTCATTTTTCCGTTCCCTTTGGCTGCCAGCATGGCCATACACAACCTGAAGCCATCATCCTAAGCCGCCGGCATACCTGAAACATAATGAAACTTCGAAAGCCGACAGCATTGGTTCAGCTAGCGGGTTGAACGGCTCTGAAACCGCCTCATTTGCGCGCCAACTTATACTTCACGCAGTCTTCATAGAAGCTCTTGCGGATCGCCTCAGGCTTGAAATGCGACTTGCTGTCATACGTTTGCTCGGTGATGCCCATGGCCAGCATTCGCATCCACGACTTGGTAAACGAATAAGCCTGGATTTTCTGTCGCGCGGCATACAGAGAAACACCCGACAACTTGAGTTCCTGAGCCCTCGCCGCCGTCCCCGCACCCCAGCTACACATATACCGATCATTGGCCATCAGCTCTTTGGCCTCGACCGGGATTGCAACGCTCGCCAGGGCAAACGAGATCAATACATTGCGCAATTGAATTCCACCTAACCACCTGAAAGTGCAGCGATTCTGGCGACTAATTTCGAGGTCCGGGGCCAGCAAAATGCCTTACCCGGGATTGAGCGCTTGTAATCAATGCGACTTCACGACAAATCCAGACGCTCGCCTACACTTCTCCCCCAAGTGTTGAGTTTCAAACGATGGTCGACAACCGAGCCATTGGCCTGGACGATAAGTACCTCCCGCCCCGCAGGACTAACGCTAAACCGCTTTTAAAGGTTTCCTGCACGAACTCGTATGCGTTGCTAGTGTTAATAGCTGAAGTGCCCGCCAGTCAGTCGTAGCCGGGATTTACTTTCGGAACCCACCGAGGAGTAAGGCCATGGATGGATCTACAGGCAGTAGACGCCGGACTTATCTGTTCAAGGAAACCCACTTGCAGCCGCTGCAACGCGCCCTGCTCCTCACGGCAATTTTGTTGCTCGTCAATCTGGCCGGCTGGGTCTACATGCTGGAAGTGGCGCGATTCGAACACCCCATCCTGCTGTTTATCATCGTATTGGCCGCGTTCACGACGGTATTGTCTGGCGCCCCGCTCATCATGTTTCTGAGCCTTGGCTGGTTTACCCGCTACAGCGAATTCCAAAACAGTTTGAAAGGCGCAGCCCTGGTGGCCTACCTGCAACGCTTCTGGTCGACCAGCCTGATCCATTCGCTTGAAGATGAAAAGCTGATCAGTCCGGGTAATCCAGCGGATGACTGGAGGACCTGCTCGGAAAGAAACCCGCTGCTGTGCGAGCGCTTGTTTGCGCGGATCTACCATGAACAGTACGGCCTGGTGCCGTTTGTCGTGCCGTTCATTGTTCTGCTCTCAGTGACTTACGCAGCGGCCGCGTTGGTCGCCTCTAATTACTTGGTCCAGAGCTGCGATAACACCTTTCAATTGGCGTGCACCTATAAAATCGACAGCCGTTTGCTGGTGAGTTCAGTGGCGGGGGCCTTCATGTTTGTCGTGAGCGATTCGGTCCTCAGCATCCGCCGAAAATCGCTGAACATCTCCGATGTGTATTGGTACTCCCTGCGCCTGTTTCTCGCCATACCCCTGGCATTGGTCATCGCCAATGTCGATATAGCGGACAGCGGGACACACATTGCCATGGCCTTCGCCCTGGGCACCCTGCCCATCGATCCACTGATGAAAGTCGTGCGCAGGCTGGGGTTTCCTCAACTCACCCAGCAGGACAAGGACGACGGGAGTTCAGACAAATTGCTGGTGCTGGAAGGCGTGACACTGCCGGTGGTGGCGACCCTGGAATCAGAGGGGATCAACTCGATCGAGCAAGTGGCCACGGCAGATCCGGTCCTGCTTTCAATTCGCACCGGGTTCCCTTTCAGGTTCACCTTGCGCCTGGGTTCCCAGGCCATCGTGCGGCGACATCTGGGCGAAAACGCGGCCCGGCTGCTGGTGGTGGGGCTTGCCGATGTCGTTCCGGTTTACCTGTTGGTGCAGGCACTCGATAACCCGGCGGCGCCGCCGGGGCCGTTTCCGCGGATCGAAGCACCGCAAGTGATCATCCAGAACGCCGCCGCCCGGCTCTTCCCCGGTGAAGATCAGGACCAGAGCCAAGCCGTGACCAAAATGAAATTCCGTCAGATTGCCGCCGAAGAATACACGGTGATGCTGGCACGGATAACGCCCCCGGATACCGGGCTGTAATGCTGTAGCTCACGATCATGACGATACACGTCATGGGTAAACGGACTTTTAAATAAGGAATGGACCGTTAGCGGAGAAGGCCATGAAACAAATTGAACATGTCGTCGTTGTGATGCTGGAGAACCGTTCGCTGGATTCGATGCTGGGCTGGCTCTATCCACAAGGCAGCCCGCCGTCGCACGTGTTGCCTGCAACAAGTTCGCCTCAATTTAACGGGTTGAACAGCGACCTGTTCAACCCGTTATCGACGTCTAAGCCGGCACGCCATATTCCGGTGACGACCCAGGCCAGTAGCTTTCAGATCCCTGACCCCGACCCGCAGGAAACGTTTGCCAACGTCACCTTCCAACTGTTCAGGGACGGCCTGGTCGACCCGACGAATACACCACCCTTGGGTTTTGTCGATAACTACGCGACCACACAAACGACTAACCCCGGCCAGATCATGCAATGTCACAGCCCGGCGCAGTTACCCGTGCTGGCCGGGTTGGCTCGCGCCTATGCGGTGAGTGATGCGTGGTTCGCCTCGGTGCCGAGCCAGACCTGGCCGAACCGCGCCTTTGCTCACACCGGAACCTCGAATGGCAATGTCAACAACGGCACACTTCCAGACCCACACGACTGGGATGTCCCCACCATCTTCAACGTCCTGCAATCGGTCGGCTGCAGTTGGGCCGTCTACAGCGATACCATCCTGACCCCGTCGCTGACCCGAACGATGTTCCCGAAATTATGGGACCCCATGCTGAGTCCCAAATTCAGGGGCTTTTCGGCATTTCTGGATGCGTGTGAAACCAACTCGTTACCGCGCTATTCGTTTATCGAACCGAGCTTTCTGGTCGACCCTAACGATCAACATCCCCCCATGATGTGCAGGCGGGCGAAGCCTTTTTGTATTCGATCTGGAACGCTGTCAGTCAGTCGCCGGGCTGGAATGAGACGTTGCTGATCATCACCTACGACGAGCACGGCGGTTGCTACGACCATGTCACACCGCCCTTTAATGCCGTACCACCGGACCTGGTCCGCACCACGGACGGTAGCGGGTTTGACTTCAAGCGCTTTGGCGTACGTGTGCCAGCAGTGGTGATCTCGCCCTATATTCAGGCTGGCACCGTGTTCAGATCAGACACGCCCAACGCACCTTATGACCACACCAGTATTCTGGCCACTTTGCGGGACTGGATCGGCATTGCGCCGCAAAGCATGCTCAACAGCAATCGGATCAAGGCAGCGCCGACCCTCGGTCAGTTGCTCACCCTGAGTACCCCGCGCGCTGACTTGCCCTCTATCCAGGCACCCACAGCCACAACCCAAGTCCAGCCAGCGCTCGCGGCCACGCTCAATGATCTTCAAAAAAGCCTGGTGTCCGGGGCCGCCAAACGTTTCGGACTCGACCTGTCGGGGACGCTGAGCACGGTTGGCACCCGGCAGCAGGCCGTTGATTTCTTCACCAGGCGAATTGTTCACGCGCACTCCTGACGCCTCAGCCAACGGCCCCTCCTGTCGAGGTGCGGGCCGTCAGGTATTAGTTTTCAGCTTGTTCCACAGACGTGTCGTCAACCGTGCGATAGCGGGCGGCAAGTCCTCGACGATGAACAGCTTGTCGAGCACCGTTTTCGGCGGGTAAATCGCCGGGTCCTGCTTCACGTCCGGGGTGACCAGCGCATCCGCCGCGATATTGGGGTTGGCGTAGTGAATGCTGTTGCTGATGTTGGCGATGACCTTGGGCTCAAGCAGGTAGTTCATGTAGGTGTAGCCATTCTTCTCGTGCGGCGCAGCCTTGGGCATGACCACCATGTCCATCCACAGGGTCGAGCCTTCGTCCGGGATCGAATAGGCGATGTTGATACCGTTCTTGGCTTCCTTGGCACTGGCGGCGGCTTGCACGACGTCGCCGTTGAAGCCGATCACTGCGCAGATGTTGCCGTTCGCCAGGTCGCTGACGTACTTGGAGGTGTGGAAATACTGAATGTAAGGCCGGATTTTCAGCAACGCCTGCTCGGCTTTGGCGTAATCCGCCGGCTCGTGACTGTGGTGCGGCAGCCCCAGGTAGTTGAGGGTGATCGGCAGGATCTGCGTCGGGTTATCGATAATCGCCACGCCACACTGGCTTAGCTTCTTGATGTTGTTCTCATCAAAAAACAGGCTCCAGGAATGGGTAACGTCGGTGTTGCCGAAGATCGCTTTGATCTTCTCGACGTTGTAGCCGATACCCGCAGTGCCCCACATGTAGGGATAACCGTACTGGTTGCCCGGGTCGTTGACCTCGAGCTTTTTCATCAGCGCCGGGTCGAGGTTTTTCCAGTTGGACAACTGGCTTTTATCGAGCTTCTGGATCGCCCCGGCCTTGATCAAGCGGGACAGGAAATGGTTCGACGGACTGACCACGTCATAACCGGTATTGCCGGTCATCAACTTCGATTCCAGGACTTCGTTGCTGTCGTGGATGTCGTAAGTCGCCTTGATCCCCGTTTCCTTGGTGAACGTGGGCAACGTGTCGTCGGCGATGTAGCCGCTCCAGTTGGAAATATTGACTTGTTCATCGGCGTACGTGACGGCCGAAAACGTTGTGAGCAGTACCGCCAGGGAAACAGGATGGACGCGCATGTTCGATCACCTTTTGAAGAACTTTTATTGTGTGTGATAGCCGGCTTTCTAGATTTCTGTTCTGGCCCTGACCGCCTCCACGCGCATGCGAAGCATGGCACCGATATCGAGAAAGGGTTTGGGCGGCAGCCAGCCGGGCTGGGCCCTTTGCATGACCGACGTCAACATCGGCGAACGGGTACCCGACGCCAGTTCAGCGAGCAGCCTTCCCCAAAGCGTGCCGCGCGCCACGCCTGAACCATTGCAGCCGGCCACGGCAAATACGCCCTCTTCAACCTGGGCGAAATACGCTTGCCCGGAACGCGAGGCGCTCAGATGACCGGTCCAGGTGTAATCAATGTCTTGCTCGGCCAACCACGGAAATCGGCGCTGCAAACCCAGCACATGGTGTTTTCTGCGCACCTGCAGATCACTGTTGGATAAGTCCCGCGAGCGGTATTCGGCGGTATTGCGGATCATCACGCGCCGATCCGGCGTCAGCCGCACTGTGGCGCCCAGCGGCCGGGTGGACAACACGCCCCAGGGCTCGACATTGCCCATTGCTTGAAATTCTTGCTCAGTCAGCGGCCGTGTGAGGCTGGCGCTGAGTTCCATCGGGAACGTCCCGCTGTTCTCGATGCCCGAACGCGGAATGAAGGCGTTCAGGCAAACCAGCACCTGGTTGGCCTCAATAACGCCCTCGACGGCCCGAGCTCGAACCCGCGCGGTACCCAGCCGCTCAAGGCCGGTGATATCGGTGTTTTCGTAGAGGGTCACATTCGGCGGCAGCGCATCGAGCAAGCCTTTCACGTACTTGGCCGGTTGCAGCAACGCGTTACCGTTGCCGCACCAGATCGCCGCCTGGTAATGGCCGGTGCCGAGTTTTTGCTTGAGTTGTTCACCTTCCAGAAACTGTGCAGAAGCACCGACAGCGTTAAGCGTTTGCAGCTTGGCCTCGACATGGGTCAGCTTGGCCGGATCATTCACGGCGAAGAAATAGCCGGCATCCCGAAAATCGCACTCGATGCCGTGACGGGCAATACGCTGGCGGACTTCCTCGCTGGCGGCGCGTGAAATCGCGGTATCGACTTCATAACCGGCGAACCCTTGATTGCCCAAAAGCTCCTCGGTAGTCGGATGCTCGTGGGCCACGACGAAGCCGGAATTGCGCGCCGACGCGCCCTGCGCCGCGCGCTGCCGGTCGACAATCACGATGCGCGCCTTGGGGTGCATTTCGGCCAGTGAATGAGCGGCGCACAACCCGGTAATCCCGGCTCCGATGATCAGCCAATCGGCTTTTTGCACACCGCTCAGGCGATCACGAACGGGAGAACTCCCCGCCTGCGCAATCCAGCCACATACATTTTCCATGCGTCACCTCATTTGACCGTCGATCGGCGTGCAGCCTCTCTCCTCATATGCGGTAGGCGCATGAGTTGTTTGAGATGGCTGTAGCCAGAGCTAGAATCTATAAGGTCCGTAGTATTACAACCAACGTTATAAAATCATCGGGGCATTCTGAAAACGCATGGATAAAATCCGCCACGTCCCTTCCCTGCAAGGCCTTCAGGCATTGGTGGAGGTCGCTGACTCCGGCAGCTTCACTCAAGCGGCGCAAAAGCTCTGCCTGACCCAAAGTGCCGTGAGCCGAAAAATCCAGCAGTTGGAGACTCACTTCGGCGTACCGCTTTTTGTAAGGAGCAGCCGCAGCCTTCAACTGACTCTGGAAGGCGAGCAGGTGCTGGCGAGTGCGCGCAATATCCTGGGGCAACTGATAACCCTCGAAGATCGACTGTCCCCGCAAAAGCGGCCCTTTCGCATACGCATGCACGTGTCGCTGGCGGTTCGCTGGCTACTGCCAAAACTGAGCGACTTCTACCTGCGTCACCCGGACGTTTCCCTGTCGATCGAAACCGTGGCCACGGAAATCGTCGAACCGGCCAGCGACAGCGACGCCTACATCCTCTACCTGCCCGAGCCGTCGAACGACCCGGCCAGCCTGACCCTGTTCGAGGAAGCGCTGGTGCCAGTGTGTGCGCCGGGGCTGAGCGACTCGGCGCATCCACTGAATTCGATGGACGACCTTGTGCGCTTCGCGCTGCTGCATCGCTCGGCGGACAAGCAAGCGTGGATCGACTGGCTGGCGGCCAATGGTGGAAAACCGCTGGAGGATTACCGGCACATTCCCTTCAACCTTGATGAATTGGCGCTGGATGCGGCGGCGCGAGGTTTGGGGGTGGCAATGACGGATCTGACCCTGGCGCAGGAGTCGCTGGATCGTGGGGTGCTGGTGGTTCCGTTTGGTCAGCCGTTGAAGACTCGGGGGCTCTACTCCTTGTGCCCGCAGCCTTCGGCGGCATCGCATCCGGCGTGTGCTGTGATCATGGAATGGTTTGCGTTGCAGGCTGGGCGGGTTACGGGTTGATCGGGTGAAATCACCGTACTAAAGAGGAGCACTCATGCTGGTCATTACGATGGATTGCGATAGCGTGCATGCCATTGCGAAGCTCGCAACCAAGCCACCGATCGGCCTCCTGGTCGAGGTTGCGGAACATCGAAACGAATATTCTCGAGACAACCCCAAGGGCAGGCCCAACACCGTCTAATCTGAGTAGAGTACGACCACAAACGCACCTCTAACCTCTTTATCCAGGGGAATGGGATGAACGGAAAAACCGAGCATCAATGCACCTCGTGGGTCTTATTCGCCCTGCTCGCCATCAACCTGGCGCTGACAGCGGGATGTTCGAGCAAATCTGCCACGGCTCGCTATTCGACATCAAACACAGGCTCCAGCTGCTATGCAAAAGCGCTACCCACTTCCGGCGAGGGCGGACTGGCTTGGGGTGACACCTTGAGCATGGCTCGCCAAAAATCCCTGGATAATTGCGCGCGCTATGCCGGCCGATCCGGTGGCACGCCGAGTACCTGCCAAGTGGTGTTGGCGAAGTGCAAACATTAATAACCAGACGCGTCGAAGAGAGGCAAAAAAGGGACAAATAGAAAATAAACCTGTCCCCTTTTCATGAAAGCTGCCGATGGCTACCGTCCAGAATCAGCCAGGAACGGACAAGCATCTGTCTGCTCTATGTGTCCCGTAGAGATATCAGATTCCCTGGGGCTGCGACGCGCATTGATACAGCCATTCAATGAATGAAGACACTCGTCGTGGTAACGGCTCAAGTGCCGGATGCACGATGTAGTAATCGTATTCGCCACACCGCGCAAAGCCACCAAACGGCAGGACCAATTTACCTTGCTGGATCGGCCCGCTGACCAGTTGTTCTCGCCCGATCGCCAGCCCCGCATGATTGATTGCGGCGGTCACACACAAATCCGAGCGATCAAAGGTCACCCCCGTTTCGGCATGGGGACACCAGCACCATGGTATCTGACCCACATAGCCCATTCGGAATCAAAGGCTGCATGGTCCCAGGCCAACGAATCATGCAGCAATGTGCAATGCTCCAGTTGCTGCACCGAGTCGAACAACCGATGGCGATCGGCGTATTCAGGGCTACAGACCGGCGCGACCCGTTCTTGCATCAGTTTGTGTGAGATCAGGCCATGGAATTCTCCATTGCCGTAATACAGCGCCAGATCAATCTTTCGAGACCGAAAATCGATGCTGTCATTGCCCACGCGAAGGTCCAGCGTCACCCCGGGGAATCGCGCACCGAACTCCGCCAGGCGCGGCACCAGCCAGGCGTGTGCGATAGAGGGGTGGGCGTAGAGCGTCAGCGGCCCGGCCAGCTCGGCGTCAACTGGCTGGGCGAGGACCTCGGAGAGGTCACCCAGCGTTCGCTGCAAAATCTCGAAGATGCGCTCGCCGGCTTCCGTCAACTGCACCCGGCGGGTCAGCCGCTCGAACAGTTGAATCGACAGCTCCGCTTCCAGCCGGGCGATGCGATGGCTGACAGCGCTGGCGGTCAGGCACAACTCGTCGGCGGCTTTGGTGAAACTGAGATGACGCGCGGCGACCTGAAAGGTGAACAGGTTCGAGAACTGGCTGCTGTTGAGCTTTGCATCCAGTCGAGGCGGTAGGTTGAACAAGTCGCAACTTCCCCTTTTCAATGTATCAACGCCACTTCCCATGCCCCGAACGCCGATCATGCGCCCGGGGCATACCGTCGTTTTCAGCCGTTAAGCACTTGCGCGCCTTGCGCCAGGTAAGCTTGCATCTCGGGTTCGGGGACCATGCTGCCACCCGTGGCCCATATCAGGTGGGTGGCACGGGCGTAAGCCTCTACCCTCAGGCCACTTCGCTGCAAGTACTCGGCGTGATGCGCATGTAGACGTGCAACGCCTGGGACGCCAGCCAAAGCCGACGGTTCCAGATTCAGCCCTTCGCTATCAGCGGTCAGCCAGAGCAAGGCATGCAGTTCGTCATCGCTGACGGTGTAATAACCGTCGATCAAACGTTGCATGGACCGGCCGACAAACCCCGAGGCGCGCCCCACGGCAAGCCCATCGGCTGCGGTAATGTTGTCGATACCAAAATCCTGTACCGACACCTCGTCATGCAGCCCGGTGTAGACACCGAGAAACATGCAGGGCGAATGAGTAGGTTCGGCGAATATACAGTGAACCGCGTCACCGAAGACCAGCTTCAAGCCAAACGCCACTCCGCCAGGGCCCCCACCGACACCGCAAGGCAGGTAGACGAACAGCGGATGCTCGGCATCGACACTCAGGCCCGCCGCGCTCAATTGCCGACTCAGGCGTTCAGCCGCCACCGCGTAGCCAAGAAACAGGTCGGTTGAGTTTTCGTCATCGACGAAATGACAGCCTGGATCGTCCTTCGCTTGCTGGCGCCCCTGTGCCACCGCAATGCTGTAGTCGCTGGCATATTCCATAACGATCACGCCATGGGCGCGCAGTTTGTCCTTCTTCCATTGGCGTGCATCGGCGGACATGTGCACGGTGACCTGAAAGCCCAGTCTGGCCCCCATAAGCCCGATGGATAACCCTAGATTGCCGGTGGAGCCCACAGCAATACGGTATTGACTGAAGAACGCTTGGGCCTGCGGTGTGTCGAGCACTGCATAGTTGCCATCCAGCGTAAGCAATCCGGCTTCAAGGGCGAGTCGTTCAGCATGCTTGAGCACTTCATAGATGCCGCCACGGGCTTTTACAGAGCCCGAGATGGGCAAGTGGCTGTCCTTCTTGATCCAGAGCGCCCCCGGCAGCGCCTGGCCATACCTTGCGCTCAAAGCCGCCCGCAGCGAAGGCAGCGGCTGGATGTCCGACTCTATGATGCCGTGATTTGGCAGTGTTTCGGGGAAGGCAGATTGAAAGTACGCCGCGAAGCGGTTCAACCGGAAACTGGCATCCGCCACATCGTGGGCATTCAACGAAAGGTCTTTCAAGGCTTCGGCGGTCGGTGCACGCACCGGTGTGAACCAGGTGGTTTCACGCAAATCCACCAGATCCTTGATCAGCGGGTGGCTGGTTTTCCAGTTATCCAGCGTTTTGCCTGCAATCATTAATGGTGACTCCTGCATTCAGTGAAAGGGCTGCGAAAGACTTAAACGAAGTGAGAAAGGGTCAGTGTCAGCAACAGGGCAATGATCGACGCCAGCACCGTGGCAGAGGTGAAGGTCTTGAGTGCGTCGGCCAGCGACACGCCCAGGTATTCCTTCACTACCCAGAACGCCGAGTCAGTGACATGGGTCCAGCCGATGGCGCCGGCCCCGATGGCGATTACGATGATTTCCTTGCTGTAGCCCGAGTGCGCTGCCAGCGTCGGCATCACAATTGCTGCGGCGCTCATCATGGCCACGGTCGCGGAGCCCACCGCGAAGTGCATGAGACCCGCCACCAACCAGGCCAAGACCACCGGATTGATGTCCAGCTGAGTCAGAGATTCGGCCAGCACCTTGCCAATGCCACTATCGATGAGGATGCCGTTGAAGGCGCCCCCTGCACCGATGATCAGTAAAATACTGGCCAGCGGCGGCAAGCTTTTCTGGGTGTGCCCCAACAAATCCTGCATCGATAAGCCCCGACGCAGACCCAGCGACCAATAAGCAAAGACCACGGCGATCACCAGCGCTACCAGTGGATGGCCAAGAAACGAGATCAATGCGAACCCTGTCGAGTCTATTGGCAGGGTTACGGCAAACGTTTTGCCGACCATCAGAACCAGCGGTAGGAGGATGGTGAACAACGTCAACCAGAAGCCTGGCAAAAGACGGGCACTGCGTGCCTCGCAACGCTCCTTCAGGAAGGCCTCTTGTGTAGCCGGTGCGTCGATGCGCGCCACCAGCCGAATCCATAACGGTCCCGCCACGATGGCGGTCGGCAGGCCTACCAACAGGCCGTAAAGGATCACCTTGCCGACGTCGGCACCCAGCATATTGGTGATCGCCATGGCCGCCGGATGGGGCGGGAGCATGCAATGCACGCACATAAGCGAAATACCGAGTGGCACACCCAGGTACAACAGATTGATCCTGGTTTCCTTGGCCACGACATAGACCAGAGGGATCAGCAAAATATAACCGACCTCAAAGAACACCGGGATCCCGGCAATGAAGCCGACCAGCATCATGACCCATGAGGCCCGTTGCTTGCCCAGGGCTGCTAACAGAGTCTGTGCAATGCGCTCTGCTCCCCCGGATTCCTCAAGCATTTTACCGAGGATGCTGCCCAGTCCAATGATGGCGGCCAGAAATCCCAGCGTATCGCCCATGCCTTTCTGGAACGAGGTCAGCATGGAGGTCAACGGCATGCCCGAACCGACACCCACCACTGCACTCGCGGCGATCAGTGCCAGGAATGCATGCACCCTGAACCTGACGATCAACACTACGATCATGATGATCGCGGCGAATAACACCCATAGCAACGAAGTACTGCTCACCATCGGTCTACCCTCTTATAGTTTTGTTTCGGGGCTCGTCACAGAACTGTGCGAGGCGCGAGTTAACTACCGGGGCTGCCGACTGACAAAAGATCATTGTTCATCAGACCCATGACGGTGGTTCAACCATGCTGCATGGGGAGGTAAGCAAAGGAGGGAGCTATCCAAACAAGATTCAAAGGCGCGTGATTAACGGTCTCGGAGCAATGTGTATCGTCGGTTTATGGCTGTTAACTGCCCGTCGCGAAGGGGGCAAACGGCCCTGGGCGGACATTCGTCAACGTCCGTTCAGGGTCAAAAGCTGCGCGTCCCACTATTGCAGCGGAACATACACATCCGTTTGCCATTGGTCCTGCGGTGTCTCGGGATAGACGCTCAGGTAATGGAAAAACAACGGCTGGTCACGAAGCTCCTCGCCACTGGCAGGAAGCCAATCACGGTAAATCGGATAGATCGTTTCGCCGATGTGATCCGGTGACCCCACGTGTCGCACCACGACGCAGCGACCGCCAGCAATGACGAGCTCGCGCACGCCGAACTCATTCGGTTTCACCGCCTCGTGAATCTCGCCGCAGATTGCGAAGCGGAATGCTTGCGCAGGTGTGGTATCGGGGTTGCCATAGGGAATGCCAAAGCTGCGACTCGATGCCACCGGCGACTGCCCGCTCTGCTTACGCCACTCGATGAACGTACGCACGCTCTCATTGACGAGCCCGGTGGGGCCGCAGTGCTCAAGCGCTGCGACCCTGAGTTCAGGGAATTCCACGATTCGTACTTGCATGATGATAGTCCTGGAAAAGTGAGGGATGGCAAACACCGCATGCCAGACCTGCCAGTTTGGTTCCTTCCGAAACGCGCTCGGCGCCATACCGAACGCCCGCCTGAACGCCCTGGAAAATGACTCGGGACTTTCGAAGCCGGCACCGAGTGCCGCCTCCAGTACCGAGTGATCCGCAAGGGACGCCAGACAATGCGCCGCGCGTCGTAGCCGCATCAGTTGCACATAACGTGAAACCGGCACACCGACGAACGCGGTGAATTGTCGATGGAAGTGAAACGCCGAAAAATTCGCCACATGGCTCAACGTCTTCACCGACAGGTCACCTTCGAGATTGTCATCAATGTAGGCGAGCACGGCGTTGAAGCGTTTGGTGTAAGCGAAGTGGGTCGGCATGTCAGACACTGGGGCAAGGCTCCTGGAAGTACGGTCGGCAATAGAGTCGACTATAGCGGCGTGAACGTGCCTAGCCGCGCTTGCTCAAGGCGCGTTTTGGATTGGCACATCCCATAAATGAGTGACCGCCCCTTTTCACCCGCACGACGCCTCCCATTGAGCTCGCGTCAGTCCGTAACACTTCGCCGAGGCAGGCGCAGTGGAAATTTTCAACTCGGCGTCATACAAGTGCACTGCACCCAACTTCATCGTGGCTTTTTGCGAACGAGTGTTCGAAGGCGCGATGTGGAAATATACGATTTCGTGGGCCTTGAATGCATGCTCCACCATCAGTCGCTTCAGCTCGCGATTAGAATTGCCCCCCATTTCGCACGCACCAAAAAGGTAAAACCGATGGCGATACTGTCGGGCAGATCCGGCGGCGCGTAGTAGCTTGACGTGCCGACAATCTCTCCCGACTCAATATCGATGACTGCGAGCGCCTTCTTCGTAGCCAGTAGAGAGGCGAAGTACACCTCGAACACCTCGCACTTGTAGCGATCCTTGGCAGGATGGCCGGCCCAAATATCCGGATCAGCCGCCGCCTGATACATGCCTACAAAATCACTGTCGGCCAGAGGTTTAAGTCTCAGGGTGCTCCCGCACAAATTGGGTTGGCAGTCGAAGTCGTGTGCGAGCATGGGTTTGTTTCCGATTGGCCAATGGTTTGGAGCCAGTCTAGAGCGGCAGTTTGATAAGGAAAGATCCAATGCGGCGACTATTGATGGAGCCATCGTGTTCATGAGGGATCCTGCGCCGAAAACGAGAAAAGCCCTGCAAGCGTAAACCTGCAGGGCTTCTCGGTCAGGCTGACCATTTCATTAAACCCGCATTTGCGGGCTTTTTTGCACCATCAGTGCTTACCAAAGCGGTACGACATAACTCACGTAGAGCCGGTTTTCATCCTGCTTGGTCTGGCCCGTCAGGCTCGGGTTGGCCTGGGCGTTTTTCCAGGTCACGCCCAGTCCCTTCAACTTGCCATCAGGCACCTGATAGCTCAGCGCCAAGTCGCGCTCCCATTCGCTGTCGCCGCCTTTAGCTACCTTGATCTTATCGCCGTGCGCGTAGGCGGCCATAAAGCCAAGGCCTTTGATGCCCAACAGACCGAAGTCGTATTTGTATTGAGCCATCCAGGTTTCTTCGCCAGCATGCTGGAATTTGTTCAGTTGCAGGTTGGTCAACGCCGGTGTATCAGCGCCGGAGCCAGGACCTTGTCGGGCATCGCCACTGTTCAGCCCGGAGTCCAGGTAAGGGAAGTCACTGTCACCAGTGTTTTTCTGGGCCCCCAAGCCAATGGTGTGGCCCGCCAGGCTGTAGCTTTCCATCAGGCTGATAGTGGACTGGTTGATACGCCCCTTGGTCGAGCCGTCACCGTAAGAACCCGCGGTGGCAAAGTCGCTGTCGCCATCCGCGTTGCCGCCTACGCCCAAGCTGCGGTAGGCGCGAAAATCACTGAGGAGGCTGCCGACTGGCAGCGCGGTGGTGTGTTTGGCGCCGATGAAGGCTTGTTGGTAGTAGTCCTGAAGATTGGAGTACCACAGGCTTAAGGTGGTGTCCGCCAGGCCTGTGTAGTCAGCACCGCCATAGAGGAAGCGGTCGCTGAGTTTCGCACCGCCGCCAGTGGTCATGTCACTGTCGTTGCTTTCATTGCGGATTTTCGTCCGGACGATGTCGCCACCCGTGAAGGTGAAGTCAGACAGGTCTTTCGACACCAGTTGCACGCCGGTGTTGGTCTGGTGGTACAGACGCCCATCGGTGTTGGCCAGCATCGGGTTATTTTGGTTGAGCATACCCACGCGCAACTCATCCTGGAGGAAGCGCATCTTGAAGGTCGGGCTCAAGACACTAAAGTCGTTGGCGGATTTTCCGTCATCCAGCGGGAACATGCTGCCGGGATAACGACTCTGGTGATCCTTGTCATTCAGGTCACCACCAGAGTCGAGCTTGAGGCCGTAAAACGCCTCAAGATCGAGGCCGAAACCCACAGCACCGTCGGTATAACCGGAGCGGAAATTGAACTGGAAACCCTGGCCCCAGTCGCGGTAACTCTTGGCCTTGGCGGTGCTACCCACCACATCACGGCCTTGTTGATTGAGGTAGCGATTGAGCAGGGTCAAGTCGGCATGGCTGTCGTCGATGAAGTCCGCGTGGGCAGGCAACATCACGCCCCCCAGCAAAGCGCCAACGAGGGGTGCGGCTAGTTTCTTGATCATCATGGATCTCGTTCACAGGGTAATTCACCCTGCCGACGGACTTGTTCATCCAAGGCAATCCGTTACCCATGCATCGGCAGTTTTGCAGCGCTGATGCCAAGCATTTGAGCCGCCGCAATATCTTGAAACGCATTAGAGGCCTCGCATATGACAGTTCGGTTACGCGATCTTGAGATTTACGTTGCATCGAGCAGTTGAACCCACAGCCGATAGCCGACGCTCGAAAAACATCCCGGTAACCGCCCTACCGATCGGCGCAGGGCGGGTACGAAATGAATGACTGCCAGGCCCTACTCCGCCAACTGCAACGGTAACCGGCTACGGCGCGACAACCCTGCCTGCAACGCAAACGCAGCGATTACCGTCGAGGGCGCAGAAAAGCTGCTCAAACCACCACCAGAAAACATCAACGCAAGCCCCAATGCCGTAGCGCCAAACCACGCCGCCAAACCTGCCGGATTAAACGCGGTCACCCGCTCGAGCGCCGCCACGTCACTGCGCCCATAGAGAATCTGCGCCAACGCCACGCCCACCCAGGCCACCACGAAAATCCCCTGATAGGCCAACGCTTTGAGGATGTAGGCAAACACGTCGGCGAGCATCAAGCCGTAGACGATCACACCGACCGCCAATGCCCACATCAAGTACGAACCACGAATGCCAAAGCGCGCAAAGAAGGCCTGCATGTTCAGCGTCGCCAGGTAGTAATTGGCGGTGTTGATCCGGGTTTGCGTGGCCCAGACAAACAGCAATCCCCACAAGCCCATCAACTGCAAAATAGCCATCACCACCGAGACTTCATTCAGTGCGCCTTCGTGGGGAATGCTGCTGACCAGGTAAATGCCGGCCGCGCCATTGAGCAGGAAAGTCACTGCATAGAACGGCATGCCGAAGTTCCAGCGACCGTGATACTCGGCGTCCTCAGGCTTGCCGAAACGGGCGTAATCGAAGGTGAACAGCATCAACACCCAGACGCCCATGTACGCGACGAAGCAGTCCCACCAGCCGAAAGCGCTGGGCGTTGCCGGGCCGAAATCCAGCCATTGCGGCTGATAGCCATAACGGCTGATCGACAGCCCCACCGCCACCAGCAAGCCGCCCAGGTATACCGGCAGCAACACGCCGTTGAGCTTGTCCAGCCAGTGCTGCACGCTGCCCAGGATCATTGGCACGCTGTACAGCACCACGATGAGTGCGGCCAGCGGATAGACAAGTTCCGGGTACAGGTGATGGAGCGCGACGGCAATCACCGAGCCTTCGAACACCGCGTAATAGATCGCCGTGGAGAAGAAGATCAAGGTCGCCAGACACGCCCCGGTGCTGCCGAACAGCAGCCGTGAAAACAGCGCCACCGACAAGCCGCTGCGGATGGCGAAGCGACTAAGCACACTGTTGACCAGACCGTAACTGATCACCGACAGGACCATCCCGATCAGCGCATTGCGCGCACCGAACGACAACGCCAGGGAAGCACCGACCACGATGTAGAACATCGCACTGCACACCGCCCACCAGGCCATGGTCAGGGACAATCGGCCCATGCGCGCTTCGGCGGGAACAGGTTGATTGGCCGGGTCTTGCCCGGTTTGACTCGATTGCGATAAAGCAGCCATATGCGTGAACTCCAGAACCAGTCAAAGGTTGAAGCGCGGGCAGCCGCCACCGCACCGAAGTGCGGCGTTGGCGTACCGTTTGGCATTACCCGCGCGTTGCGGCGGGCAGAATCAGGAAGGGAACAGCTTGCTCAGGCAGCTGAGTTTTTTCTTATAGGAACGTCGCGCTTCCAGCGCCTCTTCGAGGGTGACCGCCACAAAGCGGGCCTTCTGGTTGGGTTGCATCTGGCCGATCAAGTCGAGATCGGCGCTGATCACCGTACCGATCATCGCGTAGCCGCCACCGGACACGGCATCGCGGTGCAACACAATCGGTTCGAGCCCGGCGGGAACCTGGATCGAGCCGATCGGGTAGCAACTGTCGACGATGTTCGACGGATCGGAACCGGCGCCGAACGGTTGTTCGCGCGGCTGAAAGCTCAGCACGCTGCCGCCCTTGAAGCGATAGCCGATGCGGTCGGCTTCCGAGCCGACTGTCCACGGCTCGGCAAAAAACTCTTCGCCGCAGACTCGGTCAAGCGGTGGTAGTACAGACCCGGCACCACTCGCAGGGTGATTTCGCCGCCCAGCGACTGCCGCAACGCCATGGGCAAACTGGCCCCGGCGCGGCTCTTGCCACTGGCGATGCCGACGGGCAATTCGTCGCCCGCGATCAGGCGACGCCCCTGAAAACCGCCCAGTGCGCCGAGCGCATAGGTCGACCGACTGCCGAGTACGATTGGCACATCAATGCCACCGGCCACCGCCAAATACGCACGGGCACCGGCCTTCGGAAAGTCAAAGCGCAGCACTTGCCCGGCCTTCACGGTGAACGCGGTGTCGTGGTGCATTTCCACGCCATCGACCCGTGGCGTCATGTGCGCGCCGCTGACCGCTACCAATGCATCCTGCTGAAACTCCAACTCAGGCCCGAGCAGCGTGCATTCCAGCGCTGCCAAACCTGCCGGGTTGCCGACCAGTTGATTGGCTGCGCTCAAGGCGTATTGATCGAGTGCACCGGAGGGCGGAATGCCCAAGTGGTAATAACCTTCGCGGCCCAAGTCCTGTACCGAGGTGGCGAGACCGGGTTTGATGACCTTGATCATGCCAACACCTCCTGCAGCGACTTGGGGTAGCCGACGGGGTCGGCCAGAAACGCGTCCAGCGAGAACTCCACCGGCCGAATCCGCAGATCAAAGCGCCCCGCTTCCACTTCGGCCACCGCGTGGTCGTAGGCCTCACGGTCCATCGGTTTGAACTGCACGATGTCACCCGGACGGAAAAACACCATGTGTTCCTTCAGGTACGCGAGGTTTTGCTGCGGGTCGTAGATCGGTGCCGGCGTGACGCCAAACATCTGATAACCACCGGCACCGCGCACCGAGTAGATACAGCCGAAGCACCCGCCGTGGCCCAGGGTCAGTTTCGGCGTGTCGGTGCGTGGCCGCAGGTACTTGGGCACCTGCAACTGACGCTCGCGCTTGACCATCTGGAACATGAAAGGCAGTCCCGCGACGAAGCCGACCATCGAGACAAACCATGGTGCACCACTGTGGGCAGCGATAAACGCGTCGACGTCCGCCAGGCCATTGATCCGCGCGGCATATTCAAGATCCGTGGCGCTTGGGTCTTGATGACGATCGCGAAAGCGCATCAGGGTTTCGTGGGTCCAGGGGTCGTTGTAGAGCACCGGAATCTCGATGATCCGCGTCTGCAACGTACGTTCGGCGACCGCCTCGGCCTCGGCGCCTTTCACGGCTTCGAGCAAGGTGTGAGGGGCGATGCGATCCGGGTCAAAACGAATCTGGAATGACGCATTGGCCAGGCACACATCCAGCACACCATCCAGCGCCAGCCGCTCGACCGCACGGGTGACGGCCATGCCTTTGAAGAACGCTTCCAGGGACATGCTGTCGCTGACTTCGGCAAACAAATGCTCATCGGCGCCAAAGCTGTAGCGGATTGGAGTGCTCATGCTTCACCTCCGCTGCGGCGCTCGGCCAGCCAGGTTTCCAGGGTGCCGGTGTGGAAGTCGGCGCTGTGCAGCCACGGTTGCTCCAGCAGTTCGCCGTGCAGCGCCAAGGTGCTGGCCATGCCGGTGAGCGTGGTTTGCGCCACCGCAACCCGCGCGCGGGCCAGGGCTTCGGCGCGGTCCGCTCCGTGAACGATCAGCTTGGCCAGCAACGAGTCATAGTACGGCGGCACGCGATAACCTTGATACAGATGCGTGTCGACGCGAATGCCCTCGCCTTGCGGCCAGATCAGTTCCTCGACCAGACCTGGGCTGGGGAAAAATCCCGCGTCGGGTCTTCGGCGTTCAAACGCATTTGCAACGCGGCGCCGTTGAGCTGGATATCACTTTGCTTGAAGCCCAGCGGTTCACCGCCAGCAATGCGCAGCATCGCCTGGACCAGGTCGATCCCGGTGATCAGCTCACTGACCGGGTGTTCAACCTGAATCCGTGTGTTCATTTCGATAAAGAAGAACTCGCCGGTCGCATCGTCATACAGATACTCCAAGGTCCCGGCGCCCTTATAGCCGAGGGATTCGGTCAGGCGCACGGCGCTGGCGCAGAGGGTTTCGCGTTGCTGCTGACTGAGGACTGGCGACGGCGCTTCTTCGAATATTTTCTGCCGGCGACGTTGCAGCGAACACTCGCGTTCGAACAAATGCACCGCGTGCTGACCGTCACCCAAAACCTGCACTTCAATGTGCCGGGCCTTGCTGATAAACCGTTCCAGGTACACCGCGCCATTGCCGAAGGCAGCCTGGGCTTCGCGCTGGGAACGAGGAAACTCTTCACTCAGTTGTTGGGCGTTTTCCGCCAGGCGAATACCGCGCCCGCCGCCACCGGCCGAGGCTTTGATCAATAGTGGAAAACCGACGGATTCGGCAGCCTTGAGCGTCGATTCAACGTCGAACAGTTCACCGGGGGAACCGGGCACTACTGGCACGCCAGCCTCTTGCGCAGTGCGCCGAGCCTCGGCTTTATCGCCCATGCGCCGGATTGTCTCCGGGCTCGGGCCAACGAAAATAGCGCCCGCAGCGAGGACCGCTTCGGCGAAGTCGGCGTTCTCCGAGAGAAAGCCATAACCGGGGTGCACCGCGTTGGCGCCCGTGGCTTTCAACGCACCCAGCAATGCCTCGACGTTGAGGTAACTTTTGTCGGCGCGGGCCGGACCCAGGACGTGGATTTCATCGGCCATGCGCGCGGCTTGTGAATCGACGTCCGCCTCACTGCACGCGGCAACGGTGGGAATCCCCAGCGCTTTGGCCGCGCGGATAATCCGCACGGCGATCTCGCCTCGATTGGCAATCAGCAATTTATGAATGGCTTGCGTCATGATCGCGCCCTCACTCGTCGTCGAGTGTTGCGACGACTTGACCCGGTTCCACCGGATCACCGTCTTCTACCAGGAATGCGCTGAGGCGACCGGCCGTCCCGGCGGTCAGTTCGGAAAACTGCTTCATGACCTCGATCAGGCCAATCACCGTGTCGGCGTTGACCTGCGCACCCACCTCGACGAAGTTCGCCGATTCGGGGGTGGCTTTGCGGTAGAAGGTCCCGGGCAATGGGGTGATTACAGTGTGTTCGGCCATGTCTGTTCCTCTTGGAATAGTTGTAGAAAGGCAGGCAAAAATGAATCGGTGTGCAAACCCTGGCGTCTGTGTGCCAGGTGTTTTCGTGTGGCATCAGCGCGGTGCGCGCACCTCGATCCCGGCGCTATCGAGCGCATGACGCGTGGCCTCGACCAACGCCAACGCGCCCGGTGTGTCGCTGTGCAAACAGATCGAATCGAATTCAATCGCCAGGTCCTGACCCTCGACCGTGCGCACCACGCCTTCCTGACAGGCGCGCAGCACCCGAGCGGCGACTTGGGCCGGATCGTAAGCACGCACGTTGCGGGTGAAGACGATGGAGCCGCTGAGGTCGTACTCGCGGTCGGCGTAAAACTCGCGGATCACCGGTTGGCCGAGTTCTTTGGCGACACGCCAGATCACAGAGTCGGGCATGCAATACAGCAGCAACTCAGGCTCAAGGCGCTGGAGGTTTTCCACCAGCAAACGGGCGGCCTCCTCGTCTCGGGCCAGGTGCATGTAGAGCGCGCCGTGGGGTTTGATGTGTTGCAGCGCCACGCCTTGAACCCGGGCGAGTTCACGCAGGGCGCCCAACTGATAGAGCATGTCGTCGACCAGCTCCTGGGCCGGGGCATTGATGTGTCGACGGCCAAAACCGACCAGGTCGCGAAACCCCGGATGTGCGCCAATGGCCACGCCCAGGCGCTTGGCCTGTTCGATGGTACGGCGCATGGTGCCGGGGTCGCCGGCATGAAAACCGGTGGCGATATTGGCTGAACTGATGAAGCCCATCAGCTCATTGTCGACGCCATCGCCGATGGTCCATGGGCCGAAGCCTTCACCCATGTCCGAGTTGAAATCTACTGCTTGCATGACGCTTGCTCCTGACGCTTGTGACTTCATGCAAGCCAAGTTAGATTCCTCCCAACCCCTTGGGAAGATCTATTATCAGATAGGCCATCTTCTGAAAAACAGATAGCTTCTGAAGAACAGATAGCTCGTTGTCCGGAGTGTTCATGTCACTGACCCTGCGCCAGGTCCGCTATTTCGTCGCCACCGCCGAGATCGGGCAAATCTCTCAAGCAGCGATTCATCTGAATATTTCCCAGTCGGCGGTGACCACGGCGATCAAGGAACTGGAAGCCATGCTCGGTGCGCTGCTGTTCCAGCGCTCGGCCCAGGGCATGAGCCTGACCGATGCCGGACGGCACTTTCTGAATCGGGCGTACGTGATTTTGCGCAGCGTCGATGACGCGTTGAACAGTCCGTTGCCCGACATACGCGCCAGTGGCCTGTTACGTTTGGCCGCGAGTTACACCGTGATCGGCTATTTTCTGCCGCATCACCTGCAACGGCTGGAACACTGGCACCCGGACGTGGCCATCGAAGTCCATGAACAAGAGCGGACCGCCATCGAGCAAGGCCTGCTGGAAGGTCGATTCGACATGGCGGTGGTGCTCACCGCGAACCTCACCCACCCGGACATCGTCTCGGAAATTCTCTTCAACTCCGAACGCCGGTTATGGCTGCCCAGCCATCATCCGCTGTGCGAACGTTCGGCGGTCAGCCTCGCCGACGTAGCGAAGGAACCCTACATCCTGCTGACCGTCGACGAAGCCGAACAAAGCGCCATGCGTTACTGGGAACATGCACACCAGCAACCGAACGTGCGGGTGCGCACCAGTTCAGTCGAAGCGGTGCGCAGCATGGTCGCCAATGGCAGCGGCGTAGCGATCCTCTCGGACCTGGTGCACCGCCCCTGGTCACTGGAAGGTAAACGCATTGAAACCATGACGATCACCGACAAGGTGACGCCGATGAGTGTCGGACTGGCATGGCATCGCGAACGGGAATTCAGCCCGGCGATGCAGGCGTTTCGTAACTACTTCCACGATGCGTTTCTGGCACCGCAGCAGTTGTCAGCGCGGCGTTGAGGCCCGTTGTATCGAGGACGATCTTGCCGCGAGCATGCCCGCCCCTGCTTTTTTCGAGTGCCGCTTTCACGTCGCTCAAGGGATACGCTTCGACTTCAACCGTGATGCGTCCCTTGTCGAACAACTCAGCGATAAGTGAAAGCTGCTTCCCGTCCGATCGGGTGGTGAAGTTCATGGGGGTCACATCGTAGTCGTTGGCGAGCGACATGTTCGGGGCGCTCACCGACGAGATCAACACACCATTTCGCCTCAGCACCGCAAACGAGCGGTTTTGTGTTTCGCCCCCCACCAGGTCCAGCACCACATCAACGCCGGACACCCACTCCTCGAAGGCCAGGGCGGTGTAATCGATGGTTTGATCCGCGCCGATTTTTTTCAGATAAGCATGATTGCCCGCAGACGCGGTGGCGATGACTTCAGCCCCAAGGTACTTGGCGATCTGCACCGCCATGCTACCCACGCCACCCGCCGCCGCATGGATCAACACTTTCTGGCGCCGTTGCACACACGCGTGCTCGGTCAGCGCCTGCCACGCCGTCAGGGCCGCTGCCGGAACAGCTCCGGCCTGAAGTGCGCTCAGTGACCGGGGTTTTCTGGCCAGTGTTGAAACAGGAGCGAGCGCTTTGCTCGCGTACCCGCCAACAATGTTGATGAAACCAAACACTTCATCGCCGACCTCGAACTCGGTCACTCCCGGCCCCTTCGCGATGACCGTACCGGCCACTTCCACACCCGGGGTGAAAGGTAATGGCAGCGCAATAAACGCTTTTTTCTCCCCGGACAGTATTTTCCAATCGATTGGGTTGACCCCGGCGCCGGCGACTTCGATCAGTACCTCGCCTGCACCCGCAATGGGATCGGCGATGTCTTCCAGGCGCAAAACCTCAGGGTTGCCGTATTCGTATACGCGTATGGCTTTCAGAGTGGCCTCGACTATTCAAAAGACGTGTGATGAGGACTGCATGACGCAGCGAATCAGCGGCGGCGAGCGTCGAGGCTGAAGCGGCCAGCGCCGAAGGCAACGACCTGCAACAGGCCACCGGCCATCGCGATATTTTTGAAGAAGTGAATGAACTGGTTTTGATCCGCCAGTGCGTTATGGAAAGCCAGGGCGGTGGCCACACTGAACAGCGCCAGTACCGAGGCCACGGCGCGGGCGCGATAACCCACCACCAGCGCTACGCCACCGCCGATCTCAATAATGACCGCCAGTGCCAGGGCTAATGCTGGGAAAGGCAGCCCTACGGAGCCGATGTAACCGATCATCATGGCCGGGGCCGCCAGTTTCGAAAAACCCGACAGGATAAAAATGGCGCTGAGTAATACGCGGCCAATCAATGATGCCGACGCTTGGGTAGCGTCGGAGCGGCTCTGTTCAGAGGTGGCTGATTGAGCGATGTTTGCAGACTGAGACATGGAATATTTCCTTCGAGGGTGCGCGATTCGGAACGAACCGCTGCAGTGAAGAAATCTTGCGCCACGCCAGCTAACCTGAATAGCTGACTAATTTAGATCATTAGATTCGACAAAACAGGCAAGGCCACTGCGAGAACCTTGCAATTTCGGACTAATATCGACCGATACGCTCGAGGAAAAACAGACATGATTTCTGAACCCGGCACACCGACGCTGGACCAATTGCGCGTGTTCCTGACGGTCGTAGAAGTCGGCAGTTTTGCGGCGGCGGCAAGAAAACTGCACCGGGCCACCTCGGTGATCAGCTATTCAATCGCCAACCTGGAGATGCAACTCGGCGTGTCGCTTTTCGACCGTCATACGACACGCAAGCCGCAACTGACTGAGGCCGGACTCACGGTGTTGGCCGAAGCCAGAACCATCGCCAACGGTATTCATGGATTACGGGCCAAAGTAAAAGGCCTGCTGCAAGGACTCGAAGCTGAAGTTCACTTGGTGCTTGATGTCATGCTCCCCGCCGAGCGCGTAGTCGATGCACTCAAATCATTTCGAGAAGAATTTCCGACCGTTGCACTCCACCTGCATATGGAGGCGCTCGGCGCCGTCACCCAACTGGTGATTAACGGCGGCGCGGTGGTCGGCGTCAGCGGCCCGATGAATGAAGGGATTGATGGCATTGAAAGAATCGGGGTTGGCAGTGTCGAGTTGATTCCGGTTGCAGCCCCACATCACCCGCTGGTTTCAATGAAACTGAACGTTCCAGGTGCCGGACGTGAGTTCATCCAACTCGTGCTGTCCGATCGTTCGCCGCTGACAAAAGACAAGGATTTCGCAGTCCTCAGTACGCGTACCTGGCGCCTGGCAGACCTGGGGGCAAAACACATGTTGCTGCGTGAAGGCATTGGCTGGGGGAACATGCCCATCACCATGGTCAGGGAAGATTTGGATGCCGGTCGCCTCGTTCGCCTGAACCTGTCGGAATACAGCAGCGGGATCTATGCCTTCGACGTCATCTATCGCACGGATCAACCTCCTGGTCCCGCCGCGAAGTGGCTGGTTGATCGGTTCGTTCAACAATGCACCGAGCCTTAAACAGCAGCGACGCAGGCCCGCGACACCTCCCAGGCTTCGCCGAAAACCCCGTTTCCGGATCCGGCGCGCAGGGTAATACCGCGCGCACCCTCTGTCGCCCTCACCCGATAACGAACGCTCCTCGCCACACCCAAACGGGCTGATACTCTTCACGCTACCAGCGCACGTAACGGGCAGGCTGGCTGATCTGAGGTGCGGGGTCGCCCGACCTGCGTTACGAATGCCAGCTCGCAGTGGCGCAAGGCGATTTCGTCATGCTGCATGGCCGGTTCTCTGGTCTCGGCCAGCCCGCAAACTGGGTCGTGGTCGACATCCTTCGCCTCGAGGACGGCGTGATGGTGGAGCATTGGGACGTTATCCAGGATGAGGCGACCCGCGAAAGTTCAGCCGGTGGCCATCCCATGTTCGGCGATAACTTCCCGGACTGACGGCCCCGAACCTGCACGCAAAAAGCCCCGCGACCCAATGAGTCGCGGGGCAAAAAATTGGTTGGTTGCGGCCAACCAAAGGAGCATCGTTAAAGCATTGAAGGGGTTACAGGCATTCCTGCGCGGCACGCTCGAAACTCGAAGGCATGAAGCTCGATGTCAGCAAGTGGCGTTCATACAAAAACACCTTGCCGCCGTTGGGGGCCTTGTAGGCTTCAAGCACGTTGTCCGCCGCGACTTTGCTCGGCACCACGATCCGATAGCTGCGCTGGGTTTGCGAGACGGTCGGGGCCAGTGCGCCACCCTGTAGCTTCGGCACTACGCAATCAGCGTACTGGGCAGGCGTTTTTTTGGTCTGCAAGATCTGCGTCGGGTCGTTCGGCGCGGAGGCGCAACCAGCCAGCAGCAAAGGCACAACAGCCAGTCGGGTCAATCTCTTCATCGCGCATATTCCTTGAGCAGCGTCTTCAATGGCGGCGATTTTCGATGATTGCCCGGCGAAGCAGAACTTGCGTTTCTTGATTGTCACTATTACTTGAACCGATAGTTGCACCACGCGCAGACTGCATGACAGCCCGACTCCAACTAAAAGGATTTCTCCGTGCGAACGTTTGACCTGATCCGCGATGCCGTCCTGCCAGAATTCCGTGACCGGGTGGCTGAATACCTGATCGAGTACGAAACCGTGCTGGCTGAAAAAGCGCCCGATTCGGAGCAAGTGCGTACCACGGCCCATCAGTTGCGTGGCTATTTGCGCGGTTTGAACACCACACGGGTGTTGGGGATGGCGGATTGGGAGGAACTGGATCGGCGCGTGGTGGGGACCTGGCTGGCGCAGCACGAAGGGCTGTAAGCCGGGCCGACAGTGCAAAAAGCAAAAAAGGGGACTGATTTATTTTCTGTTTAGAAAATAAATCAGTCCCCTTTTCAGGAATATGGCAGGGGCGGCTGGATTTGAACCAACGCATGGCAGGATCAAAACCTGCTGCCTTACCGCTTGGCGACGCCCCTGTAGGTGTTGCGACGAGTGCCTGGCACTCTCTTGCTGATTCTGCAGCGTGTAACAACACGCCCTGTTAGGGGCTCTGCAAGAATGCGCGGAAATTTACCAACTTTTACGCCATCTGGAAAGCCCCTTTACAAAACAATTTTGTTTTAAAACAGCCAGTTAACTTTGATCGAGCGCTGCACGCCCCTGATCAAGCCATCGGCTGATGACTGGTCACGCAGTGAATACCGCCCCCGCCAGCGGAAATCGCATCAATATTGAGCTGCACCACCTCGCGGTCCGGGTAGAGCTCGGACAACAGGCTAAATACCCTCGCATCCGCCGCACGATCACCAAACTCGGGCGCTATGACCGCACCATTGATCACGAAGTAGTTGATGTAGCCCGCCGCAAAGTCCGGGTTGTTCTTGCTGAATTTGCTCGGTCGCGGGTTGAGCGGTGGCGACACGGTGTGCACCTGTAGCTTGCGGCCATCGGCATCCGTGGCGTTTTTGAGGATTTCCAGATGCGCACGGGTGACCTTGGCGCCTTTCGCCGCCGCCTCACGCACCAACTGCTCGGCCTGATCAAGGTTGTGTTGTAAATCCCAGGTGCAGGGCATCTGGGTGGTGGCAATCGTCAACAAGGTCATGGCTTAACCCTCCACCGGCCAGGCCGGCTGCTGTTGGGTGATGCAGTGCACCCCGCCGCCGCCATGGGCCAGGTGATTGATCCGTACCGGCACCACCTCGCGGCCCGGGAAGGCCTGAGCCAGCACTTCGGCCGCCGCGTTGTCGGCATCAATGCCATAGGCCGGCATGATGATCGCGTCGTTGGCGATGTAGAAATTGGTGTACGAAGCGCAGAACACTTCAGCCTCGGTGTCCACGGCGTCGGTGGCTTCATACAGCTCGATCAGCTCGAATTTTCGGCCTAGGGCATCGGTGGCCAGCTCCAGTGCACGACGGTTCTCACGGGCGACTTCGGCATACACCGAATGCTTGTCGTGGGTGGCGTCCACCAGCAACACGCCAGGGCGGGCGAAGGCACAGACGCCATCGACGTGGCCGTCGGTCATATCACCGGTCACGTAATCCGGATCGCCCGGCAGCCAGATGGTTTTCTTCACGCCCAACAGACGGGTGAAGATCTCTTCCATTTCCGCTTTGCTGGTGTCCGGGTTGCGATTGGCGTTGAGCAAGACCGATTCAGTGGTGATCAGCGTGCCCTCGCCATCGACATGAATGGCCCCGCCTTCGTTACTCAACGGTGTGCCAAAGCACGACACGCCCAAGTGATTGAGTGCACGGCGGGCCAAACCTTCGTCGAGGTCGTGCGCCGACTTGCCGCCCCACGCATTGAAGCGCCAGCTCACCCCGGCCAGACCTTGCTGCGGATGGCAGACGAAGCTTGGGCCGGAATCGCGGCACCAACTGTCGTTCACCGCCAAAACGATGAACTCAATGTTGGCGCCGCACAGTGTTTTGGCACTGGCAACCGCCGACGGGCCGACGACCATTTTCACCGGTTCGAAACGCGCAATGGCGTTGGCCACCCGGGCGAAATCCTCTTGCACCAGCGGCAAGGTAACGCCCCAACTCGATTCCCAAAGGGTTTTGTTATGAGGCCACACCATCCAGGTCGCGGCGTGCTTGACCCACTCGGCCGGCATCACCCAACCACTGTTTTGAATTTGATTCTGCTGCATGACACTCCCCATGATAAAAAGCCCTTTGAGTTAAGCCATTGTGTTCAATGAAAACGACCTTGATCGGCTTGCCATGCATGCTACGGTGGGTAAAACAGGCGAACAAACGATGGATTTAGCAGAAAAGTGATTAGAGGAACTTATCAGTATGCTCAAGCACTGGCCCCCGCTCAGCACCCTTCGCGGCTTTGAAGCCGCCGCCCGACTGGGTAGTTTTCACAAGGCGGCCACCGAGCTGAACCTGACCCAATCGGCGATCAGCCAGCAGATCCGCAGCCTTGAGGCGTACCTTGAGCAACCGTTGTTTTTCCGCAGCGGACGCAGCGTCAGCCTGACCGATGCCGGTCATGATTTGCTCAGCACCACCCAGGCGTTGTTGCAGCAACTGGCCGTAGGTATTCGCCGTCTCGGGCAGTACCAGAAACCCAATCAACTGGTGCTCAACACCACACCAGCGTTCGCCCGTCATTGGCTGCTACCGCGCCTGGGGGATTTTCGCCGTCAGCACCCGGAGGTTGATCTGTGGATTTACAGCACCGATGAAGTCCCGGACATGACCACCCAGACCATCGACCTCGCGGTGCGCGATGACATCAGCTCCCAAGCGGAGTGCAGCTTCAAGGTGCTGCACGCCGACCGCCTCTACCCGGTGTGTCACCCGAGCGTGTTGGCGCTGCCACGGGAACAGCGCGCAACCCTGCACGGCGAGCGGGAAATGGACTGGAGTCATTGGGCGGTGGAGGCTGGCATCGATGTTGGCCAGCACGATCAGGGGCTGAACTTCTCCGATCCCGGCCTGCTGCTGGACGCCGCGTGCGCCGGGCTCGGTATCGCCCTGGTCAGCGAACTGCTGAGTCGTCAGTCACGGGCCAACGGGGTGTTGCAACCCTTGGTGGAGCAATCCATCCGCGGCCCGAACTGGGCCGTGCTGACTCACCGTGACAGTGAAAACAACGCACGAAGTTTCAGCGAGTGGTTATTACGTAATCTGGAAGCAGCAATCTGAGGTTGAGAGGATTGATATGGCAGAAGAAAGACTGGAAGACATTCTGACCGAGCATCTGGCCGTGATTTTCTGCGGGATTAATCCGGGAATGCTTGCCGCCGCCCAAGGGCATCACTTTGCAGGCCGCGGCAATCGCTTCTGGCGCACGCTGCATCTCGCCGGTTTTACACCGTCGCAGCTGCTCCCGGAAAACGATCGGACAATCTTGCAGTACCAATGCGGATTAACCGCCGTGGTGGACCGCCCCACGGCGCGCGCAGATCAGCTGTCCTTGGCTGAATTCACCGCCGCCGCCGCGGATTTTGAACAGAAGATCACCCGTTATGCCCCACGCTGCGTGGCCTTTCTCGGCAAAGCAGCCTACTGCGCGCTATCCGGCCAACGAGACATTGCCTGGGGCTTACAGCCAAAAACCTTCGGTAATGCCTCGGTGTGGATCCTGCCCAACCCGAGTGGGCGGAATCTGGCGTTCACCCTTGATCAACTGGTTGGCGCCTACCGCCAGCTCTATTTAGCCGCGCTAAACGAGGCAAGAGTCCGGTAGCATTACCGACAAGGATCAATCCCCTCCAAGGAGCTTCAATGCTGTTCACCCAACGCTCGACCCACACCCCGTTTCTGCTGTGCCTGGCAATTTTCATCACGTTCTGGCTGGTGCAGCTCAGCGTGTTCAACATCATCGTCTGGAGCTACAACTTCTGCCACTTCCTGTACGGCTTCTGCGCGGCGTTGCTGTTGGGCTACGTGACCATCCCGTCCAGACTGTTCAAACGCTCAATCAAAGAGAATTTTCACGCACTGAAAACCGGCATCCCATGGAGTCCTTGGGGGAGCTTGATCATTGTGCTGTTCATCTCGGCGTTCAACGAGATGTACGTAGACCCTCGGCAAAACGGCACCCCGTTCACCTCGGCCTACCAGAATTTTGTCGCGGATATGCTGGGCCTGGGTCTTTGCCTGCTGCTCAGTCATTTCACCTTCCGCGACCGTCAGGGCAGCACGCGGACTGACTATGCAGCCGTTGAGGATTTGAGCGCGGCCGGCGATCAGTGCTGATTCATCAACCCATGCAGCACACCAAACCGTAACCCCGGCTCGGACGGCGTCATGTGTGAGATGCCAAACACCTTGAACGCCGCCAGCATGACCACCAGGCCGCCGGGCAAAATGCTCAACCGATGAGTTTGCAGCCCGGCCAGTTTGAGCTGTTTGACGTGCCCCACTTCGAGCAGTCGCAACGATAGCCGCAACAGTCCGCCGTAGGTGATGCCGCTTTGGCCATCGTCGTTCAAGCCGTTGGCCTTGAGCACTTTGGCCAGCATCCGCGCGGTGCCAGACGAGCCGATGGTCTGCTGCCAACCCAGCGCTCGATAACGTCGGGCGACTTTTTCAAACTGCAGCGAGGCCACGCGCTCGGCCTCAAGCAGCGCCTGAGCGGTGATGCAACCGCCATGGAAGTAACGCGAACCGAAGGTGCCGCTGCCGATGGCAATGCTCTCGGTGATCAGCGGCTGAGTACCACGGCCCAGAATCAATTCAGTCGAGCCGCCGCCAATATCCACCACCAACCGTTGACTCTCCGAACCCGGCAGCGTGTGCGCTACACCGGCGTAAACCAGATGGGCTTCTTCGTGCCCGGAGATGACGTCAATCCGAAACCCCAGGTGGCGCTCGGCGCTGGCCAGGAACAGTTGCGCATTGTCGGCTTCGCGCACCGCACTGGTGGCCACCGCCCGCACTCGGCACGACTCGAAGCCACGCAGCTTTTTGCCAAATCGCGCCAGTGCCTGCCAGCCCCGATCCAGCGCCAATTCGTCCAGCGCCCCACCCTGAAACCCCTCGGCCAAACGCACCGGCTCACGCAGGGTTTTGACTTCCTGGATCACCCGTTGCTGGTTCCGCATGACCGACTGGCCAATCATCATGCGAAACGCATTGGACCCAAGGTCAATGGCTGCAAACAGAGAGGCGTCGCCTTTCATGGTGGGGATTCCTGGCAGATTCATCAGCCCGCCTTCAAGACGGTTTGCGAAGAGCTTGCCACGGCTTAGGTGACACGAAGATGACACCGCCCTCCCGCGCACAAACCTTTGATCGTCACCAGTTCGTCATACCTGCGGGAATACCATCGTCAGCGCCACTTCCACCGGAGCCTCCCGCCATGCTTGCCAACAACGACACCCTGATGCACCGGATCCATCGCGAGCTGATCGATCACAACGACGAAGAACTGGAGCTGGAACTGCTGGAGGACGGACACGACCTCGATGCGCTGTTCGACGGTCACGTCAACGACGGCAGTGAGAAGGAAGATAGACGGCGCTATTTCAGCGAACTGTTCCGCCTGCAAGGCGAGCTGGTGAAGCTGCAAAGCTGGGTGGTCAAGACCGGCGCCAAAGTGGTGATTCTGTTCGAAGGACGCGATGCCGCCGGCAAGGGTGGCGTGATCAAACGCATCACCCAGCGGCTCAACCCGCGGGTCTGCCGCGTCGCCGCCCTGCCGGCGCCCAATGACCGCGAACAAACCCAATGGTACTTCCAGCGTTACGTTTCGCACCTGCCGGCGGCGGGTGAAATCGTCCTGTTCGACCGCAGTTGGTACAACCGCGCCGGGGTCGAGCAAGTCATGGGGTTTTGCAACGCCGACCAATATGAAGAGTTCTTCCGTACGGTGCCGGAGTTCGAACGGATGCTCGCCCGCTCGGGTATTCAGTTGATCAAATACTGGTTCTCGATTTCCGACCAGGAACAGCATCTGCGCTTTCTCAGCCGCATTCATGACCCGCTCAAGCAATGGAAACTCAGCCCGATGGACCTGGAGTCCCGCCGGCGCTGGGAGGCCTACACCAAGGCCAAGGAAATCATGCTCGAACGCACCCACATCGCCGAAGCGCCGTGGTGGGTGGTGCAAGCCGATGACAAGAAGAAAGCGCGCCTCAACTGCATCAACCACCTGCTCGGGCAAATGCCCTATGAAGAAGTGGAACACGCGGTGATCGAGCTGCCGCAGCGCGTGCGTCAGGAAGATTATTCCCGAAGCCCGACGCCGCCGGAACTCATCGTGCCGCCGATCTACTAAACGTCATCATTCTGTAACGTTGCCAGGCCAATACTCAGGCCATACACAACGCGTGCTGTTTTTTATTGCTGCCTTAACCGGCGGCATTTTTTTGCCTGATACTTTTGTGCTGGAAGGCACTTCAGCTCTGCCCATCAAACCGCTTCAACGAAAACGCCGACAAATCCAGCTCACTGCGACCGCGAACACACCATTGCGCCAGCGCTTCGCCCAACGCGGCTGAATGCTTGAAGCCATGACCGGAACAAGCGGACACCACCAGCGTGTTTTTCAGATGTGGATGCTCGTCGATGATGAAGTCGCCGTCCGGCGTGACGGTGTAGGTGCATACCGAAGACGTGGCTACGCGCGAGGTCACGCCGGCAATCTTGCCGCGCACCTGGGTGTCGAACATCTCGCGCTCTTCGGCGGCGCTGATGGTTCGGTCCAAAGCGTCTGGGGACGTGGCTACGCTGTATTGCTCGCTGGCGACTTTCAGGCTGCCTTCGCCAGGCAACGGTGGAAAGCCGTAATGCATGTCGGCATCGCCCGGGCCGTGGTGAAGGATGAAGGTCGGCGATACCTCGGCAAACTGCGCCTGTGGTTCCAGTTCGAACCAAAACAGCTTCTGCCGACACACCCGCAGCAAGCGGTCGAAAGGCTCGCCCAGCAGATCCTGTGACCACATGCCGGCGCTGATTACCACTTTGTCGGCGAGTATCGTGCGCTGGTCAGTGGTGACCGTGACGCCTTGCTCGTCCGAGGTGATGTGCGTGATGGTTTCGCCCTTGTACAAGGTTGCGCCGTGTTGTTCGGCGAGCTGCAGCTGAACGGCGATGCAGCGTTCTGGACGGACGTAACCGCCCGCTGGTTCGAAGTAGCCGATGGCAGTGTCCAGCACCGGTGAAAACTGCGGGAAGCGCTGGCGAATCTGCGTGGCCGACAGCACTTCATGCTCGATGCCGTTGGCTTGCGCGAGATTAACCGTGCGGTGCGTGAAGTCGTTTTGATCCTGCGGGTCATAGTCGGGATTGGAGGTCATGACCAACACACCGCACTGCTCGAACAGCGACTCACCGGACAGCGCTTCGAGTTCACGCCAGATTCTGTGGGAGTTGCGAACGATCGGCAGGTATTGCGCACCTTCACCGACCGAGAGCCGGGTGATGCGCGTATCCCCATGGCTTGAGCCCTGCGTATGCGGCGGATGGTAGCGGTCGACGCCTATCACCTTGACCCCGGCTTTCGCCAGTTGATACACCGTGGCCGCGCCCATCGCGCCCAGACCGAGCACCGCTACTTCACACCGTTCCATCGACTTGCCTTCCGAAAATCGCCCTTTGAGCCGTCAACCCTATGACATTCAGCGGTTGAAAAGCCATCAGACGATGCCGCATTCATTCGCAGCAACTCCCACAGATGAAGGGCCAAAGAAGAAGCTGCGTGGCTTGAAGCATCAAGGCGCGGGGTATTCTTCGACCTGGTCAGGCCAAGACGTCAACACCTCGAACCCGTCATCGGTGACCGCGACCATGTGTTCCCACTGCGCCGAAAGTGAAAGATCCTTGGTAACTACCGTCCAGGCATCGGCCAGGGTTTTCACATGGCGTTTACCAGCGTTGAGCATCGGTTCGATGGTGAAAATCATCCCGGCTTTCAGGGTCAGGCCCTGCCCCGGATAGCCGTAATGCAGGACTTGCGGTTCATCGTGGTAGATCTTGCCGATGCCATGCCCGCAATACTCGCGCACCACGCTGTAGCCGTCGCGTTCGGCAACGCTCTGAATCGCGTGGCCAATGTCGCCCAGGGTTGCGCCGGGGCGCACCAGTCGAATACCGGCGCACATCGCTTCATAGGTCGTCTGCACCAAACGACGCGCCTCGGGGCTTGGTTCGCCGACGAAATACATGCGGCTGGTGTCGCCGAACCAACCGTCCTTGACCACGGCAATATCGATATTGATGATGTCGCCATCGTTCAGGACCCTGGACGAAGGAATGCCATGGCAAACCACCTCGTTGACCGAGGCACAGACGGTTTTCGGGAAGCCGTGGTAGCCGACATTGCCGGGAATGGCTTTCTGCACGTTGACGATGTAGTCGTTGCAGAGCCGGTCGAGTTCATCGGTAGTGACCCCGGCCTTGACGTGGGGCGTGATCATCGCCAGCACTTCAGCTGCCAACTTGCCCGCCACGCCAGACTGGGCGATTTGTTCCCGGTTGTTGATCACGACGCTAGCCTTCATTGCCCGACTCATTGCTCAGCTCCTGCTGCGGCGTGAACCTGGGTGCCTTGCGAACCTTCGGCGAGTGCGCACACCTGTTGCAAATCAAGGCCGCCCGCCTGTTCCGCACGAATCAGCAAGCGGCAGATATCGCTGTGATCCAGATCAGGGTGCAATTCGGCCAGCATCCCGATGCGCATCCAGTGCTCGGCCTGGGCATTGATCGAGCGGCTCAGCGCATTGCTCGCAACGCGTAAGTTCTCGTGCATGTCTTCTGAAATTTTTACGATACCCACCACAACACCCGATATGAAATGCATATGAAACGTATACTACTTTAAAATTCCGACAGCTGCCAAGTGCGGGATTTTTCGTGTCCGCAGATGCTAGATTGATGCGCCCCCAGCATTGCGATTCATTAAACCCTGAGGATATCGGCTTATGACCTTACCGCCTGACGGCTTGCCCATTTACCGGCTACTGACGGGGCGCGATGACGCTGCCTTCTGCCATCGCGTCAGCGAAGCTCTGAAAATGGGCTACGTGTTACATGGCTCCCCCGCCGCCACGTTCAATGGGGAACACGTGATCGTCGCGCAAGCCATTACCTGGCCTGCCAGCGTTGCCTTGTCCCAGTAAGTCGCGAAGAGGTTTTGCCTTATGTTCACCCCGTTACGCCTGACGCAACGTTTGCTAGGTTGTGCCGTACTTGTCTTGTTCGTTGGCAGCACTCAGGCCGCCACGCCCGCCAAGGCACCTGAAGCATTGAAACCGTTGCTGGTGACCCTGAATGAACGCCTGAACATTGGCGACCTGGTGGCGCTGACCAAGTGGGACAGTGGCAAACCGATCCAGGACAGTGTCCGGGAAGCGCAAGTCATCGCCAATGCCAAGGCCTTGGCTGCGGAGCGCAAACTCGACCCGCAAGCCGTCGGCCAATTGCTCGCCGCGCAAATGGAAGCCAACAAACTGGTGCAATACGGATTGCTTGCAAAATGGCGCGCCGCCGGTAAGGCGCCCGACACGCCACGCCCGGACCTCGCCAAGCAAATCCGCCCGCGCCTCGATGAGTTGCAGAACCGTCTGTTGCAGCAATACGCCGACTTCCTGCCCTATAGCAAAGACCCGCACTGCGCGAACTGGCTGGCCAAGTCCCGCGCCAATCTGACCAAGGATCGCCTGCATGAACTGGCACTGATCCGCGCCACCGGGGAGCTGTGCACGGCCGAACAGCCGCATGTCTGATAGCTGAAGAAAGACTCGCTCCCTAGCGACGATTATTCGAATGTGCACCGGACCTGTGGGAGCGGGCTTGCTCGCGAATGCGGTGGTTCAGTCAATATCTATGCTGGCTGACACTCCGTCTTCGCGAGCAGGCTCACTCCCACATTGAATTTTCGTTATCCGAATGTCCCAGGCCTGCACAAAAACCTGTGGCGAGCGAGCTTGCTCCGGGCGGCGATCCGACGCTGGGTGGCGAAGCCGCCCCTGCAATCCTCCAGACACACCGCGTTGCCCGAATTGACGACCGCTGCGCAGCCGAACGGGAGCAAGCTCCCTCGCCACAAATGCCCGCTCGACCGAATATTTTCTGCGGACCATAAAAAACGGCCCGAAGGCCGTTTCCTGCTGATCGTTCCCACGCTCTGCGTGGTCATGCAGCACGGGACGCTGCGTTCCCGTTATGCAGCAGAACCCTGCGGGTCCAGATTATCCAGCGCCCGATTCACCGCCAGCTCACTGAGCATGATGATCTGCTGTAGTGCCAGCATCGTGTTGCGTTGCGGGCCGTCCAGCAGCGCGGCAAAGTCACTGGCCATCACACTCGCCGAGGCCAGGGATTCGCAGGCGTTGACCAGCAGGGTTTCAGTGTCGGTATTGGGGGCAATCATGAAAATCGTACTGGGTTTTCGCGGGGTGTTTTTGACGACGGTCGGCCCGAGGTAGTAGCTGAGTGCGCGGTCAGCGGCTTCCTTGAGCTTTTTTCCTCGAGCGCGGCGCTGGTGTTAGCTGATTCGGTTTCTGGCGGGTTGGGTGTGGCTTTGAACATGGTGAAGCTCCTTGATCACTGGAGCCGCCAAACATCGCTGCTAAACGAAAAAGGGTGGCGACTGTACGCGGGTTAGCAGACCAGGGATCAAGGAACCCGGCGCACCGAAGTGCCCCACGCCCAGCCGCCATAATGCAGATCGACCGACGAAGTAGACGCCAATTGATCGAGAGGCTGTGCTGATGTGCCTTGATATTTGCCGAGCTGCTAAACCCGATCGCTGATTTGTCAGCGACCCGGAAACGATAAAACCCAGGCCAAAAGCGCACAAGCCGGCCGATTCTGGCGTACGTGTAGGCAAAGGCGCAAGGTTGCGTAGCTTTCCGGAAGTAACCCAGCCACAGATTAAACAAGCCTCTTAAACACCACCAAACCGGGTAGGAGCTGCCGAAGGCTGCGCAGCCGAACAGGAGCAAGTTCCCTCGCCACAGGTAACCCATCGTCCTGTCGCCTGGCCACGCTCCCCACATAGCGGTCTGGATATTTTTGCGCTCCGGCCCGCAGTAAGGAGGCAACCGGCCGTTATTGCATCTCGGCCGTTTTACTGTGGAACAGGCCCGTCAGATAGTCGACAACGCGATCCACACGGCCGACACCCTGGGTCGCCGGATTACGCAACAGCCAGATGTCGGAGCGATGCGAAGGCCGATCCGCCAGTACCTGACGCAACCCGGATTGGTGCCCGACATAGGCTGGCAGCGCAGCGATACCCAGGTGGGCTTCAACCGCCTTGAGCTGGGCATTGAGGTTGGATACCCGCATCCAGAGCTTCTGCTCGCCACTCACTTGATCCAGCCATTGCGCCAGCGGCATGTAGGCCATCTCCTCGGTCCAGCCGATCAGGTTGTGCTGTTTCAACCCGGCGGGTTCCGTCGGCACACCATGGACCGCCGCATAACCTTCGGAACAGAACAACCCCTGCATCAGCGTCCCGACCCGGCGTACGGTGAAGTGGCCGTTTTCCGGCCGGCGCAATCGCACAATCCGTCCCCATGACGGTGCGCGCTGACAAACGCCAGAAACTGAAAAGCCCGGCTAAACCGGGCTTTTGCGCTTTTCAGGGCTGCTCGCCAGCCGGCGAAGCATAGCGCTTACTGAACGTTTTTCAACTTGACCACATCACCGGAAACCTTGGTGGTGTAACCGGTCAGGACCCAGGCCCAGAACCAGTTTTCCTGCACTTGGGTGTTGATCATCGCGTCGCCGCCCTTGGCCTGGATCGCCGCGTCTTGAGCGCGAACAAAACGGCTGTTCTGCTTGATCGGGATGACGCCAAACAGCAGCAGGCCGGTAGCGCTTGCTTCACTGTGGCCCAGAACGGTGTACTGGCTGCTGTCGTAGTGCTGGGTTTTCATCGGGGCGCCGGTGCAACCCGCCAGAACCAGACCGAACAGGGCGACGGCAACCACTTTGCTGAGGTAATTCACGGTGTAACTCCATTAGAAAACGCCCGGGATCCAGCTCTCGGGCGGCGCACACTCTAGCGGAGATAGTGGCCAATTGGTATCGCTTGTTGGCAACGTTCAAATTTCTTCACGTACTACGCCCCGCTCTTCTAGCAACCGCACAAACATGGTCAGGCTTTGCGACACCGTGCCCCGGCGCCACACCAGCCAGGTGCGCAAATAACGGAAGGATTCCGACAGCGGCCAGATGCTCACCGTGGTACAGCCGGGCATGCTTTCGAGCATGCTGCGGGGCATCAGCGCCAGACCGGCACCGGCACTGACGCAGGCGAGCATGCCGTGATAGGACTCCATTTCGAAAATCTTGCCAGGCACCGAGGCGTCCTTGCTGAACCAGCTCTCGAAGTGGTGCCGGTACGAGCAGTTGGAGCGGAAGGCATAGATGTTCTCGCCGTTGACGTCCTGCGCACGGTGGATCGGGGCATGGTTGAGCGGCGCGATGACCACCATTTCTTCCTCGAACGCCGGCACGCCTTCCAGTGCCGGGTGCAGCACCGGACCGTCGACGAACGCGGCGGCCAATCGACCAGAGAGCACGCCGTCGATCATGGTGCCGGAAGGACCGGTGGACAGGGCCAGCTCGACCTTGGCGTGCTTCTGGTTGTAGGCGGCCAACAGCTCGGGAATCCGCACCGCCGCCGTGCTCTCCAGCGAACCTAGTGGGAAAGACCCTTGCGGCTCTTCACCCGCCACGGTGGCCCGGGCCTCCTGAACCAGGTCGAGAATACGCCGGGCGTAATCGAGAAAACTCCAACCGGCCGGCGACAGGCGCAAGCGGCTTTTCTCGCGGATAAACAGGTCCACCCCCAGATCCAGCTCCAGTTGCTTGATACGCGTTGTCAGGTTCGAGGGTACCCGGTGGATGTGCTGAGCGGCCGCACTGATGCTGCCGTGTTCGGCAACCGCTTTGAAAATCTCGAGCTGGACCAGATCCAAGTCATTCTCCAAACGTGAACGATACACTCAGTATTATTCAGTTTCCAGAAAACAACCACCCCCGTAATCTGAGCGCATACCCACCCAGCAGGACGGTGCCATGACCCAGGTTTCCAGTCTCACCCATGCCATTTCGATCAACCCCGCCAATGGAGAGCAGATCGGCCACTACCCTTTCGAATCCGCCGAGGCACTGGACGCCGCCCTCGCCCGTGCCGCCGCCGGTTTCTCGGTATGGCGCCGGACACCAGTAGAACAGCGCGCACAATCGCTGATCGCCCTGGCCCAGGCACTGCGCGACGATGCGCCAAAACTGGCGCGCATGATCACTCTGGAAATGGGTAAGCCCACCACCCAGGCCCGCGGTGAAATCGAAAAGTGTGCGCAACTGTGCGAGTGGTACGCCGAACACGGCCCCGCCATGTTGACCGCCGAGTCGACGCTGGTTGAAGGTGGCAAGGCGCGCATTGAATACCGCCCGCTGGGCCCGATTCTCGCCGTGATGCCGTGGAACTTCCCGATCTGGCAGGTACTGCGTGGCGCCGTTCCGGCGTTGATCGCCGGCAACACCTACGTCCTCAAGCACGCGCCCAACGTCATGGGCAGCGCCTATTTGCTGCGCGATGCAATCCAGCGCGCCGGGTTTGCCGAAGGTGTGTTTGAAGTTATCAACGTCACGCCGGACGGCGTTTCAAAAGCAATTACCGACCCACGCATCGCCGCCGTGACCCTCACCGGCAGCGTGCGCGCCGGTATCGCCATCGGTGCTCAGGCCGGTGCGGCGCTGAAGAAGTGCGTGCTGGAACTCGGTGGCTCCGATCCTTTCATTGTGCTCAACGACGCCGACCTGGACGACGCCGTCAAAGCCGCTGTGATTGGCCGTTACCAGAACACCGGGCAAGTGTGCGCGGCGGCCAAGCGCCTGATTGTCGAGCAAGGCGTTGTCGAGGAATTCACCCGCAAGTTTGTCGAGGCGACTCGCAAGCTGGTAGTCGGTGATCCGCTGGCCACCGAGACCTACATTGGCCCGATGGCGCGTTTTGATCTGCGTGATGAACTGGACCAACAGGTACGCGACACCCTGGAAGAAGGCGCGACGTTGTTACTTGGCGGTAAGAAGGCTGAAGGCCCCGGCAACTTCTATGAGCCGACCGTGTTCAGCAACGTCACCGACCAGATGACTTCGTTCAAGCAGGAACTGTTTGGCCCGGTCGCCTCGATCATTACCGCCCGCGATGCCGCCCATGCGTTGGCGCTGGCCAATGACAGTGAGTTCGGGCTGGCTTCAACGATCTACACCCGCGATCTTGAACTGGCCAAGCAAATGGCCGATGAGCTTGAAACCGGTGGAGTGTTCATCAACGGCTACTGCGCCAGCGACCCGCGCGTCACCTTCGGCGGCGTGAAGAAGAGCGGATTTGGTCGTGAGCTGTCGCACTTTGGCGTACGCGAATTCTGCAACGCGCAGACCGTGTGGCTGGATCGCCGCTGAGTAACAACGCATGAAAAAGCCCGGGAGCGTTTGGCTCCCAGGCTTTTGCGTGTTCACGGTGAACCATTGACCGGCCTGGGCCGAACAAACCATTGCCCGATAATCCGTCCACCCCAGTGCTCCCCTTCTTGCTCCTGCTCCAGTGTGAAACCCACGTCTTCATACAGTTTGCGCGCCGCATCCAGGCCTTTGAACGTCCACAGTCGCGTTGCCCGAAAGCCCCATTCGTCACAGAACTTGATGGCTTGCGCCAGCAAGCGTTTGCCGGCACCTTTGCCCCGCGCGCTGTCATCCAGAATGAAACAACGCAGCACTGCGTCCCCACCCTCACCTTCGCCGTCGATGGCGATCGAACCGACGATCCGCTCGCCGTCGAGCGCCACCCACACCTCGTTGCGCGGGTTGTGCAAACGCCCCATCAGTTCGGCCATGTCGCTGGCCACCAGGCTTTCGAATGGCTGGCCGAAGTTCGCGTGTTTGGCGTAATAGCAGGCATGCATTTCCACCATGCGGCCGATGATGCCGGGGCGGTAGCCCCGGGCAATTTCCAACGGTGCCGGGGGCGTTGGCTCTGTACCGAGTCGCTCAGTGTGCAGCGCTCCGGCATAGTGGCCGAGACCTTCGCTCACTGTCTGCTGTTGCGCCTCGGTCAAGTGTGCCATGGCCGCGCCGACCCGCCGGGTGGCGAACGCATCCACCGCGCGCAACGTCTGTCGGCCCTGTGCCGTGAGTTGCAGTTTTTTCGAGCGCGCATCCTGCTCATTCGGCACTTCTTCGATCTCGCCCGCCTCGATGAGTTTGCGCACCATACGGCTGACGCTGGATTTTTCCAGACCCAGCAGCGCCACCAATTCCACGGCCGTCAGCGAATCGCGGTTGCCCAGCTCCACGATGGTGTGCACGGAGGACGGCGGATACTCCGTCGCCGCCAGCGTGGCCTGCATGAAACCCAACTCCCGCACCATGAGGCGCGACGCCGAACGGACGTGGTTAATCAGGTTGGAATCGGTCACGGCACACACCTCGCGAGAAACGATGAGTTAGTTGTATAGCACAACAAAATGATCGTCAATCGAGGCGTGACCGCCCGTAACCCGGCCCGAGGCCGCTGCAATGCTTCGCTATTCTTAACGACACACCCGCTGGAACTGCGCAATGTGGGGCTGGCGGTAATCGGGAGCAAGGGTCTTGGTAGGGAGCAGCCACTTCAACCGAGCATCAAACAATGAAAATGCTACTGACGGTCGAATTCCCGCACGAACCTTTCAACACGCTGGTCCGGGCCGGCAAAGTCGGCGAAATCATAGGGCGGGTACTGGATAGCATCAAACCCGAGACGGCTTACTTCACTGAGCAGGACGGCATGCGCGGTGGGATTTTCCTGATCGACATGCAGGACGCTTCCGAAATCCCGCGTTTTGCCGAACCGTTTTTCTCAACTTCCAGGCCAGTTGCAAATTCCGTATCGCCATGAGCCCGCAGGATCTGCAGAAAGCCGGACTGGAGGCCCTTGGCAAAACCTGGGGCTGAGGCCTGATCAGGACGCCGTGGCCCCAGCCCTGCGGCCACGACTTGCCAAAGCGATGGCGAGCGCTACGACGATCAGAACAGCGGCCACCGCAAACGTAATGCGCATACCGGAGGCGACGGCTTCAGGAGCCGTCGTGGTCAAGTCAGTCGCCGCTGAAGCGAGGGCAAACACCGCGCCGATCACAGATGCGCCGGTGATCAGCCCGAGATTGCGTGACAGGCTGAGCAGGCCGGACATCACCCCCGCTGCTCCGAAGGCACGTCCAGCATCACGATCGTGTTGTTCGCTGCCTGGAACAACTGATATCCGGGGGTCAAGATGACGATGGCCGCGACGTACCCCGCCAGGCCGAACAGCGCCGGGAGCACGGAAAGTGCCACGCAACCCGCCGCCATCGCGATCAGCCCGACGATGACCATGATCGGCGCACCAAAACGGTCAACCACACGCCCCGCCGGAAAACCGCTCAGTGCCGAGATGACCGGGCCAATCGACATCACCCCGCCGACAATGGCCAGGTTGAGCCCCAGGCCACGAAGAAGGTAGAACGGCCCTACCACCAGTGTCGCCATCATCACCGTCGAAACGAACAGGTTCATGGTGAGGCTGCCGCTCAGCGAACCATCACGGAACATCGCCAAACGAATCAGCGGTGATCGCACCCTCGCCTCGACGAAAACGAAGAGCCCACCACCGAAGACAGCCGCCAGTAGCAGCGCCACGTTGAGCGCACCGAAACTGCCGCGGCCCAGGGTCATGGCGAGTGCATAGGCCGCGAGTGTCAGCGCCAGCAGCAGCGTGCCCAGAGGATCGAAACCGTAACCTGCGGTCTTCGGCTCCCGCCGATCGGCAGGCAGGTAAAGGTACGCGAGCACGAACGTCAGAATCCCCAGCGGTACGTTGATGAGGAAAATCGACTGCCAACCGAATCCGGCGATCAGCACACCACCCAGCGACGGACCGAGCGCGGTGCCAATGGCCGACATCGTCCCGAGCAACCCCATGGCGCTACCGGTCCTGTCCTTCGGCACCGTCTCACCGATAAACGCCATGGTCAGCGCCATCATGATCGCCGCGCCCAGGCCCTGTACCGCCCGCGCGGCAATCAGCAGCGAGAGCTTCGGCGCCAGGCCGCACAAGGCTGAAGCCAGCGTAAACACAACAATGCCGACCAGCAGCAATCGACGTCGGCCGATGAGGTCACCGAGCCGTCCTACGCTGACAATCAACGTGGTAATGGCGAGTAGATAGGCGAGGACGATCCACTGCACGGCTTGAAAGGACGCGCTGAACGCCTGGGCCAAGGCCGGCAAGCCGACATTGGCGATGCTGGTGCCCAGGGATGAGAGCAACATCGACAACGACAGGCTCGCGGCCCTCGTCGCGACCGACGGTGTCCACTGCTCGCTGGCGGCGATAGTCTGATTTGGATTGATCATGAGGATGAGTTCCTTGACTGGTAACGCCCGAAACGGAGCTGTAAAAAGCCTACGGCGTTGCCTGACAAGGCGGAAGGCGCACCATTTGCACATTACTTGTGCGTTTGACGCCATACCCCGATCACGCTTGTGCTACCGTCGAAATATGTCGATGCCCGATCTCAACTTGCTTATTACCCTGGATGTTCTGCTCACAGAAGGCAGTGTCACGCGCGCTGCCCAGCGCCTGCGACTGAGCCCGTCGGCGATGAGCCGGGCCTTGGCGCGCTTGCGTGAAACGACGGGCGATCCGCTGCTGGTCAGGGCCGGTCGCGGCCTCGTACCCACCCCCGCGCACTCGAACTGCGCGAGCGGGTCAGCCAGTTGGTCCAGGACGCGGAAGCGGTTTTGCGCCCGGTTGAGCAGCTCAATCCGAAACTATTGGTGCGCACCTTTACCATCCGCACCAGCGACGGTTTTGTCGAGACGTTCGGCCCGGACCTGCTTGCTCGTGTCAGCGAAGAAGCGCCGGGCGTGCGGCTGCTGTTTGTGCAAAAGCCCAACAAAGACAGCACGCCACTGCGAGACGGGAGTGTCGACATGGAAACCGGCGTGGTCGGCAAGTCGATGGCGCCTGAGGTGCGAGCGCAGGCGCTGTTCAGGGACCGATTTATCGGTGTCGTGCGCCTGGAGCATCCACTGAGCCAAGGCGAAATCACCCCCGCCCATTATGCCGCCGGCCGCCACATTGGCGTGTCGCGACGGGGCCCGGAGAAAGGGCCGACAGCCATTGATGACGCCTTGAATGCCCAGGGGCTGGAACGAGAGATCGTCACCATCGTCGGCGGCTTTTCGACCGCTCTGGCGCTCGTTCGGGCCTGCGACCTGATCGCCAGCGTGCCCGAGCGGCATACCGCCAGCCTGCGCGCCGGCCTGCACAGTTTTCCCCTTCCGGTTGTCATCCCCCCGATCACGGTGTCATTGCTCTGGCACCCTCGACTGGAAGCCGACCCGGCACATCGCTGGTTGCGCGGGTGTATCCGGGATGTGTGCGCCCAGCCATTCTTGTAGCGCCATGCGTAAGTCCCGTGTCTAGAGGACTTGCCCAATACCCGTCAGTCAAGAAGTACAACCTGTGGGAGCGGGCTTGCTCGCGAAGGCAGTGTGTCAGCCAATGTTAATGGCGACTGACACTCCCTCTTCGCGAGCAAGCTCGCTCCCACAGGGATTGCGGTGTTCGTAGTTTCTGCTGTGGTCTTTATAAGATCTTTATTCCCCCGCCCCTAATCCTGATAACAACTTACCAAGCGTCCCTCTAGGCTTTGCTCATCAGCGGGAGGAAACGCCATGGACTTCATCTTTCTAATACTCGACGCAGTGTTTTTCATCAGCCTGATCGGCCTGGCACTTGGCTGTGCGGCGCTCAACAGGAGACGGTCATGACGGGCTTTTATCTGTTCGGCGGGATCATCGCGGCCGGGTTGCTGGTGTACCTGGTCGCCGCGCTGTTTTTTCCGGAGGACTTCCTATGACCACTCAAGCCTGGGTCCTGCTCGGGGCCTTTTTGCTGGCGCTGGGTTTGTTGGCGTGGCCGCTCGGGCGGTGGCTGACCACAGTAATGGAAGGTCGGTTTGCCTTCGGTGCGCGCATTGAGTCGCCGCTGTATCGCCTGGCCGGCGTAAAACCGGAAACCCAGATGGGCTGGCTGCAATACGCCCTCGCCCTGATCCTGTTCAACGCCTTGGGCTTGCTGGTGGTCTACGCGCTGCAACGCTTGCAAGGTGTGCTGCCATTCAACCCGCAAGGCTTCGGCGCCGTAACGCCGGACTCCTCGTTCAATACCGCCGCCAGTTTCGTCACGAATACGGACTGGCAAGGCTATAGCGGCGAGTCGACGATGAGCTACCTGACACAAATGCTCGCGTTGACGGTGCAGAACTTCCTGTCGGCCGCCACCGGCATCGTGGTGGCCGTGGCCCTGATTCGCGGCTTCGCCCGCCACAGCGCCACCAGCATCGGCAATGCCTGGACCGACCTCACCCGCATCACATTGTGGGTGTTGCTGCCGCTGTCGTTGATCTTCGCGCTGTTCCTGGTCAGCCAGGGCGCGATCCAGAACCTTGACCCCTACAAGGACGTCACGACGATGGAGGTCATGCAGTACCAGAACCCGGTGCTCAATGACGCCGGCCAACCAAAACTCGATGCCCAGGGCAGCCCGGTCACCGTGGCCGCCAGCACCGACAAGCAAACCATTGCCATGGGCCCGGTCGCCTCGCAAGAAGCGATCAAGATGCTCGGCACCAATGGCGGCGGTTTCTTCAATGCCAACTCGGCGCACCCTTACGAGAACCCGACCGCGCTGACCAACTTCTTTCAACTGATCGCGATCTTCCTGATTCCGACCGCGCTGTGCTTCGTCTTCGGCCACGTCGTCGGTGACATCCGCCAGGGTTGGGCGCTGCTGGCGACGATGACGATCATCTTCGTGATCGCTGTAGTCGCCGTCACCCACTACGAACAACTCGGCAATCCACAGTTTTCCGCGCTGGGCATCGACACGGCGGCGGGCAACATGGAAGGCAAGGAACTGCGCTTCGGCATCAGCGCCTCCAGCCTGTTCGCGGCAGTGACCACGGCGGCCTCCTGCGGCGCAGTCAATGCGATGCACGACTCGTTCACCCCACTGGGCGGCGCGGTGCCGCTGGTGCTGATGCAACTGGGTGAAGTGGTGTTCGGCGGCACCGGTTCGGGCCTTTACGGGATGCTGATATTCGCGATCCTGGCGGTGTTTATCGCCGGGTTGATGATCGGCCGCACTCCCGAATACCTCGGCAAGAAGATCGAAGCCTACGAGATGAAAATGGTCGCCATCGCGATTCTGGTGACGCCGCTGCTGGTGCTGTTCGGGACCGCCATCGCGGTCATGGCCGAGGCCGGCAGGCTGGGGATCGCCAACCCCGGCGCCCATGGCTTTTCGGAAATCCTCTATGCCTTCACCTCGGCGGCCAACAACAACGGCAGTGCCTTCGCTGGATTGTCGGCCAACACCCCGTTCTACAACACGATGCTGGCGATCGTCGCCTGGTTCGGCCGCTTCGGCGTGATCGTCCCGGTCCTCGCCGTCGCCGGCAGCCTGGCGGCGAAGAAACGCCTGGCGGTCACCGGCGGCACGATGCCGACCCACGGAATGCTGTTCGTGGTGTTGTTGATCGGTACGGTGCTGCTGGTCGGTTTGCTGAACTACGTGCCGGCGCTCGCGCTGGGGCCCGTCGTCGAACACCTAATCCTGATCAAGTGAGACCACGACCATGACACGCCAAGCGTTCTCCTTGTTCGACCCAAAACTGATAACCCCGGCCATCGTCGATTCCGTACGCAAACTCAGCCCGCGGATCCAGTGGCGCAACCCGGTGATGTTCGTCGTCTACATCGGCGCAATCATTACCAGCGCCCTGTGGGTCCAGGCCCTGCGTGGCCAGGGTGAAGCCAGCGCCGGGTTCATCCTCGCGATTGCCTTGTGGCTGTGGTTCACCGTGCTGTTCGCCAACTTCGCCGAAGCCCTGGCCGAGGGCCGCAGCAAAGCCCAGGCAGCCTCGCTGCGGGACCTGAAAAAGGAAACCTGGGCGAAGAAACTGCGCGAACCGCACTACGGCGCCGAGTGGCAATTAGCGCAATCGAGCGGCCTGTGCAAAGGCGATGTGGTGGTGGTCGAGGCCGGCGACCTGGGCGACTCGATCATCCCCGCCGACGGTGAAGTGATCGAAGGCGCCGCCTCGGTGGACGAGTCCGCGATTACCGGCGAATCGGCCCCGGTGATCCGCGAATGTGGCGGCGATTTTTCAGCCGTGACCGGCGGTACTCGCGTGCTTTCCGACTGGATCGTGGTGCGCAGTGACCACCAACCCCGGGCGAGACCTTCGTCGACCGCATGATCGCCCTTGTCGAAAACGCCAAACGGCAAAAAACCCCGAATGAAATCGCCCTATCCATCCTGCTGGTCGCACTGACCATCGTATTCCTCGGCGTGACCGTGACGTTGCTGCCCTTCTCGCTGTTCGGAGTCGCGGTGGCCCAGGCCGGGACGCCGGTTTCGATCACCGTGTTGATCTCGCTGCTGGTCTGCCTGATTCCCACCACCATTGCCGGTCTGCTGTCGGCGGTCGGTGTGGCGGGCATGAGCAGGATGATGGAAGCCAACGTCATCGCCACCTCTGGCCGGGCTGTTGAGGCGGCCGGTGATGTCGACGTTCTGTTGCTCGACAAGACCGGGACCATCACCCTCGGCAACCGCCACGCCTCGGCATTTTTACCGGCACCGGGAGTCAAGGAAGCGGAACTGGTGGACGTGGCACAACTCGCCTCCCTGGCCGATGAAACCCCTGAAGGCCGCAGCATCGTGGTGCTGGCCAAACAACGCTTCAACCTGCGCGAACGCGACATCGCGGCGCTCGACGCGCACTTTGTGCACTTTTCTGCGCTGACTCGCATGAGCGGCGTCGACATGGGCACTCGCCAACTGCGCAAAGGCGCGGGCGAAGCGATCCTGCGGCACGTCCAAAGCCTGGGCGGCCACTTCCCGGAGGCGGTGCAAACCCTCGTCGACGAAGTCGCGCGCCGGGGCAGCACGCCGCTGGTGGTCGCCGACGGCGCCAAAGTGTTGGGCGTGATCGAACTCAAGGACATCGTCAAAGGCGGGATCAAGGAACGTTTCGTCGAGCTGCGGCGCATGGGGATCAAAACCGTCATGGTCACCGGCGACAACCGGATCACCGCTGCGGCCATCGCCGCCGAGGCCGGTGTCGATGACTTTCTGGCGGAAGCCACGCCGGAACAAAAACTCGAGCTGATCCGCCGCTACCAGGCCGAAGGCCGGTTGGTGGCAATGACCGGCGACGGCACCAACGATGCACCGGCGCTGGCTCAAGCGGATGTCGCGGTGGCGATGAACTCGGGAACCCAGGCGGCCAAGGAAGCCGGGAACATGGTCGACCTCGACAGCAACCCGACGAAGCTGATCGAGGTGGTGGAAACCGGCAAACAACTGCTGATCACCCGCGGCGCCCTCACCACCTTCTCGATCGCCAACGACATCGCCAAGTACTTCGCGATCATGCCGGCGGCGTTCGTCACCACCTATCCGCAGCTCGCGGCACTGAACATCATGGGCCTGACCAGCCCGAATTCCGCGGTGCTGTCGGCGGTGATTTTCAATGCGCTGATCATCATTTTCCTGATTCCCCTGGCGCTCAAAGGCGTGAAATACCGCCCGGTCGGTGCCGCCCTGCTGCTGCGGCGCAATCTGTTGATCTATGGGTTGGGTGGGGTAATCGTTCCATTCATTGGCATCAAAATCATCGACATGGCCCTGGCCGCTGTCGGTCTGGTTTGAGGGAGCACTGTCATGGCCACTCTGTTGCGTCCGGCGTTGACCCTGTTGATTGTATTTTCACTGCTGACCGGCCTCGCCTATCCGTTGGTCACTACCGGGATCGCCCGACTGGTCTTTCCCCATCAGGCTGCCGGCAGCCTGATCGAACGGGACGGCAAAACCGTCGGTTCGCTGCTGATCGGCCAGGGCTTCAGCGATCCGAAGTACTTCTGGAGCCGCCCTTCCGCCACCAGCCCCATGCCCTACAACCCTTTGGCCTCGGGCGGCTCGAACCTCGGCCCATCGAACCCGGCGCTGGCGGACGCGATCAAGGGCCGGATCGCCGCCTTGCACGCGGCGGATCCGGGCAACACCGCTACGGTGCCCGCCGACCTGGTCTACAGTTCCGCCAGTGGTCTTGATCCGCATATCAGCGTGGCGGCCGCGTTGTACCAGGCTGGCCGGGTGTCGCGGGTGCGCAACTTGCCGGTCGAAAAAGTTCGTCAACTGATCGGCGAGTATGCTGAAGGCACGCTGCTCGGGTTCATCGGCGAGCCCCGAGTCAACGTGCTGGCGCTGAACCTGGCACTCGACACCACCCACTGAGCGCTAACTCACACACGGTGAGCTTGATGGCCGAACAACGTCCCGACCCGGACCAATTACTGGCGCAGATTCGCGAAGAGGAAGCGCAAGCCAAACGCGGGCGGCTGAAGATTTTCTTCGGCGCCAGTGCCGGGCGTCGGCAAGACCTACGCCATGCTTGCCGCCGCTCATACCGCGAAACTGCAGAACATCAACGTGCTGATCGGCGTGATCGAAACCCACGGTCGCAGCGAAACCCAGGCGTTGACCGAAGGCCTCGAGTTACTGCCGCTCAAGCACGTCGTCGACAAGCAGCGCACCGTGACCGAATTCGACCTGGACGCCGCACTCACCCGCGCGCCGAGCCTGATCCTGATTGACGAACTGGCGCACTCCAATGCCGTCGGCTCCCGGCACCCGAAACGCTGGCAAGACGTGGAAGAATTGCTCAGCGCAGGGATCGATGTCTGGTCGACGATGAACGTCCAGCACCTGGAAAGCCTGAACGATATTGTCGGTGGCATCACCGGCATTCGCGTCTGGGAGACCGTGCCCGACCACGTGTTCGACAACGCCGATGAAGTGGTCATCGTCGACTTGCCGCCCGATGACCTGTTGCAGCGTTTGAAGGAAGGCAAGGTCTATCTGGCGCAACAGGCCGAGCGCGCGGTGCAGAATTTCTTTCGCAAAGGCAACCTGATTGCCCTGCGCGAACTGGCGCTGCGGCGCACCGCGGACCGGGTCGACAGCGACATGTTGCAGTACCGCCAAAGCAGCGCGGTGAAACCGGTCTGGGGCACCCGCGATTCTCTACTCGCCTGCATCGGCCCTCATGAACAGGCCGAAAAAACCGTGCGTTCCACCGCTCGCCTGGCCGCCCAGCTCAATGTGCCGTGGCACGCCGTGTATGTGGAAACCCCGGCCTTGCAGCGCCTGCCCGAAGCCAAGCGACGCAGGGTGTTGGCGACGCTAAAACTGGCTCAGGACATGGGCGCGCAGATCTCCACCCTGGCGGGTCAGGACATTGCTGAAGCGCTGGTCAAGTACGCGCGCCAGCACAATCTGTCCAAGGTTGTGCTCGGACGTGACGAGCAACCACGACGGCGGTTCTGGCGTCAGGTGCTGGCCGATCGGATTGGCGCGCTGGGCGCGGATCTGGATGTGATTCAAGTCTCACTGCCGTCGGGCAGCCCACGCACCGAAAACAAATCCGAAACCCGCGAAAGCCCGATCCTCTGGCCCGCCTATCTGTGGAGCGTCGTGTTGTGTGCGGCGACGACCCTGATTGCCCTGCCGCTGCTAGGCGTACTGGAACAAGCCAACATCGTCATGCTCTTTCTGCTGGCGGTGGTCGCCGTCGCGGTGCGCTTCGGCCGTGGCCCTGCGGTGCTCGCGGCGTTTGTGTCGGTCGGGGCCTTCGACTTTTTCTTTGTCTCGCCACGGTTTTCCTTCGCCTTTGCCGATGTCCAGTACCTGGTGACCTTCAGCGTCATGTTGGTGGTCGCGCTGGTGATCGGGCAAATGACCGCCGGCCTGACGTACCAGGCGCGGGTGGCGCAACGGCGCGAAGACCGCATGCGCGCGCTGTACGACATGTCGCGCTTGTTGTCCGCCGCGCTGATCACCGAACAGGTGGCCGAGATCAGCGCCCAGTTCCTGAGTGCCGAGTTTGGCGCCCGATCTGCCTTGCTGGTGGCCGATGACAACAACAAACTGCTGGCGCCGATGGTCACCGGCGATGCTCCGCAAGTCGACCTGGCCATCGCCCAGTGGTCGTTCGATAAAACCGAACCGGCCGGCTACGGCACCGACACCCTGCCCTCCAGCACCACGCTGTACTTGCCCTTGTCCGCCCCGATGCGGGTACGCGGAATACTCGCCGTGCAGCCTCGCGACACCACTCGATTGGTGGTGCCGGAACAGCGGCGCCTGCTCGATACTTGCGCGTCGTTGCTGGCCATCTCCCTCGAACGAATTCACTACATCAACGTGGCCCAGGACACGACGGTGCAAATGGAATCCGAGCGGTTGCGCAACTCACTGCTCTCAGCCATTTCCCATGATTTGCGGACCCCGCTGTCGGTAATGGTCGGGCTCGCCGAAGCGCTCCAATTGACCAAGCCACCCTTGACCGGCGAAGCCGCCGAGATCGCCACGGCGGTGGGTGAATCGGCGCTGCGCATGAACACGCTGGTCAACAACCTGCTGGACATGGCGCGGCTAGAGTCCGGCAAAGTGGTGTTGAATCGTCAGTGGCAACCCATCGAAGACGTGGTGGGCAGCGCCCTGCGAGCGGTGCAGCCGATACTCGGCGGGCGTTCGGTGCACGTGGTGCTGGAGGATGACTTACCGCCGGTGCGCATCGATGCGGTGCTGATCGAACGCATCCTGATCAACCTGATCGAAAACGCCGTCAAATACACCCCGCCCGCCACCACCCTCGACCTCGGCGCCAGAGCCACGCCGGACCATTTCGAGGTGTGGGTCGCCGATGAAGGCCCGGGGCTGCCCCACGGTCACGAAGAGGCGATCTTCAACAAATTCATGCGCGGCAAAAGGAAAGCTCGATACCCGGCGTCGGCCTCGGCCTGGCCATCTGCCGGGCCATTGCCCAGGCGCATGACGGGACCATCACCGGCGTCACCCGGCCCGAGGGCGGTGCCTGCTTCACGTTACGTCTGCCCCGTGAAACGCCTCCCGTCATCGAACCCTTTGCCCAGCAAACTGACGAGGAACAGCCATGACCGAATCAGTGCCGCACGTCCTGATCATCGAGGACGAAAAGGAAATCCGCCGCTTCGTGCGCATGGCCCTGCAAGCCGAAGGCCTGGAAGTTCATGAAGCCGACACCTTTCACCGAGGCCTCATCGACGCAGGTACGCGCCGCCCCGACCTGATCATCCTCGACCTCGGCCTGCCCGACGGCGACGGCATCGACCTGATCCGCGATGTGCGCAGCTGGTCGCCGGTGCCGATCATCGTGCTGTCTGCCCGAGGTAGTGAATCAGACAAAATCCTCGCCCTCGACACCGGCGCTGACGACTATCTGGTGAAGCCGTTTGGTACCGGCGAACTGCTCGCCCGAGTCCGCGCGCTGCTGCGGCGGCAGGCGAAAGATGCCGACAACAATTCCGTGCTGAGCTTCGGCGAGGTGCGCATCGATATCGAACGGCGCGTGGTGGAACGCTCTGGTGCACCGCTGCATCTGACGCCGCTGGAGTATCGGTTGCTGGTGCACCTTTGCTCACATCCGAATCGGGTGCTGACGCATTTGCAACTGTTGAAAGCGGTGTGGGGGCCATCGCATACCACCGATACGCCATATCTGCGGGTGTTTATGGGTGGGTTGAGGAAGAAGGTTGAGATGGACCCTTCGCAGCCGCGGCATTTGGTGACGGAGACGGGGGTTGGGTATCGGTTTATTCCGTGAGGTGGGGATTTTGGGGGGCGAGTCCATCATTGTCTTTCTGGGATTTAATCTTCGAGCTGATATCATCCAGGCTTTTACACGCTGAGCAGAAAGACATGAATCGTCAAAAAAAACTACAGCAGTTATTTAAGGCTAAAGCCAAAAAGGCGAGTGCCAAATTGGCACCGCAAAGCAAGACTAAATACGTTAGTAAAGCTGACCGATTGAAACTGGCGGCTGAATCCAGTGATGACTCAGTCGTTTCCGCTGAGAGCTGATCTGTAGAGCTTAAGCACCAGCGGAATCTACAAATCTGGTTGGGCCAGGCATTCCGATGGCACCTACCACGAGGACGCGGCCTGACAATTCATTCAAGCCGAAGCCGCTTCCTGCCGCGCCCAACCTCGGTGGGGCACCCGCCCTTGCTTAACGCATGACGAATCCGCCATCGACGGAAATCGACTGGCCGGTGACAAAGCTTGAGGTGTTGCTGCTCAGCCACAGGACGGCATCGGCAATTTCTTCAGGTCGGCCATGGCGGCCCATCGGCACACTCTTGACCATCGCCTCAAGCGCTTCGCCCTGACCTGCGGCGACCATCTGATCGGCCATCGGCGTCCAGATCAGCCCTGGGCACACGGCATTGACCCGAATGTTGCGCGCCGCATATTCAAGCGCTGCGCTTTTGGTCAGGCCAATGACGCCGTGCTTGGCGGCGTGATAGTTGGCCCGCTCGGCGCCGCCCACCAACCCACCGAGAGACGAGCAGTTGACGATGGTTCCGCTGCCCTGCCGGCGCATGTGCAGTAACTCGAACTTCATGCAGCTCCACACGCCACGAAGATTGACCGACATGACTTTGTCGTAATCGTCGACGGTAGCGTCAGCCATTTCCGCCAGGATGTTTTGAATGCCGGCATTGTTGAACGCTGCGTCCAGACGCCCGAAGGTGGCGACGGTCTCCTTGACCATGGCCTCGACCTGATCGACGTCGGCGACATCACAACGAATGCCAATGGCCTTAAAACCTGCGCGAACCAATTCCTCCGCAGCAGCCCGCGCCGCCTCCCCGTTCACGTCCGCCAAAGCGACCGACGCACCGGCCTGGGCAAAGGCCTTGGCTGTCGCCAATCCGATACCGGAGGCGGCGCCAGTGACGAGTGCGACCTGATTTTCAAATGAAAAACTCATCAATACATTCCTCAACATCACGTTTGAATAGATCTGATGCAGTGCACGCTAACCAACACCGGCGGCAATGAATACCGGGTGAAAACGAGATGCGTCGATGAGCAGCGCTCATCAATCAGTCAAGCGCAGTGTCTTGAGGGGTGTGCAGGAGGATCTTGATGCGAGGTGAGATTGATGAGCCATGCTCATCGCTTCATGCGGTCTCGGGGCCGTCTGTTCGTGGACTAAGTAGGCTGTTGAATCGTCCTTTCAAGCAGGAGAAAAGGTCTGGTCGACCTCTACTCCCCCAGCGGCTTCATTTCGCGGATCAGATCAATCAGCAAGCGCAGCCCCATCGGCAGTTGCCGATGGCTTGAATAGTACATATGAAAACCCGGTGCGAGACTGGACCAGTCATCCAGTACACGCTGGACCTCGCCGCGCTCGACCAGTGGCGTGATGACCGGCTCGGGCGCATACATCATCCCCGCGCCGTGGCGCAGCAGCGACAGGCCGACACGGGTTTCGTCGATAGTGATTGCGCCGGGCACAGCGATTGCCAGGTGCTCGGTGCCTTTGTCGAACTCCCAGTCGTACATGCGATCATTGCCCAACCGTATGCGCAAGCACCGATGCCGGATCAAGTCCTGAGGGTGCAGCGGCACACCAAAGCGACCCAGGTAAGCCGGCGAGCCCGCGACGACCCAACGAATGTCCGGCGACAGACGCTGGGCGATCATGTCTTCCGGTACCGTGCCACCGTAGCGGATACCCGCATCATGACCGCCGCCAATGACATCGATCATGCGGTTGGTAACCGTCAGGTCGATCTCAATCTCCGGATAGCGCTCGTTGAAAATCGGCAGCACCGGGCCCAGCAGCAGATCCGCCGCATCACTCAGAATGTTCAGGCGAATGCGCCCCGCCGGCGCGTCGCGAAACCGATTGAGCACTTCCATCGCCTGGCCGATGTCATCGATGGGTTTGCTGATCAGCGCATGCAACTCCTCGCCTGCGGCGGTCAGCGTTACGCTGCGTGTGGTGCGATTCAACAGGCGGACCCCAAGCCGACTTTCCAGGCCTTTGATCGCATGGCTCAACGCAGAAGCACTGATGCCCATCTCCAGGCCAGCACGATTGAAACTCTGATGACGGGCGATGGCCAGGAAGTAGATGAAGTCCGCCAGATTGGCGCGGCTGAGTTGCATGTCAATCTCCGGCAATGGATAGCTGTATTTTTTTAGTGCGCCAATAAGCAATCGACGACTGCCGTGACCAATTCAGCCAAAAGAATTGGCCGGCAGGCGTCCGCTAGACAATCGGCTGCATGGTCCGACACTTGGGAAATGCACTACACCCCCAATACTGTTGACCGATTTTCGGGCCACTCTTGAATGCACGAACCACCAACGCACTCCCACAACGTGGACATTGGCGCAACGCCATCGGATCACTGCGCTGCTTAAGTCGTTGCACATGTTCCCGCCCGGTCGCCAGCGTTGGCGCTCGACGCCCGGTTTGCAAGGCTAGCAGCATCGCCCTCACCTCCTCCTCGCTGAACACCGGTTGCTGGAAGGATTTGATGTAGCGGATGAAGCGCATGCCTTGGGTGACGTTGGCGGGCATCTCGGTCTTGAAGGTGCTCGCGCCGACAAAGGCAATGACCGAATGCAGATGTTCTGGCCCGATACCCAGTGCTACCTCCAATGCCTTCAAGTGCTTGTAGTTCTGCCGCGTCGGGTTCTGGAATTTGAAACGCTGCTTGAAGATTTGTTGCGTCCACTGCGCCTGGTTTTCGCTGCCAAAGATCCAGCCGCGCATGTTCTTGGTCTCCAGCACGAAGACGCCGAAAGGTGAAAGGAACACATGGTCGATCTGCGTGGTGCCATCCGGAGTGTCGAGTGTCACGTTATGCAAGCGGCGGTAGATCTGGCGATCCAGGCAATAGTGCGCAAAAAAACCGACCAATTGCTCACCGAACCAGCCTTTAAACCAGGGCGTTTTCAGCAGTTTTATCAGAACCCAGATCAGCAGCACCGGCGGTAGCAGCCACTTCAGGGTGTCGAATAGCGGTTGAAAAACAACGAGGGTATTCACAGGGCCGTCCTTTGCGTTGGGGCCGAAATGGATACTTGGCCCGAGTCAGCGTCGCGTCAGCATTGTGCGCGTAAATGCAGACCCAATGCGTGTGGATCGAGTAGGACATCCCCTGTGCGGCGATTCTCTCGATGCTGATTACCGAAGCGCGCGATGTCCGATGGTCACCGGTTCAGGCCAGTCGCCACTGGCGATCTATACTATTGAGTTGGTTATCTGTGTGTCATGCAACACGTCGACACCTGTGCGCTGTGCGGCGCACCCGTGCCAATCGCCAACGTAATCAGTCCGAGCCCGTGCGTCGTGTCTCCCTGGATCAAACGACCGGCCGTGCTCAATGGCTTTGTGGCTGATGGGTTATGGAGAACATCATGAAACATAAGCTTTTTTCAGGCGTTGTATTGGCGCTCGCGGCGGCGGTGGTAATGCCCGGAGCCTGGGCTGCGCAGGCGCGAGCCTTGGCGGCGGATGGGGCTGATCATGTGGGTGCCGGGGCCGTCGCGGCAGATGGAGCCGATCATGTCGGGGCCGGCGCAGTCGCGGCGGATGGTGCCGATCACGTCGGGGCCGGGGCCGTCGCTGCGGATGGTTCCGACCATGTCGGTGCCGGCGCAGTCGCGGCGGATGGTGCCGATCACGTCAGGGCCGGCGCAGTCGCGGCGGATGGTTCCGATCACGTCGGGGCCGGCGCAGTCGCGGCGGATGGTTCCGATCACGTCGGAGCTGGCGCAGTCGCGGCGGATGGTTCCGATCACGTCGGGGCTGGCGCAGTCGCAGCGGATGGGTCCGATCACGTCGGGGCTGGCGCAGTCGCGGCGGATGGTTCCGATCATGTCGGGGCTGGCGCAGTCGCTGCGGATGGTTCCGATCACGTCGGGGCCGGTGCAGTCGCAGCGGATGGGGCCGATCACGTCGGTGCAGGCGCAGTCGCATCCGATGGCACCAATCACGTCGGATCTGCTCGTCTTGCATACTCGCGCAGTGGAATAGGTTCGGATCGGGTGGCATCCTCGCTCATGGACGGCAGTTACTCCGACCAGTTCAACAGCCCGACCATCAATCAGTAACGCGCCACTTCACTGAGGGGAATGACCATCCATGACGACGCAAACCGAAACCGCCATTTTGGCCGGTGGCTGCTTCTGGGGCATGCAGGATCTGCTGCGACGTTTCCCCGGCGTGCTCTCCACGCGGGTGGGTTATTCAGGCGGCGATGTGCCGAACGCGACCTATCGTCATCACGGTGACCACGCCGAATCCGTCGAGATCGTCTTCGATCCCGCGGTGATCAGCTACCGCGAGCTGCTGGAGTTCTTCTTCCAGATCCACGACCCAACGACCAAGAATCGCCAGGGCAACGATATGGGCGCCAGCTACCGCTCTGCCCTCTTCTACCTCAGCGAGGCGCAGAAACAGATCGCCGAAGACACCGTGGCCGATGTCGACGCTTCTGGACTTTGGCCCGGCGAGGTGGTCACCGAAATCACCCCGGCCGGCCCGTTCTGGGAAGCCGAACCGGAACACCAGGACTACCTCGAACGCTTGCCCAACGGCTACACCTGTCACTTCATCCGGCCAGGCTGGAAACTGCCCAGGCGCGGGTAATCACTGAACAGAGGCGGCTCGAATGAGTCGCCTCTGGCTTTTGCGTCAACGTGGAGTGAACTCACATGACACAGATATTATTTATCGGACAGACGCCAGAAACCGTCGACTTCTCTGATCCGGCCTTACCTCCTGGCTTTAATGCCGAAAAGATACATGCAGGCATAGCGATTGGCATGGCGACCTTGGAAGACCGGGGCTGGCACGCCGACCTGTGCTTGATCCCACCCGACAAAACCGCCGGGCCCTTGCTGGAGAAACAGCTGGCAACGACGACCTACGATTGTGTAGTCATCGGCGCCGGTCTGCGCCTGCCGCCAAAAAGTCTTTCACTGTTCGAAGTCGTCATTAACGCCGTGCACAAAGCTGCGCCCAACGCATCAATCGCCTTTAACACGGGACCTGAAACGACCGCCGACTCCGCTGCTCGCTGGTTAAAAGACGATTGATTGCATTCGGCAACAGCATCCCAACCCGCAGACTCAGCCCTTGGCCGCCATCGCGGTGACTTCAACACGCATACCTTCAACGGCCAGTGATGCCACGCCAACAGCGGCGCGAACCGGCCAAGGCTTGGCGAAGAAGCGTTTGTAAACCTCGTTGAACGCCGCGCGGTCAGCCATGTCGGTGAGGTAGATCGTCAGGTGCATGACGCGGTCCATGGAACTGCCGGCACGTTCCAACGCGACCTTCAGCGCCTGCAAGGTGCATTCGCTCTGCTCGATGATGCCGCCCAGCTCCAGACTGCCGTCGGCGCGGGTCGGGATCTGGGTGGAGACCAACAGGCCGCCGAAACCGGCGACGTCCGAGGAAATGGAATCCGCGTCAGGGTCGGGGGTGAAGGTGATGTCGTGGTTTGCCATGAGGATCTCTTGTTTGTGTTCGTAAATTGAGCGGTCGTTGCCGTTGGGGCGTTCAATGAGGCAACGCCTTTTGAGCGGTCAGTTTACAACTCCGTTGTGATCGACGGGAAATGCAGCGCGAAAGTGCGCAATGGGTCCGTTTTCAGCCGGTCACCACAGGCAGAAAACGGCCAAAAACGGTCATTCGTGAGCGCCTCCAAACGACGATCCATCGTAGATAGTCAGTTTGATGGAGTGGCCTTCGCTTGCTCAATAAGCCAGTCGATCAGCAACACGATCTCGGGAACACCTCGACTTTCTTCGTTGCAAATACAGTAGTAATCCATTGCGGCAGGGACTTTCATTGAGAACGGCTGCACCAGCCGCCCTTCCATTAAGTCCCTCGATGAGTTGATTTCATCACTCAACGCTACCCCGTACCCATCCCGCGCAGCCTGTAGCGCGATACCAAAATCTTCAAAATGGACGTCCGCGTCCCCTGGATACGGCAACCGGGCTTCAAGCAGCCAGCGTCGCCATTGCGTCCCGTCGTCTTCATGCAAGAGCCGGTGATGAATCAGATCCGATGGTTGCCGTAAGGCATGCGGGCCACGCAACAATTGCGGACAACAGACTGGAAACATATGCAAAGGTTGCAGTGGGCGCCACCAGAAACCGTCCCAGATCGGCGCGTCATAGAGCACGGCGATATCCGCTCTGCGCCAGTCCACCTCGCCCAGCTCATCGGCGCTGATCACCCGAAGCTGAATATGAGGATGCTCGGCTCGAAATGCGAAAAGCCTAGGCATCAGCCAAGTCGCGCCAAATATCGGTTCGGTAGAAATCGTCAGCACCTTGGCCTGTGGCTCTTTGAAGTGCTCCTGCGCTATCTGGCGCACGCCTTCGGTTATTTCGTGGATGCCACGGGCCACCGAACGTTGCAACGCCAACCCGCTTTGCGTCAGCACCAAATGGCGACCCTGTTTGTAGAACAGGTCGATGCCTAACGAACTTTGCAAGGTCCTGAGTTGTTGGCTGACAGCACCGGGGGTCACATGCAGTTCGGCGGCCGCCGCACCGACATGGCCCAATCGTGCGACGCATTCAAACACTCGGAAAGCATGCAAGGGTGGAAAGGACATAGCGTTCAACCGTTTAGTTTTATTGTAAGTTTGTTCGGTAATTTATATAGATTGATTGGCGCATGGGCAACAACAACAATCGTGGGGTAGTCGAGCCAAAAAACAACAATTCAAAGAGCGCCCCCTATGAAAGTCATACAGGCACATCGAAAACATGCGATACCGCAAACAGATCAGCCTCTCCCAAACCATTATGAGTTCGGAGGGTGCCAATCATGAGGGTCACGCTTGCACTGATACTGGTCGCTTTGGCATTACCTGCGTCAGCCGCTGAACGGGTCGTCCAGTTCTATGGATGGGCGGAATACGTCGGGGTCAAAACCCTTATGGCCTTCGAGGCGGAAACGGGAATAAAGGTCCAGTACGACACCTTTGATAGCGCCGACGTGCTGGAGACCAAGTTACTCACCGAGCACAGCGGCTATGACGTCGTCGTTCCGAGCATCGCCATGCTGGATCGGTTGCTCCAAGCCAAAGCCCTGCAACCGAGCGGCATTCAGCAGACCCAGCGACTCGGCGAACTGGACCCTGTGCTCTTGTCGCAGTTGACTACTGTCGATCAAGGCAATCTTTACGCGGTGCCCTACACCTGGGGCACCACAGGACTGGCAATCAACCGCAAGGAGATCGAGAAGCGGATCCCCGATGCTCCCTTGAACAGCTTTGACTTGCTATTCAAACCCGAATACGCAAGCAAGCTCAAAGAGTGTGGCGTTTCGATCGTCGATGCGCCGCAAGAAGTGATCAGTATGGCGCTGCACTACTTGGGTAAATCGCCGTATAGCAAGGATCGGGGAGACCTGAAAGCGGTGCAGGCGCTACTCACGCAACTGCATCCATCGGTGCGTTACATCGGCACGGGCACGCAAAGCAGTGACTTGGCCAACGGGGATATATGCCTCGCGCTGACTTACAGCGGCGATGCAGTCCTGGCTAGGATTATGGCTGAGAACGCAAAAAAACCGTTCGACATCGATTACGTCATTCCCCGCGAGGGCACCCTCAACTGGATCGATACGCTGGCCATCCCGGCCGATGCACCTCACCCGGAAGAGGCCCGGGCCTTCATCGAGTTCCTCACTCGACCGGAGTCTCTCGCCGACCTCACCAACAGCTTGTATTACGCCAACGCCAACACGGCGGCCACCCGGCTGATAGATCAAAGCATTGCCGAAAATAGCGGCATCTATCCCTCCGCCGCCGTGCGCAACACCTTATTCGGCGAAGAACCCATGGCCCTGCAACTCATGCGTGAGCGCACACGGGTCTGGTCCACCTTTCGTAGTCAACGTTGAGCATTTCCATGGAAAACAGTAATCCAACCGATCAGGCGATCACCCGTACCAGCCTGTATGGCACCGACGCAGAATCGACTTACGGCGGTATCACCAGCTTCATGCGCCGCCGCTATAGCCGGGATCTTCGTGGCGTAGACCTGGTCATCAGCGGCGTGCCTTTCGACACAGCGACCAGCAACCGACCGGGCAGTCGGTTCGGACCACGCGCCATTCGTGAGGCCTCCGTTCAATCCGCTTGGACGCGGCACTGGCCATGGGATTTTGATCCGTTTGACGTGCTGGCCTGCGTTGATTTTGGCGATTGCTCCTTCGACTATGGCCTACCTCAAGAGACGCCGGCCGCCATCAAGGCGCACGCCGATCACATTCTGGGGGCCGGCGCTGCGATGTTGACCCTGGGGGTGATCACTTCATCAGCTATCCGTTGCTGCAAGCCCATGCCGCCAAGCATGGTCCATTGTCCATGATCCATTTTGATGCTCACCATGACACCGAAAATGATGGTGAGGAAAAGCGCATCGATCACGGTTCGATGTTCTATCACGCGGTGAGGGAAGGTCTGGTTGATCCCTCCAGATCCATCCAGATTGGCCAGCGCATGACCAACGATGATGTGATGGGCTTCCAGGTCGTGGATGCACGTCAAGCCAACACCACCAGCGCTCAAGATATTGCCCGCATGATTCGTGAGCGAGTCTGTGACCACCCGGTGTATCTGACCTTCGATATCGATTGCCTGGACCCGGCATTTGCCCCCGGTACCGGCACCCCGGTATGTGGCGGTTTGTCTACGTTCCATGCCTTCGAGATTCTGCGCGGCCTTCGCGGTATCAACGTGATCGGCATGGACGTGGTTGAGGTGGCCCCTGCCTATGATCATGCCGAAATCACAGCGTTGGCGGCAGCAGCGCTCGCGATGGAAATGATCTGTCTGTATGCAGCTCGGCATAAATTGTGAGCTGACAGGAGATGCTCAAAAGCAGATGGAGAGCTTTCACCGTGCAGCACGAAGGCTTGAATAAGAGCTACCTCGGGTTGGCGTTAACCAGAACCTAGATGGCATGATCAAAGGGTGGCCGGTTGAAGCGGACGGCTTTCATAGTCCGCTCAATCGGCTTACATGAATGTCTGCTGTGGGTCCAGGCTGTGTGAAAACGCACTGAATACGTCGAAAGTTGAGAACGACGGGCGTTGTCTGCGAAACCAGCAGACGGAAGCGCGATTTGCCCTAGTCAGCTACATAGACGTTCGTAATGCTGTTTGGGCCGCGTCAGCGGCCCAAACGGCTACTAACTGGCGAGCCAAGCGGCTGGGTTCACGCCCTGATCGCCTCAAGCAGTCCTGCGATGCCGAAGATGCTCATCATTCGTTTGAGGTTGCGAGCACATGAAGGCTCATTTCGGTACTTACCCGCGGAAGCGTTTTGGTCAGGACGTGGGTGGCTCCCATCCAATATTTGAGCGTTCCAAAAGGATGCTCAACAGTCTGGCGGCGAACCTTCATCTTCCCCGGGTCATGCTCCAGCCGAACCTGCATCGCGTCGATTACCGCCTCATGTTCCCAGCGCTTCACACGGCGCTCCTTACCCGTCGTACATTGCTTTTGCATTGCGCAGGACTGGCAGCCCGAGAAGTAGTAACAATGCAATAACATGCCGTCTTCCATCGACGAATGCCGCCTGGTTAGTAACTGCCCCGCAGGGCATCGATACTCGTCCGACGCCGCAAGATAGATGAAGTCCTGCTTACCAAATCGGCCTTCGGCTTTGCTGCCAGATGTGAGGGGTTTTGGTACGAAGGTAGTGATGCCAGCCTGCTCGCAAGCAAGGATTTCCAGACCTTTGTAATAGCCTCGGTCGGCCACCACTGTTAGCGATTCAGCCTTGATTTCTTCACGCGCCTGGTTCGCCATATTGCTCAGTTGCCCACGATCATTACCAACGTTGGTCACCTCATGGGCAACGATCAGATGGTGTTTGTCGTCGACAGCAGTTTGTACGTTGTAGCCAACCGTTCCGGTGCCTCGGCCGCTCGTAGCCATTGAGCGTGCATCTGGGTCTGTGAGGGAGATCTGTTGGTCTGGACTTTCGTGGAGCTGCGCCTCGATGTCCTTGAGTTTCTGCATCTGCTTTTTCAGTGTTTCTATCTTTTCTTTCAACCGCTCTGCTTTGGCCTCGGCCACTTCGGGCGTTGCCCGATCCGCCGAATCCATCGCCGCCAGATATCGATCAATGCTCTGTTCGATCTGCTGCATGCGTGCCTTCACTTTGCCCTGAGTGAAGTTGCGGTCGCGATTATTGACGGCTTTGAATTTGCTGCCATCGATGGCGATGATCGATTGGGAGAAGAGATTGAGGTTGCGACAAAGAACTACGAACTGGCGGCATACGCTGCGAATGGCTTTGCCGTTGTCCTTGCGAAAGTCGGCAATGGTTTTGAAGTCCGGAGCCAAACGCCCCGTTAGCCACATCAACTCGACGTTGCGCTCGGCCTCACGTTCAAGTCGGCGGCTGGACTGAATCCGATTGAGATAGCCATAGATATAGATCTTCAGCAACACCGCTGGGTGATAGGCCGGACGACCCGTTGCGGCAGGATCGACGCCCTCAAAACCAAGTGCGCCCAAGTCGAGTTCATCGACGAAAACATCGACCACGCGCACTGAATTTTCTTCGGCCACGTAATCGTCCAGACACTCCGGCAGCAAGGTGACTTGCGTCCGAGCCTCACCTTCAATAAATCGCTTCATGATCGCCCCCGCTACGATCTCGACGATCAGAAGATTAGACAATTGCGGGAGTTTTCACACAGCCTGGACCCAAAGCTGTCGATCAATACCTGGCAGATAGCGATCAGAAAGTAGCGGTAGGTGGCTTCTCTAACCTGCCAAGATCCCAAGAGCCGAAATGGTGCTCACCAAAATCGATAGGCACCATCACTCTGAGTACTTCTGCGCGCTTTCTCGTGCGTCACTGATTTAGATCACCGAACCCAACTTGAACGAACAAACTATGGTCGCTTGCTCCCAACAAAATAAAAAACAACGCTGATCACGAAGAACGCTATGCCAGCGATGATCAAACCGTACAAAAAGTAATGCTCACGGAACGTTAGATATACAACCGATCCGTGCGTATCCAGCGGGTAGATTTTTCCACTTTGAGGATCCGCTGTTCTCAGCCCGTGAGCATCAAAGTACTTCCAGACAAAAAATGAAGAAAACCAAAAGCCTATGGCCAGTATTCCCACGACGAGTTTAAGTGAATTCATTCTCCAGCCTCCCAGATTTCCAAAGTGAAGACTTCGGCTGGGACCGTTCGTCGTCAGCTGAAGAGCAGGAATGAGCAGGAGTGGGCACATGTCCAGCAAAGATTTGAGTGGGCCGTCTCACTTGGATAATGACCAATTTTGGCCGATTTCTGCCCGCCACAAAGGACAGAAAACGACCCCAAAGCGGACTCTGACCAGCATTTGGTAAAGGGGGCTTTAGCCCGTCCCATTGAGCGAAGCGAACGGTTTGAACCAGTTGTTATGCATGTTTTACTAGACGTTTCTTTAAATGATACAGGTTACTCCCGATTGGGCGATCCTCAAGAACACCATAAATCTCATACCCATGCCGCTCATAGAACTGTTTAGCATCAACGGTTTTTAAGAATGCAACTACTGCCCCATTGTTGACACCAATCGCTTCTGCTTTTTCCAAAAGCATAGATCCTACCTTTTTACCGCGATGAGACTCCTTAACCCAAAAGGTGTCAATTTCTAAGCCATCCCAGTAACAATTACAGCTTATTGCACCGATATAGTCGCCTACTTCATTGTGTGCAACCACCATAAATATTTTATCTTCCGACTCTGGTGGTAGATTTGGATATTGAATTCGAAGATATTCTGAAAACCTATCATTCAGAGCTCCTTTGTCCTTTGCTGATGGAGAACCCAATATATCAATCTTGATTTCCACTTTATCGCTCCTGAAATTAAACTTTGAGGTGCCAAACGGCTTTTGGCATAACATTCCATGTTTATGCATAACCCCTTGAGCAATCAAAAAATCGAGTCTGTAAACGCGACTTCAAGAAGGGGGAAGCAGTATATTATTTTGCACATTACTGACGTATTAGCTGCGTGTCCATGGTCTGCTTTTGGCCGATTGTTGCCTTTCGAAAGGGCAGCTTTAGGTCGATATCAGTCCTCTGTGAACGTCTGCTTATCACTATTTTGCCTTGAGTGTTGCAGCTGAAGCTGTTGAGGAACCCCATACAGGTTTTCATAGAACACGAAGGTCAGTCATTTGAAACTTCGCTTTTGTTCCGTCATATATCAACTCAAGGGAAAGAGTCAGGTCGCTCATTCCTTCTCCCTCTGTCCACAGAGATACATCGAGAGCTAAGCCGGAGCCATCGCTGTACTCATAAGTATCTATCTTCTCACGAAAGACGCTGGAGGCAATACCAATGTATTGCCGTACTCAGAGAGTCTTGCCTCAACATCATGTTTGTTGAGTCTGCCATACCAGTTTTCGGCGGAAATTTTATCAAAATCGCCATTAACTAGTGCGTCAACAAGATCAATTATTTCTAGCTCGAGCCTCTTATCAATCTTCATTTTCGTCTATTCTCTGGTATGCGAGTCGAAGTCTCCGGTTTAACATTAATAGCACTTGAAGTGCTCGTCAGTGTTTCTGATCAAGGCTTTGCATAGAGAAAAAGGGGACAGATTTATTTTCGAACAAACAGAAAATAAATCTGTCCCCTTTTTTGGTCTCTCGCTGGACTTTACTTTTTAAACGCTTAACAGCCAAGACTCGCACTGGTTTATTTTTTCATTGTCGTCCATGGTATGAGATATTTTCTTATCAATTTCTTTGAATTTATTTGGTTCGTTTTCTTGGTAGAACATTAGCCAGCCGTCTCTACCGTCGTGCTCTATCATGTATTTTTTATTGTCTTTTCTGATGTTTAATGACCAAGATGAAAAGAAGTCTGGATGGTCCGAAAACACCGTTACCGTAAAGCCGCAACGACTTGCCATGTTATATAAATCAGTTTGCTTCATTCGTAGCCTCTTAGATTTTAATAAATTATTGGGTTTTTTCAAAGTTGCCTTTAGCGCTGCTAAAGACTTGAGTGCCCCCACCTGATGACGGTTGCGTCATCCCTTTTACAGACCACGTATCATCAATCGGTTTGGCTGTCGATTTCAATACAGGCGTTTTTTCGGTCGTTCGATAAATGTCTTGCAGTTTTAGTTCCACCGTGCCTGCTGCGCGATTATCTCCGAGCGGACCAATGCCGAGCTTTGATGGGCTTGTAGCAGGGTTCAGAGAATAATAGTTGCCTTGTGGGGCTCCGGGTGATTGAAATTGATAAACCGTTTTACCTCGATTCAACGTCTCTACATTTACTGGCTGATTAAAATCGATTCCGCTCAAGTGGCCCGGAATGCTCGTCTCTTCAAAACCTTGTGTTCGATAGAACTCTGTAGCAGTCTCTTTTCTTCCACGAGCGTTGATATCGTTATTGATATCCCCTGTCCGACCGTATTTTTGATTGAGTTCAGATCGCCTGTCATCTGGGCAGTTGCTGGGAGCGCAGCTCAACCCCAATGGATCCACCCACCCCGTAGGGTTAGGCACGTACTGGTAGTTGTTCAACCCCCAGCCAGCTTGATTGGATCTGGCGTCAGATACCGTCCAGTGCCCGGATTGTAGTAGCGATGCCGGTTGTAATGTAAGCCCGTCTCAGCATCGAAGTATTGACCCTGGAAGCGCAGCGGGTTATCGATTTGAGCCACATCAAGAGTGGCGAGGTTGCCATAGGCACGGTATTTCGCCGACCACATGATCTCGCCGCTGTAGTCGGTGAGTTCCTGAGGAGTGCCAAGGTGGTCAAGTTGGTAGTAGAACGGCTCAGCTTTGAGCGGGCCTTCGCCATCGAGCATTGCCAACGGTCGGAAGCTGCCCGGCTCGTAGATGTAGCTGCGATAGCGATTGTTGGCGCTTTCGGCAATGAGGCGTTCGCCTTGCCACAGGAACTCTGTGGTTTGGCCGTCGACGGTTTTGGCTATACGGCGACCGAAGGCATCGTATTTGTAGCTTGCAACGCTGCCGCCAGGAAGGCTAACGCCGACCAATCGATGCTGGCAGTCGTAACTGTATTCGGTGACGAGCTTTTGTCCTGTTCCGCGGCGCTCACGGCTCAAATTGCCAAAGGCGTCGTAGTCGTAATGTCGATCGCCCTGCATCAGCAAACGGTTGCCTTTGACATTGGCCAAGTTCGCGGTGGGTTGGTTACCTTGACCTAGAAGGTTGCCCGCCGGGTCGTGGGCAAAACTTTCCGGGGTGGCGCCTCGAACGTTGATCAAACGGTCGAGCGGGTCGTAGTGATAACTACGATTGCCTTTCCGGCTGTCATCGATGCTTTGCTGTTGCTGCGGTGGCTTGCTCGATTTTCAATGCAGCCTTTTTGGCGGCATCCATCGGTACGCCTTGCGCACTGGCCAACAGTGGTTTCACGGTTTCGCCGTGAGCCTTCAAGGCGTGTCCCTTACTCGCGGCCAAGAGTTTTTCCGCGAGTTCCTCTAGCATTTTTACCGCTGTGCCAGATTGGACCTTGGCCAAGGTTTTTGTGCCAACACGAATCGCTAACCCGAGACCGCCCGATAGGCAGATACCCAGCACCAAATTGATCAGAAAGGAAGCGCCGATGGCCGTAATTACTTCCACACAGACTTGCGGCGGCAGCATGCCAACCCACGCGATAATGGCTGAGAGGTAGATGAACATCAGCGGTTCGTCGCTGAGAATCAGCAGTCCGGTGGCAATCGCTTCTTTCGATGCTGAATAGAGTTTCTCGATTTCTTCTTCACTCAGGTACTGAAGAAGTTTTTTCACATTTTTAAAGGGGTCGGCTAATAGTTCGAACAGGCTTTTGATGTCATCCCACAGACCCAGAAGCGCCTTCTCAAGACTATCGAGTGCAGACTGCATCAATATGAGCGAGCGACCCGCCCGGTCAGTCGCCGAGTAGCTCGCCCACTGCGGCTGGAACTTACTCGACCATTCGCTTTTCAACCAGCCGTCAAGATTGCCGATGACACCCTGGTATGAGTCGTACAGCGCTTTGACGTTGCTTTCAGAAACATTAGGGAAAAAAGTGATGCGGTACATCTGACCCGGCTTGCAGCCCTTGATAACTTCAATGCCGCTCGGGCCGATATTCGCAGGAGTCACCGGGCCGACCACGTCGTATCCGCCGAACATCGCTTTTTTGACGGGTTCGAGCTTGACCGGTGTATTGCCGATGGGCACGTACCGAGCGCTCTCAAACATATGGATCAGTGTGAAATCACCCATCAACGGGCAGGTGGCAAAGGTTTCAACCGGCCCTGTCTTGGTCTTGCGCTCAGTAACGCTGACTTCGTTGCCCACCTTGAACTTCTGATCTACATCCATTGCCCAGCCAGTCCAGAAGCCGTCGGCCCAGGTCTTGTATTCGGTTAGGCAATTATTGAAGTCCTTGAGAATGACATTCACGTCTGGGGTCTTGGCGTCGAGAACTCGAATAACCAAATTACCGATGGGATCAATCATGACGTGACTTCCTTTGTCAGCTCAGCAGCAAGACGCTCTGCCATATCTTCTGTATTGGATTGTTGGCGCACGAAGCGCTCGACCTTGTGGCGCAGGTTACTTTCGGGGAAGGCGAAGAAGAGTTCCGGGCAATCCTCTCCCAACCACTGCATCAAGTTGTCGACGACGGTGGTGTGGTCTTTCTCTGCCAGTGTGTCGACTAACTTCTGCGGCACCTCCCACCACGGCCAAGCCTTGGCCGGTGGCACTCCCCTTGGCCCCACCTCCAGTTTCTGGCCATTGATCAGGTAGCGGTCGAACACTGGCAAAACCTCACCAGCTCCTGCACCCAGCCCTTCAAGAATCGGGAAGATGTGCCGCCCATCCCAGAACCGAAAAAACACCTCGGTTCCGTCAGGCATGAACACCTGAGTCAAACTGCGAAGATGTTCAAACACGACGTCCTGGGTGCTGGAGGACACCGCCAACCAACCCCAATCCTGGGCGTCGGTTTCGGCAATCCACTGAAGAAAACCGGCGTTGGGTTTCAATTCGGTGAGGTAGGGCATAACGGGCTGCCAATCGGCGTAAGGCGTGCCGCTCCAGATGGGGGTCAGTTCTGGAGCCATGTCTTGTTGGTAGAAGGCTTTGATCGCCTCTGCATCACTGGCCGCACTAACGATCAAATACAACCGCTCACCCACCTGCAACGGCCGCTCAGCCAACCACGCCTGCGGGGTCAAAAGATCAGATTGCACAAGCACCTGCCTTGCATTTCTCACACTCTTCACAGAACGGCGCATTGCGTTTCAACGTATTGATTTGCGCCGGCGACCGGCAGCCATTAGCAGACACTGGGAGGTCCAATCGCGCTGAAGGAAGCGAATTGTTCCAACTTCAGCAACGCCGCATACTGGTATGTAAAGCCAATGGAGGACTTTCATGTCAACTTCCCAACCTGATTTCACTCACCGCCTTCTCTCGGATGCGGGGGTTCGTGTTGGAATGCGAGTGCTTGATATAGGCTGCGGCTCCGGGGAGGTCACCCTCCTCGCAGCAAGGCTCGTTGGACTAAACGGAACAGTTGTTGGTATCGACCAGGACGAAAATGCGCTGTCCATGGCACGTCAGCGGATACACCCGGAGGGCGCAGCGGCAACAACCTTTATACAAGGGGATCTGCTCTCAATGCCGGAGGCTCTAGGAAATTTCGATGCCATTGTGGGACGCCGGGTACTGATGTACCAGGCTGATACTGTGCAGACCGTCCGTGCGCTCGCCGCTCGACTTCGACCAGGAGGAATTATTGTATTCCAGGAGCACGACAGCACAATGGTGCCGGCCAGCCTTACACCCTTTCCGCTGCACGCCCAAGCCCAAGGCTGGATTCGAAGGATGATCGAGTTGGAAGGGGCTGATCTCCACATTGGCTTCAACCTGCATCGAATCTTGACGCAAGCAGGACTGGTCGTGGAAAACGTCCGTGCAGAATGTCTGGTGCAGACGCCCAGTTCGGCCTATGGCTTAGGCAGCATTGTCCGCGCCTGCCTGCCACGAGTTGTTGCACATGGCGTCGCGACGGCAGAAGAGATTAAGATCGACACGTTGCAAGCGCGACTGGATGCGGAACAGGCACAGACCGACAGCATTTATATTGGTGATGTGATGTTTGGAGCTTGGGCACGCAAACCAATGCAGGTTCTCTAAACATCGTCTAGGTCGCAGCCCAACAGCAACGTCTTAAACGGCAAAAATCATCCCCTCACCCACCCTCACCGCCCCGTAGCCTGCCGATACTCCCGCGGACTAAAACCGGTCGATGCCTTGAACTGCCGAGTGAACGCACTGTGGTCGGTATATCCGCACTGCAACGCAACATCAGTGATCGGAATATCGGTATGGAGCAAACGATGCGCATGCTCCAGCCGAACCTTTTGGATCATCTGCCGGGGCGTCAGGTGGAACACGCGCTTGCAGTATCTTTCCAGTTGGGCCACTGAAATACCGGCAATCCGTGTCAGTTCGCCCAGGGTGACGCGACGATTGAAATTGGCACGAATGTATTCGTCGACGGCGGCCAGGCGCTGGTAGGCCGGGTGCGTGTCGCTGGCCGATTGCAGGTCAACCGAGATCCCTGCGAGGCCGATGATTACACCGTTGCGGTTGTACAGCGGCCGTTTGTGCGTCAGGCACCAACCGGGTTCTCGACTTCCGTACAAGTGCAGCTCGAGTTGGTCTTCCAGGACCAGGCCTTGCTCCAGAACACGTCGATCCTGTTCGGTATAGCCAGGCCCCAACTGCGCTGGAAAAACCTCGGCACTGGTTTTTCCGAGCAAGGGTTGCAGCTGTTTCAATCCACATCGATGAACCAGGGTGCGATTGGCCATGACGTAACGCGCCTGGGTATCTTTGATAAAGATCGCGGCATTCGGAATCACATCCAGCATGGGCAACAGCAGTGCCACGCCCGCCAGTAATTCTTCGATGGTTTCAGGGCGACTCTGATCGTTTCCCTGGCACAGGATCGCAAAGGCGTTCTGCGTCATGAATCTCACTCTCCCACTGTCCGCCAGGCGAAAGGCCGCGCCTGTGTCGAGACACCTGCCCATCAGACTGCCCCAAGGTCGACGCACTGTCGAGCTTGCAGCGATGCACCTGAGCACATGCTGAAATGCGGCAGTGTAGCTCCAGCTCGCCCGTCAAAACTGTGCCGATTTCGTCATCGACATCCACGCAAAACATCAATCGCACGCCTGCTGACGCGTTCAATCTATGGCCATTGCATGCACACCTGCCTATCCAATAACTCACAAGAAGGCGACGCTATGTCAGGCAAAGGCAAGTTCAAAAAACAACTTTCATTGATGGACCTTACGTTCATCGGATTGGGAGCGATCTTCGGTTCCGGCTGGTTGTTCGCGGCCAGTCACGTTTCCGCTATCGCGGGGCCGGCCGGGATCTTTTCCTGGCTGCTGGGCGGTTTTGCCGTCCTGCTGCTGGGCATTGTTTACTGCGAGTTGGGTGCTGCGCTGCCGCGTGCCGGTGGTGTGGTTCGCTACCCGGTTTACTCCCATGGCCCGTTGCTGGGTTACTTGATGGGTTTCATCACGCTGATCGCCTTCACCAGCCTGGTGGCGATCGAAGTTGTTGCCTCTCGCCAGTATGCCGCTGCCTGGTTTCCCGAGCTGACGAAGGTCGGTTCCAGCGATCCGACGATCATTGGCTGGCTCATGCAGTTCGCCCTGCTCTGCCTGTTCTTCATGCTCAACTATCGCAGCGTGAAGACCTTCGCCATGGCCAATAACCTGGTCAGCGTGTTCAAGTTCATCGTTCCGCTACTGGTGATTGGTGTGCTGTTCACCTTCTTCAAACCGGAAAACCTCCACGCCCAGGGCTTCGCGCCATTCGGCCTGTCGGGTGTAGAGATGGCCGTTTCTGCAGGTGGCGTCATCTTCGCTTACCTCGGGTTGACGCCGATCATCTCGGTGGCCAGTGAAGTGAAGAATCCACAACGGACCATTCCGATTGCACTGATCTTGTCCGTGCTGCTTTCCACCTTGATTTATGTGTTGTTGCAAGTGGCTTTCCTCGGCGGCGTGCCGACCGAAATGTTGGCCAACGGCTGGGCTGGCGTTGCCAAGGAATTGTCCCTGCCGTATCGCGACATTGCCCTGGCACTCGGCGTGGGTTGGTTGGCCTATCTGGTGGTCGCCGACGCGGTGATCTCCCCCAGCGGTTGCGGCAACATCTACATGAACGCTACACCGCGAGTGATCTACGGCTGGGCGCAAACCGGTACGTTCTTCAAGGTGTTCACCCGCATTGACGAAAAGTCCGGCATCCCGCGCCCGGCGCTGTGGCTGACCTTTGCCTTGTCGGTGTTCTGGACCCTGCCCTTCCCTTCCTGGGAAGCCCTGATCAACGTCGTCTCCGCCGCGCTGGTGTTGAGCTATGCCGTCGCTCCGGTGTCGGTGGCGGCACTGCGCCGCAATGCGCCAGATATGCCGCGTCCGTTCCGGGTGAAGTGGATGGGCGTACTCGGTCCACTGTCGTTCGTGATCGCCGCGCTGATCGTTTACTGGTCGGGTTGGGACACCGTGTCCTGGCTACTTGGCCTGCAGATCCTGATGTTCGTGGTCTACCTGTTGTGCGGTCGCTTCGTCCCGACTCAACACCTCAGCCTCGCCCAGCAAATCCGCTCATCCGCGTGGCTGATCGGTTTCTACGCCGTGACCATCGTGCTGTCCAAACTCGGCAGTTTTGGTGGCCTGGGCGTGCTCAGTCATCCCTTCGACACCGTGGTCGTGGCGGCCTTCGCGTTGGGGATTTATTGCTGGGGCGCAGCCACCGGCGTGCCGGCGCATCTGGTTCGTCTGGAAGACGAGGACGATGAAAGCGAAGCCGAGCTTCCACAGACAAGCATCCCATCAGGCCAACGCCCGGTGAGTGCGCGCACCCAGGCTTCTTCCTGACATTCAGGCTCTCGTCTAAAGGATAGGTTTATGAAAAAGTCCATGTCATTGACTCCCACACCGGCGGCGAACCGACTCGGTTGGTGATGCAAGGCTTTCCACAGTTGCCGGGCCAGACCATGGTCGAAAAGCGCGATGCCCTGCGCGATCAGCATGATCAATGGCGTCGCGCCTGCCTGCTGGAACCCCGTGGCAACGATGTACTGGTCGGCGCGTTGTACTGCGAACCGGTCTCGCCGGATGCCACTTGCGGCGTGATTTTCTTCAACAACGCCGGCTATCTGGGCATGTGCGGTCACGGCACCATTGGCTTGGTCAACTCATTGCACTACCTGGGGCACATCGCTCCGGGTGTGCACAAGATCGACACACCGGTCGGGCCGGTCGATGCCACGTTGCATGAAGACGGCACCGTGACTCTGCGCAATGTGCCCGCCTACCGTTATCGCCAACAGGTGTCGGTCGAAGTGCCAGGACACGGCCGCGTGTACGGCGACATCGCCTGGGGCGGTAACTGGTTCTTCCTGGTTTCCGATCACGGGCAAGCCTTGCAACTCGACAACGTCGAGGCTCTCACCGAATACACCTGGGCGATGCTCAAGGCCCTGGAAGCCCAGGGCATTCATGGTGAAGACGGCGCCCTCATCGACCATGTCGAACTGTTTGCCGACGACGATCAGGCCGACAGCCGCAACTTCGTCATGTGCCCGGGCAAGGCCTACGACCGCTCGCCCTGCGGCACCGGCACCAGCGCCAAACTGGCATGCCTGGCGGCCGACGGAAAACTGGCCGCCGGTGAGTCTTGGGTACAAGCGAGCATCACCGCCAGCCAGTTCATCGGCAGTTACGAATGGGAAGGCGAGCGCGTCCGCCCGTTCATTACCGGCCAGGCTTTTATGACCGCCGACAGCACCCTGCTGATCGACGAACAAGATCCCTTCGCGTGGGGCATTTGAGCGGCCACGCGGCACTTCACCTTAAATAAATTTGAATGCTTCAAGGAGTGACAACGATGAGCGACAACATTTTCACTGGCTGCATCCCTGCACTGATGACCCCTTGCACCGCCGAGCGCAAGCCGGACTTTGACGCGCTGGTGGCCAAGGGTCGCGAACTGATCGACATCGGCATGAGTGCGGTCGTGTACTGCGGCTCCATGGGTGACTGGCCGCTGCTCACCGAAGCCGAGCGTCAGGAAGGTGTGGCACGTCTGGTCGCTGCGGGCATTCCGACCATCGTTGGTACCGGTGCCGTGAACAGCCGCGAGGCGATTTCCCACGCGGCACATGCGGCCAAAGTCGGCGCCCATGGCCTGATGGTGATTCCCCGCGTGCTGTCCCGGGGCGCCTCGCCAGCCGCGCAAAAAGCCCACTTCGGCGCCATTCTGAACGCCGCGCCAAAGCTGCCGTCGGTGATCTACAACAGCCCTTATTACGGCTTCGCCACCCGCGCCGATTTGTTCTTTGAACTGCGCCGCGAACACCCGAACCTGATCGGCTTCAAAGAGTTCGGCGGTGCCGCCGACTTGCGCTACGCCGCCGAGAACATCACGTCCCAGGACGACAACGTCACGCTGATGGTCGGCGTCGATACTCAAGTGGTCCATGGCTTCGTCAACTGCAACGCCACCGGTGCGATTACCGGCATCGGCAACGCCCTGCCACGGGAAGTGCTGCAACTGGTGGCCCTGAGCAAGCAAGCGGCCAAAGGCGATGCCAAGGCCCGACGTCTGGCCCGGGAGCTGGAATCTGCACTGGCCGTGCTGTCGTCGTTCGATGAAGGCTGCGACCTGGTGCTCTATTACAAGCACTTGATGGTGCTCAATGGCGACAAGGAATACACCCTACATTTCAACGAGACCGATGTGCTGAGCGATGCCCAGCGTCATTACGCCGAGAACCAGTACGCGCTGTTCCGCCAGTGGTACAAAAACTGGTCGGCAGAACAGAACGTCGCCTGACCTTAGCCCGTGTTCGTGCCCGCTGCGCAACACCCCTGTTGCGCAGTTGGGCCCACCCTTTTTCCAGGAAAGCGCCATGACTCTGACAGGGCAAATGCTGATCGGTCAGCACGCCATTACCGGCACTCGCGAAGCGATCCGGGCGATCGATCCAGCCACCGATAAACCGCTCGATCCGGCCTATCCCGGCGGCACCGACCAGCACGTCAAACAAGCGTGCGCATTGGCGTCGGCAGCCTTCGACAGCTATCGCGAAACGCCACTGGCGACCCGCGCGCACTTCCTTGAAACGATCGCCGATGAGATCGAAGCCCTTGGCGATGAATTGATCGAACGCGCGGTCGCCGAGACAGGACTGCCGCGCCCGCGTATCCAGGGTGAACGTGGCCGCACCTGCCAGCAACTGCGAACCTTTGCCCGCACCGTGCGTGCAGGCGAATGGCTGGACGTGCGCGTCGACGCGGCGTTACCGGAGCGCCAGCCGCTGCCGCGCCCGGACCTGCGTCAGCGTCAAATTCCGCTGGGGCCGGTGGCCGTATTTGGCGCGAGCAATTTTCCGCTGGCCTTCTCCGTTGCCGGCGGTGACACCGCTTCGGCCTTGGCCGCCGGTTGCCCGGTGATCGTCAAGGCCCACGGTGCTCACCCCGGCACCAGCGAACTGGTTGGCCGCGCGGTGGCTCGTGCCGTGAAAAAATGTGGCCTGCACGAAGGTGTGTTTTCGCTGTTGTTCGGCTCTGGACGCGAAGTGGGTATCGCCTTGGTCACCGACCCGCGCATCAAGGCTGTGGGCTTCACCGGTTCGCGCAGTGGCGGCATCGCTTTGTGCAAGGCAGCCCAGGCGCGGCCCGAGCCAATTCCGGTGTATGCGGAAATGAGTTCGATCAACCCGGTGTTGCTGTTTCCGGCGGCCCTTCACACCCGAGGCGAAACGCTGGCGCAGGGCTTCGTCGCCTCCCTGACTCAGGGTGCCGGCCAGTTCTGCACCAACCCGGGTCTGGTGATTGCCCGCCAAGGCCCGGCACTGGAGCATTTCATCAGGACTGCTGCGGACCTGGTTCAGCGCAGCCCGGCGCAAACCATGCTCACCCCCGGCATCTTCAATACTTATGAGGCCGGCGTGGGCGCGCTGCTCGAACATGCCCACGCCAAGGCAGCGGCTGTTGGACTGAGGGGCGAAACCCCGAACCAATGCCAGACTCATTTGTTCGTCACCCAGGCGCAGGATTTTCTCGCCGACCCAGCGTTGCAGGCGGAGATGTTCGGCTCTGCATCGTTGGTTGTGCAATGCGTCGACGACAACGAAATCCGCCAGGTTATCGAGCATTTGGAAGGCCAATTGACCGCAACCCTGCATCTGGACGACGCCGATCTGGACAGCGCCAGGGCATTGCTGCCGATGCTCGAGCGCAAGGCCGGACGCCTGTTGGTCAACGGCTGGCCGACCGGGGTTGAGGTATGTGATGCCATGGTCCATGGCGGCCCCTACCCAGCCACTTCCGACTCACGCACAACCTCGGTCGGCACCGCCGCCATCCTGCGGTTCCTGCGCCCGGTCTGCTACCAGGACTTTCCTGACACTTTGTTGCCTGCAGCGCTCAAACACAGTAATCCGCTGCAATTGCGGCGCCTGCTCGATGGCCAAAGAGAAGCCCAGGACAATGTCTAATCACCACAGCCACGACACTGCTGACATTGCCGTGGTCGGCGCCGGGATTATCGGCGTTGCGTGCGCCCTACGGCTGGCACGCCAAGGTCTGCGAGTGGTCGTAATCGATCAGCAGGAGCCGGGTCACGGCGCCTCGTTCGGCAACGCCGGGCATCTGGCGACTGAACAGGTATTTCCCATCGCGGACCTGTCCATCCTCAAACGCCTGCCCGGCATGCTCATGGACCCCATGGGCCCGCTGCGGCTGGACTGGAAATACATGCCGCGCGCGTTGCCGTGGTTCACGCGCCTGTTGTTGAACCTGCGTCCGGCGCCCTTCCAACGCACCGTCGCCGGCCTGCGCGCACTCAACGAGAGCAGCCTTAGCGCCTGGCAGCGGTTGTTGGCGGACATTGCTCGCCCCGATTTGCTGAGAGAAGACGGCTCTTTGCTGGTGTTCGAGCGGCCCGAATCGCGTCAGGCGATCGAAGCACTGCAAGCACGTATGCGCCAACAGGAAGTTCCGGTCGACTACTGGCAGGCCGAGGCCATCCGCGCGAAGGCCCCGCAACTCAGCGAGCGGGTCCAGGGCGGACTGTTCTATCCGAGCACAGGGCATTTTCTCGATCCCTACCGGGTGGTCTGCGAACTGGTACACGCGGCCAAGGCCAGCGGCGTGGCGTTTTTGAAGCAACAGGTCCAGGGCGGACGCCTGCATGAGCGCGGTGTGTCGCTGACGACAGAACAAGGCAATTTGACGGCCCGCCAGGTACTGATCGCTTGCGGTGCCCACTCGGCGAAACTCACCGCTGCGTTGACCGGCAAGAAGGTCCCGCTGGACACCGAACGCGGCTATCACCTGATGCTGCCGCATGAGCATGATCGATTGCCTTTCGCCGTCACCTCGCTGGAACGCAAATTCATCATGACGCCGATGACCGATGGCTTGAGGCTGGCAGGCACCGTCGAGTTCGCCGGCCTCGAGCGTCCTGCGACCATGGAGCGTGCGTGGCAGTTGCACCGCCTGAGCAAAGGCCTGTTCAGTCGCGACTTGAACGCGGAAGCCGCCACGCCCTGGATGGGCTTTCGCCCGTCCTTGCCGGATTCCCTGCCGATCATCGACCGGGTGTGCGACGGCAAAGTCCTGCTCGCCTTCGGCCATCAACACCTAGGCCTGACACAGGCGGCCGTCACCGCCGAGCTTGTTGCACGAATCGCGTCACCTGCGACCGTCACTTCATCACAGGAGTTGCCGGCGATGGAGCCCTACAGGCTGGATCGTTTTTAAAAGACGTCGAGACTGACGACAATCAACCCTGTGGGAGCGAGCTTGCTCGCGATGAGACCATCACATCCAGCATCAATGTCGACTGACACACCGCCATCGCGAGCAAGCTCACTCCCACCCTGGATCGGTGTCAGGCGCATAAACTCCGGTCAACACCACCCCCTGTGGGAGCGGGCTTGCTCGCGATGAGGCCAGCACATCCAGCATCAAAGTCGGCTAACACTCAACCATCGCAAGCAAGCCCGCTCCCGCCCCGAAATTTGCCGCAGTGCCACCATGAACCAGAATTCAAACCCGCAGTCATAGACCTGCCCTGAAATACGCTCGCCCCCCGCCAGCGCATCCTCAGCCCCATGGTCGTCAGTACCGTCGTCATCTCATCAGAGCCATTCGCCCCATGCGCCAAGCCGTCCTGTCCTTTCGCGTTGCTTCGCTCTGCCTCATGCCTTTGCTTCCCCTGTTTGCCACGTCCGCCCATGCCAGCGAGGAGCGGCAACTAGTGTCGGACATCAACAACTACCGCGCCCACCCTGGCCGCTGCTCGGTACGTCCGCCCCAATCTCTGACACCCCTAGCGCTGAAATCGAACCTGGCCTTGCCGATCGGTTACGGCGGCCCGTTGCGCGAGGGTTTGAAGCAGAACGGCTATCAAGCGGTGAGCGTGCGCACCATCCGCCTGGTCGGTGCGCAAGATGCCGAAGAGGCGTTCGATATGCTGCAGGGCCGCTACTGCGGGGCGCTGCTCGATGGGCAGTACGCCGACATCGGTATCAGTCGCGCCCGCAGCGAGTGGCAAGTGGTGCTGGCGCAGCCGTTGCTCGACAGTCGCATGGGCGACCCGCGAGCCACGAGCAAGACCTTGCTGACCGAGGTCAACGCCGCACGGGCCAGGCCGCGGATGTGTGGTCGCCAGCGTTTTGCCGCCGCCCGGCCGCTGAGCTGGAATGCCGCGTTGGGCGCCGCCGCGCAGGGCCACAGCAAAGCCATGGCCTACGGCAATTACTTCGCACACCAGGACCCCGACGGTGATATGCCGGCAGACCGCGCCAGGGCCGCTGGCTACCGTGGCCGGCAGATCGGCGAGAACATCGCCGCCGGCCAGGGCTCACCGAGCAAGGCGATGGCCGGTTGGCTAGCCAGCCCCGGCCACTGCGCCAACTTGATGAACCCGATGTTCACCCAGGTTGGCGCAGCCTTTGCCACCGATACGCGCAGCAGCGAGGGCGTCTACTGGACGATGTTGTTCGGGGCAAAATGACGCAGCAGCCGTCTACAGAAGCGCAATGGATTTAGGTAGAGTGAGGGCCTTGCGCAGCGCCTGCACACGGGGAGTCGGGAAAATGATCAATCAACAGTTGGGCGTGGTCCTTCCCGGCTTGGCCAGTCAAAACTCATGACTCAGCCAGCCTCGAATCTGCCAGCCGCCACTCCCGGCAAACTCACCTCCCGTGAACTCCGTGGGTTGGTGGCGATTCTGGTGTCGATTGCCCTCGCGGTACTCGACACCGCCATCGCCAACACCGCGCTGCCGACCATTGCCGCCGATTTACACGCGTCGCCCGCCGCGTCGGTGTGGATCATCAACGCCTACCAACTGGCGGCCGTGGCCACCCTACTGCCGTTCGCCTCGCTGGGCGGGATCATCGGGCACCGCAAGGTGTTCCTCGGTGGCATCATCCTGTTCGTGGTGGCTTCGGCGTTGTGCGCGCTCGCCTGGTCGCTGCCGACCCTGACCATCGCCCGAGTCCTCCAAGGCGTCGGCGCCAGTGCGATCATGAGCGTGAATGCCGCGCTGATCGGCTTGATCTTTCCCCCGGAACGCCTCGGTCGCGGCCTCGGTTTAAACGCATTAGTGGTCGGCACCTGCTTCGCCGCCGGCCCGACCATCGCCTCGCTGGTGTTGTCGGTCGCCAACTGGCCGTGGCTGTTTTTGATCAATCTGCCACTGGGCCTGTTTGCCCTGACCTTCGCCTGGAGTTCCTTGCCGACCAGCACACTCAAAGCCCAGGTCTTTGACCGGCCAACAGCCGTGCTCAATGCCATCACCTTCGGTGCGTTGATCTTCGCGTTGAGCCAGGCCGCGCAGTTGGGCTCAATGAACAGCGTGTTGATCGCCCTCATGGTATTCCTGGTTGCCGGGGCCTTGATGTTGCGCCGAGAATCCGGGCGTCCGGCGCCGATGTTCCCGCTGGATTTGCTCAAGCGCCCGATGTTCGCCTTATCGGCGCTAACCGCGTTCTGTTCCTTCGCCACTCAAGGCTTGGCCTTCGTCTCGCTGCCCTTCTTCTTCGAAACAACCCTGGGCCGCGACCCGATCCAGACCGGATTCTTGATGACCCCGTGGTCCATCGTCGTGGCGCTTATCGCGCCGGTGGCCGGGCGTCTGTCCGACACCTACCCGCCCGGCCTGCTCGGCGGGATCGGGCTGGCCATTCTCAGCGCCGGCATGGTGTCCCTGGCCTTAATGCCGAGTGATCCCGGCGCAATCGAGATCGTGGTCCGCATGATCATTTGCGGCATCGGTTTCGGTTTCTTCCAGGCCCCGAACCAGAAAGCCCTGATGACCAGCGCACCTCGGGACCGCTCCAGCGGTGCCAGCGGCACCATCGCCATCGCCCGACTGATCGGCCAGGCGACCGGTGCCGCGTTGGTCGCGTTGAGCTTCGGGATATCCGGCCCCCACGGCCCGGTGCTGGCGCTGAGCATCGGCGCAGGGTTTGCTGCGGTGGGCAGTGTCGCGAGTGCGTTGCGGTTGGTGACGCGTAATACCAGCACCTGATCCTGACCGACGGTACCAACTCACGCGAACCGCTCTGGAAAGCAGTTCCGAACAAACAGCAGAACCCAAAATCCCGGCATGCCCGGGATTTTTCACGCCTCAATCTGACACGTTTATTTTCAGACTATTGATTAATGAAATAATACATGTCATTTATAGCCTCACAAAATCATCAGGACTGCTCCACCGCGCCAACCGGACGGCTCGCACCTGCACCACCCAACGCCCCCTCCAAGGAGTCAACAATATGAACAAGACAGAACTTCTAGGTGCCCTGGCACTGTGCGCTTTCAGCTTTTTGGCTCACGCCGACGACGACAGCCTGCGCATCGGTATCGAGGCCGCTTACCCGCCCTTCTCCTACAAAACGCCGGAGGGCAACGTCAGTGGTTTCGACTACGACATCGGCAACGCGCTGTGCGAAGAGATGAAGGTCAAATGTGAGTGGGTGATCCAGGAATTCGACGGCATGATCCCGTCGCTCAAAGTGCGCAAGATCGATGCCGTGTTGTCGTCGATGTCGATCACTGAAGACCGGATGAAGTCGGTCGACTTCAGCAAAAAGTACTACCACACGCCGGGCAAGTTCGCGATGAAGGCCGGCAATGTGATCAACGACCCTCTGGTGGATCTCAAGGGCAAGAAAGTCGGCGTGCAACGCTCCTCGACTTACGACCGTTTCGCCACCGAGCAGCTTGAAAAAGCCGGGGTCGACGTGGTGCGTTACGGCTCACAAAACGAAGCCTTTCTCGACCTCGCCTCGGGTCGTCTGGACGCCACCCTCGCCGACATCGTCAACACCAATGAAAGCTTTATCAAAACCCCGGCAGGCAACGGTTTCGCCCTGGTTGGGCCGGACATCAGCGACCCGAAATACTTCGGTCGCGGCGCCGGGATTGCGGTGCGCAAAGGCGACAGTGTGACCGTCGCGCGCCTCAACACCGCGATTGATGCGATCCGTGCCAACGGCAAGTACCAGCAAGTGATGGCCAAGTACTTCGCGTTCGATATCTACGGCGAATAAGCCCTTACCTGTGACCCTGGCGTCGCCCCGCTAAAGGCGCTGCGCCGGGTTTGTGTCGCGCGCCATTCGGCGCTCGCTTGAGGAATTTCATCATGCTTCACGGCTACGGATCGAGCATTCTCGATGGCGCCTGGCTGACCATCAACCTGGCCCTGACCTCCATGGCCATGGCGATTGCCCTCGGCCTGATCGGTGCAGCGTTTCGCTTGTCGCCGCTCAAATGGCTGGCGATGCTCGGCGAAAGTTACACCACCCTGATTCGCGGTATTCCTGACCTGGTGCTGATCCTGCTGATCTTCTACGGCGGCCAGGACCTGGTGAACCGCCTCGCGCTCGCGTTCGGTTACACCCACTACATCGACATCAACCCGTTCATTGCCGGCGTCTGCACCATGGGCTTCATTTTTGGTGCCTATCTCTCGGAGACTTTTCGTGGTGCGTTCATGGCGATCCCCAAAGGCCAGGCCGAGGCTGGCGCGGCGTATGGCATGAGTGGCGCGCAAGTGTTCTGGCGGATTCTGGTGCCGCAGATGATCCGCTTCGCCATTCCGGGCTTCACCAATAACTGGCTGGTGCTGACCAAATCCACCGCATTGATCTCGGTAATCGGCCTGCAAGACATGATGTTCAAAGCCAAGAACGCGGCGGACGCGACCCACGAGCCGTTTACGTTTTTCCTCGCGGTGGCGGCGCTGTACCTGATGCTCACCAGCGTGTCGTTGCTGGTGCTGCGCTATCTGGAAAAACACTACTCGGTCGGCATCAAAGCCGCCGAACTGTGATTGGGAGCAACCTTTGATGCTCGACTACAACCTGATCTGGGAAAACCTGCCGCTGTATTTCAACGGCGCCTTGTTGACCCTCAAAGTGCTGCTGATTTCCCTGGCGTTTGGCCTGATGCTGGCGATCCCGTTGGCACTGATGCGCGTGTCCCGCTCACCGCTGCTCAGCTTCCCGGCCTGGCTCTACACCTACGTGATTCGCGGCACGCCGATGCTGGTGCAATTGTTCCTGATCTATTACGGCCTGGCGCAGTTCGCCGCCGTGCGTGAAAGCGCGCTGTGGCCGTACCTGTCCAGCGCGACCTTTTGCGCTTGCCTGGCCTTTGCGATCAACACCAGTGCCTACAGCGCGGAACTGTTGGCCGGCAGCTTGAAGTCCACGGCCCACGGCGAGATCGAAGCGGCCAAAGCCATGGGCATGTCGCGCTTCACCCTGTACCGGCGGATTCTGCTGCCATCGGCCTTGCGCCGGGCAGCTGCCGCAGTACAGCAACGAAGTGCTGATGATGCTGCAAACCACCAGCCTGGCGTCGATTGTCACCCTGGTGGACATCACCGGCGCCGCGCGAACAGTCAGTTCGCGGTTCTACCTGCCGTTCGAGGCGTTCATCACCGCCGGCCTGATCTACCTGGCCCTGACCTTCATTCTGGTGCGTCTGTTCAAGCTGGCCGAGCGCCGCTGGCTGGCGTATCTGGCACCGCGCAAGCACTAAGGAGCATTTATGGAGCACATTGAATACTTGTTGCCGTGGAGTGCGTCGGGCACTGAACGGCGTCTGTCGCTGTTTCGCTTTGGCAGCGGGCCGCGCAAGGCTTACATCCAGGCTTCCCTGCATGCCGACGAGCTGCCGGGAATGCGCGTGGCGGTTGAACTCAAGCGACGTCTGCGGGTGCTGGAAGAACAAGGTCGGCTGAACGGAACCATCGAGCTGGTGCCGATGGCTAATCCCATCGGCATCGCCCAGATGTTCCAGGCCACCCATCAGGGGCGCTTCGAGTTCAACAGCGGCAAGAACTTCAACCGCGACTTCCCGGAACTGGTGGAAGCCGTGGCAGCGCTGGTGAAAGATCAACTGAGCGACGATGCCGACCTCAACACCGTGCTGATCCGCCGCGCCATGCTCGATGTCCTCGCCGACATGCCGCCCGCGACATCGGAACTCGATGGCCTGCGCCGGCTGTTGCTACAACATGCCTGCGACGCCGATGTGGTGCTGGACCTGCACTGCGATTTCGAGTCGATCATGTTGCTTTACGCCATGCCGCAAAACTGGCCGCGCCTGCGCTCGTTGGCCGCTCGACTCGGTGCCGGCGCCGCTCTGCTGGCCGAAGATGCCGGCGGCAGCGCCTTCGATGAAGCCTGTGCGATTCCTTGGCTACGGTTTGCCGAACTGTTTCCTGAAGCCGCTATTGCGCTGGCCTGCGTGGCCACCACCATCGAGTTGCGCGGCATGGCCGACACCGAACGCGAGCAATGTGTGGATAGCGCCGAAGCCATTCTCGGTTACCTCGCCGAACAAGGCCTGATCAGCGGCGACTGGCCGGACGCGCCACCGAGCGGCTGCGAAGCGACGCCCTTCGCCGGCGCGCAATACGCTTATGCGCCGCACCCCGGCGTGGTGAGTTTCCTGCAACCGCTGGGCGCCCGGGTCAGGGTCGGCGATCCACTGTTCGAAGTGCTGGATCCGCTGACCGACCGCCACAGCATCGTGCGCGCCAGCACCGACGGCATCCTCTATGCCCGCGAACGCCTGCGTTTTGCCCAACCCGGTTTGTGGCTGGCCAAAGTCGCCGGCTCCCGCCTTATTCGCCAGGGTCGCTTGCTCAGCGACTGACTCCAGAAGAGTGAACAGCATGTACAAACTTGAAATCCAGAACCTGCACAAAAGCTACGGCTCACACGAAGTACTGAAGGGTGTGTCCCTGGAAGCGAAGGCCGGCGATGTGATCAGCATCATCGGCTCCAGCGGTTCGGGTAAAAGCACCTTTTTGCGCTGCATCAACCTGCTGGAGCAGCCCAACGCCGGCAACATCGTGCTCAACGGTGAACAACTGAAACTGGTGAGCAACAAACTCGGCGGGCTCAAGGCTGCCGAACCCAAACAGTTGCAACGCATGCGTTCGCGACTGTCGATGGTGTTCCAGCATTTCAACCTCTGGTCGCACATGAGTGCGCTGGAAAATGTCATGGAAGTCCCGGTTCACGTGCTGGGCATCAACAAGAAAGAGGCACGGGAAAAGGCCGAGCATTACCTGAACAAAGTCGGCGTGGCCCATCGTATGGACGCCTGGCCGGCACACATGTCCGGTGGCGAGCAGCAGCGGGTGGCGATTGCCCGCGCGCTGGCGATGGAGCCGGAAGTGATGCTGTTCGACGAACCGACCTCGGCCCTCGACCCGGAACTGGTCGGCGAAGTGCTCAAAGTCATGCAGGACCTGGCCCTCGAAGGCCGGACCATGGTGGTCGTGACCCACGAAATGGGCTTCGCCCGCGAGGTCTCGAACCAATTGGTGTTCCTGCACAAGGGCCAGGTCGAAGAGCGTGGCGACCCGCGTGAGGTGCTGGTCAATCCGCAGTCCGAGCGCCTCCAGCAATTTCTGTCCGGCAGTTTGAAATAGTCGGTCAAACCCGCGCTGCGCACCGACGGTTGGCTTCGGATACACTCCAGCCAACCTTATGCCCTCAGGATCTGTTGAGCCGCACATGCCGACTTCATCGAAAAACACCACGGTCTATGCCGCGCCGGTCATGCGCAAACTGGCGGAAATCGTTGCCGATTTGCCGCCGTCGCTGCGCAAGGTCGCAGATTTTATCCTGCGTCACCCATTGCGGGCGGCAACGCTGACCATCGAAGAGATGGCGCACGAGACGTCGACTTCACCCGCGGCCGTCAACCGCTTGGCCAAGGCCATGGACCTGGGCGGTTACACCGGGATGAAGGCCGAACTGGTCGCAACGTTGCAGCAGATGGTCTCGCCAGTCGACAAACTGCGCAACGAACTGGCTCATCGGCCCGGTGGCGCGTTTGGCCTGCATGAGCAAATCCAGAGCGCCAGCAGCAACCTCGCCACGGCGGCGACCAACAATCATGCCGACACCTTCGAAGCGTTCGTCACCCGACTGACCACCGCGCGCAAAATCTACATCCTCGGCTTTGGCAACAGCGTCTACTTCGCCGGCCTCGCCGCCTCGACCCTGATGCCGTTCTGTGCCGACGCCACCGCGATCAGCATGGAAGGTGGTAACGAAAACGCCGCGTACCGACTGGCGGCGATCACCGATCAGGACGTGTTGCTGGCGATCTCGCTGCCGCGCTATTCCCTCGACACCCTGCAACTCGCGCGCTTCGCCAACGAACGTGGCGCCTCGGTACTGGCGATCACCGACTCCCCCGCCTCGCCGCTCACCAGCATCGCCGAACACACGCTGTTTGCCCCCGCCGACCACCCGGTGTTGACCAGTTCCAACATCGCCGTGCTCGCGTTGATTGAAGGCTTGGTCGCGGGCGTGATGGCGCGCAATAAAGAAGCTGTGAAACTGGCGACCGAACTGACCGAAAGCGTGATGGCTTACCTGCACATCCCTACCAGCGGTAAAACCCCGAAAAAATAATGCCGCTCCGACAAGGACTGACCGGACCATGCACAAAACCACCGCGCGATTGATCTTGAGGCCGCCAAAAACCGAAGATCTGGCTCGCCTGTTTGAGATCTACGGCGACCCGGCGACGAATCAGTTCAACCCGGCAGGGCCGCTGGCCGACGCTCGTCAGGCCGAAGTGTTGCTGCAAAGCTGGCTCCATCACTGGGGCAAAAACGGCTACGGCCAATGGGCGATTTCAACCAGTGGAGCACCGGAGCAGGTGATCGGTTTCGGCGGCATTGCGTTGTACAACTACCTCAACGTTGAGCGACTGAACCTGGGCTATCGGTTTGATGCCGCCGCGTGGGGCAAGGGCTATGCGACGGAGTTGGGCAGCGCAGCGCTCGAATTCGCCTTTACTGACCTGGAGGTCGAACAGGTTTATGCGTTAGTCCGGCCTGCCCACTCGGCCTCCATCGGTGTGCTGGAAAAAATCGGCATGCAACCCTTCGGTGAGCTGGATGATGTACCGGGGCAACCGCAGAGCCTGGTGTATAAGGCTGAACGCCTTCAGATGATATAGCCGCCAGCAACCTCGATGTTCTGCCCGTTGATCCAGCCACTGTCCTCGGACAACAGCATGGCGATGACCCGCGCGACATCGGCCGGTTCGCCGACGCGACCGAGGGCGGTTTGCGAAGCGAGCAATGCTTCGAATTCATCGTTCAGGCCACCACCCAATTCCGTGCGGATCGCGCCGGGCGAGACGGCATTGGCGCGGATACGCCGCTCACCGAATTCCTTGGCCATGTAGCGGGTCAGCACTTCCAGGCCACCCTTGAACGCGGCGTACGGGGCTACGCCGGCAGTGGCCACGCGGGTGGTCGCGCTGGTCAGGTTGACGATGCCCGCGCCCTCCTCCATCAGCGGCAACAGGGCCTGGGTCAGGAAGAACGGGCCTTTGAGGTGGACGCCCATCAGGCTGTCGAACTGCGCCTCGGTGACCGTCTCGATCGGGTTAAACAGGCCATGTCCGGCGTTGTTGACCAAGCCTTTCAGGGTCGCCTTCTGCCAGGTCGATTGCAGCGCATGCCGTACCGCCTCGACAAACACACCAAACGAGCCGACATCCCCTACGTCCAGTTCCAACGCCACGGCCTTGCCGCCTTCAGCGTTAATAAGCGCCACGACCGACTCGGCCGCCTGGCGGTTGCTGTTGTAGGTCAGGATGACGCCCATGCCGTGCCGGGCACATAACTGGGCGGTGGCGGCGCCGATGCCGCGACTACCGCCGGTGATCAGGATGACGAATTCATATGTTTGCTCCGTTGTGAATGAGGTAAGCCACCACGGTAGCGATTGACCTGCCGGCGAGCGCAGCCATTCCTACTCGAAACCTGCCTGTTTCTGCTTTTTGCTTGCGCCGTGGGTGGTCATGGGATCAGATGTCTCCCCATGAACAATCAGCTGAATGAACTTAGAACCCTCGCTGCCAGGGCGGAAAACCGCCGTACCGAGACCGGCATCCCACGGGTGGCAATGGTTCAGGGCGCAATCCCGGAACACCTGCTGGCCGCGGTCTACGAGCCGATGATCAACCTGATACTGACGGGCAGTAAATCGATGACCGTTGGCGACCGCACGCTGCGCTATGACCCGGCGACGTACTTCGTCATGTCCATCGAACTGCCGGCGGTGGGCCAGGTGCATCCGGCCGCGACCGGCGAGCCTTACCTGGCCGTCAGCCTGACGCTCGACCCTGCGGTGGTGGCGAATCTGCTGGCGGACCTTCCCCGGCGGCCGGGCGCCATGAACAGGAAGCCGGTTTCTCGGTCGCTGCAGTCACACCCGAGCTGATGGACGCCTGGGTACGGATGCTGCGATTGATGGATCGGCCGACGGATATTGCGGCGTTGAGCCCAGTCTACGAGCGGGAGATTCTCTATCGGGTGTTGCAGGGCCCCCACGGCGGGATGCTGCGGGAAATCGCCGCGCCCGATTCGGCAATAGCGCGGGTGAGTCTGGCCATCCAGTGGATCCGCCGCGACTTTGCCGAGCCGCTACGGGTGGAGGCGTTGGCGCAGAAAGCGGCGATGAGTGTGTCGGCCTTCCATCGGCACTTCAAGGCCGTAACCAACTTCAGCCCCTTGCAGTATCAAAAGCGCGTTCGACTGCTACAGGCCCGGACGCTGTTGGTGGCCAACGCTAAAAGCGTCACCAGCACAGCCTTCGATGTCGGCTATGAAAGCGCCACCCAGTTCAGTCGCGACTATGCTCTCGTATTCGGTTTACCGCCGGCGCGAGATGCGGCGCGGATCCTGGCCGATATCCGAGGTGCGATCCGCTGAATATGGACTCTTTATGGAGGCATCCCATGCCCGCGCTGAGCAAAATCCTGGCGACCCTGTGCCTTGTCGTGCCGGGCATGGCCAACGCCGAACCACGGCCCGAGCACATGGTTTATCTGCGCACAATCGCCCCCAGCATCGAGCAAGACATCCGCTACGCCACGGCCCACAACTTCACCGGCCACCCGCTCGACGGTTACGAGGCGCCTGAATGCCTGCTGTCGGTGGATGCGGCCAAAGCCCTCGCCCGGGTTCAAACCGCACTGCATTCCCAAGGCTACGGGTTGAAGGTTTTCGACTGCTATCGCCCTGCTCGCGCGGTTGCCGATATGGGTAATTTCGCCAAAGTGGTGGGTGATCCGACCAAAGCCGAATTCTATCCGCGCGTGGACAAGCAAGACTTCTGGCACCTGGGCTACGTGGCGCGGGTGTCGAATCATTCCAAGGGCAGCACCGTTGACCTGACGCTGACCGGCCCAACCGCCCTGCCCGCCGCCACCTGGACGCCGTCGGCCAGGCAAGTCGATTGCACCGCGCCTTATGACCAGCGCTTTGCGGACGGTGCGCTGGACATGGGCACTGGCTTCGATTGCTTCGATGAGCCGGCACACACCGACAGCACGGCAATCAACGCCACCGCCAAAGCCAATCGCCAGCGACTCACCAGCGCGCTGGAGAAAGAAGGGTTTGTCGGTTATTCGAAAGAATGGTGGCACTTCACCTACACCGGCAATCCCGCGTTGAAGCAGGTGATGGATTTCCCGATTACCCCGCTGGCACTGAGTACCAGCAACCAATTGATTATCGTCACTACCAAAAACTGGACCGACATTCAGGGCAGCGCCCAGCGCTATGAACGCCATGGGCCAACCTTTGAAAAATACGGCGAGCCGTTTGCGGTGGTGGTCGGTAAAAGTGGACTGGCCTGGGGCAAGGGACTGACCGTCGTCGACCAACGCGAGGGGCCAGTCAAGCGTGAAGGCGATGGCAAAGCCCCGGCGGGGATTTTCAAACTCGGCACAGCGTTTGGCTACGGCAACTCGGCGGACACCAAATTGCCCTATCTGGCGCTGACCTCGACCGAGGAATGCGTGGATGACAGCCAATCCAAACGCTACAACCAACTGGTCGACGGCTCGACGGTAAGCAAGGACTGGAACAGCTCCGAACAGATGCGCCGCGACGATGACATGTACCAAAATGGGATCTTCATCGAGCACAACACGCCAGCGGCTGCGGGTGCTGGGTCGTGCATTTTCTTCCATATCTGGCGTGGGCCGACTTCGCCGACGTTGGGGTGTACGGCCATGGACCCGGCTAATATTGCGAAGTTGTTCAGTTGGCTCGACCCGCGGCAGGAGCCGTTGCTGGTTCAGTTGCCGGAGTCGGAATATGCGCAGCTGCGTGAAAGCTGGGATCTTCCAGAACGCTGATACCCGTCAATCAAGCCTGACACCGAACCTGTGGCGAGGGAGCTAGCTCCCGCTGGGCTGCGAAGCGGCCCCGCTCTATCCAAAAGCTGGGGCCTGCTGCGCAGTCCAGCGGGAGCAAGCTCCCTCGCCACAAGTAAGCTTCTTTCTCCTCAAGGACAGTGTTCTCAAGTGAGCCTGAGTTAAATCACACCCTGACGTTCCGCGCCGGCAATGAGGTCCGCTGACTGGTCTCCCAATCCTCAACACGCCCCACCGCCGCTTCCGACGCCGGCAGCATCTTGCGTCCGCGAACCAGATCCGAAGCCCGTTCGGCCAGCATAATGGTCGGCGCATTGAGGTTGCCATTTGGCTCAGTCGGGAACACCGACGAGTCAATCACCCGCAACCCGGCGATGCCATGCACCCGCAGCTCCGAGTCCACCACCGCCCCGTCGTCCTCACCCATGCGACATGAACCGCACGGATGGTAGGTGCTCTCGAGGTTTTCCCGCACGAACGCATCGATCTCCTCATCGCTATTCACCAACGGCCCTGGCGCGATCTCGCCGTCACGGAAGCGGTCCATCGCCGGTTGGCCGATGATCTCCCGGGTCAGGCGGATGCAGCGGCGGAAACCTTCCCGGTCCTGCTCGCTTTGCAGGTAGTTGAACTGGATCAGCGGATGCTCGTAAGGGTCGGCCGAGCGGATGCGTACATAGCCGCGACTTTTCGGTTTGTTCGGCCCGGTGAGCACCATGAAGCCATGGCCCTTGATCGGTTTGTTGCCGTCGTAGCGCATCGCCGCCGGCAGAAAGTGGAATTGAATGTCCGGCCAGCGCAAACCCTTCTCGGAGCGAATAAAACCGCCGGCCTCGAAATGGTTGGTAGCGCCGAGTCCGTCCTTGAACAGCAACCAGCGCAGGCCGATCAGCAGTTTGCTCAGCGGATCCATTTTGCTGTTCAGCGTCACCGGTTCCTTACAGCCAAACTGGATGTAGACCTCGGCGTGATCCTGCAGGTTTTCACCGACGCCCGGCAGGTCATGCCGGACCTCGACCCCGGCCTTGCGCAACACTTCCGCCGGGCCGATGCCGGAGCGTTGCAGCAGGTGCGGCGAGCCGATCGGCCCGGCGGAAATCAGCACCTCGCGGTTGCAATACACCTCATGGGTCTGGCCGTCGTGGTCGTAGGCGATCCCCACGGCGCGCTTGCCTTTGAGGATCACGTGACGGGTCATCGCCTTGGTGACCACCGTCAGGTTCGGGCGGTTCATGGCCGGGCGCAAATAGGCGTTGGCCGTGGAGCAACGCACGCCATTCTTGACCGTCATGTGCATCGCGCCGAAGCCTTCCTGCATAAAGCCGTTGCAGTCATCGGTCTTGATGTAGCCCGCTTCGGCTCCGGCCTCGACCCACGCGCCGTACAACGGGTTTTTCATGTGGTTGCCATTGGTGGTGTGCAGCGGCCCGGTTTTACCCCGGTAGTTGTCACCGTCACCTTCGTAGTGCTCTGCCCGTTTGAAGTACGGCAGGCAATTGCGGTAGCCCCAATCCTTGGCACCGAGCGACTCCCATTCATCAAAGTCACAGGCGTGACCACGGATGTAGACCAGGCCATTGATCGAGGATGAGCCCCCCAGCACCTTGCCGCGCGGGCAGTGAATACGGCGTCCGTTGAGGTAAGGCTCGGGCTCGGTTTCGTAGCGCCAGTTGTACTTCTTGGTGTTCATCGGGATCGAAAACGCGCTCGGCATCTGGATCACCACACTGCGATCACTGCCGCCGAATTCCAGCACCAGCACCGAGGTGGCCGGGTCTTCGCTCAAGCGGTTGGCCAACACACAACCTGCCGAGCCGGCGCCGATAATGATGTAGTCGTATTTTGGGGTAGTCATGGTTATCTCCCGACCGTCGATTCGTTGAAGACCGGTGACGAGTGTTTGGTCAGCGTGTCGCCGGTGGTGTATTGCGGGCAGGTTTTCTCGATCTGCTGGATCACCGCTTCTTCGCGCTTGAGGTCAATCGAGCGGCTGAACCAGTAGTAGACCAACCCGGAGACGATCAGCCCGACCAGCCAGGCGATGTCGATGCTGCCGAGCGCTCTGGCGAGCGGGCCGACGTAGACTTCGCGCTGTTCGACGCCGTCGTAGATGTAGAAAAACGGGATCATCGAGATGAAGCCGATGGCATACGCGGCGATACCGCGCAGGCCCCAGCTGCCGTAAATATTGCCGTGGGGCATGAAGAAGTGCGGGATGGCGTAGCGACCCTTGCGCACGAAAAAGTAGTCAGTGAGGTTGACCGAGGTCCAGGGCACCAGGAAGTACAGCATCACCACCAGGTAGATCCCCAGCACGGACAAACCTTTGCCGGAACTCTGGATGCTCAGGGCCACGCCCAGTTGCAGCAGGATCACAAAACCAATCGCCAGAATCCGCGCCTTGCGGGTCGGTTCGATGTGTTTGATGGAGTCGACGCAGGTCAGCGTGGTCAGTTTCGCGCTGTAGATGTTCATCGCAATGACCGGCAGGAACGCCAGGATCGTGACCACCACCACCGCCGTGCCCATCAGTGGCGAGACGGTGTTGCCGACTTGCCCGAGCGCCACCAGTACGTCAGTGGAATGCAGGTGATCGGCCAGCCAGCCACCGACGGAAATCATCCACGCACCGGACAACGAAGCGCCGAGGAAGACCACCGCGATCAGCTTCCCGCTGGAGGTGTTTTTTGGCAGATAACGCGAGTAGTCGGACACATACGGGGCATAGGCGATGTTGTAGCTGGCGGCCGCCGCGAACTGAGCGATGAAACCGGTCCAGTTGAAACCCAATGGCGCCGGGGCGACTTCACCGGGGGCCAGTACCGGCATCGCGGCATCGGGCACCCAGCCCATAATCACGGCCAACGTCACCAAGCCGTATAGCGGCAGCGACAGGTACAACGCCCATTTGAAGCTGCGGTGCATCCAGTCATGGCCGAGGATCGCCAGGACCGCCGCCGGTATCGTCACTGCCACAGCGATCACGGCGGGGTTGAAGCCAAACAGCGTGTGCAGCCCTTGCATCATCAACACCAGGTTGACGATGTTGAACCCGGCAAACACAAACAGCGTCGCCAGCAACACCAAAATCACACCTCGATAACCGAACTGCGGTCGCGACTGGATCATTTGCGGCAGACCGAGCTGTCGGGCCCTGCGAACCGTGAAACGCCATGAACAGCGTGCCGAACATGATGCCCAGCGTGCCAGCGAGCGTGGTCCACAAAGCGGTCAGACCGACGCTTGGGCCGACGAAGCCGATGGTCATGGTGAAGAAGGTGAAGTTGCCGAGAAACCAGAACGGGCCCTGGCTCGACAGCTTGTCGGTGCGCTCGTTCTCCGGGATGAAATCAATCGAATGGCTTTCGACGACGGGTTTGTCATCGAGGACCGACACGCTCGGGGCGGACTTGGCGTTAGTGTTCATGACGTACTCTTATTGTTGGAAGATCATGACGAAATAACCGCATCCTTACGGGGGAACGCCTCTGTGGGAGCGGGCTTGCTCGCGAAAGCGGTGTATCAGCCGACATCCATGCTGGATGTGCCGACCTCTTCGCGAGCAAGCCCGCTCCCACAGGGTTTGAGTCAACAATGACTCAGGGCAGCGTGATCCACACGGCCTTGGTTTCGAGCAAGTATTCGAGCTGCTCCGCACCCAGGTCCTTGCCGAATCCAGACTGCTTGTAACCACCGAACGGCATCGACGGGTCGAGGGTGCCGTGGGCGTTGACGTAGACCGAGCCGGCGCGCAATCGCGGGATCAGGCTATGCACTTTTCCAAGGTCATTGGAATACAGCGCGGCCGCCAGGCCGTACGGCGAGTCATTGGCCAGGGCCAACGCCTCCTCTTCATCGTCGAACGGCGCGGTCACCAGCACCGGGCCAAAAATCTCTTCCTGAACGATGCGCATGTCGTTGCGGCAATGGGCAAAAATCGTCGGTTCGACGAAGAACCCAGGCCCTTCGACCGGCTGGCCGCCGTAGACCAGTTCGGCGCCTTCCTGTTTGCCGGTTTCGATGTATTCCGTCACGCGGGCCTTTTGCAACGCCGAGACCAACGGGCTGATAAAGCAATCTGGATCCAGCCCCGGTGCCATCTTCAAGGTGCGGGTATAGGCGATCAGTTCGCGGAGGAATTCGTCGTAGACACTGCGATGAATATAGGCCCGCGTACCGGCATCGCACACCTGGCCGGAGTTAAAGAACACGCCATTGGCAATCGCTTGGGCGGCGGCCGGCACGTCGGCATCGGCGAGGACGATTACCGGCGATTTTCCTCCCAGTTCGAGGGTTAGTCGCTTCATTTCATCCAGCGCCGCGCGGCCGACGGTACGACCGACCGGCGTCGAACCGGTGAAGGTCAGTTTGTCGATACCAGGGTGCGTCGCCATTGCCGCGCCAACCACACTGCCGCGCCCGGTGACGATGTTGATCACGCCGTCCGGAATCCCGGCTTCTTGCACCAGTTCGGCGAAGCGCAAGGCCGACAGCGAGGTCAGTTCGGCGGGTTTGACCACCACGGTGCAACCGGTCGCCAGTGCCGCGCCGAGCTTCCAGGCCATGGTTTGCAGTGGAAAATTCCACGGCACGATGGCGCCGACCACGCCCACCGCTTCCTTGCGGGTATAGGCCAGGTAGTTGCCCGGCAGCGAAGGCTCGACGGTGCGGCCGTGGATTTTCGTCGCCCAACCGGCGAAGTAGCGCAGGGTGTCGACCGTGCCCTGAATATCGACATCCTTGGCAAACGCCACGGACTTGCCCATGTCGATGGATTCGATCTCTGCCAATTCAGCGGCGTTTTGTTCAATCAGATCCGCCAGCCGCTGCATCAGCCGTTCGCGTTCCGCCGGTTTGGCCTGACGCCAGGCGCCGCCGTCGAACTGGGCACGGGCGGCTTGCACAGCGCGGTCCAGATCCTCGGTGGTGCCCATCGGAATGCGGGTGATCAGGCCTTCGGTTGACGGTTCGATCACATCGGACGTCTGCCCGTCGCTGGCCTCGACAAAGGCGCCACCGATGAACATTTTCTGCACTTTGCTGAGGAAGGTTTGGGTGGCTTCCGAGACGCCGAATTTCTGCAGGTATTGCTTAACGATTGTGTCCATGTTCATACCCTCTGTGCGGCGGTCAAATCACGCCGTGGCCGTGGTGGATTCGCTCATCGCGTGCCGCGCCTGAGCCCGCTCGTGGAAGATGAAACCAATGCTGTTAAGCAGCAGTTGCGCCGCCAGAATCGAGGTCATGCCGGTCGGGTCATAAACCGGTGCCACTTCCACCAGGTCCATGCCGACGATGTTGCCTTGGCTGCGTTTGGCCAGGGCCTGGATGATTTCCAGCACTTCGTAGTAGAGGAAGCCGCCATGGCTCGGCGTACCGGTGCCAGGGGCAATGGACGGGTCGAAACCGTCGATGTCGATGGTGATGTAGTAGTTGATGTTCTGCGGGATCAGCGCCAGTACACCTTCGACACCGAGGCGACGGACGTCGCGCACCGAAAGGATTTTCGAACCCGCCGCGTGGGCCGCTTCGTAGTCATCACGATTGGACGACGAGACGTTGCGGATGCCCATTTGGGTCATGCCGACGATGTGGTTCATTTCCGAAGCGCGGCGCAGCGGGTTGCCGTGGCCGTAGCGGACACCATGGCGCTCGTCGACAAAATCCAGGTGCGCATCGAAGTGAATGATGTGGATCGGGCCACGCCCCTCGAAGGCCTTGATTACCGGGGCGTGGATCGAGTGATCGCCGCCGAGCACCACCGGCATGACGCCCGCATCGAGAATCTTGCGCACGGCGTATTCGGTGTTCTGGTTACTGGTGACCATGTCGGTGTGGACGATATCGGCATCACCGACGTCAACCATGCGCACGTCCGCCGCGGTCAAGTACATGACATCATCTTCGTGGTCGTAGGCGCCGGCATGACCGAAGGAAAACAGCGTCGATGCCTCACGAATACCCCGTGGTCCGAAGCGTGCGCCGGAGCGCCATTGGGTGCCCATGTCATTGGGTGCGCCAAGGATCGCCACGTCGGCATCCAGCGCGTCCCAATCGGTGCACACCGGGGATTTGGCGAACGTACAGTGCCCTACGAACGGCAAGTTCAGGCGACCGGATTCATAACCGTTGTTCGACATTTCAGGCTTCTCCAATTCTTGTTATCGACTCAGCGGAGGTGGAAGGTGACCGCTGTTGAAATGACTATGAGCGCAGGTTTTCGTGGAAAAAATGCCAAACATCAGATACTCATATCGGCATTACCGATGCATCTACACGCGGGAGGTCCAAGGTGATTCAGCTGCACGATGTCGATCTGAAACTGCTCAGGGTGTTTGCCACGATTGTTCGGTGCGGCGGGTTTTCCGCAGCGCAGGCGGCGCTGAACGCCGGCCAGTCGACCATCAGCGAACAAATGACTCATCTGGAAACTCGCCTGGGGGTCAAACTCTGCCAGCGCGGGCGCAGCGGCTTTCGCCTGACCGAGCAAGGCGTGGCGATTCATGAGGCGACCCAGCGCCTGCTCTCGGCGGTAGAAAACTTCTGCATGGACGCCGACGTGCTCAAGCAGCACATCAGCGGCAAGCTCAACCTGGGGATCATCGACACCACGATTACCGACCCCGACTCGCCACTGCCGCGCACCACCCAACGCTTCGTCTCCCGGGGGCATGACGTGCACCTGAACGTGTACGTCGGCACCCCCGCCGAACTGGAAGAACGCGTGCTCGACGGCCGACTGCACCTGGCCATCGGACACTTCCCGATCCACGTGCCTGGCCTGCTGCACTCGCCGCTGTATCAGGAAGCCTTGGGCTTGTACTGCGGGCGGCGGCATCCGCTGTATGGCAGCCAGGCCGAGAGCGATGAACTGCTCGAAGAAATTGGCGCGAGCCGGATCGTCGTGCGCGGCTACATGCAGCAATACGACCTGGAACACCTGGGCGTCAGCAAGGCGGCGGCCACCGTCGACAACATCGAAGCACTGGCGATTTTGCTGATATCCGGTGCTTACCTGGGCTTTTTGCCGATGCACTTTGCGGCCCAGTGGATCAAGACCGGCGAGATGCACCAACTGGCGCCGACCAGCATGCGCTTGATGTCGCCGTTCGATGTGATCACCCGGCGCGGCACCGCCCCGCCGCCGATCCTTCAGGCGTTCCTTGAAGACCTGGCGGCGTGTTCGCGCAAAACCGCCAACACCTGACAGACCCGGCATGTGCCGGGCATACTCATTTCGTTCGCCAACCTTGCAGGCACTCCATGCGCATCCACGTCACCTTCATCGACCGCGTCGGCATCACCCAGGAAGTGCTGGCCCTGCTCGGTGGGCGCCGGTTCAACCTGGACGCGGTCGAGATGGTCCCGCCGAACGTCTACATCGATGCGCCGACCCTCGGTGCCGAGGTGCTGGAAGAATTGCGCGAGGCGTTTCTCGGGGTGCAGGGCGTGCAAGCGGTGACGATGGTCGACATCCTTCCGGGGCAACGCCGACGCCTGCAACTCGATGCTTTGTTGGCGGCCAGTACCGACCCGGTGTTGGCGGTGGATGAGCGCGGCTACGTGTTGCTGGCCAACCCGGCGCTGATTTCACTCTGTGGCCGTGAACCGGCGGGTGAGCCGCTGACCGCGCTGTTTGATGATGCGGATTTACAAAGCACCTTGATCGAAAACGGTTACCGCTTGCCGATGCGTGAAGTCAGCCTCGGTGGCCAGACCTTGCTGCTGGACGCAATGCCGATCACCGACGCTGGCGCCCTGCTGACCCTGTATCAACCGAACCGCATCGGCGAACGCCTGTCAGCGCTGCACCACGATCATGCCGAAGGTTTCGATGCCTTGCTCGGCGAATCCCCGGCGATCCGCACCCTCAAGGCCCGCGCCCAGCGGGTGGCCACCCTCGATGCGCCGCTGCTGATTCAGGGCGAAACCGGCACCGGCAAAGAGCTGGTAGCGCGGGCCTGCCATGCCATCAGCAGCCGTCACGACTCACCGTTTTTGGCGTTGAACTGCGCGGCATTGCCCGAGAGCCTGGCCGAGAGCGAGCTGTTCGGCTATGCGAGCGCGGCGCCTTCACCGGCGCCCAGCGTGGCGGCAAACTGGGTCTGCTGGAACTGGCCGATCAGGGCACGGTGTTTCTCGATGAAGTCGGTGAAATGTCGCCGTACTTGCAGGCGAAACTGCTGCGGTTTTTGAGCGACGGCTGCTTCCGGCGGGTCGGGGGTGATCGTGAGGTCAGGGTCAACGTGCGGGTGCTCAGCGCCACCCACCGCGACCTGGAAAAAATGGTCGCAGAAGGCAGTTTTCGCGAGGACCTGTTCTACCGCCTCAACGTGCTCAACCTGCAAGTGCCGCCGCTGCGTGAACGCGGCCACGACATCCTGCTGATGGCCAACCACTTTATGCAGCAAGCCTGCGCGCAGATTCAACGACCACCGTGCCGACTGGCCCCCGGCACCTTTGCGGCGCTGCTCGGCAACCGCTGGCCGGGCAATGTGCGGCAACTGCAAAACGTGATCTTTCGGGCGGCGGCCATTTGTGAGAATCCGTTGGTGGACATCGACGACCTGGACATCGCCCGCACCGCTGTCGAGCGCAAAAACGATGGAGAGGTTGGCAGCCTGGAAGATGCGGTCGAAGGGTTTGAAAAGGATCTGTTGGAACAGCTTTATCGCAGCTATCCGTCCAGTCGTTTACTGGCGGCGCGTTTGCAAACCTCTCACAGTGCAATTGCGGTTCGGTTGCGTAAATACGGGATTCCCGGCAAACCGTAAGCCTTGCTCGATCAAAATGTGGGAGCGAGCAAGCCAGCTCCCACAGGGATTTGCGTTGTGGCTGAATAGCCGTATTAAAATCAATACACCGTATCGATTTCAAGACAATACCTTCTCGACGCCTCTGGCCCGGACTTCACGCCCTCCTCTCACGACTCCCGTATTGACTTCAATACAGCCGCGCTCTCTCCATTCGACTAAAAACCTCTCAACCCATTGATTTACAACGCCTAACCAACATTGGCACCACCCTTGCTATCAACCCTCAAGCCACGCTCGTCACCAACACGAGCCTGTAAACGTCATCCGCCACCAGCAGCGGATGAGTCAGAACAATGAGGAGTTGATATGAGCGAATTGCGTTTTACCGTCGATCACGAATGGCTACGTCTTGAGGCCGATGGCCTGATCACCGTGGGCATCACCGCTTACGCCCAGCAGGCGCTGGGGGATGTGGTGTTCGTTCAGGTGCCGGAGTTGCGTGCATTCGGCGCTGGCGATGAAGTCGCTGTGCTGGAGTCGGTGAAAGCCGCCAGCAGCGTGTACATGCCGCTCGACGGTGAAGTGGTCGAGGTCAATTCAACGCTGGAAAGCTCCCCGGAATTGATCAACGAAGACGCGCTGGGTGAAGGCTGGTTTTTCCGCATGCGCCCCAGCGACGCCAGCGCCAGGGACGCCCTGCTCGACCAGGCCGCTTACGAGCGCCTGACCCACGAAGACGCTTGAGGACTTCTGTATGACCCTGCGCCTCGACACCCGCAACGAATTCATCGCCCGCCACATCGGCCCGCGCTCCGGCGATGAGCAAGCGATGCTCAACAGCCTCGGCTTCGACTCCCTCGAAGCCCTGAGCGCCAGCGTCATCCCGGACAGCATCAAAGGCACCAGCGTGCTCGGCCTCGAAGATGGCCTGAGCGAAGCCGATGCCCTGGCGTTGATCAAGTCCATCGCCAGCAAAAACCAGCTGTTCAAGACCTACATCGGCCAGGGTTACTACGGCACCCACACGCCGTCGCCGATCCTGCGCAACCTGCTGGAAAATCCGGCCTGGTACACCGCGTACACCCCGTACCAACCGGAGATTTCCCAGGGTCGTCTCGAAGCGCTGCTGAATTTCCAGACCTTGATCAGCGACCTGACCGGCCTGCCGATTGCCAATGCCTCGCTGTTGGACGAAGCCACTGCCGCTGCCGAAGCGATGACCTTCTGCAAACGCCTGAGCAAGAACAAAGGCAGCCATGCGTTCTTCGCTTCCGTGCATTGCCACCCGCAAACCCTCGACGTGCTGCGCACCCGTGCCGAGCCGTTGGGCATCGACGTGGTGGTCGGCGACGAGCAAACACTGACCGACGTGACGCCGTTCTTCGGCGCGCTGCTGCAATACCCGGCCAGCAACGGTGACGTCTTCGATTACCGCGAACTGACCGAACGCTTCCACGCCGCCAATGCCTTGGTCGCGGTGGCCGCTGACCTGCTGGCCCTGACCGTACTGACCCCGCCGGGCGAGTTCGGTGCCGACGTGGCCATCGGCAGTGCGCAACGTTTCGGTGTGCCACTGGGTTTCGGTGGCCCGCACGCGGCGTACTTCTCGACGAAAGATGCGTTCAAGCGCGACATGCCGGGCCGTTTGGTCGGCGTCTCGGTGGACCGTTTCGGCAAGCCGGCCCTGCGCCTGGCGATGCAAACCCGCGAGCAACATATCCGCCGCGAGAAGGCCACCAGCAACATCTGCACGGCGCAGGTTTTGCTGGCCAACATCGCCAGCATGTACGCCGTTTATCACGGCCCGAAAGGCCTGACGCAGATCGCCAACCGCGTGCATCACCTGACGGCGATTCTGGCCAAAGGCTTGAGTGCAATCGGTCTGACGGTTGAGCAGGAAAACTTCTTCGACACGCTGACGCTGAACACTGGCGCCAACACCGCCAAGCTGCACGACAAGGCTCGCGCCCAGCAGATCAACCTGCGTGTGGTCGATGCTGAACGTCTGGGCCTGTCCCTCGACGAAACCACTTCGCAAACTGATGTCGAAACCTTGTGGGCGCTGCTGGCTGACGGCAAAGCGCTGCCAGATTTCGCGGCATTGGCTACAAGCGTTCAAAGCACCATCCCAGCTGAACTGGTTCGCCAATCGCCGATCCTCAGCCACCCGGTGTTCAACCGTTACCACTCGGAAACCGAGCTGATGCGCTACCTGCGCAAGCTCGCCGACAAGGACCTGGCACTGGATCGCACCATGATCCCGCTGGGTTCCTGCACCATGAAACTCAACGCCGCCAGCGAAATGATCCCGGTGACCTGGGCTGAATTCGGTGCCCTGCACCCGTTCGCCCCGGCCGCGCAAAGCGCCGGCTACCAGCAACTGACCGACGAACTGGAGGCGATGCTCTGCGCCGACACCGGTTACGACGCGATCTCGCTGCAACCGAACGCCGGTTCCCAGGGTGAATACGCTGGCCTGCTGGCGATCCGCGCCTATCACCAGAGCCGTGGCGAAGATCGTCGCGACATCTGCCTGATCCCGTCCTCGGCCCACGGCACCAACCCGGCGACCGCCAACATGGCCGGCATGCGCGTGGTGGTGACCGCGTGCGATGCCCGTGGCAACGTCGACATCGAAGACCTGCGCGCCAAGGCCATCGAGCACCGCGAACACCTCGCCGCGCTGATGATCACCTACCCGTCGACCCACGGCGTGTTCGAAGAAGGCATCCGCGAAATCTGCGGCATCGTTCATGACCATGGCGGCCAGGTCTACATCGACGGCGCCAACATGAACGCGATGGTCGGCCTCTGCGCACCGGGCAAGTTCGGCGGCGACGTCTCGCACTTGAACCTGCACAAAACCTTCTGCATCCCCCACGGCGGTGGCGGCCCGGGCGTTGGCCCGATTGGCGTGAAATCGCACCTGACGCCGTTCCTGCCGGGCCATGCCCAGATGGAGCGTAAAGAAGGCGCGGTCTGCGCCGCACCGTTCGGCAGCGCAAGCATTTTGCCGATCACCTGGATGTACATCCGGATGATGGGCGGCGCCGGTTTGAAGCGTGCTTCGCAACTGGCGATCCTGAATGCCAACTACATTTCCCGTCGCCTCGAAGAACATTACCCAGTGCTCTACACCGGCAGCAACGGCCTGGTCGCGCACGAATGCATCCTCGATTTGCGTCCGCTGAAAGACAGCAGCGGCATCAGCGTCGATGACGTCGCCAAACGCCTGATCGACTTCGGCTTCCACGCCCCGACCATGTCGTTCCCGGTGGCCGGCACGCTGATGATCGAGCCGACCGAAAGCGAATCCAAGGAAGAACTGGACCGCTTCTGCGACGCCATGATCCGCATCCGCGAAGAAATCCGCGCAGTGGAAAACGGCACGCTGGACAAGGACGACAACCCACTGAAAAACGCCCCGCATACCGCGGCGGAAATCGTGGGCGAGTGGACACATCCGTATAGCCGTGAGCAAGCGGTTTACCCCATCGAAACCCTGATCGACGCCAAGTACTGGCCACCTGTAGGGCGTGTCGACAACGTGTTTGGCGACCGCAATTTGATCTGCGCCTGCCCATCAATCGCCGACTACCAGGACGCCTAAAAACACCGTCTCGAAAAAACACACAACCCTGTAGGAGCTGCCGAAGGCTGCGATCTTTTGATCTTCCGTATCAAGAGCAAGATCAAAAGATCGCAGCCTTCGGCAGCTCCTTCGGGTGTACGTCAGACATCCAAGAACAACAGAGGACTTCACCATGTTCACCAAGCACGACCAGATCAAAGGCTATGACGACGAATTGCTGGCAGCGATGAACGCCGAAGACGCACGCCAGGAACACCACATCGAGCTGATCGCTTCGGAAAACTACACCAGCCAACGGGTGATGGAAGCGCAAGGCAGCGGCCTGACCAACAAGTACGCCGAAGGCTATCCGGGCAAGCGTTACTACGGCGGTTGCGAACACGTCGACGTGGTCGAGCAACTGGCGATTGATCGCGCCAAGCAACTGTTCGGCGCCGACTACGCCAACGTCCAGCCGCACTCCGGCAGCCAGGCCAACGCAGCGGTTTATCTGGCGTTGCTGCAGGCTGGCGACACGGTGTTGGGCATGAGCCTGGCCCACGGCGGTCACCTGACCCACGGCGCCAAAGTGAGTTTTTCCGGCAAGCTCTACAACGCCGTGCAGTACGGCATCGACACCGCGACCGGGCTGATTGATTACGACGAAGTCGAACGTCTGGCCGTCGAGCACAAACCGAAAATGATCATCGCCGGATTCTCGGCGTATTCGAAGACCCTGGATTTCCCACGCTTCCGTGAGATTGCCGACAAGGTCGGCGCTTACCTGTTTGTCGACATGGCCCACGTGGCCGGGCTGGTGGCGACCGGGCTGTACCCGAACCCGATCCCGTTTGCCGACGTGGTGACCACCACCACTCACAAAACCCTGCGCGGCCCACGCGGTGGTTTGATCCTGGCCAAGGCCAATCCGGAGCTGGAGAAAAACTCAACTCCGCCGTTTTCCCCGGCGGCCAGGGCGGCCCGCTGATGCACGTCATCGCGGCCAAAGCCGTGTGCTTCAAAGAAGCGTTGGAGCCGGCGTTCAAGACCTATCAAGCGCAAGTGATCCGCAACGCCCAGGCGATGGCTAAGGTCTTCATTGACCGTGGCTACGACGTGGTGTCCGGTGGCACCGATAACCACTTGTTCCTGGTCAGCCTGATCCGCCAGGGCCTGACCGGCAAAGACGCCGACGCCGCCCTCGGCGCGGCCGGGATCACCGTGAACAAAAACGCCGTGCCCAACGATCCACAATCGCCGTTCGTGACCTCGGGCCTGCGCATCGGCACACCGGCGATCACCAGCCGTGGTTTCAAGGAAGCCCAAAGCATCGAATTGGCTGGCTGGATCTGCGACATCCTCGATCACCTTGGCGATGCCGACGTCGAGGCAACCGTCGCCCGCCAGGCCGCTGCGATGTGCAGTGACTTCCCGGTTTATCGCGACTGATCCAAAGCAGTCAAACCTGACACTGAACCTGTGGCGAGGGAGCTTGCTCCCGTTGGACTGCGCAGCAGTCCCCTTCTTTTGGGAAAGAGCGGGGCTGCTCCGCAACCCAGCGGGAGCAAGCTCCCTCGCCACAGGTTATGCGTCGCCCGCGCTATTTCAGCTGACGGCCCCGTTCCCGCATAAGGACAAAAGCATATGAGCACACTGGCGCAATCGCCCGTAAAAGCCCCGGTAAAAATGGAAGTCGGCGTCAAATTGCGTGGCGCCGAGAAGGTTGCGCGGATTCCGGTGAAAATAATCCCGACCGATGAGTTCCCACGCAAACCCGACTGGATTCGCGTGCGTATCCCGGTTTCCCCGGAAGTCGACCGCATCAAGGCCCTGCTGCGCAAACACAAGCTGCACAGCGTCTGCGAAGAAGCGTCCTGCCCGAACCTGGGCGAGTGCTTCTCCGGCGGCACCGCGACCTTCATGATCATGGGCGACATCTGCACCCGTCGCTGCCCGTTCTGCGACGTCGGCCACGGTCGTCCGAAGCCACTGGATGTCAACGAGCCGCAAAGCCTGGCCATCGCCATCGCCGACCTGAAACTCAAGTACGTGGTGATCACTTCGGTGGACCGCGACGACCTGCGTGACGGCGGTGCCCAGCACTTTGCCGACTGCATCCGCGAGATCCGCAAGCTGTCGCCGAACGTGCAGCTCGAAACCCTGGTCCCGGATTACCGTGGGCGCATGGACGTGGCGCTGGAAATCACCGCCACCGAGCCGCCAGATGTGTTCAACCACAACCTGGAAACCGTGCCGCGCCTGTACAAGGCTGCGCGTCCGGGTTCGGATTACCAGTGGTCGCTGACCCTGCTGCAACGCTTCAAGCAGATGATGCCGCACATTCCGACCAAGTCCGGCTTGATGCTGGGCCTGGGCGAGACCGACGAAGAAGTCATCGAAGTCATGAAGCGCATGCGCGAACACGACATCGACATGCTGACCCTCGGCCAGTACCTGCAACCGTCCCGCAGCCACTTGCCGGTGCAGCGTTTCGTGCACCCGGACGTGTTCGCCTGGTTCGCCGAAGAAGGTTACAAGATGGGCTTCAAGAACGTGGCGTCCGGCCCGTTGGTGCGCTCGTCGTACCATGCCGACGAGCAAGTTAAAGGCGTGAAAGACACCACACGTCAGTCGTGACGCTCGCCCGCGCGTTTGAGCATCTGCTTGCAGCGCTCCGACAGGTGAAACACCCGCAGATGCTTGCCGGCCTTGGCGTAGCGTTCACGCAAAGTCTTCAGCGCGGCGATGGCTGAGTAGTCGACGAAGCTCAAGTGACGGCAATCGAGGGTCACTTGAGCGGGATCGTTGGCCGGATCGAACTGGTTGAGAAACGGCGCCGTTGAGGCGAAAAACAACGTGCCGTGCAAACGATAGAGTTTGCTGCCGTCGGTTTCCAGATGCGTGTCGGCGTACAGCTCACGGGCCTGCTGCCAGGCGAAGTTGAGCGCGGCAATGATGATCCCGCAGAGCACGGCGGTGGCCAGATCGGTGAACACAGTGATGGTGGTCACGGCGATGATCACCAACACATCGTTGAGCGGCACTTTGTTGATCACCCGCAGCGAGGCCCAGGCGAAAGTTTGCTGCGACACCACGAACATCACGCCGACCAATGCCGCTAGCGGAATGCGCTCGATCAGCGGTGACAGGAACAGCACGAACAGCAGAATCATCACCCCGGCGACCACGCCGGAAAGTCGACCACGACCGCCAGAACTGAGGTTGATCACGGTCTGGCCGATCATCGCGCAGCCGCCCATGCCGCCGAACACACCCGACACCATATTCGCCGCGCCCAGCGCCACGCACTCACGATCCGGGTAGCCGCGACTCTCGGTGATTTCGTCGGTGAGATTCAGCGTCAGCAGGGTTTCCAGCAGGCCGACCAGCGCCATCAAAATCGCGTAAGGCGCGATGATGCGCAGGGTTTCAAGGTTCCAGGGAATGTCCGGCAGCGCGAAGCCCGGCAAGCCGCCGGCAATGTGCGCCATGTCCCCCAATGTGCGCGTCGGCAAGCCAAGCAAGTAGACCGCCAACCCGACGCCGAGAATCGCCACCAGTGCCGGCCGGCACCGCGCGGGTCAGGCGCGGCAGCAGGTAAACGATGGCCATCGTCAGCGTCACCAAACCGCTCATCACGTAAAGCGGTGTGCCGCTGAGCCAGGTGTCGCCACTCTTGAAGTGCTCCAGTTGTGCCAACGCAATAATGATCGCCAGGCCATTCACAAAACCGAGCATCACCGGGTGCGGCACCATGCGCACCAGTTTGCCCAGCCGCAGCAGCCCGAACGCCATCATGATCAATCCGCCGAGCAACACCGTGGCCAGCAAATACTGCACGCCGTGCTGCACCACCAGCGCAACGATCACCACCGCCATCGACCCGGCCGCACCGGACACCATTCCCGGCCGACCGCCGAACAAAGCAGTCAATGTGCAAATGATGAATGCGCCGTACAGCCCCATCAGCGGATTGAGGTGGGCGACCAGCGCGAAGGCGATGCATTCGGGCAGCAAGGCGAAGGATGTAGTGAGCCCGGCCAGGGCATCGGCGCGTAGACGTTGAGGTTTCATGGCTTACCTGAAATGCGGGCCGGTGAAATGGGCCGCGGGGAGTTGCGGGGGAAATAGGGTTGCGGATGTTACGGAATTGGGGATGGTTGGGCCAGTGATTGGAGGATTGCGGCGGCATAACTCTAAAAGCCAGCCAGATGTGGCTAATACCTGTCAGTCAAGGATTTGAACACTGCACTCCTTGTGGGAGCGAGCCTGCTCGCGATAGCAGTCTGTCTGACACATCGATGTTGAATGTGCCGCCGTCATCGCGAGCAGGCTCGCTCCCACAGGGGATCTGTGCATCTGCCAGATATTTCCTCATTTCTATTTGGACGTTAAACGGCTTTTTTGCCATGCATTTAAAGACACTCAGTGTTACGTCCCAAAGGCTACAACGCCTTGCGCCGTTGCCTACAGGTACGCCAGAATCCGCCGGCTTGTGCGTCTTGGGTGTCGCCGGTAACTTGGTTCGCATCACTGATTGCCAGTGATCGGGTTTAGTAGCCCGTCGCAGTCAAGTCGCATATGTCTCTATCAGTCAGGTATCCATTCCTGCACTTGATGGTGGCTGTGCGCAGGGCGCCCTCGGGCGCGCCGATTTCTTGGCTCATCGGTCTACTAACCTGTGCACAGCTGCCTCCCTTTCGTATTAGTAGCGAAATGGTTGCAGCCTCACTCATGTAGAGGTTTGAGCCAATGTATAAAATTACGCCTAATCCACCGGACACTGATCCGATCCCGCACGACCCTGCCCTCGATCCCAAGAAGCTAAAAGAGGCCGCCGACCGGGCACTCAATTACTACCTCAACCCATCAGCCCTCAAAGAAACCCCACGCAAACCCAGCACCATCTTCACCATCACGGCGGGTGTCGATAACGAAACCCTGCTGACCAATGCCTGCGAATCGATGGCGTCGGCCAGTGTCATGGCCAGTGATTTCGCCGCGCAGATGCAAGGCAGCCAGCGCAACACCATGCTGGCGCTGCAACAGGTCATCATGCTCGGTGAACTGGCGGTGAATCGGATACTGGATAACCTTGAGGTGCCTAAGTAGTCACGCAATCCGGTAGCGAGGGAGCTTGCCTCTCTCGCTACACTGCTGCGAAGTGATCCCAACAATGAGAATGAGCTTGCAGAGCCAAAACCCGATGCCCGCCCTCACCGCCCGCGAAGTCTGCCAAATCCTGCGGGACGCCGCCCTGGAAGTCCGCCCGTTACGGCGCATCCAGGAACCGTGCGAACCCGGACAGGTAAGCGTCAATATCGAAGGCTGGCGCCTGACTCTGGACTTCGACGGCAAGCGCTTGCACCACTGCCAACACTGCCTAAGCCCTGACGGTCGCGAAGGAACGCTAGAGGCCTGGCGCTTTGGCACCGACCCGTTGAGTTTGCTGAGTACCTGGGAGTTGGCGCAGATCGAGCGGCTGTTGAGCTGACGCAATCAACCCTGCTTCAAATCGAGCAAGTAGGTGTAGTAACCCTCATCCCGCACATAACCCACCGACTCATACAAACGTTGCGCGCCGTAATTGTCGGTCGCTGTTTCCAATATCAGCCCCTTCGCACCCGTCGACAGTGCAAAACTGCGGGCGGTGTTCATCAGCAACGTCCCTACCCCGCGGCCCCGTGCGGCGGGCGTGGTGAACAGGTCACTGAGCAACCATGCGCGATGGGCCTCGATGGAAGAAAACGTCGGGTACAACTGGACAAAACCCAGTGCTTCACCGTCGGCGTCCAGGGCCAGGAAAATCGCGGATTCACCCTTGGCGATGCGCTCGGCGATGAAGTCTCGGGATTGCGGCAAGTTTGAGGGCTGACCGTAGAAACCCCGGTAGGCGTCGAACAACTGCGCGACTGGGTCGAGGTGGCTGGCGTCGGCGCGTTGGGCGTGGATTGCCATGGTGACTGTCTCCATACAGATTGAAAGAAGGCATCGAACTCACGGGCTCGAATACTATCCTGTGGCGAGCGAGCTTGCTCGCGCTGGGGTGCGAAGCGGCCCCGCTCTTTCCGAAAAAGAAGGGGACTGCTGCGCAGTCCAACGGGAGCAAGCTCCCTCGCCACAGAAAGCCCCTTCCCCTCAGCAAGCCCCCTCACCACAGGGAGTGTAAGCGCTCAACACGCTTTCGCGTCCTTCACGCCTTCGATTGCTGCTCCAAACCCACCGCCAACGCCGACGTCCTGGTCAGCCAGTAATAAAGAATCCCCGGCACCACCAACCCCACGATCCACGAAATATCGACACCACCGAGCTGCGCAACCATCGGCCCGGAGTAGAAATGCGTGTCGACAAAAGGCAACTGGATCAACACCCCAATGACATAGACGCTGATCCCGCGCCCGTTCCAGCGGCCGTAACGACCCGCCGGGTCGGACAACGCCGGGATGTCATAGCGCTCCTTGTTGATGAAGTAGTAATCCACCAGGTTGATCGCGCTCCACGGCGTGAAGAACGTCAACAGAAACAGGATGAAGTACTTGAACGTGTTCAAAAACGAGTACTGCCCCAGCAAAGCGAGCGTGGTCGACGCGACGACGATTAGCAGCACAAACACCATGCGCTGCCTGGCGGTGATTTCCAGACGACTGCGAAAGCCGCTGATAATCGTGGCCACGCACATGAAGCTGCCATAAGCATTGAGCGTCGACACCGTGACCTTGCCAAACACCACGCTCAAGTACAGCAGCGAGGCGATCACGCCGGTACTGCCCAACCCGACGATGGTCGCCACCTCGTGACCACGAAAGTTCGCCCCGGCCAACGCGGCCGCAAACACCCCCAACACCATCGATGCCTGAGCGCCAAGCACGGTGCCCAGGCCAACGGCGGCGAAGGTTTTCCAGGACGAAGTCTTGCTCGGCAAGTAGCGCGAGTAGTCGGCCACATAAGGGCCAAACGCGATCTGCCAGGACGCCGAGAGCGACACCGCCAGCAGGAAAGTACTCCAACCGAAGTGGCGATTTTCCAGCAACAGGCCGATGTCGTTGAGGGTCATCAACCGGGTAAACAGGTAGGCGAAGGCGATGATGCCCAGCACGCTGGCCACCCTGCCGACCACATGGATAACCCGGTAACCGAAGATCGTCAGAAACGCGATGCACGCGGCGAAAATCAGGATGCCGGTGCTGTCGCTGACGCTGATCAACTGCGCAATCGCCTGCCCCGACAACACCGCACCGGTGGCGCTGAAGCCGAGGTACATCAGGCACACCAGCACAATCGGGATCGCCGCGCCGTAGACGCCGAACTGCACCCGACTGGAGATCATCTGCGGCAGCCCAAGCTTCGGTCCTTGCGCGGCATGCAGGGCGACGACGGTGCCGCCAAGCAACTGGCCGATCAGCAAGCCAATCAGCGACCAGAACACATCACCGCCCAGCACCACCGCCAGTGCGCCGGTGACGATGGCGGTGATTTGCAGGTTGGCGCCGAGCCACAGGGTGAACTGGCTGTAGAGGCTGCCGTGGCGCTCGGCCTCGGGGATGTAATCGATCGAACGTGTTTCGATCAGGGGACTTCGTTGTTGGGTCATTGCGATGCGCTCTTTTATTTTTGTTATTCAGCGTTCAAAACGGCGACGGGAACCGGTTGCCGATCCAGACCAACGAACGGTGCCTTGGCCCACACGACTTTGCCGCCGACCATCGTCAGCACCACGTTATTACGCGCCAGTTCAGCCTCGGGGACCTGCATGAAGTTCTTGTCCAGCACGATCAGATCCGCAAACTTGCCGACCTCGACCGAGCCGACCATCGCGTCCAGCTTCAATTGCTCGGCGGCGTTGAGGGTGACGCTGCGCAGCACTTCAGCACGGGACAGCGCCGGATCGGCATTCAGCCGGCCCGCGTACTCGGCGCCGTAGCTGTGCGGGTTCAGCGGATCGCCGGAGCGGGTGACGCCGACTTTCAGCGCGAGAAATTCGTCGAGCGGGTCCACCGGCCAGTCGCTGCCGTAGGCCACGCGACCGCCGGCATTGGCGATGCTGCCCGACGGTTCCATACGGGAAAAACGCTCGGCACCAAGATGTTCGCTGGTGCCATCGACGGTGGACGGCGCCTGTTGGGCCCACTGAAAGGACATGGTGGCCGTCACGTCCAACGCCTTGAAGCGCGCATAGTCGCCAGGGACCACCGACTCGGCGTGGGCGATGGCAGGACGGAAAGTATTGCCCGGCAGTTGCTGACGCACGTACTCGATGCCGTTCAACGAGTCACGCACTGCGCGGTCACCCGTGGCGTGAAGGTGCGGGTCGAAGCCAGCCTGAACAGCCTTCAGCAGCAGCGAATCGAGCACTTGCGGCGGGAAGTACAACTCGCCGACATTCTTGCCCGGCCCCCACTTCGGCGCCTTGGCGGTGCCCGCGTTGTGCAGGTACGGCGTCAACATCGCGCCTGTATCTGCCGGCGCATTGATGATGCCGTCCATGAACAATTTGACGTGGCGCATGCTCACGCCCGGCGCGACTTTGGTTTCGCCTTGGTCGTAGGTGTTGGCCAGTGCCTTGGCTTCGGCGATGGTTTTCGCCGGGTCTGCCGCAGCGGCGGCCGGGTCCAGTTTGATCGCCAGCAAGGCCCGAGCGGTCAGTTCGCCGGACTGCTGCAGGCTGGTGAAGGCTTTGCCATTCTCCGGCCCCGACAAGGCGTCGAAGAAACTGGTGATGCCCTGCTGGCGCATGGCGTCGAGTGCCGCGCGAATCTGGATCAGCTTCTGTGCATCGGTGGCCGGCGGTACCACGGCGGCCATGCTTTCGGCAGCACCGTCTTCGCAGATACCGGTTGGGTTGCCAGCGCCGTCGCGTGCGTACTTGCCATCACCCGGGTTGGGCGTTTGCTTGTTGATGCCGGCGACTTCGAGGCCCCGGGAGTTGACCAGCACCGTATGGAAATCGGTGGAACGCACCTGAATCGGCCGTTTGGTCTTGAGCGCGTCGAGAGTTGATTTGTCCGGATCGCCGTCGAGGCCGTCCATGCCCATGCGATCCCAACTGCCGACTTCGAGCCACACATCCGGCCCCTTGTCCTTCTCGGCATCAAGGCAGGCCTGAATGGTTTCCTGGAACACCTTGCGGGTCATGGTCTGGTATTTCAGGTCGCACAAAGTCATGGCGCGGCCGCCGTCCCCCGGGTGCATGTGCGCGTCGATGAAGCCTGGCATCAACATGCGCCCGGCCAGATCGACCAGTTGGGTCTGTTTGCCGATGTACGAGGAAACGCCTTCATCGCTGCCGACGTAAATGATCTTGCCGCCCGTCACGGCAATCGCCTGCTGCACCGAATTCTTGCCATCGACGGTGTAGACATAGCCGTTGCGCATGACCATGTCGGCGCCGGTCGAACCCTGCGTCTGACACCCCACCAACGCCACACCAGAAAACGCCGTCGCCGCGGCAACCGCGATAAAAAGCCTGGAAAATTTCAACTGACCCACCTCTGTTCTTATAGTTTTTGAAGTGCCCGAACCGACGGCTGTGCACGCCCGTGGCAGGCAGGGCCTAGCCTATAGAGCGCCGTCGAGGTTCGGACCTCTGCAAATGAGGAGGGGTCGGGGAATTAGTTACACCGGTACATCCGTCAATTCGTTACCGCCCTTCTCGCCTTCCAGATCGACAAGGCGTGTTGTGGGGCCGTTGGCTTTCAGGCGTTCAGTGACAACTTTTGGCCACAGGTTGCGGGAGCGGCGCTTGGCGAGGCTGTAGGTGAGTTCCTGAATGCGATCCTGGGGGTAGAGCATTGGCTCGAGTATCAGTTTTGCAACATCACCGGCGCCTAAGTAATTCTTGCCACCCGCCTCCTTCTTCGCCTGTTTTAACTGAGCCAGTGTTTGCTTGAAGCTGTCACTCATTTTGGGGCGCACAGCCAGTTGGCTTTTTACAAACGCATCCGACTCACTGTGCTTACCGTGCTCGTCGAAATAAGGGCCATTGTTCATATAGGAACGAATGTATTCCCAAAAACCTTTTTGCATGGCCAGTGATTTACCGAAGGGCGCGCCGAGACTGATCATCAATACCATTTTCGGGTCTTCAAATTTCCACACCTTAATTTGCAGCGAAGCGCTTTGCATGCCGCCGATGTGCGTTCCGACTAATTGAAACTCATTGGCCACGGCTGAGATACCCTCCCATGGAGTGTGGTAAAGATCGCCCTCATGATTGAAGTACACTTCACGGGTGCGGCGGTTGAACAGAATGGGCAGAGGTAAAGGGCGAAGGGTTTCCCATAAAAACGGCACCAAAAACATCGGCAGGCCAATGCCAAGCATGATGTAGAGCCCGTTGAATTCAGCGCTTTGAACAAAGCTGTAAACACCGACACCTAAACATCCGATAAAAACCCAGCCACCAAGGCCAGCGACTAACCCGCGATCAGCGTCTCCGCCGGTTTGCAATGCCAAGTAATTCTCAGTGTGCTCATCAGTAATGAACAGCTCCATTGGCTGCTCGCCAGTGGGCTTATCCGCTTCCAGAAGCACAGTGGGTATAGAGCTGTAGCGCGGTTGCCCCGGCGTATTCATATCCATGCCCAGCCCTTGATTTTTACTGCTGGCAGCGTCAGTCCGTCACGCGGCGAATAAATCAAATCGCCCTCGATACGCTTAACCCCTGCTCGTATTCCAGATCGACAAGTCGCGTGCTAGGACCGTTGGCCTTCAGCCGCTCAGCGACGACTTTTGGCCACAGGTTGCGGGAGCGGCGTTTGGCGAGGCTGTAGGTGAGTTCTTGAATGCGACAGGTGGGATAGAAACAAAGATCGAGTACCAAGCCCAATACATCGATGCCACGTAAAAAATTCTTGCCGCCGTTCTCTTGCTTCGCGTGTTTTATCCGTTCCAGCGTTTGTCTGAAGCTATCGCTCATTTTGGGCTGCACGGATAACTGACTTTGTACAAATGCGTCCGACTCACTGTGATGACCGTGCTCGTCGAAATATGGGCCGTTGTTCATATAGGAGCGGATGTACTCCCAAAAGCCTTTTTGCATCTCCAGTGATTTGCCGAACGGTGAACCGAGGCTAACCATGAGCGATATATCTGGTTTTTCGAAACTCCAAACGCGAATTTCCAGTGCAGCGCTTTGCATGCCTCCGATATGTGGGCCGACCAGCTGGAACTCTTTGGCCTCGGCTGAAATACCGTCCCATGGAGTGTGGAACAACTCGCCTTCGTGATCGAAATACACTTCTCGGGTACGGCGATTGAACAGGATGGGTAGAGGTAACGGGCGGAGGGTTTCAAACAAAAAAGGCACAAAAAATAGGGGAACACCTATAGAAAACATCATGAAAGTGACGTCGAACTTACCTTGCAGTGCGCCCAGAAGTCCGAGCCATATCGATGCGCAGCCACCAATCCCACCTAAGATACCCGTCCATAACCCACGATCCGAACCGCTGCCCGCTTGCAACGCCAAGTAGTGCTCTGTGTGCTCATCGGTAATGAACAATTCCATCGGCTGTTCACCAGTCGGTTTGTCCGACTCAAGCATGACTGTGGTTGCGGCACTGATTTGAGATTGCTCCGGTGTATTCATATCCATGCTCGTTCCATGATTTTTAACGCTGGCAGCGTCAGTCCTTCTTGTGGGGAATAGATCAGCTCGCCCTCGATACGCTTCAAGTCCCGAACTCCTTCCTCATGGTACACACGACGATAAGGAGTGATGCCAGCCGGTACAGGGATGCGGCTACCGCTATGCAGAGCAAAGTCTTTGCCCGTCCATTCGACCTTTTTTATCTTTTCGGGATGGTAGCCGAGTGTATCTCCCCACACTTCGATGCCCTTGAAGTGAATCATCGCATCGGTCAACGATACATTTTCCCCGGGCAGGTTCAGCATCAGATACGTGGAGGTGACTTGCCCCTGATAAGGATTCATTTCTGCCAGCCGGCGAGCATCAAAGCTGACTGGAAACAAAATGGGGTACAGCTTATCCATGGACAGGCTGTAGCTCTTTGACCAGACGTCGTCCGGGCGGATCCCGAAATGGCTATTTTTTATCCACTGTTCCAGCGGCGAATCTGCTGTGTAGAGTCGGGCAATGACCCCCGCGACAATCACCACGGTAAGGCCAAGTATTTTAATACCTGCATGTGGTACAACATTCATCCCCCTGCAACAGAGGCCGCCTCACCGATCAGCACAGCCACTTGTGCGGCGCGGTATGCCCGGAAAAGCTTTATATAGAGCATGATCCCGGCCAGTTCGGCACTAGCGACTACCAAACTCGTCGTCATGGTGTCGAAATCACCTTTTTGATACGCCTCAAAAGCTTCTATCCCGTAGAGCACGACGTCGACGGCCAGCACGGCGACCTGTGCGCCCGCAGCAATGGCCGCTCGCCCCAATGCTTTAACCAAAACTAACCTTGAAGAAACTGAAAACTTTCCGGTCTGGCGGACTGTCTCACCCCAATTAACTTCTCCCACTCGCTGCCATAAGGCAGCACCTGCTGCGCCAACGCCAAACGCAGCTCCGGCGGTAGTAAATGCGCTTTTGTATGTACGTTTATCAAAAAGCTGATCCCCCGCCCAAACAAAATTCACCCCAGCCACCAACGTCACAATCGACTTGATCGGCGCTTTGCTCAGTGCACTTTTCAAATCAAACACACTACTCAGCTCTATACTTGCCGCCAGATTCACCGGCAACGGTGGCAGCTTGGTGCTGGTCGGGACCAAATTCATGAACGGGATACCGCCAGCCACTCCGTTGGCCAACGGTGAAACGCTCAAATGAGCAGGCGCCGCAGGGCGTGTTCCCATCAAATCGCTATACCACTCGCCTAACTGACGCGGAGTGACGCCCGAGGTCTGAATGCGCTGGTCGCTGCGCGCCAGCGCTGCCGCCATATACAAACGCCCCGCCGTACTGCTGGTCTTTTCACCCTGATGCAATTGCAACCCGGCCACCGGCGCGATGGACAGAAACAGGGCCTCAATGCTTGAAGCCGATTTGTGTTGCTTCAGTTTGTCGGCAGTCTGGTTGATCGCCCCTGCATAACCGAAAGCCCTGGTGAGTTTGTCGGCGCCCTCTTGCACGGCCGCCATGTTGTCGCGAACCACATCACTGAAGTCCACCAGATATTTAATCTCGCCAACACCCAGCCGAGATGGCAACCCGAGCAATGCCCAAAGCAGCCAAGGCTTGCCGGCCTGGTTACCTTCCAGACTGAAGGTAATGGCCTCAGCCCCGACACTGGTACTCGCCGGCCCCAGACAAGCAGCAGCAAAATGCAATTCCAGTGCCTCACGAGCAATCGCCTGAGTTATATCGAAATGACCGCACGCCGTGTCCATGCTCGACGGGCCAGCCACTTGTTGGGTGTTGAACCATACAACCCAAAGTTGGCCCAGCCGTCGCATATCGGCGGTATATCGATCGTTCTGGATTTCTTGATCTTTCCACGCCCGTTGGAGTTCGTCATAGCGGGTGATGGACGGCAGTTGTGCGCTCAGTTGGCGGTCGCCTTCGCTCAGTGACTTGATGACACTGGCCATCGCCCACTCTTCAGCGTGATGCTCCTGATAACTGTCGAAAGCCTCTTTACGCACACGCATCAACGCCGCGAGGTCGAGCAGTACGCCCCATGCGTCATCAATGATCGCGAAGGTTTGTTGTTCGCAAGCTTTCATCTGACGCTGCAATTTCAGCCAGTCGGGGGCATGTTCCGTTTCCGGCTCAGTGCTCCAACCGTAGCTCGTCGCATCGTTGTATTCGCCAATCTGCTTGGCGACGGTGCCGACGTGACCACTGAGCGGCGCAACGCCCGGCACAAAACTGCGCATGATGCGCTGGCGTATGGCGGGATTGGTTTTAGCCGCTTGGTACTGCGGCTCGCTCCAGCGCACGGGCGACCACACCAACGCGGCCGCATCACCGGCCCTGAGAAGCAGATGCGGTTTGACCCGGGTGTCGATCACCTTGCCTGCGCGCGGAGTTTGCGTGAGCTGCGCTTTTTCGACCTCATACTCCACCAGTCTGGGTGGGTTGCTCTCCCACACGTAAAGCCAACCGTCACGCAAAAAACGGGAGGTGTAGTTGAGCGTGTGCGCAGTCAGATCAGGATGCCTCGGCCCCAGTTCGGGAAACTGGCCATTCAGAGCAGGCACGTCATGGGCGCTGGTATCGACAGCGGTTGTCGGGCCCAAGGCATAACGCAGTGGCAGGACTGCAGCGAACAGCGGGCACGTTCCAACGCGGGTTTTATTCTGGGCGCTCATGCATTTTTCTCCGGGCTGGCGAGCAAACTGAGTGCATGCAGTAGCGACTCAGGCAGAGTGATTTGCGCAGCCAGACCTTTATTGGCCGGTGCCGCGTCGTATTCAGGTGCTTCGTTTTCCCAGGCGCACACCGCCGCATTACCATGCCGCAACCAGACGCAATCCACGCCATGCCAAAAACCTGCAGGCCATTGCGCACCGGCCATCCAGGCACGGCTTAGAACAGAGCCATCCGCCAGACGTAACCAAAATTCACACTGTTGCTCGTCAAAAATGCGTAAGCGACGTTGCAGGATCGGTAGCAATTGTTGGGCGCTTTGCGCAGAAGCCAGCCACACAGCGTGCTGCAGGTCGGAGCCGCCCCACCATGCGGCATAGGTGGCGCTGCCGAGCGAGGCATTCAGGAGAAACGGGCCCGTTGCGCAAATGGGCTCGTAAGCGGTGCCCTTGAATAGCGACTGAGGCTGGTCCGGGCCGTAGTGCTCGAGGAGCCAATCCGTAGCGTTCTCATACTGGGCACCGTCGAGCAGGAGCAGCCCTTTGTTTGGAGTGGCTGGCGTCATGCTTGCGCCCCTTCTGCTTCCTGTCTTTGCTGGGCGGCATCGCACACCGGGCAGAGGCCGGTATTGGCCTCACGAAAGACGATGGTCTGTTTGAGCAGTGCCTCCATGGAGATGACGTCAATAACCATGGCTGCGGCAACCTGCGGTACGACCGACAACGCCGCCTGCGCCGCAATCCCCACCACTGGCGAACCGCCCTCGACAATGGCCACGCTACTGAAGATCCCGCCGGCGTTGATGACGATATGGTGACCGCCCGCCGTGAGCGTCAGGCTCGAACCCGCATCAATCACCACGTTGGCCGCGTTGACACGCGCATGCGGCCCAGCCTGAATCACCAGCGTTCCGGTCGCCATCGTGCTGCTATTGCCGCTGATGGTGATCAGCTCATCCCCGCCTATCACTGTGTTGCGCAAACCTTGGGTGGTGTGCAACTCGTCACCCTTGATCAGGCTGGCACTGTGGTTGTCGACCTGCTCAAAACGGTCGTGGCCGATCAGACTGTGGCTGTCGCGGGTGATCTGTTCGCGGCGGTCGTTACCGATCTGGGTGTCGCTGTCATTGAGGATCAACTGCTCGATATCGCGTTGCGCCCGCAGGTAGATTTTTTCCTGCCCTGCACGGTCTTCAAGCGACAGTTCGTTGTAGCCACCGGTGTGCGGAGAGCTGTGGCTACGCAACACGGTTTTGGTTTTGTGCTCAGGTAAGGAATGCGGCACGGGCGTGACTTTGTTCGCGACACAGCCGGTGATCAACGGTTGATCAGGATCGCCTTCCAGGTAGGTGACGACGACTTCCATACCGATGCGCGGAATGGTCACCGCCCCGAAATCTTGCCCCGCCCAACTGGAGGACACCCGGAGCCAGCAACTGCTTTTCTCACTGTTGAGTTCCGCTCGATCCCAAGGCAGTTCGACCTTCACACGGCCATATTCATCGCAATAGATCTCTTCACCGATGGGGCCGGTGACGCGGGCGGTCTGGCTGACCAGCCGTGTTTTTCGTGGACGCAGCGGCGGTCGGTAATGCACGTCCCACGGAATGGCGCTGAAGTGGTTGCGATAGCCTTGAGTGAAGCCATCTTCAGGTTTGACGTCGCTGGTGATCGCCTCTTCCAGTGACTGCGGCTGTTTCCCATGGTGTGTCACGCTGAGCAATAACCACAGGGCGTTGCCGGTTTTACGCGGGTGCTCGGTCAGGTCAAAAAAGTGACCACTGCGCAGGCACGGCTGGTCGCTCTGGCCCTCGGCCAATTGGTAATCGGTGCGGTGCCGCTCCAGGGCCTGCCGAGCGAGTTGCTTGCCGCGCGTTTCGTTCTCGATCAGAACGGGGTAGCGATAGTCTTCGAGTTCGGGGCTGAACTCGGCAGTGAAACGACTTTCCAGCAGTTGGCTCGGGCGTTGGAAATCGTAGTCCCGGCGCGTGATCGTGTTGGTGCGGGTGCGAACGCCCATGGCGAACTGGTTGACGACCGGGTTGTCCGCGACCATGCCAGAGTCTTGTTGATAGGGGTTTCGCCCAGTTTCGGGAAGAACGTCTGATCGTCGGTGAACACCAGCCGATGACCGTCCTGCGAGTGCTGGTGATGCCAGGCGATGCCGTCCTCGGCGCACAGCCGCTGGATGAACTCGAAGTCGCTTTCCCCATACTGCGTACAGTACTCGCGCACGGGACTGGTGCTGACATGGAAGGTAAACGCATCGCCCTGAATGCCGTGCCCTTTGAACACCTGCATGATGATCTGCGGCACGCTCAGGTGCTGGAAAATCCGTTGGTCGTGACTGAACTGCAAGTAGTGCAGCGCCGGCACCAGAGTCAGGTGGTAGCGGGTCAATCGCTTGCCGGCCTCACCCACCCAAACGTCTTCGATACTGCCGTGAATCCCTTCGCCATTGAATCCAAACTGCAGAAACGCCGGTTGACTGAGCAGGCTCTCCAGATCGAAATCCGGGTGCTCGCTGACCAGTTCAACGTTGATGGCGTACAAGGCACTGATCGCCTCTGTACCTTCAAAAGCCAGCACCTTGAAATCATTGCGAACGTTGGGAATTTTTAGTCCGAAGTGCGCAACATTGGCCCGCGCGAACATACGCTAATCCTTGAGCTGAAAGACAACGCGCGACGCTCAATCCATAGCGGACATGAGCAGGCGTCAATTGCCGAGCAAGCTAACAAGGAGGAGGAAGAATTAATGTCAGACCGCCCTACAAAGCGCGTAGGAGCTTTCCGTATTTCAGAATGTTGCTTTGTGAATGTGAGCTGGCGGTAAAGTGACGTACCTGTTGCCAGTGTTTGGAGGGAAGCCCAAAAAAGCAACGGGCGATAAACCATCGTATCCACCCCGAATTGCCAGCGTTCCCGCAGATTTAGCTGCGGCGCATTGCGTCCGCATGGGAGCTTGGCGAACGCAAGACAGAACCCAACTCCACCTTGCTCTTCACCCCAAGCTGCAAGTAGCAGTTGCGCAGATAAGTGCGCACGGTGGCCGGGCTTAGCCCAAGGATTTTGGCGATTTCTTTGTAGGAATGACCGGCGGCGAACAACAGCGCAGCCGTGCGTTCCCGTGGTGCCAACACCGCCCCGCGCGACTGGGCTTCAAGGGACAGAATCACATGCTCTGCGTTGGGAGTCAGGGTCAGCGCGCAGCGACCGAGGCGAATCACGCACGGTGCTTTTGGCAATTGCGATGTCAGCTCAAACGGCAGAACTGAGCCGCCCCACCCCGGCAACTCACGCTGAATCGCCGCACACACACTCGCCCCGACGTACAGCAAACTGCCGTCCATGCGCGCCACGCCGAAATCGGTTGCACCACTGCCGGTGTCGAAGCGGATCATGTCTTGCACCTGGAATCGCCAGAGCTGCAACAGGTGATCGCAGAACGCCGAAAACAAATCGGCCTCGACGTCGCTGAACCCCGGTGCATCGATGCCACGGTAGAGACAGACGAAAAACATCAAGCCGCTTTCGGGCAATTCGAAGGTGATGCACATCGCGTGGAAAAGATCATGACGCCGCGCAAACGAGCCCACCACCTCATCGAGATCGTCGAACCCGCTTTCGCGAACGACCTTACCGGGCTGGCTCAACGTGTTATGGGAAAAACCGTCATTGTCCGCGCCCTGGTGCCATTCGACGGCAAACGATTCCGGCAGATTGATCCGCCCGTGCATCCAGCTTTTCGGCGGTGCATCGGCGTCTAACGCTGACATCTCGCCCCACCAGGCGGATGCGAACGGCACCAGTTCGCTGAATGCCTGCAAACCACCTTCGATGAATTGAGAAGCGCCGCGCTCCCGGGCAAGACGACCGAGGTGCAGCACGCAGCGATTGAATGCATTGAGCGTGGCCGTGGCACCGACTTCGTTACCCTCCCCCATTTGTTCTTATCCTGTTGATTACGTGGCAGGCCCTAACCTAAATACGAACAGACCAAGTGCACAAGCTCTTCTTTCAGCTCCTTGGATTTCAACGTCCCGCTTCTGGCTGCGCTATGAATGACCCCTTCCACGGCGGCGGAGAGCACTTGCGCCACCATTGAGTTCGCCGCGTGGCCTCGTGAGCCCGGAAAAGCCTCTACAACGGTTCTATATCGCGCCAGATATTGCGCTTCGAACACGCTATGAGCGGAGATGGAACTTGAATGCGGCGGGGCAATATCAAGCAGGACTCGATGAAGTTCTGGCTGAATGCTGTGTGCCGCAATCATACCGTCGACCAGATCGCCCACTAGTTGCCTGGGATGCTTTTCACCGGTACCCACGGCGCGTATGACCGCTAGAACATCATCAAGGTGACGTTGCCGAATGGCTTCGATCAACGCTTGCTTGTCTGGAAAGTACTGATAGAGCGATCCAATACTCACGCCAGCCGCCTCCGCGACGTCGTTGGTATTGAAACCCGCCCAACCCCGGTCGCTCAAAACGCGAGCACCGGCCTGAACAATGGAATCGACCGTGGCACGAGAACGCGCCTGGCGTGGCTCCTTTCGCATCCGGGAATGCGTTGATGAAATGCGAGTAGTCAAAAATCGCTCCCTGGAATCAAAATATAAACACAGCACTCACATTCTAGAACGTCAAAAGGGGTCACGGATCATGAGCGCATCACCCTTACTTCGTACACTGTTCGGCTATCAGGCATGGGCCAACAGCGAGTTGTTAAACAAGATGGAAGGCTTTGATCCCGAACGCCACAAAGAAGAGTTCCACAGTGCATTACGGTTGATCAATCACGCCCATGTCGTCAGCCAGATATTTGCTGCGCATCTGGTTGGCAAGCCACACGGATTTTCCACAGACAACACACCGCAGACACCTTCACTGACTGATCTGCGCGTCGCTGTAGCAGCCTCCGATCGGTGGTACCTCGAGTACGTAGAGGAAGTGACCCCACAACTGTTGTCCGAATCCGTGCCTTTCGTGTTTACCGATGGAGACGCCGGCTATATGTCGCGTGAAGAGATGCTGACCCATGTCGTCACGCATGCCGGTTACCACCGCGGTGAAGTGGGTCAAATCATGAAGCAACTGTCTCTTGAACTGCCGTGGGATACTTTTGCTGTGTATCTGCATCGCACTGAACCTTCACGTCGATCACACGCATTGTGATGGGTGCCCCAAAATAATCAGCAACCAGGACTGTTGGCGCCTGAGACCTACGCTGTTCCATCCGGTTTGACTCAATAAGGAAATATTGTGAACTCGGTACACACTCTCACACGCTACAAGGCGTGGGCGGACGACACTTTTTTATCCGTACTGGAAAGCCTTCCGGAATCTCAACTGACTGCTCCAGACCCGAGCTTTTTCGGCAATATCATCCGAACGCTCAATCATTCGTACTCCATGGATTTTGTGTGGAAGTGCCACTTGCTTGGCGAGCCTCATGGTCTTACCACGCGCAACCCATCCGACCATCCCTCTATCCGGGACCTTGTCGCTGCTCAACGCGAGATAGACAGTTGGTATGTCGACTATGCGGATTCGCTGTCCCCGGCCCAGTTAAGTGAAGTGATCGAGTTTCATTTCATCGGCGGCGGCCTTGGTGCCATGTCCCGTGAAGACATTTTTCTGCACGTGGTCAACCACACGACCTATCACCGCGGAAACATCGCGGGCATGTTGTATCACCTCGACATTGCTCCACCGGCAACAGACCTTCCGATCTTTCTTCAGGCTTCAGTGCGCACTTAGGGCTCCCGCAGCACTGACGATTGGCCGAAAAACCTGAACAGTTCTCCAGCCCAAGTACCTCGCTCTTTACCCGCTACGCCTCACCCGTACAACGATGGCCGCCGATCCCGATGCAGGTCATTGCGCTCACTGATCCGCTTGTTCCGCGCCTCGGCCAGGTTCAACGTTGCCAGCAAAATCTGTTCGCCACCCTGCTCCGCCGGCCCCGCCAAGGGGTAACCATCGGCATCGACGATGACTGAACCCTGCACCCAGCTGACGCCGCGCTCGTGGCCATGTCGGTCACAGGCGGCGACGAACATTCGGTTGACCGACGCATTAGCCTGGACCCGTACGACTTCTGCGGGGCGCTCGGTCAGCGGCCTCGGGCCGTCGGGCCAGTTGACCGGGGCGCAGAGCAAGTCTGCGCCGGCCAGTGCCGGGAGTCGCACCCATTCGGGGAACTCCAGGTCGTAGCAAATCAGCATGCCGATGCGTCCGTGGACGGTTTCGACTACTGGCGGCGCGGCGGTGCCGGCGGTGAAAATCTCTCGCTCGGCGTCCCAGAGGTGCGCCTTGCGGTATACGGCGCGCAGGCCCTGAGCGTCGATCATCGCGGCGCTGTTGGCCAGTTCATTGCCCGCCAGTCGCTCGCAGAACCCGCCCACCACGACGATGTTCAGCTCCCGGGCGAGTGCCCCCAGCGTTGCAAAGTCGGACCTTCCGAAGTTTCCGATAAGGACAGTGCTTCGCGATGGTCGGCAAACAGGTAGCCGCTCTGCACCAGTTCTGGCAGGACCACCACGTGCGCGCCCTGGAGCGCCGCCGAACGAATCGCTCGTTCGGTCAACGTCCGATTGAACGTCAGGTCGCCTATTTTCGGTGCCAATTGGCAGCAGGCAACCACGGTCTGTTTTGCAGTGTTCAACGCCCCTCCTCCACAGAATGATGGGCCATAGCGACGATGTCGCTCTCGGTAATCGAATCGATGATCCGGCGTTCGTACTCAAGGTCTATCGAACGGCTGAGGATGTAATACGTCAGGCCCGACACCACCAATCCCACCAGCCAGGCGATGTCCACGCCCTCCAGCATCCGCGCCAGCGGCCCGACGAACACTTCTTTGTTGGCGGCGGCATCAAAGATGTAGAAGAACGGCACCATGGCGGCGAAGCCGATCAGGTACGAGACAATGCCGCGAAACTGCCAGGCGCCGTAAATGCCTTTGGGGGTGAAGAAATGCGGAATCGCGTAGCGGCCTTTGCGGACGAAGAAATAGTCCACCAGATTGACCGCGGTCCATGGCACGAGGAAGTACAGGAGCAACACCAGAAAAGTGTTCAGCAAGGCAATGCCATCGCCTTTGATCGCCAACACGCAGGTCAACAGAATGACGCTGATGGTGGTGATCGACATCACCCGGGCGCGGGGTGTCGGGGTGATCTTTTTGATCGAATCGACCCCCGTCAACAAGGTCAGCATGGCGCTATAGGTGTTGAGCGCGATGATCGGCAAAAAGCCCGCCACGGAGACCATCACCAACACATTGCCCAGACCCGGAATCATCGAAGAGCCAACCTGATTCAGTGCCACCAATGCATCCACGGCTTTCAACTGCTGTGCAAGCCAGGCACCGAGGCCGATCATCCAGCCGCCCGACAACGAGGCACCGATGAAGACCGCCGCGATCAGTTTCGGTCGGCTGGTGTTTTTGGGCAGGTAGCGAGAATAGTCGGACACATAAGGTGCATAGGAAATGTTGTAGCTCGCGCCAATCGCAAACAGGGTGGCGAAGGCGACCCAGTTGAAGCCCAGGCCGGCGGCGGGTGTGACGCCCTGCTGACCGGCGCCGAACATCAACGCGATCGTGACCAGTGCGTACAGTGGCAACGTGACCAACAGCGCCCACTTGAATGCCTTGTGCATCAGGTCGTGGCCGTAGATCGACAGCAGCGCGCCGATCAGCACAACCACAACCGCGACGATGGTCGGGTCCAGACCGAAGACGTGTTCGAGGCCGTTCATGATCAGCGAGATGTTCACCACGTTGAAGCCGACAAACACAAACATTGTCGCCATCAACGCCAGGATCACCCCGCGATAGCCAAATTGGGCACGGGACTGGATCATTTGCGGAAGGCCCATTTCCGGACCTTGTGAGCCATGAAACGCCATGAAAATGGTGCCGAACATGATGCCCAGTGCGCCGGCAATCAGGGTCCACAGCGCCGACAAGCCCAGGCTTGGGCCGACAAACCCGATGGAAATGGTGAAGAAGTGGAAGTTGCCCAGAAACCAGAAAGGTCCCTGGCTGCTGAGTTTGGCGTGACGTTCGTTTTCCGGAATGTAATCGATCGAGTGGCCTTCGATGGCCAACCCGCTACTCGCCTCGATGGCGTGCGCAGTTTGAGGGGACCCTGACATACGATTGTTCCTATGCGGTTAATTGTTTTTTTTGTGGGTGAAGCAGTCAGTTCGACGTCCAGATCAGGTGAAGCTCCAGAAAAAGCTAACGATGACGCTGATTTCATTGCAATGTAGGGCGTTGGTCGGGGCTATAAAATATTGCAGGCAAACTGTTCACATAGACGTTTATCTATGTGAACCACTCTCGGGAGTCTCCATGCTGGGATCTGTATCGGAGTTGGATCTACGCCTGATCCGGGTATTTTTGACCGTTGTTGAAGCGGGCGGCATTTCAGCCGCACAAACGGCGCTCAACACCACGCAACCCACGATCAGCGCGCAATTGGCAACGCTGGAAGCGCGAGTGGGATTTCGTCTTTGCGAGCGTGGCCGTGGCGGGTTTTCGGTGACGCCCAAGGGCGGTCAGTTTGTCGAGGCGGCCCGCCGATTACTGGCCGCCGCCGAAGGTTTCCGGATTGAAGTCCAGCACATCAACCGAAAGGTGTCGGGCAACATCAACATTGGCCTGCTCGGTCAAATCGATCCTGTTGCCAATAAGAAAATCGCCCTGGCCATCGCCCGTTTACGCTCTCGGCATGAGGGCCTGTATTTCCACTTCACCGAGCTGTCGTCATCGCTGCTGGAAGAGAAAATCATCAACAGCCATATCGATCTGGCGATCGGTTACTTCTGGCACCGCTTGCCCAACATCGACTACTTCCCGCTGTTCCAGGAAACCCAAATCGCTTATTGCGCGCCCACTCACCCGCTGTTCGAACACGTAGGCGAGTTGACCAGAGAGGAAGTCGCCGGGCATGACTGGGTATGGCCCAGCCATCCTTTGCCGGAAATGCCGGCACCGGCCTCAATTGAACGTTTGACGGTGCTCACCGACAGCATGGACGGCGCCGCGCTGCTGATTCTGTCGGGCCAACACTTGGGGTTTCTGCCGCAGCACTATGCGGCGAAGCATGAACAATTGGGGCAGTTGCATCCGCTCAATCCTGAGCTTCTACGCTATGAGGTCGGCTTTCACGCGGCAGTACGACACTCTGCCCGGCAGCGGGATTTGGTGAGTGCCTTCCTGAGCGAGTTGATCGAGATTTTCGGTTCGCCGTAAATTCGCACTTTGCGTGGCAACATCCTTGCTGTGGGAATCAGACGATTCGCACGGTCGCATCTGGCTCATTCGCTGTATAGTTTTGTATATTACGAACCCGAATCCCCCCAAGTCCTTCTCATGCCCCTGTCTTTCGTTCCTTCTCCATGACCAGCATCCGCCAACGCAATCAGCGGCTGATCCTGGCCGCCGCCAGCGAAGAGTTTGCCGCCAAAGGCTTCGACGCCACCCAGACCCTGGACATCGCGCTGCGCGCGGGGCTGCCGAAGGCGAATCTTTATTACTACTTCCAGAGCAAGGAGAACCTCTACGCCAAGGTGCTGCTCGGGTTTGTCGAGCCGTTGCTGGAGGCCTCGGCGGTATTGCGCGAGAGCGATGATCCGATGGTGGGGTTGCAGGCTTACATCGCGGCGCGGATACGAATCGCGCGGGAGCATCCGCACATTGCCAAGGTGTTCAGCGGTGAGTTGTTGCTCGGCGGTCGGCAGTTGCCTGAGGAGTGTCGGGATTTGTTGTATGCCGAGGCTCAGCGCAATGTCGAGTGCCTGCGCAGCTGGATCGAGCGCGGGCTGCTGGCGCCGGTGGATCCGGAGCATTTGATGTTGTTTATCTGGTCGGCGACGCGCACGTATACCAATCTGGGTTGGCAGATGGCGCATATCACTGGTCGGCAGGTGCCGGAGGATGCGGATTATTCACAGGCGGCGGCGACGATTACCCGGTTGGTGTTGGGCGGTGTGGTGCCGCAGAGGGTTGGGGCGATAGGCGGGTTGTTGTTTGCGACTTGAGTTTTTTGGGGGGCTGCTGCGCAGCCCAGCGCGAGCAAGCTCGCTCGCCACAGGGAAGCTCGCTCGACGGAAAATTCTGGAATGGTTTTAGAGGTGGATTTTGGCGGTGGGCAGGACGTCGATCCGTGCCACGGGACCCGTCAAATGCGCCAGGTCTGCGTTGTGCTCGGCGATGATGTCTTCGGCCGAAAGATTACCGTTGTCGACGGTGGAATGCGCATCGGCGACGAGCACAACGTCATAGCCCAGGTTGAGGGCCTGGCGGACGGTGGCGTTGACGCAATAGTCGGTTTGCAAGCCGCAGATGATCAGTCGATCAGTGCCCTGCTCATGCAGCAATGCTTGTAGATGAGTCTGGTAGAACGAATCCCGCGTGGTTTTGCGCACACGCAGGTCTTGCGGCGAAGTCTCCAGGCTTTCGGCCAGTTGCCAACCCGGGGAGCCGTGTTGCAGCAGATCATCCTTTGCTTCGTGCTGGATCAGGATTACCGGAATCCCGGCTTCTCTGGCCTTGGTGCTCAGGCTGTTGATGTTCTCGATAACGCGTTTGATGTCGAAGCATTCGTACTCGCCGGTGCACAAGGCGTGTTGGACGTCGATGATCAGCAGTGCAGTGGTCATGGCGGGGGCCTTAAAGTAGTCCATCAGATTAAGGGGTACGCAACCTGCTCACTGGAGGCCGAACATGGATCGCGTACCGTCGATAATGCCGCAAAACGCTGCTGTATAGAACAGCCCCGCACCGCCGCTTGCCGATAATGGGACAGCCCTCTCAGCGCCGCTAAGCACCCTCACCGCCGGTTACGGCAGTACCGAAACCGCGGGCAAGGACAGTTCACAAACCGCCGGCGATCGCAGTAAATTGATCGTTGGTAAGGACAGCACCCAAATCGCCGGCGACCGCGCCAAGCTGACGGCGGGTGATGACTGTACGTTGATGGGCGACGATAAAAGCGTTTTGACCGCGGGCAAAAACAGCATCCTGGTGGGCGGTGCCCGCAGCAAACTGATTGGCAGCCTGGGTTCGACCCTGACCGGCGGCGAGAACGCGACGCTGATTTTTCGATGCTGGAACGGCAAGCGCTACAAGAATGTCGTGGCGCGTACGGGCAAGGATGGCGTGGAGGCGCATGTGCCATATCAGGTGGATGAGGCGGATAACCTTGTCAGCAAAACAGACGAATAAGTAACGCCGCACCTGTAGGAGCTGCCGAAGGTTTGGGCCGCATTCGGACGATCTTTTGATCTTGTTTTTAGACGCGAAGATCAAAAGATCGTCCGAGCTCCTACGGGACAGCGCGCAGGAAGAACACCCACTCTCGCCCCATCTTGCGCTTCTCGAACACCTTCAACTCGACCAGCCCGTTCAGGGTGGCCGAGGCGGTGTTGTAAGAGCAGTCCAGATTCTCCTTCACATTGACCGCCGTAAACTCTTTGGCCATGCCACTTTTGGCCACTTGGTAGACGGCTCGTTGCTTTTCGGTGAACTGGTCAAATAAACCTGACGCCATCAGCCATCGATCAAAATCCGCGGTGTACGCCAGACTTTTTCGATAGGCCTCGGTAAAACCAGTGACGGCTCGCAAGATGACTGAACACTGGAAATCGATAAAGTAAGTCAGGTCCAGATCGTCAGCTTCGGTGTGCAGATACGAGCGCCCGTATTTCACCGGTGCATTGCGCAGCAAGATGCTGATGGCTATGTAGCGAAAGGCTGAAAAATCATTCTTGAACATGAACCAATAAAACAGAGCCCGAGCGACTCGGCCGTTGCCATCGCGAAAAGGATGCTCATAACCCAAGGCGAAATGCAGTGCGATGGCTTTGATCAAAGGATGAATGTAGTCCGGGTGAGTGGGGGCGTTGTGGGATTGGTTGATCCAACTCGAAAGCACCTGCAAGCGAGAGGCAAGCCCCGCAGCAGGAGGCGGCGTATGAACCGTATTGCCCTCGCCATCCTGCACCACAACTTCATCGTTTTTCCTGAACGTCGCCGGCGAGTATTGCTCGTCATTGATCCCTTCGACCCCTACCCGATGGATTGCCGCGATCAATGCTTCGCTCAAGGGCTCATCGCGTTTTTCCCAGGCAAAATTCATCATCTTGTAGTTGCCGATGACCATTCGCTCATCCGGCGTACGCGGCAGGCGCTTGCGTTTAAGCATGTCCTTGGCCACGCGGGTGGTGGTTGCCGCCCCTTCCAATTGGCTACTGCTGATGGCTTCGTCTTCGATCAGATCGTTGAGTAGATAGCTGAAGTGCGCGTGCTCACCAATCTGACTGGTCATGTACTCCAGCGCCGCGGTCGTGGCTTGGCGGTCGACGGCCGAAATGGCCTTTTGCGCGAGCGGCGTACACACGAACTTGCCGCACTGGACAGGCTCACCCAATGGCAACAGGGCGGAGTATTGCGCAATCCTGGCCTTCTTGACCAAGGCCCAGCACAAGTTCGAATCCAGCCCCGGCGCCCAGCGATAACGCAACTCATCAAAAGGAAGGTAGCGCCCCAGATCATCCAGAGGCTTGAGCAGAGCCAGGTAATCCGGGAGGCGTTCCTTGTGGGGTGATTGCGCCAACAGGTCAAATACCGGATCGAACCTGCCCTTCAGGACGGGGGCCTTTTTCATAATGGCTGTCTCAAAAGCTCTCAAAACCGAGGCTCAAGTACAGCATTCAGATAGCTCTGACTCAATATCAGAGCATTCTGAAATACGTGTAGGACTTGCAGCAGGCTACGATTTTTTTGAAACAACGCTCCATAAGGCTTGAGGACCACCCTCACCCTGGACGAGGGCTCGGGTGGCCTCCGATCCTGTCTCAGTAACCCAACGACAACCCGGTATTCCTGCGTGGATCATTCGCCCCATAGAAGCGATTCTTGCCCACCGGCTTGCCTCCCAGCGAAGGTGCCCCGACCAGAATCGCCGCCACATGATTGGCATCCTGTGGCTTGGCAAATTTATGCCCCCAACTTTCGAGGATCTTCACCGTATCCGGACTGGTGGTGAAGGTCTCCAGGTTGGTCTCTTCCGGCAACCACTGCTGGTGGAAACGCGGCGCATCCACGGCTTCCTGAATGTTCATGCCGTAGTCGATCACGTTGAGGATGGTCAGCAAGGTCGCGGTGATGATGCGGCTACCTCCAGGGGTGCCGACGACCATGACCACTTTGCCGTCCTTGGTGACGATGGTCGGGCTCATCGACGACAACGGCGCCTTGCCGGGCGCGATGGCATTGGCCTCGCCTTGCACCAGGCCGTACATGTTTGGCACGCCGATTTTCGAAGTGAAGTCGTCCATTTCATCGTTGAGGATCACCCCGGTTTTGCTGGCCATGACGCCGGCGCCGAACCAGTCGTTGAGGGTGTAGGTCATCGACACCGCGTTGCCCCACTTGTCGACGATGGAGAAGTGCGTGGTGTTGCTGCCCTCATGCGGCGCTACGCCAGGTTTGATCTCGCGGGACACGCCAGCCTTTTGCGGTTCGATGGCGGCGCGCAGTTTGGTCGCGTAGTTTTTGTCGAGCAGGTGGGCGATCGGATTTTTCACGAAGTCCGGGTCGCCGAGGTAGCTGTTGCGGTCCACATAGGCGTGGCGCATCGCTTCAATCTGATAATGCATGCCTTGGGCCGAGTGGTAGCCCAAGTCTTTCATCGGGTAGCCGTCGAGGATGTTCATGATCTCGCAAATCACCACGCCGCCGGAGCTTGGCGGTGGCGCCGAGACCACGTGGTAGCCGCGATAATCGCACTCCACCGGGGCCAGTTCACGGGTCTTGTATTTATCGAGGTCGGCCTGGGTGATGATGCCTTTGTTGGCCTGGCTGGACGTGACGATCGCGTCGGCCACCCAACCTTTATAGAAACCGTCGGCGCCCTTCTCGGAGATCTCCCGCAGGGTTTTGCCCAGGTCTTTTTGCACCAGCTTCTGCCCGACTTGCATCGGCTCGCCGTTACTCAGGAAGATCGAACCCGAATCGCGCATGTCCTTCTTGAACACGTCAGTCGCGGTTTCCAGCAGATCGACATCTCCCTGCTCCAGCACGAAGCCTTCTTCGGCGAACTTGATCGCCGGGGCGATCACTTCCTTGCGAGGTTTGGTGCCGTATTTGCTCAGGGCCAGCTCCATGCCGGACACAGTGCCCGGCACGCCCACGGCCAAGTGGCCACGGGTGCTCAGGTCCGGGACGACATTGCCGTCCTTGTCCAGATACATGTTGGCGGTGGCCGCCAGCGGGGCTTTTTCGCGGAAATCGAGGAAGGTCTTGCGCCCGTCCGCCAGTTGAATGGTCATGAAACCACCGCCGCCCAGGTTGCCCGCCGCGGGATAAACCACCGCCAGCGCATAGGCGACCGCGACGGCGGCATCTACGGCGTTGCCGCCGTTCTTGAGTTCATCCACGCCCACGTGAGTGGCCAGATGCTGGGCGGTGACCACCATGCCGTTTTCGGCTGCAACCGGGGCCACGGAGGCGGCGTAAGCACTGAGGCAACTGAGCGCCAATGAGGTCGCTATCAGCGATTTGGCAAAAGGTTCGAACGTCATGATTCGGTCTCTTTTTTTGTTTTTAGGCTCTGTATCAAACAGAGGGAACGCTTCAAGAGCACTAGCCAGTATGGCTGGGATTGCGTATTGCGCCTCTCTGATCAGGCAGTATGCTGAGCGCCTGTTCAGCCTTTTTCGGAGTCCGCCGGCATGACCTACACCTGCACCACCATGCCCTCCCCGGTCGGCGAGTTGAAGCTGGTCGCGAACGGCTCAAGACTGGCGGCCATCCTCTGGGAAAACGACAAACCAAACCGAGTACGGCTCGGGCCGATGACTGAAGCAGCGGACAATCCGATCCTGATGCGCGCGGTTAAACAGTTGCAGGAATACTTTGCCGGCACGCGCAATCAGTTCGATCTGGAGCTGGATTTTGTCGGGACCGAGTTCCAGAAGAAGGTCTGGCAAGCGCTGCTGACCATTCCCTTTGGCGAGACCCGTAGCTATAGCCAGATTGCCGAACAGATTGGCAATCCGAGTGCAGTTCGGGCCGTGGGTGCGGCGAATGGCAAGAACCCGATCTCGATTGTCGCGCCGTGTCATCGGGTGATTGGGGCGTCGGGGAAGTTGACGGGGTTTGCCGGGGGCTTGGGGCGAAGGAGCGATTGTTGACGCTGGAAGGATGTGAGTGGTCGGGAGCGGCCAGCAGAACGGGCGATCTGTTTTGACAAATCGATCTTTGTGGCGAGGGAGCTTGCTCCCGCTCCAGTGCGCAGCGCTGGCAAAAATCCTTGGTTTAGGCCGCTTCGCAGCCCAGCGTCGGATCGCCGCCCGGAGCAAGCTCGCTCGCCACACTGGACCGCGTCAGTTTCAGGATTGGGCGAAGAGGTTTTTCATCGCCGCATACTGCAACAGCATGATGGTCTTCGCATCGCAGATCTCGCCGCGATAAAACGCCTCAAGCGCCTCGTCGAACTTCCACTCCAGCACTTCAAGCTCTTCAGTCTCGTCTTCCAGCCCACCGCCATCGCTGACTTTCGATGCTGCGTCATATTCGGCGATGAAGAAGTGCAGTTTTTCGGTGACTGAGCCGGGGCTCATGTAGGACTCGAAGACCTTTTGCACGTGGTGAACGCGATAGCCGGTTTCCTCTTCAGCTTCAGCGCGGATGCGCTCTTCAGGTGCCGCGCCTTCGAGCAACCCCGCCGCCACTTCAATCAGCAAACCATCGTGGCCGTTGACGAAAACCGGCAGCCGAAACTGACGTGTCAGCACGACAGTTCTTTTCTCGCGGTTAAACAGCAGAATCGCCGCACCATTGCCACGGTCATAGACCTCACGGGTCTGGCGCTGCCACTCGCCGTTATTGCGCTGGTAGTCGAAGGTGATTTTCTTCAGCAGGTACCAGTCGTGGGACAACACCTGTGATTCGATGATGTTGACCCTATCGGCTGTATTTGCCATGACACCGCATCCTTTTTTTGTCAGAAGAGCCCCCATGGTAGGCGAAAACCAAAAAGCCCGGCATCTCTGCCGGGCTTCTTTTACGGTTGGCTGGCGACTTCAGGCGCCGCGTGCTCTTCCTCGTGGGTAGAAAGCCGCTTGCCGTTGATCAACGGCCCGTAGCGACGGCTGAACTCCCAGTTGTACGGCACGTGGTCTTTGTTGACCCCGTTATCCCAGTTCACCGACCAGGTCATCAGGCCTTTGATCGAAAGCCCTTTGGCGTCGAGACGCTTGAAGGCATTCACCACTGCCGCCGGGTCGATCACGTAACCCGTGGCCGCGGCATCGACGTTGGTCGGCAAGCCGATCACGAACTTGTCCGCCGGGATTTTGGTGAACCCGCGAGTACCGCTCACCAGACTTTCGGTCAGGTAAAACAGGAAGTCCTCTTTCATCGCGTCGTTGTTTTGGGCAATCCACGCGCCAGCGCCGTTATTGGCTTCCTGCACCCAAACCCCGTCACCGCCCTGGTTGTAATACTGCGGGGCGATGAAGTCGTAATAACCTTCCAGGGCCTGGATATAGCCGACATATTTGCCGGCGGTGGTCAGGTACGGGAATTCCGGCGCCATGCTGATGATGAAGTGTTTGCCTTCACCGGCGTAATGGTCTTTGACCAGTTTCAGCGCGGCGGGCAGGACGGTCTTGTTGTCGGCGAAATCAATCGCGCTTTGTTCAAGATCGATGTCCAACCCATCGAAGCCGTAGGTTTCCACCAGCCGGATGATTTCGTTGGCCAGTGGCTGTTCGTTGCCTTTGTGCAACTCAATGTGAGCATCGGCACCGCCGAGGGAAATCAGCACCACCCTACCCTGGCTGTTCAGCACACCGACCTGGCGCCGGAACTCGGCGTCGGACAGGTTGTACGGTTTGAAGGTCGGAATGCCATTACCCTTCATGAAGGCCACGGCCACCACGTTGTAATCCTTGGGCACGTCCTGCAGCGCGATGTTGGCAAATTGGCCACGCTGGTAACCGTCACTCGGCCCGGCGGGCCAGTTATGCCAGAAGCCCATCAGGATTTTTTTGCCGGCAATGCTCGGCATCAACGAAGCAGCGTCGCTCAGTTGAGATTTCATTAACGTAAAGTCGATCTTTGACATGTTCTATTCCTTCAGAACGTGTGGGGGTTAACGCTGTCGGCTTACTTGAAGTCCACGTCGAACGCTTGATAGAAGGCGTTGCCGGTGTTGGCCACGATCCACACCAGCACGATCACGTGATGGCCGCTTTTATTGCCCGGCAATTTCACTTCGTGGTTGACCTTGGCCTTCATTTCTTCGGAATGGCTGTAGTACGGAACCTGGGTGTAGAAGTCGTCGAAAAACGATTTCGGCTCCAGTTGCGCACGGCTGATGCGCTGTTTCGGGTCCCAGCCATCCTTGGTGATAAACCAGCTGTAGCCACGAGTGACGTGGGGAGCGGTGTATTCCCAGGTGACTTTGAAGGTCTGGCCCGGCTCGACATTCAGCAGTGGCCAGGCGAACGGACGGTTGAGCTTTTTGCTCAGTTCCTCGTTGGTGAAGTTGATGCAGTCACGGGCGTCGACCTTGCCGCCACTGAGGATATAACCGTCGGCAGGTGGCACGTCGCTGGCCGTGTCGGTTTGATACGGTGCCGGGAACGGGCCGGCGACCAACGACGGGAAGTTCTTGCCACCTTCCATTTCATTGACCTGCCAGTTACCCAGCAGCCCCTGCTCGACGGCCACCGCGCCGCGGCTGGAAGGGGATGTGACACGACCGTGTCGCAGTTGTGATTGGGTCTGTGGTTTGTTCATTTTTTCACTCCATTGATTTAAGAACTCTCCTTCCTGAGGAGAGGCCTTCAACCTAACGGAGCTGCTTTTTTTGTCCACCGGCCGATTTCCCGCCCCGAGTGATGTTTGCTTGGGCAATCGCTCGCAAATACTGGATATATAACCAGTACATTGTGCCAAGTCCTACAACCTGTGTAGCAGAAGGATTACACCGCAAGGTAGCAATCGGAACCGTTCTCATCTCAGGAAGCCAGCTCAGGAAAGTTGAGCCTTGTATTCCTTCTCATATTGGCCGGCCAGGGATTCTTTCTGTTTTTCATCAAGCAGTTTGCCGGCCATCTGGAAGAACTTCTGCTCTTCTTCCTTGAGGTGGTGATGGACCTTTTCGGACAACTTTTTCGCCGTCACCAGCCACGTCGGATCAGACATCTGTGTCTCATCCAGCGTCTCCATCATTTCGTCCATTTCATGGTGTTCGGAAATGGCATGACGGCTCAGATCGACTCCGTTGTCGAACTCCATCAGCGGAATGTAGAAATACCGTTCTTCCGCGGTTTCGTGGGCCTGGAGCTCGGATTTAAGCCGTTTGTAGGCCTCGGTCCGTTCCGGGGTGTCACCGCTGGTCTGGATCAGCGCGTCGGCATAGCTGCGCTGGCGGTCGTGGCTTTCGCGCAAGGCTTCGAAAATGTTCATTGGCTATCCTCATGGCCGCGTTTTGAGTTGACGCTCTTGAGGCTAGACATCTGCGTGCAAGCGGCGGTTCCTCCCGGTGGATGGAACGCCGGTCGCTTTTCGGGATAGGCTTGGGCGTTCTCACTTCATAGCCATAAGGATGTAGCCCATGACGTTGCACGTCGAATGGTCGCCAAACCCCACCAACGAAGAGCGCGAGGCCATCCTTGCACCGTTGCGCGCCTATAACGCGGCGCAAGCCGGGCCAGCCAACCCGCAACCGTTCGCCTTACTGGTGCGCGACGACCACGGCGAGATTCTCGGCGGGCTCTACGGCCGGGTGTTTTACCAATGGTTGTTCATCGAATTACTGTCGGTACCGGAACAGGCCCGGGGACAGGGCATGGGCTCCAGGCTGATGAACATGGCCGAAGAGCTGGCCCGAGAGAAGGAATGCGTGGGGATCTGGCTCGACACCTTCGACTTCCAGGCGCCAGCGTTTTACAAGAAGCTCGGTTATAGCGAATTGGGCCACATCGCGGACTATCCGCCGGGGCACCAGCGCTTCTTCTTACAGAAACGCCTGATGAATATCGACTAAATCGCAAAACCCTGTGGGAGCGGGCTTGCTCGCGAAAGCGGCTTATCATTCAACATTGATGTCGACTGACCCGCCGCTTTCGCGAGCAAGCCCGCTCCCACAAGGGAAATGCATCAGGTCATCAATTACAAACAGGTCGCCAACGCCGCCAATCGGCGCTTGGCCACGAAATCATCGTGCTGCGCGTAGTAACTCAGCACCGTGCCGGACGCATTGCTGGACAAGTCCACAAACGATTCCGCCGAACGGGTGTAGACCGTAGAACCGCCCTTGCGGCCCGGTTGCAGGTAAGCCCCGGCATCAATCCCGAACACCGCCTCGTCCTGCCAGGCGAATTGCACGCATTGGGCAACGACTTTTTCCGGTTTGTCCGAGTTCAGGACCTTGGTCGGGGATTTGGTGCGGGAGTCATCCATCACCGAGCCCGCGCATCCCGCCAGCAGGGTTGCGGCCAGCGCCACCATCAGAATTCGCATTGTGTTCGCTCATCAAGAAAAAGCGGACTGTATCACCGTGGCGCGGCGTATCGTTCTGCTTTACTTCATTTATACCGCGACACCGCGTGACGATTCGCGCACCCTGTCGCGCAATTAACAGCGCATCACCTCTTTTTTCTGGAAAGCCACATGACACCCAACGCCGAATTTTACAAACCAACCGCCGAATATGCCGACAAGCTGATCAGCCAGATCGGTCAGACACCGTCCTGGATCGCCAAGCGAATCGGCGTTACCGACAAGCGGATTCGTTACATCCTTGATGGCGAAAGAACCGTCAAAGGCGAAACCACGCCGATCCAGATGACCTACCCCGAGCAGTTCGCCCTCGAGTGCCTGGCCGCAGCGGCCAAAGCCAAGAAGCAGTCTTCGTAACCTGACGTTCAAGGAGCGACCATGGCAGCCACCGAACAGCAACACGAGCAGGCGCTGAAGAAGTTTCTCGATGAGCGCCCGGAACTGCGTCACGAGCTCGACAACCTCAACCCGTTGCTCGCCCAGGCCAAGGGTGAAACTGCGGCCGAGTACCGCGACGAGCGCTTGCACGAAGCCTTCGAAGCCGAGGCCGAGCGCCTGGGATTGTTTGCCTGGGAGCTGACCCTGCAACTGACCGCACCCACTGCCGAGGACTACCAGACCCAGCGTCTGGAAGTGCACAAGGAAGTGGCCGAGATGGCCGGCATGGACTGGCTGGAGTATTGCGAGTTATATGGGTTGAGTAAGTGACCGTCTCTGTCGCTGCCTGAGGAAGACCTGCACCAATGCTGCCATCTGCCTCCACTCACCGCGCCAGCCCTGGCCATCTGCATATCCAGAAATGGCGCGGACGCATCGGCATGTCGCTGGTGGCTACACTTTCAGTACTCGCCGGCATGACCGACGCCATTGGCTTCATGGCCAGCGGCGACTTCGTGTCCTTCATGAGCGGTAACACCACTCGTCTCGCCGTGGCCATCAGCGATGGTGACCTCGGCCTGACCGTGCGTTTGTTGATCCTCGTGGCTACGTTTATCGTCGGCAATGCCTTGGGCATTGTCGTCAGCCGACTTGGCGGACGTCGGGCGCTGCCTTTGCTTCTGTGTATCGCCACCCTGCTCTGCGGTGCTGCCGCGTGGCCCTATGACGAGCAACTGCCGGCGCTGCTGGCAGCGATCATCTCCATGGGCATGCTCAATGCTGCGGTGGAAGAAGTGAACGGACTGCCGGTCGGCCTGACCTACGTCACCGGCGCCCTGTCGCGCTTCGGCCGTGGCCTGGGACGCTGGATGCTCGGCGAGCGGCGCAATGGCTGGCGGGTGCAGTTGATTCCCTGGAGCGGCATGTTTGCCGGCGCGATCCTCGGCGCGGTGCTGGAACACCACCTCGGGCTCAAGTCCCTGTTTGTCAGCGGCCTGCTGGCCGGGGCGGTGGGGTTGCTGTCGCTGAAGATTCCCCGGCGCTGGCAGTTGGGTTACATGCCGCGCTGAACACCGGTTGCCCCCGATCCCTGTAGGAGCTGCCGAACGCGGCCCGAGCCTTCGGCAGCTCCTACAGGGTGTTGTGTTGATCACTAAACCGTGGCTAGACGCAGATCGAATGTGGGAGCGAGCTTGCTCGCGATGGCAGCACCTCGGTCCACGGCTAATCGCCCTTCGCCGCCCCGCCGATAAAGCTTTATCATGGCCGCAGTTTTGCTGATCGAGTCCGTCATGAAGTTCGCCATCGCGCTGTTTTCCGCCGCCCATGCGCCCTCCTCGCGCCGTGCCTTGCTGTTCGCCCAGGCCGCGCTGGCCGGCGGGCATGAGATTGTCCGGCTGTTTTTCTATCAGGACGGCGTCTACAACGCGTCCGGCAGCGTCGTCACGCCCCAGGACGAGCAGGACTTGCCCAAGCAATGGCGCGCCTTTGTTGCCGAGCATCAACTGGACGGCGTCGTCTGCATCGCCGCTGCCCTGCGGCGTGGGGTGTTGAACGAAGAGGAAGCCAAGCGCTATCAGCGCGAAGCAGTGGCAGTCGGTGCGCCGTGGGAATTGTCCGGCCTCGGCCAACTGCATGACGCAGTACAAGACGCCGACCGACTGATCTGTTTTGGAGGCGCGTGACATGCCTAAATCCTTGCTGATGATCAGCCGCCAGGCGCCGTGGTCCGGGCCGAACGCGCGGGAAGCGCTGGACATCGTGCTGGCCGGCGGCGCGTTCGACTTGCCGATCGGCCTGCTGTTTCTCGATGACGGGGTTTTCCAACTCGCGTCGAAACAGGACGCCAAGGTCCTGCAGCAAAAAGACCTGAGCGCCAACCTGCAAGCGTTGCCGATGTTTGGTGTCGAAGAGCTGTTTGTTTGCGCCGACAGTGGCCGCCGAGCGCGGCCTCGACCCGACAGCATTGTCGCTGGAAGAAGTCCAGGCACTGACCGCCAAAGAAATCACCGCCCTTATTGACCGTTACGACCAGGTGATCACCCTCTGATGTCGACTCTGCATGTGTTGTCTCATTCCCCGTTTGGCGACGATCGCCTGACCAGTTGCCTGCGTGTAATCGGCGCTGACGACGCGCTGCTGCTGTCTGGCGACGCGGCTTATGCCTTGCAGCCAGGCACCGCGCCGTTCAACGCATTGAGCATTCGTGGCCTGAAACTGTTCGTACTGGTTGAAGACGCCCAGGCTCGCGCGCTCCCAGTGCCCGATTGGGCCCAAGCCATCGACTACCCGTCCTTCGTCGAACTGTCGATTCACTACGACAAGGTCAACAGTTGGCTATGAACTCCCTGACCGTCGGCGCCCGCGCCATCGAGCTGGACAAGGATGGTTTCCTGGTCGATCTGAGCGACTGGAGCCTGGATGTAGCCAGCGCCCTAGCGGCCGCCGAAGACCTCGAGCTGAGCCCCGAGCATGTGGAAATCCTCGAATTGCTGCGCAGTTTCTACGCTGAATTCCAGCTGTCCCCGGCCACACGCCCGCTGATCAAATACACCGCGTTGAAACTCGGCCCGGAAAAAGGCAACAGCCTGCACCTGAACCGACTGTTCAAAGGCACCCCTGCCAAACTCGCCGCAAAACTGGCGGGCCTGCCCAAACCGACGAATTGCTTATGACCGACTACCCAGCACTGACCCTCGAAACGCCCGCCGAGCATCCGTTCGCTCAGTTCGTGCGGATCCTCGGCAAAGGCAAACGCGGCGCCCGCGACCTGACTCGTGAGGAAGCCCGGCAGGCCATGGGCTTCGTTCTGGACGACAAGGTCGAAGACACCCAGCTCGGCGCGTTTTTGATGCTGTTGCGACACAAAGAAGAAAGCGCCGAGGAGATGGCGGGGTTTACCGAAGCCCTTCGTGAACGCTTGAAGGCTCCGGCTTTAAATGTCGATCTGGACTGGCCGACCTACGCCGGCAAGAAGCGTCATCTGCCGTGGTATCTGCTGGCGGCCAAGTGCCTGGCGCAGAACGGCGTGCGGATTTTTATGCACGGCGGCGGCGCGCACACGGCAGGTCGGCTGTACAGCGAGCAACTGCTGGAAGAACTGAAAATCCCCTTGTGCCGCAACTGGCAGCAGGTCGGCGAAGCGCTGGATAACGGCGGCCTGGCATTCATGCCGTTGGTGGATTGGGCGCCACAACTTCAGCGCATGATCGACCTGCGCAACACCCTGGGCCTGCGCTCACCCATCCACTCCCTCACGCGGATTCTCAATCCGTTGAGTGCGCGCTGTGGCCTGCAAAGCATTTTCCACCCCGGCTACCAAGCCGTGCATCGCGATGCCAGCGGCTTGCTCGGTGATACGGCAATTGTGGTCAAGGGCGACGGCGGCGAAATAGAGATCAACCCGGACGCCGACAGTCACTTGTACGGCACCACCGGCGGCGAAAGCTGGGATGAGGAATGGCCGCAACTGTCGGCACAGCGCCACGTCAAACCGGCGACGCTCGATCCTGAACACATGAAGGCCGTGTGGCGTGGCGATGTGGTCGACAGCTATCCGCAAATGGCGCTGATTTCGACCATGGCCCTGGCCTTGCGTCGGCCTCGGCCAGACCCGCGAGCAAGCCTTCGAAACCGCCCAGCAATACTGGGACGCCCGGGACAAATCGATTTAACCGATCATAACTGCCCAACCTTTGCGCTTTTTGTTCGAACTCATGGGCATAGACTCCTCTCCAACGCTTATTGGTTAAGGAGTCTTGAACATGGGTTTGTTAGTTGAAGGCCGCTGGCAAGACCAGTGGTATGAAAGCAGCAAGGACGGCGCGTTCCAACGTGAACAAGCGCAGCGCCGCAACTGGCTGACCGCCGACGGCAAGCCAGGCCCGTCCGGTGTCGGTGGCTTTGCGGCCGAAGCCGGTCGCTATCACCTTTATGTGTCCCTGGCTTGCCCGTGGGCCCATCGCACGCTGATCCTGCGCAAACTCAAAGGCCTCGACAACCTGATCGATGTGTCGGTGGTCAGTTGGCTGATGCTGGAAAACGGCTGGACCTTCGACCAGAACCTCGGCTCCACCGGCGACAAACTCGATCACTTCAATTTCATGCACCAACGCTACACCGCCGATACCGCCAACTACACCGGCCGCGTCACCGTGCCGGTGCTCTGGGACAAACAGCAGAAACGCATCGTCAACAATGAATCGGCGGAAATCATCCGCATGTTCAACAGCGCCTTCGATGACCTGACCGGCAATGATCTGGATTTCTATCCGGCGCCGCTGCGGGGCGAGATCGATGCGTTAAATGAACGGATTTATCCGGCGGTGAACAACGGCGTGTACCGCGCCGGGTTTGCCACATCGCAGACCGCTTATGAAGAAGCGTTCGATGATGTGTTTGCCGAGCTGGATCGGCTGGAGCTGCTGTTAGACAAGAACCGCTACCTGGTCGGTGAATACCTGACGGAAGCGGACATTCGGTTGTTCACCACGCTGATCCGCTTCGATGCGGTGTATTACGGGCACTTCAAGTGCAACCTGCGGCGAATAGCCGATTATCCGAACCTGTCGAACTGGTTGCGGGAAATGTATCAGTGGCCAGGGATTGCCGAGACGGTGGATTTTGAGCACATCAAGCATCACTACTACGGCAGCCACAAGACCATTAACCCGACGGGGATTGTGCCGAAAGGGCCGGCGCAGGACTTTACCGCGGCGCATGATCGGGCGCGGTTGAGTGGGAAAGGGGTTTGGCAGAAGCGTTAAGATCAAAAGATCGCAGCCTTCGGCAGCTCCTACATGGGATTGCGTAACCCTGTAGGAGCTGCCGAAGGCTGCGATCTTTTTCCAACAGGCGACGCAGAAATCAGACTTGCGCCTGAGCCCCCTCGAACCACGCCAGTTTCTCGCGCAATTGCACCACTTCCCCAACAATCACCAATGTCGGCGCATGCACTTCATGCTCCGCCACCAGTCGTGGCAAATCAGCCAACGTACCGGTAAACACCCGCTGATTGACCGTGGTGCCCTGCTGAATCAACGCCGCCGGGGTATCCGCCCCGCGACCATGCTTGATCAACTGCTCGCAGATGATCGGCAAGCCCACCAGCCCCATGTAAAACACCAGGGTTTGCGCCGGGGCGACCAGGTCGGCCCACGGCAAATCGGTGGAACCATCCTTCAGGTGGCCGGTGACGAACCGCACCGACTGCGCGTAATCACGGTGAGTCAGCGGAATCCCGGCATACGCCGCGCAACCGCTAGCCGCCGTAATGCCCGGCACGACCTGGAACGGAATGCCATGGGCCGCCAGTTCTTCGATCTCTTCACCGCCACGACCGAAGATGAACGGATCACCCCCTTGAGCCGCACCACGCGCTTGCCAGCCTTGGCCAGATCCACCAATTGCTGGTTGATCTGATCCTGCGGCACAGCGTGATCGGCGCGACGCTTGCCGACGTAAACCCGCTCAGCATCGCGACGACACAAATCCAGAATTGCCGGCGCGACCAGCCGGTCGTAGAGCACCACATCGGCTTGCTGCATCAGCCGCAACGCACGGAAGGTCAGTAGGTCCGGATCGCCCGGCCCGGCGCCGACCAAATACACTTCACCGGTTTTTTCGGCGGCTCGCCAGCGATTTTCGCCAGCAGCAAGCGCTCGGCTTCAGCGCCCTGCCCGGCCAGTTGCCGATCGGCAATCGGGCCCTGGAAAACATCCTCCCAGAACGACCGACGCTGCTGCACATCCGGAAGCAGGTTTTTGACCTGAGTACGAAAGCGCGCCGCCAGGCCGGCCAGTTGACCGTAGGTGGAAGGAATCCAGGTTTCGATTTTGGCCCGGATCAGCCGCGCCAGCACCGGCGCATCGCCGCCGCTGGAGATGGCAACGATCAGCGGGGAACGGTCGACAATCGCCGGGAAAATCACGCTGCACAGGGCGGGCGCATCCACTACGTTGACCGGCACGCAACGCCGATGAGCGTCGGCGGAGACTTGCGCATTCAGCGGCTCGTCGTCGGTGGCGGCAATGATCAGCCCGCAACCGTCCAGGTCCGCCTCGACGTAGCCACGCACCAGGCACTCGCCACCGCTACCGACAACCAGCTCGCGCAATTGCGGTTCGATTTCAGGTGCGACCACCCGCAGCAGCGCACCGGCTTCGGCCAGCAGGCGGGATTTGCGCAAGGCAATCTCCCCGCCGCCGACGACCAACACACGACTGCCGCGCAGGTTATGAAACAGCGGCAGATAGTCCATTTAGCCGATGACCTCAAGGCCACCCATGTACGGCTTCAGTACGGCTGGCACACGGATCGAACCGTCGGCCTGCTGGTAGTTTTCCAGCACGGCCACCAGGGTACGACCGACCGCCAGGCCGGAACCGTTCAGGGTGTGAACCAGTTCAGGCTTGCCGGTTTCCGGGTTACGGAAGCGCGCTTGCATACGACGGGCCTGGAAATCGCCGCAGTTGGAGCACGACGAAATTTCACGGTACTTGTCCTGGCTCGGAATCCACACTTCCAGGTCGTAAGTCTTGACCGCGCTGAAGCCCATGTCGCCAGTGCACAGCGCCAGGGTGCGATACGGCAGTTCCAGCAATTGCAGGACTTTCTCCGCGTTGGCGGTCAGGCCTTCCAGCGCCTCCATAGAGGTCGATGGCTCAACGATCTGGACCATTTCGACCTTGTCGAACTGGTGCTGGCGGATCATGCCGCGAGTGTCACGACCCGACGCGCCGGCTTCGCTGCGAAAGCACGGCGTGTGGGCAACGAACTTGATCGGCAGCAGTTTCGAATCGAGGATTTCGCCAGCGACGATGTTGGTCAGCGACACTTCAGCCGTCGGGATCAGGTACAGATCGGCTTCGCCTTCGCGAGTGATCTTGAACAGGTCTTCTTCGAACTTCGGCAACTGGCCGGTGCCTTGCAAGGCCGGCGCTTGAACCAGGTAAGGCGTGTAGGCCTCTTCGTAACCGTGTTCGGTGGTGTGCAGGTTGATCATGAACTGCGCGAGTGCGCGGTGCAGACGGGCGATCGGGCCGCGCAACAGGGCGAAACGCGCGCCGGACAGCTTGGCGGCAGTTTCGAAGTCCAGCCAGCCGAACTTCTCGCCCAGGGCCACGTGGTCCTGAACCGGGAAATCGAACGCGGTCGGGGTGCCCCAGCGGCGCACTTCGACGTTGCCGTCTTCGTCAGCGCCGATCGGCACGGATTCGTGCGGCAGGTTCGGGATGCCGAGCAGGATCGAATCCAGGTCGGTCTGGATCTGGTCCAGTTCAACCTTGCCGGCGCTCAACTCGCTGGCCATGCGCTCGACGTCAGCCATCAACGGCGCGATGTCTTCACCGCGTTGTTTGGCCTGACCGATGGATTTTGAGCGCGCATTACGTTCAGCCTGCAGTGCTTCAGTGCGGGTCTGGACGGTCTTGCGCTGTTCTTCCAGCGCTTCGATGCGCGCAACATCCAGCACAAAGCCACGGGATGCCAGGCGGTCCGCTACGTCCTGAAGGTTGCTACGTAACAGTTTGGAATCGAGCATGTCGGTCTCTCGTTATCAAAGTTTGGTCAGGGACAGGCCGGCCCAGGTGGCGAGCAGCCCGCCGAATACGCTGATGGCCAGATAACCGAAGGCTATCGGTGCCTGCCCGCTTTCCAGCAAGCGCAACGTATCCAGAGAAAAGGATGAAAAAGTCGTCAGACCGCCCACAAAACCGACGATCAGGCCGGCGCGGATTTCGATTGGTACTTCCGGGCGCGTCAGAAACAGCCCATACAGCAAACCGATAATCAGGCAGCCCACCAGATTGACGGCCAGGGTCGCCGCATAAAAATGCCGCGGCCAATTGGCGCTGACCCAAGTGCTGGTTGCGAAACGCAGTAATGTACCAGCGATACCGGCCACGGACACCGCAAGAATCGTTCGAATCACTATTTTCTCCGCTGCCGGGGGCTGAGTCGGTCAAGTTGGGCGAGGTGGTTAAGCTTTTCGCCGATTTTCAGTTCCAGGCCTCGCGGCACCGGTTGATAGAACGGTTGCGGGTCGAGCTCTTCCGGGAAGTAGTCTTCACCAGCCGCGTAGGCGTCCGGTTCATCATGGGCATAACGGTATTCATCGCCGTAACCCAATTGCTTCATCAGCTTGGTCGGTGCGTTGCGCAGGTGCAGCGGCACTTCAAGGGAACCGTGTTCGGCGGCGCTGCGCAGCGCGGCTTTGAACCCCATGTACACCGCGTTGCTTTTCGGCGCGCAAGCCAGATAGGTGATGGCCTGGGCCACCGCCAACTCGCCTTCCGGGCTGCCGAGCCGTTCCTGCACTTCCCACGCCGCCAGACACAGGCTCAGGGCGCGAGGGTCGGCGTTGCCGATGTCTTCGCTGGCCATGCGCACCACGCGCCGGGCCAGGTACAACGGATCGCAACCGCCGTCGATCATGCGGGCAAACCAGTACAGCGCGCCGTCGGGGTTGGAGCCACGTACGGATTTATGCAGCGCGGAAATCTGGTCGTAGAAGGCTTCGCCACCCTTGTCGAAACGCCGACGGGTATCGCCGAGCAGACTTTGCAGCAGATCGACGCCGATCTCGCTGCTGTCTTCGGCCAGGTCCGAGGCGTTTTCCAGCAGGTTGAGCAGGCGTCGGCCATCGCCATCAGCAGCGGACAGCAACATCTGAAAGCCTTCATCGCTGAGGGTCAGTTGCCGCTTGCCCAGGCCACGTTCTTCAGTGAGTGCACGGTGCACCAGTTTGCGCAGCGCGGCCTCGTCGAGGCTTTTGAGCACGTAAACACGAGCCCGGGAGAGCAAGGCGTTGTTGAGTTCGAAGGACGGGTTTTCGGTGGTCGCACCGATGAAAATCAGCGTGCCGTCTTCCACATACGGCAGAAAGGCGTCCTGCTGGGATTTGTTGAAGCGGTGTACTTCATCGACAAACAGGATCGTGCGCTTGCCGTACTGCCCGGCCTGCTGCTTGGCGATTTCCACCGCCTGACGGATTTCCTTCACACCGGCAAGCACCGCCGAAACCGTTTCGAAGTGCGCATCCGAGACTTCCGCCAGCAACCGCGCCAGGGTGGTTTTACCTACCCCCGGCGGGCCCCAAAAGATCATCGAATGCAGGGCCCCCTGCTCCAGGGCTTCGCGCAAAGGCTTGCCGCGAGCGAGCAGGTGTTCCTGACCGACGTACTCATCCAGATTGGCCGCACGCAAACGGGCGGCCAAGGGCTGAGCAATCGGGGCACTGCGAAACAGGTCCATCACGTAAGGTTCAAACCTCGCTTTATGACATTGCTCTCAAGTCTGGCGAAAATCCTGTGACAAGAGCGACTTACCTGTGGCGAGGGGGCTTGCCCCCGCTCGACTGCGAAGCAGTCGTAAAACCATCGCATGCGGTGTTTTTTGAAAAACCGCGGATGCAGGTTTTAGGGCCGCCTCGCAACCCAACGGGGGCAAGCCCCTCGCCACACAAGCCCGCTCCCACAGGTCCTGGTGTTTATTCCTGGATCACGTCCGCCCCTTTAGGGATGTCGAACTTGAACTTGGACGCCGGGATCGGCTCGTTGGCCTTCACGCCGGTGAACAGGATATTGGTGCGCTGGCCGACGCTGTCGATCAGTTGCATGTCATTGACCAGGCCATTGCGGAACGACAGGCGCAGGCTGTCGAACAGGGTGTCCTTGGTTTTCGGCTTCAGGGTGAAGTCGATCACGCCGCCGGCTTCCTTGGCACTGATATCGAAGCTCTGGCTGATCTTGGACACGTCACCGGACAACAGCAGCGCCGGGGTCTGGGTCAGGCGCAGGTCGAGGTTCTTGATGGTGACCTGTTCCAGGTCCGGGTCCCACAGGGTGACCTTCTTGCCGTCGGAAACCATGGTTTGTTCAGCCGGCGCATTGGTGTGCCAGTAGAACAGGCCCGGACGCTGCAGCGACATGTCACCGGCGGTTTCCTGCAACTGGGTGCCGCTGCCATCGAGGGTCAACTGGGAGAAGTGTGCGGTCAGGGTCTTGGATGTTTCGAGCAATTGGGTCAGACGCGCCACGTCCTTGTCATCGGCGTGGGCCGAGAGTGTGGTCAAAGCCAGAACCGGCAGCAACAGCATGCGGATAAGACGCATGGGAGTCCTCTTGATATTCGTGGGAGTTGCGGAGGCGCGTCATTGCGCCACCCTTTTCAATTCAAATCAGTCGCGCACCGGGCCAGGGGCCAGGACTTCGCGCGAACCGTTGGTGTTCATGGACGTCACGACCCCGGCCATTTCCATGGCCTCGATCATGCGCGCGGCGCGGTTGTAGCCGATTTTCAGCTTGCGCTGAACCGCCGAAATCGACGCCCGACGACTTTCCAGCACGAACTGCACGGCTTCGTCGTAGAGCGCATCGGATTCACTGTCATCATCGCCACCGCTGCCGCCTTCAAAACCACTACCGGGCTCTTCGACACCGGCCAGGATCTCGTCGTTGTATTCCGGTGCCCCGCGCAGTTTCCAGGCCTCGACCACCCGGTGAACCTCCTCATCGGAGACGAACGCGCCATGGACACGGATAGGCAGGCTGGTGCCTGGCGGCATGTAGAGCATGTCACCGTGGCCCAGCAGTTGCTCGGCACCGCCCTGGTCGATGATGGTCCGGGAATCGATCTTGCTCGATACCTGGAACGCCATACGGGTCGGAATGTTGGCCTTGATCAGACCGGTGATCACGTCAACCGACGGACGCTGGGTCGCAAGGATCAAGTGGATCCCGGCCGCACGGGCCTTCTGGGCGATACGGGCGATCAGTTCTTCAACCTTTTTGCCGACGATCATCATCATGTCGGCGAATTCGTCCACCACCACGACGATGGTCGGCAACTTGTGCAGCAGCGGCGCTTCGTCGTGGATGCTTTCACGCTTGTACAGCGGGTCGGCCAGCGGCGTGCCAGCTTCCTCGGCATCCTTGACCTTCTGGTTGAAGCCCGACAGGTTACGCACACCCATCTTCGCCATCAGTTTGTAGCGACGCTCCATCTCCGCCACGCTCCAGCGCAGGGCGTTGGCCGCGTCCTTCATGTCGGTGACCACGGGGCAGAGCAAGTGCGGAATGCCTTCGTAGATCGACAGCTCAAGCATTTTCGGGTCAATCATGATCAGCTTGGCGTCTTCCGGGCCGGACTTGAACAGGATCGACAGGATCATCGCGTTCACACCCACCGACTTACCGGAACCGGTGGTACCGGCCACCAGCAAGTGAGGCATTTTCGCCAGGTCAGTGATGACCGGCTTGCCGCCAATGTCGTGGCCGAGGGCCAGGGTCACCGGGGATTTGAAGTTGTCGTATTCGGGCGACGACAGCACTTCGGAGAAGCGCACGATCTGCCGGTCTTCGTTAGGAATCTCGATACCGACCGTGGTCTTGCCCGGAATCACTTCAACCACCCGCACACTGGTTACAGCCAGCGAACGCGCCAGGTCTTTGGCCAGGTTGGAAATGCGGCTGACCTTGACGCCGGCTGCCGGCTGGATTTCGTAACGGGTAATCACCGGGCCTGGGTGAATCGAATCCACGGTGACTTCGACGCCGAACTCCTTGAGCTTGATTTCCAGCAAGTGGCCAACCGCAGCCAGGGATTCAGGCGAGTAATTGAGTTGTTTCTTTTCCGCCGGATCGAGAATCGAGATCGGCGGCAAGGTGCCTTCCACGGCGCTGTCGACGAACAACGGCGCCTGTTTCTCTTTCTGTACGCGCTTGCTTGGCTCGGGCGCCTTGATCGGAGCCGGGGCGATGACCGGCGGCACCTGTTTCTCGCGTTCGGACATGTGCTTGCTCAGCGCCTGCTCGCGTTCGATCAGGCGTTCCTTGACCTTGGCCTGCTCGCGCTTGTCGGTGACGGTCGGCGCCACCACGTCGTGGACGCGGTCATCGACTTCACGCAACTGGGCGACCAGTTGCTTGCGTTCGGTACGCGCAGACCACCAGCGATTAGCCGCGCCTTGGAACAGTTCAAACAAGTCGAGTGTAATTTTGCCCGTGACGTCCATCACCTTGAACCACGACAGGTCGGTGAACACCGTCAGGCCGAACAGGAACAGCGCGATGAACAGCAGCGTGCTGCCCTGGATGTTCAGGGCATTTTTGGCCAGGTCGCCAAGGCTTTCGCCCAACGCGCCGCCAGCGCCAGCCGGCAAGCCGGTCGCTGCATGGAAATGGATGTGGGCCAGGGCCGCGCCCGACAGCACCAGGAAGACCAAACCGATCAGGCGCCAGGAGAACAGCCAACCGCTCCACTGCCACGGTTCGTGACGTTGACGGAAGATCTGGTAGATCTTGACCGCCAGTAACAGCGGGAAGATGTAGGCGAAGTAACCGAGCACCATGAACAGGATATCGGCACTGTAGGAGCCAACCGGCCCGCCGAAGTTCTGCACATCGTCGATCTTGCTGTTGTGGCTCCAGCCCGGATCGTCCTTGCCATAGGTCAACAAGGCCATCATCAGGAACAGGCACAAGGCACCGATGGCGATCAGCGCACCTTCCTTGAGTCGGTAGTGCAAATGCTGGCGCCAGAGCGGAACGACGGCTGGTTTAGGTGCTGCGGTGGATTTCTTCAAAACGCTTCTATTCCTGCGCCAATGGCGCGTCCATCTGTTGAATGACTATAAAAACTGCCCAATCCAGGCAGGTAAAAAAGTTAACAGGCGCAACTGGGACTACTTTTAACACTGCACCCCGGTGTTTCAAAACAGGGCATGCACAGCTTTTTTGATACAAGCGCTGTTACAAGCCGGCATTGTACGGGTTTGTTCGCCCGATGCCATGCTTCAGACCCTTGGGTGTAGCATAGCCAAAAGCACATGACACACGGTTCAATTTGAGCATGCATTCTCTTTTGTGACAAAGGCTTATGAGGTGTTTTTATGAGCGAAGCCAAGCATTCACGCCTGATCATTCTGGGTTCTGGCCCTGCCGGTTACAGCGCCGCCGTTTATGCCGCCCGCGCCAACCTCAAACCCGTCGTCATTACCGGCATACAGGCCGGTGGCCAACTCACCACCACCGTCGAAGTCGACAACTGGCCTGGCGACGTCGAAGGCCTCACTGGCCCGGTGCTGATGGAACGCATGCAAAAACACGCCGAGCGCTTTGACACAGAGATCGTTTACGACCACATCCACACCGCCAAGTTGCAACAGCGCCCTTTTGAACTCATCGGCGACAGCGGCACCTACACCTGCGACGCGTTGATTATCGCCACCGGCGCCTCGGCCCAGTACCTGGGGCTGCCGTCGGAAGAAGCCTTTGCCGGCAAGGGCGTTTCCGCCTGTGCGACGTGCGACGGTTTCTTCTACCGCAATCAGGTAGTCGCCGTGGTCGGCGGCGGCAACACGGCGGTTGAGGAGGCGTTATACCTGTCGAACATCGCCAAGGAAGTCCACCTGGTGCACCGTCGTGACAAGCTGCGCTCGGAGAAGATCCTTCAGGACAAGCTGTTCGAAAAAGCCGCCAACGGCAATATCCGCCTGCACTGGAATCAGAATCTTGATGAAGTGTTGGGCGATGCCGGCGGCGTAACTGGCGCCCGCCTGCGTGACAGCAACACTGGCGAAACCCGCGAACTGCCGTTGACCGGCGTGTTCATTGCCATCGGCCACAAGCCCAACACCGACCTGTTCCAGGGCCAACTGAAAATGCGTGACGGCTACCTGCTGATCAAGGGTGGCAACGAAGGCGATGCCACCGCCACCGACATCGAAGGTGTGTTCGCCGCCGGCGATGTGGCCGATCATGTTTACCGCCAGGCTGTGACGTCTGCCGGGGCTGGCTGCATGGCCGCGCTGGACGCCGAGAAATACCTCGACGATATTCCTACCGTTTGATGCACGACTTCACGGCGGACCGAAACGTCCGCCCCTGCCCTCCCCTTCTGCAAGCCCGGATGCCATGCTGACTTGGTTACAACGCAACACCCTGACTTTTCCGCCCCTGGAAAAAGCCATGCGCGATCCCAATGGGCTGCTGGCGGCGGGCGGTGATCTGTCCGCTGATCGGCTGATCCAGGCCTATCGCCACGGCTGCTTCCCTTGGTTTTCCGAAGGCCAACCGATTCTCTGGTGGTCGCCCGATCCACGCACCGTGCTGTTTCCCGACGAACTGCACGTTTCCCGCAGCCTGAACAAGTTGCTGCGCCAACAATGCTATCAAGTGACCTTCGATCAGGATTTTGCCGCGGTCATACGCGCCTGCGCCGCGCCGCGCGATTACGCCGACGGCACCTGGATCACGAAAGCCATGCAGAACGCCTACCTGGAGCTGCACAAGCGCGGCTACGCCCATTCGGTGGAAGTCTGGGACCAGGGTGAACTGGTCGGCGGCTTGTACGGCCTGGCCATGGGTCAGCTGTTTTTTGGCGAGTCGATGTTCAGTCGCGCCGACAACGCCTCCAAATATGGCTTTGCCACATTGGTGCAACATCTGAAAGACTCAGGTTTTGTGCTGATCGATTGCCAGATGCCTACCGACCATTTGCACAGCCTCGGCGCCCGAGCGATACCCCGCAGCGAGTTTGCCGGCTATCTGGCTCGACATCTGGATCAACCTAATCACGCCACCTGGGTTTGCTGAGCGACTTTTGCGCGCGTGGCTTACACTTATTCAAAAGCTTATCCCCGAGGTTGATCATGACCGAGTTGGCGCGTTTGAAGTTCTATGCCACTCAGCCCCACTCTTGCAGTTATCTGCCCGAGGAGCAGGCCACAACCCTGTTTCTCGATCCTAGCCAGCCCATGGATGTGCATGTCTACGCAGACCTGTCGGAAATGGGTTTTCGTCGCAGTGGCGATCATCTCTATCGGCCTCATTGCCAGAATTGCAATGCGTGCGTGCCTGCACGCATCCCTGTGGCTCAATTTGCGCCCAACCGTCAGCAAAAACGCATTTTCAAGCGCAACGCAGACTTGCAGGTGCGCCCGGCCAGGCCCGGGTTCAGCGAAGAGTATTTCGACCTCTATCAACGCTATATCGAACAGCGTCACGCCGACGGCGACATGTACCCGCCGAGCCGCGATCAGTTTTCGACCTTCCTGGTGCGTGACCTGCCGTTTTCGCGGTTCTACGAATTTCGTCTCGACGGCCGGTTGGTGGCCGTGGCGGTTACCGACTTGCTGCCCAATGGCCTGTCGGCGGTCTACACCTTCTACGAGCCCGCCGAGGACCATCGCAGCCTCGGACGTTACGCAATCCTCTGGCAGATCGCAGAAGCCCAGCGTCTGGGACTGGAAGCGGTCTACCTCGGCTACTGGATCAAGAACTGCAAAAAGATGAACTACAAGACCCAGTATCGCCCCATCGAATTGCTGATAAATCAGCGCTGGGTCATCCTGAACTAAGGCAATCTGTAAACCGCTTGGCGTAAACCCCATTTTTCGGGCACAATGCACGCCGCTTTTGCCTGGCGCAGTTGCACCGGGCCATTCATTGGATACCGAGGGCTTTACTGCATGTCGAAAGAAGACAGCTTCGAAATGGAAGGCACTGTCGTCGACACCCTGCCCAACACCATGTTTCGTGTGGAGTTGGAAAATGGGCACGTCGTAACCGCGCATATTTCCGGCAAGATGCGCAAGAACTACATTCGTATTCTTACCGGTGACAAAGTGCGCGTCGAGCTGACGCCCTATGACTTGAGCAAAGGGCGCATTACTTACCGCGCTCGCTAATCAAGTCAATACAAAACGCCCGGTTTATGCCGGGCGTTTTTGTGTGTGCGCTGTTTTAGTGGGCTCTCTAGGGTTGGGTGTATATCCGTTGCTGCGGTAACGGCTGCTTAGGGTTTCGCTCTTACAGCGACTCACTTTTCCAAACGCCGAAAAGTAAGCAAAGGCTTCGCCCCGACGTACGGCATCTCGCTACGCTCGATGTACCCTCGCTACGGTGTCCATCAGGGGGCATCGCCTACGGTCTGCTTCGCGACGACCTCCTCTCGATGTGTTCGGCTCCGCCGAACGGCGCTACGCGCCTAACCCCCTGATGAACACCTACGCTCGGCCTGCCGAAGGGGCGAGAGATCAAAAGCAGGATCAAGATCCAGATCAAAAGCCAAAACCAAAGCCAAAGCCAGCTCACACAATTGGACTGAGTACATCCGGTAAATATTGGTCGGCTGCCCGGCCGCCTTCGCGGGCAAGCCTCGCTCCTACAAAATCAAAAGCAGAATCAAAAACAGACCAGCGTACACCTCTCGCTCTTCACCACTCAACAGGCCGAGCGTTAGCTCGCCTGCAGCTTTTGATCTTGCTCTGCCCGCCCCTTCGGGAGGCTGAGTGGAGGTGTTCAGCTGGGGGTGGGCGCGTAGCGCCGTGCGGCGAAGCCGCACACATCGAGAGGAGGTCGTCGCGAAGCAGACCGTAGGCGATGCCCCCAGATGAATACCGGAACGAAGGAACGCCGAGCCTAAGCGAGGGGCCGGACGCCGGGGCGAGCCTTTTTGGGTACTTTTTTGGCGTTTGAAAAAAGTGCCTCGCCGTAAGGGCGAAACCCTAAGCAGCCGTTACCGCAGCAACGGATATACACCCAAAAACACCCAACCCACAAAACACAAAAAAGGCGCCCGAAGGCGCCTTTAGCTTTGCTTTACAACCAACCAACCATCAAGCCATTTCAGCCGTGGTCTCGAACTCGAAGGTCAACTCGCCGTCCTTAAGGTCGATGTGAACCACACCACCATGGTCAGCCAATTCACCAAAGAGAATCTCCTCAGCCAGCGGACGCTTGATCTTGTCCTGGATCAAACGCGCCATTGGTCGAGCGCCCATTGCCGAGTCGTAGCCACCCGCTGCCAGCCAACTGCGTGCAGCGTCGGTCACTTCCAGCTGCACGCGCTTGTCTTCCAACTGCGCCTGAAGTTCGGTAAGGAACTTGTCCACCACGCTTTTGATGACCTCATGACTGAGGCGACCAAACTGGATAATGGTGTCCAGACGGTTGCGGAACTCTGGCGTAAAGCTCTTCTTGATCACTTCCATCGCATCGGACGAGTGGTCCTGATGGGTGAAACCGATCGAAGCGCGGGCTGCGGTTTCGGCGCCGGCGTTGGTCGTCATGATGACAATCACGTTACGGAAATCCGCCTTGCGCCCGTTGTTATCAGTCAGCGTACCGTGATCCATGACCTGCAACAGCAGGTTGAACACGTCGGGGTGGGCCTTCTCGATCTCGTCGAGCAGCACATACGCAGTGCGGTTGCTTGGTGATGGCTTCGGTCAGCAGGCCGCCCTGGTCGAACCCGACATAGCCCGGAGGTGCACCGATCAGACGCGATACGGTGTGGCGCTCCATGTACTCGGACATGTCGAAGCGAACCAGCTCGATGCCCAGCGCCTTGGCCAACTGACGCGCCGCTTCGGTTTTACCGACACCGGTAGGCCCGGCGAACAGGAACGAACCAACTGGCTTGTCAGGCGACTTGAGGCCGGCACGGGACAGTTTGATCGCAGTCGACAACGAGTCGATCGCGGCATCCTGACCAAACACCGTCAGCTTCAGGTCACGCTCAAGGTTACGCAGCAGCTCTCTGTCGGAACTGTTGACGTGCTTAGGCGGAATCCGCGCGATTTTCGCGACGATGTCCTCGACCTGAGGCACTTCGATGCGTTTCACGCGTTTCTCGATTGGCTGCAGGCGCTGGTAGGCACCCGCCTCGTCGATAACGTCGATAGCTTTGTCCGGCATGTGCCGGTCATTGATGTAGCGTGACGCCAGTTCAGCCGCTGCACGCAGGGCTTCATCGCTGTACTCGATGCCGTGGTGCGTTTCGAAACGCCCTTTCAGGCCGCGCAGGATGCTGATGGTGTCTTCTACCGAAGGCTCCGACACATCGACCTTCTGGAAGCGTCGTGCCAAGGCACGGTCCTTCTCGAAGATCCCGCGGAATTCCTGGAACGTGGTCGAACCGATGCAGCGGATATCGCCGGACGACAGCAACGGCTTGAGCAGGTTCGAGGCATCCATGACGCCACCGGACGCGGCACCCGCACCAATGATGGTATGGATTTCGTCGATGAACAGGATCGCCTGCGGACGTTTTTTCAGCTCATTGAGCAACGCCTTGAAGCGTTTCTCGAAATCACCGCGGTATTTGGTCCCGGCCAGCAAGGCCCCCAAGTCAAGGGAGTAAACCACGCTGTTGGCCAGCAGGTCCGGCACCTGATTGTCGACAATGCGCTTGGCCAGGCCTTCGGCAATCGCGGTTTTACCCACGCCAGCCTCGCCCACCAGCAGCGGATTGTTTTTGCGACGACGCGCCAGGATCTGCGCGACACGCTCGACTTCGAGCTCACGGCCTACCAGCGGATCGATTCGACCCTGGCGCGCGAGTTCGTTGAGGTTGCTGGCATAAGCATCCAGGGGATTGCCTGAAGAAGAAGACTCACCGCCCTCGTCGTCCTGCATATCTTGCTCACCTTCAGAGTGATCGCCGTGCCCCGGCACTTTGGAAATGCCATGGGCGATGTAGTTGACGACATCAATGCGGGCAACGCTCTGCTGTTTCAGCAGGAACACCGCCTGACTTTCTTGCTCACTGAAGATTGCGACCAGCACGTTGGCGCCAGTCACTTCGCGTTTGCCCGAGCTCTGTACGTGAAAGACAGCACGCTGCAGAACACGCTGGAAGCCCAGGGTTGGTTGGGTCTCGCGATCCTCGTCATGAACGGGGATCAACGGCGTGGTGGAGTCGATGAACTCCTGCAGGTCATGCTTGAGTTTGTCGAGGTTTGCGCCGCATGCACGCAAAACGGTGGCGGCAGCCTCATTGTCCAATAGGGCCAGCAAGAGGTGTTCGACGGTCATGAATTCATGACGCTTCGAACGAGCCTCCTTGAAGGCTAGATTGAGGGTGACTTCGAGCTCGCGGTTTAACATAGCTTCACCTCATACCCAAGTGGTCGGCGATTAACCGTCCTTCTCGATTTCACAGAGTAGCGGATGCTGGCTTTCCCTGGCGTACTGGTTGACCTGCATGGCCTTCGTCTCGGCGATGTCGCGGGTAAACACTCCACATACTGCCCGTCCTTCTGTGTGGACGGCCAGCATGACCTTGGTCGCCAGCTCGCGATTCAGGTTAAAAAACACCTCGAGCACTTCGACGACGAAATCCATCGGTGTGTAGTCATCATTAAACAAAACCACCTTGTACATCGGCGGCGCCTGTAAAGCAGGCTTGGCCTCCTGAACAGCAATGCCTGCGGAATCGTCGTCGTGCTCCTCCGGGAGATCTTTCTGGAGAGTCGGGCGATCCTGATTGAATGTTAGTCGAATCTGGCTGATTGCATGCATGGAAAGAAAGGTTCGTCAGTTGTGCAAATACAGTGGTGGGGGCGGCTATCAACGATTTCAACTCCGACTGCCCAGTCACCTTGACTATCGGGAAAACGGTGTTACAACCAATAGAGCCCACAGTGGGTAAAAAAGGTCCGCGGAGTCAATCTTATTTATGAGATTCGACTGCGGATGTACTGGATGATACTCCAGTGATGGAGTCTGTTGCAGAGGGATATGAGCATGGCAGTCGGTAAGGTGAAGTGGTTCAACAATGCCAAGGGGTTCGGTTTCATTAATACCGACGCCAGAGAAGGACGCGATGAGGACGGCAAAGAGATCGACTTCTTTGCCCACTATTCGGCCATCGACATGGAGGGCTACAAAACCCTCAAGGCCGGACAATCCGTAAACTTCGAGATCATCCAGGGACCCAAAGGCCTGCACGCGGTGAAGATCACGGCTGCCACTACTGCGAACGAACACACCGCACCTTCCATCCACAAAGAATCGGTGTCGAGCTGACGCAACCCGTCATCCAGTCATGAAAAAACCGCCCGAAGGCGGTTTTTTTGGTGCAAATTTCTTACATGTGCGAAATCAGCGCATCGCCGAAGCCGGAAGAAGACACCAGTTTGGCGCCTTCCATCAGACGCTCGAAATCATAGGTCACGGTCTTGGCGGAAATCGCGCCGTTGGTGCCTTTGATGATCAGATCAGCCGCTTCGGTCCAGCCCATATGACGCAGCATCATCTCGGCGGACAGGATCAGCGAGCCCGGGTTGACCTGGTCTTTGCCGGCATATTTCGGCGCAGTACCGTGGGTCGCTTCGAACATGGCGATAGTGTCGGACAGGTTGGCACCCGGCGCGATACCGATACCGCCTACTTCAGCCGCCAGGGCGTCGGAGAGGTAGTCGCCGTTCAGGTTCAGGGTCGCGATCACATCGTACTCAGCCGGGCGCAGCAGGATCTGCTGGAGCATGGCGTCGGCGATGGCATCCTTGACGATGACGTTCTTGCCGGTTTTCGGGTTCTTGAACTGCATCCACGGACCGCCGTCGAGCAGGGTCGCGCCGAACTCTTCAGCCGCCACTTCGTAGGCCCACTCCTTGAAGGCACCTTCGGTGAACTTCATGATGTTGCCTTTGTGCACGATGGTCAGCGAATCGCGGTCGTTGTCGACCACATATTGCAGAGCCTTGCGCGCCAGACGCTTGGTGCCTTGCAGCGAAACCGGCTTGATACCGATACCGCAGTTTTCGTCGAAGCGGATCTTGGTGACGCCCATTTCATCTTTCAGGAACTTGATGACTTTGGTCGCTTCCGGCGAACCGGCCTTCCACTCGATGCCGGCGTAGATGTCTTCCGAGTTCTCACGGAAGATCGTCATGTCGACGTCGCCCGGCTTCTTGACCGGGCTCGGCACGCCTTCGAACCAGCGTACCGGACGCAGGCAGACGTAAAGGTCGAGTTGTTGGCGCAGGGCCACGTTCAGCGAACGGATGCCGCCACCGACCGGGGTGGTCAGAGGGCCCTTGATGGAAACCACGTAATCCTTGACTGCGTCCAGGGTTTCCTGAGGCAGCCAGGTGTCCTGATCGTAAACCTGAGTCGCTTTTTCCCCGGCGTAGACTTCCATCCAGGAAATTTTGCGCTCGCCGCCGTAAGCCTTCTTAACAGCAGCATCGACAACCTTGATCATGACCGGGCTGATATCAACGCCGATGCCATCACCTTCAATGAAGGGGATGATCGGGTTGTTAGGAACATTGAGAGAATGGTCTGCATTGACGGTGATTTTGTCGCCGACTGCTGGAACCTGAATCTTCTTGTATCCCATGCTGAACTCCATTGTTTGGATTGAACATCTGGCTTCGTTCGAGCGTACCCCAGTTAAATCAGCGCGCAAACCCTATGTTCCACCCATCTGCCGCAAAGCTGTGCAGTTCGTGATCTACAAGCCTGAAAGCAAAGGGAAAAGCGCCAAACTCAAGCACGGTGCAAGACTCTACGCCGCCCGCCGCCCTGCGACCTTTAGACCAATGGACGAGAATCGTTGCATATGAACCATCGGCAGATTGCCAGCTACCTATGTATAATGCCGCCGCTGACCGAAGGGTCACAAAGGCCAAGCTCTCTATTACGAGACTTTCAGCCAGATTGAAGCCGGGTTGTTACCGCAGCCCACCCGCTTGACGCTCGACTGATGCACCCAACATCACCGCGAAGAAACCTCGACATTCGGCTCATGGATGACTTTGAACGAACGCGCTTACACGGCGCCCCTCGAGTTTCGGCGCACGCTTTAGCAAAGAAGAGAGAGTTAATCCGAATATGCCCACCCGCTCGAAGATCATCTATACCTTCACCGACGAAGCCCCAGCCCTCGCCACCTATTCACTGTTGCCTATCGTAGAGGCCTTCACCGCCTCCGCTGATATTGCCGTGGAAACCCGCGACATCTCTCTTGCAGGGCGCATCCTGGCCAGCTTCCCCGAGCAATTGGGTGACAAAGCCGTAGCCGACCACCTCGCCGAACTGGGCGACCTGGCCGTTACGCCTGAAGCCAACATCATCAAGCTGCCGAACATCAGCGCCTCGGTTCCGCAACTGCAAGCCGCGATCAAAGAGCTGCAAGCCCAGGGCTTCGCACTGCCGGACTATCCGGAAACCGTGAGCAGCGACGCAGACAAAGAAGCCAAGTCGCGTTACGACAAGATCAAGGGCAGCGCCGTAAACCCGGTTCTGCGCGAAGGCAACTCTGATCGTCGTGCCCCGCTGTCGGTCAAGAACTACGCTCGCAAGCACCCGCACAAAATGGGCGCCTGGGCTGCGGACTCCAAGTCCCACGTCGCGCACATGAGCACCGGCGATTTCTACGGCAGCGAAAAAGCTGCCCTGATCGACGCCGCTGACGCCGTTAAAATCGAACTGATCGCTCAAGACGGCACCACCACCGTCCTGAAAGAAAAGACCACCGTGCAAGCCGGTGAGATCCTCGATTGCGCGGTACTGAGCAAAAACGCCCTGCGCAGCTTCATTGCAGCCGAGATCGAAGACGCCAAGCAAAAAGGCGTGCTGCTGTCGGTTCACTTGAAAGCCACCATGATGAAGGTCTCCGACCCGATCATGTTCGGCCAGATCGTTGCCGAGTTCTATAAAGACGCACTGGCCAAACACGCTGACGTGCTGGCGCAGATCGGCTTTAACCTGAACAACGGCATCGGCGACCTGTACGCTCGCATCAAGGCCCTGCCGGCCGAGCAGCAAGCGCAGATCGAAGCGGACATCCAGGCGGTCTACGCCGTTCGTCCGTCGTTGGCCATGGTCAACTCCGACAAAGGCATCACCAACCTGCACGTGCCGAGCGACGTTATCGTCGACGCCTCGATGCCGGCAATGATCCGTGACTCCGGCAAAATGTGGGGCACTGACGGTCAACTGCACGACACCAAGGCCGTGATCCCGGATCGCTGCTACGCCACCATCTACCAGGCGGTCATCGAAGACTGCAAGGTAAACGGCGCCTTCGATCCAACCACCATGGGCAGCGTGCCAAACGTTGGCCTGATGGCGAAAAAGCTGAAGAGTACGGCTCGCACGACAAGACTTTCCAGATCAAGAGCAACGGCGTGGTTCGGGTTTCCGACAGCGCTGGTCGCACCCTGCTGGAACAGTCGGTTGAAGCCGGGGACATCTTCCGCATGTGCCAGACCAAAGACGCGCCGATCCAGGATTGGGTCAAACTGGCCGTCAACCGTGCTCGCGCAAGCGCCACTCCAGCGATTTTCTGGCTGGACCCAATGCGCGCCCACGACGGCGTTGTGATCGAAAAAGTTCAGGCTTACCTGAAGGATCACGACACTTCGGGCCTGGACATCCGCATCATGTCGCCAGTCGACGCGATGGCGTTCACCCTGGGCCGCACTCGCGAAGGCAAGGACACCATCTCGGTGACCGGCAACGTATTGCGCGACTACCTGACCGACCTGTTCCCGATCATGGAACTGGGCACCAGCGCCAAGATGCTGTCGATCGTCCCGCTGATGAATGGCGGCGGCCTGTTTGAAACCGGCGCTGGCGGTTCGGCACCGAAGCACGTTCAGCAGCTGCTGGAAGAAAACTTCCTGCGCTGGGATTCCCTGGGCGAGTTCCTGGCCCTGGCCGCTTCCCTTGAGCATTTGGGTGTGACGTACAACAACCCTAAAGCTTTGGTTTTGGCCAAGACCCTGGACCAGGCCACTGGCCAGTTCCTGGACAACAACAAGTCGCCATCGCGCAAAGTCGGCAACATCGACAACCGCGGCAGCCACTTCTACCTGGCGCTGTACTGGGCACAAGCCCTGGCCGCCCAGTCCGAAGACACTGCATTGCAAGCGCAGTTTGGCCAACTGGCCAAGACCCTGGCCGAGAACGAAGCGACCATCGTCGCCGAGCTCAATGCCGTTCAGGGCAAGCCAGTGGACATCGGCGGTTACTACCACGCCAATGCCGAGCTGATCAGCAAGGCCATGCGCCCAAGCAACACCTTCAACGCCGCGATCGCTGCGTTGGTTTAAGGTTGTAAGGATGCAAAGAAGCCCCGGCCCCGTGCCGGGGCTTCTGCTTGTGGCACACATTCAAATGTGAACGCTGGACAATGTGGGAGCGGGCTTGCTCGCGAATGCGGCTTATCATTCAACATCTTTATTGACTGACCCACCGCATTCGCGAGCAAGCCCGCTCCCACATTTGATCGTGTTCAAACAGTAAGAATCGAGGAAGTCCTATGGCCTGGCTACCCCACATCACCGTCGCCACTATCGTCGAAGACAACGGCCGGTTCCTGATGGTCGAAGAACTCAAGGGCGGACAAGCGGTACTCAACCAACCCGCCGGCCATCTGGACCCGGACGAAACCCTGATCGAAGCCGCCGTGCGCGAAACCCTCGAAGAAACCGGCTGGGACGTCGAGCCGACGGGCGTGGTGGGCATTTACCTCTACACCGCACCGAGCAACGGCGTGACCTATCAGCGGGTCTGCTTCACCGCCAAAGCGCTGAAACACCACCCCGACTATCAGCTGGATGACGGCATCGTCGGCGCCAAATGGCTGACCCGTGACGAATTGGTAGAACAGCGCGCAAACTGGCGCAGTGAGCTGATCATCCGCTGCATCGATGATTATCTGGACGGTAAACACTTCGGTCTCGAACTGATCCGCCCTTCTCTTTAGCCTTGCGGGCTTCGGCCTGTTAGAATCGCGTCCTTTTTCAAGACACTCATTGAATCCCTATGCGTGATCCAGCCCCTTCTGACACACAAAAGAAGCGCGTCATTGTCGGCATGTCCGGCGGCGTGGACTCTTCCGTTTCCGCTCTCCTGCTGATCGAGCAGGGTTACGAGGTGGAAGGCCTGTTCATGAAGAACTGGGAAGAAGACGATGGAACGGAATACTGCACCGCCATGGACGACCTGGCGGATGCGCAGGCTGTGTGCGACAAGATTGGCATCAAGCTGCACACCGCCAACTTCGCCGCCGAGTACTGGGACAACGTGTTCGAACACTTCCTGGCCGAATACAAAGCCGGGCGCACGCCGAATCCGGACATCCTGTGTAACCGCGAGATCAAGTTCAAGGCGTTCCTCGACTACGCCATGATGCTCGGCGCCGACCTGATCGCCACCGGCCACTACGTGCGCCGCCGCGACATCGATGGCCGCACCGAGTTGCTCAAGGGCCTGGACCCGAACAAGGACCAGAGCTACTTCCTGCACGCCGTGGGCGGTGAACAGATCGCCAAGACCCTGTTCCCGGTCGGCGAGCTGGAAAAACCCGAAGTCCGCGCGATTGCCGAGAAACACGAACTGGCCACCGCGAAGAAAAAGGATTCCACCGGGATCTGCTTTATCGGCGAACGCCGCTTCAGCGACTTCCTCAAGCAGTACCTGCCGGCGCAGCCAGGCGAGATCAAGACCACCGAAGGTGAAGTCATTGGCCGTCACCACGGCTTGATGTACCACACCATCGGTCAGCGCCAGGGCCTGGGCATCGGCGGCTTGAAAGACGCCAGTGACGAGCCGTGGTATGTGCTGATCAAGGATCTGGTCAACAACGAGCTGATCGTTGGCCAGGGCAATGATCACCCGTATCTGTTCTCCCGCGCCCTGCTCGCCTCGGACATCTATTGGGTCAACCCGATTGATCTGAGCGAATCCCGCCGTTTGACCGCCAAGGTCCGTTATCGCCAAAGCGACCAGCCTTGCACGCTGGAAAAGACCGCCACCGGCTACCGCGCGATCTTCGATGACCCGCAACGCGCGGTCACCCCAGGCCAATCCGTGGTGTTCTATGACGGGGAAATCTGCCTCGGCGGCGGCGTGATCGAAATTGCCGAGCCGTGGACCAGCAAAGGCACTCCTCAAGGCGCACAGCAATGAGCCCGACTCAGGAGCAATTGACGGCACTGGGCGGCGTGTTTCTCGCCGCCGTGCTGGTGGACAAGATCGCCAAGAGCGGCCAGACCAGCGAAGCCGGCCTGACGTGCATGCTCGGCAGCTTGCTGATTCGCGACCCCAAGGACACCCTGGAAGTCTACGGCGGCGACGACATCAATCTGCGTGAAGGCTATCGCGCGTTGATCGGTGCCCTGGAACGCGACCCGAGCACCCTGCAGCGCGAACCACTGCGTTATGCCCTGGCGATGCTGGGTCTTGAGCGTCAATTGGCCAAGCGTGGCGACATGCTCGAGGTGATCGGCAAGCGCCTGCCACAGATTCAATCCCAGGTTGAGCACTTCGGTCCGGCCCACGAAAACGTGATCGCGGCCTGCGGTGCGCTGTATCAGGACACCCTGAGCACCTTGCGCCAACGGATCCAGGTCCACGGCGACATGCGTAACTTGCAGCAACCGAGCAACGCCTCGAAGATCCGCGCGCTGTTGCTCGCCGGGATTCGTTCGGCGCGGTTGTGGCGGCAGTTGGGCGGCCATCGCTGGCAGCTGGTGATTAGCCGTCGCAAGTTGCTCAAAGAGCTTTACCCGCTGATGCGCAGCAGCTGAACCGCGCCCGCAACACCGCTTTGTAGTCAGTAACGCGTAGTACGCCGGTCAGTTGGCAACGGACCGGCGGAATTTTTCATGTATGATACGCGCCCCATTTCGTTGCCCGACTGTCCGAGAACACCCCATGCAGCTCTCTTCGCTCACTGCGGTTTCCCCTGTTGACGGCCGCTACGCCGGCAGAACCCAGGCCCTGCGCCCAATTTTCAGCGAATACGGTCTGATCCGTGCTCGCGTTCTGGTTGAAGTGCGCTGGCTCCAGCGCCTGGCCGCCCACCCAGGCATCAGCGAAGTGCCGGCGTTCTCCGCCGAAGCCAACGCGGTGCTGAACACCTTGGCGGACAACTTCGCTCTGGAGCACGCCGAGCGTGTCAAAGAGATCGAGCGCACCACCAACCACGACGTTAAAGCCATCGAATACTTGCTCAAAGAGCAAGCGGCCAAGCTGCCGGAACTGGCCAAGGATCAGCGAGCTCACCCACTTCGCCGCGACGAGCGAGGACATCAACAACCTGTCCCACGCCCTGATGCTGCGCGAAGGCCGTGATGACGTGATGCTGCCGCTGATGCGCCAGACCGCTGAAGCCATCCGCGAACTGGCGATCCGTTTCGCTGACGTGCCAATGCTGTCGCGCACCCACGGTCAACCGGCTTCGCCGACCACCCTGGGCAAAGAGCTGGCGAACGTGGTTTACCGTCTGGAGCGTCAAATCGCTCAAGTCGCTGCCGTTCCGCTGCTGGGCAAGATCAACGGCGCTGTCGGCAACTACAACGCACACATCTCCGCCTACCCGGAAATCGACTGGGAAGAAAACGCCCGCGCCTTCATCGAAGACGAGCTGGGCCTGGGCTTCAACCCGTACACCACGCAGATCGAACCGCACGACTATATTGCCGAGCTGTTCGACGCGATCGCCCGCTTCAACACCATCCTGATCGACTTCGACCGCGACATCTGGGGCTACATCTCCCTGGGTTATTTCAAGCAGCGCACCATCGCTGGCGAAATCGGCTCGTCGACCATGCCGCACAAGGTCAACCCGATCGACTTCGAAAACTCCGAAGGCAACCTGGGTATCGCCAACGCACTGTTCCAGCACCTGGCGAGCAAACTGCCAATCTCCCGCTGGCAGCGCGACCTGACCGACTCCACCGTACTGCGTAACCTCGGTGTCGGCTTCGCCCATAGCGTGATCGCGTACGAAGCCAGCCTCAAAGGCATCAGTAAACTTGAGCTCAACGCTCAGAAAATTGCTGCCGACCTGGACGCGTGCTGGGAAGTATTGGCCGAGCCAATCCAGACCGTGATGCGCCGCTACAACATCGAAAACCCGTACGAGAAGCTGAAAGAGTTGACTCGCGGCAAGGGCATCAGCCCTGAAGCGCTGCAAACTTTCATCGACGGCCTGGACATGCCAGCCGCAGCCAAAGCCGAGCTGAAATTGCTCACCCCGGCGAACTACATCGGTAACGCTGTAGAGCAAGCCAAACGCATCTGATCGACCGCTTGACCCTTTTGAGACGCCCGGCAGCGCCGGGCGTTTTTATTCCCGTCTGAAAAGTGCATTTTTTCAATAGGTTACACATGAATCCTGATATTCCTCTTCAACTTCTGGGTGGCATCACGGCACGCGAATTCCTGCGTGACTACTGGCAGAAAAAACCGCTGCTGATCCGCCAGGCGATCCCCGATTTCGAAAGCCCGATCGATCCCGACGAACTGGCCGGCCTGGCGCTTGAAGAAGAAGTTGAATCGCGCCTGGTGATCGAGCACGGTGAGCGTCCTTGGGAATTGCGCCGCGGCCCGTTCGCCGAAGACGAATTCAGCAAGCTGCCGGAAACCGAGTGGACCCTGCTGGTTCAAGCGGTTGACCAATTCGTGCCAGAAGTGGGCGAGTTGCTGGAGCAGTTCCGCTTCCTGCCGAGCTGGCGCGTCGACGACGTGATGATCAGCTTCGCCGCCCCCGGTGGCAGCGTCGGCCCGCACTTCGATAACTACGACGTGTTCCTGCTGCAAGGCCACGGCAAGCGCAACTGGAAAATCGGCCAGATGTGCGATTCCGAGAGCAAGCTGCTGCCACACGCAGACCTGCGCATCCTCGCCGACTTCGAAGCCACCGATGAGTGGGTTCTGGAACCGGGCGACATGCTCTACCTGCCGCCGCGCCTGGCTCACTGCGGCGTCGCGATTGATGACTGCATGACCTACTCGGTCGGCTTCCGCGCCCCAAGCGCCTCTGAAGTGCTGACTCATTTCACCGACTTCCTCAGCCAGTTCCTGACAGATGAAGAGCGTTACACCGATGCCGACGCCCTGCCGGCAGTCGATCCGCACCAGATCCAGCACGACGCCCTTGATCGCCTGAAAGCTTTGCTGGCCGAGCACATGAGCGATGAGCGCCTGCTGCTGACCTGGTTCGGCCAGTACATGACCGAGCCGCGCTACCCGGAACTGGTGGTCGGCCCGGAAGAAATCGAAGAAGAAGACTTCCTCGCCAGCCTGGAACAAGGTGCTGTGCTTATTCGCAACCCAAGCGCGCGCATGGCCTGGTCCGAAGTCGATGACGACCTGCTGCTGTTCGCCAGCGGCCAGAGCCGTTACCTGCCGGGCAAACTGCGCGAGTTGCTGAAGCTGATCTGCGCTGCTGACGCCCTGCACACCGATAACCTTGGTGACTGGCTGAACGACGAAGACGGCCGCGGCCTGCTGTGCGAGCTGGTCAAGCAAGGCAGCCTGGGGTTTGCTGATGAATAAAATACACGTTCGTGTCGCAGACTGGCAGAAGGATATCGCCGAGATACGGCGCATTCGTGAGACGGTGTTCATCGCCGAGCAATCCGTTCCGCCTGAGCTGGAATGGGATGCCGATGACGCCACAGCGGTGCATTTCCTCGCTTTCGAAGGCGACTTTCCGATTGGCACCGCCCGCCTGCTGCCCGATGGTCACATTGGCCGGGTTTCGGTACTCAAGGATTGGCGCGGCTTGAAAGTCGGCGATGCGCTGATGCAAGCGGTGATCGGCGAGGCCGAGAAGCGCGGGCTGAAGCAGCAGATGCTGAGTGCACAGGTACAGGCCACAGCGTTCTATGAGCGCTTGGGGTTTAGCCTGGTCAGTGAGGAATTCCTGGAAGCCGGGATACCGCATGTGGACATGGTTCGGCATTCGGCCTAGCCCTTGTGGCGAGGGAGCTTGCTCCCGCTGGGCTGCGCAGCAGACCCAAGATTTTGGGGCCGCTTCGCGCCCCAGCGGGAGCCAGCTCCCTCGCCACAAAAACAGCCTGTGAACACCATCAAATCGCCCCGCCATCCTTGGATGCCGGGGCGTTTTGCTGTCTACGATTCAACTTGCCCCACCCTGGGCCGACAAACTGGCAATATCAAGCCTTTAGAAAGCGGAGATAACGGACATGTCCCTACGCACCCTGCTCACCACGCTGTTGTTGACCTGCAGTTTTTCGGTCATGGCCGCCACCGAGATCGTGCCCCTGAGCTACCGCACCAGCGCCGACATGCTGCCGGTGGCGCAGAATTTTATTGGCAAGGACGGCCAGGTCAGCGCCTATGGCAACCAACTGATCGTCAACGCAGAACCTGACAAGATCGACGAACTTAAGACCTTCATCGCCCAACTCGACACCGCACCCAAACGCCTGCTGATCACTGTCGACACCAACGAAAACAACTTCCAGGGCGATCAGGGTTACTCCGTGAACGGCGCCGCGCCGAGCCAGACCCGGATCATCAATCGCAGCACCGACAGCCGTGACGGCGGCATCCAGCAGGTTCAGGCCAGCGAAGGTTCGCCGGCACTGATCCAGGTTGGCCAGAGCGTGCCGCTGACCAGCACGCAAACCGATACTTACGGTCGCGTGCAAAGCCAGACTCAGTATCGCAACGTCACCCAGGGGTTCTACGTCACCGCCAGCGTCACTGGCGACATCGTTCACCTGGCGATCAGTACCAACCGTGACCGCATGAGCCAGGAACGTCCCGATGTAGTGAATGTGCAAAGTACCGACACAACTGTCACGGGGCGCCTGGGCGAGTGGATCACCCTGGCCGGCGTGAATCGCCAGACTCAGGCCGACAAACAGGGCATAACCCGCAGCTACTCTACTCAGGGCCGGGATGACATGACCTTGCGGGTGAAAGTCGACACGCTGGACTAAAGCACCAAAAACTGACTGATTAGTCGTATTAGACTAAAGATGTAGTGCCTGAAAAAAGCACTACAAAACGTTTGACGAGCCAAAAAAGCAAAGGCATGATGGCCTCGCTCCCGCTAATCAGGGGCCCTGGCAAGGGCCTTCGAGGCGCTGCTCGCATCTACCCCGCGAGCCGCTTCGTGTCTGTACCGCCCACAAGGTGTGTTTGACGAGGTTGCCGACTGGAACGAAGTTGTCCCGAGGGACGGAAGCGTAATTAGGTAACCCGGCACCACACTGAAGTTCGTATAGAGGCCCACGACGCCTGAATGCGCTCGCCAGTTCGCCCTTACCTGCTCACTTCCCCTCGAGCCCATCGTTCATCCCGTCGCCATCCCCGCCGAATCCGACTTGACCGCCTAAGCTTCTGGTCAGCGAGCAGCCTTTTACGCCTCTCTAAATATGCGTACTCGGCAGGAGCAGGAATTTTCCACCCCAGACCTATGCGACGAGGTTTATCTCCATGGCACTGACACGCGAACAGCAAATTGCAGCCCTTGAAAAAGATTGGGCTGAAAACCCACGCTGGAAAGGCGTGACACGCGCTTACTCCGCTGCTGACGTCGTCCGTCTGCGTGGCTCGGTTCAACCTGAGCACACCTTTGCAAAACTGGGCGCCGAGAAGCTCTGGAACCTGGTGACCCAGGGTGCCAAGCCGTCCTTCCGTCCTGAGAAAGATTTCGTCAACTGCATGGGCGCCCTGACTGGCGGCCAGGCTGTACAACAAGTTAAAGCCGGTATCCAGGCGATCTACCTGTCGGGCTGGCAAGTAGCTGCGGACAACAACTCCGCCGAATCGATGTACCCGGACCAGTCGCTGTACCCGGTGGACTCGGTTCCAACCGTGGTCAAGCGCATCAACAACTCGTTCCGTCGTGCTGACCAGATCCAGTGGAAAGCCGGCAAAGGCCCGGGCGACGAAGGTTACATCGACTACTTCGCCCCAATCGTGGCTGACGCTGAGGCCGGTTTCGGCGGCCCGCTCAACGCCTACGAGCTGATGAAGTCGCATGATCGAGGCCGGAGCGGCCGGCGTGCACTGCGAAGACCAGCTCGCGAGCGAGAAGAAGTGCGGCCACATGGGCGGCAAGGTCCTCGTCCCGACCGGCCAGCACATCCGCACCCTGAACGCCGCCCGTCTCGCAGCGGATGTCGCCGGCGTGCCGACGATCATCATCGCGCGCACCGACTGCCCTCGCCGCCACGCTCATCACGAGCGACATCGACGAGCGCGACCAGCGAGTTCCTCACCGGCGGGCGCACCGCGGAGGGCTTCTACGACACCCAGAACGGCATCGACGTCGTCATCGCCCGCGGTCTCGCATACGCGCCGTACGCCGACCTGCTCTGGTGTCGAAACCGCCAAGCCGGACCTGGACGAAGCTCGTCGCTTCGCCGAAGCGATCAAAAAGGAATACCCGGACCAACTGCTGTCGTACAACTGCTCGCCTTCCTTCAACTGGAAGAAAAACCTGGACGACGCGACCATCGCCAAGTTCCAGCGCGAACTGTCCGCCATGGGTTACAAGCACCAGTTCATCACCCTGGCCGGCATTCACAACATGTGGCACAGCATGTTCAACCTGGCGCACGACTACGCCCGCAACGACATGACTGCCTACGTGAAGCTGCAAGAGCAAGAGTTCGCTGACGCTGCCAAGGGTTACACCTTCGTGGCTCACCAGCAGGAAGTGGGCACCGGCTACTTCGACGACATGACCACCGTAATTCAAGGTGGCTCGTCTTCGGTCACCGCGCTGACCGGTTCGACTGAAGAAGAACAGTTCCACTGATTGGCTGTAACTGAGCAAACGGCCGTTGCGGATCGGATAGAAAACTAACCGCAGCGTCGCACCTCTAGACGCCCCGACTGGTTCGGGGCGTTTTTTTGCCTGGAATTTCACCCAATCCTGGAGGAGCGAAGAATGCGCCGCGGTTTTTCAGGGATACCGCGTCATCGTTTTTCGCGGGCAAGTCGGATCGCCGCACCGCTCGCTCCTACAAGGGCAAAAAATATTGATCCAGAGCAGCATGGCGATCAGAAAACTGCGGTAAAACGACCTAGGCTGCTACTTGCAGTAACAGCTATATAAGACAACTTCCCGGCCACCCACCCGTTAAACAGTTTAAAAACCAGCACAAACGATACTGATTATCATTTATCAACAACTTTGTTCGTTACATTCCCTACAAAACATAATTGATGAAATGCCCCCTAATGCCCGAACCGCATGGGCTGCAGGCCCGTGGAGGTGCGCTATGTCCTTATTCCTATAAATAATTTCGCTATAGGAATTTTACTTGCTCGGTGTTTAGCCATAAAATCACCGCGATTGATTGCTGCGACATATCGTCACTGCTTTGTTTCTTTTCAAGCTCAGAGACCTTTGCTCTCTGTTAAGGATTACCAGCATGCCCGAAGCGACAGGACTCATGGCCCACAACTGGGGCTTTGCCATTTTCCTTCTGGGCGTCGTCGGCCTCTGCGCCTTCATGCTCGGCGTCTCCAGCCTCCTAGGGTCAAAAGCCTGGGGCCGCAGCAAAAACGAACCGTTCGAGTCCGGCATGCTACCTACAGGTGGCGCCCGCTTGCGGCTCTCAGCCAAATTCTATCTGGTCGCGATGCTCTTCGTGATCTTCGATATCGAAGCCCTCTTTCTCTTTGCCTGGTCTGTGTCCGTCCGCGAAAGCGGCTGGACCGGATTCGTCGAAGCTCTCGTTTTCATAGCAATTCTGTTGGCAGGTCTTGTCTACCTGTTCCGAGTGGGCGCCCTTGACTGGGCTCCGGAAGCTCGTCGCAAGCGGCAGGCGAAGCTGAAACAATGAGGCTTTGGCAATGCAATACAATCTCACCAGGATCGACCCCGATGCTCCTAACGAGCAGTATCCGATTGGCGAGCGGGAAACCGTTTCCGATCCGTTAGAAGATCAAGTCCACAAAAACATCTTCATGGGCAAGCTCGAAGACGTGCTTAACGGCACGATCAACTGGGGGCGCAAGAACTCCCTGTGGCCGTATAACTTCGGTCTTTCGTGCTGCTACGTGGAAATGACCACCGCCTTCACGGCGCCCCACGACATCGCGCGCTTTGGCGCCGAGGTTATCCGGGCATCGCCGCGTCAGGCGGATTTCATGGTTATCGCCGGTACCTGCTTCATCAAGATGGCGCCGATCATTCAGCGTCTCTACGAGCAAATGCTCGAACCTAAATGGGTTATCTCCATGGGTTCGTGCGCCAACTCCGGTGGCATGTACGACATCTACTCCGTCGTTCAAGGGGTGGACAAGTTCCTGCCCGTGGACGTCTACGTGCCTGGCTGCCCGCCCCGCCCTGAAGCTTTTCTGCAAGGCTTGATGCTCTTGCAAGAGTCGATTGGACAGGAGCGTCGTCCGCTTTCCTGGGTCGTCGGCGATCAAGGCGTGTACCGCGCCGAGATGCCTTCGCAAAAGGAACAGCGCCGCGAACAGCGAATCGCAGTCACCAACCTGCGCAGCCCCGACGAAGTCTGATCCAGATCTGCTTCTTTTATAGAACGAGACACTGGCTTCATTCTTTACGTTGACCGAAAGCGATAAATAACCATGACTACAGGCAGCGCTCTGTACATCCCGCCTTATAAGGCAGACGACCAGGATGTGGTCGTCGAACTGAACAATCGTTTTGGCCCTGAGGCGTTCACCGCCCAGCCTACCCGCACCGGCATGCCGGTGCTTTGGGTTGCCCGCGCCAAACTCGTCGAAGTCCTGACCTTCCTGCGCAACCTGCCCAAGCCGTACGTCATGCTCTATGACCTGCACGGCGTGGACGAGCGTCTGCGCACCAAGCGTCAAGGGCTGCCAAGCGGCGCCGACTTCACTGTGTTCTATCACTTGATGTCGATCGAACGTAATAGTGACGTAATGATCAAGGTCGCCTTGTCCGAGAGCGACCTCAGCCTGCCGACCGTCACCAGCATCTGGCCGAACGCCAACTGGTACGAGCGTGAAGTGTGGGACATGTACGGGATCGACTTCAAAGGTCACCCGCACCTGACCCGCATCATGATGCCGCCGACCTGGGAAGGTCACCCGCTGCGCAAGGACTTCCCGGCCCGTGCTACCGAGTTCGACCCGTTCACCCTGAACCTGGCCAAGCAACAGCTTGAGGAAGAAGCCGCGCGCTTCAAGCCTGAAGACTGGGGCATGAAGCGTTCCGGTGCGAACGAGGACTACATGTTCCTCAACCTCGGCCCAAACCACCCTTCCGCGCACGGTGCGTTCCGCATCATCCTGCAGCTGGACGGTGAAGAGATCGTCGATTGCGTACCGGACGTTGGCTACCACCACCGTGGTGCCGAGAAGATGGCCGAGCGTCAGTCCTGGCACAGCTTCATCCCGTACACCGACCGTATCGACTACCTCGGCGGCGTGATGAACAACCTGCCGTACGTGCTCTCGGTCGAGAAGCTGGCCGGCATCAAGGTGCCCGAGAAGGTCGACGTCATCCGCATCATGATGGCCGAGTTCTTCCGGATCACCAGCCACCTGCTGTTCCTGGGCACCTACATCCAGGACGTCGGCGCAATGACTCCGGTGTTCTTCACCTTCACCGACCGCCAGAAGGCGTACACGGTGATCGAAGCCATCACCGGTTTCCGTCTGCACCCGGCCTGGTATCGCATCGGTGGCGTTGCTCACGACCTGCCACGCGGCTGGGAAAAACTGGTTAAAGACTTCGTCGAGTGGATGCCAAAGCGTCTGGACGAATACCAGAAAGCCGCGCTGGACAACAGCATCCTCAAAGGCCGGACCATCGGCGTCGCGGCCTACAACACCAAAGAAGCCCTGGAATGGGGCGTCACCGGTGCAGGCTTGCGTTCGACCGGTTGCGACTTCGACTTGCGTAAAGCTCGCCCGTACTCCGGCTACGAGAACTTCGAATTCGAAGTCCCGCTGGCGGCCAATGGCGATGCCTACGACCGTTGCATCGTGCGCGTCGAAGAAATGCGCCAGAGCCTGAAAATCATCGAGCAGTGCATGCGCAACATGCCGGAAGGCCCGTACAAGGCGGATCACCCGCTGACGACGCCGCCGCCGAAAGAACGCACGCTGCAGCACATCGAGACCCTGATCACGCACTTCCTGCAAGTTTCGTGGGGCCCGGTCATGCCGGCCAACGAGTCCTTCCAGATGATTGAAGCGACCAAGGGCATCAACAGTTATTACCTGACGAGCGATGGCGGCACCATGAGCTACCGCACCCGGATTCGCACCCCAAGCTTCCCGCACTTGCAGCAGATCCCTTCGGTGATCAAAGGCAGCATGGTCGCGGACTTGATCGCGTACCTGGGTAGTATCGATTTCGTTATGGCCGACGTGGACCGCTAAGCATGAACAGCACGCTTATCCAGACAGACCGTTTCGCCCTGAGCGAAACCGAGCGCTCGGCCATCGAGCACGAGCTGCATCACTACGAAGACCCGCGCGCGGCGTCGATCGAAGCCCTGAAGATCGTCCAGAAGGAACGTGGCTGGGTGCCTGACGGCGCGCTCTACGCCATCGGCGAGATGCTCGGCATCCCGGCCAGCGACGTTGAAGGGGTGGCTACTTTCTATAGCCAGATCTTCCGTCAGCCAGTGGGCCGTCACATCATTCGCGTCTGCGACAGCATGGTCTGCTACATCGGCGGCCATGAATCCGTGGTCAGCGAAATCCAGAGCAAGCTTGGCATCGGCCTGGGTCAGACCACCGCCGACGGTCGTTTCACCCTGCTGCCGGTTTGCTGCCTCGGCAACTGCGACAAGGCGCCGGCGTTGATGATCGACGACGACACATTCGGTGATGTGCAGCCTGCTGGCGTCGCCAAATTGCTCGAGGGCTACGTATGACCCTGACTTCCTTCGGTCCTGCCAACCGCATCAAGCGTTCGGCCGAGACTCATCCGCTGACCTGGCGTCTGCGTGACGACGGCGAGGCTGTGTGGCTCGACGAGTACCAGGCCAAGAACGGTTACGCAGCTGCGCGCAAAGCCTTCGCCGACATGGCCCAGGACGACATCGTCCAGACCGTGAAAGACGCCGGCCTGAAAGGTCGCGGCGGTGCAGGCTTCCCCACTGGAGTCAAGTGGGGCCTGATGCCCAAGGACGAATCCATCAACATCCGCTACCTGCTGTGCAACGCGGATGAAATGGAGCCGAACACCTGGAAAGACCGCATGCTGATGGAGCAACTGCCCCATCTGCTGATCGAAGGCATGCTGATCAGTGCTCGCGCGCTGAAAACCTACCGTGGCTACATCTTCCTGCGTGGCGAATACACCACCGCCGCCAAGCACTTGAACCGTGCCGTGGAAGAAGCCAAGGCAGCAGGTCTGCTGGGCAAGAACATCCTGGGCAGCGGCTTCGATTTCGAGCTGTTCGTCCACACCGGCGCCGGGCGTTACATCTGCGGTGAAGAAACCGCACTGATCAACTCCCTCGAAGGCCGCCGCGCCAACCCGCGCTCCAAGCCGCCCTTCCCTGCCGCCGTTGGCGTTTGGGGCAAGCCGACTTGCGTGAACAACGTTGAAACCCTGTGCAACGTGCCGGCAATCATTGCCGACGGCGTGGACTGGTACAAATCGTTGGCGCGTGAAGGCAGCGAAGACATGGGCACCAAGCTCATGGGCTTCTCTGGCAAGGTCAAGAACCCGGGCCTGTGGGAACTGCCATTCGGCGTGACCGCTCGCGAGTTGTTCGAAGACTACGCCGGCGGCATGCGCGACGGCTTCAAGCTCAAGTGCTGGCAGCCCGGCGGCGCCGGTACCGGTTTCCTGTTGCCGGAACACCTGGACGCACAAATGTACGCCGGCGGCATCGCCAAGGTTGGCACCCGGATGGGTACCGGCCTGGCCATGGCTGTGGACGACAGCGTCAACATGGTTTCCCTTCTGCGCAACATGGAAGAGTTCTTCTCCCGCGAGTCGTGCGGCTTCTGCACCCCGTGCCGTGACGGTTTGCCGTGGAGCGTCAAGCTTCTGCGTGCGATCGAGAACGGTGAAGGGCAAGCCGGCGATATCGAGACCCTGCTGGGTCTGGTCGGTTTCCTCGGCCCTGGCAAGACCTTCTGTGCTCACGCACCGGGCGCCGTGGAGCCATTGGGCAGCGCAATCAAATACTTCCGCCCAGAGTTCGAAGCCGGCATCGCGCCTACCAGCGCCGCCGTCCCGCCTCTGGCAAGGCCGATCGTAGTCGGCGCGTAAACACTTAAAAAGGCGAAGGGTCCGTGCCCTTCGCCTTCTCGTGTGATGACGCCTTAAACGGCTGTGTTGATTCACGCGAATAACAAGATTCCATTAGCCACGCCCGCTGACACCGGGCCAACGAAGAACTTTGAACCATGGCCACTATCCACGTAGACGGCAAAGAGCTCGAAGTCGATGGGGCAGACAACCTGTTACAGGCATGTCTGTCGCTAGGCCTCGATATCCCTTATTTCTGCTGGCACCCAGCCCTGGGCAGTGTTGGCGCTTGCCGCCAGTGCGCGGTCAAGCAGTACACCGACGCCAACGACACCCGTGGTCGGATCGTCATGTCCTGCATGACCCCCGCCACCGACGGCAGCTGGATCTCCATCGAAGACGAAGAAGCGAAAGTGTTTCGCGCCAGCGTCGTCGAATGGCTGATGACCAACCACCCTCACGACTGCCCGGTCTGTGAAGAAGGCGGTCACTGCCACCTGCAAGACATGACGGTGATGACCGGCCACAACGAGCGCCGTTATCGCTTCACCAAGCGTACTCACCAGAACCAGCAACTGGGCCCGTTCATTTCCCACGAAATGAACCGCTGCATCGCTTGCTACCGCTGCGTGCGCTTCTATAAGGATTACGCTGGCGGCACCGACCTCGGTGTATTCGGCGCCCACGACAACGTGTACTTCGGTCGCGTTGAAGACGGCGTGCTGGAAAGCGAGTTCTCCGGCAACCTCACCGAGGTCTGCCCGACCGGTGTGTTCACCGACAAGACTCACTCCGAGCGCTACAACCGCAAGTGGGACATGCAGTTCTCGCCGAGCATCTGCCATGGCTGCTCCAGCGGTTGCAACATCTCCCCGGGCGAGCGCTACGGTGAACTGCGTCGTATCGAAAACCGCTTCAACGGTTCGGTAAACCAGTACTTCCTGTGCGACCGTGGCCGTTTCGGCTATGGCTACGTCAACCGCGAAGACCGCCCGCGTCAGCCACTGCTGGCCAACGGCGCCAAGCTGAGCCTCGACGAAGCACTGGATAAAGCCTCTGACCTGCTGCGCGGTCGCAATATCGTCGGTATCGGTTCGCCGCGTGCCAGCCTCGAAAGCAACTTCGCGTTGCGTGAACTGGTCGGCGCCGAGCACTTCTACTCCGGTATCGAAGCCGCCGAGCTGGATCGCATCCGCCTGGTCATGCAAGTTCTGAAAGACAGCCCGCTGCCGATCCCGAACATGCGCGACATCGAAGACCACGACGCGATCTTCGTCCTCGGTGAAGACCTGACCCAGACCGCCGCCCGTATGGCCCTGTCCCTGCGTCAATCGGTCAAGGGCAAAGCCGAAGACATGGCCGACGCGATGCGCGTTCAGCCGTGGCTCGACGCTGCGGTGAAGAACATCGGTCAGCACGAGCTGAACCCGCTGTTTATCGCCAGCCTGGCTGAAACCAAGCTCGACGACATCGCTGAAGAATGCGTACACGCGGCCCCGGACGACCTGGCCCGCATCGGTTTCGCTGTGGCTCACGCCCTCGACGCCAGCGCACCCGCCGTTGAAGGCCTGGACGCGGAAGCCGTTGAACTGGCTCAACGTATCGCCAATGCCCTGCTGGCCGCCAAGCGTCCGCTGATCATTGCCGGTACTTCGTTGGGTTCCAAAGCGCTGATCGAAGCGGCGGCGAACATTGCCAAAGCCCTGAAGCTGCGCGAGAAGAACGGTTCCATCAGCCTGATCGTGCCAGAGGCCAACAGCCTCGGCCTGGCCATGCTCGGTGGCAACTCGGTCGACGATGCGCTGCAAGCGGTGATCGACGGTAAGGCCGACGCCATCGTCGTGCTGGAAAACGATCTGTACACCCGCACCGACAAAGCGAAGGTCGATGCTGCCCTGAACGCCGCGAAAGTGGTGATCGTTGCAGACCATCAGAAGACTGCCACCAGCGATCGCGCGGACCTGGTTCTGCCAGCCGCCAGCTTCGCTGAAGGCGACGGTACGCTGGTCAGCCAGGAAGGCCGCGCCCAGCGCTTCTTCCAAGTGTTCGACCCGAAATACATGGACGCAAGCATCCTGGTTCACGAAGGCTGGCGCTGGCTGCATGCCCTGCGCGCAACCCTGCTGAATCAGCCGATCGACTGGACCCAACTGGACCACGTCACCGCTGCCGTTGCTTCGAGCACGCCGCAACTGGCGCGTATCGTTGACGCCGCACCGTCCGCCGCGTTCCGCATCAAGGGCATGAAACTGGCCCGCGAACCGCTGCGTTACTCCGGTCGTACCGCCATGCGCGCTGACATCAGCGTGCACGAACCGCGTACCCCGCAAGACAACGACACCGCGTTCAACTTCTCGATGGAAGGTTACTCGGGCTCGGTCGAACCGCGTCAGCAAGTGCCATTCGCCTGGTCGCCGGGCTGGAACTCGCCGCAAGCCTGGAACAAGTTCCAGGACGAAGTCGGTGGTCACATCCGCGCTGGCGACCCGGGCACCCGCCTGATCGAAAGTGCTGGTGATTCGCTGAACTGGTTCGCCAGTGTTCCGCGCGCGTTCAACCCGGCGCCAGGTACCTGGCAGGTCGTGCCGTTCTTCCACCTGCTCGGCAGCGAAGAGACCTCTTCCAAAGCCGCACCGGTTCAGGAACGCATCCCGGCCGCCTACGTCGCTTTGGCCAAATCCGAAGCCGACCGTCTGGGTGTCAACGATGGCGCAATGCTCAGCTTGACCGTAGCCGGCCAGACCTTGCGTCTACCACTGCGCATCAACGAAGAGCTGGGTGCTGGCCTGGTGGCATTGCCTGCGGGTATCGCCGGCATTCCAGCGGCAATCTTTGGCAAAACCGTTGACGGTCTGCAGGAGGCAGCTCAATGACCTGGTTCACGCCTGAAGTGATCGACGTAATCATCGCCGTCCTCAAGGCCATCGTGATTCTGCTCGCCGTGGTGGTTTGCGGCGCGCTGCTGAGCTGGGTCGAGCGTCGTTTGCTCGCCCTCTGGCAGGACCGTTACGGTCCGAACCGCGTGGGCCCGTTCGGCGCGTTCCAGATCGCGGCCGACATGATCAAGATGTTCTTCAAGGAAGACTGGACGCCTCCATTCGCCGACAAGATGATCTTCACCCTGGCACCGGTTGTGGCCATGAGCGCCCTGCTGATTGCCTTCGCGATCATCCCGATCACCCCGACCTGGGGCGTCGCGGATCTGAACATCGGCATCCTGTTCTTCTTCGCCATGGCCGGTCTGTCGGTCTACGCGGTGTTGTTCGCCGGTTGGTCGAGTAACAACAAGTTCGCCCTGTTGGGCAGCTTGCGGGCCTCGGCACAAACCGTGTCGTACGAAGTGTTCATGGGCCTGTCGTTGATGGGCATCGTGATCCAGGTCGGCTCGTTCAACATGCGCGACATCGTCGATTATCAAGCCCAGCACCTTTGGTTCATCATTCCGCAGATCTTCGGCTTCCTGACCTTCTTCATCGCTGGCGTCGCCGTGACTCACCGTCACCCGTTCGACCAACCGGAAGCGGAGCAGGAACTGGCCGACGGTTACCACATTGAATACGCCGGCATGAAATGGGGCATGTTCTTCGTCGGTGAGTACATCGGCATCGTGTTGATTTCGGCGCTGCTGGTGACCTTGTTCTTCGGTGGCTGGCACGGTCCGTTCGGCATTCTGCCGCAGATCCCGTTCATCTGGTTCGCGCTTAAAACCGCGTTCTTCATCATGATCTTCATCCTGCTGCGCGCCTCGATTCCGCGCCCACGGTATGACCAAGTGATGGATTTCAGCTGGAAGTTCTGCCTGCCGCTGACCCTCGTCAACATGCTGGTGACCGCTGCGATCGTGTTGCTCAACACGCCCGCCGTCGCGGCTCAGTGAGGATAGAGAATCATGAAGTACATTTTTGACATCGTGCATGGCTTCTTCACCCAGCTTCGCAGCCTGGTGATGATCTTCGGCCATGCCTTCCGCAAGCGCGACACGCTGCAGTACCCGGAAGAAGCCGTGTACCTGCCGCCGCGCTACCGTGGCCGTATCGTCCTGACCCGCGACCCTGATGGCGAAGAGCGTTGTGTAGCCTGCAACCTGTGCGCCGTAGCGTGCCCGGTCGGTTGCATCTCGCTGCAGAAAGCCGAAACCGAAGACGGTCGCTGGTACCCGGACTTCTTCCGCATCAACTTCTCGCGCTGCATCTTTTGCGGCCTCTGCGAGGAAGCCTGCCCGACCACCGCGATCCAGCTGACACCGGATTTCGAGATGGCCGAGTTCAAACGTCAGGACCTGGTTTACGAGAAAGAAGATCTGCTGATCTCCGGCCCCGGCAAAAACCCTGATTACAACTTCTATCGTGTTGCAGGTATGGCGATTGCCGGTAAGCCCAAAGGCGCCGCGCAGAATGAAGCCGAACCGATCAACGTGAAGAGCTTGCTGCCTTAAGGAAGAAAGATGGAATTCGCTTTCTATTTCGCATCGGGTATCGCTGTGGTGTCCACGCTTCGCGTGATCACCAACACCAACCCTGTGCACGCCCTGCTCTACCTGATCATTTCGCTGATTGCCGTGGCGATGACGTTTTTCGCCCTCGGCGCACCGTTTGCCGGTGTGCTGGAAGTGATCGCCTACGCTGGCGCCATCATGGTGCTGTTCGTGTTCGTGGTGATGATGCTGAACCTCGGTCCCGCCTCGGTTCAGCAAGAGCGCGTCTGGCTCAAGCCCGGCATCTGGATCGGCCCGGTCATTCTCGGCGCCCTGCTGCTGGCTGAACTGCTGTACGTGCTGTTCAGCCACTCCAGCGGTCAGGCCGTCGGCCACACCACCGTCGATGCGAAGGCCGTGGGCATCAGCCTGTTCGGTCCGTATCTGCTGGTGGTTGAACTCGCCTCGATGTTGCTGCTCGCCGCAGCCGTCACGGCGTTCCATCTCGGCCGTAACGAGGCGAAGGAGTAAGTCATGCCTGCTATCCCAATGGAACATGGCCTGGCGGTTGCCGGCATCCTGTTCTGCCTCGGTCTGGTCGGCCTGATGGTCCGCCGCAACATTCTCTTCGTGCTGATGAGCCTGGAGGTCATGATGAATGCCTCCGCTTTGGCATTCATCGTTGCCGGTAGCCGCTGGGGTCAGCCGGATGGACAGATCATGTTCATCCTGGTGATCAGCCTGGCAGCCGCCGAGGCCAGTATTGGCCTGGCGATTCTGTTGCAGCTGTATCGCCGCTTCCACACTCTCGATATCGACGCTGCCAGCGAGATGCGCGGATGAATCTTCTCTATCTGACTTTCGTATTCCCTCTTATAGGTTTCCTGCTGCTGTCGTTCTCACGCGGCCGCTTCTCGGAAAACCTGTCGGCGCTGATTGGCGTCGGTTCCATTGGCCTGTCTGCCATCGTCGCGGCTTACGTGATCTGGCAATTCAACGTCGCCCCGCCGGAAGGCGGTCACTACACCCAGGTGTTGTGGCAGTGGATGGCCGTTGAAGGCTTCACGCCGAACTTCGCGCTGTACCTGGATGGCCTGTCCGTGACCATGCTCGGTGTGGTTGTCGGCGTCGGCTTCCTGATCCACCTGTTCGCATCGTGGTACATGCGCGGTGAAGATGGTTACTCGCGCTTCTTCGCCTACACCAACCTGTTTATCGCCAGCATGCTGTTCCTGATCCTGGGCGATAACCTGTTGTTCCTGTACTTCGGCTGGGAAGGCGTGGGCCTGTGCTCGTACCTGTTGATCGGTTTCTACTACAGCAACCGCAACAACGGTAACGCGGCACTCAAAGCCTTTATCGTCACCCGTATCGGCGACGTATTCATGGCCATCGGGCTGTTCATCCTGTTCCAACAGTTGGGCACGCTGAATATCCAGGAACTGCTGGTCAAGGCACCTGAGCACTTCAAGGTCGGCGACTTCTGGATCGTTCTGGCGACCCTGATGCTGCTGGGCGGCGCTGTCGGTAAATCCGCGCAACTGCCGCTGCAAACCTGGCTGGCGGATGCGATGGCCGGTCCTACCCCGGTTTCGGCACTGATCCACGCGGCAACCATGGTGACCGCAGGCGTTTACCTGATCGCCCGTACTCACGGCTTGTTCGCCCTGGCGCCGGATATCCTGCACCTGGTCGGCATTGTCGGCGGCGTGACCCTGGTACTCGCCGGTTTTGCTGCACTGGTCCAGACCGACATCAAACGCATCCTCGCCTACTCGACCATGAGCCAGATCGGCTACATGTTCCTGGCGCTGGGCGTTGGTGCATGGGAAGGCGCGATCTTCCACCTGATGACCCACGCCTTCTTCAAGGCGCTGCTGTTCCTGGCATCCGGTGCGGTGATCGTTGCCTGCCACCACGAGCAGAACATCTTCAAGATGGGCGGCCTGTGGAAGAAACTGCCACTGGCCTACACCAGCTTCATCGTCGGCGGCGCGGCACTGTCTGCCCTGCCACTGGTGACCGCGGGCTTCTACTCCAAGGACGAAATCCTCTGGGAAGCGTTTGCCAGCGGCAACCACGGTCTGCTGTATGCAGGTCTGGTCGGCGCGTTCATGACTTCGCTGTACACCTTCCGCCTGATCTTCATCGCGTTCCACGGTGAAGCGAAGACCGAAGCCCACGCCGGTCACGGCATCGCTCACTGGCTGCCACTGTCGGTGCTGATCGTTCTGTCGACCTTCGTTGGCGCGATGATCGTTCCGCCGCTGCACGGCGTACTGCCAGAGAGCGTCGGCCATGCCGGCGGCGAAGCCAAGCACAGTCTGGAAATCGCTTCGGGCGCCATCGCCCTGGCCGGTATCCTGCTGGCCGCACTGCTGTTTCTCGGCAAGCGTCGTTTCGTCACTGCAATCGCCAACAGCGGCATCGGCCGCTTCCTTTCGGCCTGGTGGTTCGCTGCCTGGGGCTTCGACTGGATCTACGACAAACTGTTCGTCAAGCCATACCTCGCGATCAGCCACGCACTGCGCAAAGACCCGCTCGATCAAACCATCGGTTTGATCCCGCGTATGGCCAAGGGTGGTCATACCGCCCTGAGCCGTACCGAAACCGGTCAACTGCGTTGGTACGCGGCATCGATGGCAGCCGGCTCCGTGCTGGTCATCGGCGCCATCGTGCTGGTAGCGGTCTGAATATGAACCTTGCGAACTTGCGAAAGGAATTGAGCCCGTCATGATTCTGCCTTGGCTAATCCTGATCCCCTTCATCGGCGGCCTGCTGTGCTGGATGGGTGAGCGCTTCGGCGCTACCCTCCCCCGCTGGATTGCGCTGTTGACCATGACCCTGGAACTCGCTCTCGGCCTCTGGCTGTGGGCCCACGGTAATTATTCATTTGCTCCGGCGCCTGGCGCCGATCCGGTCTGGGCGCTTGAGTTCAAGCACATCTGGATCCAGCGCTTCGGCATCAGCGTGCACCTGGCCCTCGACGGCCTGTCGCTGTTGATGATCCTGCTGACCGGTCTGCTGGGTATCCTCTCGGTACTCTGCTCGTGGAAAGAGATCCAGCGTCACGTTGGCTTCTTCCACTTGAACCTGATGTGGATCCTGGGCGGTGTCGTCGGCGTGTTCCTCGCCCTCGACCTGTTCATGTTCTTCTTCTTCTGGGAAATGATGCTGGTGCCGATGTACTTCCTCATCGCGCTCTGGGGTCACAGTTCTTCGGACGGCAAGAAAACCCGGATCTACGCAGCGACCAAGTTCTTCATCTTCACTCAGGCTTCCGGCCTGATCATGTTGGTGGCGATCCTGGGTCTAGTACTGGTCAACTTCAACAGCACCGGCGTAATCACGTTCAACTACTCCGACCTGTTGAAAACCAAGATGTCGCTCACTACCGAGTACATCCTGATGCTCGGCTTCTTCATCGCCTTCGCGGTGAAGCTGCCGGTCGTACCGTTCCACTCCTGGTTGCCTGACGCTCACGCCCAGGCGCCAACCGCAGGTTCGGTCGACCTGGCCGGTATCTTGTTGAAGACGGCTGCTTACGGTCTGCTGCGTTTCGCCCTGCCGCTGTTCCCGAATGCCTCGGCCGAGTTTGCGCCGATCGCCATGACCCTCGGTCTGATCGGGATCTTCTACGGTGCGTTCCTGGCCTTCGCCCAAACCGACATCAAGCGTCTGATCGCCTACTCCTCCGTTTCCCACATGGGCTTCGTGTTGATCGGCATCTACTCCGGCAGCCAACTGGCGCTGCAGGGCGCAGTGATGCAGATGCTGGCGCACGGTATTTCGGCCGCGGCACTCTTTATCCTGAGTGGTCAGTTGTACGAACGCACCCACACCCGCGACATGCGTGAAATGGGTGGCTTGTGGTCGAAGATCGCTTACCTGCCGGCCATCAGCCTGTTCTTCGCCGCTGCATCGCTGGGCTTGCCGGGTACCGGTAACTTCGTCGGTGAGTTCCTGATCCTGATCGGCACGTTCGCTGCTGCACCGTGGATCACCGCGATTGCAACCTCTGGCCTGGTGTTCGGTTCGGTCTACTCGCTGATCATGATCCACCGCGCCTACTTCGGCCCGTCCAAATCGGACGCGGTACTGCATGGCATGGATGGTCGCGAACTGATCATGGTGGTTGGGCTTGCGGCGCTGCTGATTTACATCGGCGTGTACCCGCAACCGTTCCTCGACACCTCTGCCGCGACGATGCATGGCGTGCAGCAGTGGTTCGGTACCGCCTTCACTCAACTCGCTTCGGCCCGGTAAGAGCGCTATGGAATTCACGACTCAACACTTTATCGCGCTCGCGCCGTTGTTGATCACCACCGCCACGATCATCGTGGTGATGTTGGCAATTGCCTGGCGCCGCAACCACTCGCAGACCTTCCTGATTTCCGTGGCGGGCCTGAACCTGGCGTTGCTGTCGATCCTGCCAGCCTTGAAGGTCGCGCCTCTGGCCGTGACCCCACTGCTGCAAATCGATAGCTTCGCTTGCTTGTACATGGCGCTGATCCTGGTCGCCACCCTCGCTTGTGTGACCCTCGCCCACGCCTACCTCGGCGATGGCGGCACGGGTTACCCGGGCAACCGCGAAGAACTGTACCTGCTGATCCTGATGGCCGCCGCCGGTGGCCTGGTTCTGGTTAGCGCGCAACACCTGGCCGGGTTGTTCATCGGTCTGGAACTGTTGTCGGTGCCGGTCTACGGCCTGGTGGCTTACGCCTTCTTCAACAAGCGGTCACTGGAAGCCGGCATCAAGTACATGGTGCTGTCGGCCGCCGGTTCCGCGTTCCTGTTGTTCGGTATGGCCCTGCTCTACGCCGACTCCGGCAGCCTGAGCTTCGTCGGTATCGGTCAGGCGCTGGCGGCTACCGGCCTGCCAAGCTCGCTGGCTCAGATGGGCCTGGGCATGATGCTCATCGGCCTGGCGTTCAAGCTGTCGCTGGTACCGTTCCACCTCTGGACCCCGGACGTTTACGAAGGTGCTCCGGCACCGGTGGCCGCGTTCCTGGCGACCGCTTCCAAAGTCGCCGTGTTTGCGGTGATGGTGCGTCTGTTCCAGATCTCCCCAGCGGCGAGCAGCGGTGTGCTGAGCGACGTGCTGACCATCATCGCCATCGCGTCGATCCTGTTCGGTAACCTGCTGGCACTGACCCAAAGCAACCTCAAGCGTCTGCTGGGTTACTCGTCCATCGCTCACTTCGGTTACCTGCTGATCGCCCTGGTGGCGAGCAAAGGTCTGGCCGTGGAAGCCATCGGCGTGTACCTGGTCACCTACGTGATCACCAGCCTCGGCGCCTTCGGCGTGATTACCCTGATGTCCTCGCCGTACAAAGGCCGTGACGCCGACGCACTGTACGAATACCGCGGCCTGTTCTGGCGTCGTCCGTACCTGACCGCCGTACTGACCGTGATGATGCTGTCCCTGGCCGGTATCCCGCTGACCGCGGGCTTCATTGGCAAGTTCTACATCATTGCTACCGGCGTCGAGTCGCACCAATGGTGGCTGGTCGGTTCCCTGGTACTGGGCAGCGCCATCGGCGTCTTCTACTACCTGCGCGTGATGGTCACCCTGTACCTGATCGAGCCGAACCTGCGTCGCCACGATGCGCAACTGCACTGGGAACAACGTGCAGGCGGCGTGATGCTGCTGGCCATCGCCGCACTGGCGTTCTTCCTCGGCCTGTATCCACAGCCGTTGCTGGCTCTGGTTCAGCAGGCAGTGCTGGCGGGTTGATCGTTTAGCGATACTCGGTAGAAAACAGAAACGGCACCTTCGGGTGCCGTTTTTGCGTTTGGGGTTTCAAGATCAAAAGATCGCAGCCTATGTAAAGAATTCCCTCGCGGCCAATTCAGCCGCGTCCTACATCCCGATCCTGCCTCCGACTTTAAGGTAACGACTTGACCGAATTGGCAAGAACAGATGCCTTGACCTATTCGATTCTTGTGATAGAGATATACGCAGGTAACGTACAGAACATGGACGCTCTCTTTATCGAATTGCCCGTATTTCAAAAGCACGGGAATGACTACCTGGACGACGACCTGTTCCGCAGTTTTCAACTGGAGCAGCTGAAAAACCCTGAAGCGGGCGATCTCGTGGAAGGTATGGGCGGGTTGCGCAAAATCCGCTTCTCCGACCAGCGACGAGGCAAAGGCAAGCGCAGCGGATGACGGGTGATTTATTACTGGTGGTCAGGTTTTGATCAATTCTGGCTGTTCACCGTGTACAGCAAAAACGAGCAAGACGACCTATCGCCTTCCCAGAAGAAACTTTTCAGACAAGCGCTAGATAGAGAAATCAACACGAGATCCCACTATGAAACGTGACATTTTTACCGAACTGATGGATGGCCTCGAAGCCTTGGCCGACGAGCGCCAAGGCAAGGTCACGCTGCGAACCCACAAGGTCAAGTTGCCAAAACTGGTGCCAATCACTGCCGAGGAGGTGGTAGCGATCCGCCAACAGCTCAATCTTTCCCGGTCGGTATTCGCGATGTATTTGCGTACAAATACCCGGACCCTGGAAAACTGGGAGCAAGGACGCGCACAACCGAATGCGCAGGCCACTACCTTGATTCGTCTGGTCGAGCGTTTTCCGGAAACGGTTGAACGGCTGGCGACGTTGAGCTGAATTGTCGTTAAGCGCAAAAAAACCTGTGGCGAGGGCAATTGCTCCTAATGGACTGCGTAGCAGTCCCTTTCTTTTCTGAAGAGAGGGGCCGCTTTGCGACCCAGCGGGAGCAAGCTCCCTCGCCACAGGGAAGTATTAATCCTGGGTCAATTGGCGAGCGTTCAAGACCGGTTTTGTTCCGCAAGCAACCTGCGCCTATCAGTGATTGACTGCGCCGGCTAAACGTGACGAAATGTTTCAGCTTTTAGACCTGCTTGTCTTGAACCAAACACCTCCCTCCCCTCTTATTCTCACAGGATAAGTGCTTTGACAAACATCTGTTCCGCCGGCCTTGATATCGGCTTCGCCTCACTGGATTACCTGCAAATCGGCATCCTGGGCATCATTCAAGGCATCACTGAGCTGTTGCCCGTTTCTTCCACTGCGCACATGCGAATCGTACCCGCCCTGCTTGGCTGGCTTGATCCTGGCTCGGCGTTTTCCGCCGCCATGCAACTGGCCGCACTGGCGGCTGTTGTCAGTTACTTCTGGCGGGATGTGAGGCAGGTTGTCACCGGCAGCATAGGTGCCGTGCGCCAGGGTGATTACAACAACCAGTGGTTCAAGCTAGCCGTTGCCATCGTGCTGGCGACCATTCCGATCGGCATTGCTGGCATCGCCTTATCCTCGACGCTCAACGCCTGTAACTCCCCGTTGAGAGGCCTGATGGTGATCGGGATCTCATGCGTGGTGATGGCCGTTTTGCTGGCGGCCGCCGAACTCAGTTGCCGTCACCGGCGCACCGTTGGCGAAATGCGTCTGCGTGATGCGCTGATTGTCGGTATTGCTCAGATCGGCGCGCTGATCCCAGGGGTTTCCCGTTCCGGCTCAACCCTGACGGCGGCGCTGTTCCTTAACTTCAAACGCGAAGAAGCGGCGCGTTTCTCCTTCCTGTTGGGTCTGCCCGCTATCGCTCTGGCCGGCCTGAAAGAACTGTGGGTGTTGTTTCATGCGCAGCTCCCTGCGGAAGCCTGGGCCCATCTGATTTTCGGTCTGGTAGTCGCCAGCGTCTCGGCGTTTTTCGCCATCTGGGGCCTGATGAAATTCCTGGAAAAGTTCTCCACCTGGCCGTTTGTGATTTACCGCGCGGTACTGGGCATTTTCCTGATTGTCGCTGTTAGTACCGGCCTCTTGAGCTAATCCACCTCAAAAGACCGTCGACATACACCCAAAAACAAAAACCCGCACAAGGCGGGTTTTTGTTTGTAACGAATAAAGCAATCAGTCAGCCAGACGCCAGGTCGTGCCGCCCTTGCCGTCTTCCAGCACCACGCCCATGGCGGTGAGCTGGTCGCGGATGCGGTCGGATTCGGCCCAGTCTTTGCCAGCACGAGCGGCCAGACGCGCAGCAATCAGCACATCCACTTGCGCCGCATCAACCCGGCCTTCAGCGCCGGCCTGCAAGAAGTCATCGGCTTCGAGCTGCAATACACCCAGCACGCTGGCCAGTTCTTTCAAGCGTGCCGCCAGGCCCGCCGCTGCATTGAGATCACTCTCGCGCAGACGGTTGATCTCGCGAACCATCTCGAACAACACCGCGCAGGCTTCCGGCGTGCCGAAGTCGTCGTTCATCACCTGAGTGAAGCGCTCGACAAAGGCTTCGCCGCCAGCCGGCGCCACGCTCGGCAGGCCTTTCAACGCGTGGTAGAAACGCTCGAGTGCGCCTTTGGCGTCCTTGAGGTTGTCTTCCGAGTAGTTGATCGCGCTGCGGTAGTGGCTCGACACCAGCAGGTAACGCACGACTTCCGGGTGGTACTTTTCCAGCACATCGCGAATGGTGAAGAAGTTGTTCAAGGACTTGGACATCTTCTCGCCATTGATGCGAATCATGCCGCAATGCATCCACGCGTTGGCGTAGGTCTTGCCGGTCGCCGCTTCGCTCTGGGCGATTTCGTTTTCATGGTGCGGGAACTCGCAGGTCGCTGCCGCCGCCGTGGATGTCGAAAGTCTGCGCCGAGGCAGCAGGCTCGCCATCACCGAGCACTCGATGTGCCAGCCCGGACGACCGTCGCCCCACGGCGATGGCCAGCTCGGTTCGCCCGGCTTGGCGCCTTTCCACAGCACGAAGTCCAGCGGATCCTGCTTGGACTCGTCGACTTCGATCCGCGCACCGATGCGCAGGTCTTCAATCTTTTTGCGCGACAGCTTGCCGTAGCCCATGAACTTGGCGACGCGGTAGTACACGTCGCCATTGCCCGGTGCGTAGGCGTAACCCTTGTCGATCAGGGTCTGGATCATGGTCTGCATGCCAGCGATGTGGTCGGTGGCCCGCGGTTCCATGTCCGGTTTGAGGATGTTGAGGCGCGCCTCGTCCTCGTGCATCGCAGTGATCATGCGCTCGGTCAGCACGTCGAACGGCTCGCCGTTCTCCTTGGCCCGATTGATGATCTTGTCTTCGATGTCGGTGATGTTGCGCACGTAGGTCAGGTTATAGCCGCTGAACCGCAACCAGCGGGTCACCAGGTCAAACGCGACCATGCTGCGGCCATGGCCAATGTGGCAGTAGTCGTACACGGTCATCCCGCAGACGTACATGCGCACATTGTTGCCATCCAGCGGTTTGAAGACTTCTTTGCTCTTGGTGAGCGTGTTGTAGATCGTAAGCACTTTATGTTCCTTGAATCACTGGCCCCACGAATCACGCAAGGTCACGGTACGGTTGAAGACCGGATGACCTGGTTTCGAGTCCTTGATATCCGCGCAGAAGTAGCCTTCGCGCTCGAACTGGAAACGGTCTTCCGGCTGTGCATTGCCCAGCGAAGGCTCAGCACGACAACCAGTGAGAACTTGCAGCGAGTCAGGGTTGATGTTGTCCAGGAAACTGGCGCTGTCTTCGGCCTTCTCAGGGTTGGCCGAGCGGAACAGACGATCGTACAGACGCACTTCGCACTCGACGCTGGCAGCCGCCGGCACCCAGTGCACCACGCCTTTGACCTTGCGACCTTCAGGGTTCTTGCCCAGTGTTTCCGGGTCGTAGGAGCAACGCAGTTCGACGATGTTGCCATCGGCGTCCTTGATCGCTTCGTCGGCACGGATCACGTAGCTGCCGCGCAGACGCACTTCGCCGTTCGGTTCCAGGCGCTTGTAGCCTTTTGGCGGCTCTTCCATGAAGTCTTCACGGTCGATGTAGATCTCACGGGCGAACGGCAGCTTGCGCACGCCCAGTTCTTCTTTCTGCGGATGACGCGGCAGTTCGAGGTTCTCGACCTGGTCTTCCGGGTAGTTGGTAATCACCACCTTCAACGGACGCAGCACGCACATGGCGCGCGGAGCGTTCTGGTCCAGATCCTGACGGATGCTGAACTCGAGCATGCCGAAATCGACGACGCCGTCAGAACGGTTGGTACCGACCATGTCGCAGAAGTTGCGGATCGATTTCGGCGTGTAGCCACGGCGGCGGAAACCCGACAGCGTGGACATGCGCGGATCGTCCCAGCCGAACACGTGCTTTTCATCGACCAGTTGCTTGAGCTTGCGCTTGCTGGTGATCGTGTAGTTCAGGTTCAGGCGGCTGAACTCGTACTGACGCGGGTGCGCCGGCACTGGCAGAGCGTCCAGGAACCACTCGTACAGCGGACGATGGCTTTCGAACTCCAGGGTGCAGATCGAGTGAGTGATGCCTTCGATGGCGTCCGACTGACCGTGTGTGAAGTCGTAGTTCGGGTAGATGCACCACTTGTCACCGGTCTGGTGATGGTGAGCGTGACGGATGCGATACATGATCGGATCGCGCAGGTTCATGTTCGGCGAGGCCATGTCGATCTTGGCCCGCAGTACACGTGCGCCGTCCTGGAATTCGCCGGCCTTCATGCGGGCGAACCAGTCGAGGTTTTCTTCCACGGAACGGTCACGGAACGGGCTGTTTTTGCCCGGCTCGGTCAGGCTGCCACGGTATTCCTTGGCTTGCTCCGGGCTCAGGTCATCAACGTAGGCCTTGCCGGCCTTGATCAGCTCGACGGCCCAGTCGTGCAACTGGTCGAAATACTGCGAGGCGTAGCGCACTTCGCCGGACCATTCAAAGCCCAGCCATTTGATGTCGCTTTCGATCGCGTCGATGTATTCCTGGTCTTCCTTGGCCGGGTTGGTGTCGTCGAAACGCAGGTGCGTGACGCCGCCAAATTCCTGGGCCAGGCCGAAGTTCACGCAAATCGACTTGGCGTGACCAATGTGCAGGTAGCCGTTGGGCTCAGGCGGGAAACGGGTGACGATCTGCGTGTGCTTACCCGAGTCCAGGTCCGCCTGGATGATCGGGCGCAGGAAATTGACCGGCACAACAGGGCCAGTCTTGGAATTCGAGGTAGGGTCGACAGTGGGCTTGCTCATAGGATCCTTGAACGTACGAGTGCGCGGCCGGAACTAAAGGCCTGACAAAACAAAGCCGCTATCATAGCCGATGCTGTCAAGCTGCTGACAGAGCAGGCCCTAAATCAGGTGTGTTTAATCCACCTGTTTTGAAAAACAGCCTCGAAATTCGCGCCTGTCGCGCTAAACTGCGCACCTTGGCTGTTGCTGGCCAAACCGGTTGAGGGCTCAAACGCCCCGAAACCCACGAATTCATTAAAATGCTTCTTTTATAAAGAGTCCCCGATCATGACCCAAGTCAAACTGACCACCAACCATGGCGACATCGTCCTGGAATTGAACGCTGAAAAGGCACCGCTGACCGTTGCCAACTTCATCGAATACGTCAAGGCCGGCCACTACGAAAACACCGTTTTCCACCGTGTGATCGGTAACTTCATGATCCAGGGCGGCGGTTTCGAGCCAGGCATGAAAGAAAAGAAAGACAAGCGCCCAAGCATCCAGAACGAAGCTGACAACGGCCTGCCGAACGAGAAGTACACCGTGGCCATGGCGCGCACCATGGAGCCGCATTCGGCTTCCGCCCAGTTCTTCATCAACGTGGCTGACAACAGCTTCCTGAACCACAGCGCCAAGACCACTCAGGGCTGGGGCTACGCGGTATTCGCCAAAGTTGTTGCCGGCACCGACGTCGTCGACAAGATCAAAGGCGTGAGCACCACTTCCAAGTCCGGCCATCAGGACGTACCAGCAGACGACGTGATCATCGAGAAAGCCGAGATCATTGAGTGATATTGCTGATTTCAGACTTGCATCTGGAAGAGGAGCGCCCGGACATAACCCGGGCGTTTCTGGATTTGCTCGCCGGACGCGCCCGGACAGCGAGTGCGCTGTACATCCTCGGCGACTTTTTCGAGGCGTGGATTGGCGACGATGCCATGACGCCGTTCCAGCGCTCCATCTGCCAGGCCCTGCGCAATCTTAGCGACAGCGGCACGGCCATTTTTCTGATGCACGGCAATCGTGACTTCCTGCTCGGCAAGGCGTTCTGCAAAGAAGCCGGCTGTACGCTGCTGAAGGACCCGAGTGTCGTGCAGTTTTACGGCGAGCCGGTGCTATTGATGCACGGCGACAGCCTCTGCACCCGCGATGTCGGCTATATGAAGCTGCGGCGCTACCTGCGCAACCCCATCACCCTGTTCATCCTCCGGCATCTGCCGTTGAGCACCCGGCATAAACTGGCACGCAAGCTGCGCAGCGAAAGCCGTGCGCAGACGCGGATGAAGGCTAACGACATTGTCGATGTGACGCCGGACGAAGTGCCGCGCATCATGCAGGCATTTGCCGTGAAAACCCTGATTCATGGGCACACCCATCGCCCGGCGATTCACAAGTTGCAGATTGGCGAGCAAGCGGCCAAACGCATCGTGCTGGGGGATTGGGATCGTCAGGGCTGGGCGTTGCAGGTGGATGAGAACGGGTTTGCGCTGGCACCCTTCGACTTCGCCCCGCCGCCACAACTGGCAGCACCCGCAAACTGACCGCCAAAACACAAAACCCTTGTGGGAGCGGGCTTGCTCGCGATGGCGTCATGTCAGTCAGTATCTCTATCAACTGATCTACCGCTATCGCGAGCAGGCTCGCTCCCACAGGGTTTGCTTAGTGACCGGAGGCCGCCGGCCCGGCCTTCGCCGCAAACGGCGGTTTGGCCAGCCACACGATCAGCATCAACCCCATGAATCCCCACCCGAGCAACGTGAAGTAATCCACGGTGGAGAGCATGTACGCCTGACTGGTCAGCACTTGATCGAGTTGCGCATACGCCGGGGTACCCGCCCCGCCCAGTGTGTTCAAGGCATCCCGGGTCGGTTGGTCATAGGAGGTGATGCTTTCGCTCAAGTACGCGTGATGCTGGTCCGCCCGGCGAATCCAGATCCAGGTGGTCAACGACGCCGCGAAGCTACCGCCCAATGTCCGCAAGAACGTCGCCAGGCCCGCGCCATCGGCGATCTGGCTCGGCGGCAAGTCCGACATCAAAATGCTCAAGGTCGGCATAAAGAACAGCGCCACGCCAATGCCCATGAACAGTTGCACCAACGCGATGTGCTGGAAGTCGACCTCGTTGGTAAACCCGGCGCGCATAAAGCAGCTCAGGCCAATCGCCAGGAACGCCAGGCCGGCCAACAGTCGCAGGTCGAACTTGTTCGCGTACTTGCCGACAAACGGCGACATCAGCACCGGTAGAATCCCGATGGGCGCTACCGCCAGACCGGCCCAAGTGGCGGTGTAGCCCATCTGGGTTTGCAGCCATTGCGGCAGGATCAGGTTGATACCGAAGAACCCGGCGTAACCCAACACCAACACAATGGTGCCGATACGGAAATTGCGGTAAGCAAACAGCCGCAGATTCACCACAGGATGTTGGTCGGTCATTTCCCAGATGATAAACACCGCCAGGGCAATCACCGAAATCGCCGCTCCAATGATGATGAAGTTCGATTCGAACCAGTCCAGGTCGTTGCCTTTATCGAGGATCACCTGCAACGCGCCGACCCCTATGATCAACGTGATCAAACCAACGTAGTCCATCGGCTGACGGCTGGTTTCCACCGGACGCGCCTTGAGCTGCGAGCGCACCACCATCACCGCGAAGATCCCGATCGGCACGTTGATAAAGAAGATCCACGGCCAGCTATAGCTGTCGGTAATCCAACCGCCAAGGATCGGGCCGGCAATCGGCGCCACCACCGTGACCATCGCCAGCAACGCCAGGGCCATGCCGCGCCTCGCTGGGGGATACACCGCAATCAACAGCGTCTGCGTCATCGGGTACAACGGCCCGGCCACCAAGCCTTGAAGTACGCGGAAACCGATCAATTCCGGCATCGACGTCGAGATACCGCAAAGAAACGAGGCCAGTACAAACAGAATCGTGGCCCAGAGAAACAGCTTCACCTCACCGAAACGCCGGCTCAGCCAGCCAGTCAGTGGCAACGCAATGGCGTTACTGACCGCAAACGATGTGATGACCCAAGTGCCCTGCTCCGAACTCACGCCCAGGTTGCCGGAAATCGTCGGCAAGGCCACGTTGGCAATGGTGGTGTCGAGCACTTGCATGAAGGTCGCCAGCGACAGGCCAATGGTGCTGAGCAGCAGGCTGGGCGGCGTGAAAGACGCGTTATTGCTCATCGCGAATCCTATGTAACTTGGCGTGCGCGGCGCCGTTTAACCGGCGCCGCTGAGGGATTGGCGAATCAGCGTTGCGCGGTCTTGCTGACCGCAGCGCTGTTGTCATGGATCAACTGGGTGATCATCGCGTCGGCTTCGGTCAACTGACGGTCATACACGTTGGTGCTGAACGAAGCCTTTTGTGGCGGCTGTTGCGCCAGTACCGGACCGCTCTGGTCGTGCAGGTTCACATCGACCTGAGTCGACAGACCAACGCGCAACGGGTGTTTAGCCAGCTCTTCGGCGTTGACGTGAATCCGCACCGGTACGCGTTGGACGATCTTGATCCAGTTACCGGTGGCGTTCTGCGCTGGCAACAAGGCGAACGCGCTGCCGGTCCCGGCGCCGAGGCTGTCGATGGTGCCGCTGAACTTCACATCGCTGCCGTACAGGTCGGCTTCGATGTCCACCGGTTGGCCGATGCGCATGTCACGCAGTTGGGTTTCCTTGAAGTTGGCGTCGATCCACAGTTGATCCAGTGGAATCACCGCCATCAGCGCCGTACCCGGCTGAACCCGTTGGCCCAGTTGCACCGAGCGTTTGGCCACATAACCGGTGACCGGCGCGATCAAGGTACTGCGGGAATTATTCAGGTAAGCCTGACGCACTTGCGCGGCGGCGGACATCACATCCGGGTGCGACGACACGACGGTGTCATCGACCAGCGCGCTGGTGGTCTTGAGCTGCTGCTGGGCATTGGCCAGGGCGTTTTGCGCCGAGGTCAGGTCGTCGCGAGCGTGGGACAGTTCTTCCTGGGAAATCGCGCCGCCAGCGGCGAGGTTTTTCCGGCGATTGAAGTTGTCCTGGGCTTTTTGCACGTTAGCCTGCTGGGCGTTGACCTGGGCTTTCATGCCGTCGACATTGCTGTACAAGCCGCGAACCTGACGCACGGTGCGAGCCAGGTTGGCCTGGGCACTTTGCAGACCGACTTCAGCATCGTTCGGGTCAAAGTTGACCAGCACCTGGCCTTCGTGGACCAGATCGCCATCATCGGCACCGATGCTCACCACGGTACCGGTGACCAGCGGGGTGATTTCCACCACGTTGCCGTTCACGTAGGCGTCGTCGGTGCTTTCGTTCCAGCGACCGTAGAGCTCGTGATAGGCCCAGACGCCGACACCGGCGAGGATCACCAGAATCGCCAGCACCGTCAGCATGATTTTGCGTTTGCGCGGGTTGCTGGTGTCCGGGGCGTTTTCAGGCGCTTTGTTAGTTGGAGCAGAAGTCGTTTCGGCAGTGGCCATGACAGATACCTTGAATTAGTTGTTCAGCTTGGCTGGAGCTGGATTGGCCGAGGCGATGGTTTCACTCTGGAAACCGCCACCCAGCGCCTGCATCAGTTGGATCGACAGGTCGATCTGCTCGGCATTCAGGTTCGCCAGTTGACGCTGGGCCTGGAGCAATTGCTGTTCGATGCTGAGCACATCCAGGTAATTGCCGATGCCGGAACCGTAGCGCTGGACCACGGTGTTGTAAGAGTCCTGGGCGATCTCGGTGGCGTGCTGCTGGGCACCAATCTGCCGGCCGATATCGCGCAACTGGTTGATGGTGTCGCTGACATCCCCCAGCGCCTTGACCAGACTCTTGTTGTACTGCGCCACCGCCAGGTCATAGTCGGCGTCGCGGGAATCGAGGTTGGCGCGCAGGCGGCCACCGTCGAAAATCGGCACCGAAATCGTCGGCGCGATATTGAAGAAACGACTGGCCGAACCGAACATTGCGTCACCCAATAAGGATTCGGCACCGGCAGCGGCCGTAAGGTTCAGGTTGGGATAGAACTGGGTTTTGCTTGCGGCAATGTTCTTGCTCGCCGCCTCAACCCGCCAGCGTGCCGCGACCAGATCCGGGCGACGACCGAGCAACTCGGCCGGCAGCACCGACGGCAAGGCCACGGCGCTGGCCTGAAGGATTTTCGGCCGGGTGATTTCGTTGCCGCGGTCCGGACCTTTGCCGAGCAGTACGGCCAATGCAATTTTGGCGCTGTTCAGCTGTTTTTCGGCGTCGATCAGGCTCGCTTCGGAGCTGGCTTCCAGGCTTTCGGTCTGCTGGAACTGGTACTGACTGTCGATCCCGGAATTCAAACGACGCTGACTCAGATCAAGCATTTGTTTGGTGCGCTTGAGGTCGTCATTGGACAAGTCATAAACGATGTGCGCCTGCCCCAGATCGCTGTAGGCGCGAGCGACGTCGGCGGACAAGGTCAATTGCGCGGCTTGCTGATCGACTTCGGCGGCGCGGGCCTGGCCCAGTGCGGCTTCCCAAGCGTCACGCTGACCGCCCCAGAGGTCGAAGTTGTAATTGAAACTGGCGCTGATGTTACGCACGGTGGCGTAGGTGTCGCCCTTACCCGACGGGTCTTGATCTTTGGCCAGCCGCGAACGACTGACGCCGGCGCTGGCATCGAGGGTCGGCATCCGCGCAGCGTCGGCGGCATATGCGGCGGCACTGGCTTGGTGGGCGCGGGCTTCGGCGATTTGCATGTCCGGACTGTCGTGCAGGGCTTCGCGGATCAGACCGTCGAGTTGTGGGTCGCCGAGGCTTTTCCACCAGTCGCTTTTCGGCCAGGCCGCCGGCGACAAGGTCACGCCAGTGAGGGATTGCCCGGCCTTCAGGGTTTTCGCATCGAGGCTTTTGCCTTCGGTGTCCAAGCCGCTGTAACTGGCGCAACCGGCCAGGGTCATGGCCGCGAGCACCAGGCTCAGGCCGCTACGCAAGGTTCTACTGCTCATTTATCACCTACCCGCAGCAGCGTGATCGAGTCACCGGCTGCTACCAAGATTTTCTTCAGGATCAATTCCAGGGTTTTCAACTCGTCCGGGCTGATGGCGCCAGCCAGTTCATTCATGGCGTCGGCGCCGATGTGCGGCAGGCGGTCGGCGAGCTTCTGGCCTTCCTCAGTCAACATCAGTTGCACCTGGCGTCGATCAGCCTCGGAGCGTTGACGGGCAAGAAATCCTTTCTGCTCCAGACGATCGAGCATGCGCGTCATCGAACCGCTGTCCAGCGACAGGTGACGGCACAGCTCGGCCGGGGTATCGACACCGAACTGGGCCATGATGATCAGCACTTTGAACTGCGCGGCGGTGATGCCGTGGGGTTCCATGTGCGTGTCGATGATCCGGTCCTTGAGCAGCGCAGCGCGCCCGAGCAAGAGGCCGAGGTGGCAATTACGGAATTCGTCTGGGGTGAAATGTTTCATCTGACCACCAATTAGCTGCCTAGGCAGAGAATGTATGTCGAGATGTTACTGCCTAGGCAGCGAATGTCAACGTAATAGTTAGGATGCTTTGTATTTAGCTGATCAGCGGCGGGGAGATGGGGCGGGGCAAATCGTCGGCAGGAACAGGATCACGCACGTAATCGTGAACCTGTTCGCCGATGGGCTTTAAGGCGGCCTTACATCAAAGGAATGGAATAGCTCACGATCAGGCGATTCTGATCCTGGTCGCGGGCGATATCGCTGCGCGACATTGCGTTGCGCCAGCCGAAGCCGACGTTCTTCAACGCGCCACTTTGAATCACATAATCCAGGGAGATATCTCGCTCCCATTCGCTCGCGTCCTGGCCGCTGGTCGTCTGGATGTTGCTGCCCTTGAGGTACATGACCGAAGCCTTCAGGCCTGGAACTCCCATTGCGGCGAAATCGTAGGCGTATTGTGCGAAAGCGGTTCGCTCACCGGCCTGGATGAAGGTTTGAATGGTGCGGTCGGTGTACAGATAAAGACTGGCGCCGCCCTCGCCTTTGTCGACCAACCCGCCCTGATTGAGTTGAGCAAAGTTGCTGTCATCGGAAACGCTTTGATAACCCGCCGTAATGGCATGGCCGCCTAACGAGTAAATAAATGCCGCACTCCAGGTATCGTTGTCGATTTCACCCGTCCCGTCTTTGGTATACCCCCCGAACTTGTAGCCACTGGCACGCCCGGCTGCACTGCTGTTCTTGCCATCGGAAGTGGTCTTGAAATATCGCAAGTCGGTTTTCAGCGAGCCGTATTCACCCAACGGCAGTACATGCAATAAACCGGCGAAGTGCTGTTGGTAATAGTCTTCGAGATTGGCGTAGTAATACTGGGCAGTCAGGTCTTTAGTCAGTTTGTAATCACCGCCGGCAAAGGTGAACTTGTTGCTTTCCTGGGTGGCACCCGCCACCGCAAGGCCGGCGCTGTCGCTGGAACCACGGCCAGTGGCATGCTCAATTTGGCCGGCGGTAAAGGTCAGGTTATCGAGTTCGTTGCTGGTGACCTGACCGCCCTCAAAGGTTTGTGGCAGCAGTCGGCCATCGTTCGCCACCAGAATCGGCAACTTCGGCTGCAAGGTGCCGTAGCGCAACTCGGTCTTGGAGAACCGCATCTTTGCCGTCGCGCCGACACGGCCCCATTGGTCCGCGGCCTTATCGCCATCGCTGGGAATCATTGAACTGCCGACATGCCGTCCTTCACCGCTATCGAGCTTGATCCCAAGCAAACCGATCGCATCCAGACCGAAACCCACCGTACCGTCGGTGAACCCCGACTGATAGTTGAGCATGAAGCCCTGGCCCCACTCTTCGATTTTCGACGGCGCGGCGGCACCGTCGCGGTTATCGTTATTGAAATAGAAGTTACGCAAGTTCAAGTTGGCTTTACTGTCATTAATGAAATCAGCAGACGCCAAGGGACTCAGGGCCATGCCCAAACCGCCGGTCAAAAAACTTAATACTTGGAACGAGGCTTTCATCAGGGCGAACTCCAGCGCAGAAGCCATGTTCTGTGCGCAGTAAAAAGACAGCAGGAAGCAACGGGCCCACCAATGGATAGGTCCGTGCATTAAGTCATCATTGAGATAAACGTCGTGTAACCGTATTAAGTGGCCGTCGTTAAAACCTCCCCAAACTAAATAAGGACAGCATCGTCATCGTCCTGGTGTTATCAGTCGATCAATCCATGAACGTCATAAAACGGATAAGGCCCGGCGTATTCACCGAACACGGCGTTGTGGGTCACCAGACCGTGTAGCGGATGCCAGCGATGCACCAAGTACCCCGCCGGCTCCAGATTGAAATGTGCAGGTGCGGATTCCTCCAGATCCAGCACGATCTGGTGGGAAGTGCCGGGGCACACACAACTCAGCGAGCCGCCGAAGCGACGCTGCATCGGCCGATGCAAATGCCCGCAGAGCAAGCGCTCTACCTGCGGATGGCGAGCGACGAGCGCTTCCAGCGCAGCAGCATTGATAAACGGTCTCGTGGTTCCGGATGTGGCCGATGCCGGTGATAAACGGCGGATGATGGAGAATCAACAGCGTCGGTACATTGGGGCGACGGGACAATTGCTCATCGAGCCAGCGCAACTGGCTGTCCAGCACCTGACCGCCATGGGCGCCAGGCCGGGTCGAGTCCAGGCCGATCAGGCGCACCGGGTGCTCCTCGACCACCCAATCAAGCGGCGCATTTGCGTTAGTCGGCAAATAGCAGTGATGGGTAAATCCCGCCAGTAGCTGCTCGCGATCATCGTGATTGCCGGGTACCAGATAGACAGGCATGTGCAAACGCGCCAGTTCGCGCTTCAGCACCGCGTATTCATCGGCACGGCCGAAATCCACCAGGTCGCCGCTGATGACCACGATGTCGGGGCGCGGCTGCCTGGCATTCAAATGATCGACCGCGCGCCGCAACGCTCCCAGACAATCGACCACGCCGTAGGTCAGCTTTTGATCGGCTTTAAGGTGCAAATCGCTGATCTGCGCAATAAGAAACGGACTGTTCAAAATAAGTGCTCTTAAACAAAAACATTACGAATGCAGGGTGAACAACACGTGTGGTTCTATGGCCAGGGCAATCAGCGCGCCGGTGGCATGAATGACGCCGTCAGCGCTGTCGACCAGCAATGGCTGCTCAGCCCCAACGTCCACCAACAGGCGGCTTTGCGCCCCCTGGAAAAACTGCCCCACCAGACGACCGCGCACATGCCCGGCACCGTCCATCACCCGCAAGTGCTCAGGACGGCAGTACACCGTCTTCGGCACGGGTATGCCCTTCCAGGGCAACTCGCCGCCGCTGACCTTCAAGCCATGGGCGGTCGGTTCGATCACCGGGAACGCATTGAGGTTGCCGACGAAACTGGCGACAAACGCGTTGGCGGGTTGCTGATAGATGTCTCGCGGCGTGGCAAGTTGCGCGACGCGTCCGCGCTCCATGACCAGAATCCGATCCCCCAGCGCCATGGCCTCGCCCTGGTCGTGCGTCACAAACACCGAGGTAATGCGCAAGCTGCGCAGCAGTTGATCCAGCTCGCTGCGCAGCCGTTCGCGCAACTGTGCATCCAGCGCCGCCAACGGCTCATCGAGCAGCAACACCCGAGGCCGGGGTGCCAACGCACGGGCGAGTGCTACCCGTTGACGCTGGCCGCCGGACAACTCGTGAATGCGGCGTTTGCCGTGATCCTGCAGGCCGACCAGTTCTAGCAACTCGGCGCAACGCTTGTTGCGTTCGGCGGGCGACAGGCCTCTTATCTTCAGGCCGTAAACAATATTGCCGGCCACGTCCAGGTTCGGAAACAACGCGTAATTCTGAAACACCATGCCCACGTCGCGGCGCTCGATGGGCAGGCGTGTGACGTCCCTGTCGGTAAAAAAATCCGCCCGACATCCGGGCGCTCAAGACCGGCGATCATGCGCAACGTGGTGGTTTTACCGCAACCGGACGGGCCGAGGATCGCCAGGGTTTCCCCGGCCTCGATGGTCAGGTTCAAATCATCTACAGCAACGGTGCCGTCAGAGAACGCCTTGCGGCAACCCTGCAGGCGAATAGTGGTTCCAGTCATCGACGCTCTCCACGAGAAAGACGGGCGCTGATGGCCTGCAACGCAATCAGCAGCGGCACGATCATCAACAGAAATATCAGGGTGTAGGCGCTGGCCACTTCCAGCCGCGCCGAGGCATAGCTGTCGGCCAGGCCCACCGGCAAGGTCTTGGTCATTGGAGTGTGAAGCATCCAGGTCAGGTTGAACTCACCCAACGACAGGGTGACGACCATCAGCACCCCGGCCAGTATCCCGGCCCGACAATTGGGCACTACCACACTGAAGAAACGCTTGATCGGCCCGGCACCGAGACTCGCCGCTGCTTCTTCGAGTGTCGGCAGTTGCTGACGCTGCATCACCGCCATCACCGGGCGCACCAGAAACGGCAAGGTAAACAGCACATGGCCCACCAGGATAAACAGCCAACTGCTGCGAAATTCGCCGAACTTCCCGTAGGTAAGCAGCAACGCCAAGGCACTGGCCAAGCCCGGCATTGCCACGGGCAACACCATCAGCTCTTCGAATGCGCGGCTGAAGCGGTTGTTCATCCGCACCAGGGCATAAGCCGCCGGCACGCCGATCACGCAAACGCACACGGCACAGGCAACCGCCAATTGCAGCGATAACCAGACCGTCGGCGAGTAGCTTTGCCAGACCTGTATCAACCAGTCCAACGTCAGGCCACTGGACACCCCGACGAAGTAATTGCGCGTCAGCCCCGCCAACAACGACATCAGCACGGGCACCAACATGAAGGCACATACCAGCAGGGTAAAAACCAGCTGTGCGATAAACAGCGTTGTTCGTTTCAAAAAACCGCCCCCGACTGTTTGGCCACGCGCCGTGCCAGTAACAGCACCGCCCAGGTGACTGCTCCGAGGATGACTGACAGCGCAGCGGCCACGGTGAAATTGGCGTAGTTGGTGAACACGTTATAGATGGCCACGGGGGTCACGTTCAGCCGTGTGCCCAAGGTGAACGCAGTGCCGAAAGCGCCCATCGACGTCGCGAAACATATGGCGCCGCAGGACACCAGCGCAGGGGCCAGCCCTGGCACGATCACGTCGCACACCACCCGCCAATGCCCGGCACCGAGTGAGTGCGCGGCTTCTTCCAGGCTGCGATCAAGGCTTTCACACGCGGCCATCACCGTGAGAATCACCCGCGGAATCGAGAAGTACAGATAACCGATGAACAGCCCCGTCAGCGAGTAAGCGAAAATCCAGCGCTCACCCGCCAGCTCTAGACCGAGCGCGGCAAACAGGCCTTGTCGACCTGCCAGCAGAATCACCAGAAAACCGACCACCACCCCGGGAAACGCCAGCGGAAACGTCAGCAGCGCAACCAACGCCGAGCGCCCGAAGAACTGCTGGCGAGCGAGAAATACCCCGCTGATGCCACCGACCAGCAACGCCGCCAGTGTCACCACCGCCGCCAGGATGCAGGTCTGCACCAGGCTGCCCAGGTATTGCGCACTACTCAGCACTTGCCAATAGCCAGTGTCGCTGCCGTCACGCCGTTGCCCACCCAGCAGAATCAAATGCGCCAGCGGCAACAGCCAGAACGCGAGCAGGACCGCTGCCGCCGGGGCCAGCGCCCAGGCAGCTGTCGGTCTCAAGCGCTGCAAAACATCGCGGCGGGACGAGACGTCCTGCACGTTGAGCGGCACAGTCGTCACTTACTTGACCTCACTCAGATAGCGCGCAGCAAAGGCTTCCTGCACCGCCGCCATTTTTTCGTAATCGACCACGCCGGCGCGGGCATAGTCACTGTCTGGGAGGAACTGCGCGGCGACGTCGGTCGGCATCTTCATCTCGCGAACCGGGCGCAGATACGCCTTGGCCCACAACGCCTGCCCCTGGTCGGACAGTACAAAATCCAGGACTTTTTCGGCGTTGGCGCGATGCGGCGCGTTATCGACCACGCTCATCACGTAAGGCACGCTGATACTGCCTTCCCTGGGAATCACGAACGCGACATTGGCCTTGTCTTTGTAGCGCGCGCGGTAAGCGTTGAAGTCGTAGTCGACCAGAATCGGCAGCTCACCGGAAAGCACCCGCGCATACGCGGTTTGTTTCGGCACGATGGGCGCGTTTTTCGCCAGTTTCTGGAAGTAATCGATGGCGGGCGCGAAGTTATCCAGGGTCCCGCCCATTGCCTGATTAATGGCGACCGCCGACACGTAACCGACGAATGCACTGGACGGGTCAAGGTAACCGACCATGCCTTTGTACTCAGGCTTGAGCAGATCAGCCCAGCTCTGTGGAACCGGCAAGCCGCCCAGCGCATCGACGTTGACCATTATCCCCAGCGTGCCGGAATGAATCGCAAACCAATGCCCCTGGGGGTCTTTCAACCCGGCCGGAATCTGCTCCCAGCCCTTGGGTTTGTATGCCCCGACCACTCCGGCTTTTTGTGCCTGCAAACCGAACGTCACGCCGTAATACACCACGTCCGCTACCGGTGCGGCATGCTCGGCAACCAACTGCGCCAGGGACTGGCCGGAGTTTTTGTTATCCAGCGGTACCTGCACGCCCGTGGTGTCGGCAATGGCCTTGAGTTGCGTGCCCCAGTCCGCCCATTCCGGCGGACAGTTGTAGCAAATCGCCGTTTCAGCGGCCTGGGCCAGGCCGGCCATGCCACACAGCCATAACACCGCCAGGGTTTTAGTGAAGCGGATCATCGAGTGTCTCCTCGTAGGGTTGAGTACTTTCGCCGGGCCGGACATGGCAAGGCAGGCAATGGGAAACCGGGGCGGCGCCAGTAATCTGCGCCAACAGTTGATCAATGACGGTGCTGGCCAGCGTGGCGATTGGCTGCACCACGCTGCAAAGCGTGGGGTGCATTTGTGTGCCCAGGGCTATGCCGTCAAAACCGATCACCGAGAGTTGTCGAGGCACGTTCCAGCCGTGCCGGCGCAGTTCGGCGATCAGGCTGATCGCCAGCAAATCGTTGGAACAGACCAACGCGCTGGGCGCCTGTGGTCCGGACAAAAAAGGTTCAAGGGCGGCGAAATCGGCCTGGGTATGGGCGGGCATTTCGATTACCGGCAAGCTGTCGAGGCCGTGCTCACGCATCGCGTCGCCATAACCGGCGTAACGCAGGCGGGCACGGTCGGACTGCAATGCCGGGCCGGCGACCATGCCAATCCGCCGATGCCCCGCGTCCAGCAAATAACGCGTGGCCAGCGCCATCCCGGCGCGGTTGTCGACCGACACCGCGCTGTAATCGGGATTGCCCGGTTGGTGATAAGCCAGCACAAACGGCGTGTCCTCGCTGGCGAGGCTTTGCAGTACGCGGTTGCTTTCGGCATCGGTGACCGTTAGCACCAGCCCATCAACCCGCTGACGCAACAACTCCTCGACCACCGCGCTTTCACGCTCGCTGTTGTAATCGGTGGTCGCCAGCAACAAGTTGTAGCCACGCAAACGCGCGGCCCGCTCCATGGCCTGAAACTGCTCGGCGAACACCGGATTGAGGAGATTGGGGACCACCACCCCGATCAGGTTGGTGGTTTGCAAACGCAGTTGGCGGCCGAGGCGATTGGGCCGAAAACCCAGTTCGCGGGCAGCGGCGAAGACTTGCTCGCGGGTCGCCGGACGCACCACCTCGGGGGAGGCAAAGGTCCGCGCGGCAGTTGCCCGCGATACACCTGCCAGTCGCGCAACTTCTTTCAAATCAGTCATTGTCACTCGCTTGAGATCGATCTCATTGGCGAGGACATTACTCAGCGAACATGGCGTTCACGCGATAAACGAATGACATTTTGATGTCAGGCGCACGTCCGATGACGGCACACACCCCCACCAATGTGGGGGCGGCTTGATCACGAAATGCGCGACTCAGTCTTTCTGGAAGGCGCGGGCGTTTAGAAATCCCGCTTGTAAAAGATATCCAGCGAGCTGGCCACACCACTGGCCGCTTCGAGATAAACCTTCTTGCTCAGCTTGTAGCGCAGCGCAATGGTGTTGGCCGGTTCAAACACGCCGACCCCATAACGCAAGCTGAGCTTCTCGGAGATATTGCCGCTGGCCACCACGCTGGTGGTGTTGCCGCTGCCTTGGGTGTCGAGCTGGAAGTCTTGAATGCCCAAGTCCTTGGCCAAGCCACTGGTCACCCCGGAGCTGCCCATCAACCCCAACCCGAGGGCCGCTTGGGCGAGCATGTTGTTGTCTTCGCCGGTGGTGCTCAATGGACGTCCCAACACCAGATAGGACAATGCCTGTTCCTGGCTCATGGCTGGCTCTGAGAAGATTTGCGTGGTTGGCTGTTCGGCGCTGCCGCTCAGGCGTATACCGGCGATCACATCGTCGGTCTGGCGAATGGCTTCGATGTCCAGGTACGGTTGATCGATGGGACCTGCGAACAGCAGGCGTGCCCGACGCACCGTCAGGCGCTGGCCGTAGGCGCGATAACGACCGTCGTTGAGCCAGAGCTCGCCGCGAGTGTCCATGTTGTCGCCGATGTGCACATGACCTTGCACATTCGCGGTCAGGCCAAAACCGGCGAAGGCAAGTTTGTCGTCACCGACCACCACATCGATGTCCATTTTCATGGCAATCGGTGGCTTGCCATCCTCGGTTTGCGCACCGACGATGATCGTGTCATCAGAGACCTTGACCGTCGACGGCGGCAACTCGCGCACGGTGATTTCACCCTTGGGCACCAGCACTTTGCCGGCGATAGACAGCTCATCGCCCTTCATCGAAATTTTCAGGTCCGGCGCCACTTCGAGCTTGGCGTAGGGCTCAACGCTGACCGGCAATTGCGTGCCTTTGAGCGACAGGTCGACGACCAGCGCCTGACCCCAAGCGATGTTGCCGTTCAAGCTGCCCTGCCCGGTCTTGCCGCTTTTCCAGCCGCCATTCAATTGCACGGTTTCGCCGGCGATCACCGCTTGAAGCTGCAAGGCCTCGAGGCTGATGGGCAATTCAGCCCCGGATACTTCGCCATCGCTGAGCACGAGGTTGCCGTTGACCAGCGGCGCCAGCAACCCGCCGGAGAGCGTGCCGCTGCCATTCAAGCGGCCGGTGAGTTTCTCGACCATCGGCACAAACGGCCGGGCCACCGACAGGTCCAGGCCATTGAGGCGGAACGAGCCAGTCAGCGGTTTGTTCTTCGGCAACGGGTTGATTTGCGCCTGCACCATCAATTCGCCCAACTTGCCGCCGACGAAGTTGAGGTCGGTGTCGATGCGCTTGGGCGTGAGTTTGCTGGTGAGTTTCAGGGTCTGGTAGGGGAAGTCCAGCCACTGATCTTTCTCTTTCATGCGCAAGGTGCCGCCGCTGGCGTCAATGCTGATCTGACCGTTCGGGCCGCTGGCCGGCAGGTCGAGTTGCAGGTCGGCGTTAAGCTTGCCCTGCCAGGCGAAATCCTTCGGCAACCATTGGGCGAGGCTGTCGATCGGGAATTGCTTGAGGTGATAACGCAGCTTCGGTTCAGGCATCAGGCGCTGGTCTTCGCCGCACAAACTGGCGTCACCCGACATCCAGCAATGGGCGCCGAAATTGATTTTGCCGTCCGCCAGTCGTTCAAGCTTCGCCGGGCCTTGCAGCTTCCAGTCCTGACCGCCGGCCTGGATATCGCCGCTGGCCAGGCGCCCGCGCCAATTGCCCTTGTCCAGTGCGCCGTCCAGCCCGAGCGCCAGTTTCAGCTTCGGCCCTTGCAGGTCGAGGCTGAGTTTCTGGTTCTTGATATCGCCCTGGCCACTAGCCGTCAGGGTGCCCAGCGAGGTGTCGCCGGCCTGGATGCCGCTGCCCTTGAGGTCGATCTTCGCCCGTTGGGCGCCGTCGAGGGTGGCATCGAGATTGAGGCTTTGCAGGCGATTATCCTGGAAGGCCAGTTGCGAACCTTGCAACCCGAGCTTGCCTTGCGGCGCCTTGAGCGTGCCGGCGACATCGACCCGACCATTGAGCTGGCCGCGCAGTTGCGGCCAGAGTTGGGCCAGTCGCGGCAACTTGATATCGATCTGCCCGGCGAGTTTCTGTTGCAGGCTGCCCTTGCCGTTGATGCTGTTGTCGCCAAGGCGAATCTGCAAGGCACTGAGGTTCCATTGCTCGCCGCCGCCATCAGCCTTGGCCTGGATCACCGCTGGTTGGCCGCGCAGTTTGCCTTTCAAATCGAGATCGGCAGTCAGGCTGAGCTTTTCATTCTTCATCTCGCCTTTACTGCGCAACGGCCCGGCCAGTGTGCCCGGCAGTTCCGCCATCCAGTACGCCGGGTTGATCGCCGACAGGTCCAGCGCGGTGTCCCAGGCGATGCCATCGGCGAATTGCAGGTTCAGGTGGCCTTCGGCCTTGCCCTGCCCGGCTTCGAGTTGGAATTGTTGCAGGTAGATTTTCGTCAGATCGCCGCTGAACGGGCTGCTCAGGCTGAAGGCCCCGGCCGGGCCATCCAGCGCGGCTTTGAAGTTACCGAGGTATTTGCCGTCGGTGTAGGAGACTTCGCCGCTGAAGCTGCGCAACGCGACTTGCGGTTCGTCGATTAGCGGATAAAGCCGATGCCACGGAAAGTCCAGCCAGTCGATTTTTGCCTCGGCGCTGAAACCTTTGCTCCAGTCTAGGTTGCCGGTGAGTTTCAGGCTTTGCTTGTCGTTGGCGGTCAGGTCGAGGCCGGCAATCTGCGCGCCCTTGGCGTCGACCTTGCCTTGCAGCAATAGCGCGACCGGGCCTTTCTCGGCGGGCAGCGTCGCTTTGCCGAACAATTGGTAACCGTTTTTCAGGTCGCCGTCGCCAGTGAGTTCCAGTTGATTGAGTTGCAGAGTGTCCGGCAGATCGTCGCCGGGCTTGAAGCCGTCGGCGGTGATTCGCACCTTGGCCGGCAGGTTGTCCACCAGCGGTTGCAGCTCGCCGGTCAATTGCCCGTTCAGGTAGCCGCTGCTGTCGGCCTTAAGGTTCAGGATTTTCAGCAGGTCGCCGTCAACTTTCAAGGCCAGTACCCAAGGCGCGGGCGTCGACATCGTCAGCGTGCCTTCAGCGGTCAGCGGCCAGTTGCCGCCGGGTTGCAGCAGGCCGGAGAGGTTCAGGCTCAGGTCGTCACGTTGCAATTGCACCGAGTCGATCTGCAACCCTTTGGCCGTCCAGTGCGCCGCCAGTTGCAGGCCCCTGAGCTCTTCGCTGCCGTTGAACAGCAGGCTGCCGACTTTGACGTCACCGAGTTCAATCGCCACCGGCAGTTTCAAATCAGGGAGTTTGATCGGGCCGCTGCTCGCTTCTTCAGTACTCGGCGGGAATTGCAGGCTGACCTGATCGGCCTGCAATTGCTCGATGCACAGGGTCATGCGCGTCAGGCAAAGCGGCGACCAGGCGAAGATCACTTTATTCAGTTCAACCCGGCTGCTGCCCTGCTGCCACAGCAGATGATCGGCGCTCCACTGGCCGCCCAAACGGCCCTGGAAATTCTCCACGGTCAACCCCGGCACAAACCCCAGTGCCCAGCGACTGCCCGTCGCCGTACCCAGCACCGTGGCCACCGCCAGGATGACCAGCATCAGCAGCGCCAGAATCGCCAGCAGCGTTATTTTCAAACCACGATTCACAGCTCAGGCCCCATGGAAAAGTGCAGTCGAATGCCGCCGTCGTCGTCCAGCGCATGGGCCAGGTCGAGGCGCAGCGGCCCCACAGGCGAGACCCAACGGATGCCGATACCGACGCCGCGCTCGTTGAGGTTCGGCAGTTCGAGGGTGTTGAAGGAGTTGCCTTGGTCGACGAAAGTCGCGATCCGCCATTTCTCGGCGATGGAGTATTGATACTCGACGCTGCCAGCGACCATGTAACGGCCACCGATGCGGTCGCCCTCGGAGTTTTCCGGGGACAGGCTCTGATAGTCGTAACCGCGCACGCTCTGATCGCCACCGGCAAAGAAACGCAGGGACGGCGGCACGGACTTATAGCCGTTGGTAGCACTGCCACCCACCTGCAGCCGAGCGAGGAAACGGTGGTTATCGAAAACCGTGGTCAAGCCTTTGATCAGCGCGGTGCCGTAAACCAGGTTGGTGTCCGAGCCCAGCCCTTCCTTGGCAACTTTGGTTTCGAACGTCAGGCGATAGCCGTTGTGCGGGTCGATGCGGTTATCGCTTTTGAGGTACGAATAGCTGACGCCGGGCATCAGCAATGTGCTCAAGCCCGAGTCATCGCCGAGGGTATATTCCTCGCGCTGCCATTTGAGCGAGACCACCCGCTGCCAGCCGCTGGGCAGCTTGCTGTGCCATTCCGGGCCGAGGGTCAGCAGCTTGCTCTGGGTGTCAGAGCCGTCGATGTCTTCATATTGATAGCCGGCGGCCCAGCGCAACTTGTCGGTCAGCGGTGGGTCGAGCGGGATGTCGTAGAACACCCCGACGTTCTGCCGTGGCGCCGACAGTTCGGCTTCCCAGCCATAGCTGTCGCCCTGCGGGTTGACCCAGTGTCGGGTCCAGTTAGCCTTGATCCGCGGGCCGACGTCGGTGGAGTAGCCCAAGCCCAGGCCCATGGTTCGCGGCTTGCGGGTGTCGAGCTTGACCGCCACCGGGATCACATCGTCCTTGGAGGCGGTGGGTGCCGCGTCCACCCGCACGCCCTCGAAATAGCCGCTCGATTGCAGGGCCTGGTTGAGTTCGGCGATCAGTTCGGAGTCATACGGCGCACCGGCCTTGAACGGCACCATGCGTTGCAGCAAGTCTTCGTCGAACGGCGTGTCGCCTTCAAAAGTGACCTTGCCGAGGGCGTAGCGCGGGCCGCTGTCGTAGATCAGTTCGACGTCCGCCACACCGGCACGCGGGTCCACCAACAGCTTTTGGCTGGTGAAACGGCCACTGAAAAAGCCGAAACGCGAGGCCTGGTTCTGGATCAGGCGCTTGGCGTCTTCGTAATGGCCATGATTGAGCACGGCGCCAGGCTGGAGCAGCTCCGGCGGCGGTTTTCGAAAGGATTTGAGGGACGCGGCCGGGCCGTCGATGCGCACGGTGACGTTGCGCAAATGGATCGGTTCGCCTGGGTCGATCTTCAGCGTCAGGCGCGGCTTCTCGCCGCCCTTCACTTCGCTGTCGATTTGCGGCTGGTAATAACCCAAGGCCTGGGCGGCCTTGCGCGCCTGTTCTTCGGCGCCACGACTGAAGCGCAGCAACGCTTCTTCGTCACGATCGCCGAGGCTGCCGATATAGCCCTCTATATTGGCTTTCAGTTCATCGTTGGACGGTTTGATCCGCACATCCAATTCACTTTGCGCCAGCGCCGCGCAGCTGGATAACAGCATGAGCACGCCACTGGTAAATCTTCCTGGAAACTTCATAGGCGCGGATGCTATCACGAGCTTGGGAGCCTGATAGAGCCTGGGGTGCCGTGAAAGTTCTACCTTTATGCCGTTGCGGTTTGTAACACCTGAGGATTGGCGTGAAAAAACACGTGTTCACGGATCGGTCCTACCGCCACTTCGCCGATTTCCTCATAGCCCTGACGTTTATAGAAGTCGAGATAACGAGGATTCCCGGTATCGAGGATCACACCCTCAGAGTGCTCATCCACCGCGCACCAGTTGTGCACCGCTTGCAGCAGTTGTTCGCCGAAGTGTTTGCCCTGGAATTGCGGGTGAATCCCCAACAATGGCAGCACGTGCACCGCATCGGACGGTACGCACGCCGTGACGGCATCGTGATATTCGAGGTAGCGTCGAGTGCAGCGAAAACCGGTGCTGAGCACCATGCGCAGGCGCCAGGCCCAGCTTTCGGTGATGCCGAGGCGACGTTGCGGCGGCGCGATCAGGGCGATGCCGATCAAGCGGTCGTTGACCAGCAGGCCGATGGCCGGCAGGTCCTGGAGGAAGTGTTGTTTGACCAGTTCACGCACCGTCGCCCGCACCCGCTGTTCGTATCCGGGGCGCTCGGCTTCGAATAAGTAGCTGAACGTCGGCTCGTGACGGTAAGCCTGGTACAGCAGGGAGCGTGCTTCGCGGGAGTAGCCGCTGTCGAGCATGTGGATGTCGGCGATGGCGGTCGAGGTTTCAGGCATAACGGTATTTCTCCCCGGGGCACCGTTCAAATGACGGCACTCTTCTGGTTACGAGCCTATAGCGCTGGCACAGTTCCCTGCTGATCCGAATCAGTGTTGCTGCTTAAGCCGTCTTCGCGAGCAAGTCGAATCGTCGCACCGCCGCTCCCACAAGGTATAGACCAGACTGAAGACATTAGGCGCCTGCACCACGATCTACTGTGGGAGCGGGCTTGCTCGCGAAGACGCCGGTTCTGCCGCCACATCCCTACTGCCAAACAAGAATCCCCTCACCCCACACTGGCCCCATTCCTACATGTCAGCTAGCATCGCCTTTTTGCCAGGACTGCCGACCATGAAGATCGTCTCCTTCAACATCAACGGGCTGCGCGCTCGCCCGCATCAGCTGGCGGCGCTGATCGAGAAGCACCAGCCGGACGTCATTGGCCTGCAGGAAACCAAGGTCCACGACGACCAGTTCCCGCTGGCCGAGGTTCAGGCCCTGGGCTACCACGTGTATTTCCACGGGCAAAAAGGCCATTACGGCGTCGCCCTGCTCTCGCGCCAAGAGCCGATTGCTCTGCACAAAGGCTTCGCCACCGATGAAGAAGACGCTCAGCGGCGTTTCATCTGGGGCACGTTCGCCGATGCCAATGGCGTACCGGTGACGATCATGAACGGCTATTTCCCGCAGGGCGAAAGCCGCGACCACCCGACCAAATTCCCGGCCAAACAACGCTTCTACAACGATTTGCAGCACCTGCTGGAAAGCCAGTTCACCAACGACCAGCCTGTCGTGGTGATGGGTGATGTGAATATTTCCCCGGAAGACTGCGACATCGGCATCGGCCCGGACAATATGAAACGCTGGCTGAAAACCGGCAAGTGCAGCTTCCTGCCGGAAGAACGCGAGTGGATGGCGCGCCTGAAGAACTGGGGTCTGGTGGACAGCTTCCGCCACCTGAACCCGGACGTGGCCGACCGTTTCAGCTGGTTTGACTACCGCAGCCGCGGCTTTGAAGACGAACCCAAGCGCGGCCTGCGGATTGACGTGATCATGGCGTCCCACGGCTTGATGCCGCGGGTGAAGGATGCCGGGGTGGATTACGACCTGCGCGGGATGGAAAAACCATCGGACCATGCGCCGATCTGGCTTGAATTGAGCTGATCTAGCGCCCTATACACATCAAATAATGAAATGGCTCCCCCGCCGCCCCCTGTGGGAGCGGGCTTGCTCGCGAAAGCGGCTATTCATTCAACAGAGATGTTGGCTGACCCGACGCCTTCGCGAGCAAGCCCGCTCCCACTTTTGTTTGGTGTCAGACGCCATTTCTGTGAACAGTACAGTCCCCCTTGTGGGAGTGAGCCTGCTCGCGATAGCGGTTAATCATTCAACAGAGATGTTGGCTGACCGGTCGCCTTCGCGAGCAAGCTCGCTCCCACATTGGCAACTGTCATCTTTCGGACATCTTACTGACTTATTCTCCCGGCACTTTCTACGTCCTTATAAGGTGCCCGCATGACCCTGCGCGTTTTGTTCCTGTTGATGCTCTGCGCAGGCGTGCCCTTCACGGCTTCGGCCGGCGATTTGCCGACGCCCGAACGCGGCCCGGTGCTGCGCATCCAGGGTTCCAACACGATTGGCGCCGCATTGGGGCCGGCGCTGGTCGAAGGGTTGATGCAGGAGCAAGGCCTGCTCAAGGTTCACAGTGAAACGCCGGACAAGGCCAACGAACAACGCATCGTCGGGCAAACGGCCCAGGGTCGCCGAGTAGTGGTCGAGGTCGCGGCCCACGGTTCGAGCACCGGTTTCACGGCACTGAAAAATGCCTCCGCCGATCTGGCCGCCTCCTCGCGCCCGATCAAGGACAGCGAATTGGCGGACCTGCAAGCACTGGGTGACTTGAAAAGTCCGGCTGCCGAGCAAGTCATCGCCATCGATGGACTGGCGATCATCCTGCACCCACAAAATCCGATGAATCAACTCAACACCGAACAACTGGCCCGGATCTTCAGTGGCGAGGCCGCGACGTGGGAAGACGTCGGTGGCAGCGGTGGGCCGATTCACCTCTACGCGCGGGATGATCAATCGGGCACCTACGATACGTTCAAGGAATTGGTCCTCAGCCGTCGTGGGAAAACGCTGAACAGCTCGGCGAAACGTTTCGAATCCAGCGAGCAATTGTCCGATGCTGTCAGCCTGGACCCGCAAGGCATCGGCTTCATCGGTCTGCCCTACGTGCGCCAGGCCAAAGCCGTGGCGATTGTCGACGGACAATCCCAGGCGATGTTGCCGCTAAATAGTTTGATTGCGACCGAGGACTATCCGCTGTCCCGCCGTTTGTTCTTTTACCTACCGCCGACGGGGAAAAATCCTTGGGCCGAGGCGCTGGTGGCGTTCGCCCAAAGCAGCAAGGGCCAGGCGATTGTCGCGGCCAACGGGTTTATCGCCCAGACCGTGCAAGCGATGAGCGTCACGCCGAATGCGTTGATGCCCGAGGGTTATCAGGCCTTGAGCCGTCATGCCCAGCGCTTGACGGTAAATTTTCGCTTCGAAGAAGGCAGCGCGACGTTGGATAACAAGGCCCGGCAGGACCTGTCTCGGGTGCTCGACTATATAAAGCAGCACGACAAGGCCAACCGTGAAGTGACGCTGGTGGGGTTTGGCGATGCCAAGAACGATCCGGCGCGGGCCGACCTGCTATCGAAGTTACGGGCGATGGCGGTGCGGCGGGAACTGGTGAAAAGCGGCGTGGTGTTTCGCGAGATTCGCGGTTTTGGTGCCGAGATGCCGGTGGCGGCCAATAGCGCGGATGAGGGGCGGATCAAGAATCGGCGGGTTGAGGTTTGGGTTTATTAAAACCGCATGTGAACACATGTGGTGAGGGGGCTTGCCCCCGCTGGACCGCGGAGCGGGCTCAAAACCAGCCACCGCGTTTTTCCTGAATAAACGCGGTGGATGATTTACGACTGCTTCGCAGCCGAACGGGGGCAAGCCCCTCGCCACAGTAAGTGCTAGCCACAAAAGCCCAGTGGGATCAGTGACTGCTACGCATCATCTCTTTCGGCACGTACTTGCCGATCTCGAACTTGCCGATCGCCGCGCGGTGCACTTCGTCCGGACCGTCGGCCAGGCGCAGGGTGCGTTGCATGGCATACATGTAGGCCAGCGGGAAGTCATTGGACACCCCTGCCCCGCCATGGATCTGGATCGCCCGATCGATCACTCGCAACGCTACGTTCGGTGCAACGACCTTGATCTGGGCGATTTCGCTCTTGGCAATCTTGTTGCCCACCGTGTCCATCATGTAGGCGGCCTTCAACGTCAGCAGCCGCGCCATGTCGATTTCCATCCGCGAGTCGGCGATCTTGTCGATGTTGCCGCCCAGTCGCGCCAACGGTTTACCGAATGCGGTACGGCTCACCGCACGTTTGCACATCAATTCCAGCGCACGCTCGGCCATCCCGATTGAGCGCATGCAGTGGTGAATCCGGCCTGGGCCAAGGCGACCCTGAGCAATTTCGAAGCCGCGTCCTTCGCCCAACAGGACGTTTTCGTACGGCACCCGTACATTTTCAAACAGCACTTCGGCATGACCGTGTGGCGCATCGTCGTAACCGAACACCGGCAGCGGACGGACAATCTTCACGCCCGGTGCATCCACCGGCACCAGGATCATCGAGTGCTGGGCATGACGCGGTGCGTCGGGGTTGCTCAGGCCCATGAAAATCAGGATCTTGCAGCGCGGGTCGCAAGCGCCTGAGGTCCACCATTTTTTGCCATTGATCACCCACTCGTCGCCATCACGCACGGCGCGGGCGGCCATGTTGGTGGCGTCGGACGAGGCTACGTCCGGCTCGGTCATGGCGAATGCCGAACGGATCTCGCCGCGCAACAGCGGTTCGAGATAACGCTGTTTCTGTTCTTCGTTGGCATAACGCACCAGCACTTCCATGTTGCCGGTGTCTGGCGCGGAGCAGTTGAACGGCTCAGGCCCCAGAAGCGAGCGGCCCATGATTTCCGCCAGGGGCGCGTATTCGAGGTTGGTCAGGCCGGCGCCGAGTTCGGACTCAGGCAGAAACAAATTCCACAACCCTTCGGCCTTGGCCTTGAGTTTGAGTTCTTCCATGATTGCGGTCGGCTGCCAGCGATCACCCTCGGCGACCTGACGCTCGAACACGGCTTCAGCGGGATAAACGTAGGTGTCCATGAACGCGGTCACGCGCTCACGCAGTTCCTGAACCTTGGGCGAATAAGCGAAATCCATGAGCAGCTACCTTCTTGGGAGAGGTTGTTTAGGTCATGTAATCGATGCTAGAACAGCTACGAAAATTTACCTAGCCTATTCTCGGCGTGTATTAACATTCATCACCGATATATGATCGGCTGATCATCAAGGCCAAAAACGCCCCTACAACAAGAGAGCCGCGTAATGAATCTGAGCAAGGTCGACCTCAACCTTTTCATCGTCTTCGACGCGATCTATACCGAAGCCAACCTGACCCGCGCCGGGCAGATTGTCGGCATTACTCAGCCTGCGGTCTCGAACGCTCTGGCTCGCCTGCGCGAGACCTTTAACGACCCGTTGTTCGTGCGCACCGCCCAAGGCATGGTGCCGACACCGATGGCGCAAAACATCATCGGCCCGGTGCGCCATGCCCTTTCTTTGCTACGGGTGTCGGTACAGGAAAGCCGCATTTTCAACCCGTTGCAGGCAGTCAAGACCTACCGCATCAGCATGACCGACCTCACCGAAGCGGTGATCCTGCCAGCACTGTTCCAGCGCCTGCGTCGTCTGGCGCCAGCGGTGATCATCGAAAGCTTCCTGTCCAAGCGCCGCGAGACCACCAAGGAACTGGCGGCCGGTCGCCTCGACTTCGCGGTGGATGCGCCGCTCAACACCGACCCACAAGTGCGTCACGTCAAGTTGATGGAGGACCGTTACGTGTGCGCCATGCGCAAGGGCCATCCGCTGGCGGCCAAAGAGAAATTCACCCTTGATGACTATCTGTCACTGACCCACATTCACATTTCCAGCCGCCGCAGTGGCCTGGGGCATGTCGACCTGGCGCTGGGAAAAATGGGAATTCAGCGCAAGATCGCCCTGCGCTCGCAGCATTATTTGATGGCGTCGCAAGTGTTGCAGCAGACCGACATGGTCATGACCGTGCCGGAGCGCTTCGCCCGTCGTCATGAACTGCACGCGTTTAATCTGCCGGTCAACGACGTGCCACCGGTGGAAACGCACCTGTATTGGCACGAAAGCACCGACCAGGACCCGGCCAACCGCTGGATGCGCGAGCAGATGATCGAGTTGTGCCAGCAGGTGACGGCGCATGAGAAGAAGCTCGATAAGGCGTAGGGCTTTGAACCGCGTTATCGTTCTTCGCGAGCAAGCCCGCTCCCACATTGGATCTTCAGTGACCACAATGTCTATGTATTACAGAGATCCCCTGTGGGAGCGGGCTTGATCGCGAAGAGGCCAGCGGCAACACCATAGATGCATGCCCCTTGACGTAAACGTAAACCTGACATTAGCTTAGCGCCATGACCTTCTTCGAGCGCTTCCATGAGCAGCCAGACCTACAGCATTTCCGACCTCGCCCGCGAGCTCGACATCACCACCCGGGCCATTCGCTTTTATGAAGAGCAAGGTTTGCTCAGCCCCGAGCGCCGTGGCCAGGAACGCATCTATTCGCCCCGGGACAAGGTCAGCCTGAAGCTGATCCTGCGGGGCAAGCGCATCGGTTTTTCACTGGCCGAATGCCGCGAGCTGATCGAACTCTACGACCCCACCGGCGGCAATCAGAAACAGCTGCAAACCATGCTGACCAAGATCGCCGAACGGCGTGATCAGTTAGAACAGCAAATGCTCGACATTGAGCAAATGAAGCTGGAACTGGACACCGCGCAGGAACGCTGCACCCAGGCGCTGGAGCAGACGATCAAAAGCCAGCAGCCCGTCCAGTAGCCCTACGAAAATCCCCTGTGGGAGCGGGCTTGCTCGCGAAAGCGGTACGTCATTCAACATCGATGTCGACTGACCTGACGTTTTCGCGAGCAAGCCCGCTCCCACAGAGTTCTCGGAACATTCAGACAAATACAACAGGTCCTTAGCCATGCCCCTTCCCACCCACGTACGCCTGATCGAAGTCGGCCCCCGCGACGGTCTGCAAAACGAAGCCCAGCCCATCAGCGTCGCGGACAAGGTGCGACTGGTCGACGCCTTGAGCGCTGCGGGCCTTGGCTATATAGAAGTCGGCAGTTTCGTTTCGCCCAAGTGGGTGCCGCAAATGGCTGGTTCCGCCGAGGTTTTTGCGCAAATCCAGCGCAAGACCGGCGTGACGTATGGCGCACTGGCGCCGAACCTGCGCGGGTTTGAAGACGCCATCGCGGCCGGGGTCAAGGAAGTCGCGGTGTTCGCCGCCGCCTCCGAAGCGTTTTCCCAGCGCAACATCAACTGCTCGATCAGCGAAAGCCTGGCGCGGTTTGTACCGATCATGGACGCCGCCAAACAGCACGGCGTCAGCGTGCGCGGTTATGTGTCGTGTGTGCTGGGTTGTCCTTACGAAGGTAACGTCGCGCCGGAACAAGTCGCGATGGTGGCTCGTGAGCTCTATGCCATGGGCTGTTACGAGGTTTCGCTCGGTGACACGATCGGCACCGGCACCGCTGGCGCCACCCGCCGGATGTTCGAGGTGGTCTCGGCCGATGTGCCGCGGGACAAACTGGCCGGGCATTTCCACGACACCTACGGCCAGGCCATGGCCAATATCTACGCCAGTCTGCTGGAAGGCATCGCGGTATTCGACAGCTCTATCGCCGGCCTCGGCGGCTGTCCATATGCCAAGGGCGCCAGCGGTAACGTCGCCACCGAAGACGTGGTGTACCTGCTCAACGGCCTCGGAATCGAGACCGGAATCGACCTGGACGCCTTGATTCTCGCGGGCCAACAGATTTGCACGGTGCTGGGGCGCCCGACCGGTTCGCGCGTGGCCAAGGCTCGCAGCGCCCAGTGAGTGGGCGGATGTGTCCGGGTGTTACCGCATTGTCTGGAGTGCGGGTACAAACGAGTAACACGGAAACAAATTGCTGAGTTTTGATTGAGAGAAAAACCCTACAAAAAATTCAAACCATTGAATTTAAAGAGGTTTTAAAAACTTGGCACGGCTTCTGCTATCTCTATGGCATAACAAGAATAAAAAGCAGCAAACCTAATAAAAATAAGACGTAACGACTCTGACATAACAAGAACAACACGGCAGAGACGCAGCTAACAGATTTTTTTGGAGAAGGTGTGCTTTTCAGGGTGCTTTTCGGAGTAACCCGCAACCGGGCAGAGAACAATAAAACTACCTTCAGGTAGCTCCCGAACTGGTTGGATCGCTTGGCGAAAAAGCAGATCAGCGCTCAAAAAAATACGTTTGCTCTTGACCCCGGATGGGGGTCGACAAAAACAGCAGTAAAGGGCCACGGTTGCCAAAAACAACAATAGACCGCCCCTCAATAATAAAAAAAGAGCACGCGCAACGACAAATTAAAGGGGAGCTTCGGCTCCCCTTTGTGCTTTCTGCGATTCAGTAAAACCGACTCCTGTAGGAACGAGGCTTGCCCGCGAAGGCGATTTATCATTCAACCTCGCTGTCGACTGACCCGACACAAATCCCCTGTAGGAACTGGCGCAGCCTGCGATCTTTTGATCTGAGCCTTCTGCGCCCCCAAAAGATCGCAGCCTTCGGCAGCTCCTACGGTATCGCTTTGAACTCCTCGATACTGATCTCGCGCATCCGGAATTTCTGGATCTTGCCGGTCACGGTCATCGGAAACTCTTCCACGAATTTGAAGTAACGCGGCGTCTTGAAGTGCGCGATGCGCGCCTTGCACCAGGTTTTCAGCTCTTCTTCGGTCGCGCTGTGGCCGGGGTGAAACTTGATCCAGGCAACGATCTCTTCGCCGTAGCGTGAGCAGGGAATGCCAATCACCTGCACATCCGCTATTGCCGGGTGGGTGAAGAAGAACTCTTCCAGCTCCCGTGGGTAAACATTCTCACCGCCACGGATGATCATGTCCTTGTTGCGTCCGGCGATGCACACGTAACCCTCGTCGTTCATGCTCGCCAGGTCACCGGTGTGCATCCAGCCAGCCTGATCAATAGCTTCGGCGGTACCCTGCGGATTTTTCCAGTAACCGAGCATCACGCTGTAACCCCGAGTGCACAGCTCGCCAATCGTGCCACGCAGCACCAGGTTACCGGCCTCGTCGATGATCTTGCTTTCCAGTTGCGGCTGGGTGCGGCCGACGGTGGTGACGCGCAATTCCAACTCGTCCGACGGACCGGTCTGCAATGACACCGGACTTGTTTCCGTCATGCCGTAGGCAATCTGCACTTCGCTCATGTGCATCTCGTTGATGACCCGGCGCATCACTTCGATCGGGCAGGTCGCTCCAGCCATGATCCCGGTGCGCAGGGTGGAGAGATCGAATTCGCCGCGTTGGGGTTGATCGAGCATGGCAATGAACATGGTCGGTACGCCGTAGAGCGCGGTGGCTTTTTCTTCGGCGACGGTGGTCAGGGTCAACAGTGGATCGAATGCGTCGTTGGGGTAGATCATCGTGCTGCCGTGGGTCACGCAGCCGAGGTTGCCCATGACCATGCCGAAACAGTGATAGAGCGGCACCGGGATCACCAGCCGATCATCGGCCGTCAAACCCAGGCTTTCGCCAACCATGTAACCGTTGTTGAGAATGTTGTAGTGACTGAGGGTCGCGCCTTTGGGGAAACCGGTAGTGCCGGAGGTGTACTGGATATTCACCGGCTGATCGAAATGCAGGCTGTGCTGACGTTCATTCAACTGCTCGACCGAGACACTGGCGGCAAGATCTGCAAGTTGCGACCACGGCAGGAAACCCGAGGGCGGCAGGGCGTCCAGACTGATGACGCCACGCAGGTCCGGCAGGCGTTCGCTCTGCAATTGGCCGATGGATTGCTCCGCCAACTCTGGCACCAATCCTTGCAGCATCCCGTGATAGTCGGACGTCTTGAAGGCCCCGGCGCAGACCAGCCATTGGCAGCCGGACTGTTTCAACACGTACTCCAATTCAGAACTGCGATACGCCGGGTTGATGTTGACCAGGATCACGCCGATTTTCGCGCTGGCGAATTGGCTGATGCACCACTGCGCGCAGTTCGGCGCCCAGATACCGAGGCGATCGCCGGTCTGCAAACCCAGCGCCAGCAGTGCTCTGGCGTGCAGGTCCACGGTGTCGGCCAATTGCTGCCAGGTGTAGCGCAACTGTTGATGACGCACGACCAGCGCTTCCCCGATCAGGTACTGCGCGACGGTGTGATCGAACGCCTCGCCGATGGTCATTGCCAACAAGGCTTTCTCCTGGGAACCACGGGTATAGCTGCGCTGCGGGTTTGCACTGGGTTGATCCATGACGACCCCTATTGTCTTTATTTATGGGTTGGCGACGGTCACCTGTGGGAGCGGCCTGTGGCGAGGGGGCTTGCCCCCGTTGGGTTTGCGAAGCAGCCCCAAAACTTTCGATGCACCAAAAATTTTGTGAGTGCTATGCACTCAAACGGGGGCAAGCCCCCTCACCACAGGGCGCTCCCACAGGATTGCTCCGCTTTTCTATCTTGAACTGGCCCTACTCTCGCTCAAGTTGACGTTAACGTAAAGGGTGATTGACAGCCATTCGTCACAAGCTTACGTTAACGTAAAGGTGAGAGCCGAACCACGCCCTCCCAACCCTACAAAAAAGCCAAAAGGTGACCCATGAGCTATCCATCCCTGAACTTTGCCCTCGGTGAAACCATCGACATGCTGCGCGATCAGGTTCAGTCCTTCGTCGCCAAAGAGATCGCCCCGCGCGCGGCTCAGATCGACATCGACAACCTGTTCCCCGCAGACCTGTGGCGCAAATTCGGTGACATGGGCCTGCTGGGCGTCACCGTGCCGGAAGAGTACGGCGGCGCAGGCCTGGGTTACCTGGCCCACGTGGTCATCATGGAAGAAATCAGCCGCGGCTCGGCCTCGGTGGCGCTGTCCTACGGCGCGCATTCCAACCTCTGCGTCAACCAGATCAACCGCAACGGCACTCACGAACAGAAGACCAAATACCTGCCAAAACTGATCAGCGGCGAGCACATCGGCGCACTGGCCATGAGCGAACCGAATGCCGGTTCCGACGTGGTCTCGATGAAACTGCGCGCCGACAAACGCGGCGACAAGTACGTGCTCAACGGCAGCAAAACCTGGATCACCAACGGCCCCGACGCCAACACCTACGTGATCTACGCCAAGACCGACCTGGAAAAAGGCCCCCATGGCATCACCGCATTCATCGTTGAGCGTGACTCGAAAGGCTTCAGCCGCAGCAACAAGTTCGACAAGCTCGGCATGCGCGGCTCGAACACCTGCGAGCTGTTCTTCGATGACGTCGAAGTGCCGGAAGAAAACATCCTCGGCGTACTCAACGGCGGCGTGAAAGTGCTGATGAGCGGCCTCGATTACGAGCGCGTCGTCCTCTCGGGCGGCCCGACCGGGATCATGCAGTCGTGCATGGACCTGATCGTTCCGTACATCCACGACCGCAAGCAGTTCGGCCAGAGCATCGGCGAATTCCAGCTGATCCAGGGCAAAGTCGCCGACATGTACACCCAACTCAACGCCAGCCGCGCCTACCTCTACGCGGTCGCCCAGGCCTGCGAGCGCGGCGAAACCACCCGCAAGGACGCTGCCGGCGTAATCCTCTACAGCGCCGAACGCGCCACACAAATGGCGCTCGACGCGATCCAGATTCTCGGCGGCAACGGCTACATCAACGAATTCCCGGCGGGTCGTCTGCTGCGTGACGCCAAACTGTACGAAATCGGTGCTGGCACCAGTGAGATTCGTCGCATGTTGATCGGTCGCGAACTGTTCAACGAAACCCGCTAAACGGAGCTGTCCATGGCTATCCTGCATACCCAGCTCAACCCCCGTTCGGCAGAGTTCGCCGCCAACAGCGCGGCGATGCTCAAACAGGTCGACGACCTGCACACCCTGCTCGCCCAAGTGCAGCAAGGTGGCGGCCCGAAGGCGCAAGAGCGCCACACGTCGCGGGGCAAATTGCTGCCTCGCGAGCGGATCAATCGTTTGCTCGATCCGGGTTCACCGTTTCTGGAAATCAGCCAACTGGCGGCCTACGCGGTGTATGGCGAAGACGTTCCGGCGGCCGGCGTGATTGCCGGGATCGGCCGCGTGGAGGGCGTCGAGTGCATGATCGTCGCCAACGACGCCACGGTGAAAGGTGGCTCGTACTACCCGCTGACCGTGAAAAAACACCTGCGCGCCCAGACCATCGCCCAGCAAAACCGCTTGCCGTGCATCTACCTGGTGGACTCCGGCGGCGCCAACCTGCCACGTCAGGATGAAGTGTTTCCTGACCGCGAGCATTTCGGGCGGATTTTCTTCAACCAGGCCAACATGAGCGCCATGGGCATTCCGCAGATTGCGGTGGTTATGGGTTCCTGCACGGCTGGTGGCGCCTACGTACCGGCGATGGCTGACGAAGCGATCATGGTGCGTAATCAGGCAACGATTTTCCTCGCTGGCCCGCCGCTGGTGAAAGCGGCCACCGGCGAAGTGGTCAGTGCTGAAGATTTGGGCGGAGCCGACGTGCACTGCAAGATTTCCGGGGTCGCCGACCATTACGCCGAGAGCGATGAACACGCCCTCGCCCTCGCCCGACGCAGCGTTGCCAATCTCAATTGGCGCAAGCTCGGCGAACTGCAACAACGCACGCCGATTGCTCCGCTCTACAGTAGCGATGAGTTGTATGGCGTGGTCTCGGCCGACGCCAAGCAGCCGTTCGACGTGCGCGAAGTGATTGCACGACTGGTCGACGGTTCGGTATTCGATGAGTTCAAAGCGTTGTTCGGGACTACATTGGTTTGCGGCTTTTCCCACCTGCACGGTTACCCGATCGCGATCCTCGCCAACAATGGCATCTTGTTCGCCGAAGCCGCGCAGAAAGGCGCGCACTTTATCGAACTGGCCTGCCAGCGCGGCATCCCATTGCTGTTCCTGCAGAACATCACCGGCTTCATGGTTGGCCAGAAATACGAGGCCGGCGGTATCGCCAAACACGGCGCCAAACTGGTGACCGCTGTGGCGTGTGCCAAGGTGCCGAAATTCACCGTGATCATCGGCGGCAGCTTCGGCGCCGGTAACTATGGCATGTGCGGGCGGGCTTACGATCCGCGCTTCCTGTGGATGTGGCCGAATGCACGCATCGGCGTGATGGGCGCCGAGCAGGCTGCCGGCGTGCTGGTTCAGGTCAAACGCGAGCAGGCCGAACGCAGTGGTCAGGGTTTCAGCGCCGAACAGGAAGCGCAAATCAAGCAACCGATCCTCGATCAGTACGAAGAACAAGGCCACCCTTACTACTCCAGCGCACGGCTGTGGGACGACGGCGTCATTGACCCGGCCCAAACCCGCGACGTACTGGCCCTGGCCTTATCCGCGTCGTTGAACGCGCCAATCGAACCGAGCCGCTTCGGCGTGTTCCGGATGTGATTTTTGTGGGAGCGGGCTTGTGTGGTGAGGGGGCTTGCCCCCGTTCGATTGCGAAGCAATCGCCATCCCTGCAATCCCCCACAAGTCTCGTGGAGACGGACAAATATGAGCGACTTCAACACCCTCGAACTGCTGACCGACCCACGGGGTTTCGCGACCCTGTGGCTCAGCCGTGAAGAAAAGAACAACGCATTCAACGCCGAAATGATCCGCGAGCTGATCCTCGCACTGGACAAGGTCTCGGGTGATGCCAGCCTGCGCTTCCTGCTGATTCGTGGTCGCGGCAAGCATTTCAGCGCAGGCGCCGACCTGGCCTGGATGCAGCAATCGGCCGAACTCGATTACCACACCAACCTCGACGACGCCCGGGAACTGGCGGAGTTGATGTACAACCTCGCCAAGCTGAAAGTCCCGACTCTGGCGGTTGTGCAAGGCGCGGCTTACGGCGGCGCACTGGGTCTGATCAGTTGCTGCGACATGGCCATCGGTGCCGATGACGCGCAGTTCTGTTTGTCGGAAGTGCGCATCGGCCTCGCACCGGCGGTGATCAGCCCGTTCGTGGTGCAAGCCATCGGCGAACGTGCGGCGCGGCGTTATGCCTTGACCGCCGAACGTTTCGGCGGGCAGCGGGCGCGGGAAATCGGTTTGTTGTCGGAGAGTTATCCAGTCGCCGAACTGGAGCAAAGCGTCGAACACTGGATCGACAACCTGCTGCTCAACAGCCCGGCCGCCATGCGTGCCAGCAAGGACTTGTTGCGTGAAGTCGGCAATGGCGCCCTGACTCCGGCGCTTCGTCGTTACACCGAAAATGCCATCGCGCGCATTCGTGTCAGCCCTGAAGGTCAGGAAGGCCTGCGGGCCTTTCTGCAAAAACGTCCGCCGAACTGGCAAGCCGTCACCACCCCCAAGGAGCCGCGTTGATGAGCGCACCTGTTCTCACTACTCTGCTGGTGGCTAACCGTGGCGAAATTGCTTGCCGGGTGATGCGCACCGCCAAAGCCTTGGGCCTGACCACCGTCGCCGTGCACAGCGCCACCGACCGTGACGCCCGGCACAGCCGCGAAGCGGATATCCGCGTAGACCTGGGCGGCAGTAAAGCTGCCGACAGCTACCTGCAAATCGACAAACTGATTGCCGCCGCCCAGGCCAGTGGCGCTCAGGCGATTCACCCTGGCTACGGTTTTCTTTCCGAAAACGCCGGGTTCGCTCGCGCCATTGAAGCCGCCGGCCTGATTTTCCTCGGCCCACCCGCCGCGGCCATCGACGCCATGGGCAGCAAATCCGCCGCCAAAGCCTTGATGGAGACCGCCGGCGTGCCATTGGTACCCGGCTATCACGGCGAAGCCCAGGACCTCGATACCTTCCGCGACGCCTGTGAACGCATCGGTTATCCGGTGCTGCTCAAGGCCACGGCTGGTGGTGGCGGTAAAGGCATGAAAGTGGTCGAGGACGTCAGCCAGTTGGCCGAAGCCCTAGCCTCGGCCCAGCGTGAAGCGAAATCCTCGTTCGGCGATTCGCGGATGCTGGTGGAAAAGTACCTGCTCAAGCCACGTCATGTGGAAATCCAGGTCTTTGCCGATCAACACGGCAACTGCCTGTACCTGAATGAACGGGATTGCTCGATCCAGCGCCGGCACCAGAAAGTCGTCGAAGAAGCACCCGCACCAGGCCTGAGCCCAGAACTGCGTCGCGCCATGGGCGAAGCGGCTGTGCGCTCGGCGCAAGCCATTGGTTATGTCGGCGCCGGCACGGTGGAGTTTCTGCTGGATTCGCGCGGCGAGTTCTTCTTTATGGAGATGAACACGCGCCTGCAAGTCGAACACCCGGTCACCGAAGCCATCACAGGCCTGGACCTGGTGGCCTGGCAGATTCGCGTGGCGCGCGGTGAAGCATTGCCGATGACTCAGGCTGAGGTGCCGCTGATTGGACATGCCATCGAGGTGCGGCTGTACGCCGAAGATCCGGGCAATGATTTTCTGCCGGCCACCGGGCGGCTGGAGTTGTATCGCGAGTCGGCCGAAGGTCCGGGGCGGCGGGTGGACAGCGGTGTTGAAGAAGGCGATGAGATTTCGCCGTTCTATGACCCGATGCTCGGCAAACTGATTGCCTGGGGCGAAGACCGTGAACAGGCTCGGCTGCGGTTGTTGAGCATGCTGGATGAGTTCGCCATTGGTGGGCTCAAGACCAACATCAACTTCCTGCGCCGGATCGTCGGCCATCCAGCATTCGCTGCGGCGGAACTGGATACCGGGTTCATTCCACGTTATCAGGAGCAACTGCTGCCAGCGCCTGCCAACCTCAGCGATGAGTTCTGGCAAGCCGCGGCACAGGCGTTTGCGCAGAGCCAAGCGTCGGTGTTGCGTGCCGATGACCCGAGTTCGCCATGGGCCTTCAACAACGGTTTCCGCGCCGGGCTGCCCAAGGAAATCACCCTGCATTTGAGTTGCGAAGATCAGGATCACGCGCTGACGTTGGGCGATGTGAGTACTGCGCAACTCAAGGGCGAACAACTGCTGATCGAACACAACGGCGTGCGCCGCCAGCATCGGGCCATCCGCCGTGGCGACGTGCTGTATCTGCAATGGGAAGGTGAACTGCGCCGTATCGAGACTTACGATCCAATCGCTGCCGTCGAGTCCAGCCACAGCCATCAGGGCGGCCTGACCGCACCAATGAACGGCAGCATCGTGCGAGTGTTGGTGGAGGCCGGGCAAACGGTCGAAGCCGGGGCGCAATTGGTGGTGCTGGAAGCGATGAAAATGGAGCACAGCATTCGTGCGCCCCATGCCGGGGTGATCAAGGCGTTGTATTGCCAGGAAGGTGAAATGGTCAGCGAAGGCAGTGCGTTGGTGGAGTTGGAAGAAGCGTGAAATGAAGATCGGTCCTACGCATTGCGAGGACCGATCTGATTAGAATTTGGCTGTTGCCTGAACCACTACGCCGATAATTCGGCATTCCTCGGTGAAAAGGGCTTTCGGATACGTCGGATTGAGCGGGACCAGGTAACGCTGCCCACCCTCTTCGATCAGCTTGCGAAACGTCGCCTCGGCGCTGTCCGGCCACTGGGCGATCACCAGTTTTCCAGGCTCCGGCACAATGGCCGGGTCCACCAGGATCATCATGCCCTCGGCAATGCTGATGCCACTGGGCGCCGTCATCGCATCACCCACCACCACGAGCCAGAACGCCGGGCCCTGAGCGTGGTAGTCGGTCAGCTCGAAACGCTCCTTGCCATACACCGTCAGCTCACCGTCGCGAACTTCGGCCGGCTCTCGCCAATCGCTGACCGGGTAGCGGAAGTACGGATTGTACTTGAGCGCCAGCGGCATCTCTTCATCTTCCGAGATCAGGGGTTCGCGAATCACCATCGCCACTTCGAGAAAATCCATTCCAAGGGCTTTCAAGACGCGGTTCATGTTGACGATCCCGGGATCGCGACGTTTATTCAGCCAGTGGCCGACGCCGCCCTGGGACATCCCGAGGCGGTCAGCGAGTAGCTCTTGAGTGAGGTTGAGTTCACTCATCTTGGCCTTGACCAATTCAATCCATTTATCCATGTGCGGCACGATACGTGGGGGACTCCGACCCACAAAACACAAATTGTAGTATTTAAATTCTCGTCACAAATACAGTACGTACTAGGATGGGTTCACGGATCTGAATCTATCACGGAGTTCACTATCACCATGACAAACCCCAGCAACGACATGCAGGACATGCAGTTCGACACCACTTTCACCTCGCCAAAGGGCTGCGCCGCCGCACAGCGGGCGCTGGATTATTACTTGAAACCAGCTGTTTCAGAGGTGGAAGTCGAGTCGCGCTTTTTCGATGTCAACCGCAACATCAGCAGTGAAGAGGCGTTGGTTCATGCGTCCGATCTATTGCGCTGTGCCGCCGCTACCGCACAGGAATCAGCCGGAAACCAGCAAGGCACGGGGCGTGCGCTGGCGTTTTCGGTGGTGCACATGATCGATATGGCGCAGGCAATGGTCGACCGATCCCTGGATGGTGATCAGAACGACTGAGACGGAAGTGTTTTCGAGGAGGACAGGAAAGAGTTTTCCAATCGCACAGATAAAATCATTTGACTTGCAAACGAGAATGATTATTATTGCATGCAGCTGATCGCGAGATCAGTCGATGGACCAGAGGACCTTAGGTCGGTCTCCTGGACTATCTCCTCATCAGGCTAATCACGGTTTTTGACCCGGCTTTTTGCCGGGTTTTTTTGCCAGTTATTCTGGCTTTGGCTTCAGGCTAATGAAGACTGTAGGTGCTGCTAATTCGATGGCGGGCATGATATCAAAAGAACATCTATTGGCAAGCGAACCCCGGCAGCACAGGGGTCAAACTAATGAAAAATAGCACTTGAGAATCAATTCTACAGCCTCTAAGCTGCTTCGGCGTCAAGGAGGACGCCCCCTCATTTCACCCCGCAATTTCCCCCGATTTATCCCCCTCTTGCGTGTAAAGTAGCTGCCATAAATCATAATCAGGAATCGACTATGACCGTGGCTAAATCCTCTTTCGACATCAGCGCCAATTTCGACAGCGGCAACATTGAAGTGCTGGACATCAGCAATCCGCTTCAAGCCCTTTTGGCGATCAAGCCAGACACCCGCAGCCAGCATTTCCAGTGGTTTCACTTCAAGGCCAGTGGTTTGCATGTCGGTCAAGAGCACTGGTTTCGCCTGAGTAACGCCAGCAAATCCTCGTACAACAAAGCCTGGGACGGTTATCAAGCGGTAGCGTCCTACGACCACGTCAACTGGTTCCGCGTACCGACGATCTTCGAAGGCGACTGCCTGCGTTTCAGCCTGGAAGCTACGGCCACCCACGCCTGGTTTGCCTATTTCGAACCCTACAGCCGCGGTCGCCATGACTGGCTGATCGAGCAGGCGCTGACCAAGGCCGGCACCGAACTGCTGGCCACCGGCAAAAGCATTGAGGGCCGCGATATCCAGTTGCTGCGCAAAGGCAGTGGCGCCGAAGGTCAACGCAAGGTCTGGATCATCGCGCAACAGCACCCAGGCGAGCACATGGCCGAGTGGTACATGGAGGGCGTGATCGAACGCCTGGAAAAACATGACGACCCTGTACTGAAAAAACTGCTGGCCAGCGCCGACCTGTACCTGGTGCCGAACATGAACCCGGACGGTGCCTTTCACGGTCACCTGCGCACCAACGCCAATGGCCAGGACCTTAACCGCGCCTGGCAGAGCGCCAGTCAGGAAGTCAGCCCGGAAGTCCTTTTCGTACAGCAGCAAATGGAAAAGTACGGCGTCGATCTGTTCCTCGACATCCATGGCGATGAAGAAATCCCCTACGTGTTCACCGCCGGTTGCGAAGGCAACCCCGGCTATACACCGCGGATCGAAAAGCTGGAAACCCACTTCCGTGATCACCTGAAGCACCTGACCAAGGACTTCCAGACCAAGCACGGCTACACCCGCGACGAGCCAGGCCAGGCCAATATGACCCTGGCCTGCAACAGCGTTGGCCAGAAGTTCGACTGCCTGTCGCTAACGCTGGAGATGCCGTTCAAGGACAACAACGATGCGCCGAATGCGCTGACGGGTTGGTCTGGTAAGCGCTCGAAGCAATTGGGCAAGGATGTGCTGACGACCGTCGCGGATATGGTTGATACGTTGCGCTGATCACCTTCAAGATCAAAAGATCGCAGCCTTCGGCAACTCCTACGAAGGCGCGATCTTTTGACTTTATTGCGCCGCTAGCCGCACACAATCCTCTGGCCCCAACAACCGCCCATCCTCGGCGCGTAACTCCAACGGTCGCACCGGCCGCCCTTGCTCACAATCAACCACCCGTGAATGCGCTTCCCCCGCCTCATAGAAAAACGCTTCGCCCCATTGCCGCAAGCCGATGATCAACGGGAACAGGCCCTTGCCCTTCTCCGTCAGCACGTATTCCTGATACGCACTGCCATCCGACGCCGGCACCAGATCGAAAATCCCGTGAGCCACCAACGTACGCAGTCGTGCCGACAGGATGTTCTTGGCCATGCCCAGATTGCGCTGAAACTCGCCGAACCGGCGAATGCCATCGAACGCATCGCGCACGATCAGCAACGACCACCAATCGCCGATTGCATCCAGTGACCGGGCGACCGGGCATTCGGCGCCTTCCATGCTTGTACGTTTGACCATGATCGCGCTCACAGACTGCAAATGTGGTTGCAATATAAAACCAGCCTCCCTACCGTACAACTGGTTTTATTTTGAAACTAGATCAGGAGCCTGGCATGAAGCCTAACCAACCATTGAATAGCGGCGTGGTGCTGTTGTTCGCTGTCGCCTGCGGCCTGGCCGTCGGCAATGTGTATTACGCCCAACCGTTGCTCGATGCCATGGCCGACGCTTTTGCCATGAACCCGGCGACCATCGGCATCGTAGTCACCCTGACGCAGGTCGGTTACGGCATAGGGCTGTTGCTGCTGGTGCCACTCGGGGATCTGCTCAACCGGCGACGCCTGATCGTCACGCAAACGCTGTTGTCTGCCGTGGCGTTGCTGATGATCGCATTCGCGCAGAACAGCGCCTGGCTGCTGATCGGTATGGCATTGACCGGGTTGTTGGCAGTGGTGACCCAAGTGTTGGTGGCTTATGCGGCAACCCTGGCGATTGCAGCCCAGCGCGGACGCGTGGTCGGCGTGGTTACCAGCGGCATTGTCGTCGGCATTCTGCTGGCGCGCACCGTGGCCGGCGGCATGGCGGACCTGGCGGGTTGGCGCTCGATTTATCTGCTGTCGGCGGGGTTGACCCTGTTGATGGCGCTGCTGTTGTTTCGCGTGCTGCCCAAACATGAAGCTGCGCAACCATCCCACACTTATGCAGCGCTGATCGGCTCGGTCTTCACTTTGTTCAAGGAAGAACCGGTGCTGCGGCAACGGGCGATCCTCGCCCTGCTGACCTTCACCAGCGCCATGGTGTTGTGGACGCCCATGGTGTTACCCCTGAGCGCCCCGCCGCTGTCGTTGTCCCACACGCAAATCGGATTATTCGGACTGGCCGGTGCCGCCGGAGCACTGGCGGCGGCCCGCGCCGGACATCTGGCCGATCGCGGTCTGGGGCAATGGACCAGCGGCCTGTCGCTGTTGTTGATGCTGGCTTCGTGGTTGCCTATCGCGTTCACCCAATCGTCGCTGTGGGCGTTGCTGCTTGGGGTGATCACGCTGGATCTGGGCTTGCAGGCAGTGCACGTCACCAGCCAGAGCATGATCTACAACGTGCGGCCCGAAGCGCAAAGTCGCCTCACTGCCGGGTACATGCTGTTTTACTCGATTGGCAGTGCGCTGGGGTCGATTGGTTCGACGGCGATGTATGCCTGGGGCGGGTGGACTGGCGTTTGCCTGTTGGGGGCGGGGATTAATGCCGTTGCATTGGGTTATTGGTGGCTGACATTGTCCCGCCAGACACAAAAAACCTGTGGCGAGGGGCTTGCCCCCGTTCGGCTGCGCAGCAGTCGTAAACCCATTTAACGCGATCCTTCTGACGGACCGTGTTGCGTGGTTTGGGGGCTGCTGCGCAACCCAACGGGGGCAAGCCCCCTCGCCACAAGCAAGCCCCCTCGCCACAGGCAAGCTCCGTCACCACAATGGTTCAGCGATTGGCCTTTCAGCCGCGATCCTTGCCCCGCAACATGCTGTCCAGCACATCATCCCGGCGTACCCAGCCATGAAACAACGCCGCAGCCAAATGCAGCAGCACCGTCAGGAATAATAGATACGCCAGATACCTATGAGCCTTGCGCAAAAACGCAAATACCTGTGCATTTGCCGGCAGTATCGATGGCAACTGCAACGAACTACTGAGCATCACCGGGTCCCCGGCCGCAGAAATCATCGCCCAACCCAGCAGCGGTAATATCAGCATCAACGCATACAGCAAGACATGGGACGCCTTGGCCGCCAGCGCCTGCCAACCCGGCAGATCCGCTGGCAACGGTGGCTGTTGAGTCGAGAAACGCACCGCCAGGCGCACGATCACCAACAGCAAAATCGCAATGCCCAAGGGTTTGTGCAAGTGAATCAGCCACTCATGGCGCTCGGACACCGAGGCCACCATGCCCGCGCCGATAAACAGCATCGCGATGATCATCAGCGCCATCAGCCAGTGCAACAGCCGCGCCAGCGGGGCGAAATGCTTCGGTTGGGCGCTCATTGTTGAGCCTCCTGTTTGGCGGCGGGCAACTGGCTGACTTCGCTGGTGCGACGCAGGTAGGAACTCGCGTAACCGGCTGAACGCGCGGCGAGCAATGGGTCGTCGGAACCTTCGATCCCGGCCGGCAGCACCAGCGGGTCGTAGTTGATGTCACGGCACTCGCCGTTGAGTTGCGGCTGGGTCGCTTCGAGCACCAACGTCCCGGCGTTCAGGACTTTGCGGCCATCGGGCCAGGCCTTGCTGGCGTCATTCACCGGGTCGCCGGGGTTGGCCAGGATGATGTTCAACTGCCAACGCAGCGGTCCTGCGGAAATCCGCTGCACCAAATCTTTCTCAAGGAAATCGCCACCCTCAGGGGCCGTGGCACCCGCTGCGTCTTTAACCACCGGGACCATGCTCCAACGCACCGCCTGCTTCTGCCCGGCCGCGTTCACCAGGTAAAACGCGTTGACGCTGTTGTAGGTTTCCGTCACATAACTGGCCGACGGTTTGGCAGTCTTGACCCACGCCAGGAATGGCGCGGTTTCCGGATGCGCACCAAAGAATGCCGGCACGGCAGCCGGATTCGGTTTACCTGTGGCCGGATCGGGCGACTGGGCCTGTTGCAGTTGATAGAACGCTTCCGGCGTACCCACCGGGAACACCGGCATGCTGTTCATCCCGGTGCGCCACTGTTGGCCGTTGGCCTGGGTGAAACGCAACGCCATGCTGCGGATCGGCACGGCGGTGTCCGGCGCGTAAGGATTGCCGGAAGGCAACGCGAAACGCCCGACCACCGGAGTCTGTGCTTCATTGAAGACTTGGGCCGTGGAATAGCTGCGCGCCTCGCCACTGCTTTCAAAGTGCCCGATTACGCACACGCCTTTGGAGTGGTTACGTCGGAACCCCGGATGCACGCCGTTGTTGGTTTCCAGCACATTGATCAGCTTGTTCGGCGTCAGGCGCTGTGGGTCAAAGGTGCCGTTGACGTAGGCAAAAGCCCCAGCCGCGGCCGCGACAATGACGCCGATGCCGGCCAGGCGCAGGATCAGGCTGGCGGTACTCAGCGGCGGCCGGGTGGGCGGTGATGAGCGATCTACCATGAAAGACTCCAGGGCCATCGGCCACAAGTGAGAAGAACCAAGCAGACGCGCCCCAAACCGGTTTATTCCATCGCACCGTATTTATTTTTACAGGCGTGGAATAACCTCGAGTGCCGGGCGTCTTCCTAATCCACAGCGTAGTGACTAGTCAGAACTTCATGAACGATATCGACGAACAACTGAGAGAAATCATTCCCAGATTGCGCCGGTTTGCCGTGTCGTTGACGCGCAACCCCAGCAGCGCCGACGATCTGGTCCAGGCCAGCCTTGAGCGGGCGCTGTCGAGTTGGAGCGACAAACGCCCCGACGGCGACCTGCGCGCCTGGCTGTTTTCGATTCTGTATCGACAGTTTCTCGACGCTCACCGACGCTCCCGACGCTATGCACGGATGCTCGAGTTTTTTACCGGTCGAGACGATTCCCAGCCGTCAGCCGAGCGCACGGTGATAGCCCAATCGACCCTGCAAGCCTTCGATCAGCTCAGCACTGAGCAGCGCGCCCTGCTGCTTTGGGTGTCGGTGGAAGGTCTGACTTATAAAGAGGTCGCCGAGATCCTCGGTGTCCCGACTGGCACCGTGATGTCCCGTCTGTCCCGCGCCCGCCAGGCCTTGCGCGAACTCAGCGACGGCGAAATCACCCGTCCTTCTCTGCGGAGACTCAAATGATCAGCATGCCCCCAAGCGAGCGTGACCTGCACGCCTACGTCGATCACCAACTCAGCGATGATGACCGACGGCTGGTGGAGACTTTTCTGGCCAGCAACCCGGAAATTTCCGCCCAGGTCCGCGCCTGGCAGCAGGATGCCCAACAACTGCGTGCAGCCCTCGGTGGCGCCTTGCAGCGACCGGCCAACCCGGAACTGGACCCGGCGCTGATTCGCCAGCGCCTCAAGCGTCAGTCGCGGCGACATCTGGCCAGCGCTGCCATGCTGCTGATCGCCGTCAGCATCGGCGGGCTCAGTGGCTGGCAAGCGCGGGAGATGACGCTGGTCAGCGCACAACTGCCGATGACTGATGCAATTCAGGCTTACCGCTTGATTGCGCAGCAAGGCATGCTGCCGGCCGATTATAAAGTCAGCGACGACGGCGACATGCAAGGCTGGCTCGACCGTTACTTCACCAAGGCCAATCGCCTGCCTGACCTTTCGGGCGCAGGCTTCAAACCGGTGAGCGGGCGCTTGCTCAGCACCGAACAAGGGCCGGCAGCGATGGTGGTCTACGAAGACCCGACAGGGCACAAAATCAGCTTCTACGTGCGACCACCGGGACCGAGAAATTACTTGCTGCCGCGGGGTAGTCGCAGTGACGGGGACTTGCAGGCCGAGTATTGGTCGGGGGCCGGGTACAACTACGCGATGGTCAGCCCGAGCGATACGCCGACGGGGCAGATGCTCAAGCAAACCGCACAGTTCTGACCACAACGCAGATCAAATGTGGGAGCGGGCTTGCTCGCGAAGGCGGAGTATCAGCTACATCGGTGTCGACTAACACACCGCCTTCGCGAGCAAGCCCGCTCCCACAGGGGAAATGTGTTGCATCAGCCCTGCCCGAACACCTGTGAAGGCCGGCGCAGCAACGGATCAAACGGGTTAATCCGCGGCCCGATCAACGCCGCTTCGCGCTTGAGCATTTCCACTACCGTCGGCAAGCGATCCGGCCCCAGCCGATCACTCACGGTGGCCACACTCAACGCCGCCACCGCCCGCCCATCTCGATCCAGAATCGGCACCGCCACCCCGGCCATGCCCTGCAACACGCCAGTGTTACGCCCTGCATACCCCAAGTTGCGCACGCTCTCGACTTCCGACCTCAGGAACACCTCGTCATACAGGTGAAAATCCTTCAGTCGCGGCAAGTTGTAATGAATCACTGTGTCGCGCTCTTCTTCCGGCAAAAACGCCAGGATCGCCAGACTACCCTGCCCGACACCCAGCGCCACCCGTCCGCCGATGTCCCCGGTAAAGGTGCGGATCGGAAACGGCCCTTCACTGCGGTCCAGGCAGATCGCATCAAAACCACTGCGAGCCAGCAAAAACAACGAATCCCCCAACGACGCCGACAACCGTAGCAATGCCGGCCGTGCCAGTTCACGCAGGTTGCCGGTATTTCCAGCACGGGCGGCCAAGGCGAAAAAATCCAGACTCAGGCGATAACGTTTGCTGCGAGCGTCCTGCTCGACCATGCCCTCGTCCATCAGGCTACGCAGCAAGCGGTGGGTGGTCGGTTGCGACAGGCCAATGCGCTGGGACAGTTGCGTCACCCGCTCACCGCCCTCAACCGTGTCACCCAGGCTGCGCAGCACCGCAAACAACCTGGAGACCGCACCGACACCGACTTCATTTTTGTTTTCATTCCGCTCAGTGGAATTAGGCATAGATTTTCTCGACTTAAAATTTACTCACTGAATGAAATTGAAAATAGTCATCGCCTCAGTGAAATAGACCATTGAGCCCATCCTATTCTTCGTCCTACTCTGCGTCCATACAGGGGCGATTCGAACAACAGCGGCAGCCGATCCAAGTCGAGCGCCAACGCACCCCGCAGCATCCTTTCGTATCTGCCCATACAAAAAAGCGCGACCCCAGGCCGCGCATAACAATCTCAGGTGGAGCGCAGCTATGGCATTCGTGCAACTTGAAAACCTCGGTAAACGCTACGGCGAAATCGACGCCGTCGTCGCCACCAACCTCTCGGTGGAGAAAGGCGAGTTCGTCTCCCTGCTCGGCCCTTCCGGTTGCGGCAAAACCACCACGCTACAAATGATTGCCGGCTTCGTTGAAGTCAGCAGCGGGCGCATCGTGCTGGACGGTCGCGACATCACCCACGCCAAACCCGCCAGCCGTGGCCTGGGCGTGGTGTTCCAGAGTTACGCGCTGTTCCCGCACATGAGCGTGCAAGACAATGTCGCCTTCGGCCTGCGGATGCGCAAAGTACCCAACACCGAATTGCAGCAACGGGTCGCTCGGGTGTTGAAACTGGTGCGCCTCGACCAGCACGCCGAGCGCTATCCACGGGAGTTGTCTGGTGGTCAGCGTCAGCGAGTCGCGTTGGCCCGGGCCTTGGTGATCGAGCCGCCGGTGCTGCTGCTCGACGAACCGCTGTCCAACCTCGACGCCAACCTGCGCGAAGAGATGCAATTCGAGATTCGCCGCATTCAGCGTGAAGTCGGGATCACCACGCTGATGGTCACCCACGACCAGTCCGAAGCGCTGTCCATCAGCGATCGGGTGGTGGTGATGCAGGCTGGGCGTATCACCCAGATCGACGCGCCCTACACCCTTTATGAGCACCCGCGCACCGAGTTCATTTCCGGGTTTGTCGGCAAGGCCAATCTACTACCCGGCGAGCGTGATGGCGCTGGCGTGGTTCAGGTACACAGCGGCGGCGGCCTGACCCTGAGCCTGCGCCCGGAAAAGATCGATCTACGGGAAAAAGATCACGGCCGTCTGCAAGGCAATATCGTCAGCCGATTCTTCCTCGGCAGCCAATGGTTGTACGGCGTCTCGACGCCCCTCGGCGAACTCAGCGTGGTGCGTCGCAACGACGGCTCGGCACCGCTGGCCGAAGGCACGGCGGTGGGCCTGGACTGGGACGCGGCGCTGCTGCGGGTGCTCAGTGTCGACGAGGTGTCGGCATGAGTCTGCTCGCTTCCGTCCGCCAGGGACGCCAAGGGTATTTATTGTCGGCTCCGGCGCTGACGTTGTACTTGGGCCTGCTGGTCATTCCGTTGATGCTGACGCTGCTGCTGTCGTTCAACGTGTTCGACTACAGCACGGGGATCAACAGCAACGCTTACACCCTTGACCACTACAGCAGCCTGCTGGGCGATCCGTACTTCTACGAGATCTTTCTGCGCACGTTCTGGATCAGCGCCCTGACCACCCTGCTCTGCGTGGTGATCGGCGTGCCCGAGGCCTATATCCTCAGCCGCATGGGCGCGCCGTGGCGTTCGATTTTCCTGATTCTGATCCTCACACCGCTGTTGATTTCGGTGGTGGTGCGCGCCTTCGGCTGGAGCCTGTTACTCGGCGCCGACGGCCTGGTCAACCAGACCCTGCAAGCCTTCGGCGGCTCACCGATGAAACTGCTCTACACGCCGTTCGCGGTGGTGATTGCACTGGTCCACGTGATGCTGCCGTTCATGATCATCCCGGTCTGGACCTCCTTGCAGAAACTCGACCCGGCCGCCGAACAAGCCGCGCTGTCCCTCGGTGCCAGCCACCTCACGGTGATGCGCAAAGTCGTGCTGCCGCAAATCATGCCCGGCGTGCTGTCCGGCACGTTGATCGTGTTCGGCCTCGCAGCCAGCTCCTTTGCGATCCCCGGATTGCTCGGCGGGCGCCGACTGAAAATGGTCGCGACGCTGATCTACGACCAGTACCTGTCGGAGCTGAACTGGCCGATGGGCGCCGCGATCGCCGTGGCGCTGCTGTTGCTCAACCTGCTGATCATGCTGTCGTGGAACCGGATGATCGAAGGCCGCTACAAGAAGTCATTGGGATAACTCGTCATGTCCAAGAACGGTCCTTTCGCCCTGCTGTTTCATACCCTGGTAGTGCTGTTCATGCTCGCGCCGCTGGTGGTGGTGTGCCTGGTGGCCTTCACCCCGGAAAACACCCTGAGCCTGCCGACTACGCACTTTTCTTTGCGCTGGTTTCGTGCGGTTTTTGAACGCGCCGATTTCGTCGATGCGTTCTACAACAGCCTGATCCTCGCGTTCTGCGCTGCAACGTTGGCGACACTGATTGCGGTGCCGGCGGCGCTGGCCATCACCCGTTTTGAGTTTCCCGGACGGGGCTTTTTCAACGGTTTGTTCCTGTCGCCGATCATCATTCCGCACTTGGTGCTGGGGGTGGCGTTGCTGCGGTTGTTTGCGCTGATGGGTGTGAATGGCAGTTTCGGCTGGCTGATCTTCGCCCATGTGCTGGTGATCACGCCGTATGTGCTGCGGCTGGTGCTGGCGTCGGCGATTGGTCTGGATCGCAGCGCTGAACATGCCGCGCAGTCGTTGGGTGCCGGGCGTTTCACGCTGTTCCGGCAAATCACTTTACCGATGATTTTGCCCGGTGTGGCGGGTGGTTGGCTGTTGGCGTTTATCAACAGTTTCGATGAAGTCACGTTGTCGATTTTCGTGACTTCGCCGGCCACGCAAACCTTGCCGGTGCGGATGTACGTGTACGCCACCGAATCCATCGATCCAATGATGGCGGCGGTGTCGGCACTGGTGATTGGCCTGACCGCTTTGACGATGATTTTGCTCGATCGGGTCTATGGCCTGGATCGGGTTCTGGTAGGAAAACAATGAGGGCGCCATGGCTCTGCTGAAACGACTGGCCGAAGGCGACCGCCCGGCCCTGGACTTTACCCTCGACGGCAAACCGGCCAGCGGTTTGCTCGGCGACACCGTGCTGACCGCCGTACTGACCTGCAGCGAACACCTGCGCGGCAGCGACTTCAGCGCCCAACCCCGCGCCGGTTTCTGCCTGATGGGCGCGTGCCAGGATTGCTGGGTTCGCCTGGGCGATGGCCGCCGGGTGCGAGCCTGCTCGACGCTGCTCGAAGCGGGCCAACAGATCAGCCGCGAACCGGGGCGCTCGGTATGAACACCCTCTCTATCTGCCAACCCTGGATCCCCTGTGGGAGCGAGCTTGCTCGCGATGGCGATCTGTCAGCCGCCATCTCTGTTGAATGTGCCGCTGCCTTCGCGAGCAAGCCCGCTCCCACAGGGGTTCGGCGTCGATCACAAACATTGCGGGCAACTCCAATCAAATGTGGGCGTTGGGTATGAATTCGGTGATTGTTGTTGGCGCCGGGCCTGCCGGGATTCGTGCCGCGCAAACCTTGGTCGCAAATGGTGTTCGTCCAATCTTGCTGGATGAGGCAGCTAGAGGTGGCGGGCAGATTTATCGGCGTCAGCCAGCGAATTTCAAGCGCTCGGCGGTCAAGCTGTATGGCTTCGAAGCGCGCAAGGCCAGCGCGATTCATCAGACCCTCGACGAACTTCGCGAACAGCTCGACTACCGTCCGGAAACTCTGGTGTGGAACGCGCAGGACGGTGCTCTCGACACCTTGCACGATAACCGCGCCACGCGCCTGCCATTCTCCCGGGTGATCGTCGCCACCGGCGCCACCGACCGGATTTTGCCGGTGCCGGGCTGGACCTTGCCGGGGGTTTACAGCCTCGGTGCGGCGCAGATTGCGCTGAAGTTCCAAGGCTGCGCCATCGGCGAACGGGTGGTGTTCGCCGGCAGCGGACCGTTGCTGTACCTGGTCGCCTATCAATACGCCAAGGCTGGCGCGAAGGTGGTGGCGGTGCTCGACAGTTCGCCCTTCCGCGCCCAGGCCCGTGCCCTGCCCGGCCTGCTCTCACAACCGGCAACTCTCGCCAAAGGCATTTATTACCGCAGTTGGCTGACTGCCCACGGCATCCCGGTGCATCAGGGCGCCAGCCTTATCCAGGTCAACGGCGAACAACGCGTGCAATCGCTGAACTGGCGTAACACCAAAGGCTCACAGCAAATCGACTGCGACGCCGTCGCCTTCGCCCACGGCTTGCGCAGCGAAACCCAACTCGCCGACCTGCTCGGCTGTGAATTCGCCTGGAACCCGCTCAACCGTGCCTGGCTGCCGCAACGTGACAGCGCCGGGCGCAGCAGTGTCGCCGAGGTGTACCTGGCCGGTGACGGCGCCGGGATCATGGGCGCCGATGCCGCCGAAATGGCCGGCGAACGCGCAGCGCTGGCCCTGCTTGAAGACATCGGCTACCTGATCCCGACAGAGCGCCACGCCGCTCTTGAGCAATCACTGAAACGGATCGGCACGTTCCGCAAAGGGCTGGAGCAAGCCTTCGCCTTTCCCGAGAACTGGGCCGCCAACACCCCGGATGACCTGATCGTCTGCCGCTGCGAAGAGGTGCTAGCCGGCGATATCCGTCAGGTAGTGCGCGAAGGCCACTGGGAGATCAACCGGGTCAAGGCTCATTGCCGGGTCGGCATGGGACGCTGCCAAGGCCGGATGTGCGGCGCGGCGGCGGCGGAAATCATTGCCTGTGAAAGCCAGCGCTCCGTGTCGGACATCGGTCGACTACGGGCTCAGTCGCCGATCAAACCGCTGCCGTTTGGCCTGGAGGTCGAGCCATGATCGAAGTCGATGCAATCATCATTGGCGGCGGCATTGTCGGCGCCTCGGCCGCGCTGTTTCTGAGCAAGGCCGGCCGTCGTGTGGCGTTGCTGGAACGGGACTTTTGCGGCTCCCACTCCAGTGGCGTGAACTACGGCGGCGTGCGCCGTCAGGGCCGACCATTGTCGCAACTACCACTGTCGCAACAGGCTCACGAGATCTGGGCACAACTGCCGCAGTTGCTCGGCATCGACGGTGAGTACCAACGCAGCGGTCACCTGAAACTGGCGCGCAGCTTCAACGACCTGCGCGCCTTGCAGGACTACGCCGCCAACAGCCAGGGCTTCGGCCTCGACTTGCAGATCCTCGATCGCGATGAACTACGCGCCTGCTTCCCTTGGGTCGGGGATGTGGCTGTCGGCGCGTCGTTTTGCCCCGACGACGGCCACGCCAACCCGCGACTGGTGTCCCCGGCGTTTGCCCAAACAGCGCGTCGACATGGCGCGCAAATCCATGAGCAATGCGCGGTCACAGAAGTGGATCACGACGGCCAGCACTTTCACGTCAGCACTCAAACCGGCCTCAAGCTTCGCGCGCCGTGGCTGTTGAATTGCGCCGGGGCCTGGGCCGGCAGCCTCGCGGCACAGTTTGGCGAAGCGGTGCCGATGCACGCCGGGCACCCGGCGATGCTGGTCACCGAACCGTTGCCGCTGGTGATGAACGCCAGCACCGGGGTCGAGGGCGGTGGCATCTATGCCCGCCAGGTCACCCGCGGCAACTGTGTGTTGGGCGGTGGCCAGGGCTTTGCCCTCGACGACGTCCGCGCCCGACCCGGTCAAAACGCGGTGCTCGAAATTCTCCGCCAAGCCGTCGAGCTCTACCCCTTTTTAGAAGGCGCCCAGGCGATTCGCACCTGGAGCGGCACCGAAGGTTACTTGCCAGATCGCCAACCGGTGATCGGGCACAGCGGCACCCAGCCCGGTCTGTTGCACGGGTTTGGCTTTGCCGGCGCCGGTTTCCAGATCGGCCCGGCGGTGGGCCAGGCGCTCACCGAGATCATCTGCAGCGGCGCCCCCAAGACGTCGCTGGATGCGTTTTCCATCACCCGGTTTCACTCCATCTCCGTTGCTTGATAGAGGAAGGTCGCGCCAATGAATAACCTCAAACGCACTGCACTGCTCGGTTTCTCCTGCATGAGCGCCCTGCTCACGGTCACTCAGGCCCAGGCCGAACCAACGCTTTACCTGGGCATGAACGGCGGGACCATGGAGCGGCTTTACGCCGACAAGGTGCTGCCGGTTTTCGAGAAAGCCAACAACGTCAAAGTGGTGATCGTGCCAGGGACTTCCGCCGACATCCTGGCCAAGGTCCAGGCCAGCAAGGGCAATCCGCAGCTGCACGTGATGTTCCTCGACGACGGCATCATGTACCGCGCCATCTCCATGGGGTTGTGCGACAAACTCGAAGACAACCCGACCCTGGCGCAGATTCCGGCCAAGGGCCGCATCAAGGAGCAGGCCGTAGCCGTCAGCCTCGGCGTCACCGGATTGGCCTACAACACGCGGTTGTTCAAGGAAAAAGGCTGGGCCGCGCCGACCTCATGGATGGACATGGCCGACCCGCGTTTCAAGGACAAAGTGGTGTTCCAGTCGATGGCCTCCTCGACCTTCGGCCTCCATGGTTTCCTGATGTTCAACCGGATCCAGGGCGGCAGCGAAACCGACGTCGAACCGGGCTTCAAGGCCTGGCCGAACACCGTGGGGCGCAACGTGCTGGAGTACATCCCGAGCTCGGCGAAGATTTCCGAGATGCTGCAAACCGATGAAGCGGCGCTGTTCCCGCTGACGCCGACTCAAGTCACAGCGCTGAAACTCAAGGGCATGCCGGTGGAATATGCGCAGCCGAAGGAAGGCGCCGTGGTGCTCAACGTCGCCGAATGTGCGATCGCCAACAACACTCAGCCGCAATTGGCGCAGAAACTCGCGGCGTTCCTGCTGACACCAGACGCACAAGCGGCTGCGCTTGAAGATGGCGACCAGATCCCGTCCAACCCTAACACCCCGACCACTGATAAGACGCGTGGTCAGGTTGAGGCGATGAAGCAGTATCTTGAGACCGCGATTGCGATTGATTGGGACCAGGTGAATGAACAGCGTCCGGCGTGGAATGCGCGGTGGAATCGGAGTATCGAGCGCTAGCAGGCAACCCCCACACACCCATGGCTCCTACAGGGGTTTGCACAAAGTCAGAAACCGACGTCGAGCACTACGCTGTCGAGGTACGTCCCCGCTGGCGGTGTGGTCTGGTCGGTGTAGATTTTGGCGTTGTAATTGAAGACCTGACTCCCGGTGCCCAAACCGTTGCCAGGGTTGACCTCGGCATCGGAACTGGCCCGGCGCGCACTACCGACACTGCCCCAACGGGTGGTGCCGGCGCTTTTGAAGATGTCGTAGGCCAGGTAATTGCTGCCGGAAATCATCCGCCGTCGCCCACCGACACTGATCGCTTGCTGACCATCACTCAGGCCCACGGTATAAGCGCTGCCCTTGGTGCAAGCGAGGTTGATGGTCTGGCCGGTGACCGCAGTAAACGCACTGATCACCGGGGCGCTGCCGAAGCTGATGTTCGGCGCGGTGATAGTGCAGTCGTTGGCCACGGTCAGGTTAACCGTCAGGGTGGTGTTGCCGCTGCCGATGTCACGCCCCAGGCACACGCTGCCAATGCCGATGCCGGAACAGTAATTCCAGCTCCAGGCAATGCTCAGGGTTTCGCTATAGATGCCCGCCGCGACGTTGCTGCCAATGGTCGTCCCCAGATAAATCGGCACGGTTTTCGGCACCACGCTGCCGAGCAAACCCAGCGAATCGATAATGCCGTTACGGGCGAAGTCGAACGCCACACCGCGGGTCAGTGGGTAACTGGTGGAGTTGTTGCCGTACAGCGTGTAGCCAATGATGTCGCCGGTCGGGCCGAGCAACCCGGTTTGCGTGGAGGTGACCGTGGCATAGAAATGGTCGGTGCTGGTTAACAATGAAAGCAACGACCCGGTGCAACTCAACCCCGCATTGGTGGTGGAGCTGGACTGCGACGTGGTGCGCACCGCAATCGAACTCAACGAGCCGAACGCCACGGGCGAGGTGCTGACCACCGAACACAACGCCCACGCCGAACCCGGCAGCCAGAGCGCCAGCAATGCCAACCCCTTCATTTGCACACCAACGGCCCGATCAACGGAATCTGATCCTGTTTCATGTCCACGGCAAACTGCACCTGACAGGTCTTCCCGTCGGCCAGGGTCACCCGCAGACTGTTTTGCGCCTGAAGATTTTCCAGGTACACCAGCCCGTCCCAACCGACCACGGTTTGCGTGCCGCTTTGCTCATGCACGACGCCACTGCCCAGGGGTAATTCTTGCTGCCGTGCATCCACCAGCACGATGCTCGCGGCGACTATCCGGCTCAACGGAAACTCCAGCAGATAACCGCTGCCACGCCGCACTGCGATCCGCTGTTCGACGTTAGGGCTGCGCACGTTGGCTGGCAGGTTCAGCGGGTCGATTTCGTATTTACCGCGGTAATACGCGCTGCTCCACGGCACCAGCAGGTGGCCGTTGCGGTCGGTCTGGCCGACCAACTGGTTTTCGTAGCGCACCGGAATGTCCGCATAGCCGTCGGTGCTGACCACTACAAATGCATCGTCGATCCGGTTGGCAGCGAACAACTGACGGTCCATCCAGACCAACGAGCCGCTGGCATCGGCCCAACGGGTTTCAGCCTCGCTGGTGCCGTAGACCCCGGCTTGCAATTGCACCGATTGCAGGCGCCAGGTCAGGTCGGCCTGACGATAAGTCGGCGCGTCGCCCTGAGCGTAACCGAGGTTGAAACCCACCCCGCCTTCGGTCGGCACGGCTCGGCTGTAATTGACCCGCTGCTGGGTTTGCCCGGTCTTACTGCGTTCGCTGCTGATCGCCAGACTGCCGTGCAGGTCGAACGGGATCACCAGTTGCGCCTGCACCGCCCAGTTGCTGTCACCGATTTCGCGGTTGCCCGACAGATAGAAACTGGTATCGCGCCACAGCGGTTTACTCCAGGTCAGGTTGAGCAAACGGGTACGCGATTCGTCCGCTGCACGCACGTCGAAATAACCGACACCGAGGCTGCCCCAGGAATCAAGGTTAAGGCTCAGGGTTGCCTGTTCGCTACGTTTGCTCAGGGTCGTGTAAGGGGTGTCGATCACCGTCAGGTCGGCGTATTGATCACGTCGTTGCATACGTTGATACGAGAAGCTGTAGCGCTGGCTGCTGTACTGATAGCCGAGGCTCAATTGCTGGCCGCTTTCGCCGTCGAACTGGCTCTGGCTAAGCGCGGTATTGAGGACGCCGAAATTGCCCAGCCTCAGGTTGCCGCCCAAGCCGCCAAGGGTCAGGGAGTCCGAGGCTTCGGCGTGGCTTTCGAGGGTGAAGTTGTCGCTCAGGCCGTAACGCAAACTGCCGGACGTGACGCCTGGTCCGTAGCCGAAATCTCGAAGGCCGTAGTCCCGACGCAAGGTCCCGGCGGCCACGGAAAAATCGCTCAAGCCCTTTTGCAGCAAACTGCTGGTGACGTAGAACGGCACCGTGGTCGAGACCTGCCGGCCCAAGGCATCGGTGGTGACGACGACCGCTTCGCCGGCGCCATTGATGAACGGAATATTGGTCAGGGTGTACGGCCCCGGTTGCAGGTCGGCGCTGCTGGATTTGTAGCCATTGATGAACAAATCCACCGAGGACGGCACCGCCGCTTCACCGGCAAACTGCGGCAACGGGTAGGTCACCAGGTCCGGGCGCACACCGAAGTCACGGGACAACTGCACCCCGCCGAGGCGCACCGAACTGCTCCAGGGCAAGGCGCCGCTGACCAGGTCCCCGGCCTCATACGTCAGCAGCCGCTCGTCATCGGAGTAGCGCCAAGTGGTGTCGTAGCGCAGATAGCCATTGTTCGACGTGCTGACCGCCTCCCCCGACAAGGTGCGGCGGTACTGCCCGGTGTTGGACAGCGTGCCCCAACTGTCGAACAGCCGCACTTCGTTCCATGCCGCGAGGTAGGTGCCGGCATCATCGGTGTCGTTGAGGTACAGGTCGTAGTTGAGCAAGGCCCCGAAACTGCTGAGTGCCGGGGTGCGCGGGTAGGCTTGGCGGTTGCCGACGAATTGCTCCGGCAACCAGTCCGGCGGCACGTTGAGCAGTAGCCTTTGACCGACACTGTCGTACTCGCTGTGCAGGCCCGGCAAGCTGTCGAGGTCAACTTCGGCGCTGATGTTTTCCGGCAGTTTCATGCCACTGTCGCGCAGCGCCGAGGCTGGCAGAAAAAATCGCCCGCCCCGCTGATCCACCGCCACGACTCGCCCGGTATTCATCTGATTGACCACCAACTCCAGAAACAACTGTGCATCGGCCACGGCCTCCATGCCGCTGGGCGGAGGCGGCAAGTCGCCGGCCTCGGCTAGAGGGATGATCACCAGCCAACACGCGCAGGTCGCCGCCCACAACGGACACTGGAAACTGCGAGCCCAACGCTGGCTCATTCGCGCTTTATGTCCGTCAATGGACTCTGCCCTCCTTTATTCCAGCTATGTGTGCGCTAAACCTGTGGCGAGGGAGCTTGCTCCCGTTCGGCTGCGCAGCAGTCGTAATCCATTCATCGCGCGACATCTGACACACCGCGCTGCCGGGTTTTGGGGGTTGCTGCGCAGCCCAACGGGGCGATGCGGCGTTCCGACAAGCCCCCTCGCCACAAAAGCCCAAAAGCCCTGGAATCACCGCTGTGGTGCGACGCTCTGCACCTGGCTCGCCCCATTCACCCGCACCTGCAACGCCGGGTCCCCGGCCATCGGCCCCGGCGCGGGCCAGCGCATGATTGCGCCGGGCAACACATAACCGAGCAAACCTTCCACCAGCGGTTTGGTCTGGCCGCCCTGCTTGAGCGCGACATCGGTCAATCGCGCATGTACCGCGCCCTGGTTGCGCACCTCCACATACGAACGACCGTCCACCGCCACGGTGCGCCAGCTCAGGTCCGGCAGGCCGATGCCCTTGGGATCACGTTGGCGGGTGGTGTCCTCCTTGCTCCACAACCCGGCACCGTAGGCAAACAACGGCACCGAATAACGCATCTGGAAACGGATCGCCGCAGCGGTCTTGCCATCTTCAGCAGCAGGCGGTTTGGCCGAGGGGATTTCGTCGATGATGATGCGGTAAGCCAGCTCCTGCCCCGGCGGTATCTCCCGGGTGCGGGTCAGTCGTACCAATTGTTTCTGGCCCGGTTCGATCTTCGCCACTGGCGGGCTGCCGATCACGTCGCGCTGGTTCTGGTACTGGTCGTTGAAGCCGCTCTGGCTCCAGGCGAACACCCGGATTTGCAGGTTGGCGGTCTCGCTGCCACGGTTTTCCAGCCACAAGGCACTGGCCTGTTGATCGGCCTCCAGCACCGGATCGATCGGCCAGATCAGCACCGAACTGGCGGCCTGTGCCTTGACCGTCCCGAGTAACACCATCGCCAGCCCCGTACAGCGCAAGACCTGTGACCACATGTGCTGCTCCTTTTCAAAACGCCGCATTACCACGACAGCTGCACCTGCAGCACATCGCTGTACGTCCCCCCAGGCTGATTGCCCGGCAACTGCACCTGACCGTAAATCGGCAGGCTGATGTTGTTCGCATCGGTGTAAGCCACCGCCACGCTTTGGCCGATCCCCAGGCTCTGGCTGAATGCCGCATCGCTAAACAGCGAGTACGCCACCCGGTTGCTGCCGGTCGTGAGCTGCATGTGCCGCCCGCTGCTGTTGTACTGACCGCCATCGACGGTCATGTTCAGGGTCACCCCCGGCGTGCATTGCAACTGCACGCCACCGGTCAATGACACCTGCACCGTGCTGGTGGCCAAGGCCGACAGGCTGCCAAAGTTGAGGCTGCCGTAGTTCGAGACCCCGCCCACCACCAGACAACCGGCGGTCACCGTGGCGCTGACCTGGAAACTCTGGCTCGTCACCGCCGCCAGCGGCAACGGCACACTGCCCGCACACAGCAGGAGCAGCGCCGCACAGCCATGGCGGGCCATCGCACTAGAAGGTCAGTTGGACTGAAACGGTATCGGTGTAGGTGCCGGCCGGCAGTCCCGCCTTGCCCACGGCTTTGCCATAGATGTTCACCGCCTGCGTCTGGCCGGTACTGGCGGTCAGGTTGATCACACCGTTGATGGCCAGCAGTTGAGAGTGAGCGGCGTCGGTATAGAAGTCGTAAGGCACGTAATTGGCGACGCCGTCGTATAACGCTCGGGTGCCACCCGTGGACTGCGCGTCATGGCTGCCAACGCCGACGGTGATGGTTGGCGAGGTGCCACTGGAGCACTGAACCGACAGCGCCCCGCCACCACCGCCCAGCACCTGGCCGTCGGCTTCGGTGAACAAACTGGTGGTGGTGCCGAAGTTCACGGTACCGAAATTAAGTCCAGTGGTACCGGCCGTGCCGTTGACCAGACAACTGCTGGTCAGGATCAGCGTGGAACTGATCTGCCCGGTAACGGTGGTTGCGGCCTGAGCGCTGGACACCAGCGCCAGGCCGAGCAATGACAAACCGATCCTTGATACAAGCATGTGCATGGTGTCCGTCCTCTACGGGTTTACCAATCGAGCGTCACCGTCAGGGTGTCGGTGTAGACACCGGCCGGAACCGCGCGGGTATTCGCCACCACCGAGCCAAATACCGGGATAGGTATCCGCGCAGCGCTGTTCACAGCGAAATTGTGTTGTTGGCCGATGCTGTAGCTCTGACTGCCCGAGGCATCGAGGAACAATTGATAAGGGAGGGTCTGGCTGCCGTTGCTCAGGCGTCGGGTCGTACCGTCACCATGGGCGCCGCCGTCGATGCTGACGGTGAACCCGGTGACCGAAGGGTTGCAGGCGACATTCAGCTTGCCGCTGCCATCGTCGCTGAGGCTGGCCTTGATCGGCTTGGTCCAGGTCGGGCCTTGCTGGCCGAAATCCAGGCTGCCGAAATCGCTGACCGGGCTGCCGGGGCTGGCGCCATTGGTCACTTCGCAACCGGCGATGATAACCAGCCGCGCGTGGATCTGCCCGCTGACCGCCGCTTGGGCGCCCTCGGCGAGCAAAAACAGTACGCCCACGGCGATAACCATCCAGTGCTTGCTTGTCATCGTGCTAATCCCAACTCCCTCAGGACGCCAAAACCCGAACGTTCAACGAGGAACGCCCCCTTCCCTGCGCCACCCGATTCCATCGGGGGCAAGTTGCACAGTTGCTGCTACCAGGTGACAGTCACTTTCACCAGGTCTGAATAACGGCTGACACGGGGAATCTCCGCCAGCCGTTCGATACGGGCATACAAAGGTAAATCCACGGAACCGTTATCCGGCACGCGGCCGCTTATCGGGACGTTCACCGCCAGCGGGATCAGTCGCGCGGGGTCCTGGTAGAGCCGATAAGGGATAGGTTTGCTGTGTTCGGCGGAACCCGCCATGTAACGCACATCGCCGACGCCACCGTGCTGGCCGCCATCGACGCGTAATTGATAAGGCGTGTCGGGGTTGCATTCCAGACGCGGCAGATGCTCATTCATCAACGCCGCGCCCAACGGCCCGGCCGGGTCATCCAGCCGCGAGGTGCTGCCGAAGTCCAGCACCCCCAGTTGCTCGACGCCCGCACTGCGTTGCTGCCCCACTAACTGACAGCCACGCTGCACGTCGACGCGCACCTCCACCTGGAGTTCTGCGGCCAGCGCTTGCGTGCCGAGCATCATGCTCAGCGTTGCCAATACCCGAACTCCATTCACGGCCTCATTCCTTGTGAGGGTGACTTCTGAAAATCAGGTTAGCAACGCAACGGGAATTCGCCAGTCATGGGGCTCCGTCGGCCCGCTCAATGTGGTGGGGTTGTGTATCGAATTGTTGGAAAAACGCTGATACACCGACGGGAAACAAGCTGTACAACCCGCAGGTTTTTGTCTGACTATGCAATGGCTATGTCAACACGAGTGGTGGGGCGATTCCCCGTTTGGTTACACTACTGCGCCGCAGCTCGCTGAGCCGGCCTGAAGAACCCAGGGGTGACATTATCGTGGCCGTTCTACCGCCAATCCGTTCGCGACTCATACGCTGGCCCGCGCTGCGCCGTTTGCTCGGCAAAGCCATTGCGTCGCCTGCCAGCGGGAACGCCAGCCATCGAGTCATCCACGACTACTTTCACCATAAGGCGCTCGCCCAGGGCTACACCCTAAGCCACAGCCAGCAGCGAGTGATCGACTGTATGGCGCAACATGCGACAACGCTGCTGGGTGCATCGGCGAAAAACCTGCCCGGCCTTTACCTGTACGGCGCTGTCGGTCGCGGTAAAAGCTGGTTGCTGGACGGGTTTTTCCAGGCCATCCCCCTCGCGCAAAAACAGCGCCTGCACTTTCATGAGTTTTTCGCGCAGCTGCATCAGGGCATGTTCAGCCATCGTGACCAACCTGATCCCTTGGCGAACACCCTTGATGAGTTGTTGCTGGATTGTCGGGTGTTGTGTTTCGACGAGTTTCACGTCCACGACATCGGCGATGCGATGCTCATCACCCGGCTGTTCAAGGCGTTGTTCCGCCGTGGCATCCTGCTGCTGGTGACCTCCAACTACCCACCCGAAGGTTTGCTGCCGAACCCGCTCTACCATGCGCGTTTCAAACCGGTGATCGACCTGATCAACACGCGCATGCAGGTCCTGGAAGTCGGCGGTCCTCATGACTATCGCAGTCAGGCGCGAACCCATACCCAGCAGGTGTTTACCCAGGGCCGGTACGTCTGGCCGGCGACGCAAGCCCAGCGTCAGGCGTTGAACCTGCCTGAAAGTGCTTTGCCCCTGGCGTTGCCGGTCGGAACACGGCATCTGCCAGCACGGTACTGCGAAGGGCGAGCCGTCGGTTTTACCTTCAGCGATCTGTGCGACCACCCCACCGCCGTGATGGATTACCTGGAACTGTGCCGGCGTTTCGATCACTGGGTCATCGATGAACTGCCCAGCCTCAACGATTGTTCGATCGCGGCGCAGCAACGGTTTATCAACCTGATCGACGTTTTGTACGATCAGGACAAACATTTGGTGCTATTGGGGCAGCGTTCGTTGCGGGAAAGTCTGGATGGGGATGCCATTGACCTGGCGCGGACACGTAGCCGGTTGGGGCAGTTGGTGGAGGTTCGGGAACTGGTTTAACCAATAGATTTTCGGATTGGCTGCCGGCCTCTTCGCGAGCAAGCCCGCTCCCACAGGGAATTTGTGTTGATCACACATTATGTGTACGACACAAAATAACTGTGGGAGTGGGCTTGCTCGCGAAGGCGGCCTGCCCGGCACCACAACTTCCCGCTATCATGTCGCCCATTCTCAGAGCCCCGCGCCCTACTACTCGATCAATAGCGAATTCGTTCATGAATACCCTTGCACAACTGCGAGCCGGTGAGCTGGCAGGCATCACCCGTCTGGACCTGGTCTGCGGCCTGACCGAGTTCCCCGGGAAATCTTCGACCTGGCGGATTCGCTGGAGATACTCAACCTTAGCGGCAACGCGTTGAGCAGCCTGCCGGACGACCTGCACCGCCTGACTCGTCTGCGAATTCTGTTCTGCTCGGACAACCAGTTCACCGAGCTGCCGGCCTGCCTGGGTCAATGCGCCGCGCTGAGCATGATCGGCTTCAGGGCCAACCGCATCGAACGGGTGCCGGCCGCCGCCCTGCCGCCGCTCGCTGCGCTGGCTGATCCTGACCGACAACCGCATCAGCGAACTGCCGACCGAGTTGGGTGAACGTCCGCTCATGCAAAAACTGATGCTCGCCGGCAACCACTTGCAGCAATTGCCCGAAAGCCTGGTTCAATGCCATCGACTGGAACTGTTGCGCATCTCGGCCAACCGCTTCACCGAACTGCCTGAGTGGCTGCTGAGCCTGCCGGCCCTGACCTGGCTGGCCTACGCCGGTAACCCGCTGGAAACCGAAGCCGATGCGGCCGCCCTTGAGGCCACGCCGAGCATCCCGTGGTCAGAGCTGCACCTTGAGCAAAAACTCGGTGAAGGCGCTTCGGGGGTGATTCATCGCGCTACCTGGCAACGACCGGGGCAAGCGGATACTCAGGTCGCGGTAAAACTGTACAAAGGCGAAATGACCAGCGATGGCTCGCCGCTACACGAAATGAACGCCTGCATCACCGCAGGCCTGCACCCCAACCTGATCCGCATCGAAGGGCGAATTGTCGACCATCCGCAAGCCCAGGCCGGGCTGGTGATGCATTTGATTGACCCGAGTTATCGCAACCTCGCGGCGTTGCCAAGCCTGGCGTCCTGCAGCCGTGACGTTTACACCGATGACACGCGGTTCAGCGCGGACGTGGCATTGCGCATCGCCCGTGGCATCGCTAGCGCGGCAGAGCACTTGCACGAACAAGGCATCACCCACGGCGATCTCTACGGCCACAACATTATGTGGAACGAGCACGGTGACTGTCTGCTGGGCGACTTTGGCGGTGCGTCTTTCCACGCCACCACGGACAACCTTGAAACTCGCGCGCTGCAACGGATCGAAGTGCGGGCGTTCGGGGTGCTGTTAGGGGAACTGCTGGCGCGCATCGACTCAGGCTTGAGCGATGCAGATCGGGTGACGCTGGAGGACCTTGAGCAGCGTTGCTGTCAGCCAGATGTACTGGCGCGGCCGGGCTTTAGCGAGATTGTGCGGGAATTGAATGGCCGGTGACCGCTTCGCAGTCATTCGTCGGATCGCCGCCCGGAGCAGGCCCGCTCCCACAGTGGTTTTGTGTCGTGCACATAATGTGTGACCAACACAGATCAACTGTGGGAGCGGGCTTGCTCGCGAAGACGGCCTGTCAAACAACAAAGCTGTCAATGCTGTAAACGCTTAACCCGCCAACCCGACAAACATGTCCTGCACGTCATCATGGTTATCGAGGCCTTCGAGGAAGGCTTCAACTTCAGCCATGTGCTCGTCGCTCAAACCGCTGACCGGGTTCTTCGGCTGGTAGCCCAATTTGGCCGACAACACGGTGAAACCTTGCTCAGGCAGGGCTTTCTGCACCGCGTCCAGGTCTGCAGGCTCGGTCAGGAACAGGGTCGTGCCCTCTTCTTCACCCGGTTCGAAATCCTGGGCGCCGGCTTCGATGGCGGCCATTTCCGGATCGGCGTCAGGGCTGTCCGGGGACGCCTCGATCATGCCGACATGGTTGAAGTCCCAGGACACCGAACCGGACGCGCCCAATTGGCCCTTGCGGAATGCCACGCGGATTTCAGCGACGGTACGGTTGATGTTGTCGGTCACGCATTCAACGATCAGCGGCACCTGATGCGGGGCGAAGCCTTCGTAGGTCACGCGATGGTATTGCACGGTTTCGCCCAACAGGCCCGCGCCTTTCTTGATCGCGCGATCGAGGGTTTCCTTGGGCATCGAGGCTTTCTTGGCCTGTTCAACCACCAGACGCAAGTGTGCGTTAGTGGTGATATCAGCGCCGTTACGCGCAGCAATGGTGATTTCTTTCACCAGTTTGCCGAAGATCTTGCCCTTGGCGTTGGATGCCGCTTCTTTGTGTTTAACCTTCCACTGTGCGCCCATTACTCACTCTCTTGATCTGTGGCGCCGAGACATCTATTGGCCGACGCATGGCGGCAAGTTTATACGGCCTAAAGTCGGCAATCGACCAAAAATTCCATCCTGTACACCGACAGGACGCGTCGACATCTTCAACAGTGCTTGTAGGAGGATTCTGAAAAGTCGATTTGCGATGACTATTCAGGGCTGTGGTTTCGTACCCTCTGCGCCCCGTATGACATGGCAGAAGCACACGCGATGCACAACGACAAGGAAAGTCCCTTCACCTTGACCCTCGTCGAGGATGATTTGAGTCTGCAAGTGCTGCAGTTCAGTGGCTATGAAAGCCTCAATCAGCCCTATCGGTTCGACATCGAAGTGATCGGCCTGGCCCCGGCAATGAACCTCGAGCGACTGCTGCAACGACAGGCCTTTCTGAGCCTCGGTGATGGCCAGGGCATTCACGGCATTTTGCACAGTGCCAGTCGCGAGTACCGTGGCCCGCACCGGATCGGCTATCGACTGGTGCTGGTGCCGTACCTGCAACGCCTTGAACAACAGCGCACCCGACGGGTATTCCATCAGCTCAACGTGCCAGCGATTTTGCGCCAGTTATTGGAAGAACACGCATTGCCCGAGTACGGCTACCGCTTTGAACTCAGCACCGGGCACTACCCGGTACGGCCCTTTTGCATTCAATACGAAGAAACCGATCTGGCCTTGCTGCATAGGCTCTGCGAAGAAGAAGGCATTCACTATCACTTCGAACACCGCCGCGACGGGCATGTACTGGTGCTGGCCGATGATAGCCAGAGTTTCCCCCAGGCCCCGGTGCTGACACCTTTCCATGGCGATCCGCTTGAGGAGCCGGCCTTTGCCGCGATCCGAGAACTGTTCCAACGCCATGACTCGCCGCTGATCCTGCCGCAGAGATTGATTCACGACAGAAGCTGCGCCGCCGTCAGCTTTGGCGCAGCCAATCATCCGCTGATCGGTAAAAACCTGTTGAGCACGCGCCCTGCTGCCGGGCAACTGCACGGCGAGCAACGCAGTCGTCGGACGCTGGAACGGCTGCGCTGCCAACACCGGCAGGTCCATGGCCAAAGCGATCAGACGGGATTACTCAGCGGACGTATCGTGCAAGTGGAGCAACACCCAGTGGCGAGCTTCAACGACCAATGGCTGCTCACCGAGATCCGGCACCAAGGGCAACAACCCTCGATCCTCGCTCAAGACAAACCCTTTGCAGTCCCCGGCTACTGCAACCGGTTTAGCGCCATTCCCTGGTCGACGGTGTTCCGGCCCGCGCTCAAACAACTCAGGCCAAACATTCCCGGCTTTCAACCCGCTCAAGTGCTGGGCGAGCCCGGACAACCGGCGGCGCTCGATGAACAGGGCCGGATTCAGGTCAGCCTGTGGCCGGGACTGGCTGAGCAGGAGCCGGTTGGCCTGTGGCTGCCAGTGGCCATCGGTGCGTCCGACGACTCGTCCAGGCTCCCCGCTGCCGGCACTGATGTATACATCAGTTTTCTCGACAGCGACCCGGACCGACCGATCCTTTGCACCGGCTCAAGCCTGCCGCCCCCACACCTCACCCGCCCCCCGCCACCGCGCGGCGACACCCGCCTGCTGCTCGATTGGCTGGTCAATCGCCCGGATATACCCTGATGCCCACATTAGATTAGAGATTGAGCCAACATCGAACACCTGTGGCGAGGGAGCTTGCTCCCGCTGGGCTGCGAAGCGGCCCCCGGCATTCTGTCAGGCGCACCGCATTGGCTGACTTTACGACTGCTTCGCAGCCGAACGGGAGCAAGCGCCCTCACCACAGGTTCGGTGTCAGGGTTTAAAAGAACCCTGTGGCTCACCCCTTATCCGCCTTCCCCGCCGCCGCGGCGAATTTCGCCAGGCGCACGTCCAGACGCCGTGGCCGGTGGCCGTGGTCTTCGGCGTGTTCCTTGCGGCGGATGGCGTTGCGCACCATCAATGAACCCAGGTAACGAATCGGCTCCGGCGGGAAGTAACCCAACGGCCCGTTGACCAGCGGCGAGCGGGTCCACGGGTTATCAAGGCCTTGCACCATCGAGGCAAGAATCTGCCCGCCCATATGGCACGGCCCGACCCCGCTGCCGGAGTAACCGAAGCCGTAAAACACATTGCCGCTGGCGCTCATCTGGCCGAAGAACGGCAAACCGGTGACCGAACGATCCGAGGGACCGTTCCAGGTGGCCTCGACCTTGACCTCGGCAAATGCCGGAAAGAAGTCCGTCAGGCTGCTGCGCAACAGACCGGCATAGGGCGACGGTTGATCGAACACCGGCAACATCCGCCCGCCGTAGGCGAAGGTGTTGCCACCCTTGCCGAGCATGATCCGGCCGTCCGGGGTGTTGTGGTAGTAGTGCACGAAAATCCGCGAATCAAGCACCGTGACGCCACTGGTCAAGCCGATTTCACTGAGCAACTCCGGGCGCGGTTCGGTGATCAGCATGTCGCTGGAGACAATCGCCACGCTGCGTTCGAACTGCGGGAAGGCCCGGGCCATCCAGGCGTTCATCGCCAACACCACTCGATCTGCACGGACGGCGCCGCTCGGAGTGTGAATCGCCGCCGGCGTGCCCTCCTCCAGCCCGGTCATCGCGGTGTTTTCATGAATCCGCACACCGAGTTGCAACGCCACCCGGCGCAAGCCGCGCACCAGTTTGCCCGGTTGTACGCTAGCCGCTGCCGGGGAAAACCAGCCTTCCAGATGTTTGCCGGACCCGGCCATGCGCTGCACATCCGCCACCGGTCGCTGAGTAAAGGAGTTGATGCCGTTGCGTTCCAGCGCGGCGATCACCGCGTCGGTCGAGCCGCACTGGGCGCGATTGGTCGCGGTGTAAAGAGTGCCGTCGAGGCGGTAATCGGCATCGATTCCGTACTGTTCGCAGAACGCACCGATGGCGTGGATGCTGCGCTCCGACTCCTTGACCAGCCGCACCGCTTCTTCGACGCCGAACAACCGTTCAAGAGTGAAGTACTTGGCCGACCACGACAGTGCGCATCCGCCGTTGCGCCCACTGGCGCCGGCGCCGCAGATGTCGGCTTCGATCAGCAGCACGTCGAGTTCGGGGTTTTGCTCCTTGAGCATGATCGCGGTCCAGAGTCCGGTGTAGCCGGCGCCGACGATGCAGACGTCGGCGCGGGTGTCGCCGTCCAGCGCAGGGCAAGTTGCGGATGCATCGGCCTTCAAGGCTTGCTCCAGCCAAAAGGGTCTCATCGGGATTCTCCAGTCAGATGTCCACACGCCAACCTGCCGCCAGTGCAGCAGGCCGCGAGGGAAAGGGTTTCAGGTACGCAGGGGTTTGATGCTGATCGGCTGGTTGGGCACGAAGGTGGAGTCGGTTTGCAAGCCCGCCGGGCGGCTGTTCCAGTGCGGGATCAGCACGAACGCCGAGAACATCGCGCAACCGGCGAAGACGATGAACACCGTGACCGAATCGAAATAGCCCGGCAGTAAACCACCGAGAATCGCCCCGACCGAACCGCAGCCGTTCACAAAACCCGCCGCCGTGGCGCCGGCCTTGGCCGTGCCGAAATCAATCGCCGCCGCGCCGCTGATCATCGAGTCCGGCCCGTAAAGGGTCAGGCCCATGACAAACAACAGCGCCACCACCATCAACACGCTGCCGGTGTGCAAGGCACCCATGAACAGCGCCAGGGAAACCGTCAGCGCCAACAGACTGATCACACACGCCGGCATCCGCCGGGCGCCGAACAGCTTGTCGGAGGCCAAACCGATCATGATCGGCCCGAGTAGCCCGGCCAGTTCAAAAGACGTGGGAATGATCGCCGCGCCGACCTTGCCCACCGAGGGCATTTGTTCGAAAACAATCACCGGCCCCCAGAGCAAAATCGCGTAACGCGCCGGTTTCAGCAGGAAGTACGAGAGCCCGAGTACCAGCACGGTGCGGTTGCGCAGGATTTCCTTTAACGGCTCCCAAACGCTGATCTGGCTTTGTGCGTAGGCCGCTTCGACGCTCAACTCCGGTTCTGGCTCCACGGCGGGCAAGCCGACGTCTTCAGGCTTGTTGCGCTGAAGAAAGAAGAACAGCACCGCCACCACGCCGACCACCGCCGCACTGGAAAAGAACGCCGCGTGCCAGGTGCCGATCAGTGTGTAGGCCCACCAACCGGCGAATGGTGAAGCCACCAATCCACCAAAGGCGTAGCAGGAACTCCACAACCCGAGCACCCGCCCGCGCTGTTCGGCGGGGAAGAAACTGCCGAGGTTCTTGCACAGTCCCGACCATCCGGTGGACTGGGCCAACCCTTGAATCAGCATGCAAGTAGCGAAGATCGGCAACGTGGCAAAACTGCCCATCACCACCGCGGCCGCGGCGGAAATCAGCAACCCGCCGAGCACCACGACCCGTGGGCCAAAGCGATCGGCGAGGATGCCCCAGGTGAATTGGCCAATGGCGTAGGCCGCCAGATAGATCGCGTCGAGGTTGGCCATGGCCATTTTGTCGAGCAGGAAGGTAGGGTCTTCGCCGATCCCCAGTTTGGCCACGGAAAACGCTTTGCGAGTGAAGTAGAAAGCGGCGTAAGCGAGCCAGGTGATCGCGAAGATCTGCACGCGCCAACGCTTGATGGTGCCGATGGGATTGTTCATTGTGGTTCTGACCTCAGGGTGTGAGTGTGCCGGCAGAAATTAAGAAATAACGCCTGTTTTTTTATTGTTGAGCACTTCGATATCGCTGCTTCCCTGAGGCGATATCGGTCAGATGAGTCCTGCTGTTGCACGCACAGACTCATGGCGCCCGATGCTGTTCGACTGACCAGTCAGCGGGGCTGAGGCCGATAAAAACAATTACTGATTAATAAGTGAAATCGATTTATCGTATTTCCAATATAAGTTCAGCTTGTTACTGGAGGTTCGATGTCGGTCTCCCACGCCCAGCTCAAAGCCTTCCACGCCGTGGCCGTGCACGGCGGCTTCACCAAAGCCGCCGAGCGGCTGTTTCTCACGCAACCGGCGATTTCCGACCAGGTGCGCAAACTCGAAGAGCGGTTTGGGGTGCTGCTGTTCCACCGCAACAAACGCTCGGTACGCCTGACCGACCTCGGTGAGCGCTTGTTGAGCATCACCCAGCGCCTATTCGTCATCGAAGCCGAAGCCCAGGAGTTATTGCAGGACTCCCAGGCGTTGCAGACCGGCAGCCTGATCCTCGCCGTGGATGCACCGGTGCACGTACTGCCGCAGATCGCCCGGTTTTGCGAGCGATACCCCGGCATCAGCGTGAAGATCGAAACCGGCAACACTGATGAATCGTTGTTTCGGCTGTTCAACTATCAGGCCGACCTGGCGTTGCTCGGCCGGGATGTCAGCGACGAGCGATTGATCTCGCTGCCGTTGCGCAATGACCCGATGGTGGCGTTCGTCTCGCGCAGTCATCCGTGGGCGAGTCGCGAGTCCATCTGCCTGGCGGACCTGGACGACACGCCGCTGGTGCTGCGGGAAATCGGTTCGGTGACGCGCCAGACCCTGGAAGAGGAAATGGCCGGGGCCGGGTTTCGGATTCGTCCGGCGATTGAGGTTGAAGGCCGGGAAGCGGCGCGCGAAGCGGTGGTAGTCGGGATTGGTGTCGGGGTAGTGTCAGCGGCGGAGTTTGGTGCAGATTCGCGGGTTTGCGCGTTGCCGATTACCGACTGCAAGCGGCGGCTGACCGAGACGCTGGTGTGCTTGCGCGAGCAGAGTTCGCGGCGGGTGGTGGCGACGTTTCTGGAGATGGTGCGCGAGAGTCTTGTGTAGGCAGGTCCGGCCCCTTCGCGGGCAAGCCACGCTCCCACAGGTTTGCGCCGTACACAAGATTGGGGACTGGCATAAATCCTGTGGGAGCGTGGCTTGCCCGCGAAGGCCGCACCTCGGTCTACTGGCTTGGTGCCAAATCCAGAAACGCCTGAATCAAGCGCAAATCCCGCCGCCGTTCCATGCACCCGATCATGTGCCGATTGACCAACCCTTCCCCCAAAATCGGCACCGCCGCCACCCGCGGGTCATGGCTGACTTCCACCGACGACACCACCCCTACGCCTAATTCAGCGGCGACAGCCTCGGTCACCGCCTCACGGCTATCCAGTTCCAGCAACACCCGCGGGCTGACCTTCGCCTGACTGCACGCCTCATCAAACGTACGCCGAGTAATCGAACTCGGCTCGCGCAACACCATGATCACCTGATCCAGTTCCTTGAGCGGCAAACCCTTCGCACGCTGCGCCCAAGGATGCCCGGCCGGCACTAGCGCGCAGATCCTTGACTCGCTCAACGCTTGCAGATGCAGGCCCTTGCGCGGTTCGACCTCGGTCAGCACCGCCACGTCGGCATGCTCGGACAACAACGCCGCCAAGGTTTCCTGAGCGTTACCCAAGCGCAAATTCACGGTAATTCCCGGATACCGCGCCCGCAAACTGGCGAGCATCGGCATGACCATGTGCGGCCCGTCCGCCGCCACTTCCAGACGCCCGGTGAGCAATTGCCGGTTGGCTTCCAGCATCACCTGCGCCTCTTCGGCGAGACCAAACATCGCCCGGGTGATCGCCGCCAGTTTGGTGCCCTCCTCCGTTAACTCCACCCGCCGGGCGGTACGGCGCAACAGGGTGATCTGGTAGTGCTCCTCCAGCGCCTTGATGTGCCCGGTGACCGCCGGCTGGCTGATGAACAGTCGCGCGGCGGCCCGAGTAAAGCTGCCCTCGCGGGCCACCGCGTCGAATGCGCGAAGCTGAAACAGATTCATGAATAACTCTCACTGATGACTGGCATAACAACAAACAATTTGATTGATGTGACGGCAAATTGCAATTTAAGCCCCGTAGGTTCATCCCATCGATTGCGAGGACACGAGAATGAGTACTGCCGAACCCATCCTGCTCACCCCCGGCCCATTGACCACGTCGCGCCGCACCCGTCAGTCGATGATGGTCGACTGGGGTTCATGGGATGACCGCTTCAACCAACTGACCGCCAGCCTCTGCGAGCAACTGTTGGCGATCATCAACGGTGCCGACAGTCACCACTGCGTACCCCTGCAAGGCAGCGGCACCTTCGCCGTCGAAGCAGCGATCGGCACGCTGGTGCCTCGCGACGGTAAAGTCCTGGTGCTGATCAACGGCGCCTACGGCAAACGCCTGGCGAAGATCTGCGAAGTGCTCGGCCGCCCGTTCAGCACCTTCGAAACCGCCGAAGACGAACCGACCACCGCTTCTGACGTTGATCGCCTGCTGCGGGCTGATCCGAGCATCACTCACGTCGCGCTGATCCATTGCGAAACCAGCACCGGCATCCTCAACCCGCTGCCGGAAATCGCTCAGGTTATTGCGCAACAGGGCAAGCGCCTGATCATCGACGCGATGAGTTCCTTTGGCGCCCTGCCAATCGATGCGCAGCAGGTGCCGTTCGACGCGCTGATCGCCGCCTCGGGCAAATGCCTGGAAGGTGTGCCGGGGATGGGTTTCGTCTTCGCTCGCAAAGAATCCCTGGCGAATGCCGCCGGCAACACGCATTCGTTGGCGATGGACTTGTTCGACCAGCACACCTACATGGCCAAGACCGGCCAATGGCGCTTCACCCCGCCGACCCACGTAGTCGCGGCGCTGCACGAAGCCCTGCTGCAATACAACGAAGAAGGCGGTTTGCCGGCGCGGCATCAGCGCTACGCCAACAACTGTCAGGTGCTGCTCGATGACATGGCCAAACTTGGTTTGCGCAGCTTCCTGCCCGCCGCGATCCAGGCGCCGATCATCGTCACCTTCCATGCGCCGAAAGACCCGCGCTACCAGTTCAAGGAATTCTACGAACGGGTCAAGGCCAAGGGTTTCATTCTGTATCCGGGCAAATTGACCCAGGTCGAGACCTTCCGTGTCGGCTGCATCGGCCACGTCAATCCGCCAGAGATGCACGCGGCCGTGGCGGCGATTGCCGAGGTGCTGCAGGAAATGGAAGTCCTCGAAATCTAAATCACACCGCCATCCCTTGTGGGAGCGGGCTTGCTCGCGAAAGAGGTCTGACATTCAACATTGATGTCGACTGACACACCACTTTCGCGAGCAAGCCCGCTCCCACCAAAAGCAGCCCTTCATTAGCCAGTTGCCACAGGATTCTGATCACCATGAACTACAGCAACCCAACCAAACTCCAAGCCGCCATCCTCGACTGGGCCGGCACCGTGGTCGATTTCGGTTCGTTCGCGCCGACCCAGATTTTTGTCGAAGCCTTCGCCGAGTTCGACGTTCAGGTTTCCATTGAAGAAGCTCGCGGGCCGATGGGCATGGGCAAGTGGGACCACATCCGCACCCTGTGCGATCAGCCGCAAGTCGCCGAGCGTTATCGCAAGGCGTTCGGCCGCACACCGACCGACGATGACGTCACCGCCATCTATAAGCGCTTCATGCCGCTGCAAATCGAAAAAATCGCCGAGCACTCGGCGCTGATCCCCGGCGCTCTGGCAACTATCGCCAATCTGCGCCAGCAAGGCATCAAGATCGGCTCCTGCTCCGGCTACCCGAAACAGGTCATGGACAAAGTCGTGGAACTGGCCGCCACCAACGGCTACATCGCCGATCACGTGGTCGCCACCGACGAGGTGCCGAACGGCCGTCCATGGCCGGCTCAGGCCCTGGCCAACGTGATTGCCCTGGGGATCGATGATGTTGCGGCCTGCGTGAAGATCGACGATACCGTGCCGGGCATTCTTGAAGGTCGCCGCGCCGGCATGTGGACCGTGGCGCTGATCTGCTCCGGTAACGCGCTGGGCCTGGACTACGCGGGTTATCAGGCCCTCGGCAGCGAGGAACTGGCCAGCGAGCGCAAGCGTATCCACGCCATGTTCGAAGGCTCACGCCCGCATTACATGATCGACACCATCGGCGATTTGCCGCAAGTGATAGCCGATATCAACAAGCGTCTGGCCAACGGCGAAATGCCGCAAACCAACTGATGCACTGTAGGAGCGTGGCTTGCCCGCGAAGGCGTCCTGCCAGTCGATATCCATGTTTAATGGTCGGACGCTTTCGCGGGCAAGCCTCGCTCCTACACGCTTTTTTGTTGTCAATTAGCTGAACGAGTGCGTTGAACGGGCAAATCGCCTCAGGCAAATCCGGCAAAACAGGATTACAGTTAAAGCACAGCGCCGCACAAGAACGGCACTTTAAGCATTGACCTGTGGAGAGCCCCCGTATGCCCTGGAAGAACTCCGACTCACGTTACAGCACGGTATCGATCACCTTGCACTGGCTAATGCTGGTCTTGTTGATACTGGTTTACGCGTGCATCGAATTTCGCGGGATCTTTCCCAAAGGCAGTGGTGGCCGCACGCTGATCACTGAATCGCACTACTTACTGGGCCTGACGGTGTTTGTGCTGGTTTGGCTGCGTTTGTTCGCCCGCAGCCTGGGCCCGGCGCCGCAAATCTTCCCGGCTTCCCCCATTGGCAGACCACACTGGCCAAGGTGATGCATTGGGCGCTGTACCTGTTCATGATCGCCATGCCGATCCTCGGCTGGCTGGTGACCAGCGCCAAGGGCAATCAGGTGATGTTCTACGGCTTCGACCTGCCGTTGCTGGTCCACGAAGACAAGGCGCTGGCCAAGCAGATCCAGGGCTGGCATGAACTCGGCGGCACTATCGGTTATTGGCTGATCGGCCTGCACGCCGTGGCCGGGCTGTATCACCACTATGTGGTGGGCGATAACACGTTGTTGCGGATGATGCCTAAGCGGGCGACGCGCAATACCTGAACTCAACAAAAGCCCTGTGGGAGCGGGCTTGCTCGCGAAAGCGGACTGACACTCAAAATTGATGTCAGCTGACACACTGCCTTCGCAAGCAAGCCCGCTCCCACATGGACCTGCGGTGTCAGTTGAAGCCGCGGCGGCCCTGCAAGCCGCCGGTGTGGATGAAGATGAGCCGCGTTCCCCGGGTAAATCTTCCGGCTTCAACCTGCTGCTTGAGCGCTAATAGCGCCTTGCCGGTGTACAACGGCTCCAAAGGAATACGGCTGGCCTGCTCGGCCTGTTCGATGAACTCCAGCAACAACGGATCAACCTTGGCAAATCCGCCACGACTTGCCTCGAACAGCTCATAAACCGGGTTTGCCAACCCGCCCTCCCGCACAATCGATTCAACCTGCTGCGCCACGCCATGATCGTCGGGCACCGCCAATGCGCCGTAAACCGGACGCTCACCCGCCTCCGCCAGTACCAAACCGGCCAGGGTGGTGCCGGTTCCGCAGGCCAGCCACCAACCGTCGTAGTCGCTCCAGCCCAAACCGTTCAACTGCTCAGTGACCTGATCCTTGAGCTGCATGCAGCCGCGCGCGCCGCGCAAACCGCCGCCTCCCTCAGGCACCGCTTGCAATGTCGGGTACTGCACCTGCCACGGCTGCCAGAAACCCGGCTCGTGCCGCGCGCGGTAACCGGCGTAACCCAACCAGTGCAGCTGCATGCCGAAGTCTTGCAGATCCTTTACGGTCGGAGTGTCTTGCGGATGACCGCGCAGCAGGCCAACGGTTTTGAAGCCGAAGCGTTTGCCTGCTGCAGCCAATGCGTGCAGGTGATTGGAGTGAGCGCCGCCGAGGCTGATGATGCCGTCGGCACCAGCCTGGTCTGCGGCGTTGAGGTGTTCGATGAGTTTGAACCACTTGTTGCCGCTGATCAGCGGGTCGATTTGGTCCAGGCGCAGGATGGCGAGCTGGATGTCGGCAGCGGTGAGCCAGTCCAGTTGGAGGGGGTTGAGGGGGCTTTCGGGAGCCAAGTGTCGGAAGGGAGAAGCATCGATGCCGGCTCTGGGTTAAGAGCCGGCATCTTAGCAGTAGACTTGTGGCGAGGGGCTTGCCCCCGTTGGGCTGCGCAGCAGTCGCAAATCCATTCAACGCGGTAAATCTGACACACCGCACTGCATGGTTTTGGGGCCGCTTCGCAGCCCAACGGGGAAAGCCCCTCGCCATAGGGGCTATGTTTTACAACTCAGCCGCCAACCGCGAACCCTGATTGATCGCCCGCTTGGCATCCAGCTCCGCCGCCACGTCCGCGCCACCAATCAAATGCACGTTCTGCCCGGCCGCCACCAGACCGTCCTGCAACTCACGCAACGGGTCCTGCCCGGCGCAGATCACGATGTTGTCCACCGGCAGCACTTGCGGCTCGCCGGTTTCGCCGATACGGATGTGCAGGCCTTCGTCGTCGATTTTCAGGTATTCAACGCTGTTAAGCATCTGTACCTGCTTGTTCTTCAAACCGGTCCGGTGAATCCAGCCAGTGGTCTTGCCCAGGCCGTCGCCGACTTTGGAGTTCTTGCGTTGCAGCAGGAACACCTCGCGGGCCGGCGCATGAGGCTGGGCCTTGATGCCGGCCACGCCGCCGCGTGCTTCCAGATGCGTATCGATACCCCACTCTTTCCAGAACGCTTCACGGTCCAGGCTGGTGGCAACCCCTTCGTGAACCAAATACTCCGAGACGTCGAAACCAATACCTCCGGCGCCAATCACTGCAACGCGCTTGCCCACCGGTTTACGCTCAAGAATCACGTCCAGGTAGCTCAACACCTTGGCGTTGTCGACGCCGGGAATTGCCGGGGTACGCGGCGCGATGCCAGTGGCAAGGATGATCTCGTCGTAACCGCCGGCCACCAATTGCGCCACGTCCACGCGGGTGTTCAGGCACACCTCAACATTGGTGGTCTGCAACTTGCGGTTGAAGTAGCGAAGGGTTTCGAAGAACTCTTCCTTGCCCGGCACGCGCTTGGCGATGTTGAACTGACCACCGATTTCGCTGGCCGAATCAAACAACGTCACCTGATGGCCACGCTCCGCAGCCACAGTTGCAGCGGACAGACCCGCAGGGCCGGCACCGACCACGGCGATTTTCTTGATCTGCTGCACCGGCAGGTAATTGAGCTCGGTTTCATGGCAGGCCCGCGGGTTAACCAGGCAACTGGTCAACTTGCCGCCGAAGGTGTGGTCCAGGCAGGCCTGGTTGCAGCCGATGCAGGTATTGATTTCATCGGCGCGGCCAGCGGCAGCCTTGTTGACGAAGTCCGGGTCCGCGAGGAACGGCCGCGCCATGGACACCATGTCGGCATCGCCTTCGGCCAGAATCTGCTCGGCGATTTCCGGGGTGTTGATACGGTTGGTGGTGATCAGCGGAATGCTCACCGAGCCACGAAGCTTGGCCGTGACCTTGCTGAACGCCGCTCGCGGCACTTTGGTGGCGATGGTCGGAATCCGCGCTTCGTGCCAGCCAATACCAGTGTTGATGATGGTCGCGCCGGCCTGCTCGATGGCTTTGGCTAGCGTGACGATTTCTTCCCAACTGCTGCCACCTTCCACCAGGTCGAGCATCGACAGGCGGTAGATGATGATGAAGTTCGGACCGACTGCTTCGCGTACGCGGCGGACGATTTCTACCGGCAGGCGCATGCGGTTTTCGTAGCTGCCACCCCAACGGTCGGTGCGGTGGTTGGTGTGGGCCGCGAGGAACTGGTTAATGAAATAACCTTCGGAACCCATGATCTCGACGCCGTCGTACTCGGCGGTTTGTGCCAGCACCGAGCAGGTGACGAAATCGCTGATCTGCTTCTCGATGCCTTCCTCGTCCAGCTCTTTGGGCTTGAACGGGTTGATTGGCGCCTGGATCGCACTTGGTGCGACTTGCTTTGGGCTGTAGGCATAACGACCGGCGTGGAGGATCTGCATGCAGATCTTGCCACCCGCCTCATGCACCGCGCGGGTGACGATCTGGTGCTTGAGGGCTTCTTCCTCGGTGGTCAGTTTGGCCGCGCCGGAGTAAACGCCGCCCTCATCGTTCGGGCCAATACCGCCCGTGACCATCAGGCCAACGCCGCCTCGGGCACGCTCGGCAAAATACGCCGCCATGCGCTCGAAGCCACCGGGCTTTTCCTCAAGCCCGGTGTGCATCGAGCCCATCAGGGTGCGGTTGCGCAGCGTGGTAAAACCCAGGTCCAGCGGGGCCAACAGGTGCGGGTAATGAGCGGCGGCCATCGGTAACTCCACATCGAGCGATCACGGAAAAAGTGCAGGAGCTCTTCGGCCCCCGTCAGTCATGTTGGACAGACTAAGAGTCGCGCCGCCGTCTCTCAATGACCGTAACTGACAACTTATTGATCCAAATGTGCAGCGCCCCTTGGCAAGCGTCGGCGTGGGCCCTACCCTAGTCGACGAATCCCGCACACGGCCGTTGACTGCTTTCCCATGCGTAAACTTCTGTACCTGACCTTTTCCATGGCGTTGATCGCCGCCCTCACGACCTACGCCATGTGGGCCGCGGACCGTCCGGCGGGTCATTACCTGTCGGACCTGCGAATCAATCTGGCGGTCGATCAAGGCACACCGGCCGATCGCGGCAACCTGCTGGGTATCCAGCCCGAGCTGTTCCCCACCGACTACCAAAGCCCCGAGCGCCTGCACCGCAAGCTCGCGGCCTATCTGCAAAAAGCCCAGGACCAGGGCCTGCTGAATGAAAAAACCATCGTCGTGCTCCCGGAACATGTCGGCACCTGGCTGATGGTCAGCGGCGAGAAAGATGAGCTGTACCAGGCCAGCACGCTCCAGGAAGCGATGAACTGGCTGGCGGCGAGCAATCCATTGCAGTTCGTCCGCGCCCTGATTAGCGCCAAGGGCGCCAGCCGTCTCGATGATGCTCACCTGCGCATGAAAGCCAAAAGCATGGCCAAGGATTACCAGGCTCTGTTTGGTGGTTTGGCGAAAGAATTCCACGTGACGTTGGTAGCCGGCTCCATCGTGCTGCCAGAGCCCAGCGTTATCGATGGCACGTTGAAAATCGGCCACGGCGCACTGTTCAACAGCAGTGTGGTGTTCGGTCGCGACGGTTTGCCGATCGGCCAGCCGCAGCGGCAGATGCACCCGATCTTCGATGAACAGGACACCCTCGCCGCCAACACCGACCATACGGTCAACGTTGTTGATACCCCGGCCGGACGCCTGGGCATCTTGATCGGCAGCGACAGTTGGTACCCGGACAACTACCGCAAACTCGACGAACAAGGCGCGCAACTGGTGGCGGTCCCGGCGTACATCGTCGGCCACGGAACCTGGGACAAGCCGTGGCGCGGTTACAAGGGCCTGTCGACGCCAAGCTCCGTCAGCCTCAAGGCCGGCGAACTCAGCGAAGGCCAGGCCTGGCATCGCCTGACCCTGATCGCCCAACCACCCAGCAGCCAGGCCATCGCCGGCATCAGCGTGTTCCTGCGCGGGCAGTTCTGGGACAAGGGCAGCGCCGGTCAGAGCTTTCTCAGCGCCAACGGCCAGCACTCCGCCGACAGCAATGTCCGGGGTGCGCGCCTGTTGAACCTCTGGTTATAAACGATGAAACCGCTGCCGATGCGCCTCGGGGATCTGTCGGTGGGCTTTGTTCATAGCCTGGCCGACGCTGTGCGCAGCCATGGCGCTGACCCTCAGCCATTGCTCGACCAGTACGGCCTCGACGCCGCTCGCTTGAGCGAAGCAGGCGCCCGGCTCTCTATCCCGCGCTATATGCGCCTGGGCCACGGGGCGATTCAACTGACCGGTGACCCGGCGCTGGGCTTGCGCATGGGTCAACTCAGTCGCTTGAGTCAGGCGGGCCTGGCCGGTGTCACCGCCGCCCAGGCCCCGACGGTGCGGGAAGCGGCGCGTTGCCTGATTCGCTTCGAAGCCTTGTACGGGTCCAACTATCGCGGCCAGTCGAGTTTCCACGAAGACGCCCGGGGCGCATGGCTGCGGTTCTATTCCATCAGCCCTTACAACGCCTACAACCGCTTCGTGGTGGACTCGATCATCGCAGGCTGGTTGCAGCAATTGTCCAGCGTAAGCCCTGCCCCGCTGCGGGCCGAACGCATCGAGATCGAATTCGAAGAAACGCAGTATAGAGAAGCCTACAACGTATTTGATTGCCCGATCCAGTTCGGCGCCGAACACAATCAATTGCGTCTGAGCCTGGCCAGCCTCGCCCAGCGCAACCCGCAACATTGCCCGAGCACCTGGCGGCACCTGCTGCAATTATGTGAACGGGAACTGGAGCAACTGACACGCACCCGTAGCCTGCGTGAACGCATCACTCAGTTACTGGGGCCGTTGCTCAACGGTGGCCGGGAACCCGACCTGGAAGAAGTGGCGGCACGCCTGAAGCTACCCACCTGGACCTTGCGTCGCAAACTCGCCGAGGAAGGCACGCAGTTTCGTGCAATTCTCAACGACACGCGCCGCGACCTGGCCATGACCTACATCCGCGATACCGAACTGGCGTTCGGGGAAATCGCTTATCTGCTCGGCTTTGCCTCAGCCGAAGCCTTTCAACGGGCCTTCAAACGCTGGAACGGCCAGACACCCGGCGAATTTCGCCGCAGTCATCGCCAATCCGCGTAAAGCCTTACAGCTCGGTAGCGTCTTCAGCCGGTTCCAGCGGATCCAGTTCAAACGCCTGATACTCGAGCAACTCTTCTTGATAATCGTCCATCGCGGTGTCCCCCATCGCTCATTGAAATACCTGATCAAATGACCAGCGCCTTGAGCATAAAGTGCCCACGTGAAAGAAAAATGACGCCGGCACGACGCTCAACCGCTACTTGATAAAACGTAGCAGGTGGTCAGGAATTTATCACAGGATTTTTTCGATACAGTCCGTAGGACAACGGCCTGGTTTGACGTCGGTCAATCTTGATGGCGGTTACGGGATACGTGCCGTCTGCACACGCTCCCGTAACGCCTGGGTCGCTTACTGGCCGGAGGACGGCATGGCCGGGATTGGCTCGCTTGGCGCCGGCATGTTGTCCGGGTGCACCGGTGGAGTGATGGTCTCGGTGCTTGGGGCTGGCTCAGACGTTTGAGCCGGGGTGATTGGCGCAGCTTCCGGCGGCGGTGCGACCGGCTCCGAAGCAACAGGAGCAACCTCGATAACGGCGGGCGCGACTACCGGAGCGGCGACCGGAACCACTACAGGTTCTGCGGCAGGTGCCGCGGTTGGCGTTGGCGCCAGTGCTGCGGGTACTGCCTTGGGTTCAGGTACGCCCAGGTCAGTTTTAGGCTTCTCGACGATGTGCGCCGCTTTCTTCGCTTCCGGCGGCAGGAACAACTCCACCAGAGTAAAGAAACGCTCGTAGAACTTGGCCGAGGACACGGTTTCGCTGGCGACCTTGACCATCGAATCATCGGAGGAGCCGATCGGCATCGACACCGAGCCCAACACGCCTACACCGAGGCTGGCAGAGTTGTTGGTCTTCTTCAGCGCGTAGCGGTCCTGCAAGGCGTTGGCGAACATGGTCGCGTGGTGCCCCTCGGTGCCGTCATCGGCACAGACCACACTGAAGCTGATCTCCATGTGGGTCTCGCCAGTCTGCTGGAAGCTCTTGTGCCCGCTGACCAGTTTCGGATCGCTGCTGGTGATGATATAGCCCTGGCTGAGCAAGGCGCGACGAGCGGCTTCGCAGGTCTGTGCATCGCTCACCGGGTAGTTGCGTGAAAACGTTCCGGAGTCGTCGAAGTTCTCATGCTCATAGATGGCGGCTTTTTTCGACGAACAACCGGCAGCAGCGGCTAGCACCAGCGCCAGCCCGACGACACGCATGGGAATTGACTTAAACATTGAACATCCTGAGGGGAAACGGTCCGGGGCGTATTGTGCTACAGAACGATGCTTAGGTGCGCATCGATTAGTGTCTTAAAACGGTTACAGGTGTGTTGACCGTTATATGCAGGAAAAGTCGCGCGGGGTTGTGGATTCCCGATGGACAGGGGAAAAAATCAAAAGATCGCAGCCTTCGGCAACTCCTACGCGTCTGTGGGTGCCGCCGAAGGCTGCGATCTTTTGCTTCACCCACAAAAAACCCCAGCCTTTCGGCCGGGGTCCTTGTGTCGCGCAAAACTCAGTCAGCCATCAGTAACGCTTGATGTCAGCTTCGCTTTCCAACTGCTTGCGGTAGGCCGCAAAGTCTTGCTGGCCAACACGCGAAGCGAGGAAGCGACGGTATTGAGCCTTCTCTTCATCGGTCGGCGCTGTGGCTTCGTTCACGCCGTTAAGACGCACGATCACCAGGCTACCATCGGCCAGGGTCACGCTGCTGAACGTCGGCTTGTCCTTGGCGGCTGGCTTAGGCATGCGGAACAGCGCTTGCAGCACGGTTGGGTCAACCCCTTCCTGCGCACGAGTGGCTGCTGCGGTGACTTTCCAGTTCTGGCCGTCGATCGCCTTGTCCAGCGGTGTCTTGCCATCGCGCAGGCTGGCGATCAGCTCATCAGCCTTGGTCTTGGCGGCAGCACTGGCGTGCTCCTTGGCCAATTGCGTGCGGATGCTGGCAGCCACGCTTTCCAGTGGCAACTGCGAAGGCTTCAAGTGCTCTTTGGCATGCAGCACGATCACGGTTTCCGGGTCCAGTTCGATGGCGGTGCTGTTGGCACCTTCATCCAGTACTTCTTGACTGAACGCTGCAGTGACTACGGCACGGTTGGCCGCAACACCTTCGCCACCTTCACGACCGAACGGTGCGGAAGTGTGAACGGTCAGTTTCAGGTCCTGCGCTGGCTGGACCAGGTCAGAAGCTTCGAACGCGGAGTCTTCCAGTTGCTTGCTCGCCTCAACGAAACGCTGCTCGACCTGCTGGGTTTTCAGCTCGCGGGTCAGCTTGCCTTTGAGGCTGGCAAACGTTGGAACTTCCGGCGCTTCAACACCCAACAGCTTGATCAGGTGGAAACCGAAGTCGGTACGAATTGGCTGGGATACTTGATCCTTGGTCAACGAATACAGGGCTTTTTCGAACGCTGGATCGTAGACACCAGGACCGGCGTAACCGAGGTCACCACCGTTGTTCGCCGAACCCGGATCCTGGGAGAATTCCTTGGCCAGAGCCTCGAATTTCTCGCCTTTGGCCAGACGCGCCTGAACTTCTTCGATCTTGGCCTTGGCTTGCGCCTCGGTGACCTTGTCGTTCACTTCGATCAGAATGTGCGCAGCCCGGCGTTGTTCGGCCAGGTTGGCGGTTTCTTTCTGATAGGCCGCTTGCAGGTCTTCGTCTTTAACGCTGATTTCGTCGAAGAAGGAAGCCTTCTTCAACTCCAGGTAATCGATGACCACCTGATCCGGCGTCATGAATTCCTTCGCGTGCTCGTCGTAGTAAGCCTTGACCTCATCGTCGGTCAGCTTCACAGCTGCCGGGTCAACCTTGATGTTCAAGGAAGCGAAATCGCGAGTCTGTTTTTCCAGACGGGCGAAGGCCAGAACCTGTGCGTCAGTGACAAAACCACTACCCGCCAGGCCAGCGCGCAGCTGACCGATCAGCATTTCCTGAGCCAGCATCTGGCGGAATTGCATGCGGCTGTAGCCCAACTGACGAATCACCTGGTCAAAACGCTCAGAACTGAACTTGCCGTCAGCCTGGAATTCAGGCGTCTGCAGGATCACTTGGTCCAAAGCAGCTTCGGAGAAAGCGAATTTCGATTTCTCTGCGCCTTGCAGCAGCAGTTTGCGATCGATCAGGCCTTTGAGGGCCGATTCGCGCAGCATTTTTTCGTCGAGCAAGGAAGCGTCGAAATCCTTACCCAGCTGTTGCATCAGCTGACGGCGTTGCATGTCGACAGCCTGGCTCAGCTCGTTCTGGCTGATCTCTTCGCCGTTGACCTTGGCCGCATCATTGCTGTGCGTCGTGGCCTTGAAAATGGCATCGAAACCGGTCAAAGCCATCAGTGCAACGATGACCCCGATAATGGTCTTGGCAATCCAGCCTTGTGAATTGTCCCTGATATTCTGCAGCATGCGTCCCCCAGAAACGGTTGAACTTCAAAGTTAGGCAACCGTGGAGCGTGGGTAGAATCCGGATAGAAGAAAGGCGCATCCGAGGATGCGCCTTCTCGTAACTGACGGAGCGGACCGAGGGCTCGAACATGCGACCCTCGGTGTCTCAGATCAGCGATATGCTGACTGGACTACCGCTCCGCTGCCAGGTCAGGCATGACCCCGACCCGGATAGGCAAAAACCTGAATCGAACTTAGTTGACAGCTTCTTTCAGTGCTTTACCGGCTTTGAAACCTGGTTTTTTAGCAGCTGCGATTTCCAGCGTCTTACCGGTCTGTGGGTTACGACCAATGCGAGCTGGACGATCAGTTACGGAGAAAGTACCGAAACCAACCAGAACAACAGAGTCGCCAGCCTTGAGAGCGCCAGTGACGGATTCGATTACAGCGTCCAGCGCACGGCCAGCAGCAGCTTTCGGGATATCAGCGGATGCAGCGATAGCATCAATCAGTTCCGACTTGTTCACTCTAAGTCCCCTTATATCTATTTTGAGTATGATTCTAAGTTTTTTGGTGAAAGCAAAAACGAGTGCTGAATGGCCTACAGACACTTAAGAGCCGCTTTATAACAAGGGCTCTAAAAAGCTGTCAAGGAAGCCCCCCAGGCAAATGCGTACTAATGCGTGCTAATTCTTTCCTTAGAGTCAGACTCGCGTTTTTCATCCTTTGCAACTATCTCAGGAGCCACATCCGGTAAGGGCTCCGGCGCGTATTGCAGCGCAATTTGCAGGACCTCGTCAATCCATTTAACCGGTTTAATCTGTAGATCTTGCTTGATATTGTCAGGAATTTCCTTCAGATCGCGTACGTTCTCTTCAGGAATGATCACCGTCTTGATCCCGCCACGGTGTGCAGCGAGCAGTTTTTCTTTCAAACCGCCGATCGCCAATACCTGGCCACGCAAGGTGATTTCGCCGGTCATGGCGACGTCTGCGCGTACAGGAATCCCGGTCAATGCTGACACCAGGGCCGTGCACATGCCTACACCAGCGCTAGGGCCGTCCTTCGGGGTCGCCCCTTCCGGCATATGGATGTGCGTGTCGCGCTTCTCGTGGAAGTCCAGGGGGATCCCCAGGCTCTTGGCACGGCTGCGGACAACGGTCAGGGCTGCGGTGATCGATTCGACCATCACATCACCCAGCGAACCGGTCTTGATCAACTGGCCTTTACCCGGTACGACGGCAGCCTCGATGGTCAGCAATTCGCCACCCACCTGAGTCCACGCCAGGCCGGTCACTTGACCGATCTGATCCTGGGATTCAGCCAGGCCGTAGCGGAATTTACGCACACCCAGGAAGTGTTCCAGCATCTCGGCGGTGACTTTCACCGAGAAGCGTTTCTCCATAGCATGCTCTTTGACCGTCTTGCGGCAAACCTTGGCAATCTGGCGCTCAAGCCCCCGTACACCGGCTTCGCGAGTGTAATAGCGGATGATGTCGCGGATCGCTTCGGCTTCGAATTCCAGCTCGCCTTTCTTCAAGCCGTTGGCAGCAATCTGCTTGGGCGAGAGGTATTTGACGGCGATGTTGATCTTCTCGTCTTCGGTGTAACCCGGCAGACGAATCACTTCCATCCGGTCCAGCAGCGCCGGTGGAATGTTCATGGAGTTGGAGGTGCAAAGGAACATCACATCGGATAGGTCGTAGTCGACTTCCAGATAGTGATCGTTGAAATTGTGGTTCTGCTCAGGGTCGAGCACTTCCAGCAACGCCGACGCCGGGTCACCGCGCATGTCGCTGCCCATTTTGTCGATTTCATCGAGCAGGAACAGCGGGTTGCGAACCCCCACCTTTGTCATCTTTTGAATCAATCTTCCTGGCATCGAACCGATGTAAGTACGGCGATGACCACGAATTTCCGCTTCATCACGCACACCACCGAGGGCCATACGGACGAATTTGCGGTTAGTGGCGTGAGCAATCGACTCCGCCAAGGAGGTTTTACCAACCCCTGGAGGACCGACCAGGCACAACACCGGACCACGAATTTTCTTCACGCGCTTTTGCACGGCGAGGTATTCGAGGATGCGTTCTTTGACTTCGTCCAGACCGTAGTGGTCGGCGTCGAGAATGTCTTCTGCACGGGCAAGGTCCAGACGCACCTTGCTCTGAGCCTTCCACGGCACCTGAACCAGCCAGTCGATGTACGAACGCACCACTGTCGCTTCCGCAGACATTGGCGACATTTGTTTCAGCTTGTTCAGTTCGCCCTGGGCCTTGGCCAAGGCATCTTTGGGCAGGCCAGCGGCATCGATGCGCTTTTTCAGCTCTTCGATTTCGTTGTGGCCTTCCTCGCTGTCGCCGAGCTCTTTCTGAATGGCCTTCATCTGCTCATTCAGGTAGTACTCGCGCTGACTGCGCTCCATCTGTTTTTTGACGCGACCGCGAATACGTTTTTCGACTTGCAGCAGATCGATCTCGGCATCCAGCAACGCCAGAACGTGCTCGACCCGGGCCGACAAATCGATAATTTCGAGGATTTCCTGCTTCTGCTCGATCTTCAGGGCCATGTGCGCGGCCATGGTGTCAACCAGGCGGCCTGGCTCGTCGGGATGCTATTGAGCGAGGACAGGACTTCAGCCGGGACTTTCTTGCCCAACTGCACATATTGTTCGAACTGAGCCAGCAGGCTGCGAACGAACACTTCCGATTCACGTTCCGGCGCGTCGACTTCGTCAATCAGCGAGACTTCGGCACGGCAGTGACCGTCCACTTCGCTGAAGCGCTCCACGGCGCCCCGCTGCTCACCTTCGACCAGAACCTTGACGGTGCCGTCAGGCAGCTTGAGCAGTTGCAGAACGGTCGCGATGGTACCTACGCGATAAAGTGCTTCTTCACCGGGATCGTCGTCAGCAGGGTTTCTCTGAGCCAGCAGAAGGATCTGCTTGTCGCCCGTCATCGCAGCCTCGAGGGCTTCGATGGATTTCTCGCGCCCCACGAACAGCGGGATAACCATGTGCGGATAAACCACAACATCACGCAATGGCAGGAGAGGCAATTCGATGGTTGTCTTCATGATTTCGCCTCTACGGCGGCCATAAGGCCGTAAACAGATGGAAGTAAGCTTGAAACCAAGATGGGGGCTGCTTTCAAAAAAAACAAGCGCAAAGAGGGTGTTAAAACGCTTTAAAAGAAAAGGGGCCCGAAGGCCCCTCCTTTATTCCAGCAGCGCGACGCTTAAGCGTCTGGCGCAGCCTTGGCAGTCGGCTCACTGTTTTCGTAGATATACAGTGGCTTGGACTTGCCTTCGATAACGCTTTCATCGATCACTACTTTACTCACCTCGGACTGCGAGGGGATTTCATACATAGTGTCGAGCAATACACCTTCGAGAATCGAACGCAGTCCACGGGCACCGGTCTTGCGTTCCAGGGCACGTTTGGCGACCGATTTCAGTGCGTCGGCCCGGAATTCCAGGTCCACGCCTTCCATCTCGAACAACTTGGCGTACTGCTTGGTCAGAGCATTTTTCGGCTCGGTGAGGATCTGCATCAAAGCAGCCTCATCAAGCTCGTCCAGCGTGGCAAGTACCGGCAGACGGCCGACGAATTCCGGAATCAGACCAAACTTGACCAAATCGTCAGGCTCGACTTCACGCAGGGATTCACCGACTTTCTTGCCTTCTTCCTTGCTGCGCACTTCTGCGTTGAAACCGATGCCACCCTTGGTGGAACGGTTTTGAATGACTTTCTCCAAACCGGAGAACGCACCACCGCAAATGAACAGGATGTTACGGGTGTCGACCTGCAGGAATTCCTGCTGCGGATGCTTGCGACCACCTTGCGGCGGAACGGAAGCGACCGTGCCTTCGATCAACTTGAGCAAGGCTTGCTGCACGCCTTCACCGGAAACATCCCGGGTGATCGACGGGTTGTCAGACTTACGCGAGATCTTGTCGATCTCATCGATGTAGACAATGCCCATCTGGGCTTTTTCTACGTCGTAATCGCACTTCTGCAGCAGCTTCTGAATGATGTTCTCGACATCTTCACCTACATAACCCGCCTCGGTGAGGGTGGTTGCGTCGGCGATGGTGAACGGAACGTTCAGCAAACGAGCCAGTGTTTCGGCAAGCAGGGTTTTACCCGAGCCTGTCGGGCCGATCAGCAAGATGTTGCTTTTGCCAAGTTCGACGTCGTCATTCTTTTTGTCACGCTGGTTCAGGCGCTTGTAGTGGTTGTACACCGCTACGGCCAGAACCTTCTTCGCACGTTCCTGACCAATTACATACTGATCAAGGATGCCGCTGATTTCTTTAGGCGAAGGCAATTTATGCGCGCTGCTCTCGGCCTGGGCTTCCTGCACCTCCTCACGGATGATGTCGTTGCACAGGTCGACGCACTCGTCGCAAATAAAGACCGAGGGGCCGGCAATCAACTTACGCACTTCATGCTGGCTTTTGCCACAGAAGGAGCAATAGAGCAGCTTGCCGTTGTCCTCGCCGTTGCGGGTGTCAGTCATTCGTTCGATCCAAATCCGATAGGCTTGCAACACAAGATGAAGGCTATTGCGGGCTTTTTCAAGCCCGCTGGTGATCGGAGCAGCCGACCTAGCCTATTTTGAGCTGCTTATTTTAAGCGGGGCGCTGGCTGATCACTTCATCGATCAACCCATACTCACGCGCAGCTTCTGCACTCATGAAGTTATCGCGGTTGGTGTCACGCTCGATTTCTTCAAGAGTGTGCCCGCTATGCTTGGCCATCAGCGTGTTGAGACGCTCACGAATGAAGAGGATTTCCTTGGCATGGATTTCGATATCCGACGCCTGGCCCTGGAAACCGCCCAATGGCTGGTGAATCATCACGCGCGAGTTCGGCAGGCAGAAACGCTTGCCAGGGGCACCGGCCGTCAGCAGGAACGCGCCCATGCTGCACGCTTGACCGATACAGGTGGTCGACACGTTTGGCTTGATGAACTGCATGGTGTCGTAGATCGACATGCCCGCCGTCACCGAACCGCCCGGGGAGTTGATATAGAGATGGATGTCCTTGTCCGGGTTTTCCGCTTCAAGGAACAGCAGTTGCGCACAGATCAGGTTGGCCATGTAGTCCTCTACCGGGCCAACCAGAAAGATCACTCGCTCCTTGAGAAGGCGCGAGTAAATGTCGTAAGCGCGCTCGCCACGAGCAGACTGCTCGACAACCATCGGGACCAGGCCGCCTGCGGCCTGGATATCAGAGTTCTGCTGAATATACGAATTACGGAACATGCTCTGCAGTCACTCCCAAATAGTTATGTCTTGAATACGCATAAGCCAGCACGAAGGCTGGCTTATGGTGATTACTTCTTACCGCAAAAAGCGATCAGTCGGCTTGTGGAGCTTCTGCCGGCTTGACTGCTTCTTCGTAAGAGACCGATTTGTCGGTCACGTTAGCCTTCTGCAGAACAGTATCCACAACTTGTTCTTCCAGCACAACCGAACGGACTTCGTTCAGTTGCTGGTCGTTCTTGTAGTACCAGGACACAACCTGCTCAGGCTCTTGGTAGGCCGAAGCCATTTCCTGAATCATTTCGCGAACGCGGGCTTCGTCTGGCTTGAGGTCGAATTGCTTGACCACTTCAGCCACGATCAGACCCAGAACAACGCGGCGCTTGGCTTGTTCTTCGAACAGCTCGGCCGGCAGTTGGTCAGGCTTGATGTTGCCGCCGAACTGCTGAACAGCCTGCACGCGCAGACGGTCAACTTCGTTGGACAGCAGAGCCTTAGGCACTTCGATCGGGTTGGTGGCCAGCAGACCGTCCATTACCTGATTCTTGACCTTGGATTTGATCGCCTGACGCAGTTCGCGCTCCATGTTCTTGCGAACTTCGGTGCGGAAGCCTTCCAGACCAGTTTCCTTGATGCCGAATTGAGCGAAGAATTCTTCGTTCAGCTCTGGCAGTTTTGGCTCGGAAACAGTGTTCACGGTAACGGTGAACTCAGCGGCTTTGCCAGCCAGGTCGAGGTTCTGATAGTCCTCTGGGAAGCTCAGGTTCAGAACGCGCTCTTCGCCGGCTTTAGCGCCAACCAGACCGTCTTCGAAACCAGGGATCATGCGGCCGGAACCGATAACCAGCTGAGTGCCTTTGGCGGAACCGCCAGCGAACACTTCGCCGTCAACCTTGCCAACGAAATCGATGTTCAGTTGGTCGTCGTTCTGAGCAGCGCGATCGGCCACTTCGAAACGGGTGTTCTGCTTGCGCAGCACGTCCAGCATTTTGTCCAGATCAGCGTCAGCCACGTCAGCGCTCAGGCGCTCAACGGCGATACCGTCGAAACCGGCTACAGTGAACTCCGGGAACACTTCGAAAATTGCGACGTATTCCAGATCTTTGCCAGCTTCGATCGACTTAGGCTCGATCGAAGGAGCGCCAGCCGGGTTCAGCTTCTGCTCAACAACAGCTTCGTAGAAGGAGGACTGGATCACATCGCCTACGGCTTCCTGACGTGCATCAGCGCCAAAGCGACGCTTGATTTCACTCATTGGCACTTTGCCTGGACGGAAGCCAGCAATCTTGGCCTTTTGCGCGGTCTGCTGCAGACGCTTGTTGACCTGAGTCTCGATGCGCTCAGCCGGCACGGTGATGCTCATGCGGCGCTCAAGAGCAGAAGTATTTTCAACAGAAACTTGCATGGATATTCCTCGTTGCACAGACGTTAGCCGGCCGTTTCCGACCCCAGAATCAAGGGCATGCATTCTAGTGGGTCAAACTCAAGAAGTCACCCTACTGAAAACGGGTAAAAAAGCAGCAGGCAATTTATAGGCGAGGGACAAACGGTTGCGCCTCGCCCTGTTAGCAAATACAGCCAATGAAACCAGGGCTCTGCACCAACCCTTCTATATAGAAGAAGTTGCCAATTATCTCCCTGACAGCCGATCTTGCGAGCAAGGCCGGCGGGTGGCGCGGCATCATCGAGAAACATAAATACGACGAAACACCCCGCCCCTGCGACCCAGAACCTGCAGCCGCTGATCACTCGAACCGCTAAAACAAAAAAGGCGCCAGACTGTTAAATCTGGCGCCTCTCGAAATATGGGGTGGACGAAGGGGATCGAACCCTCGACAACGGGAGTCACAATCCCGTGCTCTACCAACTGAGCTACAACCACCATATTGCCTCACAAAGAAGCCAAAAAACTTCCTTGCTGCGCCCCCTTCAAGCCAACGGCCTGAGTGAAGCTGTATTTGGTGCGGATGAAGAGACTCGAACTCTTACACCTTGCGGCGCTGGAACCTAAATCCAGTGTGTCTACCAATTCCACCACATCCGCGCTTGAAGCTTTTAAAGCAAAGGCGCCAGACTATTAATCTGGCGCCTTTTAAAATATGGGGTGGACGAAGGGGATCGAACCCTCGACAACGGGAGTCACAATCCCGTGCTCTACCAACTGAGCTACAACCACCATGTGCTGCGCTACTTGTGCCAAAGCTGCCTAATGGCGCACCCGGCAGGACTCGAACCTGCGACCATCCGCTTAGAAGGCGGATGCTCTATCCAGCTGAGCTACGGGCGCCTTATTAATCTGTACTCTTGGAGGACTACAAACTAAGTGCTTCCAGTCTTGCAGAACCGTAATCCCGCTCGACCTTCTCATCCAGTGCTAGGCTGTGCCCGACAAGTGCGACGAATAGTATAGAGCGCCCCAAAGGCAGTCAAATCCTTTTTAAAAAAATTCATTTAATTAAAGGGCTTAGAGGAATTTGCAGACCAAGCGCCTTTGCCCTCACCTCTTGGCATGCGAGAATGCGCTCTCTTTTTTCCCCTCTCGATGGTTAACCACGCGCAATGACTGCACAACTAATCGACGGCAAATCGATCGCCGCCAGCCTGCGCCAGCAGATCGCCAAACGAGTTGCCGAACGTCGCCAGCAAGGCCTGCGCACCCCCGGCCTCGCGGTGATTCTGGTCGGCAGCGATCCTGCCTCTCAGGTTTATGTCTCGCACAAGCGTAAAGACTGTGAAGAGGTCGGCTTCCTTTCCCAGGCTTACGACCTGCCTTCTGAAACCACTCAAGAAGCACTGACCGATCTGATCGATCGCCTGAACGACGACCCGGCAATTGACGGCGTTCTGCTTCAACTTCCTTTACCTGCCCACCTGGACGCGTCCAAATTGCTGGAACGCATTCGTCCGGATAAAGACGTCGACGGTTTTCACCCTTATAACGTCGGTCGCCTGGCTCAACGCATTCCGCTGCTGCGCCCCTGCACCCCTAAAGGCATCATGGCCCTGCTGGAAAGCACCGGTGTGGATCTTTACGGGATGGACGCAGTGATTGTCGGTGCCTCCAACATTGTTGGTCGTCCAATGGCGATGGAACTGCTGCTGGCGGGCTGCACCGTCACCGTCACCCACCGCTTCACCAAGGATCTGGCAGGCCACGTCGGCCGCGCCGATCTGGTCGTGGTTGCTGCCGGCAAGCCGGGCCTGGTCAAGGGTGAGTGGATCAAGGAAGGCGCGATCGTGATCGACGTCGGCATCAACCGTCAGGAAGACGGCAAACTGGTCGGTGACGTAATCTACGAAACCGCCCTGCCCCGCGCCGGCTGGATCACCCCGGTACCGGGTGGCGTCGGCCCGATGACACGTGCCTGCCTGTTGGAAAACACTCTATACGCAGCCGAAACCCTGCACAGCTAATTCCACTGGTTTGGCGTACAAACAGAGCCCCGCTATTTAGCGGGGCTTTTTGTTATCGGCCGCACGCTGGATGAAACGCCTGCGGCCATCGGACAAACCAGCAGCGAATTTCAGAATTAAGTACACACTGAAAGATAAACGCCCTACAGACGCCAGCAAGGCAACCGGATACAAATGGCTCACTCGCCAGGAGTCGTCCATGAAGCCGCAAGACCTACCCGAACATCGTTTGAGTCATTCCACCGGAAAAGTGGCGGGCCTGCTTTACAGCCTCTGCTGTTACCTGTGTTTTCTGCTTACTGCGCTTTACCTGATGGGCTTTCTCTCAGGCATCGGCGTGCCCAAAGACATCGACTCTGGTCCCAGCCTCGACTGGCGCCTGGCCACCCTCGTCGACACCTTGTTGATTACGCTGTTTGCCGTACAACACAGCGGCATGGCGCGAAAGGGTTTCAAACAGTGGTGGACCCATTTCATCCCGGCACCGATCGAGCGCGCGACCTATGTGCTGGTCACCTGTCTGGTGCTTGTGCTGCTTTTCTGGCTCTGGCAACCCATCCGTGCGTCGATCTGGCGCCTGGAATCTGCCTGGACTCAAGGCATGCTCACCGGCGTGTTCTGGATCGGCTGGGGCGTGATATTGCTCGCTACGTTTCTGATCAGCCATTTCGAATTGCTTGGCATAAAGCAGGCACTCGATGCCTGGCGCTCGCCCAAGCCGGAAAACCCCACCTTCAAAACGCCTTTGCTCTACAAACTGGTGCGCCACCCTTTGTACCTGGGGTTTCTCATCGTGTTCTGGGCGACACCGTCCATGACCGCCGGGCACCTGTTGTTTGCCGCGCTAAGCACCCTGTACATCCTCATCGGGGTTCATCTGGAAGAAAGAGACCTGGTAGAACTGTTCGGAGAAGACTACCGACGGTACAGACAACGCGTCGCAATGCTTGTGCCCCTGATCAAACGCAAACCCGACGCCTCTAGCAACCAGCAAAAGTGAGTCAATCCAGCCCTATCAACCCCCCCAAACTAATTACTCTCCTCCCCGATTTGCTTGGCGTTTCGCCTTCTGAGCATCAATACACAAGACTCTGAAAAACTTGGAAAATTGCATCACAGAGGCCTCCTTGGCTGCCTTTGTCTCTTCTACTGGATAGAGTTGCGCAGAGGAAAACATTGTCTGTGTCAGGCCCTTTTCGTCGCTGACCGGGTCGTAGTCAGTGATCATCGATTTAGTCTTCTCAATCGAAAACTCGAAAGTAGCGCCAGAGCCAACACTCCTACGACAAACCTCATGAAGGTCACTCCTATGGAAAGGCCTGCCCTGTTGCACCAGGCGCCAGAAACGAAAGAGCCCGGCGGGCGGATTGGGCTCTGTCGAGTCAAGGCCCCGCAGCAACCGATGGCTTACTGCGTAGATGTTGCACCAAAGACAGCACGGCAAAGAGAACAGCGAATACAAACAATATAACCAGAACAAGTTTGACGGACATGTCTGTATCCGACCGCTCCAGCGCAATGCAACTGGCCGCGTTTGAACAGCGCGCAGTGCACGACAGAACGCCGTTGATTTGGCAGGTCAGTACTCTTTTCTCGATATGGGTCAGCTCGATACTTCCCCCGCTGACCAGGCTGTCTCTGCGGGTCAAAATGCTCAGACTTCCAATATAGAAGGCCAGGTAGTGCCCCGTTTCTGGGCTCTTCGTCAGAAGTGTCACGCCCGCACCTTTGGGGAACTGAGCGTGAACGAAAGTGCCCTTGAAATGCTCGACAGTCTTTCCTTCAAGGTCAAAGTTTGAATCGGATGGAAACAGCAATGCGGGTAGACCGAGCAGACATAGCGCCATGAAGAATACGGCAAGACGCCCTGCTTTATTTAGTGCGTTGTATTTTATCAATTCGCATCGCTCAACGTGGATAGAGGCAATTTACCACTATCCTGCGATGGCTCCATCCCGCCTGTACGACTCCCCAGTAACGCCCCGCCACAGCGCTTTCCCACCGAAGACTTCGAATTCCAACTTCCACTCGCGCTTGTACCACTCAGTGCAAACCTGCCAGCAGCCCCAAGCACCATGCATACACGAACGGTCGGTCGAGCAGCGGCGTGCTGTCGGCTGAGGCGAGGAAGATTGCTGATGCCCGACTGACGCAGCGCCATCGCAAACGCAAGTAGTCGCCCGATGTGTTTGCGCCATCGGGCGCATCGGAGTTCATCCTTTCATCTTCAACACCCGGCGGCCACTTCGCCAAGGCCTTGGAAGCCTTTAAAATAAAGCCGCGCAGCCAATATAACTGCCGTCACACGTGCGCTACGATGTGCCTCAGGCAGGCATGAACCCGCGCTCATTGCCGGGCAGTTTGGGCACAGCGCTCAAGTGCTTTTGTCGACTTACGCTCGCTGGCTGAGCTCCACTACCGACTGGTCAGAAGTCGAGAAGCTGGAAAGCCAGAGTGATACAAAATTGGTACAACATTAAATATCTTTCACTTTTCGGCCTTTGTTTACAGGCGCCTATCGTTTTCCTGGCACATACTCCTAATATTAAAAATGGGTTTTGCCGGGCTTTCTAAAGTGGCAAACCCCAATGTTTATTGGGGTTTACCTACCCTCCTCCACACACGAAACACCCACGAAACGCATGCATTGGTACAAAAATTGGTACGAGATTCATCCCCCTCCTCCGGCGTCCTGCCGAACTGAAACCCATCTTTCCCACTCAAGTTTCGCCCCTGCTACGCTGCGATCTTCCACAGAGGAATCGCGATGCCAAACTCAGACCTGCTCCCTTCCCTGCTGTACAAAATCAACGAGAACCAGCTCGCCCTTGAAGCGGCCATTCTGGAACTGTCGAACTGGGTAGAGGCGCGCGGATCAGCAGACGTAGCCGAGAATGTTCGCGGCGCCCTGGATACCATCGAAAAGAATGAAGAGTTCATCAAGATGACTCTGGCGGTGATGATGCCCCCCGAGTAACTGCAATCGGCCAAGAGCGGTCACCCAACAAATGGCCGGAAACGATAAATAGGATTGGGCGATGCGGCGTCGTTAACAAGCGTCGGGGGGAGCACCTAAAAAGTCATTGGCAATTCGATCAATCATGCACGAGGAAGATCCGCTGAAAAGCTGAATGGGGCTCCGCGATAGAGCAGGTCGAGCGGTGTAGACTTGCTTAACGAGTCAGTGGCATATGCGCCGAAAAAAATCAATGAAAGCCCGCAGCTTCGGCGTCACTTGGCGACCGGAAGGCCAGAGCAAATTGAAATGGCCGCCCTCACTGGTGTAGTCCCCGAGCACCTCTACCAGTTGGCCATCCTCCAATGCGTCGCGAACAACGAAATCAGCGGCGTAGGTGATTCCCAACCCTTGCAGCGCAAAGCTCATACGTCCCTCCACCGAATTACACACCATTGAACGCGGCAACTCCAACTCCACTGGGTGGTCATCTCGAGTCAAGACCCATGTCTGTAATTTTCCGGTCTTAGGGAACCTGAAGTGGATGCACGAATGCTTGAGCAATGCCTCTGGACAGAGTGGGACTCCACGTCGTGCAAAGTAGTCAGGGGAGCCCACTATGAGCATGCGGTATGTACCCAGCGGGCGAGCCGACAAGCCTGAGTCTTTTTGCACGCCACTGCGAATCACTGCATCGAAACCTTCACTGATGACATCGACCAAACGATCGGTGAACTCGACATCCAGCTGTATATCTGGATAGAGCTGCTGGAACTCACCGAAAATCGGCAAAAACGGTCTTGCGATCATGGGCAGGCTGATTCGCAATGGCCCTTGGGGAGCCGATGCATTTTGAGAGAATTCCTCACTGGCAGCCTCCAGCTCTGCGAGAACGCGGCGGCAACGCTCAAGAAATTGTGTGCCTTCGGCAGTGAGCGTGATGCTGCGTGTGCTCCGATGAAACAGTCGAACCCCGAACTTTTCCTCCAACCGCGAAATGCTTTTGCTGACAGCAGATGCAGAAATCCCCAGGATCCTCCCCGCCGCAACAAAACTTCGAGCTTCGGCTGCCTGCACGAAAACCCCGATGCCACTCAAACTTTCCATTTACCCTCCAATCCATGGCTATAAAGCTCCATTGATGACTCCAGTGTCAACTCTGAACGGAATCAGAGCCTGTTTTTTCGATGGATTTTCGCGGTTATGGTTGTTTTCAGTGCAATGGGTGACTGGCAGCGCATCAAACCCAATTGATGCACGCCCTCTAAAACTCATCCCCCCAGCCGCCCATTGATGGCGCGCACTCGCACTGACCGTTTGAGCGAAGCGCTCAACGCATTCAATCCCGGCAACTATTGCCCAACCAAAAAGGCTTATCCCCATGAATATCTTTCTTACCGGCGCCAACGGCTTCGTTGGCGGTAGCGTCGCTACTCGCCTGATCAAGGCAGGACACGCCGTCCGCGGCCTGGTCCGCGACCCAAAAAAGCCGAACAACTCAAAGCACTTGGCATCGAACCGGTGATTGGCAGTCTTGATGATCACGACCTGCTGGTCGCTGAAGCACGTAACGCCGATGCCGTGATCGATGCGGCTAACAGTGACCACGCAGGTGCCGTCGAATCCTTTATCGAGGCCTTGAAAGGCTCCAATAAGGTGCTGATCCATACCAGCGGCTCGAGCATCATCGGCGACGACGCACAAGGCAACTACCTGAGCGACAACATCTTCGATGAAGACACCCCGTTTATCGTCGAGGCGCTGAAACAACCACGCTACGACATTGACCTGCGCATGATGAAGGCCGCCAACGAGGGCATCCGCACCGTCGTGATCTGCCCCAGCAACATCTATGGCGTAGGTGGCGGCCTGACCGACCACAGTTTCCAGCTTCCCTTCCTGATCGCCCGTGCTCGTGAAACCGGAGTGGTACGTATTGTCGGCAAAGGCGTCAACAGCTGGTCCAACGTGCACATCGAAGACGTTGCGGAATTGTTCCTGCTGGCGCTGCAAAAAGCCCCGGCCGGTGCGTTTTATTTCATCGAAAACGGTGAAGCCTCATTCGCCGAGATCGGTGCAGCGCTTGCCGAACGTATGGGACTTGGCCCGGTGCAATCATGGCCGGTAGAAGAAGCGGCGAAACACTGGGGCGAAATGCACGCGCATTACACCTTCGGGACTAACAGCCGAGTGATCGCCAAACGCGCACGAGCGGAACTTGGCTGGGCGCCGCGTAACAGTTCGATTCTGAACTGGGTCAAAACCGAGATGCCACTATGAGCCAGCCAACCAATGAACGTGTCTGGCTGGTGACGGGCAGCGCCAGTGGTCTGGGTGCGGGTATCGCCAAGGCCGCGTTGAACAACGGCGATTCAGTCATCGCCACAGACCTGGACCTTGCTCGACTGGAACAGACCTACGGCAGCTACGACGGTCAGGTCCTGGTCGCCGTGCTGGATATTCGGGATGTCGCCCAGGCCGAATCGGTGGTCGAGGCCGCCCTCAAGCGATTCGGCCGTATCGATGTACTGGTCAATAACGCCGGCTATGGCCAGTTCGGCCCCTTCGAGGAAGTCGAGCCCCAGGCCATCGAGCGACAGTTCGCAACCAATGTATTCGGCACGTTCAATGTGACCCGCGCCGTGCTGCCGGTGATGCGCAAACAACGCTGGGGGCATGTCATCAACATGTCGTCGAACGGTGGTTTCAAAGGCGTCTCCGGGGCCTCGATGTACTCGGCGAGCAAGTTCGCCATCGAAGGCTTTTCCGAATCCCTGGCCCAGGAAATCGCCAATTTCGGCATCAAGCTCACGTTGGTTGAACCCGGGGCTTTTCGGACCGACTTTCTGGACAGCCGCATGCTGAAAATCGGCACCCGTGCGCTGGATGACTACAGCGAATTCCGCACCAGGGCCCTGGAGGTGTTCGAAGCGCGCAATCACCAACAAGTCGGTGATCCGGACAAGCTCGGCCTTGCCGTCGTGAAACTGGTCGAGCAGAAAGAGCCGCCGTTGCGGTTCGTCGCCGGCGCAGATGCGGTGCAAGTCGTTGAAGACAAGCTCGCTTTCGTTGCGGCAGAGCTTTCCCGCTGGCGAGCGCTTTCAACGTCCACCGATTTCTAAGCCTTTACCCACGAGGAATTCCTTATGAGCAATAACGACCTTGCAAGCCGTGTAGAAGCCATCGAAACCCGCTTCGCCCTTGACCGCCTGATCGCCGAATACGCCCAGGCATTCGACACCCGTGATGAAAGTCTGCTCAGAGGTATCTGGCATGAGGACGCACGCCTTGACCTCGGCGCAGCTTTTGGCAGCTACGAAGGTGTTGAAGCCATCGTCGAGTCGGCCCACACCAATTGGAAAGCCATGCCACACATGCACCACTGGATGGCTAACGCATTGATCGACATCGACGGTGATACCGCTACCGCAAGAGCCGCCGTTGACTGCCTTTGTACCCATATTGAAATGGGCCCGATCCAGATCAGCGGTTTGTATCACGACACATTCGAACGCCGCCAGGGCCGCTGGGCCTTCATTGAGCGACGCTTCGATCTGCACTTCCTGACCCCATTGCCTAACTGGAAGCCAATCGCAGGAGGGGAAGCGGCGTCATAAGCCAGGCAGATTGTTGAAAAGCCCTTGAGTAATGGCCTGCATCCCCCAGCGCAGGTCTGCGCCCACTCCCCTTCTACAGGAATAAATGATGATTGATTTATTCGACTCCTATTCGCTGGGCGACCTCGCCCTGCCCAACCGTATCGTCATGCCCCCGCTTACACGTTCACGGGCAGCTGACGATGTAGCCGATGACATGACCGCAACTTACTACCGCCAGCGCGCCACCGCGGGCCTGATCATTTCCGAAGGCATACCCATCTCTCGCGAAGGCCGGGGCTACTTGTACATTCCGGGAATTTCCACTGCTGAGCAGATCGCCGGTTGGCGCAAGACTACCGATGCCGTGCATGAGGCCGATGGAACGATATTCGCCCAGCTCTGGCATGTCGGACGGGTATCCCACACCTCCATTCAAAAAGACGGCATCGCCCCCGTCAGCGCCAGTAGCAAAGTCGCTCGCGAGGCTCGTGCATTCGGCTACGACGAAGAGGGTAATCCCGGATTCCTTTACACTTCGACGCCGCGCCAACTGGCCACTGACGAGATAGGGCGTGTCGTTGAAGACTTTGTCATCGCCGCACAGAATGCGCGCGATGCAGGATTTGACGGCGTGGAATTACATGGAGCCAGCGGCTATCTGTTCGAGCAGTTCCTCAACCCCAATGTCAACGACCGCAATGATCGTTACTCGTCGCAACCTCTGGCAAACCGTTTGCGGTTCACGTTGGAAGTGATTGATGCCGTCTCTGCGCAGATTGGCGCCAAGCGTGTCGGAATCCGATTCACCCCTTACGGCGAACTTTTCGATATGCCCGCCTATGCGGACACCGAAAGTACTTACCTTGAGCTGGGGCGCGAACTGGCCAAGCGGCAGATCGCCTACATCCACCTGATGGACCAATCAGGGTTTCGTCTCGAAGACATGGTTCTTGCAGAAAATACACACTTCAAGCGCACCCTTGAAAAGCTGCGCCAGGTATTCGATACCGGGGCGCTGATCCTTGCTGGCGCTCAGACGCTGGACAGCGCAAATCAATTACTGGAAGCAGGTCTTGTCGATCTGGTGGGGTTCGGACAAGCGTTTATTGCCAACCCGGATCTGGTCGCTCGCTTTCAGAACGGTTGGCCTCTCAATGAGCCGGACCGAGCGACCTACTACGGCGGCGATGCAAAAGGCTACATCGACTACCCGACCTATGTCGAAACAACCGCCTGACGCTCTGGCTCGAAGATGGGCGCAAGCTGAAACGCGGACACCTCTGATGTCCGCTTGGGGTCGATGGCTGCCCTTGGTGACAGGCAGAAATCGGCCAATAGGGGACGTTCGGGCCATGAGGCTGCTTACAGAAAGTAGCTGCTGATATCAAACTACACCCGCCTAGCCACTGCCCCAATTCACGCCTACCATACACCCACCTCGTATTACCGCGGCTACGTGCTTGGCGCTCGGCTCGGTGAAACGTCGGACCGCCATGTGCTCGGTGACAATCGGGCTAGCGCCCGTCGAAAGCCTTCCACTTTGGTCACATCCCCCGGGTTCTGTGGGTAATGACGCCATAGGCATAAGGAAGTAAACCCTCCAGCCAGTCTCGTGGGTAGATCTCGACGCTATTCTCCAGTGTCGCGAGGACCCAGTTGGGAAGCCATGACATATCGCGGTCCGAGAAGTTGACTTCGCCTGCGATCAGCAACGCCAGCGTGGTACGCAGCGAAGACTTGTCCTTCAACAATCGTTCTTGCAGCGCTTGGCAAGCGTCCGGGTCATCCAGTAACACGCGAAGATCGTTGGGTTTGCTCAGCTTCAGCGAGGCTGGAAGCAGAGCCGATAAGGCCGGTAACGACTCCTTCCAGCGTTTGTGCACCTCGAGATCAATTCCGACGAAGTCCAGCGCCGGAGGCTCAAGCGGCGCGTGACGGATAACCGTGGGTGTCAGATAGCGCAGGCGAAGGCTCATGATGTCCATGAAGAGCCGGTCACTGGCACATAAAGACTCTAGGGCAGCTGCGGTGCGTGGTGTGGTTGATGGAGGTGGGCCGATAATGAACGTCGCATTGCGTCGGTGGGGCAGGTAATGAATGTCGCCCCAACTGTCGTTCAGGCAGTGGGCGAGCCAAGCCTGGGGCGCAGGGCCGTTGAACGGGTCCAGATTCATGGGGACGCCAAAAGCGTTGAATACCACATGACCGAGGGGTTGAGGCGGCTCTTCAATAGTTGGTGGAACCCGTGATCAAACACTATCGGGGCATAACCGCTCTGGGTGTAGAGGTCGACAATAATGACGTCGTACCGGTCGGGGGTGACGTCCAGGAAGTGCGCGGCATCAGCGACCACGCTGTCAAAGTCGATATGCGCTGCAAGTCGGTTCCGGTTATCGAGGCTGCGAACTAGTGCGGTCTCGTCCAGATCAACGGCCAACAGATGGGCAACTCTGGTGCTGGCTGCGATCGGCGCCAGCGCCACACCGTCCGAAAGCCCCAGCATCAGAACCGAGATTCGATCCTTGGACGGGTCCCCCAGGAAACCGGTACAGCCCATATCATCATAATATTGGCCGCAGAAGATCTGTTCATGTCGAGCAGATTCAGGTCGATCCTTGAAGTCCGGCATGGTGAAAGGCAACTCCATTTGTAAGAGGCGAGGGGCCGCGAGGCACGTCAGTGCGCAAACGCTTCAGGGTATTTTTCCAGGTAGGCATCATTGAGCTGCGTATCCGGGGAACGCATGAAAGTTTTGAAATCGGGTACCAGAAAGACCAGCAGAGACAACAGCAGCACCATGACACCCAGCAGCGTGATTGTCAGTGCAACCCCCAGATCGGCGATCAGGGTGTTCATCGCAAAACTGCCCAAGGGGCTGGCCGCCGCAGACAGAAATGAAACCGTGGCAAAAATCCGGTTGCGATGGAGCTTGGGCGTCGCCAGTAGCCTCACTGCTGAGGTGGGGATGTTGATCAACATCAGGCCTACGCCGCCGCAGAAAAAGGCCGCGGGTACGATGAACGACGATGAAACGGTGCCGACCACCACCAGATTGCACCCCAGTAATGCAAAACCTGCGGACACACACATGTCACGGGGAACCCGGTCGGATAGCCAGCCGATGATCTTGTAACTGCCCGCCAGAATGCCCAGCCCGAAGCACGAATCCAGAAGACCGATGTAGGTGACCGGGTACTGAATGACGTCCTTTACGTACAGGGGGATCAGGATGGTGAAGAACGGAAACAGGGCAAAGTTGATCAGCATTGCAATGATGGCCAGGTAAAATTCGACCTTCACTCCGTAAACCACTTTGAAGCCGGAATAGATCATGCTGAAGCCGCTGGCACACGGGGCTTTTTCGCCTTGGCCAGTGGCGCCGATGTGGCTCGGGATAGTCGCGATCAACGCCCCGGCGATGAGAATCGCAAAAAAATCGGCAGCAAAGGCGAACGTGATACCGAACCCGTAAATCAACCCGCTGGCCAGTACCGGCCCCAGCAGAATAGAAAAGGACGACATCACGCTTTTGGTCCGAAAGGCCAGGGAGACTTTATCGTCGTCTGCGAACAAAGGAATGATCGACGCCTGGAGAGGGTCGCGCACACCGACAATCGCACTGCTGATCATCATCAGCGCGCCCACCGTCCAGGGATTGAACGACCCCGTGGCGGACAGCACCACCATCAACAGCGCTGTCAGCAGGCTGATCCATGAGGCCAGCTTGATGATCAGGATTTTGTTGTACTTGTCCCCCAGCCATCCCAACAGGGGTTTGGCTAACACCTCCGCCGCAATGGAACAGGCAATCATGTTGGCGAAGTACAGCGCAGAGCCGGTTTCCTGCAAGGCCCACCAGGCCACCGCCAGTTGATTGCACCGTCCACCCAGAACCATAAGCAAAAAGCTGAATTGCACTTTCAGTAGACGCCGGTCGATGCCGGGAAAGCCCCACGTGATGCCTGAAAAATTTGCACTCATTGACGTACCTTTGATCCAGATAGGGCTACTGCGCAAGCCGGGGCGTTCAAGAAACGACGGGGTGACGGTCATCAGGGTAGATCGCCAGATATTGCTCGATCCCACCCTCAAGGCTATAGAGTTCCGCATCCTGGTTGACGCTGCGAACGGCCAGTAGGGCTGCCTTGCTTCTGACGCCGGATTTGCAATAGAAAACGATACGGCGGGTGGTATCGAGCTCTTCCTGGCGCTTGATGATGTCTTTGAGCGGAATCAGTCCGCCGCCCAGAGAACCTTGTTGATGCTCGCTGAGGTCGCGCACATCGACCAATTGAAATGGCGCGTGTGTCGCTATCCAGTCATGCAGTGTGTCGGGTGACAACCAGTCGCTGTCGCGCCACGCCGGTGTGGTTGCGGCGCCAAGCGTGCTCGCAGGGGACCTGCTCCGTGTTTTTTTGTTGACGCTCAACAGGTGGAAAGTGTTGTCCAGGCCGTCGATAGACAACAATTGCCCGCTTAATGGCGCACCGGCACGGAGGATGAGCTTGAGTACTTCATTGGCCTGAAAGCAACCGAGCAAGCCAGGTATGACGCCCAGAACTCCCGCTTCCGAACAGTTCTGTGTCAAGTGCGGTGGCGGTGGTGTTTCGAACAGATCACGGAAACACGGCCCCCGCTGTTGGGTGTGTCGGTCGTAATAATTAAAGACCGATACCTGCCCCTCGAACTGACTGATCGAGGCATAGACCATCGGTTTTTCGCATTCGATACACGCGTCACTGATGAGGTATTTGGCGCTGAAGTTATCAGTGGCGTCGACGATGATGTCGTATTCCGCCAGCAGCGACAGGACATTGTCCGGGTTCAGCGTCGTGGCAACGGTGTGGACGACGATATCGGGGTTCATCTGGTGAATGCGGCGCTTGGCTGCCGACACTTTCAGCTCGCCTACATCGCCCATCGAATAGAGAATTTGTCGGTGCAGATTGCTCACGTCGACGATGTCGTTATCAATGATGCCTAGCGTCCCGACGCCAGCACCGGCCAGGTACAGGAGTACCGGGCAGCCCAGCCCCCGGCTCCGACCACCAGCACTTTGCTGTCTTTGAGGCGCTGCTGCCCCTCTGCGCCGACCTCGCTGAGGATGATCTGGCGGGCGTAACGGGATGTGTCCGTCTTCAGGTTGCATTGCATGTCAGCCACCTGCCACTGCGTTGATCAGAACCAATTGCGCGTTACTTTCCAGGGGACAACGGCGGTCATGCTCACTGGTCACGGGCATGCCATTGACGAACAACCCCACGAAGGGCAGCGGGTACAGGTCCTCAGAGAAGACCGGGCCAATCAGGTCGGGAAACCGTGCGGTCAGGTTGTTCAGCACATCGCTGACACACAAGCCCTCAGTGGCGTGTGTTTTATGCTGATGGGTATACGTCATGAATTGCCGGGGAAAGTGTACGACTGCCATGGGTCATCCTTGAACGGCGTCAGTTGTCAGTTCGCTGGAAAACGCATCCAGCCGGGAGGTGATCAGTTTTCCGATGTCGGACAGTTCGGCCGAAGCCTGGAGAGTGGCCAGGCTTTTGAGGAAATACTGGTGCAAGTAGTCGAGTCGCTCGGGACGAGCTCGCGCGGAACCGCTGGCTAGCAACCGCTGGTGGTAGTTAACGGCGCTGACGGCAAAAAGACACGCCAGCAAAACACCCCGGGGGTTCTTGCCACCGGTGCCCGACGGCAGTATGTAGTTGTTCGAACTGTCCTTGAGCTGGAAGTCGTAAATCTCGGCGATCAAACTGCACCAGATATGGGACAGTTCATGCACCAGTAACTCTTCAAGGTCCGTCATGCTGGTAAACGCGTCTTCGCCCAGAAACATTTGTTGTGGCAGCACGGGATTGGTCAGGCTGACTTGCTCAGTCAGCAACTTATATATTTTAACCGGCAAGTCCAATAACCCGGCCCATTCCGGCAGCAAGGCTTTGAGGTTGCTCTTCGCTTCGGCCACCATGAACAGCTCGGCATGACCGAGCATTTGATGGGGTGGAAACTCGGGGGCACCTTCGACGTGCCGGTTATACAGGGCGGTGGCAAAGTCTGGTTTTAAATAGGCGGTTAACGGTAACTCGCCGCCCTCGATATTTTTACGAACAACCGCAACGAGTGTTAAAAGTTTTATGCTGTTGAACATCGGATGCACAAAGGGCAAGCCGTTTATTTCACACAGTATCTCTGAGGGCGACATTCTGTTTTACCGTCCATGGTTGCAATTTGAGAAAGTCGATCAAGTCCAGGCTCTTAATTCTGTAGGCAGAAAAGTTGGCCAGGGCACTGTCTATTTGTTTTTCCGCGATAGGGAGTGCCAGCAAGACCTCTTTCAAACAACTTAGTGTTCGATGGCCGTACCACATGTTTTTCAGGTAGTGAAGGACGTGTTGTTCTTGTGCCGGCGTAATGACCTGTTCCGTCGCCCACTGTCTTAAAAATTGCCTGATATGAATAAGTGGTTCGCTAAGTGACAGAAAAGGCTCTTGTGCTTGATGTACCAGGGTTACTTCGTCGTCGGACATGTCCGGATCGCTGGCGAATTGTCGATACACTTCGCCAAAACCTGTCATTCCCAGCGAATCCATTTCACAGGCGCGAATCGCCCCCATTGACGACAATCCCCAGATGCGCCAACCCGCGCCCAGGGCGTCGAGTATCTCGGCATGGCCGACGGCAGGATGTGCATGGAACACGCCATCGACAATGGCGAGGTTCGAAGGGGGATATTGCGCCACCAGCCGTTCGATATCGCCGCGTTTGACGGGTGGGTGGATCACCACACCGCCCAGTAATTGACTGTCTATTCCTTGCAGGGAGGGACCCGCAAACAGCGTGCAGGCTTCAAGCGCTTTGTTTGACATACGTACTTAACCTCGGACCGACCCTTTTCAAACCGGGTTCAAAGGCTTCAAGCCCCGGAATAATAATTCTGACCACCGTGATGTCGTCCGACGCTTTGCTGAGCAAGACCCTTAGCACCGTACTGAGCCCGACGCGCTGCAACCGCTCGATGAGCAACTCCCAGGCCGATTCGATCGTGGGGATTGCGGCGTCCTGGCAGTCGATGGCGGAGTAATCGATCATCTGGTCCCGGGAGGTCGCCACGGTACGCAAGCGTGCGATAGCTTGAAGTTCGGCCGAACGGCCCTTTTTCTCGAAGTATTTGACACGCTCGATGATGTCGTCACGGCCGCCGTGTATGTGGCTCAAACGGCTTTGGGCCGCCTCGCAGATGGCGCGGATCAAGGCGATTTCCTTGATGGGATGCAACCCTGAACCGGTGGCCACGGAGATGGGCGCCTGGGAAGACTCTTCCATGATAAAAGCCTGAAAGTAGGCCAGGCCAAAACAGTTCTCGGTATAACGAACCGACAGGCTCAACCCCGCGGCATTGATTCTATTGATCAGGCTGTCGATTTCTGCGCTGTAACGGTCCAGATTGACGAGGCAGGAGCAGTCATGCAGGTGATTGAACGCTTGAACATCGCGCTCGATGAGTTCGCAAACAGCGTGTACCGAGGCTTCCACCAGGTCATTGCCGGAAGCCAGGCCACTGGAGCTTTCCCCGAAGAGTTGTTGCCCGGGGTTCTCCGGGTAGGGAATGAACACCAGTTCGGCAGGTGCAAGGACCTTTTGCTTGCGCAATACATCTTCAGCTTCGACGGCCATGATGAGCGAATCGGCCTTGGCAGCGAAGCCATACAGCATGCAGAACTGATTGAACGCGATTCGTCCTTCGTGGCTTTCGGTGAGTTGCTTCGGCGTGCTCTTTACCAGTTCCAGTTGCGCCGTGTTGTATTGCGCAAGGCTGAACTCAATGGCTTCCATGTACGCGCCGATCTTGGCTTCTGCTGGCCGAAGGCCTTTACCCGCATTAACGCACAGCGAACCCTTCAATGCATCGGGTCGTATACTGGCAAACACCGGAATACCAATACGGTCCAGCCAGGTGGTATCGGTCACTCGGGTAATGCCCAAGCGAGGGGCAATATCGTTGACGATAATTTTTAATGTTTCTTCGGCACTGCGGCGACGAAGGCTCGAACTAAGCCTTTGCATATTGGGTCACCTTTTAGTGATGAAAGATTTAAAACAAGCATCATGTTCGACACAATAAAAAACGGGAGGGAATTAATTCCCTCCCGTTTTTTCAGGCTGCGATTTTTACGTCTTCAGCCAGAGCCAGCGTCAACACGTTGTTGTTTGACTGATGTGCCACAAAACCGGCGTGCATCAGGCTTTCATCGTTCAGAATGACGGAGAATTTTTCCGCAGTTTCTGTGTCCAGTTCAAGCTCGAAGGTTACATCATTAACTAGAGAGTCCATATTCTTAGTCCTGTCCGTAGTATTGCGTTTAAGAAAGTTTGTTGCGCAACACCTATAAGTTTTGGCAGATCATAGAGCTAATGTCAAACCAATATTTACTGGCTTAATATTGTTGCGTATTTATATCTCTGCGAAGTGTCGTCAAGTTACTTTAAACATTGATCACAAAAGACTTGTGCACTCCAGGCACAAATAGCAATGACACATGCGGTAGCGGGATTGGTCCATCGATTGAATGAGCTCAGCAGTTTTTAAATTTCTAGCCGGTGTAATGAGACTGGTGAAGTGGTGCGGCTTTTGTACAATCGCCAGCGCAATTGAGCGAAAGGAGCTGCAATCGTGATGGCCGCCCTGTCACCGTCGAACCTCGGCTGATAAAACGTGCCGCTATCACCGAGAAATTGCCTTACGTCGGGCTGCTGGTCTCCACCATGACCGGTTTTATCGCCATCCTCACAGAAACGCGTTGCGGAGCATCTGAAAGACAGCGCAATGCCGAGTTGATGTGGCTAACTGGGCATTTAGCTCCGGACTTCAAAACCATTGCTGACTTTCGCAAGGACAACGGCAAAGCCGTCCGCAGCATCTGCCGGCAATTCGTAGTTCGCTGCCGTAACCTCAACCTCTTCTCACAATCGATCGATCACCATCGACGGCAGCAAATTCAAAGCCGTCAACAACCGTGACCGTAACTTCACCCAAGGTGACGTGAAGGCACGCATGCAGCAGATCGAACAAAGTATTGATCGCTATCTTGCGGCGATGGATTCGGCGGATCGGGCAACGTCCGAAGTGGCCGAGGCCAAAGCAGAGCGGCTGAAAGAGAAAATAGAAACCCTGAAACAGCAGGTGCAGAAACTCAAGGAAATCGAGGCGCAGCTACACGAAAGTCCGGACCGACAAACCTCTCTCACCGATCCAGATGCACGTTCAATGGCACTAGCGGCCGAGGTACCGGAACGGTTGGTTATAACGTACAAATAGCCGTTGACGACAAACACCATCTGATCATCGCCCATGAGGTGACCAACATTGGTAATGACCGGGCGCAACTGAGCAATATGGCGAACCTGACGCGCGAAGAGATCGGGGTTGAATCGTTGACGGTGGTAGCCGACCGAGGCTATTACAAGGGCATGGAAATCCTTGCCTGCGAGCAAGCCGGAATTACTACCTTCGTACCGAAACCACTGACATCCAGCAGCAAAGTTGAAGGTCGATTCGGCAAGCAGGACTTCATCTACGTCGCTGCGTCGGAGGAGTATCGGTGCCCTGCGGGACAGTTACTAACCAGACGACATTCGACGGTGGAAGACGGGATGCTACTGCACTGTTATTGGTTCTCGGGCTGCCAGTCCTGCTTAATGCAGAAGCAATGTACGACGGGTAAGGAGCGGCGACTGAAACGCTGGGAACATGAGGCTGTAGTCGATGCGATGGAGGTTCGGCTGAGCGCCTGTGGGATAGCGGTGGCGCTTAGGCCCTGAATGTCTGCTTCTGGCCGAGGCTGTGTAAAAACGTTTTTGAGCGTGACAGGTACTCAAAATAGACGCGCACACTTCAATTTTGGCGACGCGTTTTTACACACTTTGGGCCGTTTTCTGCCCCTCGTGACAGGCCGAAATCGGCCAGAAGCGGTCAGTCATTTGTCTAAAAGATTGCGGCAGTGAAACGGGATAATTACACCTGCTTTCTAAGATCGCATACCCATCCAGATTACCGCTTCAGTCCATGCAGTCACCATCGGTGTCAGTACCCTAAACCAGGGATCGCGCACATCAATCTGCACTGCTGAGTGGTCATGATGGTGCTGCTCCTCCTCCACAATCGAAGTAATGGCCGCCACCGCGTGGAGATCGATATTGCCCAGCACATCAAGTTGATGAGCCAGGTGCTTAAGCACCACACTTTCAACCGCGACGGTAGTGGCGACAATTGCTTTGCGGCCACAGATGCCAGTAACCAGACCCAACGCCAGACCGCCGATGCCACACAACCAATAACTACGACAGCGGGGATAATTGCGACGTTGCAGCTCCTCCTGAAAAACCGTCCGATGGCGGCGCTCGTGGGAGAGGAACTCCTTAAGTTCATCCACCATGCCCGGGACGAAAAGCCGGGCCATAAACAACTGTCCGCTGTAGATACAGATCGCACCATGCTCGCCCGCATGGTCGACCTTCATCATGCGGTTGCCGAGGTCTTCGCCCTTAGCCGTATAGTCTGGTGAATTCACATTGAGATTTCTTGTTCGAGGGGCTTGGTCATCGGGCCTGTCCTTGCTCTTGAGCCAGCATCGTGCTGTAACGCCAAGCAGATAAGCAAGTGAGTTCACAGGGCGGTCCCTCACCATCGTCGATTTGGCCGATCTTTAAGCAGCTGACAGACCGCTTTGGGCGTTCTCTGCCTGTCACAAAGGACAGCAGTCGACCCATGGCGGTCACTCATGATGTAGCGACGGCAATAGACATCTGCCTCAACGCTGGAATGGCCAAATGTCCTAAACTCGCTTCCTCCCAATCAACCAAGGAAGCGTCAATGGGCATGCAAGGAAAAGACCGTCAGATCGACAACATTGAGTTCAATGTCGTTGACATCGATCGAAGCAAGACCTTCTACGGAAGCATATTCGGCTGGAGTTTCGTTGACTACGGCCCGACTTATACCGAGTTCAGCGACGGACGCATGAGTGGTGGATTCACTACAGGAGAGTCAGTGCGAACGGGTGGGCCTTTGATCATCCTATATGCGGATGATCTTGAGCAAACCCAGCTAAGGATCAAATCAGCGGGTGCGACCATTAGTCGTGAAGTTTTTTCGTTTCCGGGTGGTCGCCGTTTCCACTTCATCGACCCTGATGGCTATGAGCTAGCCGTGTGGTCGACCTCTCCTTGATATCGAGGCGAGCCCTCAACGTTACGGCTGCAACGCTTTAGGGCGGCAGCAATGTCTCCGACATTACAGAAACAGCCAAGGATCACTGTTGTTTTGTAATGTCGGCTCTTGGCCGAACTCTGCCCTTCATGAAGGGCTGCTTTGGGTCCAGAGTGTGTAAAAACGCTTCGCCAAAATTGAAGTGTGCGCGTCTACGTTAAATCTGAAATTTATCGGCACGTCAGCAGATGTGGATTTCGCGTAGGAGCGCGATTTTCAGTCCGGTTTTGAGTACCTGTCGCGCTCAAAAACGTTTTTACACAGCCTCGGTCGATTGCAGTCCTTCGCAACAGGCAGCATTCGGCCAATAGCAAGAATGCAACTCAGCCCTTCAAGGCTGTACACCACCCAAATTCCTACAGCTCGTCGCCTCACCCTCGCCCGACTCCCGCGCCTCGACTACTGTATATTAGAACAGTATAAATAAGGCATGACCGTGGACCCTCTCGACATCGAAGACACCAGCGACTGGCTTGGATGCCCGACAGAACTGGAAACCGCCGCCCACTACAACCGCATGCTGGAAAATGAAGCCCAGGAACTGACCTTGCAGCTACGCAAAGCTCGAGAGGACATCTTCGGATTGGCATAAATGAATAGCCAGCTGAGCGGCGAAAAGGCGAGCTCGAGCCGCGAACTCAGAAGGACGCTGGAAGATGTCAGCCGACTCAGCACCGAAACATCAGAAAGGGATCGAACGATTTACAGCTTGCGCATGATTGAAGCTCAACAGGACACCCTGCTCAGGTAGCGCAATGAGCGTCACCTTCAATCACTCAACGAGAAACTTCCCTGACATAAGCCTGGCGAGCCGCCAGCACGTTCAGTCCTTGATTGACGGATACCAAAAATCGCAATACGTATTACTTGACGAAATCGCGAATCAACCATAACGAAATTTTCAGTACGGATGGCAGATAGTTGGATTCCGTATGAGGCGCCTATGTCTCTGCGCCTTTCCGAAAATGCTGCTATACCAAGATAGCAGCCAAGGAGGGTTCACGATGTTGTTCCTTATGTCATTGTTAGCTAGGCCACCGAGATGCCGTGACTTCGTCAAGATTGATAAGAGTGGAATCTGCGTGGCTCTTATTCGGTGCACCCAATCACCTGGCGACTCGTGGGCGGAAGTCGATGATTTCTGCATGAGCTGGCTGGGCAGACCATTTACTAGTAGAGGCATTCTAATCCCAGCAGGCCAACCTGATTGTCACTTAGTCCCAGACTGAAATCCGCATAACAAAAGGGAATCTCGTCTTTAGGAGACAATTTCAGGCCCACGTACCCGCCAGCAGCAGGCTGATATATTTTGAGCTGCTACCAGATATGCTAATTATCTCCCTGTGATATGTAGGCCTGTTCACACGCCACTCCAATTCACCGATTTTTATCAGCATCTACCGCCAGCGGTCTGTCGACCGAACACAATCCACCTATCGCAGTAGTGAATCATCGCTGATACTCTCGCCGCCACGTTCGCCAGGCATTAAGGGATGTAGGCGAAAATAGAAGCCCCGAAGCCGCGAACCTTTGGGGCTTTGCTTTTTCTGCAATGAAAATAAATTCTTCTGCCTCCACCAGTTAGCGATTCAACTCCCGAACGTACGCCTGGCACGCCGCCAACGCGATCAGTCCTTGGTCGCCGGCATCGGTGATTCCGATAATTCGTTGAGCATGCGCTGGGTCAAGTCGGGCGCGCGAGGTTCCATGAACCAAGCCGCCGGCGCCAGTACCGGCTGACACTGAACAGCCACTGGCTGGATCCGCGGCATCGAGGAGGACTGACAGCCGTAGATCAGAAGTGGCAAGGCGATCGCGCAGGCGAGCCTGATTGGTTTGAGCATCGGTCAGTTCCTTGTAGTGGGTTTGGTCGCTGGCCGATAGGCGCTGCTCGAGCGCCAGCCGCTTATCCTGCTCGTTCCGTTGCTGGGCGGCGGCGGCCAGAGTCAGTTCATTTAGCGTCTCGCCCTGCAACCGTGTCTGTTCGGCGAGCTGCCTCCCGTAGCGCCAGTCTTGAACCTTCCAGGTGCCCGCCGCACTGCCGGCCATCAGCGTCACGATCAGCACCAGCAGCCCGACCAGCTTCTGCACCGGGTTCATGCCAATGCCCGCCGCACGCCTTCAGTCAGAACCGTTTCGGGGTAGGCATACCCGGCGTTCTCGTGATGAATGATCGCTTTCACGAAGCCCTGCATCACCACCGGCATGGTCAGATCGATCTCTGCGCCAGGCCGAGTACCGGTATTCGCCTCGACAGCGCGTACATAAGCGTCGGTGTCATTCTCTACCGAGGGTGCCCACCGGCTGATGATCGCCTTCACCGTCTTCAGCCCGTGCTTACGCTGGTACGTCAGCAACAACTTGCCCAGGGCTCGGATACCGTTCTCGGGCACGTCGAATCTGGCAAAGCGTTTTTCGATAGCGGGATCTGGCTTGAGTTGGCCCTGCCACTGATTAGCCGGGTTGTAGTCAATGTTTCCGGGGTTGCGGTTGCGCACCCCGCGCGTCTCAGTTGCAGTCATCACTTTTCTCCAGGCAAAAAAATACCCGCTCGATGACGGGTGCGTTGTGTTGCAGCTGCGCGCTACGTTAGATCTACGGCCCGAGCTTCGGGGTCGGCAACGATCACGGGAGACACTGGCTCGCCCGGCCATACCGGCGCGATATACCAGGTCGGTTGGACGGTCACCTTGCCCAGGGAAAACTTGTAGGCCTTCCAGGCTTTCAGGTTAACCAACAACGCCGTCTGTTCAGCTTCGTCCTCTTCGGTCGCTTCGCCGGCATCGATGCCGTAACCGAGCGTGTCGACACGGTCTTGAATGCGAGCGATCTGCACCACGGCCGAACTGTTGCGCGCTGCCAGCTCAACCTTGGCGACAGCAAGGGCGGCACTCGCCGCAGCGGCGTCCTTCATGGCCTTGGTCACCAGCTTGCTCCAGTCGATGTTCATTGAGTCACCTCCCCGGCGATGATTGGAACCGGCAAAGGTTTCGGCAGCAGCACGACGCCATCGGGAACGTTGAGCAACGGAACAGGGTAAGCCTGCTCCTGACTGAAGTTCGCCGGCAGCGGAAGACGTAGCGTTACCTCCAGAGTCTCGCCGGTTCGAGTCACGGCTTCGCCGAACCACTGCGAAGTGAATGCATCCAGCGGAAGCGTGTCGCCGTCGCCCATGTTGGCGAAATCGAAAGACTCGCCATTCAGGATCAAGACGGCGCCCCGCTTGATGACGGTCAGCTCTGCGTCAGAGCGGATGGGTGAAAGTTTGATGATCATTTTTGCTACCCCTTAAAACCATCGGCCAACGGCCATAAGACGCGATGCTCGACCGGTCGCATCGCTGTAGAAGGACACGCGTACCCAGTTGGCAGCGGTATTGCTCGGCGCTGCTGCGGGCGCGATCAATCCAGTGCCCGAGTTGGGGGCACCAGTCATGACGGGGTCTGAACCAGCCACAAAGGCTGCCGGGTATGTCCACGTCGAAACGGAACTGTTCCAACTGTTACCCGATGCAGTGGTGGCGGTTGTTGCGCCGGTTGTGCAGGTGCAAATCTGTGTGCCATCGGCAAAGCGAACCCAGTTACCGTTGGTGTTCGAGCCGCTCTCGACGACATTCCTGCCGCCCAGCTGAAGCCCCACTGGGACGTTGAGCACACCGGCATAGGAGTAGGTCATGAAAGGGCCACCAACGGTGTTGGCCTGGTTCACCGTTCGCCAACTGAACCCGCCTGTGCCGCCGCCTTGGTTGCAGGTGAACGAAACCGCCCCAGACATATTGCTGCCGTTGGTTTCGTGCCAGCCGATATAGCCGCCCGGGCCGACGGGCTCGCGCCGTTGCTCACCTTCAAAGAATTGAACACAGGGGCATAGGCGCCGCCGGCGGCAGGCATGGCACCGAGTGCATACAGCAGATCGGTTGGGGTGTTCGCAGCAATCCCGGTACCACCCTTAGTCACCGGCAGAGTCTCGTAGTTACCGGTGGTGCCGAGCGCAGCGAGCTTGGCGCCGTAGGTATTCACCAACCCGCGCAAGGCATCAGCGGAGTCCTTCACATAGCCCTGCAGCGGCGCGAGTGCGTAACCGCCTGCCGCGTTGGTCGCACCCTTGTAGGGAGGATCAATCGACATGGCCACGTCACTGGCGATGTTGGTCACTTCGTACCAGCCACCGTCAGGCCCACGGAACGCATCGCCCACTCGGCTATTGGCAATAAACGCAGTACCAGTACCAATAACGGCATTGGAATTTTGGACGACGGAAACCGTCCCGGCTTTGTACCAGGGCATAGGGTGGTCCTTGGATCTGAATAAGAAACCCGTGATGGGATGGATTGGTAAAGGCGGGTTAATTGAAAGGGAAAGGTAGGTTTTCGGTTGTTATCACCAGTGCTGTAGGCAGCAGTGCGGGGAGATTAGAGAACGAGATGGGAAGTGAGTACCCTTGATTGAATGGACGGGCCTGTGTAGTTGCAGGCGAGGCTCCGAACATAAAGGAGATCCCACCACTACGCCCGTAGGCACCCTCCAAGCCAGAGTAATTTAAGAATGAGTAGAACTCGCTTCGAGATAGAAAGTCCCAATACATCACGCCGCGCGACCATGGCAAAAACGCTGCATACTCAACACCTGAATTGATAGGAATATCAACAAACGAATCGACCTGACCTGTGTAAACAATTCCCCCTACGGCCTGATAAATTTGGCGAACTCGATTCGCCCCCTGAGTAGCAGGTTAAGTATCTACCATATTTATCGGTCGCCCCAGGTCCGGCCGCTTGTATTGCCGCAATAATATTTAGTGGCGGCTGCAAAGAGTTGAAAGTGATTCGACCATTGGTGTCGTACGTCTTTAGAAACGTGGTCCCGGACATATTGTCGGCCATCAGATCGAAACAGTAGAACTTTGTACTTGTAGATGCGCTCGAATAATAAAAAGTAATGCTGCTACCTGATACGGAGGTCCCGTTAAAAACTCCTGTTCCGGTAATAAAAACAATGGGCGATATGGCGTTAGATACCGTGAAGCCCCACAGCCCGTCACCGAAAGAAGGTGATGCGCTGGCGGTTGATACGGTCCAGTTCGCACCATCGTTAGGATCAAGCTGGGCTGATCTCAATTGTTTTCGCGTCCAATAAGACTGCAAGGCCATATACCCGCTCTTTACCAGCCCGTAACAAATCAGGTTGGTGTCAAAGAGAATTTGGCCATTATCTTTAAATGCCTGGAAAGTTTCCAATTAGTAATACCCGTAAAATATTCGGCAGTTGGCCGAAAAGTATCCCCAGCCGTTCGTTGCGTATGAGTAAACCCATGACAAAGAGCCTGGCATAAGCGTGACGCCCGGCTTCTTGCCTTTCTCAAGCTGCAAATCCACTAGCGGGACGACAATGTAGTACTGCGTCTTCCCCGCAGGAGGCCCAGGGATAGCGGCCGAGCCATTGGCCCCGCCCGTATCGACAAAGCCCTGCATCTGGCTGATGTTCATGGTCATGTCGACCAGCAGGCGCCCAGCGGAGTCGTACGTGGTCAGTCCGGTCATGTCAGACGCTCATGTTGATGGCCAGGACGCCATTGGGGTGGTAAAGCTTCACGCTGCTGTTATTGATGGCGATCCTTGCCGATCCGGCGCCCTGCCCGTTCATCTCAAACCCCCCATTTTTGAAAATTGCCCAGCCGGTCTGCCCCATCACATAGTTCGTAGAGCAGATGTAATCGCCGATCTTGGCGTTGGTGATCGAGCCATCCTGAATAAAAGCGTCCCGGATAAAGGTCTGGCCACCAGTGATTCCGAAGAAGGAAGTCGGGTTCTGGGTATTGGTGTTCATCACCAGGAAGGTGTCAGCACGCACCACAAACTGCGATGTTGTGCCGGCGGCCCCGCTTTCCAGACCCAGACCAAAACCGGCTGCATACGGCTGGCCGTTCGCCGTGAGCTCCATCCGCACCGACCAGATCGCTGCCAGTTTGCCGTTGGTGGTAGCAAGGGCGCTGCTGGTCTGCTGAACCGCTGCACTCGCCCCATCCGCTTTCGCTTGCGCCGTATCAACTCGCGTTGAGAGCGCACCTACCGCATCAGATCTGGTAGTGGCTTCGGCCTGGATAGCCGCCTGGTTGCTTCCGACCGAGGCCTTCAGCGTCTCGACCTGCTGAGCCATCGCGAGCTGATTAGTCGCCATCGTCGTCTCAACGATGCTGATCTTCGACTCGTTCGTGCCTACGCGAGAATCTAGGAGCGTAGTGCGCTGCGTCTGCGCGAAGTCTTGCTCGGTTCGAACGCGAACCTCTTGCGCATAGTTCGCGGTGGCTTGCCAGCCATTCAACGCATCCAGCAAATCCCCGTGTCCATCATCATTGCGAGAAGAAGCCTGCAATGCCTGGAGCTGGCTGGCAGTGGACGTTGTCTTGCCGTCGACCGTTGAGATATCTGCAGTGTTCTTGGTTACCTGTGCCGCGAGGCCATTTACCGTCTGCACTACCTGACCGGTGTCGAGCCAATAGGTTACGTTCGGCGGAGCGTTGCCGGTGCCGGCCGGCACCGCAACCTTGGCGGTGTACAGGCGCTGACCGAGTCGGACCGATTCGCCGATGGCATAGGCCTTGGTCGGGTCGTATTCCAACGTATCGACCAGCTCACCGATCTCTTCTTTCAGCTCGCCGAGCCGCTCGTTGACTGAGCCCGGACCATCGCCATCGATCAAATTGATTCGGCCCAACAAGTGCTCACCGAATTGGCTTTCGGTCAGCTTGTCGGTGAGCAAATCCAGCACCGGGCCAGCCTCAGAACTGGCCTGCCCCATCACACCGTTCACGACTGGATAGAACGGACCAATGTTGCCGGTACGATCCACCAGACGCGCCCAGAAGAAGAACGTGGCGCCCGCCCGAAGGCTCTGCATCGCGTAATCGCTTTGCGGGTAGGCCAAGTCTGCCAGCTTGGTTGCAGCGCCCAGATTATTGTTCGGGCCGTACCAGATCTCCGTGCGCTGAGTGTCTTCGGCGCCGGCAGGGAATCCCCACTTGAGGCCGATGCCGAACAGCAGCGAGGTGGCCGTCAAAAACGACACCGCCGGCGGCAAACCTTCTTTGCCTTTCAGGTTGGTCAGCATCGAGCTGCGCCAGGACGACGAGATATCGAAGGCGCTCACCGCGCGGACGCGAGCCAAGTAGGCGCCGGCGTAAATACCCACCACATCGATGCCGGTGGAACCGGTGCGCGGCAGCTTGATCCAGTTACCGCTGTCCTTGCGCCACTCGACGTCATACCCAACGGCGCCATTCACTGCTGGCCAGGCGATGGTCATGGTCGCGACAGCAATGCCCTGCGACACAACCGAATTCGACGTGAGGGTAACGCTGGCCGGCGCCGGAACCACGGTGATCGGGATCACGCTGATCGGACGCTCTTCAAGCCGCGCGCCGGTATCGATATTGGCAAACTTGCCTGGCTCGTACTGGAGCGCACTGATTTCAAAGTCGCCCTCTGTGGTGCGCTTGGTGCTTAACACGCGATACAGCGGGATCGCCAAGTCATCTGCGTCCAACGCCCACTGCAATTGCGGCAATGGCGTCTCGCTGTAGTTGGTGGTCACGGTCACCGCACGACCGTTGACACTCTGCACAGTGCGACCTTCGGCGCGTCCTCCCGGCAGGTTGATGATCAACCGGTCGCCGGCCTTGGCTTGAGTATCGCGATCAAGCGTTACGACCCGGCCAGTAGCCTCAGAGATACGGCCGCCCACTTGTCGACCTGCCAGCAGCGAATCTGCTACCGGGATGATGTGGCCCGGGAGCGGGATAACTCCTTCCATGCCAGTCTTGAACGACACGGTTCGGTCCTGATTGTTGCTCAGGATCGCCCACTTACCGCGGCGCTGGGCCTCTGACGCGCGAGTACAGCCAATGGCGCTCAGTTCGGTCGGTTTATCGCCAAAACGGCGCTGCAAGGCCAAGTCAGCGAACGGAATGACGTCAGTGTCGTAGTTGTTCGCCGGGTTGTCGTAACTAACCAGGGCCCGGGTGTAGCGGGTCTTGGCTGAGGCGCTGCCGTACGAGAACTTGCCGTCAACAACGTTGGCCCGGGTGAAGACGTAGTCGAAGTCTTGCGCACGCGGCATATCGGCTTGCATCACCAGTTGGCCCTGGGCCCAGTAGGTCATGCCCCGGTAAATGCCGGCGATATCGCGTAACAGCGACCAGGCATCTGGCCGGCCTTGCAAGTTCATATCGCACAAGAAGCGTGGCTCAGTACCGCCCAGCCCATTCGGCACCAGCTGGTCACAGTATTGCGCTATCCGGTAAAGCTCCCACTTGTCGACCATGAACGACTTGATGCGCTTGCCCAAGCCGAAGCGGTCTTCAGTGCACACGCCGAACGTGATCCAGGCCGGGTTATTGGTCCAGGCCTGCTTCATGGTGCCGTCCCAAGTGCCATTGTAGGTTCGGGCAACAGGGTCGTAGTTGCTCGGCACCAGCCATTTACGGCCTTTACACTTCACGGTCACGGCCGGAATGTTGCTGAACTGCTCGGCGTCAAACTCGATGTAGAGCAATGCGGTGTTGGGGTAGCGAAGCTTTGCGTCGATTACCTCTGTGTAACCGGCCACCAGCATGGTGTCGGCGATCTTGTTGGTGTTCTGGTTCGGAGTAATCCGGCGAACACGGATCTGCCAGCCAGTGGTGGCCACCGGCAGGTCAACACGGCGCGAGCGCTCGTATCGCGTCGTGGTCTTCCCGTCCACGGCTTCAATCAGGGCTTGCTGGTAAGCGCCACCGTCGGTGGATACGTCAATTGCATACTCGATGCGGTACCCGCCAACGTTGCCGCTATCGTCCTGCCGCTGCAGCGCTGGCCATGCCAGGCGAACACGCACGGCTGAAAGCTGGGTATTGGTGATCGATCGAACCCACGGAGAGTCGCTACGAAGTTCGATGTTCAGCGTGGTTTCGTTCTCGACCGACGGGATACCGGGGATATAGGTCTGATCGACGGAGCCCGGGCGCCAGTCCCACTTCACGTTCGGGAAGTTGAAATTGCCGCCGGCATCCTTGATCGGCGTGTTGTCGAGATAGATGTCGTAATCGGTCGGAGTGCCGTCGAATTCGCCCTCGCCCACGGCGATCAGGAGTTTTGCAAGGTTGGTCGAGCGCAGGCTGTCGCTGGCTTCAACGGGCGCCTTAGGGCTTGTGCTGCCGCCTTTCTCGCCGTGGATCTCGATGTTCTGTGCTGCGCTCATGCTTCCCTCCAGGCATAAAAAAACCGCCTCGCGGGCGGCCTGCTTGCTGTGTCCTGACTACGTTTTATCTTCGGCGTAAATCGATGCGGAAATGATCGCTCCACCCCACCGTCGCTCTCCAATGCAGATCGGTACCGGGTTGCCGCTGGCAGTGGTGTTCTTGGCGCCACCAAAGGCGTACGACGGCATGTTGTCCGGGAAGCGCTTTGCTTGAGGCCCGACGCTTGAGGGCTGAGCATTTGAACAACACCACCAAGGACGAGTGCAATACCGATTGGCGCAGTTGGTGCTCCAAAGAAGCTGGCGACGATGAGGACCACACCAATAATGGTCTGTAGAATACCTGCGCGCTTACTTCCTTCAATGACCGGAACAACCCTGATTTCGCGGGCACCGCCAAGATTGAAACTCTCTTGGCTCACATTTTTACGATTCCTGAAAATAGCGAACCGCATACCCAGTCGGTCAAGTCTTCGAATTTCCTGCTCGAACCCTTGAATTGTGGCCTTCAAGGCGCGAAAAACTTCCCACGTATCGCTTGAATCCATCTGTCTGGGGTGGTCTCTACCAAACTTCTGGGCGAGCGATCCAGAAAGCTTGATTACAGTCATCGGCGTGTAGTGAATGGCGGTTGCAGACATACTTTTCTCCCGGCAAAAAAAACCGCCCGAAGGCGGCTCTTGTCAGAAGGTGGTTGGCTTCACACCTACCGACCCGTCTCCTGACGTGTAAATTCTGAATTTCTTCTCCTGTCCGGGCTTAACGATTGTCTCGGTTTCAAGCCGTTCAGCGTTAACGCCACATAAAGCCTGACCTTCAAGCCCCGCGCCAACAAGCCACTCTCCGCTAGGAACTTGGAAAACGGCTTTCTCTTTAGGATTTAGACGAGCAACAGGCTTCCCGTTTAAAAACACCGTCGCGTAACAACCTCCCCCGGCGAATCCGCTATCTCTCGTAACGACGATCTGGCCGCCTCCATCCGCCTTCCGTTGGAAATCTGTAACTCGTTCAGCCGGTGCAGGCAGCGCCTCACTAGAAGGGACTGGGGATGTAGCACACCCAGCCAGGACCACTATTGCCAACGCTCCTACGAAAAATTTCATGCAGGTCACTCCTGTGGAAAGGCGCCAACCATATCACTGAGCGTCTTTGTGGCGCAGCACCAGGCGCGTGCGCTGTAGCCATGGACCGCCGAAGACAATGATCTCCGAAGGCCTCCCGTACAGGTGATGCAGCAGGAAGGGTCCGGGGCCGAAGGTCGCGGCATCCTCGCCCCGTAGCGTCGGATCAGAGCCGAGAAATATCCCCGCATGGTTTGGGTGAACCGTCCGCCCAACTTCCATAACGACCATGTCGCCGCGCTGTGGCTGATCGACACGGTAGAACCCGGCGGCCTCGTAGTTCGCCTCGTATAGACTGGCGTTATCGGCACTTTCCCACCAGCCATCGGCGCGCTTGAAGGCCTCGAACTCAAGCCCCCACTCTCGCCGATACCACTCAGCGCAGATCTGCCAACAGTCCCAAACACCATGCACGAATGGCCGCTTCAGCAGCGCAACATCGCCCGTTGGCATGACAGTGCGCAGATCACCCTCGGGCCAGCTCAGTATGTGCCAAGGCAAGGCAGTGGCCTCGCACATGGCTAGGTCGCGCGGCGACGGCCTGCTGGTCGCGTCCGGGTGCGAATGAACGATCCCGATCACCTCGCCCAAGTCTTCCGCCGCTGCGTAATTTTCCGGGGCAATCCGGAATTCTTCGTTCGGCTCGGCGGCGATGTTTAGGCACGGGTAGTACTGCTGCTTTCGCCCAATGCCGAGCAACAGACCGCAACACTCTTTCGGGTACTCAGCCGCTGCGTGTTCCTGAATCGCGCTCAAGATGTGCTTATGCATGATCAACTCCGCGCGATGAGGGAAACTGCTGGGAAGCCACCGAATGGCAGCGGGTTTCCCGCGCCGAAGCGCGGATCGCACCCCTTGCCCAGCGTTGCGTCACACTCGTCCAGTTCCGGGTTGTCGGTGGGTATGCCGTCCTTCGTAACGTAGCCGCCGGTGTATCCGCAGTTCGGGCCGCGATAACCACCCGTGAGACACCAGTGGCAAAGCGTGGTCATTTGCCGGCCGATTGACTCGCCGCCAACATCACCCGGGCTGGCCAACTCCCAACTGACCGTCTCCCCGTCCTCATTCGTTTTCTGATCGATGTACCAGACCTCGATCGTCTCTTGGGTTGGGTCGGCCGTTGGATTGCCGGCCGGAAAGTTCTGCGCATCGAGGTACGTGCCCAGCGTGTGGCGCATCGTCAGCTTGAACTCGAGTAGATCGTCGAACGCCAGGCATAACGCCGTGATGCGTCCATTGACGTTGCCGACCGACAGCGTGGGCCGGACCGCCGTACCATCACCGTTGGCCTCGATGCCGTCGATCTGCATTGGCCAGGCACCGTACTCGTTACCTTGGAACCAAATTGCTTTGGCGGGAAGCTGGTCGGCGGCCTCGCCGGCGGCGATAAGTTCGGCAGGCGTGTGCGGAATGGCGTGCCCGTGAAAGCGCAGAACGTCTGCGCCATAGTCCGAGCCGTCCAACTCAAAGAGCAGCACTTCGCTGCCAGGCTGAAGAACCTGGATATCACTGATCAGCGGCATGGTTGCCCCTTATGGTTGGAAGGCCCGGTCAAAGGTGGCCGTGAGTTTGAAGACGGCCCCGCCCATGGGGGTAGGGACCGGTTTTTTGCAGGTGAACAGGCCCAGCTCACCGAGCGGGGTTGTCCAGAGAAACGCCTTGGCGCCGGCGTGCCGATCGAAGAACGCCATGATCTCCTGCACCTTGCTTTTTGGCCCGGTGTAGGAGATCGGATAGGAGTCCACTTTGTTGTTCGGCCCGTCGCCGGACTCTTGCTTGTAGCCATCGCCAAACTGCGCGGTGCGCACCCGATAGGTGATATCGGGCGCATCTCCGTTTTGTGTTGGCCAGGTGAAGCGCTCGATTGCCATGGCTATCTCCCGTTGATCCTTTTCCAAATTTCGCCGCCCGGCTGAAGCTCCTTGGCGATCGCTCTATCAACCACCGATTGCGCAACTTGCTGCACGCCTTTGCCAAGGTCTGCCGAAGCCTGCTGGTTGTTTGCGGGTGAATCAGCACCGCCGGTTTGCACGGATACGGCAACAGGAAAGTTGTACGTGTCTCCGCCGCTGCCACCGCCACTACCACCGAGCGCCGCGATACCTGGCCCTGCGCCGGAAGTCAGCGGCGTAACGCTGCCGCCATTGGCGCCGGTCATAAGGAATGACCTGCCGCCCTCGTTGTACAACTCCGGCCCCAATTCGTTGACTTCGTACAGGGAGTTCGGCGCAACCGGTCCGCCGGCGGCTCTGTAGCCAGAGAAGTCGACATTGGTATATCCGGCCTGCGACGCCCCTGCAGCCGACGAAGCGGCACCGGCAGAGCCGGAAGCAAACCCGCTACTGCCACTGCCACCGGTGAAGTAGCTGGCAGCCGCACCGACCAGACTGCCAAGCAATGCGGAACTGGCCTGCCTCGCAGCAATTCGCGCCATATCCGCTAGGATCGATTTGGCGAAGTCCCCGAAAGAGGCTTTCCCGGTCATGGCGAAGTTGACGATCGAGTCCTCCATCGAACTGAAAGCGTTCGTGAACAAACTCCGCGTTTGCCCGGCAATATCCCGCGCCGAATCCAAGTAATTGGCCCACGCCGATGTCGCGCCCTTGGTCCAGTCACCCTGCGCCGCTTCGACGTCGGCATAGTTCTGCCGGATCTGGTCGGTCGCTGCTTTGTTCGCATCCGCGAGAGCCTGTGACTTCTGTTTGAACTCTTCCGGGTCCATGTTTCTGGATGGGTCGGAGCGCTGGTTTTCCAGTTCCAGGGACTGCTGAGCAAACCGGTCTTGCTGACTGTTCAGCTCGCCGGACAACGCGTTTTGCCGATCGCCCTGGCCAACGCCATTGACTGCGCGTTGGCCTGCAAGCGCCAGAGCCTTCTGCTGCTGTCCGAGGGCTGCAACGTATTGGCTGACTGCGTACGTTTGCTTGTCGAGGCGTCCTTTCTCGTTGGTAGCCAACACCTCCTGCTGGCTGTCGGCAGCCTTCTGCGCCTTGACCATGGCTGTGCGAGCATCGGCGATCTTCTGGTCCAGCTGGATGCGCTGCGCTGCCGTGGTGCTGGACTTGTTTTTCACGGCTTCCAGCGCCGCGATCTCGGCCTCGTACGCTGCTGCAACTTCATCCCGTTCGTTGCCGATCAGGCCTTCACGTTTTTGTGCGTACTCGGCCTGGGAGATCAGCCCGGCTTTCTGCGCCGCATCCAGTTGCTTCTGGGCATTGCTGTACTCGGCCAGAATGGCTGTGAGCTGGTTTTTTGCATCGTTGAAACCGGTGAGGTCGACGCTGCCAGCCGCTACGGCGGGATCCTTGTTCTTGTCCTTGATATTTTGGATCGTCTTCGCCACGTAATCGGGCTTTACGAGCGGACTATCCGGGTTCGCTTTGCGCAGGTCATCGACTGACCGCTGATAATCCTTGATCAGCTTGTTGCGCTTTTCAGCATTGGTGAGATTTGAATCGCTGATCGCCTTCAGCTTTATCTCAGCCTCAAGCCCTTCCTTCTGAATGCGAGTTTGATCACTGTCAAACTTCGCGTTGTCCTTCAGGGCCGCCTGCTTGTCTTGCAACAGGTTGAGCTCATCCTGCAGCGACTCCATTCGCTTTTTCGCATCACCATCCTCAAAACCTGTGCCCAGAGTTGATTGAAGATAGGCAAGCTTTTGGGTTATTTCGGTGATTCGCAGTAGGTCATCCTGATCACGACCGACGTTTTTCAAAGCGTCCAGCGTCTTCGCGGTTTCACCTCGAATCGCGAGCCAGGCTTTTTCAACAAGGCTCAGGTTCTGAACGATCTCGCCTGCGCGCCCCTTCACCGCATCGGCGTAACTATCGGTCAGCAGCTTCGATGCCCCGATCTCATCGCCCTGCTCTTTGAGCGCCACTATCTGCGCGTAAACCGATGCGGTCAGGAAGTGATACTGGTCATTCAGCGACTTCGCAGCAGCAACCGGATCATCAGCAATCTTGACGAACTCCGCTACCGTGGCATCGACAGACTTGCCGGTGGCTTTTTCCATCGCCAAAGCGGCTTCTGAAATCTCAACGAAGCTCGCACTGGCGATCTTTCCATTTCCTGCCAGGCTCGCAAGCACATCAGCCGCCGCTCCAGTGGTGCCCACTGTCGCGCTGATCTGCCGCGCCATTTCGGCGAGCTCGCTAGCGTTGGTGCCCGCGTAGTTGCCGGTCAGGATCAGGGATTTGTTGTATTCCTGAGCCTCCTTGCTGCCCTGATAATAGGCGTTGGTGAGAACGGCAAGTGCGCCCGCGGCCAAGGCAATCGGTGCGGCAATTGCTGCAAATCCGATCGCCGCACTACCAGCCCCAGCACCCAATTGAGCGACGGCGCGAACACCGCTGCCCCAGTCACCAGAAGACAGGGCATTGCCAAGCTGAACGACGTTTTCCTGCGCCTGACGGGTGCCGAGTTTTAGCTTATCGAACGCACTGGCTGCCTCCCCCATGCCGGCCCGGTCCTTGCCAATCTTGGCCAGGGCCTCGTTGTAGCGATCGGCATTGATTGCACCAACGCGGAAAGCCTCATGTGCGGCCTTTTCCTGCGCCTCCAACTTGGCCAGCTTCGCGGTCACTGGATCAATGCCATTGACCGTGCGCTTCAGCGCCTCAATCTGACGGTTTTCCGCGTCAATCAGGCGCTGTTTCTGTGCGACTTCCTTGATCTCGGCTTTTTCAATCTTGTCGTAGGACTTGCCGAGCCGTTCCTGGTAAGCCTCCTGCTGCTCGATAGTGACCAGGCCGCCCTTGCGGGCGCGCTCAAGCAAACCTTCCGCCTGAACCAAAGATTCCATGCTGGAGATGTTGCTGGACATCGCCTTGTCGAGCTGGCTGATGATGGCGATTTCACTGGTCGCGCTTGCGCCTGATTTCCGTCTCGCATCGGCCTGGCGCTCGCTGGCTCCAGTCGACTTATCAATTCCCTGCGCCGCCTCGGCCTCGGCTTGCGCCACCTTCTTTCCTGTGTCTGCCAGGCTGGTGCTGGCCTTGCCGAGTCCATCAACCGCCTTTTCGGCCCCCTCGGCAGCGGTGACCAGTTTGTCGAGGTCATCAGCAGCTTTAACCGCCGACGACGAATTGACCTCGATGCCCAGGGACGCGAAGTTGGTACTCATTTACTGTCCCTCTGTTCCGCCATCACCTGCAGGGCATCGGCTTCCATGATGCGGAGATCCGGGAAAATGTCGGTGACCTGAGCCCGGGTTAAACCGAGAAAGCCAGCGACATCGCGAATTGACGTGTAATCCAAACCGGTAGCGCCGCACGCACCTGTACGCCATTGGGTGCTCAGAGCCTCGAAGACAATGAAGGCCTGCCAGTTAGCCGGCCAAATTTCACAGTCTTGCCCGGTCAGATCACCCACCATGAAGCCGAAGGTCTTCAGCTCTTCAGCCGAAGGCCCTTGCTCGTAGAGGGTGCGTGCAGCGCTTAGGAGTTTCCCAGGCGAGCCTTGCTGAACGCATCGGAGTACGCCCCCAGCACCGCGCTGGGAGTCGCGCTGATTGAGCTGACCAGGATGCGGAGATTCTCGTCTGTGAACTCTTCGTCCACATCCCAGCCGGAGACGATTGTCTTGAGCTGCTCCACCTGAAGATCGATCAGCAAGGTGGTGAACTGCTTGAGTCCCACCTCTTCCGATTTCAGCCCCAGCGCCTTATGCCGCTCGCCCCAGTCGGCGTACAAATCTGCCAACTCGGTTCGGTCGCGATACTTGAACTCAAACCCCACCTTCACCGGTTCGCCGCCAACTGTCGGGAGCATGACGTCGGCCTTGAAGGTTGGGTTTTGGATAAGCGTGAACTTGGCCATGGGTTACACCACCGACAGGTAGCGGGTTGGCTCGGACTGCAACGCCAAGTTCACGGTACGGGTGAGCAGGTTATTGCGGGAGACGGCCGGCTGTTTCGAGAACGAGGTGTATGCCCCGTACAGCAGCATGTCATTGCCCGGAAGATTTAAGCGAGCCGCCTGCACCTGCTTGCCCGCATCAGCCTTGAGCAGCACCGCATTGAAGGCCTGAGTCGGGTCATCGGCGATGGTCAACACCATGCTGGCGGCAGACTTGTCGGTCGGCATCTGTTTGCCCTGGTCGTCCTCAAGGAACACCACGTCCAGATAGTTCTGTTCGCCACCGGAGAAAGCCAGGTCAGTGACCTGTGGAATTTGCACCCAGGTGAGCACCTTTCGCATGGTTCCGGCGCCGTTGCCAGCCGGGAAGATCTGCGTGTCGGTGGTATCGATCGCTTCCAGGGTAACCGCCGAGGCGGTTGCGGATTTCACGCGAACAACCTTGTTATCCAGTTGGCTCCAGCCGGAACTGAGCAGGACGATATCGCCGGCGTCGAAATCAGCGCCGACGACCGAGGCTACCGCCTCGGATGCGTTGGAAATGGCAGTGAATGGCAGTGCAACCTCATAAGTTGCGGCGTGCTGGAACTTGCCGCCGTTGGGGATCTTGTAGCCCATGGGTTTTTCCTCTTTGCAGAAATGACAAAACCCGCTCAATGGCGGGTTCTGGGGTTGCCCAACGGGCGCGTTAAGGGAGGTTGAAAATCATTACTTTGATCGCATAGACCAAAGAGATGGTACGTTGCGAGCATTGCGGCTTTAGCCATATCTAAGATATCGACCCGGAGCAACAATGAAACAGGATGTAGTTCGTATCGCTAAAAAGTTAACGATCCTCACAGTGGTGCTGGCTGCGCTTTCAGCTTATGGAGCGAACTCGCACTTCGGTCTCGAAACCTGGGCAGGGGACATCGGCCTGTTTGCAGGCCTTTGGGTAGCGGCCTTGCCTATGACAGCTCTTATTGTTTTGATATTTGCAATTCCATGGTACTCAATCAAGTGGTACCGAAATCGCCGAAGTAACGTGTAACTCACTGAGTGTCGGCTCGGTACAGAAACGAGACAGGCACGGTAAACGTGGTGTCGTCAGGAATGCCTGGGCCGGGGTCTACCGGGCTCATGGTCACCACCGTCAGCGCGCCCTTCGTATTGCGCTCGTACAGCGGAAACAGCACCGCGATCTGGTCGGCCAGCACACCGGCCGCGCCGCGATACTTACCGGAAGGTGTCACGATGCTGACCTGAAACACGCCGGTATACATCTTGTGGTCGCCGCAGAGCGTGTTGCTTGCGGTATCGGCTGGCAGCGTGAACGCTTTCAGGTAAGTGGCGCCGTCGCCGGGTGTATATGCCTCGTTCTCGACGACGACCTTCAGCGGTACTGGCAACGCTTTCGCCCAGGCGATCAGCTTGGCCTCATAGATCGAGGCGATTAAGTTATGGCTCATACCTGGTTGTTCCTGATGACTTCATCGACGATCTGCTGAAAGCGAGCCAGGGTGATCCGGACCATGCCGCCGGGTGCCTGTTTCGAATGTCCGTACTCGAGTGGCACCGCATACGGCAGGTTGTTGACCAGGTACGCCGTCTGGCCGATGGTCAGTGACTGCACCTGAGTCCTCAGCACCGCCACCGAGACATTGCCCGACGGGTCGATCTGATCAAGCACGCCGTCGGCGGGCGAATCGATTGAAAATTGCCAGTTCCCGCGGAACCGCCCGCCGACGTAGCCCTTGCCAGCGACCAAGCCGTTCACGTTGTAGTTCTGGTCGCGCTCGGTCTTGGTCAGTGGCTTGGCGTACTTCACGCCGCGCTTCAGCTTGCCGGCCTTCGTGAAGTTGCTGTCGGTCAGATTGATGACCGTATTGCGCACGGCCACCTTGAAGTCATAGGCATCAGCCGCCGCGGTGTTGGCTTGGCGATGCGCGACGTTGGCCGCCCAGATCTCGGGGTTGCCCACCGGCGACATGCGAATGACGCTGCTGCCGACCTCGATAACGATTTCGCGGAAGGTGGCGTCGAGCCCGGCCTGCGCCTGCTCGGCAAACTGGCGGATGTTCTCGGCGAAGCTGCCGTTGAGGCCTGAGTATTTGCTCATGACCGAACCTGCAACTCGTAGAGAGTTGGCGTGCCGGCCGGGTTGATCTCTTTCAGCGGTGGGACGATTGACCAGGTGCGACCTTGGACGATGACTTTGTTCAGTAGGCCGGGCGCCCACGTAAGCCCCTGCGCGGCGATCTTGAGCTTCTTGTCGCCCTGTTTGATCAGGCTGTTGTTCTGGAATTCTTGACCGGTGAAGTCGAGCAGGATTCCTTGGGCGCTCTGCTCGATGATGGTGTCAGGGCCTGCGGTGCCGGTTTCGGGGTCGTACTTGCCGGCGGTGGTCGCCCGGATGATCACGGGTTGGCCGAACTCTGTGATCATCTCCAGAGCCATCACGGCCATTTCGTCGTAGAAGGCCATGGTGGCTCCAGATGTGAAAAGCCCAGCGCGATGGCTGGGCCTTTGGATTATTTGATGCGCTCCTGCCGCTGCTTAAGCATGAGATCTGCCAATCCTGCTGCTCTATTTGCGATAGCCATTGGCAAAAGAGATAGCGAGTCGAGAGGCGATCCTGTGTCTTTTACAGGCAGTGCTGAAGTCGCGATGACGGCCGCAGAGTAATACTGATCCCATGCTGTTTTTTCTTCTTGAGTCATATCCACCTCCGTTGTGCAGGAGGCATGAAGCTATCACTACGCACGCACCGCGAACAGGCCCCGCTTTTGTAGGTAATCAGCAAACTGCGTGGCGCTCGGACGATCCGGCGCCGCTGGCAGTAGCCTGTTACTGGTGTTTGGGATTGCAGCGTACTGCCGCGTCACTGCCCCCTCGACGCGATCCATCAGAACTGCACCTTTGCGCTTCTCTACGGGGTCGATATCGTCCTGATGGATCTCAGCAGCCAAGGCCATCTGGCCGTACTGGATTCGCGCAGGCAGGTAGTTGTCGGGCTTGATCTGCTGATCCAGCTCGATACCTCGGCGCGGCCAGGCCAGAGCCTGATCGCTATCCGTCTTGCACCCCTTCCAGGTCTTGCCATCCATCGCCAAGGCGGCCCGGCGAAGCAGCGCTTCTTGCGCGACAACATCGGCAGGAATGACCACGCCGAACTTCACGGCGTACATGGCCAAGTCCTCGGCAGATGCGTAGCTTTCGGCATCTGGCTTGCCGGTACCATCCTCGATGATGAGAGTCATGAATCAGCTCGCAGGAATGAGTTTGAGAAGGTCGAGCTTCGGAGCTTTAGCGTCATGCTCGATGCCTTGAGCTGTCAACCAATCACGTAGTTCGCCGACTCCCATTTTTCTCGGATCGGTTTCGAACTCGCCTTGCTCACTGCCGTGATCTGCAAGCGTTACTTCGACACCCACTGCCTCGTAAGCGGCTGCGATCTCAGGATAGTCGCCAACGATCACAACCGTCGTTGCGTCGCGCTCAATCAAACGAAACAGATCGGGATTGCGATAGCGCTTTTCCGGATCGAAGCCATCAAGCTGATTGCTGTACGTCAATTCCATGATGCTCTCCATGGCGGCCATTGCTGACCGCGCCCAGGGGTTGTTGTTAGCCGCCAACTGGAGGCATGGTGGTCAGCTTGATCATCACGCCGGCCGTGACCTTGTTGCTGCCAGCATGTTTGACCCAGTTGGCAGCGGAACCAACGGCGGCCAGCGTTGGGTTCGAGCCGCCACTCGCTGCCTTCCAGCTGTAACCCAGCACATCGATGTTCACGGTGCCTTCAGCGCGGTAGCCGATACCGAGGTTTTCTTCGTCGTTCACTTCGTAGGAACGGAAGCCAGGGGCCTGGGACTCGGTGATCGTCACAGCGTTTGGCAGCAGGCCGAAGATCACGTCCGAAGGCGCGGTATCGGTCACCAGCACCGGCTTGCCGAGGGTGCCCGGCAGGCCGCCGTAGATCACAACGCCCGCTTCTTCGTAGATCTTGTTGGTGATCGCCTCGTCGACAATGTCGAAGTAGGCGCTGGAGTGCATGACCCAGAGCGCGATCCGGCCGAACTTGTCACCGAACTTACGCATGCCGCGTGTCAGCGTCTTCTTGCCGTCGGTTTCGATGTTGGCGGAAACCACCATGTCGGTGTTGGAGCCAATGGCTGCGCGAAGGCCGGCCGTGGCGTACTGGATGAAGCCTTCCAGAGTAGCGTCGGCCACATCGGCACCAACAATCTGGGAGAACTCTTCAACCGGACGACCACGGCGCTTGAATGCTTCTTCAGTCGTCTGATACGGGCCGTACTTCCATGGAGCTTTGACGCCAACGGCTTCGCCGGCGCTGATCTTCTTGGCAGTAACCTTGCCTTCGGAGTTGACGTCGCGGTGTTCCAGCGAGCCGTTCAGCTTGTACAGAGCGCGCTTACGGAAGTCGCCTTCGATCAGCTCATTGTCGAGCACCATCGCGCCGTTGGACGATGCGTTGAAGATATCAAGGTTGTCCTGAACGCGTTCCAGGTATGCGGTTTGCGCCTCATCGTTGTAGATGATCAGGTCGCTATTAACGGTTGTAGCCATGGGTCAATCCCCTTACTTGGGCAATTGCAAATATGCGGTTTGGCCGTGCTGGCGCTGGTAATTGCGCTTCTGCTCGGAGGTCATTTCGGAGCGCTTGAATGCAGCCTTGCCGCCACCCCCGCCCGGGGCAAATGTCCCTGAAGCCCTTGGCCACAGGTGAGGTGCGCTTTCACGCAAGGATTCCGCCCATTCGAGCGGGGTCAGAGGGGTCTTGCCGTCTTTGCCGAGGATGGTCTGGCCGGACTCATCAACGGCGACTGCATCGCCATCTTCGTTAAGGGTGAACACGCCTTTGGCGCGCAGGATGATGTCGTCTGTTGCTTCAGGGAGTGCACCAGCCTTCAGTGCTGCGCCACGCACCGAGTCGCCCAAGACTTTGCCCTGGAACTTGGCAGCGAAGGACTCTGCCTTCTCAGCGCGCTCGCTGATGGTCTTCAACTGTTTGTCGTAGTCGCCACGCAGGCGCTCCGTGCGGCGGTTGAAGACCTCGTCTACCTTGCCCTCTGTCAGCAGCTTGGTTTCTTCGTCCTGGCCGGCACGACTCAGCAGCCCTTTGACGGCGTCGATGTCGATGCCTTCAAACTGGGTTTCGAACTGGGTCAGCTTGCCGGTAGTGTCTTTCAGCTTGCCCAGCAGCTCCGTGTTCTTGGTTTTCAGGCCCGAGACGGATGCTTCAACGGCAGTCGCAATAGCGGCCTTGATTGCCGGGTTTTCCAGGTCGATTTCGTTTTCTTCTGCCACGTTGATGCACCCCTTGGGTATGTGTTGCCCGCTTTGCAGGCAATAAAAAACCGCCCGGAGGCGGCTGATTGAAAGTGTTTGATCAAATTCCGGACTTAGCGAATGCGAGTGGTTCTAAAGCCTTCATCTGCGCCAGCGTCAACGGAGAAAAATTGCGGTCAAGTTGCAGCTCCGCGAAACGCTGGATGCTCAACCCGCCTTCACGGAATAGCTTTGCCCGAACAGGGCCAATAGCCTCATTCTGAAACGACGCCGGCTGCTGCTGAAGCCAGTGGTAATAGTCGAGGCTCGCATTGACCTGCCCGGGACCATCTGCACCGACCGATGCCCGTGTAGCACCCTTGGCGAAAATCTCGCTGAGCTTCGTCAGGAATATGAAGGTGGTGCGGCAGTTCGGGTGAAACGGAGGTCTTGGCCCGGAATCTACTGGGAATCGGCGCCCATCCATCGAGCGACATTGCTGGCTGGTCTTGCTGTCCAGCGTGGCGACCATTTCAATTTCAGCCACGATATCCGTGTTGGCCTTGGCCACCTCCATGCGCGCCTGAGACGACACATGCTGAATTGCGGTGTGCACGACCGTGCTGGCATTGCGGTTGGTGGTGGCCAGGATGCCGTCTTTGTAGCCGGTCGCCTTGGTACCGCGAATGTTGCGGATGATCTGGAAGTTCGTTTGGCCCTCGAAGAAGCCCTGCCGGATCGTACCGGTGACGCGCTCGCGCTCGCGGTGGTCCAACCCTTGATGAAGGACTTCAGCAGCTTGCCGCCGCCGGTACCGCGCACGCTGAGCGGGTTCGTCAGGACCGCCGCTCTGATGGCCGCCGCCGTCGGCGCCGCAACGTCGAGTGAAACCCCGACCGGCGCCGACCTGGCCAGGCTCGTCGCCTCAAACTCGGCCTCGTAATTGGCAATGTCGATCAGATCGAGATTCAACTGAACGCTGTAGCGGTCGAAGATGCCCAGCAGCAGGCTGTCGACTTCCTTCAGCAACGCTTCAAGCCGTTTGACGTTGTACTCGGTCAGATCCGACTGAGTGAGCCGGTCCCGGATCGAGCGGTCAATCTCCTTGAGGAACGGCGCGAACTTGCCGACCTCCCCGGCCTTCAACTTTTCAAGGAAGACAGCGTGCCGGATTGTGGCGTCAAGAATTGCTTGGTTTGCCGCCATTTGGTGTTACCTCATCATCCAGGCCCAGGCCATCGCCCTGCTCTTGAAGCTCGCCGTCGATCTGCTGGTCTGTGCGCTCCGGGGCAATCAAGCCCAGCTTGCGCAAATAGGCCCGCAGGTCAGCCTTCGCGAAACCGCCGTTCTGCCACAAGCCAACCAAAGCCGTGATCATCTGCGGATCAGCCGTCAGCTCGACGAACTCCTGATTGACCTGGTACGCAACCTTGTCGGTGATGCCCATGTAAAGGCCGCACCACATGATCGCTCGGGTGTAGGCCTCACTGACGTTGGCCACGCAGCCGGCCAGCACTGAGGTTGACGCAGACTGATCGCCGCGGGACTCGGTAGCCGTTTTGGCAGCCAGTGACGCAACGACCATTCGGGCGCCCAGCTCGATCATCATCTGATTCTTGTCGGCCATAGCCTCTTTCACCAGAGTGTTCGGCAGTGGCTGCGCATATCCAAAGGCGCCGCCGACCGGAAGCAGCATTGGCGCCCGGGAGCCGACGTAGACGCCCTTTTCCTCCAGCAACTTCACCCACTGCTCGGTCAGCCCGGAAATCCAGGGCTGAGCCTGGCCGCACCAGAAGACGCTGTCTTCATAGTCGGCGCTGTTGCGGTAATGACCCAAGTTGATCATCGCAATGTCGTACAGCGGCGATTCGTCGATAGTCGGATCGTTGTTCTGTGCACCGACGAAGGTGAACGGGATTTCTTTCAAACGCCCGGCAATCCCAGAAGGCGTGAAGGTGCTGATCACTTCAAGCGGACCTTCATCTTTGGGTCCAGCGCGACGCCAAACTCGGCAGACAAAACCTTCAGCCTCAAGTGCAAGCTCGCGGAACTGCTCGACAGCTTTGAATCCGAAGCCCTCCTCAACCTCCATCATTTCCCGCAACACAACCAGGGTCAGCACGTTGTGGCCGTTCACCATGCCGGTGCGCCAGTTAATGATGTCCTCAGCGCAGTACGACAAGATCACCGAGTGGCCGCCGGCGCCTTCATCCTGGTGATAGTCGACGTACAGGCCGTGACGCCCAGCTTCGAGCACCTTCTCCAGCGTGCCTTGGGAGTGCTGATAGATGCTCACCCCAGAGCCGTTGGCGTTGTCCTGCAAGTACTCCAGCTTCTTCGGTACGGTGAGTGTCGGGTCTTTGTGGAAGGCCAAACCCAGTAAGCCGTTTCGCGTGTGCCCGGTGGCGTTCTTGAACACTGCCCGCTCGCGGTAGGCTTTGTTGCGGTCGGAGTTTTCCGGTGACTTGTCGTGTGCGTTGATGTACGGCAACCGAGAAACCACGCGGTGCTGACCTGCGCAAACATCGCGGACGGTCGCCCAGCGGTCCAGCACCTCGATGTAGTCCGCCCGCTTGAAGGAGACGTCGTTGCTCATCGGGCGTATCCCATTTTGATAGAGGTGGCCGGCTTCCTGGCGCTCTTCGCTACAGCGAAGTACCGGAATCCGTCGGAGCCGTGAGAGGTCCAGTCATGAAGCGGCTTGTCTTTCCAGCAGCCGCGCTTGTCGTCCCATTCCTTGCGGTAGTTCTCGATGCAGTTGATGCCCTGCTCACATTTCGACTCATCGAATACGCAGAGCGGGAGGATTTCCCGGACCTGCTCGATGCCGTCGTTGATGCCGATCTTCGGGACCACCTGAAACGTCATGCAGTACTTCTGTCCGTCGATCTCGTAACCCTCGCTGGCGAGCTCACGGCGGGTCTTGGCATCGCTGCCAAACTCACGATTGTCGATGTCGTGCGGCCCCCAGTGCTCGGAATAGGTGTAACCCTTGTCCTTGAGCACCTTCATGTAGTGCCGTAGCCCTTCACCTGAACTCTCGTAGTAATCGATGACGTGGTATTCGGTGCCAACCTGCCGCACGAACCAGATGGCCGTGGAGTCGCCGACGCCGATGTCCCAGAAGGTCATCACCGGCAGATGGCTGTTGTCTGGTATCGCGCCGATGCGCTGCTGGGTGTAAAGCTTCGTCAGTTGCTGCGCGTAATAGGCGCCCTCAACCGACTGCTGGAAGGCTTCGACAGGGATAGACGGGTATTCCCGCTTCATGTCGTCGCCGAGCGTCTTCTCTTTGGCCGCGTACCAGGCGCGCTGACCGTCGTTCGTGGCGATTCCGTGCTTGGCGTGCAGCTCGTTGAAGTAATCGGTCAGGCGCTGCGGGATGACCACGTCAGTCGGGTCAAGCCAGTAGGCTTTGTTCTTCCACCAGGAGAAAAAGAAAAACTTCCAGTCCAGCAGGCCCAGGGGCACGCCGGCCAGTTGCTGACGCTCCGCACTCTGCGAGTAATCGAAGAAGTAGCCGGCCCGACCTTCCGCCGTCGACTCAATCGTGACGAAGCAGTCGGTGGCCACGGCCTCAAATGCGCCAGTGACAATCTCGCGGGCCTTGTGCGGGAACTTGGCGCAGATCTTCCCGAACTCGGACACGTGCAGATAACGCAGCGTGCCGCCCCGGAAGGACGTGGAAACGTAGACCGAACCGCCTTTGCTGAACACCAGCTCGCCGGCGGAATCGTTGCTCGCCGGGTTGGCGGCGCGGATCTCGGCCGGCAGGTTGTCGTAGGCGTACTTCACCTTCTCCCTGAACAGACGCTTGGCGTCGTTCAGGGTGTGAGCGATCAGCGCGCACTTGGCCGACTCGAACAGAGCCGCGTCGAGCTGGATGATGCAGCACTCAGTGGTGAAGCCGAGCTGCCGCGCCTTCAAGATGATGTTTCGGGTATGCATCCCGTCGAAGTATTCGATCTGCTCGTCCGTCATCCGGAAGCGGACCTTCTTGCCCTGCTTATCCGTGATGAAGTAGAGATTGTTGATCCGCCAACGTTTGTCCCGGAGCAGCTTCATGTGCTCGGGTTTCATGTCAGGCATCCTTCGATAGTTCGTCCATCATTTTCGATAGTTCGTCGGCGTCATTACCGCCAGTCTTGGTGTCGAGGTCGTAGGCTTGGCGCTCCAGGGCGATCAGGGTCTTCAGCGTCTCGGCCATTTCCTTCATCGTCTTGGAGCGGCCCGGCAGATCGATGATCTTCTGGTACAGATCGTTCCGCTTGTCCTGCCCTTTGTCGTCTTCGGAACGCAGCAGCTCGCCCAGCTCTTCGAATAGCTGGCGGTTGTCTGTCAGCCCCTCGAGCTCATCTAGCAGCTTGTTTGCGAGGCGTCGGCCGCGTGATATGTCGCCACGGTGAGCCATGCGGATGTTCGCAATGACCTCAGCATTGACCTCAATTATCTCTCGCTCGGTTTCCACTGATTTGCTGGCAACCTGAGTGGCAACCTCTCTTTTGGCAACCAGTGAATCAGCCTTCGCTTTGATCTTTGCCTTCAGGTCCCGCTCCCACCCGTTCGCCTTGGCGCGCTTCTGGATAGCGGTGTGAGAAACGCCACAGGAGGCGGCGATCTCTCTTACGGAAAGCAATCCCGCCCGATAGGCGCGTTCGATTGCCTCCCAGTCGGGTTGCTTGGTTGTCATGAATTGTCTCAGGCGGGGGTAAACAGAGATTGCAGTAGTGCTGTGTTGTCGGTATTGGTGAGGATCAACTCAAAACAAGGAGAGCAACATGTCCGAACTGTTCAGAAATCTAAACAGAGCCGGTATGTCTGGGCTCGGCACACCATTAAACACTCGCGAGGCGGCAGTCGGGGCTGCACTTGTATTGATAAACTCAAAAGCTGCGAACTCCCCGGATAAGACGGAGACACTGAAAGAGGAGATGGAGCGCCTCTCGGTTTATGCCGATCAAATCCAGGAAGCACTGAAAGTTAAATGATCCCTCGTGCCGTACTCACCTGCGGCACACCTACCCTTCCACGCCCCTCAGCAGCACATCAATCAGCTTCTGTTCGCCCAGTCGAAACAGGCAAACGCTTGAAGGTCGTCCGCGACAGGTCCAAACCCAATGGCCCTGACCTCTCCACTCACGGCCTGCATCGCCAGCACGCCAACTTTGCACGCGCCGAGTTCGCCCGACTTAAGGTCATCGGCAATCTTGCGGCGAAAAGAGACGCTTCATCGGCCATCCCCCCGGATCCAGGGCTACTGGACTATGCTTAGGGCCTGATAAGCCCAAAAAGGATGATGGAAATGATCGAGCGCATAACTGAACAGTTAGTCGTTCAGGCCGCCAGGGAATGGGCGGCGCGTAAAAATAAAAGCGATGCGAGCGCCGTAGCTAATGCACAGGAAAAGATGCTCACACTAAAGTTCAAGCTGACCGACGACGAATACAACCGGGAATTAAAAAAGCTTTACCGTGAGTACGAGAAGTCATAGCAGACGCGCGCTCAGCTCACCATGATGCTGGTCTGCACTTGGGCCTGCCCGTGCAAGAGAGATACGACCAACCCTTGAGGCAAGCCGGCATCTTTGGCAGCACCTACCGCCTTGGCGATGGCGCTATCCAGATCAGTGACGGCCTTGTTGATGTCTGGGCTCATCGGTAGAACGTGGCGCAGGCGGGTGACGTTGCTCATGCTCATCTCCAATTTCGCGACACAATTTGCTCATTCGCGAAACGTGTCGCGGATTACTCGGCCTTGCGACTCGGCAACTTGAAGTCAGTCACCCGGTCAGCGATGTTCCGGATCTTCTCCACACCCAGGAAGCCAACCCAGCCACCGGCAAAGGTGGCCATGCTCTGGGGTAGCCCGAAGAAATCCAGTCCGCTGATGATGGTCAGGGTCAGGCCGCCGCAGATCGCCCCCTCCACCAACATCTGGCGCCGCGTGCCGCCGCCGTAGGTGATCCGAAGAACGGCCATAGCGCAGGACAGCGCAGCCGCATAGAGGATTGGCGAATGCTGGCTCAACCACGCAAGCGCAATCGCCCAGGTGTCTGGTTTGTCTGGCATGTTTGGCATCTCGGTTCCTCCCCGTCAGGGAGTCGTGAATAAGTAGCAGGACTCGGCCTGCGGATTTGAGTCAGCCCCAGCAGCACTCCCAGCTTAGAGCGATGGGTGTGGTGGAGCCGAAAACGAAAAAGCCCCTGCATGTGCAGAGGCTCTTAATAAATGGAAACGCTATTTTTAAGCGGAGCTTTGACAGCTCAAGCGATCAGCTATTTCTTTCTTAACTTTCTTCCAGTCGCTATGCAGATCTTCAAAGTCGCCGGCGAGCTCCCACCGCGCTGCATAAGCCATCAGACCGTAATGCTTTCGCAGTTTGCAGGCCAACTCATAAGCCTCATAGCCCATGAAACCTATTACCGTCGCCCTAGAATCAGGCCCCTCCATGGGATCTACGGACTGATCATAGACATAAAAAAGGTATTCATCCGCATGATCTTTGGTTGTCGCAAACCATGCGACTTCACTCGCAAGATCGGTATCGATTGACTTTAAAACGTCTCGGCCAACTTCAAGCTCAGGATAAATACAGGAGGGCCAATTCTGATAACGGGCGTGTACATCTAACTGGGCACTCATCTCGCGATAGCGCCTTACATTTCGACTTGACTCTCGAGCGTATTGATCCAGTTTTCCAACCACCTCAATAGCAGCAAATTTTGCTTCCTTTCGCCGATCTCCGCTCTTGAAAACCCAATCTTTAAGCCAGCCGATCAAGGCTGCCACCACACCACTCGCTAGAACGATTTTTACTATATCGCTCCAACCCAGTACCGCGGTAGCCATTTGGGTTGATTCCATTTCAAGCTCCATAAAAAAACCCAGCGCTTTGGCTGGGCTTCTAATCATTCCCAATCACACGCAGGAATGACATGATGGGATTAATTTCGCTCATCCGCTCACTGATGTCAACAGGCAATTACGCGGCTTGTTCAATCAGCAGATCTTCCGCCTCAAGAATGTCTCCAGCATGAGCCAGCGCCTTGTTCACCAAGTCGTCAGCAGCCTGTTGAATCGTCAGCCGCCACCGGCGCCGAGTCGACTCCGGTGTACCGTCGTTGTCCCAGGTGTTCATGTCATAAAAACTGTCCTTCAGGACAATCATGTCGGCAGAGCGAGAGTCGTCCCGCTTCGCCTTGGCCTGGCCAGCAGCCACCGCAGCCTTCACCAGCGATTCCCGGCGCCAATCAGGAGCATCAAGCGGCAGCTCTACCGACACCGAACTGACAATCTTCGGCCGAGCGCCCTTCAGTTGAGGGATAGCCCAGGCGGTGAGCGCCTTGTAAAGAAACAGCTTCGGCGCAGGCGTGGCGATAAGCGATTGCAAAGCCGCCAAAGACTGAACCTTGCGGCCTTTGTGAGTGCTGTACTTGGCGACCAGCGCATCCCAATGTTTTGGCTCAAGGCCGTGGTGCAGCCTGGCCGATACCCAGCAGTCGACCTGGGTGCGATCAATGGTGTCAGCGCCGCGCGAACGAACCAGTGTCGCCAGATCGCCGCCCTCCTCCTCGTCGGCAGAGTTGTACAGCTTCTGCCATGCCTGTTTGCTGGTATTGTCGATGGCTTCGGCAGCGAGAGCCGAAACAACCGCGTTCAGTACGCTTGGATAGATCATGCTGCCCCCTTCAATTCCTTGATAAGTGCCCGGCATTCGGACTTTATGGTCTTCAGTTGTTCAATGGTGTAGCGCTTCGGTTCGTGCGGCCCCTCCAGCCAATCCAACTTGTCGGCGCCGATGCGCTTCACCAGCTCAATGCGGTAATTGACGATGTTCCCGGACTGGTGGTTGTTGCATGGCGCGCATTGGCGCCACACATTCAGCGGTTCGAATCGGAGCTCTGGATTGCCACCGACGGTGCGGTAATGACCGGCGTGCCACTGGCCGTTGTGGTATCGCCCACAGCTCACGCATGGCAGCGCGGCGTCACGCAGGCGGATCCATTCGTTGAACACAACCTGCGTTTCGCGCAGGTGGTCGGCCCAGGTCTTCAGCTTCTCCTTGCGGACCTTTATCTTGCGTCGCTCGACATCCGCCAGGGCTTTACGCGTGGTTGCCTGGCCCTTCTCTGACTTCCCGTGAGCGACGGCGCACTCGATCTCTCCGCACACAGCCTGGGAGTCGCGCACAGGCGTGAACATCACTCGGCAGGAAGGGCAACGTCTCCGGCGTGGGCCGCCGGACGTGAGCGGGGTCTTGCGCTGCAGCGGGGTGCGCTTCATGCGTAACTCCCCAACTGATCGGCCGCAGAAAGCGCGTCAGCTTCATTTTCAAAGTGCGCGGACAACACCAGCCGCCAGCAGGCGTTGAAGACGTCGCGATAAAGCGGCTCGAAAGCAGTGTCGTCCATACTTGCCCAACTGATCGACTTGGCCTCTTTGCGGATCCCTTCAGGCGTGTGCACCAGGTGGAAGTGGCCGGCCTCGATCGTCACCCACTCACGGAAGGCTTCGCGGGACTTGTCCACGGCCGGGAAACGTTCGGCGCGGGCCAGCTCAAGTCCGGTAACGTATGCCGCGACCGCATCAGACAGCTGACCCGGCTTTCCGCTTTGCGCTTCGAAGAACTTGGCCAGCCCCTGAATGCCGCGCATCTCCTGGCGCGGAATCAGCCCGCCGACCGGCTCCCAGTACTCCCACGCCAGATCGAGCATCGAGAAGAATTTGCCGTGGAACTTGCCATTGCGCATGCGGGTGAACTTGCCGTGAATGATCTGGCCTGCCTTCCACTTCTGAACGGTTTCACGGTCCGCCTCGGTGGCTGGCACCAGGCCCTGGGCGGTGCGGATAAGTGCGAGTTCAGCCATGGGATGCCTCCCCTACTTCGCTGGCCAACTTCCCTACGCGCTCCTTCGCCAGATGCACTAGATCGGAATAATCGCTCGCATTCATCGCAGGGATGCAGACAAAAAGAACCCCGGCTGTGGCGAGTGCGTGCGCAGCCTCCATAGACTGACGCAGATCTTTTGGGAGAGCCTTCATGCCTGCTCTCCCTTGCCCGTGGCGGCATCGATACTTGCCAGAATTGCTTTGCGGCGAGGAAAAAGCGGCGACACTTCCCCGGTTTCATCCAGCATGTGGCGAACCTTGGCATCGGACATGATGAACTCGCGGCATCCAGCGAGAACGGCCGCCATCGATTCGTTTTCAGCCTTGAGCTGCCCCGCCCCACGCTGCACAACTTCCATCTGGCTACGCAGGGCGCCGGCTTCAGCGCTGACGTGGTCGAACTGGGTGGCGAGGTGCTCTTCCAGCGACACCTGATCACGCTGCCAGTCGATATCGTCGTGGTAGTAACCGAAGCGTGCGCAGAGGCTGCGGTGGAAGTTTTTGAAGCTGGCATCCAACCGCTCGTTCTCGGCGACCAAATCGGCGATGGTTTCAACCGTGCAGACGTCAAACAACTCCCCGACGGCCTTGCCGAATTCACTCGAGCCATTGCAGTTTTCGGCGCGGCACGCGTCGAGCAGCCGCTTCAGTTCAGTGTGGTCTGTCATTGCGATATCCCTTTCAGCAGTTCCTGCAGCTGTTTCAGCTTGCCGACGGCTTCAGCATTACCTTCGCGCTCCGCCTCAACCGAAAGAGCAACTTCCTCTATGCGAGTGGCCAGTGCCTTCATGCGCTTGCTGAAGTCATCAGCAAGGCCCGCCACTTCGCCGGAAAGGCTGGCCAGAACGTCCAGGGCGCCTTCGGTCTTTTTGATCGAAACAACGGTTTGCTTGGCTGCCTGGCTCACGGCTTGCTCCTTGATTGGTTTGGGGGTTGCTGCGTCACGCTGAAACTTGCCGCCGACCGGCTCACGGATCAGGCCGGCATCCTTAAGCTCGCCAAGGGCGCGGCGGATGGCGTAGGGCGATGCCCCGGTGGCTTTGGCTGTCGATACAGCGCCGTGGATTTCGTGGTTGCTCCAGCTCGTTTGAATCGGGACGTAGCCAAAGACCTTTTGGGCGATTGAGGATTGGCCGGCGAGGATCTGCTGCTGCCTTGCTTCGTTCATCAGAAGCTCTCCTTACGTTGCGCGGCAGCAATGGCCACGCGGAACTTGCGCTTGCGCAGATAGGTGTCGACCCGATCTGCCTGAGCCTTCTTGAGCCGCTCGCGCTTTTGCTGGGTCTTCGCCGCGTCGACGATCTGCCGCACTTCAGCAAGCTTCTCGCGCAACTGCGGTGACGGTTTAGCTTCGGAACCAGTGAGAAGCCCGGCGATGGCTTGGCCATCGGTAGTGATGGGCGCGATTCGCAGATCAGCCAGGTACTGAGTGCCAGTCTGCTGAGTGATCAGTTGCATACGGACTGCCGACTCGATCGCTGTAACCCGGCGCGCAGGATCAAGGCCGAGGGAAACGCTCCAAGTGGTCGGTTTGGCTTCAGCCCGGGCGGCAGAAACCAGACGCTCGTAGGCGCTGTTAAACGCCATCCGAGCGCCGACCACATCTCGACGACTCAAGATCGGCTGGGCAGCGACCATCGCTTGGCGTATTTCGGCGGTCATCACGACTGTTTCAAATTCGTCGCCCCCGGTCAGTGCGATAGACCAAGCTTCGTCTTTGCCTGGGCGGCCATCGGCTGCTTGGACGCGCTGCAGAATGTCGGCCATGGATAGGCGGCCTTTCACCTCAATTCGGCAGGCCTTCAGCGCCGCCTTGACGATAGGCACCGCGTAAGCGCAAAGGTCCTCAGCCATCATCGCGGCAGTGCCTGGGTTCATTTCCTGACCCATGGCTTCAGCGGTTGCGCAGATGGCGGCTGCCAAACCGGCAACCTGCTGATCGTTCATCTCAGAGGTATTCATTGCGCTCTCCCGCCTGGCGCCCAGCCAGAACCATTTGCGCGGCTTGCTCTGCTGCTGAAAGGTTCGCTTCGGTGCGCTCCATCTGGCGGGCCGTGGTCCCATTGATGCGCTGACCGGTAACCCACTGGGTGTGGTAGCTCTCGGCGTTGGCCAGCAGATCGTTGAGGCTGTGACATTTGCGCAGCACGGCGGCATCGCTGGTTTTCAGGAAGTGGGCAGCAACGTGGTGCGCAACATCAGCACCAAGGCGGCTGACAAGCTGCCCGAGCTGGCCGCCGACCTTGGCGTTCCACACCGGCCAGGCGCCGTAGCGCTTGCGGTAAGCCATGGCGTAGTTCGCCCAGGTCTTGAACGTCTTGCAGGTCTGGTCTTTTGGGCCGGGCATATCGGAGGGAATCTCAACCCGTGGCGCTTCGGTGCGATCAACCACCAGCACCAAGCCGCGGGACTGGGCCGGCTTGCCGGTACCGTCCTGCATATCCTGATTACTGGTTACCTGATTGGTACCCTGATTATTGGTACCCTGATTTGTCGGAGATTTTTCCGACCCTGGCCCGGATTTTTTCCGACCTTGCTCGGAGATTTATCCGAGCAAGGTCGGATATTTTTCCGACCATCGATAGCATCAGAGGTCGGATATTTTTCCGACCCATCCAATTTTCGGTTCCACTCTTTCGCCTTTTCGGTCAGACGGATCAGCGTGATGCTGGAAGTACTCGACAACTCGATTAGGCCGGCATCACGCAACGCTTTCAGCAAGCGGTAAGCAGTGTCCGGTTTGTCGGTGAGAAGCGGCAGCTCTTCAACGATCTTGCTCTTGCTCAGCGCGAAGTAAATCCCGGAATCCGTCTTGATTGGATTGGCCCAGCTCGGGCTCTCGTAGACGAAGGCAAACAGCAGGGCCTGCTGAGAATTGAGCCCCCACTCCAGCGCCTTCACCTGATTGATCGTGACGGTGTATTGCATGTCATGCGCTCATAAGAGTGGTGTTGGCCGTGTCGTAACTCTCGACAGCACGAAGGTGTTCAGTGTCGATCACAGAGGACCTCCGAGAAGATCGGCGTCACGGCGCGCCCAGAGAGCCTGAAGCTTCGTCAGCCCCTTACCGGTTACTCGTGGAGTGGACACGGTGGTCTTGCCATTCTCTGGATGCTCGAAGGTGCTGAGCTTCGCAGTGAGGTAGCCGGACTCAATCGGGCCCTGCATCGGTTCGTTTTTGCGGATGGTGACCCAGCGGCGCTGACGCAGAAACGCCATTAGACGATTCTGGCCAGTGCCGATCAGTTTCGCGGCCTCGGCCACCGAGTAGGTTTCGTGCGTCACAGTGACAGCGTCGAAGAAAGCCGTCTTTGGTGCGTCGGCGGCGACCTTTTGCTCAAGCATCAGGTTTTCGTGGGAAAGCTCAGTGTTGTCCGCTTCCAGCGCGACGACCTTCTTCACGTTGTCGGTGAGCAAGGCCAGCAAGGTGCGTGGGTCATTGAGAGCGGCGGCGTAGTCGAAGGCTGGCTTGGCGTGAACCAGACGCCAGAAGTCTTTAACGAGGCGCTTCTTGAATTCGCGAACAATCGCGCTGTTGCGCATATAGGTAAGGATCAGCGTCGACTGCTGCTCGTTGAGGAGAGCGAATTCTGTGGGGCGCCCTCCTGTACTTTCGGATTTGAAATCCAGAAGTCCGAACTCTTGAAGATCGGACTGGTAGGTACGGGCCAGCTTGATAACGCTGGCGTGATCCACTTCACAGCCTGCGGCGATGGCGAGAGTGGTTGTGACCGCCTCACCATCTACAAGGCTAACGATTTCGGTACGCGACACGTTTTCGAAATTAACAAAACGTGTCGCGACATTGGTCTGGGTATTGACGGGGATAGATTGTGTATTCATTATTACCTCGCTGATGTAGCAATGAGCCAGGCCACGAACCTGGCTTTTTTGTGCCTGTGATTTAGGCGCGGGCTTTGTGCAACTCTATTACCGCCCCGACAGCCTCAAGGCTGGCCGACATGTACTTGGCATGCAGGGCGCGAATCTTTTGGGCTTCGCTCGCGTCGATCTCGCCGTCTTGCAGCGCAGAAGCCACCATCTGATCCAGGGCGCCACGCTGGGCAGATGCAGCCAGCGAGCGCTGGTACAGATCGACGTTGTCCAACTCCCCCGCTTCCGGGATCTTCACGAACACACCGCCATACATTGCGCAGATGTAGTCCGGTAGATGCTCGGTCTTCGTTTCGCTTTCCAGCACGAAGATCTCTGCGTCACTCAGCGGCTTGCATCCGGCCGTTTCGTAAATCTGGTTTTCCAGTCGTTTGTCCTTGATGCCGAGGCGAGCCGCTGCGCAGTCCATCCCGCCAGGGAAAGCGTTGGACACCGCCGCCATTACTTGGCGGCGGGTCTCTAGCACGGTGGTTTTCATGTCCTAGTTTTTCCTTGAGTCGTTTGCGTTCAAGATTGCTTCGTCGCCTCTACAGGCATTGCGCTTGCCTGACCTAGGCGACCTCCCTTTCAGCCCCGCTTGGAGCTGATGATAAGATTTAGGCGGCCGTTCTTTTGGCGGACTGAACCGGAAATGGGCGAAGCTCTTCGGCGGTGTACTTCCCGTCTTCATGTTCAATTACATATACGACACGACCGACGCGAATCGCCTTGTTTAAGGCTCCTTGGGACATGCCGAGCAGCACTGCTGTCTTGGTCTGGCCGTTGGCTTCTGCGAATTGAGATAGCGGGATTCGGCTCATAGCCAGAACTCCAGTGGTTCACTTAAGGGCAGGTTATCTCCACGGGAGATACTTTGCAACTCCACTGGAGATGGCGACGTATCGCCATTGGGAATATTCTTGAAAAATGAGCACAGAAAGACGCGATCTAGAGGACTGGGAAAAGCAGGAGTGCGCAGCACTCAAGGCTGCCTTGGCCGAACATAATGCGGGGCTGCCGAAGGGCAGGAAGCTGACGCAGGAAGAAATTGCTCATCAGGTTGGCATGAGTCAGGGCACGCTGGGCAGTCATCTAAATGGCCATAGACCGGTAACTCAAAAGCTAGCGGTTGCTATGGCGAAGCTTCTTGACGTTCCGATATCGAAGTTCAGTAAAAGGCTGGCCGGACAGATAGCGGATATGGCCTCCGCGGTTGGCGAGGCGCCAAATTCTGATTCATTGATTACTTGCGAAACAAGCGAAGAAGCAAATCCAGAGACCCCTTCGACTCAAACAATTAAGGACAGGCATAAAGATCCGCGAGAGGTGATCATGGCCTTGTTCTTAATTGCCACGAAAGCATCGATTACCGGACTAACTGAAGCGCATGCGAAGAGAATCCTCGCTATCAGAGATGAGATGGTCCACCCGCGAACCCAAACCTATAGCGCCCTTCCGACCGGTCTTGATGGAATCGCCGCAGCGGCCTTCAAAATTTCCGAGGAAGGCGGATTTTCAGATGATCTCTTCTCGATGCTTGAGCACGGGTTGAGCAAACATAGCCACAAGGAACAGGCAAAAAAAGATGTCCGCCCAAAGAAGTCTCGTACCGAGCGAAATTGAGCTCGGCCTATTTTTGACGGGGAAACGTGTTGAGGATCCGGCGGTCTGCGGACAACATCCTCTTTTTACGGCATCGTCCAACTTAAGGGCCAGATGCGGTACAACGCCTACGTGAAAATGATCCCCGCCAGGCTTGTCTATGCCGAGGTGCTCGCATCGCTTCTCGGTCGGGCGCTCGGCTTGCCAGTCCCGCTTACAATTCCGGTTTACGCGAAGGGGCAAACTGTTGGCATAACAGCCGCACATGTGCTCTGTGTAGCTAGCCTTGACTGCGGAGCGGCTCCAATCGGAAGGATTGCAAGACTGGATGACGTTAACGATCTGCTCACAAAGTGGACGCATATCAGGACAGCAATTGTCTTTGACGAGTTGATAGCCAATGCCGATAGGAATCTCAAGAACATCCTATTAGGAGCTGATGGCAAGATCTGGCTTATCGATCACGAAGAAGCCCTACGCGATCCCCTGACAACTGCACACAGGCAGATACAGAACTATCTCTTGAAGAGGCTATCTGAAGATTTGAGTCAGTTTGAGCTGCGGCGCACAGCGCAGAGGCTTAAGGAGGAGTCGCTGGGCTTTGTAGACATAGACATCTCTGCTGAAGCGCTCAATGGCATGCCTACGGCGTGTCAGGTTACAGGCGCACACATGGATGCCGTGGTACAGTTTCTCACTGACCGAATTCAGCACATGCCGAAGCTTCTCGAGAGCGGCTTAGGCCTCAGTCAAACACATTTAGATCTGAACTATGACCGTCCACGCGCCTAACATTGAAGGAATTCCAGATTTCCCCGCCTTCGAAGCACAGTGGGCGCCGATCTATCTGGAACCTATAGTCGAATCAGGTGAACGCCTGACCATTGGCGTGGTTGCGGGCTCCGAAGGGCAAGTATCCGGCAGCCTGACGATCACCGACAAAGCCCTCCAGTGCCTGTACGGTGAATCCGCCTCTGGCATGAAAGCCATGATGGAGCTCGCTCTCAAGAAGGCTTTGGTTTACGCAAAAAAAGGTTTTGTTCAAGGCTACTCATCCGGGATTCATGGCGTTGTCCTAGGTAAAGCACGCGAAGGCATAGGCTATGATCTGGAAGATATAATTTCCCAAGGGATAGATCTCTGTTCAAGCCTCAGCCTGATCCACAATGAGGATATCAAGACTAGCCATGACAGATCCTCGTACTGGAAGCGCGTTCAAAAGGCGATGGAGCGCGTAGACAAGAGCCTTGTGCCACATTTCAATGTACCCGTCGATGTGACAATTCGCGGTTCGAGATTGGCCTTGCAATGTGACTACTTCTCCTCTCGAATTGCCGTTAACGTCTGTGCTTTTTCGGGAAACTATCGCCTCGCACAGCTATTCGATGCTGCCACTTCGAAGGTGTTCAGGCTTGAACAGCTTAAAGATCATGACGCTCTTATTCGTCACGATCACAAGGCCGCCATGATGCTCGTTGTTCCTCAGGATGCAGTGATTGATCAGTTGAAGCCGGTGGCAATGAGGACTTACAAAGAGAGGATCCTCATGCTGGAGGACATGGCAGACAAAAAAGATTTTGATCTTGTCATGGTCCGCAGTGCGTTCGAAGGTGCCAAGCAGATACAAAGACTGGAAAAATCAGCAGCCTAGCCAGATAAGCACCTCTCCTAAAGCCCGCCAATGAGCGGGTTTTTTATCGCCTGCAATAATTATTATCTCCATTGGAGTTGACATGAATATTTCCATGGGAGATATTTACTACATCGCAGCGACACACAGCCACTGCGAAGGGCCTCAAGAGACCCGCCGCTCTTTAACAGTCAGGAATCTTCGCGGATCGATCCCCGGCAACGGGAACAGCGCGAAACACAAACTTCGATCTCCACGCAGGCTCTGGAACCTGCCGGACTCCCCTTATGGGAGGACGCCAAACCATGCAAGCCAGCCGACGAATAACACCGAACACGAAATGTGTAACGCCGGCCAGGTGGGGAAACCGCGGCGACGAGTATGGGACGGAATGAACTACCGAGGATTTCTCGGTGGTTCGAAAACAGATTTCACTGGCTGGCCTTGGCGACAGGGCCAGACGGGAAATCAACCGATCAAACACGGAGCATCAAATGAGCGAACAAACACTTCAATCGCTGCTCGCCGAGCGCGTCACTGCTTTTGCAAACAGCGAGAAGCCAGTCGAAATCATCGACGAGCACGTCAAGAAGATGTTCACCAGCGTGATCGACAACTGTTTTGGTCGTTACGGCGATATGAGCAAACAGGTTGAAGAGGCAATCAAGGCAGCGTTGCCAGCCAACTTGGCTACGGTCTTCGAGCTGACCCGCTACAACGACATGATTGCCAAAGCGCTGAAAGAGAAGTGGGAAGCCAGCGGTGTAGAGGCCGACATGGTCCGTCGCGCCCAGGAAGCCATCGACGAAGTGCTCACCAAGGATCAGATGCCCGAAGTGGTCAGCCTGCAGGACCTTCTCGAAGCCTTCATTGATGAGCACAAGGAAAGCGCAGCAGAAGAGCACTGGGAACGGCCGGACATTCGTTTTCAAGAATCCGAATACGGAGGCATGCACATCTACTTCGACAAGAAGCCAAAAGAGGAATCGCCTTACAGCAGCCGCGAACGCAGCGAGTACAACCTGGATAACGCGATCCACATCTCTTTCGATAAGCGCGGAAATGACCGGGACGATAAAGGCCGTCAGATCGGCAGCGTCTACGCCGCCCGCATCGACGGCGAAAAGATCGGTCAGACCCTGCGTTTCAGATCGAAGTTCGAGAAGCTGCTCGCCGCACTCTACTTCGGCGCCTCCAAGATTCTGGTGGACTGCGAAGAAGACGATTTCAGCTACGGCATTTACGACTGACCCCAGCGCCACGTCAGCCTGACGATAACTGCCCGAGCACCTGGTACTCCCTAGCACCAGGACGCATTGGAGTGTGATCTGGTCCAGACCCATTTTGCCCGGCCTATGTTGGGCATCGCCTTGCAGTGGCGACCAGATCACACCCCGATGCGGACGAATCCCCGGCTTATACCGGCCACCTGCATCAACCTGGGAATCAACACGGCGGTGAAAGTCCGCGCCGGAGACGTAACCGGAACCGCACAGGCGAGTCTGGGGGCATAGTCGGCCCCGGGCAACAGCGGGCCCCTGCAGCTCACATCAGCGCTCGCATTTGCTTAGTAACTCAAAAGGAAGAAACACCGTATCCACAACAGCAGAAAGCGGTAAATCAATCACTAAAAAAGGCACAAAACCCAGGCGCGGCGAGTCCTCCGTCAACACTCCCCAATCAAATCGGGTCCCAATGTAAGGGCAACCTTCGTAATTTGCTCGATGATACAAGGCAGCACACCCGCTTGAGCAAGCGATCAAGACCAGCAATATCAGCCTCTTAAGCACGTAACGTCCTTATTTCTTCCATGTGTGCTGTGTAGACGCAGCCGCAAGAAGTTAGTCACCCCTCCCCTCCGACACCACTCGCATGCGACTTCCCACGGCGCCCTCCGGCTGCTAGCCGTGCTGAGAGGTCGCAGCCGAGTTTTGTTGGATCAACACCCGCCACTTTGGAGCAGACCATGTCAGCACTGCGCAAGCCAATCCCCGAAGACGACTTTCTCGAAACTCAGGCCGGTCAGGATTGGCTGGCTGAGTCTGTGAATGACCTGTTGAGTCGGCGCGATGTGGAGGCGCCAAACCCGGTTGGCCGAAGCGTTGTTCTGGTCAATGCCGACCAATTGCCTGAGGCCCTGGCAGATCACATGGCTGCGCAACGTGACCCAGACCATTGCATCGAAAAGATCTTGATCGAGCTGGTCAAGCGAGCGGACGACAGCTTACTGCATCGCTGGGCGGTCCGCGCAGTCGGCGGCGACCCGCTCACTGTCCGCTCCATGGCGGTCGGCCTGATCGCAGAGCATGCCAACGAGTACCGCGACGCAAAACGTGAGAGCGATCGGCTCGAACAGGAATGCGGGTTTTGAGCCCTCATATTCTGATCGACCAAGCCCTCGACGGCGTGGCCGAACCAGTTGGTCAGGAGGACATCAGCCTCCTGGTGCAATCACTCATCACCCGCCTATTCACCGATGGGGCGATCACCACTGAAGAGTTCAACCACTACTGCAAGCGACTGCGCGACATCTGTCTGCGGCGCAAGGAGACGGCATGAGTACGGCACCGGTTAAATCACTGATCGACGAGCAGCTCGATGAGATCGAATCAAAGCTGGTTCTGCTGGGTTTCGGTCTTCCCTTCAATGAGGTGATCGGCAAGTCCCGCGAAGCCCTGGTCGCCAACCTGCCGCGTCGTCTTGCGGCGACCATGAAGGGCGGCCGGATCGCGGTGAGGGTTCGGTCGTGAGCTTTTTCGAAGACAGCGTGGCTGACGGAAGCCACTGTATGAGCTGTTGCGGCTTCATCGGCGAAGATATTGGCTACCCGCGTTGCTGTCGGAATTGTGGCGGCGAAGGAAGCGAGCCAAACCCCGTGGGACACAAAAAACGCATGAAAGCCGAAGCAATGGCCCGCTTCGATACCTGGCTGACCAAGACCGGGCTTGCCTACAAGAAACACAACAACGGCTTCCACGTTGTACTGAAGCTTCCTGATGGTCGAATGATCGACTGCTGGCCAAGCACGAAAAAGTGGCTGCTTCGAGGTCAGCGTATTAGTCGTGACGGCAAGGCGCTTCATGAGCTGGTGCTGCGGCAATTGAGGCCGTGGTCATGACCTCCTACCAGCGCGCCAAGCGCTTTTGGTTCTGGCGCGGCTCAGCCATCGCCCTGCTCTTCTTCACTGCCTGGATGCTGGCAAGCGCCTATTCCGGCCAGATCACTCAATAACCCTCACACCTTTCAAGGCTGCGCACCGCGCGGCAAGGAACTGTCATGTCCGCAAAACAAGCACTCGCGCAAGACTCGCTCGAAATGGGCGAAGCTGAAGCCGCACAAAACTCCGTTGTCCCTTCGGTTGCCGTCACCGATATCGCGGAATACCGGCCGCACGAGGAGCAGATCGTTCGCCTGGAAACTACTTACGCGAAGCTGGTCGTTGACTGCTCGACCAGCGAAGGCTTGGCGAATGCGAAGGAAGTTCGCGTCGATATCCGCGACGTGCGCTACGCCCTGGCAAACACCACCAAGACCGCGCTTGTTCCGTATCAGCAGAAGGTCAAGGATGCCCAGGGTCGCGTCAACCAGGTTAAGGAGTTCGGCGAGGCGTTAAAGGATCGCGTGTTGGCGATTGAAGCGCCGGTCGACGAAGCAATTAAGGCCGAAGAGAAGCGCGTAGCAGACGCCAAGGCCGAGCGCGAGCGTGTCGAGGCTGAACGTGTCGAAACCATCCGGGCAAAGATCACCCGCTTCAGCTCTGTCGCCGCTGCCTATGCGAGCCGAAGCGCTGCCGATATCGCCGACATCCTGCAAGGCGTGAAGCTATCGGTGATCCTCCCCGAGGAATATGCCGAGTTCGAAGCTGAAGGCACCATCGCTCGCGACAACGCCATTGAGCAGTTGGAAACACTGCACAAGTCTGCCGTTGAGCGAGAAGAAGCGGCCGCCAAGTTGCTGGCCCAGCAGAAAGAACTCGACGAACTGCGCGAGAAGCAACGCATTGCCGACGCCGAAGCCGAGGATCTGCGCAAGCAGCGTGCCGAAGAAGACCGCCTGCGTTTGAAGAAGCAGCAGGACGATCTGGACCAGCAGCGCCGCGACATGGAAGCGCAGCAACGCCAGCAGCGCGAACGCGACGCCCAGTATCAACGTGACCAGGAAGAGCTTATTCGCCTGCGCGCCCAGGCTGCCGCGCCGGCCACGGTCACTCCAGTGGCTGCTCCAATAGTCGAAGAGAAGGCCGAAGTCACGCCGATCACAACGCATGCAGCAGCTGCTGAAACCGACGACGTTACTACAGCCGCCCCATTGGTTGACGACATCGTCGAGATTGTCGCTCTGGGCTTCGATGTGAGTATCGATACCGCTCGCGCCTGGCTTCGCGCCATCCGCTTCTAACTCCCCTCTTTCCATCTAAAGGCCGACCAACTCCTGGCCGGCCACGGAGAGCGCAATGACCGATTCAGACACCCAAGCACAAACCGGCCTCGCCACGTACCACGATCCATCGCACAACGCGGCAGCGCTCATTCTCGACCCTGGCACCATGAAGTCGATGAGCGACCTCGCGCTGATGATGTCGAAAGGCGTGACAGCGGTCCCCAAGCATCTGAGGGGCAATCAAGCTGACTGCATGGCGGTGGTGCTACAGGCAATGCAGTGGCAGATGAACCCTTTCGCTGTCGCCCAGAAGACGTTCATCGTCAACGGCGGCGCATTGAGCTACGAGGCGCAGCTCGTCAATGCAGTCATCACCGCCAAGGCGCCAGTCAAGGGCCGCTTGAACTTCGAGTGGTTCGGTGCCTGGGAAAACGTCATCGGGAAAATGCGTGAAGTCACCAGCCGGTCCAAGAAGGACGAGGACACTGGCGAATTTAAGAAGTATCGCGTTCCCGGCTGGAGCTTTGACGACGAGAAAGGTCTCGGGATCAAGGTCTGGGCAACCTTCAAAGGCGAAGACGAGCCGCGCGTTCTGGAACTTCTGCTCACCCAGGTCCGCACGCGGAACTCTACGCTTTGGGCAGAAGACCCCAAGCAGCAGATAGCCTACCTGGTGACCAAAAAATGGGCGCGACTCTTCTGCCCTGACGTCATCCTCGGCGTCTATACACCCGATGAGTTCGAAGACTCGTACGGCGGTGAAATCGATATCACCCCTGCGAAGCAGGCTTCAAACATTGCTGCCGCTGCTGACGTGTCGTTCGGCCCTAAATCCCCATCGCCGGAAATAGACGGAGTATTCGCGGATCTTCTGGTCGTCGCGAAGCAACAGGACATCGACGCCTATGCCGCAGCCTGGGCAGGCCTCAAGCCTAAACAGCGCGCAGCCATCGGCCTTGAATGCCACGAAGCGCTCAAGAACATGGCGGCGACCGTTGATGCCGACTTCACCGATATGAACCGCACCAGCGACGACCTGAATCAGGCTGAGGAAGCGGCATAGTGAGAACGGAACTTCAAGGCACTGAAAAGTGGAATGCAGACCGATCTGGCCGAGTAACCGCCAGCCGGTTTAAAGACGTTCTGGCCTGGGGTAAGTCCGACAAAAATGGCAAGCGCGAGCCGATGCAAGCGCGTACCTCCTACATGCGCGAACTGTGCTTCGAGCGACTGGCAAAGAAGTCGAAACACAACGTCAGCAGTGCTTCCATGAAGTTGGGCCACACCGAAGAGCAGAAGGCGCAGGACGCCTACGAGATGTTGACCGGCAACATCGTCGTACCGTCCGCGTTCATTGTCCACCCGAAGTACGACTGGCTCGGCTGCTCGCCAGACGGCCTGATCAACGATGACGGGGGCACCGAGTCGAAGTGCCCTTTCAACGAGGCGATTCACGTCAGAACTTGGCTCGAAGGCATGCCCGAGGAACACATGCCGCAGGTCCAGGGCTGCATGTTCGTTACGGGCCGGAAATGGTGGGACTTTCTGTCGTTCGATTCTCGCCAAGATGAAGAGTGCCAGCTCTACATCGAGACGATTCACCGCGACGAAGACTACATCGCCAACCTGCACAAAGAGCTGGTCCAGTTCAACCTGGAACTGAATCGCATGGTTGATGAAGTCGCGGACAAAGCCAGGGCGCAAGCCCATAGATTAGGAGCCTGAGCATGATCAGCCTCAACCTCAACGCAGTTCGAGTGAAACAAACCGAGTCTGATCGAATCGCTGCTGCGATGGCTGATTTCTGGACGCGGCCCGGCGGCACCTTCAAAGAGTTGCCGCCGGTTCGAATGGAGCCCAAGCCGGCGCGACGGGAATGGGTAGACCCTGGAACGGTACTCAAGCGGCGGCCAAAGCCGATATCGGCCGCCGACCGCAAGGCTCTACGCAAAATGGCGGACTCGCTATGAGCAAGCGCAAACCGCACAACCTCAAAGCCCGCATAGACCGATCATGTAGATCGCTGCTGGCCACCAACCACGTCGCAGTGGTGAACATCGACCCCAGTGGTCGCCAGGGCATGATCAACTACAAGTCGCTGAAGAACATCGCTCCCGGGAAGATTGGTCAAGCCGTGTGTGGCATCCCTCACCGCTGGACGATATACCTCAGCGCTCTCTGTATCGATGCCCGCGGTGACCGCTACAGCAAGTCAATTGAGGTGGCGCCGGACGGCGTTTACCTCTCCGACCACCTCGAAGAGGTAATCGAGCATTGCTACAAGCAACTGCGCGACTCGGCCAATCAAAGCCAGATGGTGGCTTCTGGCTGGATCGCTATTCCTGAAGCGATATCGCTCGACGAGGCTCACGCAGCGCGGATTTTTGAAGCGGTCGGTGCCTGGAATCAGCGGAAGGTCGCGGCATGAGGCGAATCAATAAGTTGGTCAGCGCTCGGCGCAGGTCTGTATGGCTGGCATTGCCGGCCAGTGGCATAGAAGAGGTTGTCCATGGCGGCGGATGGAAAAGCGCGATCAGCAAAGGCAGCGCTGAAGCGGCAAGCGATGAGGGAGGTGGAGTTGCGGCACACGGTCCGCTGCGGCATCAAGCAGATGCTGAGCGACCTCATGTGCTGGAACGATATTAGCGAGATGGGCGAGGCTTTACAGCTGCTGATCCTGAATGCAGTCCCTGAAAGCGCCTTGTTATATCGAAACACCGATATCCCACTGATGCCCGCCGAGATGATTCGGCACCACGCACGGCAAGGGATTCAGGACCGGCTTGATGATCTGGCTGGGCGGATGTTCGGAGCCAGTCACAAGCATGTGATCGAGCTACTGATTCTGTGCGCTCACGACGCCGGGCCGGAAGGCTCCGTCGGCTACCTGCAAATTCCGCGACACGAAATCACGATCAATGAAAACGTGTCGCGGAAATTGAAACTTGCCTGCGACCGCGAATCCCTTCGAATTTGCAGCGACGAATGAACAAGTGCTAGGAAGAGTATCAATCAAATTAAACCAACCCATAGTCATGATCGAAACGGAATATGTGAAGCAACAACCGGAATGTCAGCCAAGTCTAATGATATGAGCAGTGCTTCAAGGGACCTCTCTGACATTTCTTGATTTGGTGTTGGCCCCACATGAACAGCCTTAATTGCTTTTATATCGAATTTCTTTTTAACGTACGGTACTAGATAATCAGATTTAGCCCTGAAGCTAACATCAGAATTTAGTTCTTCCGGTGAAACAGCTCTAACCTCTTGCTCCTCTCCAAAATGCGCATTTTTGAATTTTGCTGCCTCTACCAGCAACCGCCCATACTCAGCCAATCCATTGGGCCCAATCGAACCATCCGCCGAGATGTCACTGGCAATTTTCTCTAACACATCGTTTCCAAGCAGATGGGCAGCGGCAGACTTCTCATCCTTGGTATAAACACAATCATATAGATCGAATCCGTCACTTAGAACTGATCTATCTAGCTCAATCGCGAACCTACCGTATGCACGCCATTGACTAAGAGAGTTCCCCGAGCAACTAAATGAACAACTAAATAAAGCATATCCAGAATCTTGAATTGCTGCCGAATCTTGAAATTGACTATTAATGAAATCAAACGCCCTATTTTTTGAAGCGTCTGGATACCCAACCAGCTCATAGATTTCCAGCCAGCTCACTATCTCAGCCAAGCCCGTTTTAAGCTCTTCTTTGTCATTCATAAAATTTATATGCGTAAACCAAAACTCTCTATTGGTAAGAATTGATTGAATCGCATGAATGTCCGTGTAATGGAAAAGCGACATTGAACCCCCGTGACAATGACGATAGTAAATGCAGCTACACATACCCCACTTCTACGAATCACGCCAGCCGGCGAGGCAGGCGTCTGCCTGGAGATACCCCGTGAGCATTCCCGCAAATGCTTTGAGCGACGAAGAGTGCCTGCACTACGCCGCGCTTGATCCGGCGGCCGCCGCCGAACTTACCCGACGCCTGACATCGCAGAGCATCGACCCAAGCGCCGAGCGTGAAGAGTTGCGCGAGGACATCCGGCGCCTCGAAAGCCAGGTTGATGACGACGCCGACGAACTGAACACCCTGCAGGACGATGCCGCAGAGGCCCGCACCTGGATCAAGCGAGCCATGGACCCGGACGACCGGGAGCTTTCACTGAATGCGCTTCTGCAAAAAGCACTCGACTGCCTGGAGTAAAGCCATGAGCACTTTCGCCGTATTTGGAATGAGTGAGAACTGGGCTCGCGAAGAGGCCCGGGAACAAACAAGCACCCACAAGACAGAAAATGGAAAGCGGCTCGAGCGGACAATCCCGGAATGGGAAGCAGCGGTAGAGGCCTATGTGGCGAAGATCATGGCCGGCAAGAAGTGCGTCCGGCTTTCTCCTATGTTCGACGCCCCCAGTACGCCCAGCAGTTCATGGATATGGCGCGCCGCAGTATCACCTGCCGCGACCTGCGCATCAGGACGAAAGCAGTTCTGGTCGATGCCAAGGGCAAGCCGATCATGAACGCAAAGACCAGTGTGCCGAAGGTTGGGTTCGCGGATTGGATTCCTGAGCGGTCGCACGCAGCCTAACCCGCACGCACTTATCTCGCAGACGACTCCGAAAATCGGTCGATCGCTTTCCTGTAGTTCGCCAGCTCAATGATCTGCCTCAGGCAAATGACCACCTCAAGCTTCTGCTTATCGTCGGGAATCCCGATTCGCTTGAGCATCAATCGAGCGTCTTCCTCGATCGCCTCGAGTGCATCGATATCACTTTGCAATCTCATGTCGGCCTCCAGCCAGGATGAGTTCGACATAAACAAATACTCCAACTAACTGAATCACGCCAGCCGGCGAGGATGCCTTATGTCCGCACACCAGAAGAAACCCCAGTTCATCCATGGCCAGCAGAGCATAGGCCTGCCGTTCGAAAAAGAGCTGGTGGTTGACTTGTTCGCCGGTGGCGGTGGCGCCAGCACCGGTATTGCCCGGGCGTACCGCGAGCCGGATGTCGCGGTGAACCACAATCCCATCGCCTTGGCTGTGCACCGCGCCAATCACCCGAATACAGCGCACTACGTGGCAGATGTATTCGAAGTTGACCCTGTGCTTGCCACCGGTGGCCAGCCCGTTGGCATTCTCTGGGCTTCGCCGGACTGCCGCCACCACAGCAAGGCAAAGGGCGGAGCACCTCGCGATCGCGGAGTACGCGGCCTGGCCTGGGTTGTTGTGCGTTGGGCACACGCTACCCGGCCGCGCCTGATGTTCCTGGAGAACGTCGAGGAGTTTTGCGACTGGGGTCCGATCGACGAGGAAGGCCAGCCAATCAAGGCTGAGCGAGGCCGAACCTTCAAGTCGTTCATTGCAGCGCTTAGTAATGGGTTGCCCGCAGACCACCCGGACATGCCGGAGATTCTCGAGTCGATCGGCGAGTACGTGCCTGTCGAAAGCCTGGTACGTGGTCTGGGCTACAACGTCGAGTGGCGCGAGCGCATCGCGGCCAATGCCGGGGCTCCGACCATCCGCAAGCGCCTCTACCTGGTGGCGCGCAGTGACGGCAAACCAATCATCTGGCCCGCTGCGAAACGCCACAAAACGCCGACGGCGAAACAGCAACCTTGGCGTACCGCCGCCGAGTGCATCGACTGGAGCAACCTGGGGCGCACGATCTTCCGCGAAAAGCCGATGGCGGTGAACACCATGCGTCGCGTGGCCAAGGGTTGCTGGCGCCATGTGCTAACCAGCCTGAAGCCGTTCATTGTCCCGATGCGCGGAACATCAGCAGCACACACCAGCACTCACGGCGTGGACGAATCGCTATCGACCATCAGCGCCAGCGGCACCACCACGCTCTGGTTCAGCCGGTCGCCGCGCCATTCCTCACCGAGTGCGCCAATGGCTCGGCGCAACGCAACTTCAGCGCGGTCGAGCCGCTGCGCACTCAGGTAGCGCAGGTCAAAGGTGGGCACTTTGCGTTGGCAGCCTGCCACTTGACTCACCTCACGCACCACGGGGAGCGCAGCGGGTATTCGCCGGATGATGCTTTCCGCACGGTGACCGGCGCCAACAGGGGCGAGCAAGCCCTTGTCGCTGCGAACATGGTCACGTTGCGAAAAGGATCGGTCGGAGCTGACGTAGCCAACCCGCTTGGCGTGGTCGCTACCAGCACCGGGCACCATGCTGTATCGGCGGCCTTCTTCGAGCAGGCGAACGGCGGGTTCTACGACGGTGATGGCCGCGTCGCAGACTCGCCGCTCTCGACCATATGCCAGTCCGGCGCCAACCAGCGGCTGGTGAATGCCTACCTGGTGAAGTACTACGGAAACGAGAAGGACGGTATTTCGCTCACCGAGCCGATGCACACCCTGCCGACAAAGGATCGAGTTGCGCTGGTTGAGGTTGTGCAGGTGCCGGATACGCTCACGCCGGAACAAATGGAAGGTGCTCGCCGCTGCGCTGCCTTCATGCATGAGCACTTGCCCGAGCACTTCAAGGACGCGGCCGAGATGGTCATGGTCGGCGGCTATGTGCTTGTGGATATCACTCTGCGCATGCTGCAACCGCCTGAGCTGAAGGCTGCGCAAGGCTTCAACAAGGATTACATCATCGATCGCGGCCTATTCGTCGACCCGGTGACCGGCGCCGAAGAGTGGCGCGCGATCAACAAGACGGACCAGGTCCGGCTGATTGGCAACAGCGTCTGTCCGGATGAAGCCGAAGCGCTAGTCGCGGCCAACGCTGCCGACATCATCGAGCTTTACCAGCGCCTCGCGGCCTGATCAGTCAAGCGAGAAAGACCGGACCGAATTACCAGGGTCGCTCTGAAACGTGGCAATTGCGTCAGCGCGGCACCGACCAAGACTTACCAAGCGCCATCCGATGATCACCGCCAACTCGAAGGCGAGAAAGAATGCTTTTAGGTGCTGACAAGGAAAAGAACACCCAATGGCCAGAACCATCTGTCATTGGTTCGTTGTCAGCGACATACAGCGCAATCTCGCTCTTAAGCATATTGAGGGCTTCAGACAGTTCAGCCTGAGTCAGTTTCCGATACTCGCTCATCAGATCACTCCTTGATCCGGCTCCATGCCGGCCTTCAAGCAATAGCTCACAAACTAAAAATCCGCCACCGCCCGGGCATGACCCGACATAGGACACCCCATGCCCACAGAAAAGCGCATCTACCTCAGCGGTCCAATGACCGGCCTGCCCGACCTCCCCGCCTAAGCGTGGATCAGTCGACTTGCCTGGTGATGATCAATTGTGGGGATAAATCCATAACGCTTTTGATGCTCAAGCCATGTTCTTACCAGTTCCTCATCAAAGCGCCAATCGCGAACTTTCATCAGCATGAGCGCCGTGCTGGTGATTCGATAGTGACCGCATTTCTGACAGACTCTTTCTTCGTAATCATCGCCAACATCGGCTTCGATCGCTGGCTCGCCACAAATAAAGCATGTCATGAATTTCCCCTTTCGAATGGTCGTCGAACTGTAGCTGATTCTTTGAACCTATTCACCGACCGGGCATGACCCGGTAAGGACGCCCCATGCCCACAGAAAACAAATCGGTCGAGCCCAACTTTGACCTGAACACGCCAGATGGCGGACGCGGTTACATCGACAACCTGTTCAAAACCGTGCTGAAGCGTCACGACTACCGCCAGTACATCAATGAGCGGCTGGCCGGTGACTTTGCGTGCACGCTGGCGCAGCACTTGGAGAGCGTCAAAGCTCGCGAGCAAGCCCTGCAACTGCAACTGAACGCAGCGGATCAGCGGATTGATGAGCGGGCAGCCAAGCACCATAGCGAGGATCCGCTCGGGATGGTCGAGCCCGTGCCGATCATCAGCTTTCCGCGAGAGCTAAGCGATGATCTTGCCGAGCTGATAGCCGGAAAGGCCCGGGTCTGCGGTGGTGGTGCATTCGATATCTGGGAGGCAATTTGCGACCAGTTCGGAACGCCTGCCGCTCAGCGGCAAGACGAGCCTGTGGTTGATGAGGCCGAGCGACAAAAGCTGATCGCGTACGGTCGCAGCTGCGGACTCGATGAGGCGTCGACGATGTGCAGTCGCATGGCCTACAACATCTACTACCCGGCCGGTTCCCGCTTCAAGTACTTCGTGCCGAAGATGCAGGGGCAGTTGGGAGATCTGCTGATCAAGGCAGCGAACGCGATCGCTTCGTTGCCCGGCGGGCCATACGACCGCTTCAAGGCAAGCCAGCAGAAGAAAGCCGAAAAGTCAGCCGCAGCCTAATAGGAGTACATCTGTAACTCCCTCCCCCTTCAAAGTCAGCCGCTATAACGACGTCACGGCAAATTAGACACTCAGATAGCAGGCGGGAGGTTGTTAAAGGCATCCCAGCATTTATAGGCGTCGTGCTGCCTCTTGTTTGCAGCATCCCACTCGGGACCTGAAACGCACCCAGATGAAACCAGCATCATCATCCCCATGGTGGCAGCATCAAGCTCTAATAGAAGCTGGTGAGACTCAAATCTGAAGTCGTCTATAGAAGCCATTGCCATTCTCCTGGGCGGAACTCACCGCCATTGAGAAACAGCCGCTCCTCGGACGGTGGAGTACGAAAACGCCAGTTAATTCATCACATCTGACCACTGGTGCGCTTCAAACCTAACCCTCCTCCTTCAAAGTCAGCCGCCATAGCGGCAAAGGAACAGTCATGCCTGAAGAAACCGTTTTGATTCAACGATTGCCCGTGCAGCGCGACGATTGCGGACTTTGGACACACCCGGCCTGGCCTGACGATGGCGAAGAAAGCGCCATCCTGAAGAGCTGGTTTGCTGAGCACTGCCTTGAATTTTCCCTGATCGAGCTGGAAAGCGACGGGCCCGAGGAAATGGTCACGGAATACTTCGAGCAAGGCCTCGTCAACTGCACCGCCTGGGAACCGACCATGCCGCCTGGCAACGGCTGGTTCATCTTCTCGATCCACGACACTGATGACGGTCCGATCTGCGTTTGGGTCCGGCGGGTGGCGCCATGACGGTATTCATCATGGAGTATCGGAAGATTGGCTACACGCTTGCCGATGGCGTTCATCCAAACCCAAACCGTGGGAAGCGACGATTCAATGTCGACTCAAAGGATATCGGGACTGAGGACGTCAACGTGGTGTTGGTTGCCGCTAGCGCCCTGGAAAACACGCCGGACGGCTACAAGCTGTTTTCAGTTCGGGACCGTGACGCAGGTGTTGAGGTGAAGCCATGATCGCCCTCGCCTGGTTCGCCTACGTGTACTGCTACAAGGGGCTGCGGTGATGAGCGCCGCGGTAAAAATCCTCGACCCATGCAGCGCCAGCCGGATGATGTGGTTCGACAAGCAGGACCAGCGCACGCTGTTCGGCGATATCCGCGATGAGGAGCACGTCCTTTGTGATGGCAGGGTATTGAGGGTTGAGCCGAACGTCATCATGGACTTTCGCTCACTACCCTTCGAAGACGGCACTTTCAAGCTGGTCGTCTTCGATCCGCCGCATCTGACCCGGGCCGGGGTTGATAGCTGGATGCACGCCAAGTACGGCGTGCTGACCGCAGACTGGCGTGACGATATCGCCAAGGGATTCGCCGAATGCTTTCGCGTGTTGGCCACCGATGGAATCTTGATATTCAAATGGGCCGAAGCTCAGGTTCTGGTCAGCGAGCTGCTTGCGCTCACCGATCAAAAGCCCCTGTTTGGACACAAGTCCGGCAAGCGAGAAAAGACGCACTGGATCACGTTCATGAAGCGTGAATAGAAACCGCCCCATCAGCCACCAAAACGAACCGTAGTTTCGGTAACTGATGAGACGCAAGATTCAACAATAGCTCACTTGCTCAACTCGCAACGCCCCCTCATCTGATTTTCCTCTTCCACCTACCAGCCTGCCGGTGAACGGCGGGCGAGGAATCCTCATGACCAAAGATCAGCTCCCGGCACTGGCAGCGGCAGTTTCACGTGCCATCGAAGCTGGCAAGGCCGCCGCGGAAGCAGCTCTGGATGACGGAGGCAGCGCAAACCTTGATCGCGTTTACATCCGCGTCGGCCTCCTCCGCGAAGGCACCATGGATAAGGCAGGCATTACGGGATGGATGCAGGCCGCCAGTACCTACCACGCCCGGGCATTTCACCTCAGCCCCCTTTCGCTGGCCAAGGCAACCGGCGTTATGCCGGCGTGCAGGCCATGTACAAATCCCTGAAGGCCGAAGGCGTCGAGTGCGGCGTCTGGTACCAAATGGATTAACGAATAACCACCTTCTACCGCTACGCGCGGCATGGAGACAGCTATGTCCGAGAAAGAAGAAACACCCGAAACGTACCCCTTCGACAAAGTGCCAGAAGAACGCATGGCCATGTTGCTCGAAACCACAAAGCGAGCCCTTGAAGGAAAACGGGCGCGCGGAATTATCCCCGAAGGGGTGTGGAACAAGATTGACGGTCGGGTTTTTTATAGCATCAGGAGATATGAAGCATGGCAAGAAAGCCAATGGGAATGCCCGCAGGAGTTGAGCTTGCAGGCCAGTCCGTTCGCATCCGGTTTACGTGGAACGGCGAAAGACGCTGCGAAACTCTCACCCATCCCCAGACGCCAAAGGGGATCAAGGCGGCCGCAGATCTACGCGATAACGTAATCAGCCTGGCCAAGCATGGAGTTCTGGACGAAAAGCGGTACGCCGAGATATTCCCGAACTCCAGCTACTTGATGCAGGCCACAGGCCTGACGTTCGCCCAGTACGCCCAGACATGGATCAATAGCCTGGAGATCGTTCCGGGCACACGCCGCAACTACAAGGGCTCGATCAACATCTATTGGATACCGGCATTGGCTACCGTGCCAATGACAGTAATCACGCCGATGTTGCTGAAAAGGATCATTGGGGAAACACAGTGGGAGAGCCCGACAATCAAGCGGACGGCCATCTCGCGGATCAGCGCCTTGTTCAAGGCGGCGGTGCGGGATGAGGTGATTGAGCGAAACCCGGCGACAGCTATCAAGCTGCCGGGCCGAACTAAAAAGCCAATTGACCCGTTCACTGTCGACGAAGCCGACGTCATCATCAAGTGGATGTACGCTAACTTCACGGCCAAGGCAGTGCAGATCTATGCGCCCTATTTCGAGTTCGCTTTCTATTGCGGGATGCGGACGGGAGAGCTCAGGGCTCTTCGTTGGGATGAGATCGATCTGGAGAAGCGCGTAGCGCATGTTTGCCGGATCGTCGTAGACGGGGTGATCGAGGAGCGGACGAAGACCAAATATGCCCGCAAGGTCATGCTCAACAGCCGAGCCATGCATGCACTGACTGAAGCGAGAAAGATTGCTGATGCCCGACTGACGCAGCTCCATCGCAAACGCAAGGAGTCGCCCTATGTGTTTCCGCCGTCGGGCGGATCGGAGTTCATCCTTTCATCGTCAACTCCGGGCGGACACTTCGCCAAGGCCTTGGAAGCCTTGAAGATAAAGCCCCGCAGCCAATATAACTGCCGTCATACGTGCGCTACGATGTGCCTTATGGCGGGCATGAATCCCGCGTTCATCGCAGGGCAGCTTGGGCATAGCGTTCAGGTGCTATTGTCGACATACGCTCGCTGGCTGAGCTCCACTACCGACTGGTCAGAAGTCGGGAAGTTGGAAAACCAGATTGGTACAAAATTGGTACAACATTAAATATCTTTCACTTTCTGGCCTTTGTTTACAGGCGCCTATCGTTTTCCTGGCACATACTCCTAAAATGCGTCGCTTTTTAAGAAATAGCCCGTTACAAAAACGGCATATCCACCCTTATGAGTTCGCCCGCGTGAAAATCCGTCTTTCCATCCTGAGCCTATTTTTTGCATTTACAGGGACTGTTATCACGCCAATGTCCGATGCTGCGGAGACCACCGCAGCACCCCGAGACGCCTCACAATTGAAGATTGCTTCCGGCAGCGCTTTGCTGATGGATTTGCAGACCAATAAAATCATTTATTCCAACAACCCGGACGTGGTTGTACCGATCGCCTCGGTCAGCAAGCTGATGACCGGCCTGGTGGTGGTTGAAGCCCATCAGAACATGGAGGAATACATCAACGTCGATATCAGCCACACACCGGAAATGAAAGGTGTGTTCTCCCGGGTCAAGCTCAACAGCGAGCTGCCACGCAAGAAGATGCTGCTGATCGCCCTGATGTCCTCAGAAAACCGCGCCGCCGCTACCCTCGCCCACCACTACCCGGGCGGTTACGTCGCGTTTATTGCGGCAATGAACGCCAAGGCCAAGGCATTGGGCATGAGCAGCACTCACTTCGTCGAACCGACCGGGCTTTCCCCGCGTAACGTCTCGACGGCCCGCGACCTGAGCAAATTGCTGATCGCCGCCCGTAAGTATCCGTTGCTGACCGAACTGACTACCACCAAGGAAACGACTGTCTCGTTCCGTAAACCCAACTACACCTTGGGCTTCCACAACACCGATCATTTGGTGAACAAGGCCAACTGGGATATCAAAATCACCAAGACCGGCTTCACCAACGACGCTGGCCACTGCCTGGTATTGGTCACCACCATGGCCAATCGCCCGGTTGCCCTGGTGATCCTCGATGCGTTCGGCAAGTACACGCACTTTGCCGATGCCACGCGGATCCGTAGCTGGGTCGAAACCGGCAAGAGCAATAACGCGCCGTCGGTTGCCTTGCAGTACAAAGCTGCGAAGAACCTGAAACACCGTCAAAGCGGTGTGGTTGAAGCGTCAAAGTAATCCGCGACAACCAAAACAAAGCCCCGAATATTCGGGGCTTTTTTTCGTCCAGCGTTAATCGTTAGGCAACGGCATCTGGTCGTCATCCGGAATGCCATCCCCGGCACTCGGGTCTCTGTGGCCATGGGGATGCTCCGTCGACACCACCATTGGGCGCGCCATGGGATCCCTTAACGGACTGTCCGGATCCATCACCGGGTCCATATCGTCTTCGGGAGTCGTCGGGACGCTGGCCGGACGTTTGTCGTCAAAACTCGAATCGGTAGACATAAACACCTCACTGTACGTCAGGGTTTGAGATCGGCGAGCGGATCGTAAGGCTTCGCCGGTTTCTTATCGTCCTCGCCCGGCGCCACATCCTTCGGCGCTCTGGCAGGCCCGACAGGATCGACCTGAGGATCGGCGAGGTCCGGCGAATCGGGATCGAAGTCCAACTCATGGCCGGACGAATGCTCGGATGAGTGAGGGCCGCTTGGGGAAGTGGGCTGAGACATAGAAGCCTCCTTGGGGCTGACCCGCAAAACATCCGGGCCTTATCCATAAGAGGCCCAGGGCACACGACGGTGCCCTGGAGGTGACGAACGGAGCTACATGACCAACAGAGCTACTGAGCCTTCAATGCCTTGGCCGCCCGCGCAGCCGCCTGCTCCTGGCCGGCCTGACCCAAATCGCTTGCCGCCTTGAGCCAGCGTTGCTCATCGACCTTGGCCGGAATCTGGTTTGGCTTCTGGATCAAAACAGCCCAGCCGCCAGCGTCCTTGAAGGACGACTCAAATGAACTGAAGCTCATCAGCAACCGATGGTTCATCCCCGAACGCAACAACACCGTCTGCTTATGACGGTTGTACCCGGCAAGGATGGCGTACCGCGGCTCGGCCCAGAACGCCGAGCCCTCAGTGAAACGCACCATCACCGGATAACCGGCCGCGACCTGGGTCAATAGCGCAGGCAGATTGCTGTCGACGGGATAGACCACCATGCCGTACTCGCGGGCCAGATTCTGCATGTTCTGCTGCAACTGCGCCTCGGCGCCCGGCAAATGCAGGGGCTTTTCGAGCAACCCTGGCGTAATCACGACACCTTGCTGGGACAGCAGGCTGGCCAGGACTTGTGGCCCGCTTTCATTGGCCTTGCCCCGGTAGAACGTACCGCTGAGCTCCACACGTTCCGGCAGACGCTTGACCTCAGGCGCCACGCTACCGGCGCAACCCGCCAGCCCGGCCACGCAGCCCATTACCAGTACCGCAGCTCGAATTCGAGAAAATACCCGCACCATCATCACTCTCTTGTTCAGACGCCAGGCAACCGTACTCCCGGCTTGGCTGTTGATCATAGGATGCCGCGCCGCAGCGGTATAGCCTTAAGCGGTAGTCGTTTGCTTTCGATAGAGCGAACGGGTTGGTGACAGGAGACCTTTGGTCAATAGCCTGAAACATGGCAGCGACTAGACTGTCATTTGAATAGCGTGTACGCCCGCAGCAGGGCAAAGAGGAGGCACCGATGAGCCTGACATTGACAATCGTAATGCTGATATCCGGCTGGCTGACCGTCGCCGCCGCCATGTTGTGGGGAGTACTGCGCATTACCCGACGTCACTATCATCACCCGGTGCAATCGGCGCCCGCGGCGAAAGCCGACCAACCAGCGACACGTCCCGCCACCGCGCACTAAGGACAGCCGAACAAAAACGGCCGCCTGGGCTCTTTCGAGCACAGGCGGCCGTTTCTTTTCAGCGCCGGTTAAGCTTCAGCAGTCAGTCGCTTCTGCTTTGCCCGCCGGGACATCATGTTCAGCCCCTCAATCGTTGCCGAGAATGCCATGGCAGCGTAGACGTAGCCTTTCGGTACGTGGGCGCCGAAGCCTTCGGCGATCAGCGTCATGCCGATCATGATCAGGAAGCCCAGAGCCAGCATTACCACGGTCGGGTTGTCGTTGATGAACTTGGCCAGCGGGTCAGCAGCCAACAACATCACCAGCACCGACACCACCACCGCGATGATCATGATCGGCAAATGCTCAGTCATGCCGACGGCAGTGATGATGCTGTCGATGGAAAACACCATGTCCAGCATCAGGATCTGACCAATCGCCGCCGCAAAGCCCAGGCTCACGCCAGAGGTGGCCGACTTCGGATCTTCCGGCGCCGGGTCCATGCTGTGATGGATCTCGGTGGTTGCCTTCCACAACAGGAACAGGCCACCGGCGATCAGGATGATGTCCTTCCAGGAGAACACCTGGCCGAGGATATCGATAACCGGCTCAGTCAACTGCACGATGAAAGCGATGGTGCTCAACAGCGCCAGTCGCAGGATCAGTGCCATGCCGATACCGATACGCCGCGCCTTCTGGCGGTGCTGCATCGGCAACTTGTTGGTCAGGATCGAGATGAAAATCAGGTTATCGATGCCGAGCACGATCTCCATGACGATCAACGTGGCCAGGGCGACCCAGGCGGTGGGGCTTGCAGCAAGTTCTAAAAGGTATTCCATGGGTCAGTCCTGACTCGTTTTAAGACGGTTTAGATTTCCTGGGACGAAGATTCGGTTTTTCCCGATTCTTTCTCCGGTTGTTCTTTCTTGCCAATCAACCCGCCGGAGGCATCGCTGATCGCTTGCTCTGCGGCTTTATGCGTATCGTCGATGGCCTGCTTGGCGGTTTCGGCGGCTTTGCCCATCAGTTGCTGGGCACTCTTTTCTGCCTGGTCGCAACCGGCCAATACCAGTAAAGACGTGATCAACAGCGCCGTAGCGGTAAGTTTCATGGGGCTTTCCTCGATAGAACGGACAAGCGCGAAAAGGCGCGCTGTCGATAGCGAGGCATTCTAGGGAGACAAACACTTCAGGAAAATTCGTATTTTTAGCGGTTATACTTCGGTTTATACGAACTCATAACTTCTGGAACTGAACACTTGATGTGTAGGAGCTGCCGAAGGCTGCGATCTTTTGATCTTTTAAAAGCAAAGATCGCATCCTTCGGCAGCTCCTACGGGGGATGTTGGCACATGCTGAATTATCGACAGCTGCATTACTTCTGGGTGGTGGCCAAGACTGGCAGCATCGTGCGCGCCTGTGAGCAGCTAAACCTGACGCCACAGACCATCAGCGGGCAGATTTCCTTGCTCGAACAAACCTACGGCATCGAATTGTTTCGGCGGGTCGGGCGCAATCTGGAACTCACCGAGGCCGGGCGCCAGACCTTGCCGTATGCCGAGCAGATGTTCCAGCTCGGTGGAGAGTTGGAGTTGATGCTCCGCGCCCAGCCCAATGAACAACAGATTCTGTTTCGGGTCGGCGTGGCGGACGTGGTGCCCAAATCCATCGTCTATCGGCTGATCGCGCCAACCATGGAGTTGAGCGAGCCGCTGCGCATTACCTGCCGCGAAGACAAACTGGAACGTTTACTCGCCGACCTGGCGATCCAGCGCCTGGACCTGGTGATCTCCGACAGCCCGATGCCTTCGCACCTGGACATCAAGGGCTACAGCCAGAAGCTCGGGGAATGCGGGATCAGCTTCTTCGGGACTCCAGAACTGGCGGCGCAGTACGGTCAGGACTTCCCCCGTAGCCTGCACGGCGCACCCTTGCTGATCCCGGGGCCGGAAACAGTGGTGCGCAGTCGTTTGCAACGTTGGTTTGCCGAGCAGCAGATTCAACCGCGTATCGTTGGGGAGTTCGACGACAGCGCGCTGATGCAGGCCTTCGGCCAATCCGGCAGCGGGATTTTTATCGGCCCGAGCGTGATTGCCGACGAGGTGAAACGCCAATACGGCGTGGAGTTGATCGGCCAGACCGACGCGGTCACCGAGTCGTTCTACGCCATTTCGGTGGAGCGCAAGGTCAAGCACCCCGGCATTGTGGCGATTACCGAAGGTGCCCGACGCGAGCTGTTTACTGAACTGTGAGAGTCTCACGAGGCTTCATGGTCATCAGCGCCATGGCCAGCAGGATCGAAGCGAGGATAAACGCGGCCGCCGCGAAACCCAGACCGCCCAGACCAACAGCGTTGATCACCCGGCCGCCAACCATGGCGCCCAAACCGATCCCCAGGTTGGCCCCGGCAATGTTCAGCGACGCAGCAAAGGCCGGCGCCTCAGGCGCAGCCTTCATCAAACGCACATGGCTGACCAGGAATAGCGCAGCCTGAGTGATCCCCCAAATGCCCATCGCCGCCGCCAGACCGAGCGGCGACTGAATGTTCGGCACCAAGGCAATCAGGCCGGCAATCAAGAACGCGCAGAACATCATCGACGCGATCAGCGGATGACGATCCACCGCGCGGCCGCCCCACCAGTTGCCGATCAACCCCACCGCACCGAAGCCCATCAGGCACCAACCCACCAGCGTGCCGTTGAAACCGGCCAGGCGTTCAAGAATGTCCGCCAGGTAGGTATAAGCAGTGAACATGCCGGTAAACACCAGGATCGACAGCAGCACATGACCGATCATCAACGGGCTGCGCAGGATTTTGAACTGTGAACGAAAGCTCACCTGATTCTGATGCAGGATGGTTCTCGGCAAGTAGATATACAGCAGCAAGGCTTTGGCAAACGCGATCACTGCCAAAATGCCGAAGGCGCTGCGCCAGCCGAATGCATCGGAAATCAGCGTGCCCACCGGAATACCGAACACCATCGCGCAGACAATCCCGAAACCGATCTTGGAAATGGCCCGCCCGGCATGATCCGGTCCGGAGATGTCCACCGCTGTCTCACTGGCCAAAGCCCAGAACACCGGCAACCCCAACGCCGGGATTAACCGGGCGAAAGCCATCACCCAGATATTCGGCGCTAATGCCGCAACGGTGTTGGCCACGCCGAACATGATCAGAATCGAGATAAACAGCTTGCGCCGCTCGAACCTTGCGAAGTACGCAGTCAGGAACGGGCCAAACGCGGCCACGGTGAAGGCGAACAAGGTCACCAGCAATCCCGCCTGGGGAATCGTGACGTCCAGGTCCCGAGCGAGCGCCGGCAACAGGCCGACGATGATGAACTCTGTGGTCAGCACCGTGAAACCGGCGGCAGACAACAGAAGAATGGGCAGAAGCATGTGGAACTCCAGAAAAACGACGACGCCAGCGACAGCCTGAAGGCCCACTGGCGGATTTGAAAATGAGGATGGTGAATCTTATCAGAGTGTTTCCGACAGCGGTGGCTCAGCTCGGACATATCCGCTTAAACAACCGGGCGGCAGATCGTCACAGGGCTGAAGGATCAAGACTACCCTGTGATAAAGTCCGCGCCCTGCGATTCGTACACCCTGTTCATCGGCCAGTTTTTTGGCATTGATGTCGCGTTACCCCCTCGGTTCTTTTCATGTGGCCTGCCCGGCTTGTTGCTGCATGACCCACGGAACCCTGCACCCAAAAAAATCAGAGATACCGTTATGAGCGCTTCATCCCCTTCCCTATTGCACCGTTTGAAACGCACCAGCCTGGTCACGCAGATCATCATCGGTTTGATCGCAGGCATTGCCCTGGCCCTGTTCGCCCCTGAAGTGGCGAAGTCCACCGCGTTCATTGGCAAAGTCTTTGTGTCGGCCCTGAAAGCCGTTGCGCCGATTCTGGTGTTCGTGCTGGTCATGGCCTCGATCGCCAACCATAAGCACGGTCAGGAAACCCACATCCGGCCGATTCTGTTTCTGTACTTGCTGGGCACCTTCGCCGCTGCCGTGGTCGCGGTCGTCGCCAGCACGTTGTTCCCGTCGACGTTGGTCCTGGCGACGCACGATGTTGCGGTGACCGCACCAGGCGGCATCAGTGAAGTCCTGCAAAGTCTGCTGCTGAGCGTGGTCGACAACCCGGTCAGCGCGCTGATGAATGCCAACTTCATCGGCATTCTGGCGTGGGCGATCGGCATGGGTGTTGCCATTCGCCATGCCGGTGACACGACCCGCGAGGTACTCGGCGACTTATCCAACGGCGTGACCTTGATCGTGCGCCTGGTAATCCGTTTCGCGCCGCTGGGGATATTCGGGCTGGTGGCTTCGACCCTGGCCACCTCGGGCTTCGGCGCCTTGATCGGCTACGTGCACCTGCTGGCGGTATTGCTGGGCTGCATGGTGTTTGTGGCGTTGGTGATGAACCCGATCATCGTGTTCTGGAAACTGCGCCGCAACCCGTATCCGCTGGTGCTGATGTGCCTGCGGGAAAGCGGCATCACCGCATTTTTCACCCGCAGTTCGGCGGCGAACATTCCGGTCAATCTGGAATTGAGCAAACGCCTGGGCCTGCACGAAGACACCTACTCGGTGTCGATCCCGCTCGGCGCGACCATCAACATGGCGGGCGCGGCGATCACCATTACTGTGCTGACCCTGGCCGCCGTGCATACGCTGGGGATTGCCGTGGACATTCCGACCGCTATTTTGCTCAGCGTCGTCGCGGCAATCTGCGCATGTGGCGCCTCGGGTGTGGCGGGCGGTTCGTTGTTGCTGATTCCGCTGGCGTGCAGCCTGTTTGGGATTCCGAGTGAAATCGCCATGCAGGTGGTGGCCGTGGGTTTCATCATCGGCGTGCTGCAGGACTCGGCGGAGACGGCGTTGAATTCGTCCACCGATGTGTTGTTCACCGCCGCGGCGTGTTTGGGTGAAGACGAAAAAGCGCAGCGTTTGGCCTGACACCACGCCCCCGTAGGAGCCAGGCTTGCCGGCGAAGGCGTACTCAAGATCGCCTTCGCCGGCAAGCCTGGCGCCTACAGAAGATCAAATGAAAAAGCCCGCCAAGGCGTAAACCTTGGCGGGCTTTTTTGTAGCCGGGTGGTTTAGAACGCGCCCATGTAATCACGCTTGCCCACTTCAACACCGTTGTGACGCAGCAGTGCGTAGGTGGTGGTGACGTGGAAGAAGAACTGCGGCAGGCCGTAGGTCAGCAGGTAAGCCTGGCCAGTGAAGCGCTTCTCTTTCGGCGTGCCTTGACGGGTGATGATCTCGATCCCTTCCTTGCCATCGATCTGCTCAGGCTTGAACTCGCCGATGAAGGCCAGAACCTTGGCGATCAGCGCTTGCAGTTCGGCGAAGGTTGTTTCGGTGTCGTCGTACTTCGGCAGCTCGACTTCAGCCAGACGCGCGGAAACGCCCTTGGCGAAATCTACGGCGATCTGCACCTGACGCACCAGCGGGAACATGTCCGGGTACAGACGGGCTTGCAGGAAAGCGTTCGGGTCGATGTTCTTGGCGGTGGCGTGGGCTTCGGCCTTGTTCAGAACGTCGCTCAGGGCGTTGAGCATTTGTTTGAAAACCGGGACGGAGGCGGCGTACAGGGAAATGGTCATGGCAGTCTCGTGTTGTGGCGGGGTTGAAACATGCGCCGATTATAGCCATGCCCGAGCGCCCTGCGGCTTGTCTTTTATCCAGCAAGGATTACGCTAGGCGGCTTCGACTGCACGCTTTGACAGCAAAGGGAAAAGCGCGATGAGCACTGAGCAAGAAACGACCTTCGACGAACCGCGCCTCAACAGCACGGAAATCCGCATCCTGGGCTCGTTGATCGAGAAGCAGGCCACCAGCCCGGAAACCTATCCGCTGACCCTCAATGCCCTGGTCATCGCCTGCAACCAGAAAACCAGCCGCGAACCGGTGATGAACCTCACCCAAGGCCAGGTCGGCCAGAGCCTGCGCGCCCTGGAAGGCCGCGGCTTCACCAAATTGGTAATGGGCAGCCGTGCCGACCGTTGGGAACACAAGGTGGACAAGGCGCTGGAACTGGTGCCAGCCCAGGTGATTCTGACCGGGCTGTTGTTTCTGCGCGGCCCGCAAACGGTCAATGAACTGCTGACCCGCAGCGGTCGCATGCATGAATTCGAAGATGCGGAACAGGTGGTGCATCAGCTCGAGCGTTTGATTGCCCGGGGTCTGGCGTTGCTGATTCCGCGTCAGGCCGGTCAGCGTGAAGACCGTTATATGCATGCACTGGGCGACCCGGCGGATATTGAGGTGATTCTCGCGGCAAGGCAGAACCCAGTGGAACGTGGTGCGGGTGGCGGCGTGTCGGTTGAGCGGATCGAAGAGCTTGAAGCGCGGATAGCGGCGCTGGAAGAGCGCTTGGCGCGCCTCGAATAACCGGCACACATCGTCAAAAAATGTGGGAGCGAGCTTGCTCGCGATAGCGGTCTTTCAGGTGAATCAATGCTGGATGTGCCGCCGTCATCGCGAGCAAGCTCGCTCCCACAGGAGATCGGGGGTGCTGGTAGTTACTCGCCGTCCCAGTAATCCACGCCATCACCCGGCCGGGCGACCGCGACAAACCCCGAGGCATTGCCTTGGGCATCAACCTTGAAGTCATCCATCACCGCATACTTGCCGGAATCCGGGTATTCGCAGATTTCCGGTGATTGCTGGGTACTGACCGCCAAATAACGCAGCTCCGCGTTACTGCTATTGATGATCTGATGCGCCGCCTCAGGACCGCCCGGCGGGCAGGCGATCACGTCGCCGGCGCGAATCGGGAAGCGCTCGGCACCGAGGCGAACCTCCCCTTCCCCGGCCACGACGAAAAACATCTCCTCGTTGACCCGATGACTATGAAACGGACTGCCGCGCATCCCCGGTTCCAGCGCATACAAGCGATAACCGAGCTTCTGCGCACCCAGTTGCTGGCCGATGCGGGCCGTGCGTTGTTGATAGCGGCCGGCGGTGTCGCCGGTCGGGGCCAGCGACTCAGGCAACGGTAAAAGCTCGGCCTGATCCAGATTGAGAATACGCGGATGCATGGAGACCTCGGTCACTGTATTTGTTGTAGGAGGCAAATCTTCGTTTGCTGGGGGCCAGTATAGAACTGGCCAGACGCAAAAAGATCGCAGCCTTCGGCAGCTCCAGGGTGTACGCAATCCATGGAGCTGCCGAAGGCTGCGATCTTTTGATCTTTAGCCGTTATCAGCTCCGGGCAAACGCCACCGCGGCCTTGAACTGCTCATCCGTCGGCCGCACGCCGGTATAAAGCACAAACTGCTCCAACGCCTGGATCGCAATCACTTCCAGCCCGGTAATCACCCGCTTGCCTTCAGCCCGACCGCGCACGATCAGCGGTGTTTCCGAGGGGATCGCCACCACATCGAAGACAGTCTCGGCAGAAGCGATGGTTTCAGCGTCAAACGCCAGTTGATCGGCATCCAAGCCGCCGGTCATGCCGATCGGCGTAACGTTGATCAGCATCTGCGGGCTCCGCGCCCCCAGTTCGGCTTGCCACTCATAGCCCAGGGATTCGGCCATTGCCCGCCCGGCGCGCTCGTTTCGGGCGACGATCAGGCCGTTTTCGTAACCGCCATCACGCAAGGCACTGGCCACAGCCTTCGCCATGCCGCCACTGCCGCGCAGGGCAAAGGTCGACTCTTTGGGCACTTGATGGGTTTCCAGCAACTGGGCGATGGCGATGTAATCGGTGTTGTAGGCCTTGAGGTGGCCGTCGGTATTGACGATGGTGTTGATCGATTGAATGGCCGCGGCCGAGGCGTCCAGCTCATCGACCAGCGCGATGCAGGCTTCCTTGAACGGCATCGACACGCCGCAACCGCGAATGCCCAAGGCACGAATGCCACCCACAGCGCCGCTAAGGTCCTGGCTGCTGAAGGCCTTGTAGTAAAAATTCAGCCCCAGTTGTTCGTACAGATGATTGTGGAATCGCAGGCCAAAGTTCCCGGGGCGTGCTGACAGAGACATGCACAGCTGGGTGTCTTTGTTGGGGTTCATCTGCATGAAACTTCTCCTTTTAATGCACTTTCAGATAGACGGGATTAGCCATTGCACCCGTTCTGTTCGATCATAGCGAGGTGTCTACACCCCGGTATTGCGGGGCTGTAAAGACGTCGGTACAGAGCCTTACACAAACTTTACCTAGTGGCTGTGCTGATTTTCAAAAAGTCGCTGTCTTAGAAGTATCCCCGCGATAATCCTTGGGTCTATTTGCAGATTCAAGCGCCGGGTCGAACAACGAGGAATTATCATGATCCGTAAACTTCCTGTCTTAGCTTTGCTGATCGGTGCATTAGCTGTCGCCGGACAGGCGCAAGCCGGTGGTTACTATTATCACGGTGGTCACGGTGGCTGCTGCTGGGGTGGCGGTCACGGTGGCTGGGTCGGACCGGCCGCTGTCGGTGCAGTCCTGGGCGCTGTGGTAGCGGGTTCTGTGTACGCCAACTCGGGTCCGCGTACGGTTTACGTACAGCAACCGGTCTACGTCCAACCGCAGCCGGTCTATGTGCAGCCACAGCCGGTCTATGCACCGCCGCCACCGGTTTACTACCAGCCACAGGGCTACTACGTTCAGCCTCGCTATTAAGGCCCACACGAGTAGCGTTCAGCTGTAATTGGAACAGGCACCGCCGCAAGGCGGGGCCTGTTTTTGTTTCTGAAGTCTGAATAAATGTCACCAAGGTCGCTGTCAGGACAGTGCTTGCGACTAGAATCGGCATCATTGACGTAAGCCCTTCCTTCACATTGAAGAAAACGGTCATATTTATGTCATGTCAGGTCCGCAAGCTTGGGCCTGTCCGTAAACAACAGGTTGATAAAAACAAGGACGACCTCATGCCAACGCAAAACCCGCACCGCAATGTCGGCTTGTGTACCTCCAGCAAGGTGTACAACGCACTGACCGAACTCAAGCACCTGGAAGGTCATCGCAGCGCCAAGTTCCTCTCGCTGCTGGCCGAAAACCTGGTGCGCAAAGGCCTGCTCAACGAGCAGGAAGTGGTTCATATGCTCGATCTGGTAGTCGATTGACCGCCATACTCGCTGGCATCAATGACCACTATCAAGAACGTTGATTGTCCGTTGAACCGCGCGGTCCGTAAGGTGGCTCCATAGATCGATGGAGGTACTTATGTCCCAGGTTCAGATCATGTCCGTTATCGGCAGCGCCGTTCCCGCATCGCTCAGAGAGCTAGGACTGCTCGCCTGTTGGTATGTGATGCGCGACGGCGAACCGATCAGCGGTCCGCTCACCTCGCTTCCCGCCGCCCAGGCCCTGTCGCAACGCATCGGCATCGTCCGGCTCATCGCCTAAGGCAGCTGAACCTGCGGCTTGCTTTCGACATAGATCGCCCAGCTCGACATAAACAGCGCGGCGATCAACGGCCCGATTACAAAACCGTTCAGACCGAACACGGCCATACCGCCCAAGGTCGAGATCAGGATCATGTAGTCGGGCATCCGGGTGTCTTTGCCCACCAGGATCGGCCGCAGCAGATTGTCCACCAGGCCAATCACAAATACCCCGAACAACCCCAGCACCACGCCCTGCCAGATCGCCCCGCTGAGCAGGAAGTACACCGCCACCGGCGCCCAGACAATCCCCGCCCCCACCGCTGGCAACAGCGACAGAAACGCCATCAACACCGCCCAGAGCAGCACACTGGGGATATCCAAAAACCAGAAAATCAAGCCGCCCAACGCACCCTGCGTGATCGCCACCAACAAATTGCCTTTGACGGTGGCCCGCACCACGCGATTGAATTTAAGCTGCAAACGGCGTTTCTGGTGTTCCTGTAACGGCACGGCGGTGCGGACTTTGCGCGCCAGCTCGGCGCCGTCCCGCAGAAAGAAGAACAACAGGTACAGCATGATGAAAAAGCTGACGATGAACTCGAATGTCCCCTGACCAACACTGAAAACCTGCGTGGCAAAGAATTGACTGCCTTGCATCGCGCCCTTGACGATTTTGTCCTGCACCCCCTTCAACTCACCTACGCCGGACCGATCAAGCAAATGCTGGAAATACGGCGGCAAGCCATGCTTGAACTGCGACACATACCCGGCGATGTCCAGCTCGCCGCTTTCGATGCGGTTGTACAGCGACGCGCCTTCCTGAACCAGCAGGACACTGAGGATGATCACCGGCAAAATCGCGATCACCAGACAAATACTCAGGGTGCACAGCGACGTCAGGTTGCGCTGCCAGCCGAACTTCAATTGCAGCCGCCGCTGCATCGGCGCGAAGACGATGCCGAGGATGACCGCCCAGAACACCGCACCGTAAAACGGCAACAGAATCCAGATAAAGGCCAGGGTCACGACGACCAGCAACACAAGCAGCGCCCTGTTTTGTAGCGTGGTTTCTTTCATGTCCGATCCATGTCAATCCGCAACGGAGCAGGCGCTCCTTGATGCTTAGTCCGCCACGGTTCGCATGAGTGCCATCCGTTTGTTCATCAAGCATAGATCCAGATCAATGATCCCTGAGGGCAAGCCCTCTATCCTCGGCTGCTTTGCGATCGATACCGCCATGCCCCTTGCCACACCACTCTCAATCCCAGAGCTGCTCGCCCCCGCCGGCACTCTGAAAAACATGCGTTATGCCTTCGCCTACGGCGCCGATGCGGTGTACGCCGGGCAGCCGCGCTACAGCTTGCGGGTGCGCAATAACGAATTCGACCACGCCAACCTGGCCCTCGGCATCAAAGAGGCGCAAGCCCAGAACAAGCGCTTCTACGTGGTGGTCAACATCGCGCCGCACAACGCCAAGCTCAAAACGTTCTTGAAAGACCTGACTCCGGTGATTGCCATGGCGCCGGACGCGCTGATCATGTCCGACCCGGGCCTGATCATGCTGGTACGCCGGCACTTCCCGCAGATGCCAATCCATTTGTCGGTGCAGGCCAACACGGTGAATTGGGCGAGCGTCGAGTTCTGGCAGCAACAGGGCTTGAGCCGGATCATCCTGTCGCGGGAACTGTCCCTGGAGGAAATCGCCGAAATTCGCCAGCAAGTACCGGCCATGGAACTGGAAGTGTTCGTCCACGGCGCGTTGTGCATGGCCTATTCCGGACGCTGCCTGCTCTCGGGCTACATGAACAAGCGCGACGCCAACCAGGGCAGTTGCACCAACGCTTGCCGCTGGAAGTACTCGGCACAGGCGGCCACGGAGAATCAGCTCGGCGAGATTGTTCAACAGTTCCAGCCTGAGCCGACTTTAGGCATCGGCGCACCGACCGATCAGGTGTTCCTGTTGCAAGAAGCCAATCGTCCAGACGAGTTGATGCCAGCCTTCGAGGACGAACACGGCACCTACATCATGAACGCCAAAGACCTGCGCGCCGTGCAGCATGTCGAGCGTTTGACGCAAATGGGCGTGCATTCACTGAAGATCGAAGGCCGAACCAAATCCCACTTCTATTGCGCCCGCACCACTCAGGTGTATCGCCAGGCCATTGATGATGCGGTGGCCGGTCGCGCCTTCAATCGCAATCTGATGACTGATCTGGAGTCCCTGGCCCAGCGCGGCTACACCGAAGGGTTCCTGCGTCGGCATGTGCATGATGAGTATCAGAACTACCAGAACGGCAGCTCGGTGTCGGAGCGACAGCAGTTTGTCGGGGAATTGACCGGCGAACGGCACGATCGCCTGGCCGAAGTGAAGGTGAAGAACCGCTTTGGCCTGGGCGATCATATGGAACTGATGACGCCCAAGGGCAACTTCCACTTTGATTTGCATCAGTTGCAGAACATCAAAGGCGAGCCGATTGAAGTGGCGCCGGGGGATGGGCACACGGTGTATGTGCCGATTCCGGATGCGGTGGATTTGCGGTTTGGGTTGTTGATGCGCGATGTGACCGGCAATTGAAAAATCAGCGCAAAACCTGTGGCGAGGGAGCTTGCTCCCGTCCGGCTGCGCAGCAGTCGTAAAACCTGCATCCAGGGTGTGCCTGACGAATCGCGGTTGCCTGTTTTGGGGCTGCTTCGCAACCCAGCGGAAGCAAGCTCCCTCGCCACAATGGTCATTTGTAATGCCACAAAAGATCACGCGAACTCTTCGCGCAACATCCCCACAAACGCCTCTCGCGCCGGGTGAACCCCGACGTTTTCATGCCAGTAAAACAAATTCTCGACAGCCGTCAGTTCGGGGAATTCATACCCCGCGCATCCCGCCCCTTTGGCGTACTGATCAAACACCCCTTTTGGCACCAACGCCACGCCAGCCCCGGCACTAACGCAACCGACAATCGCACCATAACTGGCCAGGCTGACAATCGGCAGCGCCTGCCCCTGGCGCAGCAACCAATGTTCCAGCGCCGCCCGATACGGACAGCCCTGCAGCCACATAAACACGGTTTTGTCCTGCAAATCCGCGATGTCGCGCACCGGCCCCAGCGACGTTGAAGCAATCAGCAGCAGCTCTTCGCGGTACATCGGCGTGCGCTTGAGTTGTGAGCGCTCGACATCCACTGCAACGATGGCGCCGTCGAGGCGGTGATTGGCGGTGTCGTCGAGCAACTGGCTCCAGGTTCCGGTGGTCAGCTCCAGGGCTACGCCGGGATAACGCTGGTGGAACTTGGCGAGTAATCGCGGCAATCGACCGATGGCCGAAGATTCGATGGCGCCGATGCGCAGCGGCCCAGACGGGTCGGCGGATGGAGGATCGGGTGAGCGGCTGGCGCTGGGGCTGTGTGTTGCTGGGGTTGATCGGCGTGGTGATTGTGATGGCCGGCGATAAAGGCCTCGGCGGCATTGATGCCCACGGCTTGCTGATCCTGCTGGCGGCGGTGTCGTGGAGTTTTTACTTTGCGCTGCAGAAGCATCACACCGGGCGTTATGACGGTTTGACCCTGACTTGCTACACGGTCTGGTGCGGGACCGCGTTGTTGTTGGTTTATCTGCCAGGGCTGGCGGATCAGGTAGTGCGAGCGCCGGTTAAAGTGCAGATAGTGGTGATTGGGTTGGGCGTGTTTCCGAGTGCCTTGGCGTACCTGGCTTGGGCGTTTGTGCTGGCCCATGTGGATTTGAGTCGTGCGGCGATGACGTTGTACCTGGTGCCGCCGACAGCGATGGCGATTGCCTCGGTTGCGCTGGGTGAGCGGCCGGCGATGATAGTTATCGTCGGCGCGCTGGTGGTGTTGACCAGTGTGTTGGCGTTGAATCTGGAGCGGCGAGTGGTGGGGCTTCTGACGCTATCGCGAGCAGGCTCGCTCCCACATTGACCGCGAGAACACTGGAGATCCCCTGTGGGAGCGGGCTTGCTCGCGAAGAGGCCGTGTCAGTCGACATCCATGCTGCCTGATACACCGCTTTCGCGAGCAAGCCCGCTCCCACAAGGGGTTTGTGGTGTTGTTGGGATCAGGTGTTCCCTGATGAAAACCGGTCGCGGCTGTTGGTCAGGTGCAGCCACATCGCCGCCCGCGCTGCGTCCGGGTCCTGGCGTTTGATGGCGTTGAGGATTGCTTCGTGCTCTTGATTGGCCAGTTGCCCGAGCTTGCTCAAATCCGTCGAACCGCGCTCGGTCGCGTTGACCCGCGTCCGGGGAATCATCGCGCTGCCCAGTTGCTGCATGATTTCGGTGAAGCACACATTGCCGGTCGCTTCGGCGATCAGCAGGTGAAAGCGCTTGTCGGCTTCAACGCAACTGTCGTTGTTGGCGAGCAGGCTTTGATAGTCATCCAACGCTTCACGCATCTGCGCCAATTGCTGATCGGTACGGCGAATCGCAGCTAGCGCGGCAGCCTGGGTTTCCAGGCCCATGCGCAATTCCAGAATGCTGCGCACCCCCAGCGCGGTGTCGACGTTCAGTCGCAGCCCCTGCTCCGCTGCGCGCTCGATCACGAACGTGCCGATGCCGTGACGGGTCTCCACCAACCCCGATGCCTGCAGCTTCGAAATCGCCTCACGCACCACCGTTCGGCTGACCCCGTGCTCCTGAACAATCGTGTTCTCCGACGGCAGCTTGTCTCCCGGCAGCATCTGGCCGAGCAGGATGCTTTGGGTCAGCTTGGCCACCAGGTCATGAGCCAGGTTGTGGCTGCGCTTGCGGGCAGGTGCGTCGAGGTCTTCTTGCATGGCGATCATCCGAAAAGCGGGGCTATCCGGATCGTAGCACCGGGCTCGCCCGGAATCTCATGAAAACAACACTCAACTTGTATGACAACACTCAACAATCAGCGCTTCAACCCCTCGAAACAGCCAGAACAAAACATCTAAAAGAATAACAAATTGCCTATAAAGCGCCATTTCGTTGGATATCAGCGCTTGCGGGATCAAAAAACCTAGTTGTATGATGTCTATCAACGCGAAACGCCCAGCAATACCCCGCATAAAAATAATCAGTGGGAGAAAAGCAAGTGAGTACATCCGCATCCGCGATAAACGACGGCGCCGATTCAGTCCTGAAATCCGCCATCTCGAAAGTCAAACGCCACGTCCTGCCGCTGTTCGTGATCATGTTTATCGTCAACTACATTGACCGCGTAAACATTGGCTTCGTCCGCGCCCACATGGAGCAGGATCTGGGCATCGGCGCTGCCGCCTACGGCCTCGGTGCCGGCCTGTTCTTCATTGGTTACGCGCTGTTCGAAGTCCCCTCCAACATGCTTCTGCAAAAAGTCGGCGCGCGCATCTGGCTGACCCGGATCATGCTGACCTGGGGCCTGGTTGCCGCCGGCATGGCGTTCATCCAGAACGAAACCCACTTCTACATCCTGCGTTTTCTGCTCGGTGTTGCCGAAGCCGGGTTCTTTCCCGGGGTGATTTATTACTTCACCCGCTGGTTGCCTGGGCTTGAACGCGGTAAGGCGATTGCGATCTTCCTTAGCGGCTCGGCGGTTGCGTCGCTGATCTCCGGCCCGCTGTCCGGGATGTTGCTGCAACTCAATGGTTTCGGCCTGCACGGTTGGCAGTGGATGTACTTCATTGAAGGCATGTTCTCGGTTGGGCTGTGCGTATTCGTCTGGTTCTGGCTTGACTCCAAACCCCACGACGCCAAATGGCTGAGCCGCGACGAACAGGACGCGCTGGTCAAGGCAATCGACGACGAACAACTCGCTCGCGAAGCCGCGACGCCGATCAAACCGTCCCTGGGCAAACTGCTCAAGGACCGTCAGATCATCCTCTTCTGCCTGATCTACTTCTTCATTCAGTTGACCATTTATGCCGCGACCTTCTGGCTGCCGAGCATCATCAAGAAGATGGGCGACCTCAGCGACATCCAGGTCGGGTTGTTCAATTCGATCCCGTGGTTGCTGTCGATTGTCGGCATGTACGCCTTCGCCGCGTTTTCGGCCAAATGGAAACACCAGCAAGCCTGGGTCGCCGCTGCGCTGCTGATTGCTGCGGCCGGGATGTTCATGTCCACCACCGGCGGACCGATCTTTGCCTTTGTGGCGATCTGCTTCGCGGCGCTGGGTTTCAAATCGGCGTCGTCGCTGTTCTGGCCGATTCCCCAGGCGTACCTGGATGCGCGGATCGCTGCCGGCGTGATCGCGCTGATCAACTCGGTGGGCAACCTTGGCGGCTTCGTCGCGCCGACCACGTTCGGTCTGTTGGAAGAACACACCGGTTCGATTCAGGGCGGGCTCTACGGTTTGGCGGCGACTTCGATCATCGCCGCAATCATTGTCTTCGCCGCCCGCAACACACCGAAAACCGCACCCGCCGCTGCCCCCGGCAAACCCGCTTCCAGCCACGCCTGAACCTCAGTTTTGAAGGACATAACAATGAACGCACAAGACACTGCAAAAGCGCCGATCATCACCAGCATGCAAGTGGTTCCGGTGGCGGGCCACGACGGCATGCTGCTCAACCTGAGCGGTGCTCACGGTCCGTTTTTCACCCGCAACATCGTGATCCTCACCGACAACGCCGGGCACACCGGCGTCGGTGAAGTGCCGGGCGGCGAACGCATTCGCCAGACCCTGGAAGATGCGCGCTCGCTGGTGGTCGGCAGCCCCATCGGCACCTACCAGAAGATCCTCAATCAGGTGCGCCAGACCTTCGCCGATCGCGATGCCGGCGGCCGCGGCCTGCAAACCTTCGACCTGCGCATCACCATTCACGCCGTCACTGGCCTGGAGGCCGCCCTGCTCGACTTGCTCGGCCAGCATCTGGACGTGCCGGTCGCGGCGCTGCTCGGCGAAGGCCAGCAGCGTGATGAAGTGAAAATGCTCGGCTATCTGTTTTACGTCGGCGACCGTAACGAAACCGATCTGGCCTACCGCAGCGAACCAGACGCCGACAACGACTGGTTTCGTGTGCGTCACGAAAAAGCCATGACTGCCGACGCGGTAGTGCGCCTCGCCGAGGCCGCCCATGCCCGTTACGGTTTCAAAGACTTCAAACTCAAGGGCGGCGTGCTCAGCGGCGATGAAGAAATCGAAGCGGTCACCGCCTTGGCCGAACGCTTCCCTGATGCGCGCATCACCCTTGACCCGAATGGCGCGTGGTCACTGAAAGAAGCGATCCGCTTGTGCCGCGATCAGCATCACGTCTTGGCGTACGCCGAAGATCCGTGCGGGGCGGAGAACGGTTACTCGGGCCGTGAAGTCATGGCTGAATTTCGCCGCGCCACGGGGCTGAAAACCGCGACCAATATGATCGCCACTGACTGGCGGGAGATGGGTCACGCGATTCAATTGCAATCGGTGGATATTCCGCTGGCTGACCCGCACTTCTGGACCATGCAGGGCTCGGTTCGGGTGGCGCAGATGTGCCATGAATGGGGCCTGACCTGGGGCTCGCATTCCAACAACCATTTCGACATTTCCCTGGCCATGTTCACCCACGTTGCGGCGGCTGCGCCGGGTGAAATCACCGCCATCGATACACACTGGATCTGGCAGGACGGCCAGCGTCTGACCAAAGCGCCGCTGCAAATTGTCGGTGGCTGTGTGCAAGTGCCGAAGAAGCCGGGGCTCGGTGTGGAACTGGATTTGGATCAACTGGCCAAGGCGCATGAGTTGTATAAAGGCATGGGCCTGGGCGCGCGGGATGACAGCGTGGCGATGCAGTTTCTGATTCCGGGCTGGAAGTTTGATAACAAACGGCCGTGTTTGGTGCGTTAACCCGACTGACACACCACCATCCCTGTGGGAGCGGGCTTGCTCGCGAAAGCGGTCTAACAGTCACATAGATGTTGGATGTGCCGCCGCCTTCGCGAGCAAGCTCGCTCCCACAGGGTCCGCATTAACATTCATTCATCTGCGCAGCATGTAGAAGCCATTGCTTGAACGCCACCATCGCCGGCGTTTCAGGCCGCGACTGCAAGCGCGTCAACCAATAACTACCCGTGGTGATGTGAATGGCAAACGGCTGCTCAATCGCCCCCGCCGCCAATTGCCGAGCGAACATCAACGGCGGCGCCAACGCCACACCCGCACCTTGCAGCGCCGCCTCCATCATCGCCAGCGATGAGTCGAAGATAATGCTTTGTGGCGGCGCAGCGTGGGTCGAGAGGCCCGACGCCTGAAACCAGTCCGGCCATTCATCCGTGCGATACGAACGCAACAACGTCTGCTGCAACAAGTCGACGGGTGATGCCAGTTGCCGGGCGATCTCGGGAACGCACAACACCGACAGCGGCGCCTCGATCAGCCGCACCGCTTCAATTCCATGCCACGCCCCGGCGCCAAAACGAATCGCGTAATCCAGCCCTTCAGCGGCCACATCCACCCGGTTGTTGTTGGTCGACAGGCGTAAATCTATGAACGGATGTTTCGCCTGGAAGTCGGCCAGACGCGGCAACAGCCAACCCACTGCGAACGTCCCCACGGCACCCACCGTCAGCACTTCCCGGTAATGTCCGCCCTCAAGTCGCTCCAGTGTTTCGGCAATTCGGTCGAAGGATTCGCGCAGCACCGGCAGCAGGGTTTCGCCCTCGCTGGTCAACATAAGGCCACGGGGCAAGCGTTTGAACAGGGTTACGTTAAGCTGGGCCTCAAGGCTTTTGACCTGATGACTCACCGCCGCTTGCGTGACGCACAACTCCACCGCCGCCCGGGTGAAGCTCAAATGCCGCGCCGAGGCCTCGAAGGCGCGCAGAGCGTTCAATGGTAATTGCGGACGAATCATGGCCACTCCCAAACTTTTCTAATGGCTCGTGCGAAATATCATCGGTTGTCGATCAGCGGCGCACTGCCTAAATTTGCCTCGCCGTTCACCGGCCGGTGGCGGGCAGTCTACCGCTTAGCCGAACCAATTCGCATGGAATAGAACCAATGACGGACACAATCACCATGACCAGACTGACTATTTTCGGGGCTTGCGCAGCATTACTCAGCGCTGGCCCGTGCTTGGCGCAAGGTCAGACAGACCAGCAGATTCAAAGCGCGGTCGACGCCGCCATTCGCCCCATCATGCAAGCCCAAGGCGTTCCCGGCATGGCCGTGGCAGTGACCATCGATGGCAAGCCGCATTACTTTAACTACGGCGTCGCCAACAAAGAAAACGCCCAAGCGGTCACCGAAAACACCCTGTTCGAAATCGGCTCGGTAAGCAAAACCTTCACCGCCACTCTCGGCGGCTACGCCCAGGCCACCGGCAAACTGTCCGTTACCGATAAGGCCAGCCAGGTCTTGCCGGCGTTGCGCGGCAGTGCGTTCGATAACGTCAGCGTGTTGCAACTGGGTACTTACACCGCCGGTGGATTGCCGTTGCAGTTCCCTGATGCGTTCGATCACGCAGATAAAATGCTCGGCTACTTCAAACAGTGGAAACCGGTGTATGCCGCCGGCACCCATCGTCAATATTCGAACCCCAGCATCGGGCTGTTCGGGTATCTGGCCGCGCAAAGCCTGGGCCAGCCTTTTGATGAGGTGATGGAGAAGACGCTGTTGCCGAAACTCGGGTTGAAGCACACCTACCTCAAAGTGCCGCAAGATCAGATGGAGATTTACGCTCAGGGCTATGACAAGAACGACAAGCCTGTGCGCGTCAGCCCGGGGGCGCTGGACTCTGAAGCATACGGTGTGAAAACCAGTGCGGCGGACATGATTCGGTTTGTTGAGGCGAACCTGAAACCTTCGGGACTTGAAGCGCCAATGCAGAAAGCCATTGCAGCGACTCATACCGGTTACTACACGGTTGGTGACATGACTCAGGGCTTGGGTTGGGAACGCTACACCTACCCGATCACCCTCGATAAATTGCTGGCCGGTAACTCGACGCCGATGGCCATGGAAGCGCATAAAGTCCAATGGCTGAACCCGCCGCAGCCTGAGCCAGGCAGTGTATTGATCAACAAAACCGGCTCTACCGGTGGCTTCGGTACTTATGTTGCGTTCGTGCCCGCCAAAGACATTGGTATCGTGATCCTGGCCAACAAAAACTTCCCGATCCCGGAACGGGTCAAGGCTGCTCATCAAATCCTGAGCGCACTGGCCGAATAATCCCCGGCACCGTTCTTTTGTGGTGTGGTTACCCATCAAAAAATGGATTGTGGCGAGGGGCTTGCCCCGTTGGGCTGCGAAGCAGCCCCAAAACCAGCAACCGCGCCCCTTCAGACACACCTCAGCGCAGGTTTTACGACTGCTGTGCAGCCGAGCGGGAGCAAGCTCCCTCGCCACAGGGGTGGTTACCAATCAAATAACCGGTTGGAACGCGACCTTGTGGTCAGGGAGTTAGTGCAGGACACAAGTTTAGCGATCTCTTGAACTAGGCTAACCGCCACGCAGTCATCCCTCTTATCTCCCTTCAAGAGCGATCCCTCCATGAACATCGATCTCTCCACCAAAACCGCCCTTATCACCGGCTCCACCCAAGGCATCGGTTTTACCATCGCCAAAGGCCTGGCCCTGTCCGGTGCCGAGGTGGTGATCAACGGCCGCAAGCAAGACGCTGTCGACGCCGCTGTCACCCAACTCAAGCACCTGCTCCCCTCCGCCAACGTGCGTGGCATCGCTGCCGATGTCGGCACCGCCGAGGGGTGTAAAGCGATGGTCGCGGCGCTGCCCCGCGTGGATATTCTGGTGAACAACGTCGGGATCTACGGTCCGCAGGATTTCTTCGAAACCGACGATGATGTCTGGGAGAAGTTCTTCGAAGTGAACGTGATGTCCGGGGTGCGGCTGTCCCGGGCCTATCTTCAGGACATGGCCAAAAACGGTTGGGGCCGGGTGGTGTTTATCTCGTCCGAGTCGGCGCTGAATATTCCGGCGGACATGATTCATTACGGGTTTACCAAGACTTCCAACCTGTCGATTTCCCGTGGTTTGGCCAAGCGCATGGCCGGCACCGGGGTGACGGTGAATGCGGTTCTGCCGGGGCCGACGTTGTCCGAGGGTTTGCAGGACATGCTGAAGGATGCGCAGCAAAAATCCGGTGAGCCGATTGAAAAAGTGGCGGCGGACTTTGTGATGGCAAACCGTCCGACGTCAATCATTCAACGGGCGGCGAGTATGGAGGAAGTGGCGAATATGGTCGTTTATGTGGTGTCGCCACAGGCGTCGGCCACTACCGGCGCGGCGCTGCGGGTCGACGGCGGAGTCGTGGACACCATCGCCTGACCGGGTCACCACAAAACCTGTGGGAGCGGGCTTGCTCGCGAAAGCGGTGTGTCAGGCAACATCAATACTGAATGTTCAGCCGCTTTCGCGAGCAAGCTTCGCTCCTACAGGTGATTAATCAATCATCCGGCTGCTCAACCGGTTTGGCAGGCTTGGCCGGTTTACCCGATTTGGTGCCCTTGGCCCCTTTGGTCGTGGCCGGTTCGGCAGCTACTGGTGGCGGGGTCGGCGGCGCAAGCTCTTTCTCGGCCGCCGGCAGGGCGTCGATGGTGTCGAAGACTTTCTTCAAGTCGACTGACTTCGATTCCTCCCCCGAACTCTCAAGCTTCGTCTCGCCATCCTTGCCCACCAGGATGACTTTGGGCAACGCCCCGGCACCGAGTTTCAGCGAACGGATGAGCGCCATGGTGTCCTGCTGGCCGAGATCCTTACCATCAAGCTGACCGAACATGTTCAACACGCTGTAGACCTTGATATTGCGCTGGGCGATCCCCTGTTTGTTGGCCGGATCCTCCAACGACTTTTTCAGGCTCACCCAGACCGGGTCGACGGTACTGGGTGCGATTACGATTAGCGGTCGGGCCCTGCCCACATCCGCAGCCAGGGGTGAGTCGCTGTCGGCGGCGAACAGGGGGCCGGCGAATGCCAGCAGAGTAGCCAGGGTCAATGACCTGATGAGCATGCGCATCTCCTTTTGATATCCACGCTCTAATGATTGCGCATCGCGGCGATCGTTCCGGGTGACGATCCACGAATATGTTTCGCGTTGACCAAAGCTTAGGTCAGGGCCGGCATTGCGCAACAGACTGTGAAGGATTGTGAGCAGCAATTGATTACGGTTTATGTGCGCTTTATGGTGGAGTTCCCGGCCTGCGAACGCATCGTCGGCACCCGGAAAAGGAGTTTCAGTTGGCCATTCATCTCGACTACCTCTGCGATCACCCCGCCCTGATCGCCGAATTCGCCGAACTCAATTTCAACGAGTGGGGCCATTACAAACCCGGCAATACCCTTGAGGCACAAACCGAACACATGCGCGCCAGTTGCGGCAGAGGTTCGGTGCCGACGGTGGTGGTGGCCATCGAAGACTCGCAATTGCTTGGCGGCGCCCTGCTGCTGGCCCACGATCTGGACTCACGCCCGCAGTTGACGCCTTGGCTGGCCGGGGTCTACGTCAAGCCCGAACACCGTGGCCGAGGAATTCCCTCGCAACTGGTGACACGCATTGTTGAGGAAGCCGCGCAGGTCGGTGTGCCGGAACTCTATCTGTGTACCCCCAACGCTCAAGCGCTGTACGCCAAACTGGGCTGGGAAGAAATTGAAGAAGTGGACGACAACGGCCTGGTCACGGTGATGAAGCGCAGCACTGCGCCTTGATCAACACCGAGAGCTATCTGTGGTGAGGCGTTTGCCGATGATCAACTCAGGTTCACTCAGCGTCAGCAGCACGCCTTGGGGCCGGATCGCTCCCGGAATGCGGATCGATCGCCTCACTGACGCATTGGGCGAGCGGTATCGAGTTGCCCGGCGCTCAGGCGGCTCATTGCAACACCTTACAGTTCTCAAGCCAGTCCTCGAACGCCTTGAAGGTCGCCTCGGCCGCCACCACCGATTGCGCACGTTCGGCAGGGTTACGTACTTCATACAGACAGGCCAGAAAGCCTCGCCACATCATCAAGGTCGACGCGCCATACACCGCGAAAAACCGCCCACCTCGGTGTTCATCAATCCCCAGGCGCGAGTACAACCCGTTGCGTAGGGATTGTCCGCCCAGGGTTGCGCCCTCCAGGACATACAACACGCCCAGTACGTCAGCAACCGTGGTGATTTTCAGGGAAAACCGGCACAGGGGAATCGCCACAATCTCATCCACATCCAGGCCCAATGCATTCAGGTCGGCTTCCAGGGAGGGGGTTTTGCTGCGAATCAGCCAGTTCAGGTCAGGAATGGTCATTGCCAGTTGGAACAGCAGGTTTTCCAGTGGCCGATAGAAACCGTAATAGGCTTCGATCAGTCGGGTATAGAGGCTTTGATCAGCCGTATAGAACGGGATGCGTTTATCCAACAACTGGTGCTGCTGGGTGGTGGCGATGCGCAGCTCGCTGAGAATCAGCGGCAGGCTTTTTGGCGGGGCGGTCATGACAACGCGTCGAGGCAATACCAGGCGGTGTGGAGTTGATGCTCAGCGGCGTCGATTAACGCGTGCACATGTCACCTCTTCCTGATCAATCACGGGGGAGTGCCGACAGGTCATCCGCGCATGAATGAAAGGCAGGCTTTGCACCGTAGCATCTATGTGCGGGGAGAAGGGGTTGTTTTTCAGGCACTCCGCAGTGAAAAAACTGATTGTTTTGTCAGGAGCAATCTGTGGCGAGGGAGCTTGCTCCCGCTGGGTCGCGAAGCGGCCCCAATCCAATCGCCTACGATCCTCCAGAAAGACCGCGCTGGCCGTATTACGACTGCTCCGCAGCCGAGCGGGAGCAAGCTCCCTCGCCACAGGTCATGGTTAGATCAACAGGATTTTGGGTGGATCAAAACGCCAATTTATAGCCGATCAACACCAGCATCGTCGCCAGGCACGGGCGCAGCAGTTCGTCGGAAATGCGGCCGGTCAGGTGGCTGCCCAGCCAGATCCCGGGAAGCGAACCGACCAGCAGGAAACCCAGCACATGCCAATCCATATTGCCCATGCTCGCATGGCCAAGGCCAGCGACCAGCGTCAGGGGCACGGCGTGGGCGATTTCCGTGCCGACCAGGCGGCGGGTCGGCAGCAGCGGATAAAGGATGAACAGCGCCACGGTGCCCAAGGCGCCGGCACCGATGGAGGTCAGGGCAACCATCGTTCCGAGGATCAGGCCAGTGATGACCGTCAGCACGTTCAGGCGCGTGCCGCTGGGGTTGTAGTTGCCACCGGCGCGTTTGTGAGCGAAGTCGAGCAGGCGTTTTTTGAAGAAAATCGCCAGGGCTGTGGCAAACAGCACGAAGCCCAGGGCTTGCTTGATGATGGCGTTCATCGCCTCGGGCGCGGTGTGCAGGCTGCTCAGAAACCACAGGGTCATGGCCACCGCTGGCACGCTGCCGAGGGTCAGCCAACCGGTGATTGCCCAATCGATGTTCTTGTTCTTGCGGTGCACCAGCACGCCGCTGGATTTGGTGATGGCCGCGTACAGCAAGTCCGTGCCTACCGCGGTGGCCGGGTTGACGCCGAACCACAACAGGATCGGCGTCATCAGCGAACCGCCGCCCACGCCGGTCATCCCGACGATAAAGCCAACCACCAAGCCTGCAACGACTAATCCGAAATTACCGAAATCCATTAACACGCCCACAAAAAACGCATGAAAAAACTGGTCCGCAGCATAGCGATTTTTCTTATAACTACTTATATCGATGCGGTCTATCGTTATGTCTAAAACCCAGAAAACACATCAATCCTGTAGGAGCGAAGCTTGCTCGCGAAGGCCGTGTCAGTCGATACAGAGGTTGAATGATGGTCCGCCTTCGCGAGCAAGCTTCGCTCCTACATGGATTGGGTTGTCAGTGCACCCGCCGTCCTGGCTTGAAGCTGTGGTGGCGATTGATCCACACCGTGGCGAAGGCAATCAGCGACAGGACCAGCAGTGCCCATGGAAATGAAATGACCCCGACGCGGTCCAGCAGCAGGCCACCAAACAGGCCGCCCCCGGCGATGGCGACGTTCCAGGAGGTGGTGAGCATGGCTTGCACCACGTCGACGTGTTCACCCGCCGAGTCTGCCGCCGCTGTCAGCAACAGCGTGGCCGAGCCGCCAAACGACAGCCCCCACACCGCCACGCAGGCACAGACCACCCACGGCGACGACATGGCCACGGCCAACACCAGCGCCGTCAATGCAAACACCGCCAGGCTGATCAACGTCAGTTTGCGCAACCAGCGGTCTACCAGTACGCCAGTGATCCAGATCCCCGCCAGCGAACTGATGCCGAACACCAGCAGCACCAGGTCCACCCGCTCGCCCAGCCCGGACTGCACCAGGAACGGCGCGATATAGGTGTAAAGAATGTTGTGCCCGAGCATCCACGTCAGCACGACGAATAGCACCGGCCGTACTCCCGGCATGCGGAACACCTCGGCCAGGGGCAAGCGCTGGGTGTCGGTCTGGCCGGGTTTGTCCGGCACAACCAGCACAATCCACGCCGCCAGCCCCAGCGCCAGCGCCGACATGATGCCGAACGAGGCACGCCAACCGATCAGGTTGCCGAGCCAGGTGCCCGCCGGGGTGCCCAAGGACAGCGCAATCGGTGTACCGAGCATCGCGATCGCCAGGGCCCTCGCCCTGCAAATGCGTGGGTACCAGCCGCCGCGCATACCCGGCCATGATTCCCCAGGACAACCCCGCCGCCATCCCGGCCAGAAACCGCGAGACCAACGTCACACCGTAATGGGTCGACAGCGTGGTGATGGTGTTGAACACCAGAAACCCGCCAACGGTCATCAGCAGCACCGGCCGACGGCGCCAGCCACGGGTGGCTACCGTCAACGGAATAGCGGCCACCAGCGAGCCGAGGGCATAGAGCGTCACGAGTTGGCCGGCCAGCACCTCACTCACGCCTAGCCCGGCACCAATTTGTGGCAGCAGGCCGGCAGGCAAGGTTTCGGTGAGGATCGCGATGAAGCCGGTCATGGCGAACGCCAACAACGCGGCATAGGGCAGTTTGTCCGTGCGAGTGCTGCGTTCCAGCAGCCCACGTTCGGCGGTGGCGTTGTCGGTCATGACGTCTGCGGCTCCTTCCAGTCAATGTTGACGGAAAATTGTATACAAAACCCGCGCCACTCTACCCGATTCACTGCACCGGCAAGAAATTCAAAAACAACAGACTCTGCGCATAATTCAAACCGATGCGCCGATAACGCTCGTCCAGCAGCTGGGTCAGCAGGTCCAGGCGCGCGACGATCTTGCCGAATTCCACGGCGAAACTCAGGTTGCTGCCCTCCTCCGAGATTTCGTTGGAGAACAGCAACGGTTCGCCATGCTTGTTTTGCCGTTGGCTCAGGATCCACGTGGCTTTCTCGATGTTGCGCGCGGCGTTGCTGACGAAGACCGGGTTGATCGCGTCGGTCATGTAGAACTCCAGCCGATTGCCGTGGGCGGTGACCAGCATGCTGCCGATGGCATAGATGAAAGCGCCGACCCGGTCACCCAGAAACTCCGGGCTCATCGCGTAGCTCAACGCCGCCAGGTCTTTTTTGCCGCCCAGGGTCGGCAATGGCTCTTGCTGTTCGATGGCCATGCGCACCTGTTTTTCAGCCGTGCGGGCATCGAGGAAGCCGGATTTCTTCAGCTCTTCGGGGTTACGCAGATAGAGTTTGCTCATCAGCAGATAGAGGCTTTGCAGGTTGTCGTGCATCGACAACGTGGCCATGCGATCAACGCTGGTCTGGAGAAATTCCTGTGGTTTGCCTTCACGGAACTGGTTGATGACATCACTGCCCTGCTGCTGGCTGCAACCGCTGGCGAGGAGCATCGACAGACACACCAGCAGGCGAACTCGGGTTTTCAGGTGGGGTAAGACTCGAACCATGGGTGATTGGGCTGACACATTCCTGCGCGGCGGAAGTCGCCGCAGCCTGGCCATGGATAGAGCCGGTTAATTCAGAAAAGTGCAGTGTCGACGGCATCCGGGCGATCTATGGTCATGAGCACCAACAGTTTAGTCAGACTTTACAATTGAAATAGTTGCCTTATCAGCTATAAATCCAGATCAACACATCCTTTAGTATGACTAGTGAGCCATTCCTCACAACTGACTGTCAGATTTGAATACCCACTGAAAACAACAAAAAGGAAGCTCAGCCATGCTTCAACCCCGCTTTCTGCTTTCCGCCCTTGGACTGTCCCTAATGATCGCCACTCTACCCACCTACGCCACCGGCCTGTCCAGCGAGCACAAAGCTTTCGGCAAGACCAATGACGGCACACCCGTCGAGCAATACATCTTGCGCAACAGCCATGGTCTGCAAGCCACGGTCATTACCTACGGCGCCACGTTGCAATCGCTGAAAGTGCCGGACAGAAACGGCAAGGCCGAAGACATCGTCCTGGGTTTCGATAACGTCCAGGGTTATCAGGCTGGCACCGCGTATTTCGGCGCGACCATTGGCCGCTATGGCAATCGCCTGGCCAATGGTGCTTTTGAACTGGACGGCCAACACTATCAAGTGCCGAAAAATGACGGCCCGAACTCCTTGCACGGAGGCACTCAAGGTTTCGACAAACACGTCTGGAAGGCTGAGCCGAGCAAAACCGATGATTCGGTGGGCGTCACCCTGACGTACCTGTCGAAGGACGGTGAAATGGGCTTTCCCGGCAACATGAAAACCGAGGTGACTTACAGCCTCACCGAGAAGAACGAACTGCGCATTGAGTACAAGGCCAGCACCGACAAACCCACCGTGCTGAACCTGACCAACCACAGTTATTTCAACCTGGCCGGCGCGGGCAATGGCGATGTGCTCAAACAACTCGTCACGTTGCACGCCGACCATTACACCCCGGTCAACGACAAACTGATCCCCACCGGCGAACTGCTGGCGGTCAGCGGCACGCCCATGGACTTCACTCAACCGACGGCCATCGGCAAAAATATCAAGGCTGATCATCCGCAGTTGAAGTTTGCCGAGCCAAAACAAGGTGGTTTTGATTTCAACTGGGCTCTGGATGCCGAGGGTGACGTAGGTCAACTCGCTGCCGATGTCCTCGACCCGGCCTCCGGCCGCCGCTTGCAGCTCTACACCACCGAGCCGGGCGTGCAGTTCTACACCAGCAACTTCCTCGACGGCACGGTCAAGGGCAAGGCTGGCAAGGTTTATCCGCATTGGGGCGCGTTCACCCTGGAGACCCAGCATTATCCAGACTCGCCGAATCAGTCGAATTTCCCGAGTACGCGGTTGGATCCGGGCAAGACGTATACCCAGAGCACACTGTTCAAATTCTCCACCAAATAACCCCCGGTTGACGCAATCCCTGTAGGAGCTGATCTTGCTCGCGAAGAGGCTGTGTCAGTCGGCATCACTGTTGAATGATCAACCGCATTCGCGAGCAAGCCCGCTCCCACAGTTGTTCGGTGGTGAACCGGGCATTCATGAACAACCACTATCCCCTGCTCGAGATAGCGGAGTGTCTGGCGACATAGATCCATCAAAGAACTGCGTCCTGCCTGCTGGAGCACGACGGAACCCATGGGCTAATCTGCTGCCCACTGAAGTATCCATCGCGTTTCCAAAAAGGAGGTTTTTCATGCGGACCCTTGAACTGGCTGGCGTCAACGTACCGGTCATCGGCCAGGGCACTTGGCGCATGGGCGAGGATCGCTCGGCGCACCGTAATGAAGTCGCGGCCCTGCGCCAGGGCATCGAACTGGGCATGACCCTGATCGACAGCGCCGAAATGTACGCCGAGGGCGGTGCTGAAGAAGTGGTCGGTGAAGCCATCGCAGGTCTTCGTGACAAGGTCTTTCTGGTCAGCAAGGTCTACCCGCACAACGCCAGCCGCAAAGGCATTCCCCAGGCCTGTGAGCGCAGCCTGCGGCGCTTGAACACCGATTACATCGATTTGTACCTGCTGCACTGGCGCGGCCAATACCCACTGGAGGAAACCGTCGAAGCCTTCGAACGCCTGCGCGAAGACGGCAGGATCGGTCGCTGGGGCGTGTCCAATTTCGACCTCGACGACTTGCACGAACTGGCCTCACCGGCCTGCGCCACCAATCAGGTGCTGTACAACTTGGAAGAGCGCGGCATCGAATTCGACCTGTTGCCCTGGAGCCAGGCACACAATCTGCCGACAATGGCCTACTGTCCGATCGGCCAGGGTGGGCATATGCTGGTGAACTCGACGCTCAAACAGGTGGCCGCCCGTCACGGGGTAACACCGGCCCAGGTAGCGCTGGCATGGATACTGCGTCAGGACAGTGTCATTGCGATTCCTAAAGCGGTCCGACCCGAGCACGTGACGCTCAATGCGCAAGCGGCGCAGTTGAAGCTGGAAGCTGCGGATCTGGAGGCGCTGGACCAAGCGTTTCGCGCGCCACAACGTAAGCAGCGGTTGGCCATGGTCTGAGCCATCGCGACCTGTAGAGGGCTTCGGAATGAGAAGCACCGATCAGCTCGACTCGTTCAATCTGCCACGCTTTGTCCAGGCACAGGACCCGGTGTTCGAGTGGGTTCAGGAGGAGCTACGCGCCGGCCAGAAACGCCGGCACTGGATGTGGTTCATCTTTCCGCAGATTGCCGGGCTCGGCGGCAGCGAAATGTCCCGCCATTTCGCCATTGGTTCCGCCGAAGAAGCGGCGGCCTACCTCAAGCATCCACTGTTGGGCGCACGGTTGCGCACCTGCACCCAGTTAGTGCTGAACCTGAAAAAACGCTCGATTGCCGAGATTTTCGGCCATCCCGATGATCTCAAGTTTCACTCCTCCATGACCCTGTTCGCCCAAGTTGCCCCCGACGGCAGCCTGTTCCATCGGGCGCTGGATCAATTTTTCCATGGCATACAGGATGACTGGACGCTGTCGCTGCTGGACCTAAAACAGGCCCAACTGCCCACCAATCAGCGTTGAGAAGTCGTCATCGACGAACGGCAGGATCGCGTCGGCCACCGGTTGCAGTTGCCGGGTGACGTAGTGGTCGTAGTCAATTGGCGCACTGCGGATCTCCAGCGGCTCCGGCCCGGCGACGCTGATCACGTAGCTGATCCAGCCGCCATTCTGGTATTGCTTCGGGCGGCCCTGCTGTTCGTTATAGGCGTCGGCCATCCGCGCCGCCCGCACATGGGGCGGCACGTTGCGCTCATATTCGTCGAGGGTGCGGCGCAGTCGCTTGCGATAGACCAGGCGGTCGTCGAACTCACCGGCGAGGGTCTTGCGCACGTAGTCGCGCACATAGTCCTGATACGGCTGGCGATGGAAGATCCGCGAGTACAGCTCCTGCTGAAATTGCCGGGCCAGCAGCGACCAGTCGGTGCGTACGGTTTCCAGGCCCTTGTAGATCATTTCGTCAGTGCCGTCAGCGCGGGTGACCAACCCGGCGTAACGCTTCTTGCTGCCCTCCTCGGCCCCGCGAATGGTCGGCATCAGGAAGCGTTTGTAGTGGGTTTCAAACTGCAATTCCAGCGCACTTTCCAGACCATATTGCTGCTGCACATGCTCACGCCACCACTGATTGACGTGATCCACCAAAGCGCGGCCGATCTGCGCCGCTTCTTCCTGACCGTGGGCGCGGCGTAGCCAGACGAAGGTCGAGTCGGTGTCGCCATAAATCACCGCGTGGCCCTGGGCTTCGATCAACTGCCGGGTGCGCAGCATGATTTCATGGCCACGCAGGGTGATGGATGAGGCCAGCCGCGTATCGAAGAACCGGCAACCGCTGGAACCGAGCACGCCGTAAAAAGCGTTCATGATGATTTTCAGGGCCTGGGACAGCGGCGCGTTGTGTTCACGCTTGGCGGTTTCGCGACCTTCGGCGACCCGCGCGACGATGGCCGGCAGGCAATGCCGGGTTCGGGAAAAACGCGCACCGCGAAAGCCGGGTACCGACTCACTGTCGTCAGGGTGCTTGAGGCCCTCGATCAGCCCTACCGGGTCGATCAGGAAGGTACGGATGATCGACGGATAAAGGCTTTTGTAGTCGAGCACCAGCACTGACTCGTACAACCCCGGTTGCGAGTCCATCACAAAACCGCCGGGGCTGGCCTGGGGTGGTTTGCCGCCGAGGTTCGGCGCGACGAAGCCCTGACGGTGCATCAGCGGCATATACAGGTGCGTGAACGCCGCCACCGAACCGCCGCTGCGATCCGCCGGCAAACCGGTGACGCTGGCCCGTTCCAGCAGGAAGGTCAGCAACTCGGTTTTGGCGAAGATCCGCGTGACCAGTTCGCAATCCTTGAGGTTGTAGGTGGCCAGCGCCGGTTTGTCTTCGGCGAACATGCGGTTGATTTCGTCCATGCGCTGGTACGGCGTGCTGATCGCCTTGCCTTCGCCGAGCAGGGTTTGTGCGACGTTTTCCAGGCTGAACGAGGGGAAGCTCCAGGTCGCCGAACGCAGGGATTCGATGCCGTCGATGATCAAGCGCCCGGCCGCCGAGGCGAAGTAATGATTGCGGCTGCCGTGCTCGCGCCACTGCATTTCTTCGCCGCCACGCCCCAGTTTCAGCGGCACCGCAAGGCGCCGGGCGTGCTCGTGGAGGACACGCAGGTCGAACTGCACGACGTTCCAGCCGATGATCGCGTCGGGATCGTGTCGGGCGAACCATTCGTTGAGTTTTTTCAGTAGCAGGGTTCGGGAGTCGCAGTATTCGAGCTGGAAATCCACCGCGCGGGCGTCACCGTTGGGTGGGCCGAGCATGTACACCTGACGCTCGCCGCAGCCTTCCAGCGCGATGGAATAGAGTTCGCCCTGGGCGGTGGTTTCGATGTCGAGGGACACCAGTCGCAGATTCGGCCGGTAACCGGGGGCCGGTTTCATTTGCGCGTCGAGCAGCAGGCCTTCGGCGTTGGGTGTGCCACCGAACTGCACGGGCGCGGTGATGAAACGCTCCATCATGTAGCGTTCCGGCGGGCGCACGTCGGCTTCGAACATCTCGACCCCGACCTTGCGCAGCGCGGTTTCCAGCCGCATCAACTGGCCGTGCTGCTGGCAATACAGGCCGAGCACCGGACGATGCTCGAAATCCAGCAGGGCCAAGGGCCGCAGTTCGACGTTCTTTTCCCCGCGCAACACGGTTTCGGCCTGCTCGCGCTGCTCCGCCGGGATGAAGGCCACCGACGGTTGATGAGGCAGGCGGATGCGCCGGGGACCGGCATCGGTCGCCAGCCAGAACTCGACTTCGGTGCCGGCCGGGGTATCGCGCCAATGCCGGGTCAGGACGAAGCCCTGCTGTAAATCCACCACTGCAACCTCGAATCTGATTCAGGGCGCAATTCTACGCGTCATTGCCGGGGATAGCGCTCTCGGCGAGGTGGATGCGAAACCTGTGGGAGCGGGCTTGCTCGCGAAGGCGGCGTGTCAGTCGACGATGATGGTGGCTGACACGCCGCTTTCGCGAGCAAGCCCGCTCCCACAGTTTTCGCTTCATGTCACAGGTCAGCGAACTTCCCGCGCATCATCGCCATGTATTCAAATTCCGATGTTTCCCGCCGTGCTTTCACCAGTGGCTCGATGTCCTGGGTCGCCACATAGCGCAACCGGTCAGTCCCGTCACTGGCTGCATCAACGATCACCTGCGCCACGTCCTCGGAGGTGGCCAGGCGTTCGCCGCGCAACCCTTCGAATACCTTCATCGCCGCCCCGACAAAATTGTCGTAAGCCCTCGGCGCGTTCAATTGCGCAGCCTCAGCTGCCGAGCGCGAACCAAACTCAGTGCTGACCACCCCGCCCGGCTCGACGATTTTCACGGTGATGTTCTGCGACGCCAGTTCATAGGACAGCGACTCGGAAAACCCTTCCAGCGCAAATTTGCTGGCGGTGTAGGCCGAAATCATCGGCAACCCAAACACCCCGGCACCGGAACTGACATTGATGATCACCCCGGCCTGGCGCTGACGAAAGTGCGGCAGGATCGCCCGGGTCACGTCCATCACGCCGAAGACGTTGACGTCGAACTGCTCGCGGATCTTCTCCCGGGATGTCCCTTCGAACACACCGAACAGGCCGAAACCCGCGTTGTTGACCAATACATCGATTGCACCGAAGCGCTCGATCCCCGCCGCAATGGCGGTGCTGATACTGCCGGCGTCCTGGACGTCGAGACGGGTCACCAGCACGTTTTCAAGGGTGGCCAGTGGGGCGCCGGCAGCGGGGTTGCGCATGGTAGCCACGACGTTCCAGCCAAGGGCTGCGAACAGTTGCGCGGCGGATTGGCCGAAGCCGGTGGAGGCGCCGGTGATGAGGACGGTCTGGGTCATGTGAAATTCCCGATTAAAAATGAGATCCCCTTGTGGGAGCGGGCTTGCTCGCGAAGAGGCCGTGTCAGTCGACATCAATGTTGAATGTCAGTCCGCTTTCGCGAGCAAGCCCGCTCCCACAAGAGATTTGCGGTGGGTCAGATACCAAGGTAGGCCCCAGCCGTCCTTCAAACAATCGGGCTAATATGGGATGAACTGATGCAGGAAACAGCACAATGCAGAAGATGGGTTTATTGGAACTCAACGCCGTGGTCGCCGTTTCAACCCACCGCAGTTTCCGCCGCGCGGCGGATGAACTGGGTATGTCGCCCTCGGCCATGAGCCACGCCATTGCTGCGCTGGAGCAGCGCATGGGCGTGCGTCTGTTCAATCGCACCACCCGTAGCGTCTCGTTATCGGAGGCCGGCGAGCAGTTCCTGGCCCGGGTGCGGCCGGCGCTGCACGAGATCTCGGCGGCGATGGAGGCCGTGAACCAGTTTCGCGACACACCGAGCGGCACCCTGCGGATCAACGCCACTGAAGGCGCGGTGCAGATGCTCATGACCCCGGTGGTGGTGGAATTCCTCAAACGTTACCCGGACATGCGCCTGGACATCGTCACCGACACCGCGTTGGTGGACATTGTCGCCGACGGGTTCGACGCCGGTATCCGCCTGTCCGACAGCGTCCCCCTGGACATGATTGCCGTGCCCTGTAGCCCGCCGCTGAAGTTTGCGGTGGTCGGGTCGCCCGACTATTTCGCCCGCCATCCCAAACCCCGTTCACCGACGGATCTGGCTGGGCACAGCTGCATTCGCACGCGGTTTGCCAGCGGCACGCTATACCGTTGGGAATTCGAAAAACGTGGCCAACAGCAGATCATCGACGTCAACGGCCCGCTCACCCTCGACAGCCATCAACTGATCGTCGACGCCGCGCTTCAAGGTGTAGGGCTGGCCTGTACCAACGAACATTCGATTGCCGGGCATCTGGCCGCCGGTCGGTTGATTCGGGTGCTGCAAGACTGGTTGCCGCCCTACCCCGGCCTCTGTCTCTATTACCCGGCCAACCGACATGTTCCCGCCGGTTTACGCGCGTTTATCGAGCTGGTTCGCGAGGTTTTCGGAAGAAAAACCGCCAAATGACGTTTTTTGCGTGTTATCTGCCGCTTTGCGCCTTGCCCTGCGCGCTTGGGTCTACGATTCTTCAAGAACAACGACAACACCTGAGAAGCCGCCATGAAAACCGTCGCCCAACTGCTCAAGTTGAAAGATCAGAAGAATCAGGAAGTGCACCAGATCAAACCCGACCACATGGTGCTCGAAGCACTGATGAAGATGGCCGAGAAGAACGTCGGTGCCTTGCTGGTGGTGGAGAACGACGAAGTGCTGGGCATCATCAGTGAGCGCGACTACGCGCGCAAACTGGTGCTGCACGGCCGCTCTTCGGTGGGCACCCCGGTACGCGACATCATGGCGTCCCCGGTGATCACCGTCGACACCCACCAAACCGTCGATACCTGCCTGGGTATCATGTCCGACAGACGCCTGCGCCACCTGCCTGTGGTGGAGAACGGCAAGTTGCTGGGCTTGCTGTCCATCGGTGACCTGGTCAAGGAAGCGATTGCCGAACAGGCGGAATTGATTCGTCAGTTGGAGCAGTACATTCGCGGGGAGTGATCGGGCGCGATCTCACTAAACCGCAAATCCCTTGTGGGAGCGGGCTTGCTCGCGAATGCGTTGTGTCAGCCGCCATCATCGTCGACTGATGCACCGAATTCGCGAGCAAGCCCGCTCCCACATTTGATTTTCGGTGGTCTCAAGGACAATCAGGGCAGTTGATCGGCGGTACGGTTCAGGTCGGCCAATGCCGGGCAAAGACCGGCGCCAAGGTCGGATGCCGATCAATCCGCGTCAGCCAGGCGTAAAAACCCGGTCTGGCACTGCGTAAATGCTCCCGGCTCCCGGCCCAGCGCGTCACCACTGCTGCCAGCACATCCAGCGCTCCCGGGATCTCGGCGCCCAGGTACAGCTCACCGGAAAACTGATCGGCAAACACCTCCCAACTCCAATGCAATCGCGCACGAGCGCCGGCCATGAGGTTTTCCCTGGACGATTCGTCAGCCTCGGCCAACCAGCGTTCGGGGTAGTCGATGAGGCCTATGGCCTGATAGCAATTGCAGATGATGTAGACCAGGCCGCGAATGGCCTGATCCCGCTCTGCCGGGTTGTCTGGCAGCAGGCCCGACGAGGGAAAAGTCAGCCCCAAGTGAATGAGGATCGCCGCGCTCTCGGTCAGAGCACTGCCGTCAGGCAGCTCCAGTGTCGGGATCTGCTTCATCGGGTTGAGCTTTTCCAGCGCATGGGCCGCCTCTGCGGAACCGGCGACATCGATAAACCGATAAGGGATCGCGCAGAGTTCGAGGGCCGCTTCTATCGCCGCCGCGCCGGAGTTCTGTTGTCCGTAAAGCTGATACATGTCGCGCCCTCCCGGCGAACAAACAATCAGTGAGTAGACGATGGGGCACGGAGCAGGTTCGCTGCCATTTGGCCGAATGATGCAGGTAAGATGCGCGCTCCCGGGGCGCACTGCTGACGTCCCGCTGCACACCTCAAGGATCGAACATGCGCCAACCGGATGGCAAACCTGCCTCAATGCCTCGCGTCTATTGGTTTGTACTGGCCTGCCTGGCCCTGAGCGGCTGCTCGCCAAGCGAACGGTCGTCATCGGCCAGTCTAGCCGGTGAACAGGGACGTGGCGGCGCGATGCTCGCTTATGAGCACCAATTGCAACTGTTGCTGCCCCAAGCGCAAATCGCGCCGCGCTTACAGGCCACCCGCGAGGCCTGCGAAACCGCACGTTTCGGTGCCTGTAACGTGTTGCGCATCGAGCAAGGTGCCGGCCGCGCCGAAATCACCTTGCGCATCGCCCCCGCTGGCGTCGAACCGTTGGTGGCGATGGCTGCCGAGGGCGGCGAAATGGGCCAGCGAGTCACTTCTGCCGAAGACCTCGCCGATGCGGTGGATGACACCCGCCGCCGCCAGGAACGGCTCAAGGCTCAGCAGCAACGCCTGGACGAACTGGCGAGTCGCCGGGACATCAGCGTCACCGACCTGATCGCCCTGAGCAAAGAGCAGGCCGGCATCGAAAACGAGCTGCAAGCCCTGGCCCAGGTCGCCGCTGGTCAGCAGCGCCGACTGGACACCAATCGGGTCACGCTGTCATTCCAGCCGACCGGCGCCAGCAGTCGCTCGTCGCACCTGAGCCGGGCGTTCAGCAATCTGCTGGACAACCTCGCCGATGGCGCCGTCGATGCGCTGGAGAAAGGCAGTTACGCGCTGCCGTTCCTGATCCTGGCCTTCCCGTTGTTTATGCTGTGGGTTTGGCTGTGGCGCAAGTTTGTGCGTCGTCGCCCGTGAGTCAATAGCAAAGGTCCGATACAAACCCTGTGGGAGCGCGCCACTCAGCCATGCATCGCAACCATCATTGCCGTCAATGAATGGTTTTAACGCAGCAATCAACGAAAAGCCCGGCCTTATCAGCCGGGTTTTTTATGCCTGTGGCAACCCGACATTCATGCGGTGCCTGGGCATTGGTTAAAGATCAACTCCCCTTCGCCATACACCGCTGATAACGCTCATCAACCCGCTTGGCAAACCATGCCGTGGTGAGTTTGCGGGTGATCTTCGGGCTGTGCAGTTCGATCCCCGGCAACATCGCACGCGGCAACGCCCGGCCTTCGGCCTTCTCGGCCAGGGCGAAGACTTTCCGGTAGAGCGCCGTGTCTTCAAATTCCAGGGTTTGGCCCTTATTTAACTGATCGCGAATCGTCGGATTGCGCATGCCCAGTTGCTTGCCGAGGGTGCGCACCGCCAGTTCCGTGGTGCCGGGCATGATCGAATCGTAGCGGATCACGTCACCGTCCAGCGCCAGCGGGATGCCGGACGCGCGACTGAGCGCATTTTGGAATGCCGCATTACGGCTGGCGTACCAACCGGCATTGAAATCGGCAAAGCGATACAGCGGCTGCTTGTAGCTCACCGGGTAGCCGAGCAAATGGGCAATGCCGAAGTACATGCCGCCGCGACGGCTGAACACCTCATGGCGAATCGAGCCCGTCACCGGATAGGGATAATGGCGTGTCTCCTGCTCGGCGAATTCGACGCTGACCTGCATCGGCCCGGCGGTGTGCACCGGATTGAACCCACTGAACAAGGTCCGGCCCATGGGCACCATGCTGATGAAGTCATCGAAGATTGCGCTGAGTTCTTTTTCGCTGCGGGCGGCATTGAGTCGGTCGCTGTAGCTTTTGCCGCTCGGTGAACGGACTTGCAACGCAGCGCTGACCAGCAAACTGGGGATGTGCACCTTGGCGGCGCGGCGATCGATCTCGTCCCGGGCGATCTTGCCCAGGCCCGGCACGGTTGGGTCTACCTGGAAGGTCGATTCCTGCTCGGTGACGGCCAGGACCGCGCAAAGGTTTTGCGTGGTCGGTGAAATGTCCTGGGCGACAAACGCTGCGTAGATGTCCGTCGCCCACCCTTCGCGGTCGGCGGTCTTGGCCGGCAACAGGCGCACGATCTGCGCCTTGACCTCGGCAGGTTTGCGGGGCGGCGTTTCCTGGGTGCGCTGAGTACCGCAACCGGCCAGGACCAGCAAGGCAGCGAGGCTCGTGATCAATCGGTGGGCGTGCATGGTGCTCCATCAAATCCGTTTAGCCGGGTTAACCATACGATCAATGGCATGGCGCAGGCTATGACTGTGGTCACGTCCGACTGTTCCCCCGAAGTATTTGGCCCGCTCCCACAAGGGTTTTGTATTCACCCAGCCTGATCGCCCTGTCTGAACCATACTTGCCCAACACACCCCTCGGAGAATGGCCCCATGAACCGAAGCGACGTGTTGATCATCGGCGCCGGCCCGACTGGCCTGGTGCTGGCGCTGTGGCTGAGCAAGCTCGGCATCCGCGTGCGCATCATCGACAAGACCCTCGCCCCCGGCACCACCTCGCGCGCCCTGGCCGTCCAGGCCCGGACCCTTGAGTTGTATCGTCAACTCGACCTCAGCGACACCATCGTGCAAAACGGCCATCGGGTGGCGGCGGCGAATTTCTGGGTCAAGGGCGAAGCCGTGGCGCGCCTGCCGTTGACCCGCATCGGCGAGGGCCTGACGCCCTACGCGTTCATGGAAATTTTTCCCCAGGACGAACACGAGCAACTGCTGATCGAACGCCTTGAAACCTTCGGCATCACCGTGGAGCGCAATACCGAACTGGAAAACTTCAAGGAAACCAGCGACGGCATCAGCGCGCAGTTGCGCCTGCCCGATGGCCGACAGGAAACCTGCGAGGCCTGCTACATCGCGGGTTGCGACGGCGCCCGGTCGATTGTGCGCAAGACTCTGGACAGCGGATTCCCCGGCGGCACCTACCAGCAGATTTTCTACGTCGCCGACGTGCAGGCCAGCGGCCCGGCGTTCAACGGTGAACTGCACGTGGACCTCGATGAAGCGGACTTTCTCGCAGTGTTCCCGTTGGCCAGCGAAGGTCATGCCCGGCTGATCGGCACTGTGCGCGATGAGCGCGCCGAGCATGCCGAAACCCTAAAATTCGAAGACGTCAGCAGCCACGCCATCGAGCATCTGAAAGTGCAGGTCGAACAGGTGAATTGGTTCTCGACCTACCGGGTGCATCATCGGGTGGCGGAATTCTTTCGCAGCGGCCGGGCGTTTCTACTCGGCGACGCCGCCCACGTCCACAGCCCCGCCGGTGGCCAGGGCATGAACACCGGGATTGGCGACGCGATCAACCTGGCCTGGAAAATCGCCGCAGTCCTGAGCGGCGGCGCCACCTCCAAATTACTCGATAGCTACGAAACCGAACGCATCGCCTTCGCCCGGCGCCTGGTGTCCACCACCGACCGGGTGTTCAGCTTCGTCACCGCCGAGGGCAAAGTCGCCGACCTGCTGCGCACGCGCCTGGCGCCATTTCTGATCCCGAAAATGGCTTCGTTCGCGGCAACGCGCGAATTCCTGTTTCGCACGGTGTCGCAGATCACCCTCAACTATCGCGGCATGCCGCTGAGCGAAGGCGTGACCGGGCAGGTCCACGGCGGTGACCGCTTGCCCTGGGCGCACGATGGCGAAGGCGATAACTACGAACCGCTGAAAAACCCGACCTGGCAGGTGCATGTGTACGGCGATACCAGCGACGAAATGATCGCCTGGTGTATCGAGCATCATTTGCCGCTGCACGTGTTCGACTGGCGGCCAGCGTTTGACACGGCGGGGTTGGCGCGCAATGGGTTTTATTTGCTGCGCCCGGATACGTATGTGGCGATTGCCGATAACAGCGCGGACCCGAAAGTGATCGAGCGGTATTTCCGGGATCATGGGATACGGTTGTTTTTTGGGTCCCACTGACCCAACACATCTCAAATGTGGGAGTGAGCCTGCTCGCGATAACGACAGCATATCCAACATCAATGTGACTGATCCGCCGCAATCCCGAGCAGGCTCGCTCCCACAGGTGGCTGCGTCGTTCACAGGAGTTGCGTCCAACATCAAACAACTGTGGGAGTTTGCGGTGGTCGTTAGATCCCGGCCAAGGCCAGATCCATCGCGAAGTAGGTGAAGATCAAATCCGCCCCCGCCCGCTTGATCGCCCCAAGGCTTTCGCGCACCACGCGGTCTTCATCAATCGCTCCGGCCTGGGCGGCGAACTTGATCATCGCGTACTCACCACTTACCTGGTACGCCGACAGCGGCAGACGCGAGACTTCGCGGATGTCGCGGATGATGTCCAGGTACGCGCCGGCCGGTTTGACCATCAGCGCATCGGCGCCTTCCTGTTCGTCCAGCAGCGATTCGCGCACGGCTTCGCGGCGGTTCATCGGGTTCATCTGGTAGCTTTTGCGGTCGCCTTTCAAAGCGCTGCCGCCGGCCTCACGGAACGGGCCGTAGAGTGCCGAAGCGAACTTGGTCGAATACGCCATGATCGCGGTCTGGGTGAAACCGGCCTCGTCCAGCGCCCGGCGAATGGCCCGGACCTGGCCGTCCATGGCCGCCGACGGAGCGATCACGTCCGCGCCGGCCCGGGCCGCCGCCACGGCTTGTTTGCCGAGATTGATCAGGGTCTTGTCGTTGTCGACTTCATGGTTGTGCACCACGCCGCAGTGGCCGTGGTCGGTGTATTCACAGAAGCAGGTGTCGGACATCACGATCATTTCCGGCACGGCGTCCTTGGCGATACGCGACATCCGCGACACCAGGCCGTTGTCGTTCCAGGTGTCGCTGCCACTGCTGTCCAGGTGATGGGACACGCCGAAGGTCATCACCGATTTGATCCCGGCACGGGCATAGCGCTCGATCTCCCCGGCCAGTTTCGACTCCGGAATGCGCATCACACCGGGCATGCTTTTGATCGGGACGAAATCGTCGATTTCTTCTTCAACAAAAATCGGCAGCACCAGATCGTTCAGGCTGAACTCGGTTTCCTGGAACAGACTGCGCAGGCTCGCATTGCGGCGCAGACGGCGTGGACGAGCTTCGGGGAACTGGCTGGACATGGGTTTTCCTGAAAGACAGTGACAAGACGAAAGTCGTAAGGGGTGAAGCTTATGCCCTGTCAGGTGCAGGACACAAACCTCAGGGAAGAAACAGACCCTTACAGGCCTGACAATAATCACTGTGGGAGCGAGCTTGCTCGCGATGACGGTTCCAAAGCCACAATGTAAGCGACTGACAGACCGCTATCGCGAGCAAGCTCGCTCCCACAGTGGATTTGTGTTGATTCCACGGGTTTTGTTACAGCTTCAGGGTCCCGTCGATGCAGGTCACCACCGCGCCGCCGATCCAGATCTCATTGCCCACCTGATCGACCTGAATCCGCCCTGCGCGGCCCATGGTCAGGCCCTGGCTGACCACGTAAGACGCCGGCGCCAGCCCTTCGCCGAGCAGCCATTGGGCGATTCCGGCGTTTAGGCTGCCGGTGGCCGGGTCTTCCGGCATGCCGTCGCCGGAGATGAACGCCCGCACTTCGAACTGTGCGTCAGCGCCATCGCGCTCGGAGTGCCAGGGTGCGATAACGCCGACGGCCAGGCCGAGCATTTGCGAATGATCCGGTTGCAAATCGAGCACCTGCTGCCGATCCTCGACCATCACCACCAGCCAGCCGGCGCCGTTATCGACCCACTGCGCCCGAACAATCGAGCCTTTCTCCAGCCCGAGCCCGAGCCGCACCCGTTCTAACAGGTCAACGTCCAGCGGACCGGTTCTCAGCAACGGCGGCGCGAGGAACGCCAGCTCCGCGCCTTGCCGGCGAACGCGCACCAGACCGACGCCGCACTCCTGAATGATCTCCTCGCCCTTGGGTACGCCGCCGGCTTCAAGCCAGGCGTGACAGGTGCCCAAGGTCGGATGACCGGCGAATGGCAGCTCCGACAGAGTGGTGAAGATCCGCACCCGATAGTCGGCGCGCGAATCCCGGGGTTCGAGCACGAACGTGGTTTCGCTGAGGTTGGTCCAGGTCGCGAACGCCGCCATTTGTTCATCACTGAGCTCGTCAGCGCCGAACACCACCGCCAAAGGGTTGCCTTTGAGCGCAACGCGGCTGAAGACATCAACTTGCTTGAAAGGAAATGAGCGCATGGCCGTCCCTGGTCTTGAAAAGGGTTACTTGGGAATTTCCAGCCCACGCATTACCGCCGGCCGTGCCAGGAAGCGCTCCAGCACTCGCGTAACGTTGGCGAAGTTCTGGATACCCACCAAATCGCCGGCCTCATAGAAGCCGATCAGGTTGCGCACCCATGGAAACATCGCGATGTCGGCGATGGTGTAGCGCTCGCCCATGATCCAGTCGCGCCCTTCCAGACGCTCGTCGAGGACCTTGAGCAGCAGTTTGCTTTCCTCGACGTAGCGATCACGGGGCCGTTTGTCCTCGTAATCCTTGCCGCCGAATTTATTGAAAAAACCAACCTGGCCGAACATCGGCCCGATACCGCCCATCTGAAACATCAACCACTGAATCGTCTCGTAGCGCGCCGCCGATTCCTGGGCCAGCAATTGGCCGCTCTTGTCGGCGAGGTAGATCAGAATCGCCCCGGACTCGAACAGCGGCAGTGGCTGGTCCCCCGGACCGTGAGGGTCGATGATCGCCGGGATCTTGTTGTTGGGGTTCAACGACATGAACTCGGGTGACAACTGATCGTTAGTCTCGAAGCCCACGCGGTGCGGTTCGTACGGCAAGCCGATCTCTTCGAGCATGATCGAGACCTTGACGCCGTTGGGGGTCGGCAGGGAGTAGAGCTGAATCCACTCAGGGTACTGGGCCGGCCATTTACCGGTAATCGGGAACGCAGAGAGATCGGTCATGGGAGCATCCACGCAAACATTGAAGCTGCTGATCATAATGTAGGAGCTGCCGAAGGCTGCGATCTTTTGATCTTGATCTGTTCGACATTGTTGAAGGTCAAGTTCAAAAGATCGCAGCCTTCGGCAGCTCCTACAGGGACCATTCAGTGCATAGATCTGCCAACGTCCATAAATCCGCAACATCCTGTCGATAACCTTCCGCCACCCCGTCAAAGGTTGTCGCTAAAGTGCGGCGAACCCGCCGGGATCGAACCAAAGGGCTTCAGGGGACTCTGAGCACTGCCCATTACGGAGACGGACCGGCGCAACGACATGGAAAACACCCGACGCTGGGAGCTCACGGTGTAAAGGTTTGTCAGCCTTAATCGAATGCGCTGAAGATCACTTTACTGAATGAAGACCCTTTTGAAATTCGCCCAACGCTTCAAGCATCGCGCGTTTATCGTTCTGCCCTCGTTGTTGGCAGCGAGCGCGCTGTTCCTGTCGCTGGAGTCCAGCGAAAGCCGCGCCCAGCCGGCCGACGGTACCCAGACGCTGGTGTTCCTGCGCCACGCGGAAAAACCCGCAGGCGGCCTGGGTCAGCTAAATTGCCAGGGATTGAACCGTGCGATCAAGCTGTCCACCCTACTGCCAGAGAAATTCGGCAAGGCCAACTACGTGTTTGCTGCTAACCCGACGCGCAATGTCGAGGAAGGCGAACTCGATAACTCCTACAGTTACATCCGACCACTGATGACCATCAGCCCCAGCGCGATCAAGCTCGGGTTGCCGGTGAACATCAACTTCTCGGCCAACGACACCAGCGATCTGGCGGATGAGTTGGTCCACGACAAGTACCACAACGCGATCATCTACACCGCCTGGTCCCACGGCTACCTGCCCGAACTGATCAACAAGGTCGCCAGCGAAGCCGTCGGCAAGAAACAGAACATCACCGAAGACTGGGCGTCCAGCGACTACGACTCGCTGTACGTGCTGACCCTGACCTGGCACAACGGCAAGGCCAGCCTGGAAAGCCACGTCTACAAACAAGGGCTGGATAACGGCTCGCAGAACTGTCCGACATAAGAGGTCGCTACGTCCCACGCACTGTCGGGACCACGTTGACTAAGGGGCTGGGCTATCATTGCCAGCATCTCCCCATTGTCCGGAACCTCGCCATGTCACTCTCAACCGTAGCAGTCCCCGCCCGGGGCTGGTCGTTCTGGTGGAAACCCGCCCTGTTCCTGCTGGTCGCCTGTGTCGGCCTCTACTACGTCAAGTGGTCGCCGTACTACCTCAAGGCCTTCGTCGCCGCTGACAACCACAGCATCGGCGCCTCGATCATCAACGACCAACTGTCCGATCCTCTGACCGCCGCCCTGGCCTACGCCAAGGTGTATTTCCTGGCGATCTGGAAAGCCGCGGTGCTGGCGGTCATTCTCGGTTCCCTGCTGCAAGTGCTGATTCCGCGAGACTGGCTGCTGCGCCTGTTCGGCCGCGCCGGTTTCGCCTCGACCCTGCGCGGCGGCCTGTTCGCCCTGCCGGGCATGATGTGCTCGTGCTGCGCCGCCCCGGTGGCTGCCGGCATGCGTCGGCAGAACGTATCAGTCGGTGCGGCGCTGGCGTTCTGGATCGGCAACCCGGTGCTCAACCCCGCCACGCTGGTGTTCATGGGCTTCGTGCTCGGTTGGGGTTTCACGGCGTTGCGGCTGGTAGCGGGCATCGTACTGGTGTTCGGGGTGTCGATGGTGGCGCAGCGTATCGCCGGCCCGGAGACCTTGCCTGAAGCGGCGGTCGAGGCAGTAGTCGAAGCACGCGAGACCGACGCGCAACCGTTCCTGACCCGTTGGGGCAAGACGATCTGGCAATTGTTCTGGAGCACCATCCCTGTCTACATCCTGGCGGTGCTGGTACTGGGTGCGGTGCGGGTCTGGGTGTTTCCGCACATCGATGGCGCCATGGCCAACAGCCTGCTGTGGCTGGTGCCGCTGGCGATCATCGGTACGCTGTTCGTGATTCCGACCGCTGCAGAAATCCCGATCGTACAAACCATGATGACCCTGGGCATGGGCACCGCCCCGGCGGTCGCGCTGCTGATGACGCTGCCGAGCATCAGCCTGCCGTCGCTGCTGATGCTGCGCAAGGATTTCAACGCTCGGGTGCTGGTGAGCGTGGCGCTGATGACCATGCTGATTGGTGTGATCAGCGGGTTGGTCGGGGCTGCATTGCTTTAATAGATTTGGCGCCTGTATAGACGCCTTCGCGAGCAAGCCCGCTCCCACAGTAGATCTTCATTGGACACAAATTTTGTGTACGGCGCAGATCCAATGTGGGAGCGGGCTTGCTCGCGAAGAGGCCGGCAATAACAATATCAAACCTGCGAAATACTGCGTTCGCGAAGGTACTCCAACACCGCCCCCCGCTCCCCGGCAAACTCGATCCGCGCACCTTTCTTCTCGCGCTGAAACGCATACATCGGGTCGTAGTACTCGCTCAGCAATCCTTCGATCCAGCCACGGTGCAAGTCCACCGCACCGCTGCTTGCCTGCTCGGCCAGTGCGTCTTCCATCAACAACAGCATCCGTCGATGGCGTTCACCGCCCAAGCGCTTCTGCACGTTATTCAAACTTTCCAGCAAACGCTCGGAAAACAGCGCAAAGCCTTCCTCGCCATGTACGCCGATAAATTCGGCACACAGGTCCACTACGTAATCACGCAAGATCCGCTCAACGCGCCCCTCTAGGCTGTCTTCGAGCCAGACCATCGGAAACTGCTGCATGCCCTGAAACAACGGCAGCGGCAAGGCACAACTGCCGACCGCCCGGCTCTCGTCTTCCAGCACGAATTGCTCGATACCCCGTGCGCGCTTCTTCAGCACGTCCACGGCCAGACGGTTTTCAAAGTCGATGTTGGAGGGTTGGCCGGTGGCACGTTTGCCGAAGCTTGAACCCCGGTGATTGGCGTAGCCTTCCAGGTCCAGCCCGTTGTTCAACTGCGTCAGCACCTCGGTTTTGCCGGTGCCAGTCATGCCACCCAGCAGAACGAAATCGCATTGGGCGACGGCTTGATCAACAGTGTCGAGCAAGAAGGTGCGCATCGCCTTATAGCCACCGCCGACCCGCGGATAGTCGATGCCCGCCTCGTCCTTGAGCCACTGCTGAACGATCTGCGAGCGCAAGCCGCCGCGAAAACAATACAAATAACCATCCGGATGAGCTCGGGCAAACTCGGCCCAGGCCTGGATGCGCTCGGCCTTGATCTGGCCAGACACCAACTGATGCCCCAGCGTAATAGCCGCTTGCTGGCCATGCTGTTTGTAACAGGTGCCGATCCGTTGCCGCTCTTGGTCGTTCATCAGCGGCAAATTGACCACGCCGGGGAACGAACCCTTGAGGAATTCGACCGGCGCACGGGCATCCATCATCGGCCGGCCGTTGAGGAAAATGTCGCGGTAGTCGGTGAAGTCGATAGACATCAAAACACCTCGACCGCGTTGGTCTGTCGCTCAACCAGTTCACCGATCGGCTCAAGGCTCAGGCCCAGTTCGGCGGCGACCGCGAGGAATTGATCGTTGCCCTCCGGCGTGACCGCAATCAGCAGCCCACCGCTGGTTTGAGGATCACACAGCACGCGTTTGTGCAGTTCCTGCAAGCGCCCGAGTTTGCTGGCGTAGCTGTCGAAGTTGCGCAACGTGCCACCCGGCACACAGCCCTGTTCGAGGTAATACTCGACACCGGCCAGACGCGGCACACGGTCGTATTCGATGCGGGCGGTGAGTTGGCTGCCGTCAGCCATCTCCACCAAGTGCCCCAACAAACCGAAACCGGTGACGTCGGTCATCGCGGTCACGCCGTCGAGTTTGCCGAAGCGGCTGCCGGGTTTGTTCAGGGTGCACATCCAGTCACGGGCCAGGCCGATGTCGGCGTGGCGCAACTTGCCCTTCTTCTCGGCGGTGGTGAGGATGCCGATGCCCAACGGTTTTGTGAGGTACAACAGGCACCCGGCGGTGGCGGTGTCGTTGCGTTTCATGTGGCGCTTTTGCACCAGCCCGGTGACGGCCAGACCGAAGATCGGCTCCGGGGCGTCGATGGAATGCCCGCCGGCCAGTGGAATGCCTGCCTCGTCGCAAATCGAACGCCCGCCGCGAATCACTTCACGGGCGATTTCCGGGGCCAGCACGTTGACCGGCCAACCGAGGATCGCAATCGCCATCAACGGATCGCCGCCCATGGCGTAGATCTCGGTGATGGCATTGGTGGCGGCGATGCGGCCGAAGTCGAACGGATCATCGACGATCGGCATAAAGAAGTCAGTGGTCGAGACCACACCACGCTCGTCGTCGATGGCATACACCGCCGCGTCATCGCGCGAGGCGTTGCCGACCCAGAGCTTGGGATCGAGGTTCTGCGCGCCGCTGCCGGCCAGAATCACCTCCAGAACCTGCGGGGAGATTTTGCAACCGCATCCTGCGCCGTGGCTGTATTGGGTCAGACGAATCGGCTCGCTCATGGGGTGCACCTTGTGGGATCAATGGGGCCGATTCTAGCAGAGCGCGGGTTGTGCTGTGGCGAGGGGGCTTGCCCCCGTTGGGTTGCGAAGCGACCCTAAAACCGGCAACCACATTTCTTCTGATACACCGCACGCACCGGTTTTACGACTGCTGCGCAGCCGAACGGGGCGAGCCCCCTCGCCACAACGGCGGTCTTTGATCTTTTGATGTGCAAAAAAACCGCCCTTTCGGGCGGCTAAAGTGCTTCGACCCTATTTAGAAGGTGAGGCTGTAGCTGATGGTCATTGCGTTGTCGCTGTTGTCGCTCGACAGTTGCCCCGAGTAACCAATCCCCAGCTTGCCGGTCGGCGTGATCTGGAAGTCGACGCCCGCTTCAAGCAGTGCGCTGTCCTTGGCAATCGGCACGCCTTGGGTTTTGAACGAGGCGCCGCCGTCGATGAAGGTCAGGTCGGCGTCTGGCTTGGTGTCGCCGTAGGCATGGCGCCAGCCGAGGGCGGCACGCGGGGTCAATTGCGAGCCGTTGGCCAAGGTCAGCAGTTTGCCGACGCGCACACCGAGGGTGGAGAACGTGATGTCCTGGCTGGAATTAGCCTGCAACCGCCCTACCCCGCCTTTTTCCTTGCCGGTGTCACTGTCGTAATTGACGTAGGACAAACCGGCGAACGGCTCGACCGCGAGACCGCCCGCATCAATGGCGTAACCCACTTCGCCGAAGACCTGGGCGCTGCGAGCGTTGTAATGCGCCTTCAACCGATCGTTGTAGGTGCCGACGTTGACGTTGCGTTCGGTTTCGATGTCGTGCCAGCTGTAAGCGGCACCCAGGCGCACGGCCAAGGCGTCGAATTGCGAGTTGAGGTACGCCGCCAGGTGGTAGCTGTCGACCGTGGCATCGGAGTTGCGGTCATTGGCATCCAGGCTGCTGCGGGTGTAACCGGCGGCCATCCCGGCGCGCCATTGATCATCGATTTGCTTGTCGGTGCCGAGCATGAAGCCGCTGAGTTTACGATCCAGCTTGGCGCTGTTGCTGTCGCCATCCATTTCACCCCAGGTACCGAGTGCACGCATCCAGCCCACCATTTCACCGTGGCAACCGCCGCTGGTCAGACGATTGTCGCTGGGCGCCAGGGCGCGGCGAGGATCGTCAAGCCCACTGCAGGACGGTTGGCGCATACGGTCGTTGACCGCGTCCCGGATGTAGCGCGAGTCCTCGAGAATCGCACTGGCGGTACTGGCGTGAATTTCCCCGGACAAGCTGTCGAAGGCTGCACGAGCACCGGCCGCAGAGAGGTTGACGATCTGGTTCTGCAACGCTGCGCCGGCCGGGCCATTATTGGACAAGGCCGAGGCCGTGCCACGCTGGTTGCCGGTAGCCGCGACGTCGGCGAAGGACGTCTGGTTGCGGCTCACGGCCAGGTCGACCTCATTGGCGCGGTACACCAGCGACGAGTCGAGGAACACGGTCTCCGGCAGATTTGCGGCACTGAACGTACCGTTGACGCCACCGCCCGCCGTGATCAGCGCATACGTCGTGTTGCCGGTAAATGGCGCGAGGTTGTTGACTTGCACGCTACCGGCCAGGGTGGCGGTGCCGCCCACGACCAACGGCGTGACGGTCGCAGAGTTCACGGTCAGTGCCAGCAGGCCATCCGGGGCGTTGGTCAGGTTGCCCGCTACACGCGGGTTGTCCCCGTTCGCGCCAGAGATCACGACACCATGGTTGACCACCGAACCGACACTGCCGTTACCGCTCAAGGCCGCGCCATTGGATACGGTAATCTGTCCGCCGAAGTTCGTCGGTGCATCACCGACCTGCAACAGGCCTTGCTCCACTTCAACGGTGCCACTGAACGGCTGAACGCCATCGATGAGCAGCGTCCCTGCGCCCTGTTTGACCAAATCACCCGTGCCGCTGAGTACGCCGTTGAAACGTCCGCTGGTGTCCTGCGCAAACAGCAGGCGGGCGTTGTTCAAGATACGCCCTTGCAGGCTGGTGGTGTTACCCACCAGCGTACCGCCGCTGACGGTGGTGCCGCCGCTGTAGGTGTTGGCACCGCTCAATACCAGCGTGCCGGAATCGAGTTTTTCAATGCCACCGGTACCAACCAACGGCGCCGAGATTTCCGTGGTGACGCCCGAGTTGATCCGTACCGCAGCCAGGCTGCCATCGGCCGCGTTGACCGGCGTCAGGCTGCCGCCCGTGCCCGGAACCAGACTGTAACCGTTGTCCAGGACCTGCAACCCGGTGAAGCCCTGATTGCCGACCACGGTCACGGTTCCGCCCTGCCCGCCAAATACGGCGAACTGATGGGTCGAATCCTGGCTCGCGGTGCCGCTCGCATCAGTCCAGTTAGTGCTCGGCCCCCAGATGCCGCTGCCGCCGCTAATCGTGCCGTCGGCGTTGGTTTTACTACCATTCCAGAACTGCACTGAACCCGGAGCACCTTGCACCAACAGATTGATCTGATTAGCCAGCGCGGTTTGCAGGGTCAGGCTCGATGGCAACACCCCGCCCGGCAACGTGCCGAAGGTCAGGCCATTGTCAGTCAGGCTGCCGCCGTAGCGGAACAGTTGATAGACGCCTGTACCGAAGACGCCGGCATTGCTGACGTTCAGCGTGCCGTCGAGGGTCAGGTTGCCCGCAACGTTGACCACGTTGGTCGAACTGGTGGCCGAGCCGAGGCTGAAGTCCAGGTTGCTGCCCGAAGACAACGCCAGGGAACCGACCGACAACGGCGTGGTAGTACCGCCGCCGACCAGGGTCGCACCGCTGGCCAGTTGCACTGCGCCGCCGATTTGGCCGCTGCCACCGATTTTCGCCCCGCTGGCCACGTTCACGTTGGCACTGTTGAGGGTGCCGTTGACCAGCAACGAGCCGGCCTGAACGTTGGTGTTGCCGGTGAGGCCGTTGGTGCCGGTGAGCAGCAAATCGCCGGTGCCGTTTTTGGTCAATGTACCGGTGCCGGTAAGGTTGCCGGTGTAGCTGCCGTTGCTGGTTTGCTCGAAGGTCAGCGCGGCGTTGTTGAGGATCGCGCCTTGCAGGCTGCTGGTGTTACCGCTGGTGCTGCCACCGTTGAGAGTGGTGCCGCCGCTGTAGGTATTGGCGCCACTGAGCAGCAGCGCACCATTGCCGTTTTTCACCAGACTGCCGGTGCCCGCGATCACGCCGCTGAGGGTGGTGTTCTGGGTGCCGGCCAGGGTCAACTGCCCGGTCAGATTGATCGCGTTCGCCAATTGCAGAGCAGCTGCGCTGTCCAGTTGCGCGCTACCACCGACGCCGAGCGCGCCGGTGCCTACAGCGCTGTTGTTGCCAAGAACCAACGAACCGGCGTTCAACTGCGTGCCACCTGCGTAGGTGTTGCTGCCGTTAAGGGTCAGGCTTGAGGCACCGTTTTTGATCAGGCTGCCGGTGCCGCTGACGACGCCGCCGAGGGTCAGCGCGTTGCTGCCCGCGACACTCAGCCCGCCATTCAGCACCACTGCGTTAGCGAGGCTGACGCTGGTGTTGCTGTCCAGCGCGGTGCCATTGGCCGCGGTCAATACACCGCTGCCCAACGCGCCATTGTTGCCCACGACCAGTTTGCCGCCGTTCAGCGCCGTGCCGCCGGTATAGCCATTGGCCGCGTTGAGCACCAGGGTGCCGGTGTCGTATTTGCCGAGAGTGCCGGCGCCATTGAGGGCTACGCCAAGGGTCGCGGTGGCGTTCGGATCGACCCGAACGGTCGCATTGCCCAAGCTGCCATTGACCAGTGTCAGTACGCCCGCCGTGCCATTGGCCAGGGTGTAGCCGTCGGTGACGAATTGCATGCCGGTGATGGCTTGCGTGCCGTTGACGGTGACGGTACCTGCCGTCCCCTGGAACACCGCGAAGCTGTTGGCCCAGGCCTGATTGAAGGTGCCGTTGACATTGGTCCAGTTGGTGGTGCCACTGCCCCAGGTGCCACTGCCGCCATTGACCGCGCCGTTGCCGACCAGTTGCGCACCGTCCCAGAACTGCACGGTGACGTTCGGTGCGCTGACCAGCAGGTTGACCTGGTTGCCCACGGCAGTCTGCACTTGCAGATCACCCGGCGTTACGCTGCCCGGCACGCTACCGACCAACAGACCGTTGTCGGTCAGGCTGCCGGTGTAGTTGATGATGCGATACACACCGCTGCCAAAACCGCCGATGTCGCTGACGTTCAAGTTGCCGTCGAGGGTCAGGTTGCCGCCGACATTGATCAGCGCATTGCCGCCACCAGACACCGGCACACCGAGCCCGACGTCGAGGTTGGAGTTACCACTCAAGGCCAGCGAACCCACCGATAAGGTGCTGCCGGTGGCCAGTGCAACGTGACCACTATCGGCGACATTGACTGCACCGCTGAGGCTACCACTGCCGGCGAGGGTCCCGCCGTTATTGACCGCGACGTTGGCACTGGCCAGCGAGCCGCTGACATTCAAGGTGCCGCCGTTGATGCTGGTGTCACCGGTCAGGGTGTTGCTGCCAGTCAGGTTGAAAGTGCCGCTGCCGAGTTTGTCCAGCAGACCGCTACCGCTGAGGACACCGTCAAAGGTGCTGCTGGCATTGTTGCCGCCGATGCTCAGCGTGTTGCCGGCACCGACCAGCGCCGTGCCGCTGCCCGTCAGGCTGGCGAGGCTACCGGATGCACCCAGATTGAGCTGGGTCGCTGCTCCCAGATTGACCCCGGCGTTGTTGCCCAAGGCCCCGGCACTGAGGGTGCTCAGGCTGCCGCCCAGCACATTGAAGGTGCCGCTGAAGGTGTTGTTGCCGCTGAGGGACAGGTCCGCCGCGCCATTTTTGTTCAGGGTTCCAGCCCCGGCAACGACGCCGGCCAGGGTCAGGTTATTGCTGCCAGCCACGTTCAACGCCGCATTGACGTTGACGTTGTTGGCCAGGCTGAGCGGCGAGCTGCTGTCCAGTGTCGAAGCACCGGCGACGGTCAACGCGCCAGTGCCCAGCGCCGCGGCGTTGCCGAGGGTCAGGGTGCCGGCATTCAGGGTGGTGTCACCCTGCAAGGTGTTGACACCGTTGAGGGTCAGGTTGGCCGCGCCATTTTTGCTCAGGCCGCCCGCGCCGCTGATCACACCGCCGAGGGTCAGGTCATTGCTGCCGCCCACCGCGACGGTGGCGTTCAGGCCAATGTTATTGGCCAGGCTCAGCGCCGTGTTGTTGTCCAGTGTCGAAGCCCCGGCAACCGTCAGGTTACCGAGACCCAGGCCTGAGGCATTGCCGACGGTCAGGGTCCCGGCGTTCAAGGTAACGCCGCCAAGGAAACCATTGGCACCATTGAGGGTCAGGTTGGCCGCACCGTTTTTGCTCAGGCTGCCAGCGCCGTTGACGGCGCCGCCGAGGGTCAGGTCAGCGGTGCCACCGATGCCGAGGTTACCGGCCAGGTTCACCACATTGTTGACGGTCACCGCAGACGCGGCGTCCAGGGTGGTGCCGTTGGCGGCATTCAGCGCGCCAGTGCCGAGCGCCGAGTTGGAGGCCAGAATCAAGCCGCCGGCATTCAACGCGACCGGGCCGAGGAAGCTATTGTTGCCACCGAGGGTCAGGTTGGCCGCGCCAGCCTTGATCAAACCGCCCGCACCACCGATTGCCCCGTTGAGGGTCAGTGCATTGGAACCGCCGACATTCAGGTTACCGGCCAGACTGACCGCATTGCCAAGGGTGACGGCAGTGTTGCTGTCCAGGGTGGTGCCCGAGGCTGCCGTCAGCAGACCAGTGCCCAGCGCCGTGTTGTTGCCGAGCACAAGCGTGCCGCCATTGAGCAGCGTGCCGCCGGTGTAACTATTGGCGCCGTTGAGTACCAGGGTGCCGCTGTCGAGTTTGGCCAGGGTGCCGCTGCCGTCGATGCCGACGCCAATGGTCGCGGTGGAACCCGGATCGACCCGGATCGCCGTGTTGCCGCCCGTGCCGTTAACCGCGGTCAATTGCCCAGCGCTGCCGGCCACGACGTTGTAGCCATCGGTGACGAATTGCAGCCCGGTGAACAGTTGCGCGCCAGCCACCGTGACCGTACCCGCCGTGCCCTGGAACACACCGAAGTCACCGGCCCAGGGTTGATTGAGCGTGCCGTTGACCGAGGTCCAGTTGGTGCCGCCCGCCGTCCAGGTGCCAGTGCCGCCATCCACCACGCCGTTGGCGATTGTCTGGCTACCGTCCCAGAAGCGGATATTGGCATTAGGTGCCGACACCAACACGTTGACCTGATTGCCCACCGAGGTTTGCACGACCAGATCGCCGAGGCCGAAACCGACGGGCACACTGGCCACGTTCAGGCCCAGGTCCGTCAGGCTGCCGGTGTAGTTGATCAAGCGATAAACGCCGACGCCGAAGCCGCCGGCATCGCTGACATTCAGGTTACCGTCGAGGGTCAGGTTGCCGCCGACGTTCAGCAGTGAGTTGGTGGAGGGCGCGCCGAGGGCGACGTCCATGTTGGCGCCGCTGCCCATGACCAGCGAGCCGGCAGACAAGGTGTTGCCGCTGCTCAGGCCCAGGTGACCGCCGTTGGCCACGCTTAATGCGCCCAGCACCGAACCGGTGCCGGTCAGGGTCGCGCCACTGCCGACGTCAACGTTGGAACTGCCCAGCGAGCCGCTGAGGTTCAGGGTGCCGCCGTTGACCAACGTGTCACCGGTGATGCCATTGATACCGGTGAGGTTGAGGGTGCCGGTGCCGACTTTGGTCAAGCCACCACCGCCGCTCAGGCCACCGTCGAAGGTGCTGGTGGTACTGACGCCCCCACCGACAAGGTGCTGCCCGTGCCGATCAGCACACCACCGCTGCCGCTGAGGCCCGCGATGCTGGCATCGCTGCCCAGATTAAGGCTGGCGCCGGCGCTGATGTTCGCGCCGGAGGTGTTGCCCAATGCCCCGGTGCTGGCGGTAGTGACGCTGCCGGAAAGGATGTTCAAGGGACCGGTAAAGGTGTTGTTGCCGCCGAGGGTCAAGTCGGCCAGGCCGTTTTTGTTCAGCGCACCGGCACCACCGATCACGCCGTTCAGGGTCAGATTGTTGTTGCCCGCCACGCTCAAGTCCGCGTTCAGCGTCAGGGCGTTGGCCAAGGTGAAAGCGGCGCTGTTGTCGAGGGTTGAGGTGCCCGCCACGGTCAGTGCGCCAGTGCCGAGCGCCGCCGCATTGCCCAGAGTCAGGGTGCCGGCGTCCAGGGTCGTGCCGCCCTGGTAGGTGTTGACACCATTGAGGGTCAGGTTGGCCGCACCGTTTTTGATCAGTTGGTTGGTGCCGCTGACCACGCCACCGAGGGTCAAGTCTTGAGTACCGCCGACGGTCAAGTTGGCGTTCAGGGTAATGTCGTTGGCCAGCGTCACGGCAGCGTTGCTGTCCAGGGTCGCCGCACCGCCCACCGTCAAACTGCCAGTGCCGAGGGCCGAGTTACTGCCGACAGTCAGCGTACCGGCATTCAGCGTGGCGCCGTCGACGAAGGTGTTGGCGCCGTTGAGCGTCAGGTTGGCCGTGCCGTTTTTCACCAGATTGCCGTTGCCGCTGATCGCACCGCCCAGGGTCAGGTCCGCCGTACCGCCGATGGTCAGCGGGCCGGTCATGCTCACTTGGTTGTTCAGGCTGACGGCCGTGTTGGCGTCAAGGCTGGTGTTGGCCGCCGTGGTCAAGACACCGCTGCCCAAAGCATTGTTGGCACCGACAATAATCTTGCCGGCGTTGAGCGTGGTGCCACCCTGATAGTTGTTGGTGCCGTTGAGGGTCAAGTCGGCCGCGCCGTTCTTGATCAGGCTGCCGGCGCCACCGACGTTGCCGCCCAGAGTCAGCGCGTTGCTGCCGGAGACGGTCACGCTGCCGCCGAGGTTGACAGCGTTGGCCAGCGTGACGGCGGTGTTGGCATCCAGTGTGGTGCCATTGGACGCGTCCAATGCGCCAGTGCCCAGCGCGGTGTTGGAACCGATAATCAGCGTCCCGGCGTTCAGCGCCGTGATGCCTTGATAGGTGTTGTTGCCGTTGATGGTCAGGACCGAGGGGCCGGTCTTGATCAGGCCACCCGCACCGCTAATCAGCCCGTTGAGGGTCAGCGGATTGGCCCCGCCAGCGCTGAGGTTCGCGTTGAGGTTGATCGCATTGCTCAGGGTCACCGCGCCCGTGCTGTTGAGGCTGCTGGCGCCGGCCACGGTCAGCGCGCCGGTGCCCAGCGCCGCGCTGTTGCCGATGACCAGGCCACCGGCATTGAGGGTGGTGCCGCCCTGGAAGGTATTGACGCCATTAAGGGTCAGGTCGGCCGCGCCGTTCTTGATCAATTGGTTGGTGCCGCTGACCACGCCGTCGAGGGTCAGGGCGTTACTGCCACCGATGCTCAGGTCGGCGTTCACAGCAATGTCATTGGCGATGGCGACGCCGGTGCTGCTGTCCAGCGTAGAGGCACCGGCCACGGTCAACGCGCCGCTGCTCAAAGCGTTCGCGCTGCCGACAGTCAGGCCACCCGCGTTCAACGTGGTGCCACCGAGGAAGGTGTTGGCGCCATTGAGAATCAGGTTGGCCGCGCCGTTTTTGGTCAGGCCGCCGCTGCCGCCCACCACGCCGCCGAGGGTCAGGTCGGCAGTGCCGCCGATATTCAGGTTGCCGGTGGCGTTCACTGCATTGATCAGGGTCACCCCGGTGCTGGCATCCAGCGTGGTGCCGTCAGCCGTGTTCAACGTGCCGCCAACGCCAAGCGCGGTGTTGGAGCCGACAATCAGCGAGCCTGCGTTGAGCGAGGTGTTGCCGGTGTAGGTGTTGACACCGCCGAGGGTCAGCGCCGCCGTACCGTTCTTGATGATCCCGGCGGCGCCGTTGATCACGCCCGTCAGGCCAAGTGCCTGGGTGCCGCCAATGGTCAAATCGGCAGCCATAAACACCGAGTTGTTCAGGGTCACGGCCGTGGTGGCATCCAGGGTGGTGCTGGCTGCGGTATTCAGCGCGCCAGTGCCCAGCGCATTGTTGTTGCCCACCAGCAGCGTGCCAGCATTGAGCGTGGTTGGCCCGCTCTGGCTGTTGTTACCGGTCACCGTCAGGGTCGACGCGCCGTTCTTGGTGATCCCGCCCACACCCGATATCGCCCCGGCAAGGGTCAGGTTATTGGTGCCGACGTTAGTCAGGTTGGCGTTGAGGATTACAGCGTTGTTCAGGGTGACATTGGTGCTGCTATCGAGGTTTGCGCCGCCATTGACGTTCATGACGCCCGTGCCCAGCGCATTGCTGTTGCCCAGCACCAGGGTGCCGGTATTCAGGTTGATGGGGCCACTGAAGGCGGTGTTGTTGCCGTTGATAGTCAGAGTGCCGCTGCCGCTCTTGCTGAGCCCGCCCGCACCGTTGATCACGCCGCCCAGGGTTAGGGAGCCGGCGCCGGTGGCGGTCATGGCGCCGTTAATGGTGATGAGGTTGTTCAGGTTGATCGTGCCCGGCGCAGACAGCGACGCCGACCCGGCGAACGTCACGCTGCCGCTGCTGAAGGCCTGGTTATTGAGTACCTGAACAGAGCCACCATTGATGGTGGTGTTGCCGGTGTAGGTGTTGGTGCCACTGATACTCAACTGCCCGGTGCCGGCCTTGGTCAAACCGCCCGTTCCGGAAATCACCCCGCCCAGGGTCATACCGTTGCTGCCCTGAACGGTGAGGCCACCGCTGCCCAGGGTGACCAGGTTATTGAGGGTCAAACCGGCGTTGCTGGCCTGGATCGTCCCGCCATTGGAGGTCAGCACCCCGGTGCCAAACGACTGGGCGTTGTTGAACGACGCGACGCCACCGTTGAGGGTGGCGCTGCCGCTGACGAGCGGACCTTGCAGGACCCAGGTGCCGCTGTTGACCGTCAGGTTATTGAAGTTGACGTAGTTGGCGCTGGACGCCGTGCCGGCGCCGCTGGTGCCACCGCCGACACCGATGGTGTTTTGCAGGATCAACGAGTTGTTGCCCCCGGCCCCGCCATCGATTTGCCCGGTGGGTGCGAAGGTCAGGTTAACGCCGATCAATCCGCCGAGGCTGAGCCCCGCGCCGCCACCGTTGGTGATGGTCGAACCGGTGACCGCGGTAAAGGTGTTGTTGCTGGCGACGCCCATCGACACGCCGCCGCTGATGGCCCCGGTGTTGATGAAGGTGTTGCCGGTGGACGAGGTTTCGAACGCTACTCGCCCGGTTAACGTGCCATTGTTGACCATGTTGATCTGCGATCCGCCCTGCACGGCCACGATCGGCGTGTCGGCGGCGAACAGCGTCAGGTTCAGCAACGCGGTGGAGCCGAGGGTGCCGTTGTTGGTGATGTTGGTGACGCCGCCAGCGCCGTTGACCACGTCCATCGCCATGCCGGCGATAGTCGTCAGGTTCACGCCCAGCAAGTCGCCGGTGCCGCGCATGATCCCGGTCAACGTGTTGTTGATATTCACTGTCGAGGCGCTGCCGTTGCCTATCATCAAGGCGGTACCCAGACCAGTCACCGCCCCCAGCAAAGCCGGGTCGATCGTCCCGGAGTTGTTGAAGGTGAGGTTGTTACCGGTGAGGTTGAGCGACTGTCCGCCCAGCGTCGCGTTCATCTGCGCGCCCGAGTTGACGTTGACCGTCAGGTTGTTCACCGCACTGGCAAATGTGTTGAGGAACAGCGGCAACGACGGCACACCGGTACAGGTCACCGTGGCGCCCGCTGTCGGGCTGGCCGGCGAACAGGCCGCCAACGCTTGTGGGCTGACGAGGCCGACAACCGCACCGACGATAGCGAGACGAACAGCGTGAGAAAGAGGGGAAACACGCAAAATCGGGGCGATAACGGAGCTCAAGTCCACGGGCAATTCCTTTACGTGGTTAACCATTCTTCCTTGAAGGGCGTGCTACAGCGGCCACCCTGGCCGTGAATCCAACGACACGCGAATCAAGACTGCGACGGTGTAAAAAACCGTTTCATTCCCGACACAAGCTAGTCGACGCACAGCGATGGGGCACATCTCTACGCGGGTTAATTAGCATTAATACTTTGGTGCACGAGTTCATTGTGGGAGCGGGCTTGCTCGCGAATGCGGCATAACATTCAGCACATCGGTTGACTGGTAGACCGCCTTCGCGAGCAAGCCCGCTCCCACAAGGGATTTGTGTTGGATGGCGCTTTGAATACTTGATCGAAAGGACAGTAAAACCGGCTATTTCTTCGGTTTTTCATGCAATTGAAACAATTGGTATGGGTTGTGCAAACGTTTGCGAGTCGCCGATAACGGCTTTTTCGCAACCTAACCGCGCAAGCCCGAAAAATCGGGCCTTCGATCTGCACGAAAAGGGACTTTTAATGCACCGCACGTCCAGCCGCGTGACTTGCTCGCGCACATTTGCTGTTTCTTTGGCGCTGGCCAGCGTTACAGGACTACTCAGCAGCACTGTTTTGGCGCAACCCGCCCTCCCCGAAGAATCCGCTCAGGGAGAAACCCTCAGCACCGAGGCCAGCCCGCCAAAAAAGGCGCGTACCTGTCGGACTGGTTCAACCAGGACTTGACCGTCATCGGCAGTCAAGGACATCAGCTTCGGCCCGCAACCGTCTGACGATGTGTATCTGGAATACGAGTATTTCGGGCGCAAGGGGCCGTTCGAATTGTACGGCTACGTCGACATCCCGAAAATCTTCGACATCGGCAACAGCCATGACAAAGGCGCGTGGGACCACGGCTCGCCGCTGTTCATGGAGCACGAACCGCGAATCTCCATCGACTACCTGGCCGGCCGCAGCCTGGCCGTCGGGCCGTTCAAGGAATGGTATGTGGCGTTCGACTGGATCTACGACCACGGCAGCAGCACCGCCAACCGCGCCAACACCTTGTACAGCGGCCTGGGCACCGACATCGACACCCACTCGCGGGTCAACCTGTCGGCCAACTTCTACGGTCGCTATCAATGGGAAAACTACGGCGCCAGCAACGAGTATTCCTGGGACGGCTACCGCGCCCAGCTGAAATACATCGTGCCCATCGATAGCTACAGCAATGGCGCGTCACTGACCTACATCGGTTTCACCAACTTCGACTTCGGCTCCGACTTGCACAAAGACAACCCCGCCCGCACCGCCAACGCCACCGTGGCCACCAACGTCTTGCTCTACTCGTTTACCCACCTGCGCTTCACCCTGGTCGGCCGTTACTTCCACAACGGTGGCAACTGGGAGGATGGCAGCGTGTTGAATTTCGGTGATGGCGACTTCCGTGCCCGTTCCAACGGCTGGGGTTACTACGCTGGCATCGGTTATCAGTTTTAAGAATCTGGAGGTTGTATGAAAGCAATGACGCGTCTTTCCCTGTCCGTGGCGCTGGCCTGCGGCACCCTGCTCGCTTCCACCGCGTGGGCAAATGAAGCACCGATCCAGCCAAAAGTGATGCTAATCACCATGTTCGCCCCCGAGGCACAGAACTGGATCGAGCGCCTGGAACTCAAGCAGGAAGTTCGCGTACCGGGCCTGTCCGCCGAGTACCCGAGTATTCGCTGCAACACCCAGCAGGTGTGCCTGATGGTCACCGGCATGGGGCAAACCAACGCCGCCGCGTCGACCCTGGCCCTGGCGCTGTCGCCGAAGTTCGACCTGCGTAAAAGCTACTTCCTGATCGCCGGGATTGCCGGCATCAGCCCGAAACACGGGACCATCGGCACCGCTGCCTGGGCGCATTACCTGGTGGAATTCGGCACCCAGTGGGAAATCGATTCTAGGGATGTACCGAAAGACTGGCCGACCGGTTACATCGGCATCAACACCAAAGGCCCGAACGAAAAACCGCCGCTGGACTACAAGACCGAAGTCTTCGAGCTCAACCCGAAGTTGCAGGCCAAGGCGTTTGCCCTGTCGCATAAAGTCGAGCTGAGCGAGAGCAAGGAATCGGCTGCGTGGCGTTTGAAATACCCGTCGGCCCCGGCCAATCAGCCGCCCGTGGTGACCAAGTGCGATACGGCGGCGGGCAATACCTGGTTTTCCGGGACGCGTTTGAGCGAGCGGGCCGAAGTCTGGACCAAGTTGCTCACGGATAATAAAGGCGAGTACTGCACGACCCAACAGGAAGACAACTCCACCTACGAAGCGCTGCTGCGGGCCAGCCGTGAAGGTTTGGTGGATGTGCAGCGTCTGGCAGTGGTGCGCGCCGGTTCCGACTTCGACCGGCCGGCGCCGGGGCAGAGCGAGGTGGATAACCTGCTCAAATATGCAGATCAGGGCGGGTTTGTGCCGGCGCTTGAGAATCTGTACCGCACCGGAAATCCGCTGGTGCAGGAGATTTTGAAGAACTGGTCGGCTTGGGAGAAAGGTGTTCCCGAAGCCTGAGTCCGGCTCAACGACGCGATCGCGAGCAAGCTCGCTCCCACAGGTGATTTGTATTGTTCACGTTATATGTGATCGACACAGAACCCTGTGGGAGCGAGCCTGCTCGCGATGGGGTCAGGACATACAACATCGATATCGGTTATGGCAACAAAATCACTTTGTCACCACTGCCTTGATTCACCTCGGCATAGCGCTCCAGCCCTTGCGCCAACGGCGACTCAACCAACCCTTCCGGCAACGGCAACAACCCCTGATCGAAGAACGTGCCGAACTGATCCAGCATCGCCGCACACGCCTGCACGCCGTAGAGCAGCGAATTGATCCCGACCACCGAACCACCCTTGCGATACAACGCCAGCGCCGGCAATTGCACGTGACCGTCGACCGGCGCGGCAATGATCGCGATGCGACCGAACGCCGCCAGCGCCGGGACTGAAGCCGGTAGCCAGAAACCCGTGGTGTCGAAGATCACGTCCGCGCCACCGGCGTACACCGCATTCACCTGAGCGCCGAGGTCTTCGGGCTTGTCCAGTTGCAGGGTCTGATAACCCTGAGCCTGCAATTCCTTGACCTGCTCTACCCGCCGCGCCGCCGCCAACACCTTGGCACCACGGACTTTGGCCAACGCCAGCGCCGCACTGCCGACCGCCCCGCCACCAATCACCAACAAACGCGTACCCACGGTTACCAGACTGCGCTCCAGCGCATCCCACGCCGTGGTGTACGGCACACCGAGGCTGGCGGCTTGGGAGAAGCTCAAGTGAGTCGGTTTCAGCGCCACGCCATTGGCCGGCAATTTGACGAATTGCGCGTGGGAACCGTCGGCGAAAAAGCCCAGTTCACGACCGGTGCCCCAGACTTCCTGACCGATCAGCGCCTGCGGGCCTTCCACCACGACGCCTGCGAAATCCCGACCGGGAATCCGTGGCAACGTGGTGTAGGGAAAACGCCCCAGCACGTTCTTCACGTCGCTGGGGTTGAGGCCGGCGGCCTTGATCTGCACCAGCACTTCATCGGCGCCGGCCACCGGGGTTGGGACTTCAACATAGCGCAGGGCCGAGAGGTCGCCGGTCTTGTCGAATTGCAAAGCTTTCATGAGGAGCTTCCGTTAAAGGGGTTAAGGGTTTTCAGGAGATCCAGCCAGCCAGCAATTGCCGACCCATGGGCCACAACTTCTCGCCGGCGAGCATGCCCAACAGCCCCACCAGCGCGATGGCTGGCGGCGCCGGGGAGCGAAAATCCAGCGCGCCGTAAAGCAGACCAACGCCCAGGCCGATGCCCAGCGAGATGAAGTAGTTCATGACAGACTCCGTGGCATAAGGGGGATGCGCAGAGTCTAGAGAACGGCGACGAAACCCGTCGGCCAAGTGCTTCTGAATATCGGCCAAAGACCAGCCAAACACCGCAACTCCCCTGTGGGAGCGAGCCTGCTCGCGAAGAGGCCGTGTCAGTCGAAAGCCCTGTTGGCTGACACACCGCTTTCGCGAGCAGGCTCGCTCCCACAGGGACGGAGTCCGGCTTCAGCGACTCGCCATGAATTGCGATGGCGCAACACCGAGTTCGCGGCGAAACATGTCGCTGAAGCTGCTCGGCGAATACCCCAACTCCCGGGCGATGACACTGACCGGCACACCCTGGATCAACTCCGCCACCGCCGTCGCCAGTTGCACCTGTCGCCGCCATTCGGCGAACCCCATGCCCAAGCCGTCCTTGAACAGCCGCGCCAGGGTGCGCACGCTGGCCCCGGCGTTTTCGGCGTGCTGCTCGAACGCAATGTCCAGGGACGGCGCGGCCATGACGGCCTGACACAGGTTCAGTAAACGCCGGTCGGAATCATCCGGCAGCGGGATTTTCAGCATCGAGCGTTTGGCCCGTTTGAGCTCCAGCAACGCCAGACCGACCAGCGCCTCGTAATACTCCGGCGCACCGTCGTCGCCCTGCTCCACCAGCCCGACGATCAATTCCCGCAGCAGCCCCCCAACCTCGATGACCTGAACACTGTCATCCAGGGTCGCCGCCAACGCCGGTCGCAGGTAGATATTGCGCATCTGCAAGTCCGACACCACGCGAATCCCGTGGGGCACGCCCGGCGGCAACCACACCGCCCGTTGCGGCGGAACGACTAGAGCCTCGTGCGGTGTTTCAACCCACATCACGCCGCTCATGGCATACAACAACTGACCCCAGACATGCTCGTGCGGCTCGATAAACAAGCCGCGCGGGTAAGTGCGCGCCAGCGGTTGCACCGGCACGTCGGTATCAGTCAGGTCGGGCGGTGCGGCGAGGGCCATGGGCTAGGATCATAGGGATTCGAGGAGTCGTCATGGTAACGAGGCGCCCGGTTTGTCGCCAGTGAGCGACACCGTCTGCCAATTCGACTGAATTTTTATCGGCGCCAACGATCCTTGTATTACCACAGGGAGGAATACGGGCTTTATGAACAGCGCAAAACTTTTCGTCATTGAATACACCCTTCATGGCGCCCCCAAGTCTTTCATTATCCGCCTGGACAAAATGGACAACGCGGAGGCCTGGCACTGGGCGAGTTGCGATGCCGGCGTGGGACGCATCCCGCGCTTTGGCCGTGAGAAGGTGCAGAAGACCAGCAAACCGCTGGCAGAGAAATTCGGCGTCGAGAACGTTACTTGGCGACCGGCGCACTAAATGTCATAAGGACAGGGAATGTCAGAAACAAAAAGTGGAGCCCCGGTGGCTCCACTTTTTTGAACTGCGATCAGCTTTTGGCGCATTTGCAGCCTTTGCTGGTACACGCTTCACCGTGTTCATGATGCTTGGCGCAGCCTTCGCAGCAATAGTGCTTACCGTGGCGCGCGATCGGATGATCGCCTAGCTTGCAGGAGCATTTGGGGCAGTCGCAGGTACTTTCACTGTTGATCATGAGCCTGACTCCATTTTTATGGTCGTCCGGTGCGACGGATGCGCACCCGTTTCACAAGTGTAGGAGCTGCCGAGTGAAACGAGGCTGCGATCTTTTGATCTTGATCTTGAAAATCAACATCAAAAGATCGCAGCCTCGTTTCACTCGGCAGCTCCTACAATGGACCGCGTTATGCGCTTCGGGTGCTGCTGCGATACATAAACACCAGCGCCAGCGCCAGGCACACCATCGCCAGCATCCGGCTCCCGGACAACTCGATCGCCGGGTTGCCGAGCCAGCCGAAGTTATCGATCAACATGCCCATGCCCAGTTGCCCGACGATCACCGCCACCGTCGCCACCGCCGTGCCAACCCGCGGCACTGCGCCCACCATGACCATCATGTACACCACGCCAAACAGCGCCCCGCTGAGCTGCCATTTCGGCACGTCCAGCAAGCTAACGGCATGCGCAGGTTCGAAAAACAGGATGAGCAACCCGGTAACCACCGCGCCGACCGCAAAGGTCAGCAAACTGCTGCGCAACACACCGACCGTTTCCCCCAGGCGCCCGTTGATCGCTGCCTGAACACTCAGCACCGCACCAGCCGCCACCACCACCGCCAACAAAATAACCAGATTCATCATCAACCCCGAGCGATCAAAACAAGTGCCGCGACAATCAGCAGCAACGCCAGCCAACGTTCGCCGTTGACCTTTTTACGCGTGGCGCCGAACCAGCCGAAGTGGTCGATCAACACGCTCTTGCCGACCTGCCCGGAGAGGATCGCAATCATCGTCATGGCAATGCCGATGTGCGGTGTGGCCAGGGTCAGCACCACCACATAGATCGGGCCGAGAAAACCGCCGATCAACTGCCACTGCGGCAACGTGTTCAGCGCCGGCCCCTGTTGCGGGCCGCTGAACAGCAGCAACAGGAACAGAATCGCCGAGCCGACGCCGAAGATGCTCAACGTCGCCCACAAGTGCCCGACCTGAACGCCGAGCGGCCCGAGTAACCCGGCCTCCACGGACAGGCCCATGCCGGCCAGGATGACCAGCGGCAATAGCAATAGGCGTAGTCCGGGTTTGGTAGTTGGTGTTGCGACAACAGCAGCGTTGTCGATTGAAGGAGATTGCATAGAGAGAACCTACCAATTAGTTAGGGCGCGCATCCTGCGAGAGTGGATTCGACCTGAACCTGTGGCGAGGGAGCTTGCTCCCGCTGGGCTGCGCAGCGGCCCCACATTTCTGTGAGCGCTGCGCACTCAAGCGGGAGCAAGCTCCCTCGCCACAAAAGCCCACTCTCAGGATTTTCAGTGGCGCGCATTATCGGCTGGCGATCCTTTGCGATAAATGGGAGCATCCTGACAACACTTTTGCGCAACTCGCACAGCAGGACTCACCATGCACGGCCTCAACGAGCTGGGATTCAAGGCACTTCGGCTATTCGTCGCGGTGCTCGACCACGGCAGCTTTTCCGAAGTCGCCCGCCGTGAGGGCTTGGCGCCCTCTTCGATTTCTCGGCAAATCCAGTTGATGGAACACGCCCTGAACCAGCAATTGCTTTACCGCCACACCCGCGCCGTCACGCCGACCGAAGCCGGGCGCATGCTCGGGCATCACGCGCGGCTGGTGCTTGTGCAACTGGAAGAAGCCGAACAAGCCCTGCAAGAACAGCAAAGCGAACCCAGCGGCCTGGTGCGGATCAACGCCCCGGTGGTGTTTGGCCAGCGGCACCTGACGCCGTGGCTGGGGCAACTCTGCGAGCGCTACCCGAAGCTGCAACTGGATATCCAGCAGACTGACAGCTACGTCGACCCGTTGCAGGAAGGCGCCGACCTGTTGTTCCGTATCGGCCCGCTGCACGATTCAAGCATGCAAGCGCGGATTCTGGCGCCGCATCGGTTTCAAGTCGCAGCGAGCCCGGCGTACTTAAAACGCCACGGCGTCCCGCAACACCCGGAAGACCTCGCCGCCCATCATTGCCTGGCCTACAAAGGCGTGGCCGGCTTGCAACGCTGGTTTTTCCGGCGGGATCAGCAGGATTGGACGCCCTACTCGGTCAAAGGACCGATCACCGGCAACCACGCCGACACCCTGACCCAAGCCGCCGAACAGGGGCTGGGGCTGGTGATGTTTCCGTCATGGCTGATCGGCGAAGCCGTGCGCGCGGGGACGCTGGTGCCGGTGCTTGAGGAGTATCAAGTATCCAACAGCCTTGAACCGCAACAGATTGCGGTGTTGTGGCCAGGTAGCCGAAGGCTATCGGTGAAGGTCAGGACGGTGATTGATTTCTATGTGGAGTGTTTCGGGGCTGTGCCGTATTGGGACAGGCCCTGAAACGCCCGAGTTGTCACTGATAAATGCAATCCCTGTAGGAGCGAGGCTTGCCCGCGAAGGCGTCGGCACAGCCAGCATTGATGTCGCCTGACACTCCGCAATCGCGAGCAAGCTCGCTCCCACAGGTTTCTCCGTGCCAGATATGGCCTGCGCCCCAGGAACGTGATTAATCCGGCATGGATCGGATGATGTCAGCCAAATCGTCCTTGGTAATTCCATTGGCCTTTATGGCAGCAGCGACGTCTTCCTTGGATAGAGGAAAGCGCTTAAACATCTTCTTTAGTGCATCTGCATCAACATTTGACATCCAAAGAGGCGAAACAAAGTTCCCCTTGTACTCTGGCTTCATCGGGACCTCTTCATGAGCGATTACACCCTTATGATTGAAGTAGACAATGTAGCGATCATGTCCTTCAGGGAAGCTCTTGTCGTAGTAAAGAGTTACACCGGTCGGTAGCACGTAGTAGTTTTCATCACCTTCAGGACCTTCAATCAGCATCGGTTCTTTAGTTTTGATCATTTTCATACTTTGAGCCCTCGATGAATCATTAAACAAAACGCATGCCAAAAAAACCACATTAAGCAGCAGTACTGCAACTAGCCAAAGGCCCGTTCTATTACTAATAGACATTTTTCTTGTCATAGCGCGCCTCCGTGTTCCCCTCTAGCATCGCTTGAACATCCATAGGCATGAAAATTCCGTCCGCAGTCCTCGCTTGAGTTTTGGATGCTATTTTCTTCTCCCATGAAAGCCCTCTCAATTCCATATACTTGGAAGGTTCCGATACGATCTTCTTTCCTGTGATCTTTGCCCCTTCCAGTGAAACAGTCGTGCAATTGTTAGTTATTGGAAGATAAGAGCCGGGTAGCAAATACCGTACGTAGTTATCGGTTGTTTTTTGATCTTTACTTTTGTTGACACCAACTGATCATAGTGAGCAATTACGGCTTCTGCCTTTGAATTCTCCAAAAATAGACGAAACCTGTAGTTGTTCGACCAAGGCTCTTCTCTGAAGCCACATAAGCCTTGAAGTTTGACCACACGTTTAAAACAGCCTCGCCTTCACTATCAAAAGGCCCCCAAACATCTCCGTACCGGCCAAAGTCATAGGTGATATTTTTGTTGCCCACCACAACATGAATGGCCGCATGTCCGAAGGGTTGATCAACTCCAATATGGGTATATGGACCGCCGATCAGTATCTCCATATAGGCGCCAGACACTACTAACGTATTAGTTTTTGTGGTTTTGCCTGAAGCTCCCGTGTCTTTTGCTGCCTGTTTTGTACTTGACGTTTTAGTAGGCTGAACCATTAAAGATGTTCCGTATCTTCAAGTTTTGGGAATTTTATGCTGCAACTTCCCTGGGGACGTTCGCTACGTGCACAAACCCGTTGCCATCAAGAACGCCAGTGATGACGGCGCCGTCAGGAAGTGTCAGTACATATTCCTCGTTGGCAATTGGTTCCTCTCTCTCGTTGAGCAGTTGAAACTCAACGAAGGTTTTTTCTTTCAAGAATTGAGAGAAAAAGCTGCTAGCACCGCTTGAACCAGAATTACCCACAAATGTATCGGGGGAACCGGCTGTGATGGTGGCCCCACAAGCGGTTAGCGATCCAACGTGCGCCACATCCTTACCGAGCCCAAAAACGTGAGGGGCTCCCGTCGTTATCGGATTGCTGCCATGAATGGGACAGGAGTAGACGTCCCCTACCAGGGCCACCGGAAGAGTATTAATAAAAATAGGGCTTGAGCCAGTCGTGATGTTTCCGCCGTGACTGCCTGGGTCTCCAAGTCACGCTACTGGCTTTCCTGCCATGATTTCTCTCCTTTAAACATCAAGAATCGCGAATGGTACATGATCCTCGCATCAGATCTCGCATTGTTGTCAGTTCGGAACATACCTACAAGCACAGTCCGGGTTTCAGACTTTTCGCCGGTTGACTGCCCTGCCCTCACTCCCTATCCTCGCGCCTGTCACGACTCATTCGTGATCGGGTTTGACGGCTCGGCTGTTTTAAGGTGCGCATTGTCTTCCAACTTTGCTCGTGTACTCGTGTGCTCGACACAAAGCTTAATGGTGACTGTGCGCGGGGCACTTTCGAGTGCGCCGGGTACCTTAGACCGGTCCGTCAACCTGCGCACAGTTGCCACCCATTCGTTTGACGGCGATCTAGTGGCAGCTCTTGATGACTAGGGAGCTACACCGATGACCAACGCAACCACAAACTCTACCCCTTTCGCCCCGTGCGACCACGTCGACCACCACCTCTTCGCCGTACAACCCGATATCCCGCTAATCGATGCACTCGAACACGCTACGGTCTACCTCAACTGCGCCGAAGCCCTCGCCCATCAAGCCCCCACCGCCACCCGCCCGGAACACAGCGCCTCGTTGCGCTGGGCCAGCCAGCAAATGCTCGTTACCGCGCGGTCATTGGTGCAGGCCTCGGTCGACGGTTTGCATGCGGCGCAAGCAGGAGATGAAGCATGAACCCGCATATTCCGATGACCAACAATGATTCCGACATTCCGGTGTTGATGATTGCTACGCAGGCGCCGCTGGATGTGTTGCACAGCAGTGCCGCGACACGGTTTTTGGCGGTGACGCAGATGATGGAGAGTTTGGCCAGCCTCGACATTACGCGGGCCAAAGGTGCGGATGTGCAACAACTGGCGCATGCGGCGGCGATGTTGTTACGCGACGGGTGTGATGTGATGGATGTGTTGGGGCGGCAGATTCGGGCTGCTGTGGTTTAGCAGCTTTTCTGTAGAAGCCAGGCTTGCCGGCGATAGCGTTCTTGAGACCGCTATCGCGAGCAAGCCCGCTCCCACAGGTTTAGTGTCTGCCCGACATCTTGGGTGAACAGCTCAGATCCGGAACTGACCAACCAATTTACCGAGACGCTGCCCCAGATCCGCCAGGCTCCGAGAAGTCTGCGCACCCAGCTGAGTTTCATCCGCCACGCTGTCCACCGCCACGGCAATCTGATGCACGCTGCGGTTGATCTCTTCCGCCACCGCCGTCTGTTCTTCAGCGGCGCTGGCGATCTGGGCGTTCATCGAGTTGATGGTGCCGATCAACTGGGCCATGGTGTCCAGCGAAGCACCGGCCTCGTTGGCCTGGGCCGAAGTGCCGTCGCCGGCCTCGCTGGAACGGCGCATCGCTTCCACCGCCGACTGGGTGCCGGCCTGCAAGCGGTCGATCATGCCCTGGATTTCCTGGGTGCTGATTTGCGTACGACTGGCCAGCGCCCGCACTTCGTCCGCCACCACCGCAAAGCCACGACCGGCCTCACCGGCGCGGGCGGCTTCGATGGCGGCGTTGAGGGCCAGCAGGTTGGTCTGTTCGGCAATCGAGCGGATTACTCCGAGCACGCTGACAATCGACGACACGTCTTTTTGCAGGCTGTCGAGGGACACGCCACTGCTGCGGATGTCATCCACCAATGCATGAATTTTCACGATGCTGCCGGCCACGACCCGCTTGGCGGCCTGGCCTTCTGCGTCGGTCTGCTGGGCGGCGACCGCCGCGTTTTGTGCGCTTTTCGCCACTTCTTGCGCGGCAGCGGACATCTCGTTAATTGCCGTCGCGACTTGGTCAGTCTCGTGACGCTGACGCTCCATAGCCTGATCCGAGCGCTGGGCCTGATCGGAGACCTGATTCACCAGCCCGGTCAGTTGCGAGGTCATTTCGGTGATCTGACGCACCAGGCTGTGGATTTTGTCGACGAAACGGTTGAACGAGCCGGCCAGTTGACCGAGTTCGTCGTCGCTGGTGATGGTCAGGCGGCGAGTCAGGTCGCCCTCACCCGCCGCGATGTCATCGAGGTTGGCTTTCATCAGGTTCAGTGGGCGCAGAATCGCGTTGGCCAACAACATCCCGGCAGCAGCGATGACCAACAGCACGATGACCGCAATCCCGACGATGCTCAGCACCACGCCTTCCATTCGTTCGGTAACTTTAGCCTGGACCAGTGCAACCTGGGCTTCGATGCCGTCCAGGTTAACCGAGGTGCCGACCGCCATGTCCCACTTGGGCAGGTATTCGGTGTAGCCAAGTTTGGGCACCAGCACCTGGCTGTTGCCGGGCAGCGGCGAACTGTATTCGAGGTAGTGGGTGCCGTCCTTCGCGACCTTCACCAGGTCGCGGTTGACGTAGACGCCGTTCGGGTCGCGGTTGTCCTTGAAGCTCTGGCCCACGCCTTCAGAGCTGTTGGCCTTGAACAGGCGCACGGTGTTGGAGTCGTAGCCAAAGAAGTAGCCTTCCTTGCCGTAGCTGATGCTCGACAGCAATTTGACCACCTGGGCTCGCGCCGCGTCATCGCCGGGGGCCGCAGCGTCGTAAAGCGGTTTGATCGCGGTCATGGCCACGGCCACGTAACTTTGCAGGGTGGCTTTGGCGTCGTTGAGCAGGCTTTGGCGAGTCTCCTCGACTTCCTTGCGCGCCTGTTCCTGAAGAATGAACAGCGTGGTCAGGCTGATGACCAATGCAAAGAGCAATACCGGGAGAACGGCAAGGGACAGGACTTTAGCCTTCAGGCTCATGCGCATGACGGTTCGCTCTTTTGATTTTATTGGCGTGGTTAAAGGCTTTAACGGCACACCGGAGCAAAAGTTGAGTGAAGCACACGCCGATCAATGTGGGAGCGGGCTTGCTCGCGAAGGCGGCGGCACATCCAACATCAATGTGACTGATAGATCGCCTTCGCGAGCAAGCCCGCTCCCACATTTGATCTCGGGGGTTACAGAACCATCGCCGCCACCCAGCCAAACGCCAGCAACGGCAGGTTGTAATGCAGGAACGTCGGGACCACGGTGTCCCAGATGTGGTGATGCTGGCCGTCGATGTTCAAACCGGAGGTCGGGCCCAACGTCGAGTCCGAGGCCGGCGAACCGGTGTCGCCCAAGGCGCCGGCAGTGCCGACGATGCAAACGATCGCCATCGGGCTGAAGCCCAATTGCACGCACAGCGGCACGAAGATCGCCGCCAGGATCGGCACGGTGGAGAACGACGAACCGATGCCGATGGTGACCATCAACCCCACCAACAGCATCAGCAACGCACCGACGGCCTTGCTGTGGTCGATCCACGCCGCCGCGCTTTCCACTAGCGTGCGCACTTGCCCCGTGGCCTTGAGCACTTCGGCAAACCCTGAGGCGGCGATCATGATGAAGCCGATCATCGCCATCATCTTCATGCCTTCGGTGAACAGGTCGTCGGTTTCACGCCACTTTACAATCCCCGACGCCGAGAAAATCAGAAACCCTGCCAGTGCGCCGATGATCATCGAATCCAGCAGCAACTGAATGATGAACGCTGCGGCAATCGCCAGCCCCGCGATGCCCAGGGTCATCGGGTTGTACGCGACGGTTACCTGCTCGACCTGCTCGATCTTCGCCAGGTCGTAGACGCGTTTTTTGCGGTAGCTGAAAAACACCGCCACCAACAGGCCGAAGACCATGCCCATCGCCGGGATCGCCATGGCGTGCATGACGTTGATCTGGCTGATGTCGACGCCACTTTTGCTGACGTTGGCCAGCAGAATCTGGTTCAGGAAGATATTGCCGAAACCCACCGGAAACACCATGTATGGCGTGATCAGGCCGAAGGTCATGACGCAGGCGATCAAGCGGCGGTCCAGTTGCAGTTTGGTCAGCACATATAAAAGCGGCGGCACCAGCAACGGAATAAAGGCGATATGTATCGGCAGAATGTTTTGGGAAGCAATGGCCACCACCCACAGCAAGCCGATCAGCAGCCACTTGACCTGCCGGCCACCGCTGGCGTGCTGGCGGTCGACCATCAGCAAGGCCTTGTCCGCCAGCGCATGAGCCAGGCCGGACTTGGCAATCGCCACCGCGAACGCGCCGAGCAAGGCGTAAGACAAGGCCACCGTCGCCCCATTGCCCAGGCCACTGTTGAACGCTTTAAGTGTCGCGTCGATGCCCAGACCACCGGTCAAACCACCCACCAGTGCGCCGACGATCAGCGCGATCACTACGTGCACGCGGGACAGGCTGAGCACCAGCATGACGCCAACCGCGGCAATTACAGCATTAATCATCGTTACCTCAAGGCAAGCGGAATGAGCTCAGCCGGCAGTCTGCGAAGAGCCGCCAGCGGAGTAAGGGATGGGTTTTATTAGAGGGCGCGCACTGTGCCGCAGAGTGGCGTCGGTGTCAAAGCGCGGGGCAAGCCGATGTGTAAGGTCTTGTGATGACCTCTGTGGCGAGGGAGCTTGCTCCCGCTCGGCTGCGCAGCAGACGCAAAACCTGCTGACACGGTTTGTCTGAAGGAATGCTGGGGGCCGCTTCGCGACCCAACGGGGGCAAGCCCCTCGCCACAGGGAAGAGTTACTGCCACAAAAAGGCTTAAGTCAGCGAGATTGGAAATTCGGAAACCGCCATAAAGAAAGCCAATCCGCGGCCGTTACAGTGCAAAGTCTCAGATAAATATCGAATAAAAGGACGTTCCCATGTCGCTCAGACAACTCTCCATCCAATGGAAAATCACCCTGCTGGCCGGGTTGGCCTGGCCGGCGTCGTGACCCTGCTGGTGGGTCTTTCGCTGTATCGCATGGAGCACAGCTCTGCGCTGGTGAAAGCGTCGAGCATGGAGATGCTCACCGAATCCGCCCAGGCGCGGATCGAGTCCCAGGGTGAAAACCAGGCGCTGAACATTCGTCAGCAGTTCATGGACGCCTATCAATACGGCCACGGTTTTTCGCGCCAAGTGCTGTTCCTGCGCGAGCAGGCCGAGAAGCGCTTTCTCGATGCCTTCGACCTGCGCGAAGACCTGACCCGCCAGGTCAAATCGGCACTGCAAGCCAACCCGGAACTGCTCGGCCTATCCCTGGTATTCGAAGCCAATGCGCTGGACGGTAAGGACGAACTGTTCGCCGGCCAAGCTGAGTTGGGCAGTAACGACAAGGGCCGTTTTGCCCTGTACTGGTCGCAACCGACGCCAGGCAAGCTGACGTCGATGTCGCTGCCCGAAAGCGACATGGCCGACACCAGCACCGGCCCCAGCGGCGAGGCGGCCAACGCTTGGTTCACCTGCCCGCGCACCACGCTCAAGCCGTGCGTGATCGAACCCTACTTCTATGTGATCGACGGCCAGAACGTGCTGATGACCAGCATCGTTTTCCCGCTGATGGTCAACGGCAAAGTCATCGCCTCGTTGTCGGTGGACATCAACCTTAATAGCCTGCAAGCGATCAGCCTGGGCGCGAGTAAAAAGCTCTATGACGGCCAGACCAGCGTCAGCATCCTCAGCCCTGTCGGTTTGCTCGCCGGCTACAGCCCTGACGCCAGCAAACTCAGCCGAACGCCTGGACGCCGTCGACAAGACCAACGGCGCCGAGCTGATTCGCCTGCTGGGCACCAGCAACAAAACCACCAGCCTGCACAGCAATGAGCAACTGAAAGTGCTGTCGCCGTTCCTGCCGATTCCCGGCGGTAAACCGTGGGGCGTGTTGCTCGACGTGCCGGAGAAAGTCTTGGTGGGCCCGGCCGAGGCGCTGAAAAAACAACTCGATGAAAGCAACACGCGCGGCACGCTGGTCGAACTCAGCCTCGGCGTACTGGCCGCGCTGATCGGTCTGTTGCTGGTGTGGTTGATGGCCCGCAGCGTAACCAAGCCGATCCTCGGCGTGGCTCATATGCTCGAAGACATCGCCAGCGGCGAAGGTGATTTGACCCGGCGCCTGGCCTACGACAAGAAGGATGAACTGGGGCAGTTGGCTGGTTGGTTCAACCGCTTCCTCGACAAGCTGCAACCCATCATCGCCGAAGTGAAACGCTCGGTGCAGGACGCGCGCAGCACGGCGGATCAATCGTCTGCCATCGCTACCCAGACCAGCGCCGGCATGGAGCAGCAATACCGCCAGGTCGATCAGGTGGCGACCGCCTCTCACGAAATGAGCGCCACCGCCCAGGACGTTGCCCGCAGCGCCGCCCAGGCCGCTCACGCAGCACGCGATGCCGATCAGGCAACCCGTCAGGGCTTGACCGTGATCGACCGCACCACCACCAGCATCGATAACCTTGCCGCTGACATGAGCACGGCGATGGTGCAAGTCGAAGGCCTGGCGGCGAACAGCGAGAAAATCGGTTCGGTGCTGGAAGTGATTCGTGCCATCGCCGAGCAAACCAACCTGCTGGCCCTCAACGCCGCGATCGAAGCGGCCCGTGCCGGTGAAGCCGGACGCGGCTTTGCCGTGGTGGCCGATGAAGTGCGCAACCTGGCGCGGCGCACTCAGGAATCGGTCGAGGAAACCCGTCAGGTGATCGAGCAATTGCAGAGCGGCACCCAGGACGTGGTGGGCTCGATGAACAACAGTCATCGCCAGGCTCAGAGCAGCGTCGAGCAAGTCAGCCAGGCGGTGACCGCGCTGCGCCAGATTGGCGACGCGGTGACGGTGATTACCGACATGAACCTGCAAATCGCCAGCGCGGCGGAAGAACAGAGCGCGGTGGCCGAGGAGATCAACAACAACGTGGCGACCATTCGTGACGTGACCGAGTCGTTGTCGGGGCAGGCGAATGAATCGGCGCGGGTGAGTCAGTCACTCAATAGCCTGGCGAACCAGCAGCAGAGCTTGATGGATCAGTTTCGCGTCTGACGCGAATTCTGCATCCACCGGAAATCAAAATGTGGGAGCGGGCTTACTCGCGAAGGCGGTCTATCAGTTAACAGAGATGTCGGCTGATACACCGCCTTCGCGAGCAAGCCTGCTCCCACGTTAGATCTTCAGCAGGCTTTAGAGCGGTGTCAGCGTTTAGGGAGTTCGATGGCGACCTTCAACCCGCCCCACTCACTCTCCCGCAACAGCAACTTCCCGCCCCAGGTGTCGACGATGTCGCGCACAATCCCCAACCCCAAGCCATGCCCGTCAGTCTGTTCATCCAGCCGCATCCCGCGACTGAACACCTGAGCGCGCTGGTCTTCGGGAATCCCCGGCCCATCGTCTTCCACGCTCAGCTCAAACCCTTCAGCCGTCTCGACCACGCTCAAGCGAACCTCGGCATCCGCCCATTTGCAGGCGTTATCCAATAGATTGCCAAGCAGTTCCAGCAAGTCTTCACGATCCCACGGCAACTGCAAACCGGCCGGTGCCCGGTAGCTCAGGTCGAGGTGTTCGCCGTGAATCATGTTCAACGTGGCCAATAACCCCGGCAACTCGGCATCGCAATCAAACAACGCCCCCGGTAGCGCATCGCCGGACAATCGAGCGCGGTTGAGTTCGCGATTCAAGCGTTGCTGGACCTGCTCAAGCTGTTGCTGGAAGACCTTGCGCAGTTCCGGATGGTCGTCGAGTTTTTCGCTGGAGGCCAGGCTGAGCAACACCGCCAACGGGGTTTTCAAGGCGTGGCCGAGGTTGCCCAGAGCATTACGCGAGCGCTTGAGGCTGTCTTCGGTATGGGCCAGTAGATGGTTGATCTGCGCCACCAGCGGCTCCAGCTCTACCGGCACCTGATCATCGAGTTGCGAGCGCTGGCCCTGTTGCAACTGGGCGATTTGTTCGCGGGCCTTTTCCAGTGGACGCAAGGCGCGGCGCACAGTGATCCGTTGCAGCAGCAAAATCAGCAGCAACCCCGCCAACCCGAGCCCGAGCCCGACCTGTTGCATGCGCAAAAAGCTCTCGCGCACCGGCGTGTAATCCTGCGCGACGCTGATGGAAATCGACAGACCCAACCGCCGATAGTCCGAGCGCAGCACCAGCAACTGCTGCCCCTCCGGGCCCAATTGCAGGTTACTTTCCAGCCCGGGACTCTCCAGGCGAGGCAGTTCCTGATCCCACAATGAGCGGGAGCGCCAATGGCTGTCGGCGAAATCGATACGGAAGTAATGCCCGGAAAAAGGCCGCTGGTAGGCCGGCGCCAGGTGTCGCTCATCCAGTTGCAGCCCCTGAGGGCCGCGCACCAACGCGGCCAACAGGTTTTCACTGTCGTTGCGCAGCCCGGCTTCGAGGTAGCTCTGCAAGCCCAGTTCGAAACACCACAAACTGGTTTGCGCCAGCACCAGGCCGACGATCACCATTACGCTGATCAGCCCCAGGCTCAAGCGGCGCTGGATCGACCTCACTGGGCTTGCCCGCCGAACAGATAACCCTGGCCGCGACGGGTTTCGATCACGCTGCGCCCAAGCTTGCGCCGCAGGTGGTTGACGTGGACTTCGAGCACATTGGAGTCGCGCTCGGTTTCACCGTCGTAGAGGTGTTCGGCGAGGTGGCTTTTGGAAAGGATCTGCTCCGGGTGCAGCATGAAATAGCGCAGCAGTCGGAATTCAGCGGCGGTGAGCTGAATGTCGGCGCCGTCGCGGGTTACGCACTGGCGACCTTCATCCAGGTGCAGCCCGGCAGCCTTGAGTGTCGGCTGGTTGGCCTGGCCGTGGGAACGCCGCAGCAAGGCCTGGACTCGCAGGTGCAGCTCTTCCGGGTGAAAGGGTTTGCTCAGGTAATCGTCGGCACCAGCCTTGAGGCCTTCAATCCGCTCGGCCCAGGAATCGCGTGCGGTGAGGATCAGCACTGGCGTCGACAAGCTGCCGGCCCGCCATTGGCTCAGCACTTCAAGCCCGGGCATCCCCGGCAGGCCGAGGTCAAGAATGATCAGGTCATAGGGTTCGCTGCTGCCCTGGTAGACCGCGTCGCGTCCGTCGGCCAGCCAGTCGACGGCGTAACCCTGGCGGTTGAGGCCGGCCATCAATTCGTCGGCCAGGGGCACGTGATCTTCCACCAGGAGCAAACGCATCGATCAATCTTCCTTGTCTTTCAGTAAACGGCCTGTGGCGGCCTCGATGTCCAGCTCGCGAACCACGCCGTCGGCGGTCAGCAACTCGACTTCATAAATGTAGACGTCGTGTTTTTCTTCCAGCTCGGCTTCCAGCAGTCTGGAACCGGGATAGCGGTCCAGCGCCTGCTGCAGCAGTTGCTCCAGCGGCAGGATCACGCCCTGCTGACGCAAGCGCAGGGCTTCGTCCTGATCCAGGTCGCGGGCCATGACGACCGAGCAAAACGCCAGAAGCAGCAGCGCCATGCATGAAAATGAAAGCACCTTCATTACGTATCCTGATGATCCTTGAGAACCTGCCCGCTGACAGCGTCTAATTCCAGGTCCCACTCAATGCCCTGCGGGTCGCGCAGCTCCACTTGGTAGACATACTTGCCGTACTCTTCTTCCAGCTCGGTTTGGGTGATGGTGGAACCCGGGTGTTTGGTCAGTGCGGTGGCGTTGAGCTTCTCGAAAGACACAATGGTACCAGCGTCGCGCAGCCTCAGGGCTTCGTCGGGACCGAGGTCACGGGCGTGAGCGAGGCTGGCGGTCATGCCGATGATGGATGCGATGGACAGGGCAGTCAGGGTTTTCATGGGTGTCTCCGTATTTTTTTATGTGTTGCCTACGGGGCGCACCTTAGCGGGGTGAACTTAACTGAAACTGAATTGCCATCATTGGTCATGACAACGCGACACCAGTGCCTTGCACAAAACCTGTGGGAGCGGGCTTGCTCGCGAATGCGGTGTGTCAGCCACATAAACACCGACTGATACACCGCATTCGCGAGCAAGCCCGCTCCCACAATGACTGTGCATGTCTATAATTCTTGGCTTGCCCGATATCGAGACCGGTATGACCGCTATCCACATCAAGTTCCCCTCCCTGACCCTCAAGGCCGGCCCGCGGGCCTTTGCACGCATTCGTGAAAACGGGTTGAGCGCCGCCGACGTGGGCACGTTGCCGGGGGCGGCCGGTGGTCCCAAGGCATTGGGGATTCAAGGTCTGGACCTGGCGTTGTTCGGCGAATGGCTACCGGCGGCACCGCGAGAGCGTTCGCTGATCGGTGCCTCGGTGGGTTCCTGGCGGTTCGCCAGCGCCTGTCTGCCAGACGCCGCCGAAGGCATTCGGCGTCTCGGTCAACTGTACACCGAGCAGAATTTCGACAAGGGCGTGACCATGGCGCAGATCAGCCAGAGCTCGCGGCGCATGCTCGATGACCTGTTGGATGGTCGCGATGCCGCGATTCTGGACAACACCCATTACCGACTGAACATCATGGTGGTCAAAAGCCACGGCCTGCTCGCCCACGATCATCGTGGCCGCCTGGGGCTGGGGCTGTCGTCGGTGATCGCCGACAACTTACGGGGTCGCGCGCGGTTGTCGCGGCATTTCGAACGGCTGATCATCCACGACCCGCGCCTCGCACCGCCGGTCAATGCGCTGACTGATTTCCCGTCGCGCTTCGTCGCGCTGAATGCCGGCAACCTGCGCCAGGCTTTGCTCGCGTCGGGCTCGATACCGATGGTCATGGAAGGCGTGCGCGACTTGCCGGGTGCCGGCGCCGGAACCTTCCGCGACGGCGGTCTGCTGGACTATCACCTCGACCTGCCCTACAGCGGCAACGACATCGTGCTTTATCCGCACTTCACTGATCGGGTCATTCCCGGTTGGTTCGACAAGACCCTGCCGTGGCGCCGTGGCTGCTCGTTGCGCTTGCAAGATGTTCTGCTGCTGGCGCCATCGAAGGATTACCTGGCGCGCTTGCCTTACGGCAAACTGCCGGACCGCAATGACTTCAAGCGCTTCATGGGCGATGCCCCGAGCCGGCAGAAATACTGGCGTGCAGCAATGGATGAAAGCCGCCGGATGGGCGATGAGTTCCTGGAGTTGGCCGCCAGCGGTCGCCTTGGCGAGCGCTTGCTGACCCTTTAGTCAGTTAGTCAATGTTTTGCCCAGAGCTCTGGTAAACTCGCCGCCTGCCCACATCGCCGCGGCGATCGCCACCTGACAGAGCTGAAAATCACTGTGGAAATCTTCAAAGAGTTTACTTTCGAATCCGCCCACCGCCTGCCCCACGTGCCGGACGGCCACAAGTGCGGTCGCCTGCACGGTCACTCATTCAAAGTGGCGATCCACTTGAGCGGCGACCTCGATCCGCACACTGGCTGGATCCGCGACTTCTCGGAAATCAAGGCGATCTTCAAGCCGCTCTACGAGCGCCTGGATCACAACTACCTGAACGATATTCCCGGTCTGGAAAACCCGACCAGTGAAGTGCTGGCCAAGTGGATCTGGACTGAGTTGAAGCCACTGCTGCCGGAACTCAGCGCGATTCGCATCCACGAGACGTGCACCAGCGGTTGCATCTATCACGGCGAGTAAAAACAGCTGATTCAGAAGAACCACCGGCGACGGTGGTTTTTTTATGCCTGTCGTTTCACCCTCACGCCGAGTACAGTCATGCCCCATCCTTGGCCCAAAGGAACCCGTCTCATGTCACCGCTTATTCGTCCTGCAACGCTTGAGGACATCGCGCAGATCGAGGCCATCGTCGAGGCGGCTTATTCGCCTTACATCGAGCGCATCGGCCGCAAACCCGCGCCGATGCTGGATGACTACGCCAGCCAGGTGCTGGCCCGGCGCGTTCACGTACTCGCCCACGAACAGACACTCAGCGGCTTTGTGGTGCTGATCGACACCGAAGAATACTTGCTGCTGGACAACATCGCGGTCAGCCCGACGGTCAAGGGCCAAGGCTTTGGTCGCCAATTGCTGGAATTCGCCGAACGCCACGCACTCGAGGCGGGCTACCCGTCGATCCGGCTGTACACCAACGAAGCGATGAGCGAAAACATTGCGCTGTACACCCGCCGAGGGTTCGTCGAAACCCATCGTGTCGAAGAAAACGGCCTGCGCCGGGTTCACATGAGCAAGAAGCTGGGCTGAAGCCCACAGGGGAATGCGTTTCGTCAGTTGCTGCATAAGCCACCTTCAGAGGTGGTTTTTTATGCCTATGCTTTTTGGCTTGTTACCGCCAAGAGGACACTGGCATGGCTGACTGGTCGCTGGCTCAGACCTATCGCTTCAACAGGCACTCCGTTCGATACGCCGTACGGGGTGACGGCCCGCCGTTGGTGTTCGTGCATGGCACGCCCTTCTCCTCTTACGTGTGGCACCGGATCGCGCCGCACTTCATCGCCACTCATCGGGTGTATTACTTTGATCTGTTGGGCTACGGGCAATCCGAACAGCCTGACAGCGACGTGTCTCTCGGCGTGCAAAACGAGCTATTGGCGCAATTGCTCGCGCATTGGGGCCTGGATAGCCCGGACGTGGTGGCCCACGATTTCGGTGGCGCCACGGCCCTGCGCGCCCATCTGCTCAACGGCAAAAACTACCGCAGCCTGACCCTGATCGACCCGGTGGCGCTGACGCCATGGGGTTCGCCGTTTGTGCAGCATGTGCGTCAGCATGAGGCGGCATTCAGCGGGCTGCCTGATTACATCCAGCGAGCCATCGTGCCGACTTACATTCGTGGGGCGATCAAGCGCGAGATTCCCGACCATGAACTGGCGCCGTATGTGCAGCCATGGCTTGGGGAACCGGGGCAAGCGGCGTTCTACCGGCAGATTGCGCAGATGGACGAGCATTACACCCGTGAGGCTGAAGGGCTGTACCCGACGATTCGGTGCCCGGTACAGATTTTGTGGGGTGAGGATGATCAGTGGATTCCCATTGAGCGCGGGCGGGCGTTGCACCGGATGATTCCGGGGGCACGGTTTCAGGCGATTCCAAATGCAGGGCATTTGGTGCAAGAAGATGCGCCGGAAGCGATCGTCGCGGCGCTGCTGCGGTTTTTGCCTCTACACGATTCCCCCTGAGTAAACCGAATCCCCTGTGGGAGCGGGCTTGCTCGCGAAGAGGCTCGCACATTCAACATCAATGTTGACTGACACGCCGCTTTCGCGAGCAAGCCCGCTCCCACATGGGTCTTGTGTTCCGTCAGGCGCACCGCTTTCGCGCCCGCAACGGGCCAATTGCGCAACCTCGTCTATACATAACAACGCCATCCCCCGCTTGGCACGACCACTGCAACCCGCTGCGCGTCTCTCTCATTCAGCAAGGAACGCCACATGACGCAGAACGATCCGGGTAACGATTACCCCCTCAGCGAAGTCCCGATGCACGCCCGCAAAGGCTTCGCCTCCACGGCGATGGTGTTGCTGGGTTTCACCTTTTTCACCGCGACCATGTTTGCCGGCGGCAAGCTCGGCGTGGCGTTCAGTTTCGGCGAGATGATGGCGGTGATTGTCGTCGGCAATCTGTTGCTGGGGATCTACGCCGCCGGCGCTCGGCTACATCGCCTTCAAGAGCGGCCTCAACTCGGCACTGATGGGGCGTTTCTGCTTCGGCGAAGTCGGCAGCAAGCTCAGCGACCTGATTCTCGGGTTCACCCAGATCGGCTGGTACGCCTGGGGTACGGCCACTGCCGCGGTGGTGCTGGGCAAATATTTCGAACTGGACCAAGGCACGGTGCTCGGGCTGATGGTGCTGTTCGGCTTGCTGTTCTGCGCCACGGCCTATGTCGGTTATCGCGGGCTGGAGATTCTGTCGTATATCGCGGTGCCGGCGATGATGTTGCTGCTGATGCTTTCAATGTGGGTCGCCACGCTGAAGGTCGGTGGGCTAGACGGTTTACTCGCCGTGGTGCCGACCGAAACGCTGGACTGGTCGACGGCCATTACGCTGGTGTTCGGCACCTTTGTCAGTGGCGCCACCCAAGCGACGAACTGGACGCGGTTCTCGCGCTCAGCCCGGGTCGCGGTGCTGGCAAGCCTGATCGGTTTCTTCGTTGGCAACGGCTTGATGGTGCTGATCGGCGCCTACGGGGCGATCGTCTATCAGCAACCGGACGTGGTCGAAGTGCTGTTGCTGCAAGGTTTCGCCATGGCGGCGATGGCGATGTTGCTGCTCAATATCTGGAGCACCCAGGACAACACCATCTACAACTTCGCCGTCGCCGGGTGCAATTTGCTGCGCACAGGTCGGCGCAAAACCGTAACCCTGGCCGGCGCGGTGATCGGCACGCTGCTCGCGCTGCTGGGCATGTACGACATGCTGGTGCCTTACCTGATTCTGCTGGGCACCGTGATTCCACCGATTGGCGGGGTGATCATGGCGGACTTTTTCTTCCGTTATCGCGGCCAGTATCCACGGCTGGCCGACGCCCGGCTGCCGGCGTTCAACTGGCCCGGACTGAGCGCTTATGCGGTCGGGACGGTGGCCGCGTTCAGCTCGCCGTGGGTCGCACCGCTGGTAGGCATTGCCGCTGGCGCGCTAACGTATGTGATATTGACCGGCGTGCTGGGTGTCCGCACTGCCGATGCACCACTCCAAGATCTCTAAAAGGATTTGCCTGATGCACATCATCAACGCCCGCCTGCGCAACCAAGAAGGCCTGCATGAATTGCACCTGGAAAACGGCCTGATCAGCAACATCGCCCGTCAGACCGAAGCCCCGACCCTGGGGCCCGGCGACCTCGACGCCGGTGGCAACCTGGTGGTGCCGCCCTTCGTCGAGCCACACATTCACCTCGACGCGACCCTAACCGCCGGCGAGCCGCGCTGGAACATGAGCGGCACGCTGTTCGAAGGCATCGAGTGCTGGGGCGAGCGCAAAGCCACCATCACCCTGGAAGACACCAAGACCCGCGCCAAGAAAACCATCCAGACCCTGGCCGCCCACGGCATCCAGCATGTGCGCACCCACGTCGATGTCACCGACCCGACCTTGACCGCGCTCAAGGCGATGCTCGAAGTGCGTGAGGAAAGCCGTCACCTGATCGACCTGCAAATCGTTGCGTTCCCCCAGGAAGGCATCGAGTCGTACCGCAACGGCCGGGAGCTGATGGAAGAAGCCATCCGCATGGGCGCCGATGTGGTCGGCGGCATTCCGCATTTCGAGTACACCCGGGACCAGGGCGTCAGTTCGGTGAAGTTTCTGATGGACCTGGCCGAGCGCACCGGTTGCCTGGTGGACGTGCATTGCGATGAAACCGACGACCCGCACTCACGCTTCCTCGAAGTGCTGGCCGAAGAAGCCCGCAGTCGCGACATGGGTTCGCGGGTTACCGCCAGCCACACCACGGCGATGGGCTCTTACGACAACGCTTACTGCGCCAAGCTGTTCCGCTTGCTCGGGCATTCGGGGATCAGTTTCGTGTCGTGCCCCACTGAAAGCATTCACCTGCAAGGACGCTTCGACAACTTCCCGAAACGCCGTGGTGTGACCCGAGTGAATGAGTTGCTCGAAGCGGGGATGAACGTGTGTTTCGGTCAGGATTCGATCGTTGACCCGTGGTATCCGCTGGGCAATGGCAACATCCTGCGGGTGCTCGAAGCGGGACTGCACATTTGCCATATGCTCGGTTATCGCAATCTGCAAAGTGCGCTGGACCTGGTGACTGATAACAGTGCCAAGGCCATGGCCCTGGGCGATCGTTATGGACTGGAGGCTGGGCGGCCGGCGAATTTGTTGATTCTGTCAGCGGACAGTGATTACGAGGTTATTCGTAGCCAGGGCTTGCCGCTGTATTCGATTCGCGGGGGTGAGGTGTTGATGAAGCGGCAGATGCCAGTGGTGGAATGGCCACAACAGGTCTGAATTCTCGCTGACTTGGCGGGCCTCTTCGCGGGCAAGCCTCGCTCCTACAGGTCATGTTTTGTACCGAAATCCTGTAGGAGCGAGGCTTGCCCGCGAAGGCAATCTAACAATCACCCCATCAACCGCGCCGTGCCAAACAACCTCACCCGACTCAACTCGCCCTGCTCTTCTTCCAACAAAATCGGCGCCGTCCCGCCGGGCATGACCACTTTCACCGCTCCCGCCTTCACCCAGCCAGCCCGCCAACCCGCGCAAGCCACCGCGCTGGCGCTGGTCCCCGACGACGCCGTCGGCCCTTCCCCGCGCTCAAACACCCGCGCCACGATTCGCCCCTCGGACTCCAACATCGCCCATTGCAGGTTCACTCCCGCCGCACAAGGCTGCCCGGCCCCGGTCGGCATGGCATAAGCAATACGCGTCAGCCCTTCAGACAACCCCGGTTCGCGCATCCGTTCATTGCTCGGCAAGGCATCGGCGTCAGTCACCAACGTCACGCAATGGGGATTGCCGATCCGTACAAACTGGCTCCGGCCCCACGCAGAATTGAGCGCCGATAACGGCTGCACATGGCTGACGTCGCGACCGTTTAGCATCACTTTTTCAACGCCTTGCGCGCCCACCGCCGCTGGTCCAAACAAGGGTTTGCCCAAGTCCAGCCAGAAGCCTTGCACGCCATCGATTTCGGCTGGTTTCACCGACGTTTCCACGGGCGACAACGTATCGGTCTTGTCGTGATGAACCCTGAGCAAGCAGGCTTCCTCGCTCGGCAGCAGCCCTTGCTCACTGAGCGCCTGAGAGAAAATCGTCAGCCCGTTGCCACTGCGCTCGGCCAGTGTGCAGTCGGTGTTGACGATCAACAGGTCAAACGGTGGCGCGGCTTGAAACGGACCAACCAGCAGGCCATCGCAGCGATGCTCTTTGGCACCGATTGGACGTGTACCCTGCGGCCACTCACAAAACCCATCCACGGCTGCGCGACTCCAGAGGTCTCGGGCGAGCGCCGACGCCTGGGCCGTCGCCGGCAAATGGATGCCCGCGCTGCGCACCGACTCGGGCGCAACCACTGCATAAATATTGCCCCGAGCGTCGTAGAACTGCGCCATGAACCTGCCCCGTCAACCCGCTGAAAAATGAAGACCACTGTAGTCGCCCCGACGGTTTCAAGGCAAAAAATGATAGCACTTCGCCAAGAAACATCTTGCATCAAAACTGACGAGCGTAGACGGGCAGCGGCTCTAAGCCTATGTGCGCAACTTCTTGCGCAACTTTTAACCTTTATCATCCAGCGCAATTCTGGATCTCGCACTCTGAGCAGTGCGCGGATCAGCAATTTATGGAGCACCCGCGACACCTCAAGGAGCCAGAGATGTTCAGCCCAGCCAACCAGACCCATTTCAGCCTGACCATCGAAGGGCTTGAGCACGACCTGCAAGTGCTGTCGTTCAGCGGCACCGAAGGCATCAGCCAACCCTATGCCTTCGATGTGGAACTGGTCAGCGAAAACCCTGACCTGGATCTGGAAACCCTGCTGCACAAACAGGCATTTTTGGCGCTGGACACCAACGGCAGCGGCATCCACGGGCAGATCCATCGCATCGCCCAGGGTGACTCCGGAAAACGCCTGACTCGCTACAGCCTGACGATGGTGCCGCAGTTGAGCTACTTGAAGCACCGCATCAACCAGCGCATCTACCAGCAGATGTCGGTGCCAAAAATCATCGCGCTGATCCTCGACGAGCACGGCATCCAGAGCAATGCCTACAGCTTCCAGCTCAGCCAGCCGTGCCCGGACCGCGATTACTGCGTGCAGTACGACGAAACCGACCTGCACTTTATCCAGCGCCTGTGCGAGGAAGAAGGCATTCACTACCACTTCCAGCACAGCGAAAAAGCCCATCTGCTGGTGTTCGGCGACGACCAGACCGTGTTCCCGAAACTCGGCCAGCCAACTGCTTACGTGCAAGGCAGCGGAATGGTTGCGGATGAACCGGTAATCAAAGGCTTCAAAATGCGCCTGGAAACCCGCACCAGCCGCACCACCCGTCGCGACTACGACTTTGAAAAGCCGCGCCTGCAACTCGAAGCCGCCTACAAACCTGAAGGCGAAAGCACCGAGCCGGATCTGGAAGACTACGACTATCCGGGTCGTTTCATTGACCGCGCGCGGGGCAAATTTCTTAGCCAGAGAGCGTTGGAACGTCATCGCGCGGATTATCAACAAGCCGAAGGCTGGGGCGACCAAACCACGCTCAACAGCGGCCACTTCCTGGAAATCTCCGACCACCCGCGCACCGCGTGGAACGACCTCTGGCTGCTCACCGAAATCTTCCACGAAGGCAAACAACCCCAAGTCCTCGAAGAGTCAGTGACCAGCGACACCACCGACAACAAAGATGACTTCCACCAGGGCTACCGCAACCGCTTCCTGGCAACGCCATGGAACGTGTTCTACCGCCCAGCCCTTGAACACCCGAAACCCCGCGTCCTCGGCAGTCAGACCGCCATGGTCACCGGCCCCAAAGGTGAAGAAATCCACTGCGACCAATACGGCCGCATCAAAGTCCAATTCCACTGGGACCGCGAAGGTCTGGCGGACGACAAAACCAGCTGCTGGATGCGCGTCTCAAGCTCCTGGGCCGGCGACCGCTACGGTGCCATCGCCATTCCGCGCATCGGCATGGAAGTGCTGGTGACCTTCCTCGAAGGCGATCCTGACCAGCCACTGGTGACCGGTTGTCTGTACCACAAGGAAAATCAGGTTCCCTACGACCTGCCCGCGAACAAAACCCGCACGGTGTTCAAAACCCTCAGCTCACCGGGGGCGGCGGGTACAACGAACTGCGGATCGAAGACAAGAAAGGCGCGGAACAGATCTACCTCCATGCCCAGCGGGATTGGGATGAAAACATTGAGCATGATCAGAAAATTCGAGTGGGTAACGAACGCCACGACACCGTCGAAAAGAACACCTACACCGAGCTGAAGTCCGAGGAACATCGCACCACGATTGCGGATCGCAAGGTCGAAGTGAAAGCTGACGACCACTTGACCGTCGGCCAGAACCAGCACATCAAACTCGGCACCGCGCAGTTGATGGCCGCAGACAAAGAGATCCACCTCAAGGCCGGGCAAAAGATGGTTATCGAAGCAGGCATGGAACTCACCGTGAAAGCCGGCGGTAGCTTCATCAAGCTGGATGCGGGAGGCATCACCGTAGTGGGGCCGGTTATCAAGCTGAATGCCGGAGGTGCAGCGGGTGTCGGGACCGGAAATGCCGCGCTCCTGCCGCTGGTGCCCCTACCCGCCGCCTCTGACAAGGCCGGTGAAGTCCCTGAGCGTGGCGAGTCGCAACCAGCACCGGAAGTCATTCACAAACTCAGCGCAACCATCAGTGCGGTGCCCGGTCATCCCGGTTACGAAGATGAACCCTATACGCTGTTCGCCGATGGCGCCGTGATTCAGGAAGGCCTGACCGGCGAAGACGGCGTGATCAAGTTTGATCACGTCCCAGGCACCCAGACTTATGCAGTTGAACTGGTGAACGGTCATCGCTTCGAGATTGAGCCTAAGGAAGTCAGCGGCGAAGCAGGCTCACAAAATCAGCAATTGGCGCGCCAGGGGTATCGCGACTACCACGCGCAAGCCGATCAACTTGAGCCTTTGGGCTCAACGGATGATTATCGCGGCGCCGCCCTGAACCCGGCAAACAAGCCGACGAGCCTTTGAGTGCAGGAAGCAATCGAATGACGACTGATTACAGCAAAGAAGTGATCCAGCTGACGCCGAAAGAGCACAAGTCCACCGCCTTGACCATGGACTGGTTTGCGGCCAAAGCGATGTACCCACCGAGAGCCGGCATCAAGGTCACTCCGCTGATCAACGGTGACAAGGCGTTTGGTGCTGTCTACGATGCCATTCAGGCCGCGACAAAGAGTGTCGAAATCATCAGCTGGGGATTCGACCCGGCGATGCGTTTCAAGCCCGGCAGTGATCGAATCGGTGAGCTACTGGATGTTCGAGGTCGCAATGGCGTAAAGACCCGTGTGCTGATCTGGAAGAACCCGCTGGCCAACTTTGTTGAAAACACTATCATTGGCGATGGTCTGGCGGGCTCGGGAGGTACTGCTGCGGGGTCGGGTATGGTTAGAGGGAGCGCAGCGTCTGATAGCTCTGTGGAGGCTCGCCAGCAGCTCGAATATCGTAGAACTGTTAACCAGCATGAATTGGCCAAATTGCGTTCGGGTCAATTGCCTGCTTACGGCACGGGATATCGCTATCAGCAACGCGAAAGTGAGTTGCAGAGCATTCTTGCCGACATCGAAGCACAACTGAACGGCCAAGGTGGCTACAACAAACTCAAAGGATCTGGTGCGCCCAAATATTCCCCCAAAGATGAGGAATACACGCGGGAGTGGTTCAGCCGCATCCACGATGGGCGAATGCAGAACGTCGAGTTTCGTACCCGAGACTTCTCCACGGAAATTCCGCTGAATGCCGCCATACGCGGGCCACAGATGCGCAATGAAAAAGGACGTCTGGCGACCCTTTATCGATTGATGAAAGGGGAAGCACCCGATACCAACTTTGCGCATATGTTGCTGTTGACCCTGTTTGCCAGCCACCACCAGAAGATGGTGTTAGTGGACTATGAAGACACTGCGAACGCGGTTGGCTTCGTCATGGGTCACAACATGCATCGCAATTACTGGGATACCAGCGCGCACCTGTATGACGACAAAGCCGCGCGGCGTAGCCCAGGCTTCGGTCCTTGGCAGGACTTGTCGATGAAAGTGCAAGGTCCTGCTCTGCATGACCTGAACCACAACTTCAGCACCGCTTGGGATCGGGAAACCTTTTGGGTCAAAAAATGGTTTGTCGATGGCCTGCGCGATCAGCGCCAGGCCATCAAGCCGGACAATTTCAAAGCCGCCGGCTCAACCATGGCGCAGATTTGCCGCACACAACCGCAAGAAGGTGCCGAGACCTCTATTCTGGAGCTGTACCACAAGGCTTTAGGCAACGTGCGCAACTACGCCTATTTTGAAAACCAGTATTTCCGCTACCCGCCGTTTGCAAAACAGTTACGTGAACTGGCGGCTGCTTATATCGCAAAGGGTAGAGACAAGGAGTTGTACTTGTTCGTCGTCACCAACAACCCGAACGACAAGGGCTTTTCCAGCACCACCTATGCCACCTTGCAGGAACTGGGGCAGGAGCAACTGATGCCTCAGGCTCAGCGCAGCCTAGTCGAAGAAACGCTCCGAAAGCGCAGCCAGGTGGCGTATCTGGACGCAAATCCACAGAACGATCCCTACGTGCAGCGGGCTCAGCTCAACCGAGCCGAGGTACTGAAGCGCGAGATTACCGAGTTGGAAAAAAAGGCGTCACCCCTGAAGTAGAAGAGCGTCTGGGCGGTCTCAAACCAAAAGATATTCCTGAACTCAGCAAGCCGAAATCGGATGACAGTGAAGATCCAAAACCTTACACCCTCAAGGATTTACCGGGACTCAAGGTCGTCATTGCGACGCTAACGGCGTGTAGCCCCGAGCCGGGCAGCATGTTGTCCGAAGGGGAGCAGGCGTTTTTCCGTGGGATCTACGTACACTCAAAACTGTTGGTGGTGGACGATGTCTTTAGTCTGCTCAGTTCGGCGAATATCAACACCCGCAGTCTGCATACCGACTCTGAATTAGGACTGGCTGCACCGGATGCTGAGCTGGCCAAGCATTGGCGGGAAGAGTTGTGGAAGTTGCATGTAGGTAAGTCGTTTAACGATGACAAGGGGCGCTGTAATGCAACTAAAAACTTCAAAAAATGGAACGATGTGATGGATAAAAACTGGGAAAATAAAAACAAAAATGAGCCATTGATAGCCCATCTAACGCGTTTTTGGGACGTGGAGACGCCTTATGCCAAAGCCATTGACTAAAGCCATCTATTTTTGTGCCCTCATTTTTTCACTTTTGTTGAGCGGAGCTCCGGCCATGGCCTATCCAACCTTTACCTGCGCCTACGAAAAAGACCACAACCCGCCGCTGGATGCGGAAGCTGAACGCTGGTTTCAACAGGCCCGCGCTTTGGAGAAAGTACGAGGAGTCAAAGACTGGAAAACCATCGTCGGGCTCTACGAAAAAGCCATCGCCAAAGATCATTGGAAGGCGATGCACAACCTGGCGGGACTCTATCGCACGGGCTGGCCAGGGCAACCCGGCGTTGAACAAGACACCAGCAAGATGCTCGACCTCTATGAACGCATGGTGAAACTCAAAGTCCCGCTGGGTTATTACAACTGGGCCGTGGTTGCCGAAAATGGACGAGGGGTTTTGAAGTCGGACCGGATGGCCAGTTCTTATATGTTCCAGGCAGCGCAATTAGGCAGTCCATTGGCCCAGGTTCAAATCGGCCAATATTTCGCTTTTGCTCTCCCCAGGGATAAGCAGGACGATGACATGGCTGAGCGCTATTACCGATGTGCGGGCGCTCAGGATAATCCCGACGCCATAGAAAAAACCGCAAGTTTTTATGATACAGCTAGAAAAAACAAACCACGTGCGCTGTTCTATTATCAGCGTGCCGCATCGTTAGGTAGTTCCACTGGGTTTAGCTATCTCAGCGGAGTATTTGAGTCTGAACCTGAACCCATAAATAACTTTGGATATCAGCCAGATCCTAAGCTTCATGAACTGTATGCCAGCCTATGGGAACAAATAGAGGCTAACCCTCAGTTACGCTTCCCCAATCTCATGAAAGACCACCCCCTCCCTCCCCACCCCAAACAAGGCTTTGACGCCGAACACCCGGACCAACGCCCAGAGCTATAGCCGGAATACCCAAGGAAGATTCATTCAATAAAGGAGCAACACCATGCGTAAAACCCTCGCCATTCTCGCCGCCATACTGCTGGCGATTTCCCTCTTCAGCGCATTGATCGGATTAGGTGGTGTAGCCGGCGCGGCGTCTGGAGGAGGACGGGTTTCCGGTGAAGTTGATGTCGCGTTCATGGCCGCCAAGGTGTTGTTTTTCTTGAGCCTGGCCGGTGGGGTCATTGCGATTTGCTGGCCGAAAGCTAACGCCGAGTAAGCCCTTCAAGGCCCGGTGAAATACCGCCCCGGCGTCACCCCAAACGAGCGCCGAAACATCGCAATAAACGCGCTGACATTGTCATACCCCAACTCCAGCGCAATCGTTGTCACAGCCTCCCCCGCCGCCAGCAACTCCAGCGCCCGCAACAATCGCGCGCGTTGGCGCCATTGGCTGAAGGTGAAGCCGGTTTCGCTGACGAAACGCCGGGCCAGGGTTCGTACCGACACACCGCCCCACTGCGCCCATTGCACCAGCGAACGGTTGTCGGCGAGGTCATCGACCAGCGCCTGGGTGATCCGCCGCACTCGCGGATCCTGGGGCAGCGGCAGGCCGAAGGGTTCGGCGGGCAATGCGGCGATTTCGTCGAGGATGAGTTGGGCGATCCGATCCTGGCGCTGATCCCGTGCGCCCCCGTCCCAAGTCGCCGCTCGATCAACGGCCTCTCGCAGCAGACCCGAGGTGGCGATGATGCACGGCTGCTGCGGCAACCCGACACACGCGGCCGCCGCCACATAGACGCTCCAGCCATGGAACGGACCGTGAGAGCGCAAGCCGTGCGGGCAATCCGGTGGAATCCACACCGTATGAGTCGCCGGCACCACCCAATGATGATCCGCCGCGTCCACCGACAACAACCCGCGCCGCGCCCCGAGCAATTGACCGCGGGCATGCTGGTGCAGAGCACTTTGGCGCTCAACCGGGCTGTCCAGCGTAACGGCAAGCACCGATGCAGCGGTGGACGACTGCGCCAGCTCTGTGGATATCAGCGGTTTAACCATTGGCAGTTTCACGTTATCGAATGACCTGGATGAGGCAGTTTAGCCACGAACAACGCTTTAGGCTGGACTCTCATTCAACCGGAGACACCGTTATGCGCGCCGAAGACCTGCTTCCCGACCCTCTCGACCAAGGCCAATTCAACGGCATGACTGTGCGCAAAGGCACGGTCGGGGCTTTTCTGATCAATGCGCGAATGCTGGCCGACCCAGGCGCCAGCGACGAGCAGCGGCGTGTGGCCGAGCAGGACATCGTCGAGGCCTTGCCGGCACTGAGGGCGTTGGGTTTGTTCGAGATCCTGCAAGTGCGTGACCAACACTTGCGCATTTTGTGCGAACGCCACTGACGCTCGCGATGGAGGGTCAGGCTGTGCAAGGATGTCACCCTGCCTGACCGTGAACCGCAGCGGACGCTGATCGAACCTCACTGGTGAGTCACTGTCCCTTGGGTACGCGACGTTTTTTGCCAAGGATCGATATGACCAACCTCAACGCCCAATTCTCATTTGTTCCCGGACGCCTGGAACAGATGTCCACCCGTGTCGCTTTTTTCATCGCCGGTCTCGGCATCGCTGCGTGGGCGCCGCTGGTGCCTTACGCCAAGGCTCGTGCCGGGATGGATGAAGGGACGCTCGGTTTGCTGCTGTTGTGCCTGGGGGTAGGGTCGATCCTGGCGATGCCGATAGCGGGGATGCTGGCCACGCGTTTCGGCTGCCGCCGCGTGGTAAGCGCCGGGGTGTTGCTGATCTGCGCGGCGCTGCCGCTGTTGGCGACGGTGTCGTCGATTCCGGCGTTGATTGCCACGCTGTTCATGTTTGGCGCGGGGTTGGGCACGGTGGACTCGACGGTGAACCTGCAAGCGGTGATCGTCGAGCGGGCCAGCGGCAAGAACATGATGTCGGGTTTCCATGGCCTGTTCAGCCTGGGTGGGATTGTCGGGGCGGCGGGCGTCAGCGCCCTGCTTGGCCTCGGGATTTCGCCATTGGGCGCGACGCTGGTGGTGATCGCGGTGCTGATCGCGGCGTTGCTTAAAGCCGCGCCGCATCTGCTGCCTTACGGCAGTGAAAGCTCCGGCCCGGCGTTTGCAGTGCCTCATGGCATCGTGCTGTTTATCGGCATGATGTGCTTCATCGTGTTCCTCACCGAAGGCGCGGTGCTCGACTGGAGCGCGGTCTTCCTGACCTCCGAGCGCGCAATCGACACGGCGTACGCCGGGCTGGGTTATGCGGCGTTTGCACTGACCATGACCGCCGGGCGGTTGACAGGGGATGCGATTGTCCGGCGTTTGGGCGCGACAAAAGTGATTGTGTTTGGTGGGCTGACGGCTGCGGTGGGCCTGTCGCTGGCGACATTCGCACCGACCTGGGAGGCGGCGCTGGCGGGTTATGCGCTGGTCGGCGCGGGTTGTTCGAACATTGTGCCGGTGCTGTACACCGCAGTGGGCAAACAGACCGTCATGCCGCAAAGCATTGCTGTGCCAGCCATCACCACCCTCGGTTATGCAGGGATACTCGCCGGCCCGGCAGTGATCGGGTTCGTCGCCCATGGCAGCAGTTTGAGCTTTGCCTTTGGGTTGATGGCGGTATTGCTGGTGGCGGTGGCCATTGGCGGGAAAGTGCTGAAGGTCTGAAAAGCATCGCGAGCAGGTTCGCTCCCACAGGGGATCTTTGCCGGGCACAATTTATGTGTACGGCGCAGATCAAAGTAGGAGCAAGGCTTGCCCGCGATGAAGCCGCCGCGGTCTATCAGAACCCGACGCTGGCCTGCACGAAGAACGTGCGCGGTGCCCCGACGTAGATCCCCGAGTTGTTGTCGCTGGAACGGGTGAAGTACTGGTGATCGAACACGTTTTTCACCCCGGCGCCGAGTTTCAGGTTCGACAGTTGCGAGCCGAAGTCATAGCCGCCGCGCACGTTCCAGGTCACGTAACCCGGCATGTCGCCGTACTGCCCGTCAGCGCTGCCGTCGGTGATGTAGTTGCCGGTGAAGCTGCCATCCGCATTCACGCCAGTACCCGGCGAGCGCTGCTTGGACTGGGCGAAACCGTCGATGTTGTAGGTCCAGCGATTCACGTCGTAACGCAAGCCAACCGTGGCCACCTGACGTGAATAGAATGGCAAATCACGGCCCTTGAAGCCCGGAATCTCGCCTTCGTAGGTGGCACGGGTGTAGGTGAAACCGGCGTTGGCAGTCAGGCCGTCGAGCCGTGGGTCGAGCGCGGACAGGTCGTAATGCGCCGACGCTTCAAGGCCTTGGTGCTTGGTCGCGCCAAGGTTGGTCCAGCCCACGTCGTTGCTGATGTATTGCAGTTCGTCATCGAAGTCGATGTAGAACAGCGTCACTTCCCCGCCCCACACGTCATCGTTGTAGCGCGTGCCGAGCTCGTAAGTCTTGGCCTTCTCCGGGTTCAGGCCGTTGGCCGTGCTGTCACCCGAACCACCCTGGCCGAGCTGGAAATATTGCAGGCTGCCGAACGACGTCTCGTAGTTGGCAAACAGCTTCCAGGCGTCGGACAGGTGATACATCACGCTCAGCGCTGGCAGCGGTTCGTTGCTTTCGATGCTGCGGTTTTTCTCCGGAACGCGTTTGCCAGCGGTGTCGAGGACGGCGCGGTCGTGCCAGTCAGTGCTGATGTGTTCGAAGCGAACGCCCGGGGTCACGGTCCAGTTGCCGACGTCGATTTTGTTATCGATGTACACCGAGTTGGCTTCAGTGCCGCCGGTACGGTCCTGGAACACATGGCCGTCGGACGTCGGGGTGATCACCGGTTGGTTGTTCACCAGCGCCACGCGGCTCGACTGCTCGTGCATCGCTTCCTTGAGGTAGCGATAACCGACGCTGACTTCCTGAGTGGTCGGGCCTACATCAAACACATGCGACACCCGCGGCTCGATGCCCAAGGTGTAGTAGGACCGCGGATAAGAGCTGAGGGTTTGCTGATCACGAGCGGCGATGTTGCTGCCACGAAAGCTGTCGGTGTAGTAGGTCAGCACTTCAGCCTGAGTACGGTCGTCGATCTGCCGCGCCCACTTGAACGAGACATCCTTGCGCCGCCCGGTGAAGTTGTCGTAGTCGCGCACGGACTGGAACGGGCTGGCGTCGTACTGCTTCTGCGTCAGGCCGCCGGGCATGTCGGCGCTGGCGTCGTAGTAGTGGAAATTCAGGCTGAAATCGTCAACATCGGTCGGCGCCCAGTGGGTCTTGAGGATCACGTCGTCGATGTCGTTGCCGTTGTTGCTTTCGCGGTAACCGTTGCCGTTCACCCCGGTGTACAACAGCGCGACGCCCATGCCGTTGTCCGCTGTACCACCGACAAACGCGGTGTCAACGTGCTTCCAGCCACCGTGCTCGGAGGTTTCGAGGGTGGTGCCGATTTCACCGGTGGCTTTCTCCGGGATCGCGCGGGTGACAAAGTTGATTACGCCGCCGACGTTCTGCGGCCCGTAACGTACGGAACCAGCGCCGCGCACTACGTCGATGCTGTCGAGGTTGCCGGCGGAAATCGGTGCCATCGACAGTTGCGGCTGGCCATACGGGGCGAACGCGGCCGGTACGCCATCGATCAACACCGTGGAGCGCGGCGACAAGCGCGAGGTCAGGCCACGCACGCCGACGTTCAGGGCGATATCGCTGCCGCCGGTGCCGTTGGCATCTTGCACTTGCACACCCGGCACGCGACGCAGCACGTCGCCGACATTCATGGCGCCCTGCTCGACCATCGCTTCGCGGCGGATCACGGTCCGGGCGCCAGGGTGGTTCTGCACCACGGCGGCATCGGCGTCACCGAGCCAGTCGCCAACCACTTTGATGTCGGTCACGCCCAGTTCCAGCGGTCCGTTGGTGGCGGCAGTTGGCGCTGGTGTCAGGGTCACCGAGCCTTCATCAATCTGATATTCCAGACCGCTGCCTTGCAGCAATTGGCGCAGGGCCTGTTCCGGGGACAGGTTGCCGTCCACCGCCGGGGCCTGTTTGCCGGCGACCAGTGCCGGGCTGAAAAAACCTGCAACGACGTTTGCTGGCCCAACTGGCTCAAGGCCTGATCCAGCGGCTGCGCCTGAATATGGATGGCGTCGGCGGCGAACGCCTGAGGCAGCGCGGCACTGACGGCCAACGCGAGGGCGAGTCGCAGCCAAGTGGATTTTTTGTTGTTAGCGGTGGTTTTCTTCACGTCGAACAATGTCCTGTGGATCGCAAGAGTATGCGTCTGTTAATGCAAACCAGTTGCAGTTGGACAAGAAGACGAAGAACTCGAAAAAAACCTGAATCTATCGCGAAATTATTTCCTGACTGCCGTCAGACAACGTGCGCACCGCCACCGGCAAGATGCTCGGCAAGGCCTTGAGCAACGCGTCGGTGTTGTCGGATTTGAACACGCTGGTCAGGCGCAGATTGCCCACTTTGTCGTTGCCAACCGTCAGCGGCTTCTCGCGATAGCGGGACACTTCGGCAGCGACTTCAGCCAGGCTGGCGTTGTTGAACACCAGTTTGCCGCTGCGCCAGGCCGTCAGTTCGTGCGGGTTGACCGCGTAGGCGGCGGCCACCTTGCCCTGGGCATCAATGTGCGTGCCGAGGCCGGCGGTGAGGCTGATGAAATCGGCGCCCTGCCCTTGAACCTTGACCGTGCCCTGCTCCACCGCGACCCTGGTTTGCGTCAGGTCCCGGCGCACATCGAACCGGGTGCCGGTGACCGTGACCTGGCCATTGCCGGTCTCGACCACAAACGGTCGACGGGTGTCGTGCTCAACGCTGAACATCGCCTCGCCTTCCTTCAGCTCGATGCCGCGACGATCCTTTTCAAACCGCACCTGCACCCGGCTGCGGCTGTTCAGGTCGATGATCGAACCGTCCGGCAACGCTACATGCTGACGCTCGCCCAGGGCCGTGGAAAATTCAGCGGTATAGGTCGCCGGGTGATTCAAGCCGCTGAACAAGCCCAAGCCGAGCGCCACCGTCAACACGCTGGCGGCCACCGCGTAACGCCCCAGTGGACGACGCTTGCGCCGCTGCGGCGGGGTTTCGCACAAGGCTTGCAGGCGTTTGGCGGGCAACAGATCGGCCGCCGTCCACAGGCCCTGAAGCAATTGAAACTCATCGACATGCTGAGGGTGTTCAGCCAGCCAGGCCTCAAAGCGTCGATGTTCCAAGGCGTCCACGGCAGGCTCCTGCAAACGCACAAACCACCGTGCCGCCTCGTCGCGAACCGCTGTTTGCCCGCACGCACAATCACGAGTATCCATCATGGAAATTCCTGTTTGGCCGGGGTTGGAAATAGGACGTCACGACACGTCTCCCTGTGGAGCTGCCGAAGGCTGCGATCTTTCCCGGGGCACCGCGAATCATGACTGCGCCCCATCCAGGCGATCGCGCAGATGCCGCAGGGTGCGGATCATATACTTTTCCACCATGTTCTTGGACAGCCCCAACCGCTCGGCGATTTCCGCCTGGGTCAGGCCTTCGATCTTCTGCCAGACAAACACCTTGCGGCAGTTGATCGGCAACTCCGTCAGGGCCTGTTCGATGGAATCCGCCAACTGGATCGCATGCATGAAATGCTCCGGGTCGCCGGACGACGACACACTGTGATCAACCGCCTCGGATTCCATGGCGCCCCGCCGATCCTCACGCCGATAGCCATCCACCGCAATGTTGCGCGCGGTCTGGTGCAAATACGCCCGAGGCTGCTCCACCGCCGCCGAATCGGACTCAAGCACCCGCACGAAGGTGTCATGGGCCAGATCCTCGGCCTGCTGACGATTTCTCAGGCACGGGTCCAGGTGCCGATCAACTCTTCGTAATGCTCGAAAAAGCCGTGGGTACGAGGCAGCTTGGGGGTCATTGCAGTGTGCTGTGGGGAGGAGGCGCGAATAGTAATGCTTCCTATTAACTCGAAGCAATGTATTCCACTTCACCGGCTGTTTTCGATGAAGCTCTGGGCGTTGTGCGGCACAACATGGCAAAAAGCAGCAGTTTCGTTGACTCGTTTCGTCATAGATCAACGCTGTTCGGGCGCTTAGAGTGCCCACGCATCGACAAGCTCGATGCGCTGGACAACCACATGAACACGCAGCGGGCCGACCTGCTGCTGGCTCTGCCCCGCAATTCCCTGCCATGAAACACAAGCGGCGTTGACCGCCCTGTTCAATCGCAGTGCAGAAAAGAACTCACCAATAGGAAAGACGTGATGAACACTCCAGAAGTTTTTGTTGTCAGCGCCGCACGCACGGCCATCGGGACCTTCGGTGGTTCGCTCAAGGACGTCCCACTGGCCGATCTGGCGACCACGGCGGTCAAGGCAGCCTTGCAACGCTCCGGTGTGGACCCGGCGCAGATCGGTCATCTGGTGATGGGCAACGTGATCCCGACCGAAACCCGCGATGCGTACATTTCCAGGGTCGCGGCGATGAACGCCGGCCTTGCGAAAGAGACGCCCGCTTACAACGTCAATCGCCTCTGCGGCTCCGGCCTGCAAGCCATTATCAGTGCGGCCCAGACCTTGTTGCTGGGCGACGCCGAAATCGCCATCGGCGCCGGTGCCGAGTCCATGAGCCGCGGACCGTACCTGATGCCTTCCGCACGCTGGGGCGCACGCATGGGCAACGTCCAGGCCATCGACTACATGCTCGGCATCCTGCATGACCCGTTCCACGGTATCCACATGGGCATCACCGCCGAGAACGTCGCCGAGCGCAACGGCATTACCCGCCAGATGCAGGACGCGCTCGCACTGGAAGATCAAAAACGCGCGGCGTTCGCGATTGCCAATGGCTACTTCAGCGAGCAAATCGCCGCCGTCGAAGTTCGTGATCGCAAGGAAACCAGGCTGTTTAGCGTCGACGAGCATCCTCGCACTACCTCCCTCGAACAGCTGTCGCAGATGAAGCCCGCGTTCAAGAAGGACGGCTCGGTGACTGCCGGCAATGCTTCAGGCCTGAACGATGGTGCCGCTGCGCTGGTCATGGCCACCGGCAGCGCGGTGCGAGCCAACAACCTGCGGCCTCTGGCGCGCCTGGTCAGCTATGCCCACGCAGGTGTTGAACCGGAGCTGATGGGCCTGGGACCGATTCCAGCCACGCGCCTGGCACTCAAACGCGCGGGTTTGACCGTGGCGGATCTGGACGTGATCGAGGCAAACATCGCCTTCGCCGCTCAAGCGTGTGCGGTCAGTCAGGAACTGGAACTGGACCCGGCCAAAGTCAACCCGAACGGCTCGGGCATTTCCCTCGGGCACCCGGTAGGCGCGACAGGGGCAATCATTGCGACCAAAGCCATCCATGAACTTCACCGCATCAACGGCCGTTACGCACTGGTGACCATGTGCATTGGTGGCGGTCAGGGAATTGCGGCGATATTCGAACGGGTTTAAATCATTGAGCGATGCCCGGTGGATCACCGGGCATCGTGGCTGCTTGATGATTTCCTTCGGCAACTGGTCGCAATCCATCAATCCCCACCCTCCCTCGCCCCCTAAATTAGCTCCCAGGACAAGCCGCCGTGCCGTGCGGCCAGCCACTGTGGAGAGCGTCCCATGCAAAATTTCCAGACCCGCAAACAGCAAAGCCCCGTAGAGGGTTGGGATCATCAGGACCCGGAAGAAGCCTTCACGCTGCCCTCGCGTTATTTTTTCGACGAGACGCTGTTCAAGGCTGAGCGCGACAACATTTTCATGCACGCCTGGCACGTGGCCGGGCATGTCAGCGAATTCGCCGAGCCGGGTCAGTATGTGGTGAAGAGGCTTTCTGTGGCGAGGGAGCTTGCTCCCGTTCGGCTGCGAAGCAGTCGTAGATTCAAACAACTCGGTCTGTCTGAAAGGACGCAGAGGGGCCGCTTCGCAGCCCAGCGCGAGCAAGCCACAGAAAGCCCACTCGCCACAGCTTTTTTTGCACCCACCATAAAAACAACACCACCACACCCCAAACCGCTGCCGACGTTTACCTTCGAGGAGTTGACCCCATGAAAGCCTTGCTCTTGCTTGCAACCCTTACCCTGCCGTTGATGGTGCACGCAGCGGAACCTGAATCCTGCGCCACGGTACGGTTTTCCGACGTCGGCTGGACCGATATCACCGTCACCACCGCCATCACCAGCGAAGTACTGGAGTCCCTCGGCTACACCACCAAAACCACCCTGCTGTCGATCCCGGTCACCTACCGCGCCCTGGCCGCGGGCAAGGACCTGGACGTGTTCCTCGGCAACTGGATGCCCACTACCGAAAACGACATCAAACCCTTCCGTGACGCCGGCACCGTAGAAACCGTACGCGCCAACCTGCACGGCGCCAAATACACCCTGGCCGTGCCGGATTACGTGTACGACGCCGGGCTGCATGATTTTGCCGACATCGCCAAATTCAAGGACAAACTCAACGGCCAGATCTATGGCATCGAACCGGGCAACGACGGCAATCGCCTGATCCAGAGCATGATCGACAAGGACGCCTTCGGCCTCAAGGACTTCAAAGTCGTGGAGTCCAGCGAAGCGGCCATGCTCTCGCAACTCAAGCGCGCTACCCGCAAAAACGAATGGATGGTGTTCCTCGGCTGGGAACCGCACCCGATGAACACCCGCAACAAGATGAAGTACCTCAGCGGTGGCGATGAGGTACTTCGAGGGCCGAATTTTGGTCAGGCAACGGTCTACACCAACGTGCGCAAGGACTACCTCACGCAATGCAGCAATGTCGGCAAGTTGCTGCAGAACATGGAGTTCAGTCTGGCCATGGAGAACCAGTTGATGGACGCGGTGTTGAATCAGAACCAGAAGCCGCGGGAGGCGGCGAAGGCGTGGTTGAAGGCCAATCCGCAAGTGCTGGAAGCGTGGTTGGTGGGGGTGAGTAGTCGGGATGGGCGCGATGGGGTGAAAGTGGCGAGTGACCGGTTGGCCGCTCAATAACGCGGAACGGGAACCCCTTCAGGAGCACGGTTTACTGGCGATGGCGTCCTTGAAAAAGCCATTGCCAGCCAGCGCCTGCAGAGACCGTCACCCGTTGACGGCCGCTTCATTCCCGAGCATTTACAAAGCTAACTAAATATTCATCTGGAAATCGCCTGCTTTTGGTCGCTTTGCGCGTTGTGCCAGCCACGGAGGTCTATTCTGCTTTGAGCAGAGCCGGGGCACTGAAGTCATGACGCGCCCTAACGCACGCACCAGTGCGGCCATCGTGTTTCGTATCCAGTCGCCGACCGGGCTCACTCAAGTCTCCATGGACAGGCAGTCGATCCAGCGGTCGCGTCCAGGCCTGCGTCGGGTTTGCTGCCGGGTCCACAGCCCGGATAACTGCAATGCATGCACTTGTACGTATCGCGCTGGGAAGGCCCTATACCTTTATCGTGCTGGCAATCCTGATCCTGATCGCCGGTCCGTTGGCGGCATTGCGCACACCCACGGACATCTTTCCCGAGATCCGCATCCCGGTCATTGCCGTCATCTGGCAGTTCACCGGTTTGTCACCGGACCAGATGGCCGGGCGGATCACCTCGCCGTTCCAGCGGGTACTGACCACCACGGTCAACGACATACGGCACATCGAGGCACAGTCGTTGAATGGCTACGGGATCGTGAAGATTTTCTTTCAGCCCAACGTCAATATCACCAACGCCAACGCGCAAGTGACCTCGGTGTCGCAAGCGATTTTGCGTCAATTGCCACCGGCCACGACGCCGCCACTGATCCTCAACTACAGCGCCTCGACGGTGCCGATCATTCAACTGGCCTTGTCCGGCAAAGGCTTGAGCGAGCAAAAACTCGGAGACATCGGACTCAACACCGTGCGCCTGATGCTGACGACCGTCGCCGGGGCGGCCATCCCCTACCCGTTCGGCGGTAAATCCCGGCAGATTCAGATCGATCTCGACTCGGCGGCGTTGCAGGCCCGTGGGCTCTCGGGTCAGGACGTGGCGAATGCGCTGGCCACACAGAATCTGATCACCCCGATCGGCACCGAAAAAATCGGCGACTACGAATACCCGCTACTGCTGAACAACGCGCCGACGGACTTCAAGGACCTCGAAGACCTGCCGATCAAGACCGCCAATGGCACCACGGTGCTGATGCGCGATGTGGCGACAGTGCGCGATGGCAACCCGCCACAAACCAACATCGTGCACGTCAATGGCAGCCGTTCACTGTTGCTGACCATCCTGAAGACCGGCTCGGCCTCGACCCTGGGCGTGATCACCGGGATCCGCGACAAACTCGCCGACTCCAAGGCTGCCCTGCCCGACAACCTGCAAATCGAGTTTATTGAAGACCAATCGGTGTTTGTCCGGGCCGCGATCAGCAGCGTGGCCAAGGAAGGGATCATCGCTGCCGCGCTGACCAGCCTGATGATTCTGCTGTTTCTTGGCAGCTGGCGCTCGACGGTGATCATTGCCGTGTCCATTCCGCTGTCGATCCTGGCCTCCATAGCCACCCTCGCCGCCCTCGGCGAAACCCTAAACATCATGACGCTTGGCGGCCTGGCGCTGGCGGTGGGGATTCTGGTGGACGAGGCGACCGTCACCATCGAGAACATCAACTGGCACCTGGAACAAGGCAAAGAGGTAAAAACCGCGATCCTCGACGGTGCCGCGCAGATCGTCACCCCGGCGTTTGTCTCTCTGCTGTGTATTTGCATCGTGTTCGTGCCAATGTTTTTCCTCGAAGGCATCGCCCGGTTTTTGTTCGTGCCGATGGCCGAGGCCGTGGTGTTCGCCATGATCGCCTCGTTCCTGCTGTCGCGGACGCTGGTGCCGACCATGGCCAATTACCTGCTCAAACCCCACACCAAGGACGAAGAAACCGAGCACAACAAACGCTCGGGCAATCCGCTGGTGCGTTTTCAACGGGGCTTCGAAAAGCGTTTCGAAGCCGCCCGCGACCGTTATCACGCGCTGCTCGAAACCACCCTGCATCACCGGGGGATTTTCGTGGTGTGCTTTTTCGGCTTTGTCCTGCTGTCGTTCACCCTCGTGCCATTTCTGGGACGCAACTTTTTCCGGCCGTCGATGCCGGGCAGATCCTATTGCACGTGCGCGCACCGGTCGGCACGCGGGTAGAGAAGACCGCCGAATTCATTTTCAACGTCGAAGACTCGATCCGCCGCATCATCCCGCCGGCGGACCTCGGCTCAGTGGTCGATAACATCGGCCTGTCGATCAGCGGCATCAATATCACCTACAACAACACCGGGACCGTGGGCTCCCAGGACAGTGACATCCATATCAAGCTCAACGACGGCCATCGCCCCAGCGCCGAATACATGCGGCAAATGCGCGAACAACTGCCGCGACAATTTCCCAGCCTGGTGTTTTCATTTCCACCGGCGGACATCGTCGGGCAGATTCTGAATTTCGGCGCTTCAGCACCGATTGACCTGCAAATCCAGGGGAGCAACCAGACCGCCAATTTCACCTATGCCAACACCTTGCTGCGCGAAATCCGTCGCGTGCCGGGGGTCGCCGATGCGCGGATCCAGCAGTCCCAACAACTGCCGACCTTCAAGGTCAACGTCGACCGCACCCGTGCGCAACTGGTCGGTATAACCGAACGCGATGTCACCAATAGTCTGGTGGTCAACCTCGCGGGGTCCAGTCAGGTGGCGCCGACTTACTGGCTGAACAATACCAATGGCATCTCCTACCCGATCGTGATGCAGACGCCGCAGTACAACCTCGACTCCCTGTCCGCCTTAAACAACTTGCCGCTCAGCCCGACCGGCGCGGGCAACGACGAACAGATTCTCGGCGGCCTGGCGACCCTTGAACGGACCAACAGCCACTCGGTGTTCAGCCAGTCTGAGCTGCAGCCGGTGGTGGAGATTTACGCTTCTACCCAGGACCGCGACCTCGGCGCCGTGGCTGCGGACATTCAGGACATCATCAACGCCCACGCCAAGGACGTGCCCAAGGGCTCGAAAGTGGCGTTGCTCGGTCAGGTGCAAACCATGAACAGTGCGTTCAACGGCATGCTGTTCGGCTTGCTCGGGGCTGTGGTGCTGATCTATCTGGTGATCGTGGTCAACTTCCAGTCGTGGCTGGACCCGTTTGTCATTCTTATGGCCCTGCCCGCGGCGTTGGCGGGTATCGTCTGGATGTTGTTCCTCACTCACACGCCGTTGTCGGTGCCGGCGCTGACCGGCGCGATCATGTGTATCGGCGTGGCGACGGCCAACGCGATTCTGGTGGTCAGTTTCTGCCGTGAACGCCTGGACGCCCACGGCGACTCCATTGCCTCGGCGCTGGAGGCCGGTTTTACCCGGTTCCGCCCAGTGCTGATGACCGCACTGGCAATGATCATCGGCATGACGCCCATGGCCCTGAGCCTGGGTGAAGGCGCCGAGCAGAATGCCCCGCTGGGCCGAGCGGTGATCGGCGGGTTGGCCTTTGCCACAGTGGCGACGCTGTTTCTGGTGCCGGTGATTTTCAGCATCGTCCACGCCCGCGACGACAGCGAGTCTGTCCCGGCCACCGCGACTCAAGAGGCCTGACATGTCCGACGACAAGACCCAAGCCAGCACGGCACACCACAGGACCAGCCATTGGCGAATCATGCTGGCCGTGTTGATGTTGGTGCTGATCGTGATCGCGTGCGTCATCTGGCGCGTGAGTGAGTCACGCACCCTCAAGGACTGGACCGACAAACAGGCGCTGCCCAACGTGGTGCTGATTTCCCCGAGCGTGGCCCCGCAAGGTCCGGTGCTTAATTTGCCGGGGCGGTTGGAGGCCTATTCCAGAGCCTCGATCTTCGCCCGCGTCAGCGGCTATCTGAAGTCTTGGAAATTCGACATCGGCGCACCGGTCAAGGCCGGGCAGTTGCTCGCTGAAATCGACGCTCCCGAACTCGATCAGCAACTACTTCAGGCTCGCGCCGACCTGGCCAGCGCCCAGGCAAACGAGTCACTGGCGTCCACCACTGCGAAACGCTGGCAAGCGATGCTGGCTTCCGATTCCGTATCGCGCCAGGACGTCGACCAGCGCACCGGTGACCTGAGCGCCAAACAGGCGCAGGTGATGGCGGCCAAAGCCAATGTCGATCGGCTGGTGGCGACCAAGGGCTTCCAGCGCCTGGTCGCGCCGTTCGATGGCGTGGTGACGGCGCGCGAGACCGATGTCGGGGCATTGATCAATGCCGGCAGCGGCGCGAACGGGCCGGAGTTGTTCGTCGTGTCAGACGTTAGCCGCCTGCGGGTTTACGTGCAGGTGCCACAGACGTTTTCGCCGCTGGTGCGAGCCGGCACCAGCGCCAGCCTGACGGTGCCCGAGTATCAGAAGGAGCAGTTTGCCGCGCGGGTCATCGCCACCGCTGACTCGGTCAACGCCACGTCGGGCACCACACTGGTTCAACTGCTCGTCGATAACCCTGGCGGGCGCCTGATACCGGGCGGGTTCACCAATGTCGAGTTCAAGTTGCCGGTACAGGTCAACGCCTTGCGGTTACCGGCCAGCGCGTTGATCTTCGACGAACATGGCCTGCGGGTGGCGACCCTCGATGCGAACGATAAGGTGCGCTTCAAAACCATCACCATTGCCCGTGAGCTGGGTGATTCGGTGGAAGTCGGCTCGGGGTTGTCGGCCAGTGACCGGGTGATCGACACGCCACCTGACGGCCTCGCCGATGATGACAGCGTGCAAGTCGTGCAGCCCGACAAGGGAGCCAAAGGCAATGGCTGACCGGAAGACGTTTTGCGCATTGGGCGCGTTGTTGGGGCTCAGCGCCTGCTCGCTTGCCCCCGCTTATCATGTGCCGACAACCCCCGTGGCCGCGCAGTTTCGCAGCGTCGCACCCTGGACCACGGCGCAGCCGTCGGACCAGTTGAGTCGCGATGGCTGGTGGCAGATGTATAACGATCCGCAACTCGACGCGCTGCAACAGCAATTGCTGCACAACAACCCGGACCTGAGCGCCGCACTGGCGCACTACGCCCAGGCTCAGGCGTTCGTCAGGCAAGTGGAGTCGGGATTGTTCCCGACGATCACCGGCAACGCCAACCCGCAACGCATTCGTCAGTCGGACAATAAACCGCTGCGCTCCGGCGGGCCCGACGAGTACAACTCGGTCACCTTGGGCGCCGAGGTCGATTACGAAGTGGATTTGTGGGGCCGCGTGCGCGATACGGTCGCCGCGGGCAAGGACGAGTCCCAGGCGCAGAAAGCCGACCTGGCCTCGGCGCGCCTGAGCCTGCAAACGCAACTGGCCGACACCTACATTCGCCTGCGAGGCCTGGATCAGCAGACCCGGTTGCTGACGGCGACGGGGGCGAGCGTTCGAGAAAGCGTTGAACCTGACGCAGGGCCTGCATGACGGCGGCATTGTCTCGGGGCTGGACGTGGCGCGTGCTCGCACGCAGCTGTCTTCGACCAAGTCGCAGTTGACCCAGAACATCGCGCAACGTGCCCTGCTGGAACATGCCATTGCAGCGCTGGTGGGGGCGTCGGCCTCGGACTTTTCCATCGCTCAAAGCACCCGCGTCGTGACCCTGCCTGTGGTACCCGTCGGGTTGCCATCGACCCTGTTGCAGCGCCGCCCCGACATCGCCGCCGCCGAACGCCGGACCGCCGAAGCCAACGCAAAAATCGGCGTCGCCCGTGCGGCGTTTTACCCCAGCCTGACCCTGAGTGCCCAGGCCGGTTTTCAAAGCGCCGAGTACGCCAAATTGCTCTCGGCACCCAATCTGTTCTGGGTCATCGGACCGTCACTGCTGGGGACCATTTTTGACGGAGGCGCGCATCAAGCCGAACTGGACGCCGCCAGAGCCGCCACCGAAGAGGCCGGCGCGCACTATCGCAGCGTGGTGCTCGCGGCGTTTGCCCAGGTCGAAGACAACCTGTCGCTGGTGTCCGGATTGGGTTCCGCCCTCAAGGACCAGCGCGACGCAGCGGACGCCGCACAACAATCGGAGAACCTGGCCATGGACCAATACCGCCAGGGTGCGATCGGTTACCTGGATGTCGTGACTGCGCAGACCACGGCGTTACAGGCCCAAAGTAGCGTACTGGATTTACAGACCCGCCAGTTGAGCGCCAATGTGGGGTTGATCAAAGCGTTGGGTGGTGGGTGGTCGAGCGAGGAATTGGCGAGCATTTCGGCGCAGAAGAACTGAGCCAGACTCCCGGCTGATAGCGATTTAAATGTGGGAGCAGGCTTGCTCGCGATGGCGGTGTGTCAGGCAACTGTGTTGTCGACTGGACGACCGCTTTCGCGAGCAAGCCCGCTCCCACAGGGGAACGTGGTGCTTAGATGTTTTTCTCGTCAATCCCGGCCTGCAGCGACTGGCTGTCGTAATGACCGCCAATCGTCACGGGGCCGAGTTTGACGCTGTGTTCACCCGCAGCCGAAACCTCAGGTTTGCTGCCCTCGGCTTTCGGTTTCTCAGGCAGATCGAGACCTGCGTTGACGCCGTAGTCGCGGTTGCTCAGGTCCGTGGTGCTGACTTTCGAGCCGCCCAGATCCACCCGGGCTTCGGTCGAGGCAATCCGTGCGCCGGTCAGTTGCGTGGCGCCGCCAACCTTCAGATCCACACCTTGTGTGCCGCTGATACCCGAGGCCTGGCCGACGCTGTCCTTGTGCGCATAACCGCCGTCGGCTTTCAGGGTCGGTTTGTAGTCAGTGCCGCCGAGTTTGGCATTGTCGGCGACTTTATCCTTCTCGGCTGGTTTTGCTTTTGTCGCGGTCAGGCCCAAGTCAACGTCGACCTTGGCGCTGGTCTGGCTGTCCTGACGGCTTTCCACGGTCAGATCACCGCCCACCTTGCCGCTGACGGTCCCGGCATCGATCCGCGCACCGGCCAGATGCACATCCCCGGAAGAGTTGACGATGACGCCGTCAGCCTTGATCTGACTGTTCTGCTGCGTCGTGCCTTTCAGGTGATCAACCCCAACCTTGGCCCCGGCATTGAAGCCGTGGTCACTGCTGGCAACGTTCTTTTCATCCACAACAACCGGTGTGCTGTTGCTCAGGTTGCCGCCAGCATTCAGCGCGACATTCCAGTTAGTGCGGTTCTGCGTGGACTGGGCCGATTCCTGATTGATCCCGCCCTGCTGCGCATCAAGGCTGACGCTCGGGGCGCTGACCTGGGTGCCTTGCAGGTGGATAGCCTCACCGCTGAGAGCGATGTTGCCCTGACTGTTGAGCTGGCCACCGGTCAAGGTTTGGGTGTTTTCGTTGACCCGACCGATGTTGAAATTGCCGCTCAAATTGCCGCCCTGATCAGCGCTTTTCTCAGTACTGGTTTTACTACCACCCACCTTCAGACCACCGCCAAGGTTGCTGCCCGAGGCGCTGTGCGTGTCGGTCGCCGCTTGCAGATCGAGTTTGCCGTCAGCCTTCAAGTCGATGCCGCCTGCCGTATCAACCTTCGTCCCTTGGAGGATTTGATCGCCACCACTGCTCAACACCACTGGGCCTTTGCCCTGAATACTCGCGACCTGAGCCTGGCTGTCTTGCGTCTGTTTGCCGGTGTGATCGAGCTGGAAGCCGGCGCCCAGATCAACATTGGTGCCGTTAGTGCCTGGCGCCGTGCCGACGTTCAGCGAGCCATTGCCGCGCAGGCTAGACGTGTCACTGCTCTGACGGTCGTTGGCCTGATTCAGCGCCAGCTCACCGCCGGTCTTGATCGAAACCCCGCCCTGCCCGCCATCGAAATGGCTGCCTTCAAACTGACCCTTTTCGCGCAGGTTGATGTTCACCCCGTCGCTGCCGGCATAGTTGCCAGCCACCGCGGTGGAGCTGTCTTTGCGCGTCTGGCTGCTGCCGCCCGCACCGCTGCCGGCAACGTTCACGTCTTCACCGGTTTTGGTGTAGACCCGCACGTCAGCCTTGGCGTCCAGCGCCTGATCGGTGCGGCTGTGGGTGTTGCTCGCGGCGCTCGCCACCAACGCGTCGGCGCTGATGTTCACCTTGCCCGAACTCGCCTGGTATTGGGTACCCTGGTCCTGCAAGGTACCGGCGACCTTGACGTCCACGGTGCCGCCCTTGAACTGGCTGACCACGGCGTTGCCGGTTTGCTCGGTATGGCTGGCATCCTGGTGACCGATAGCCACGTCGATGCCGACATTCGGCTGACCGAGATTGGCCAACGCGTCCTTGTCCGGCACCTTGCCGTTCAACACGTCCTTGACTGCCCCGGCGATGGGTCGGGCGATGTCTTTGTATTCGACGTTGGCGCCAATATCCGCCGACCAGTTGCTCTCGTGATGAGTGCTGCTGTCGGTGTTGCTTGCAGCGCGATTGTCGACCTCGCCCGCCGCGACATCCAGACCTTTGCCGGCATCAAGATGCGCGCCTTCGGTGGTGAGCTTTCCGGTATTGATGTTCAGGTTGCCGCTGCTTTGGACGCTGGTGGTTTGCGCCGTGGTTTTGCTGGCGGTGTCTTGCGAGGTGTTGTGGGCGAAATCGACACCACTTCCGGCGCGGTCGAGGCCGCCGGTGTAGTAGAAACCGCCGCTGGTGCTGGTTTTATCGGTCGAAGTGCTGTGGCTGTCCTGCTCGGCCAGCAGCGAGACGTTTTTGCCGGTCAGGGTCGCGTCACCGTTGGTGGCTTTGACCTCGGCGCCCTTGAGCATCAGGTCGCCGCCCGCCGCCAGTTGCACGTTGCCGCCGCTGAGGCTGGAGCCCTGCTGCTTGACGTCGTTGCTGGTCACGGTTTGTTGCTTGTCTTCGTAATGCACACCGGCGCGGTACTGGCCGGCGTCCGGGGCGTTTTCCTTGGCGTAGGCGTCGAAGCCACGGGTCTCGGTGGTTTTGCTGCTGTCGCTGGTGTTTTGCGCAGAATGTACGTTCACATCCCCCGCCGCATCAACGCTCAGGGTGCCATCGGCCTTGACCGTCGCGCCGGCCACTTCAATGTCCTTGGCGCTCTTGAGCTTGAGGTTGCTGTCGGAGGTCAGCTCGCTGCGCACCGTGGTGCTGTCCTTGGCGTTCTGCCGGGTTTCGTCCTTGGTGATGCCGAAGAACTTGCTGTCCTTGTCGTGGCTGTTGGCGTGGGAGGTGTCCTGCACGCCATCGATGATCAGCGAACCCTTGTCGCTGACAACACTGGCCTCAGTGCCGCCGCGCACCTGGCTACCGCTGATGCGCACGTCGTCAGCCTTGACGATCAGTTTGCCGGTAGCGTTGACCTTGCTGCCCTGGTTTTGGGTTTTGCCTTGATCGGCGTCGCCGGTCTTGCCGAAGAAACCGCCACCGACCAAATCGCCCGAGTAGCTGTTGTCGCTCTTGCGCTGGGTGCGGCTGGCGCTGGTGATTTCGACCTGTTTGCCGGCGAGGTTGATGTCGCCCTTGCTAGACAATTGCGCACCTTCGGAACGCAGCAATGCCGCCGTGGCCAGGGCGATATTTCCGCCCTTCAACTGACTGGTGATGCTGCGTTGTTCTTCGCTGCTGGTGTCCCAGTTGGCTTTCCACAGGTGTTTGCGGTGGTTGCCCTGGTCGGTTTGGGTGTGGCTTTCGGTGGCGGCGGTCAGGCGCAGGTCGCCGCCGCTTTGGACGTTCAAATTGTTTGCCGCATCGACTTTGGCCGCCTTGAGTTCGGTGTCGCCACCGGAGGAAAGCTGCGCGTCACGGCTGGCAAGAATCTGGCTGCCGTGCTGGCGCGAGTCGCTGTCGGTCTGGGTCCGGTCGTAGGTTTCCCAGGTGATGCCGATGGTGCTGTTGTTCCAGTTTTCGCGAGTCTGCTGGAGCTTGCGGCTTTCGACGGTGGTCAGGGTCAGGTTGCGTTTGGCGTCGAGTTTGACGTCGCGGCCACTCACGTCGGCAGCGGCCAGGGTCAAGTCTTTGCCGCTGTGCAGGCCGACATTACCCTGGTTGCTGCGCACGCCGGCACGGGTGACGTCGAGGCTGTCGGCAACGGCTTGACCGCTGATGCTCAGGTCGCCAGCGGAACGAATCTGCACGCCATCGCGGCCCGCCACTTGCACCGGGCCAACCCGCACGCCCGCGCCTTCGGCAGTGCTGACGATGTTGATGCGCCCAGCCTGCATCGCGCCGAACAGGCTGGCATCGATGCGTTGGTCGGTGGTGTTCCCCGCCGGATCGACGGCTTTCACCTGGCCGCTGGCGTAGTCCACCTGATTGCGGCCGACCGTGAGGTTCAGTTGATCCCGCGCACTGAGGCTGCCCTGGCTATCGATACGCGGTGCGATCAGGTTGATCGAGCCTTCGCGGTTTTGCAGGCCCGCGCCTTGAATCTGCAAGCTGCCCTTGGCGTCACGGGTGCTCAGGGCTTGCAGCTTGCCGTCGTTCAATTCGGGGCGACCGACCACTAGGTTGGCGTTCGGCGTGTTGATGAAACTGCCGCCGTTCACCGAGATACCGTTGGGGTTGGCCAACACGTAATCGGCGGATTTGCCGAAGATTTCCTGGGCGCCGTTGAGGGTCGAGGCGTTGCGGCTGATCACTTCGTTGAGGATCACGCTCGCGGCGTGGCCCTGGAACTGCGGGTTGGCCGCCAGTTGCCCGGCGAGCTGGGATTGCCCGGCCTGCAAGGCGTTGTTCAGCACCAAGCCCTGGCGGTCGACGTTGTAGTCCAGAAACTGGTTATGCGACAGGCCGGAACCATTGGGCGCAACGATGTTGACGATGGGCACGCCGCCCTGGGTTTGCAGTTGCGCGGTGCCACCGGGGCCCGGCGCGACCACCACACCACCCGCGAAGGCGCTGGGAAAATGGGCAATCAGGAACAGGCTGGCAATCGCCCAGCGCAGTTTGCCCCGTGGGGAAAGATGGAACGCAAATGTCTGTGCAGGCATAAAAACCTCTCAATTAAAGTGCGGCATCACGTTGCGCGCCGAGTTGTTGGCCGTGGCTGTGGCGCTCAGGTCCGACGGCTGTTGTTGGGTGTTCATAGCGTTAGCCCCACGCGCATCAGCCAGGTTTCTGGCTCCTGATGAAAACCGCTGGGAGTGTCGAGGCTGCGTTGGTAATCGATGTCCACTTGCAGGTTTTTCCAGCTCAGGTTGACCCCGGCGCTGGCCCCGCTCAGACGCTGGCCCTGGGCGCCGTGGTCGGCCTTGATCCAGCCGTTGTCCAGACCCAGGCGCGGGGTGACTTGCATTGGCAAATTGCTTTTTAAAGGCAGGCGCAGGGTGTTGCGCCAGATCGCTCCGCTGGCGCCGGAGGCACTGTTGACCCGGTAACCGCGCACGGCGGAATCGTCGGTGCCCAGCAGCTGTTCGACGGCCGGCAGCGGATCGGGGCTGTATTGCACGTTGAACTGGCTCTGCCATTGCCAGGCCTGCTGGCCAAATTGACCGTTGCGCCACTGGCTGAGGCCGGCGCGGTATTTGCGGAACTGCGCTTTCGGCTGGTTGCTGACCTGGCGATTGGCATCGTCATCGGCGCCGAGCCAGCGCAGGCCCTGGGCATAATTGATGTCCAGGTTCCAGACCAGCGCTGTTGAGCCAGAACAGGTTCAGCCCGGCTTCGGCCACGGTCAGCGTCGGGCTCTGGATACCGAGGCGAACGTTCTCCAGGTAGCTGTCGACGTCCTTGTGCGCCAGTTGCAGATTGGCGCTGAGCTGATGACTTTGATCGCGCCACAGCACGCGGTCGGCACGCAAGCTGAGCTGGTCGGTGATACCGGTACTGTGAAACGTCACGCTGGGGAGTTTGAACGGCGCACGGTATTCGGCATGACTGGCGAAGACGCTGTAGGTCCAGTAGCCGTAAGGAATCGCGTAATAAAGGCTGGCGTTGCGGCTGTAGCGATCGCCGTGATTGAGGGTGTCGCTGGCGCTGAGATTGAGTGAGTCGTTGAGCTCCAGCGGGCTGTCGAGACTCAGGCTCAGGGTGTCGCGATCCCGTCCGGTGCTAGCGCTGCCGAGGTTGTCCGCGCCCAGGCCCAACGCCCAACGCGACTGACCGCTGGTGCGCGAACGCAGAATGATCCGCGAGGCGCCGGGCTCGGTGCCGGGGGAGATGTCAGCGGTCAAGTCCACCGAACGCAGACGGTTCAACTGGTCCAGGCCTTGTTCGAGATCGCGCAGGTTCAGCGGCTTGCCAAGCATCCCGGGAAACGCACCGCCGAGGGACACCGGCAGGCTCTGGTCGGCCAGTTCGATGGACTCGACATAACCTTCATCGACCACGATATCCAGCGACTGCCCCGCCGCTGGTGCGCTGCTGAGGTACGGCCGACTGGCGATGTAACCGGCGTCCACGTACAGCGCGGTGATGGTCGCCAGCAGATGGTTGATCTGGCCGACGCCCATGCACGCCGACAGCTGCGGCTTGATTCGCTCGTTGAGTTTTTGGCTGTTGATCAGAGTAACGCCGCCGATGCGCGTACCGCTCAGCGGCCAGCAGCGTTCATCCGGGGTGACTTGGGCGGGCAACGCGGGCGTGACCGGCGGCGCACCGAAACTGCCGCGTTCCAGTTGCCGACGACGTTCTTCCAGTTGCAGTTGTTGCAGGTCGCGCTGTTGCTGTTGCTGCTGGCGCAGTAGTTCCTGGCCTGGAGCGGAAGGGTCAGCGGCCTGAAGGGATGAAACACTCAGGCTCAACAACAAAACCAACAACAGCGTGCGAGGTGTGGGACTGCGACGAGGAACAGCGCGAAGCGAATACGGCACTCAACATCCTTGCGATCATCAAATGGCTCAATGCCATCCCATCAATTTTCGTGATAGTCAGATCGTTCCAACTCAAATGCAAGACGCGTCCTACAACGCTTACATTTCTTAAACAATTGGTCAGCTTTCATTTTCTCAATCACCCATCTGACGACCGGCAGTAAAAATCAATTGTCAGAATATATTACCTGCGTCATATTACATCCGTAATAAACAGCCGTTTCCCACAGGTATTTCCCATGACCAGCATGCCCAACGTTGAACCCGACCTGGCTGTCCCGGTAGCCGCCCGCAAGCCGCCCGTGCTCAAACGTCTGCTTCTGCTGGCTGTGGCCATCGCGGCGTTAGTGGGAATTGGTCTGTACGGCGCCCATTGGTGGACCGCCGGGCGTTTCCTCGAAGAAACCGACGATGCCTACATTGGCGGCGACGTCACGGTGATCGGGCCGAAAGTCGCGGGTTATATCGAAGAAGTGCTGGTGACCGACAACCAGAAGGTCAAGGCCGGCGATGTGCTGGTTCGGCTTGATTCGCGCGACTACCGCGCCAACCTGGCCAAGGCTGAAGGCGCGGTCGCCGCAGAAGAAGCCCTGCTCGCCAACCTCGCGGCCACCGAACAACTGCAACACGCGGTGATCGGCCAGGCCCGCGCCGGGATCGATGCCGCTGGTGCCGAAACCTCCCGCTCACGGGATGACGATGCGCGCTACAAAAAACTGGTCGGCAGCAACGCTGTCTCGGTGGAAAGCGCCCAACGCGCCAACGCCACCTTCAAGACTGCGCAGGCAATCAGTGCCCGGGCTCAGGCCGAACTGCTGGCCACCCAACGTCAACTCGATGTGATCGAAACCCAGAAACAACAAGCCCGCGCGGCGTTGATGCAAGCCAAAGCCGAGCGTGACCTGGCGCAATTGAACGTCGGCTACACCGAACTGAAAGCCCCGGTGGACGGTGTGGTCGGCAATCGTCGGGCGCGGGTTGGCGCTTATGCGCAGGCCGGTTCGCAACTGCTGTCGGTGGTGCCATCCAGCGGGTTGTGGGTCGATGCCAATTTCAAGGAAGACCAACTGGCGCGGATGACGTCGGGCCAGCGTGTCGTCATCCGCGCTGATGTGCTTTCGGGTCAGGTGTTCCATGGTCATCTGGACAGCCTTGCCCCGGCCAGCGGCGCTCAGTTCAGCGTGTTGCCGCCGGAGAACGCCACCGGCAACTTCACCAAAATCGTCCAGCGGGTGCCGGTACGGATCGTCCTCGACCCGGCCGACGGCGTGCTCGGTCATTTGCGCCCCGGCCTGTCGGTGACCGCTGAAGTCGACACCCGCGCCGAGGAGAAAACCCCAGCCGTGGCCAGCGCGCCATGAGCCGCGCCCTCGCCGCTCCGGCGCAACCATTCAATGCCGCGGACATGGCGACGGCGACCAAGGTCTTCGCCTTCGCCAGCATGTGCATCGGCATGTTCATTGCGCTGCTGGATATCCAGATCGTCTCCGCCTCCTTGCGCGACATCGGCGGCGGACTCTCGGCCGGCACCGACGAAACCGCGTGGGTGCAAACCAGTTACCTGATTGCTGAAATCATCGTGATCCCGTTGTCCGGCTGGTTGTCCCGGGTGTTCTCGACCCGTTGGTTGTTTTGCGCCTCGGCGGTTGGTTTCACCCTGGCCAGCCTGCTCTGCGGCGCGGCCTGGAATATCCAGAGCATGATCGCCTTTCGTGCCCTGCAAGGTTTTCTCGGCGGTTCGATGATTCCGCTGGTGTTCACCACGGCGTTCTTTTTCTTCACCGGCAAACAACGGGTGATCGCTGCCGCGACCATTGGCGCGGTAGCCTCGCTTGCACCGACGCTGGGCCCGGTTATCGGTGGCTGGATCACCGACATTTCATCCTGGCACTGGCTGTTCTACATCAACCTGGTGCCGGGGATTTTCGTCGCCGTGGCGGTGCCGATGCTGGTGAAGATCGATCAGCCAGAGTTATCGCTGCTCAAGGGTGCCGACTACCTCAGCATGGTGTTTATGGCGCTGTTTCTCGGCTGCCTGGAATACACCCTCGAAGAAGGCCCGCGCTGGAATTGGTTCAGCGACAGCACGATTCTGATCACTGCATGGATCAGCGGACTCGCCGGACTCGCATTCATCGGCCGCAGCCTGCACGTGGCCAATCCGATCGTTGATTTGCGCGCTTTGAAGGACCGCAACTTTGCCCTCGGCTGCTTCTTTTCCTTCGTCACTGGGATTGGCCTGTTCGCCACCATTTACCTGACGCCGCTGTTTCTCGGCCGGGTCCGTGGCTACAGCGCGCTGGACATTGGCCTGGCGATTTTTTCCACCGGGGTGTTCCAGATCATGGCGATTCCGCTGTACGCCTTTCTGGCCAACCGCGTCGACCTGCGCTGGATCATGATGACCGGCCTTGGGCTGTTCGCGTTGTCGATGTGGGATTTCAGCCCGATCACCCATGACTGGGGCGCGAGAGAATTGATGCTGCCGCAAGCCTTGCGCGGGATTGCCCAGCAACTGGCAGTGCCACCGGCAGTGACCCTGACCTTGGGTGGCCTGGCCCCGTCGCGACTCAAACATGCTTCCGGGTTGTTCAACCTGATGCGCAACCTGGGCGGCGCCATCGGTATCGCCGCTTGCGCGACCATCCTCAACGACCGTACCAACCTGCATTTCACACGTTTGGCTGAACACTTGAACAGCACCAACGAAGCACTCAACCAGTGGCTGTCCCAGGTAGGCAACAACTTCGCCGCCCTCGGCCAAAGCGGTGACGCGGGTGTCACCGCCAGCCTGCACCAACTGTGGCTGCTGACTTACCGCGAAGCGCAGACGCAAACCTATGGCGACGCGTTTTTGATGATCATGGTCTGCTTCATTATCGCCACGGCGATGGTGCCCTTGATGCGCAAGGTAAAACCACCGGCCGCGCCGTCAGCAGACGCTCATTGATCAGGCTTGAGGCATTTTGCGGAAACCAATCGCCAGGCGATTCCAGGCGTTAATGGTGGTGATCGCCACAGTCAGATCGACCATTTCCTTGGGGCTGAACTCGGAGACCGCCAGTTCATAGTCTTCGTCCGAGGCGTGGGTCTGGCTCACCAGGGTCAGGGACTCGGTCCAGGCCAGCGCCGCACGTTCACGCGGGGTGAAGAACGGCGTTTCGCGCCAGGCCGACAAAGTGTACAGACGACGCTCGTCTTCACCGCCCTTGCGGGCATCGGCGCTGTGCATATCGAGGCAGAAGGCGCAGCCGTTGATTTGCGAGGTTCGCAGCTTGACCAGTTCGATCAGGTTCTTTTCCAGCGGCAGTTTCGAGACGGCGGTTTCCAGGGCGATCATAGCCTTGAGGGCGTCTGGGGAAGCAGTGTAGAAATCGATGCGAGGTTTCATGGTAGGGCTCCGTCACAAGTGGGGGTGGAGCTAAGTTAATCCCGCCCGCGCCGGTGACAAATAGCCAATATTCGAGAAGACGAGGAGGCCATTGGCGGAACGGCCTGAAACGGCTGCCGTCAATCATCAGCGGCTGGGGCTAATACACGATTCAACCCTTCCATTGGAAGTCGAAACGGCCCATATAAATACGCACTCACAAAACAATCCAAATCGGATCCAAACTTTCATTCACTCACAAACCGGCCATTGCGTTAATACTCAATTACTTTTTAAATACCCTCCAACACCTGCATCAAAACAATGTATTCACTCACATCCAAATAATATTTATAAAGAGAATTAGTCATGGGCACACCTATAACCGGCCTCTTTAACCTTGCGCCAACTTCCGATGCCAAGTCTGTTGCCATACAACTGCTTGAAATCGTTTATCGACAACGTCGTCTGATACACGACAACGACAACTGCCTTCACTCGCCCTGCACACTTTGTCTGAAAATGCACTCCGATAAAATCGACACCATGGTCGCCCAGGGCGCCCCGATCACCTTTATCCTGCCAGCATTCCCCGCCAAGTCGCCGAACCTGTCGAAAGTCCTGGGGACTTGTCCCGACCTGGGCGAACAGCTCAGCCTGCGGCAACTCAACGACTTGTGCCTGAAAATAGGCGAGCTGCATGCGCCAGGCGCCCGAATCATTATCTGTTCCGACGGCCGTGCGTTTTCTGATTGTGTTGGCGTAACCGACGAAGAAGTTTCGAACTATGGGCAAGAAATAAAAAACCTTCTGGTCACGCTCGAACTCCAAAACATAGACATCTTCAACCTCGAAGACTATTTCAAAGAGGGCGATTTCGACAACATACGACAAAGACTTGTCAAACAATATGGCCGTAGCCTTGAAGAACTAAAATCGACAATAAAAACCGAAGAACAGACAATGAACATGTTTAACGGCATTCATCGCTTCATGTACACCGATCTGAAATTCCGCAAACCGGAGGCTTCAAGTAACCAATTAAAAGAAGAATCAAAGCACCTCGCCTACCAGGTCATCATTCGAAGTAACGCCTGGAGTGCATTGGTTCAGGAAGTGTTTCCCGAAGCCATCAGGCTGTCCATTCACCCGCAACATCCACACAGCGAAAAAATTGGTATCAAGCTGATGGACTGCGACAACATCTGGCGCACACCCTGGCACGGGGCGGTGCTGGATGATGGGCAAAACTATCGGCTGATGGCACGCAGCGACATTGAGAAAATGCCGGTCAACCTGGTCTACGAAAATGGTCGCCCGTCCTACTACGTGTTGCGCCGATACGATAGCCGCGAGGCCTCATAACCCCCAGGCCGGGTGATGCGTTATGTTCGACTGCGCAACCATTGCAGGAAGCCTTTTTCTCCACCACTGTCGGCACTTCCCGGGTCAGCGCCTGTGCGGTGTGCAGACGATAATCGAGCAGCGCCTTCATCGCTTCGCTGATGTCATGCCGAGCATCGAGGCACGGCTTGAGGTATTCCTTCTCGATGCGATACAACGCGCAAAAGGTCTTGGCCGAAAAGTCCGCCGGTACGGATTCGTCCGAAAGGATCCCGGCCTCGCCGATCACCTCCCCGGCCCCATGCGCCCGGCCTCGAACTTGACCCCGGCGCGGCTCAGGGCCACCGAGACCACGCCGGATTCGATGATGAACAGGTGATCGCTGACCTCGCCGCCCGCCAGGATCATTTCCCCGGCGCGGAAGGTTTGCAGTGTCATGTTCTGGCTGAAGGTTTCTTTCTCTTCCTGGCGCAGGGTGGAGAAAATGCTCGAGCTTTCCAGCAGTGCCCGTGGCCGCGACAGGCTGGCGGGCGCGTTGGGTTCGACGCTCGACAACAGGCTGACGCCCGAGGCCTGCAAGTGCCGGAACGCCAGGTCGAACAGTTGATTGCGGACCATGCGTTTCTGGTCCATGGACACCACAAAACCGCTGATTTCATACTCCACGCCGCTGCTGCTGGAGCTTTTCAACGCCACGCATGGCGCCGGCTTATTGAGCAGAAAGCGACAGCCCTGCATGGCTCGCTCCAGCGCTTCGATCACCGTGTGCGGCCGGGCGTGGGGGCTCAGTTGCAGGCTGATAGACACGCCAAAAATATCGCTCGGGCGGCTGAAGTTGATGATCTTGGCCTTGGCCGCCAGCGAGTTGGGAATCACCGCCATGCTGCCCTGGGAAGTTTGCATCCGCGTGGCGCGCCAGTCGATGTCGGTGACCTTGCCTTCGGTGCCGTCGATGGAAATCCAGTCATCGATTTGATAAGGCTTGGTGGTGTTCAGCACGATGCCGGAGAACACATCGCTGAGGGTGCTTTGCAGCGCCAGGCCGACGATGATCGCCACCGCGCCGGAGGTGGCCAGTACGCCTTTGACCGGCAGGTCGAGCACGTAGGCCATGGCCGCGATGATCGCGATCAGGAAAATCACCGCGCCGAGCAAATCCTGAAGCAAACGCCCGGTGTGCCCGACCCGTTGCATCATCACCGCACCGATCAGCACCGTCAGGGTTCGCGCACCGAACAGCCACCAGCCGATCTGCAAACCGGTGGCGGCCAGGTGCAGCGCTACGTTGTCGGCCCAGGGTGCCGGCTCCATCGGGTTCAGGCCTTCGTTGAACAACAAAACGCTGAACAACGAGAAAATCACCAGGCGCACGACCAGTTTCCAGTTGCTGCCGTTGGTGCTGATCAAACGCCATAGACCCAGATCAATCAGGATCAGGACCAATGCGATGAGCAACGGGTGATCGGTGAGCAGTGACAGCATCAAGCAACTCCAGCAAGGGCCAATGACGTGAAGATCGCACGGATTGGGCACAGTGTAGGAGCAATTGTTGCTGTGAGAACAACGCAAAAACCAATGTGGGAGCGGGACTGTGGCGAGGGGCTTGCCCCCGTTCGGCTGCGAAGCAGTCGTAAACCCATTGCATGCGGTTGAATTTAGAAGTGCCGGGGCCGCTTCGCGACCCAACGGGGGCAAGCCCCCTCGCCACAGTCCCGCTCCCACAGGGGTGTTGCGTTGTTGCCGAACTCAGCCGCTCATCCGCCCGAACCGGCCCGACTGGTAATCGGCAAAGGCCTGATGAATCTCCTGTTCGCTGTTCATCACAAACGGGCCATGGCCAACGATCGGCTCGTCGATGGGCTCGCCGCTGAGCAACAACACCACCGCGTCATTATTGGCTTCCAGGCTGAGCTGAGCACCGTCGCGTTCGAAGAGTGCCAATTGCCCTTCGCGCACCCATTCCAGGCCATTGACCTGCACCGTGCCGCGCAGCACCACCAGCGCGGTGTTGCGACCCTCATGCAAATCCAGGGTCAGCAACTTGCCGCCATTGAGGCGCAGGTCCCAGACATCGATTGGCGTAAAAGTGCGTGACGGGCCGGTGTGGCCGTCGAACTCACCGGCGATCAAGCGCAGGCTGCCGGCGTTGTCCTTGAGCGGGATGCTCGGGATGTCGCTATCGAGAATCGTCTGGTAACCGGCATCGGCCATTTTGTCCTTGGCCGGCAAGTTAACCCACAGCTGAACCATTTCCAGGGTGCCGCCGCTTTTGGCGAAACCTTCGGAATGGAACTCCTCATGGATAATCCCCGAAGCGGCGGTCATCCATTGCACGTCGCCAGCGCCGATTTTACCGCCGCCGCCGCTGGAGTCGCGGTGTTCCAGCTCGCCATTATAGACAATGGTCACGGTTTCAAAACCGCGGTGCGGGTGCTGGCCGACGCCACGACGCTCGGTAGTCGGGGTGAATTCAGCCGGACCTGCGTGATCAAGCAGCAGAAACGGGCTGATGTGCTTGCCCAGGGTGTCGTAGGAAAACAGCGTACGCACCGGAAAACCGTCGCCGACCCAATGCGCCCCCGGGCTGGTGTAGATACCGATGATGTTTTTCAAGGTGCCTCCGAAAAAGGGTGGGTGAAGCCATGCACCCAGCTTAAATCTGATACCAATCGCGCACTAGACGGCAAAAATCAGCTTTAGCGTTCTATCAGCAGGACGACAGTGAAATTGTCCTGACAGAACAGGGGGTAGCATGGTTTTTATTTCGGACATAATATCAAACAAAATTACAGCCATAATATCCGACCGAGGTATTCGTGATGCAAAGCCCAACCCGTGAAGCCACTCTCGCCCAATGGATCGCTCAGGAGCAAGCCATGCGCGATCGCCTCGCCGGCCCTGGCAGCCTGTCGATGGCCGAAGTCAGCGCGCTCTCCCCCGCCGAATTCTTTGAAGGCATCGGCAACGGTGAACTGCCCTCGCCGCCCATTGGCACGTTGATGGATTTCATTCCAATCGAATGGTCGGCCGGGCTGTTTGTCTTTCAGGGCACGCCGGATTCGCGTCATTACAACCCGCTGGGCAGCGTACATGGCGGCTATGCGGCGACCTTGCTGGATTCGTGCATGGGCTGCGCGATTCACACGCAATTGAAAAAGGCCAGGGCTACACGACGCTCGATTTGCGCATCAGTTATGTCCGGGCGTTGACCGGCGCCAGTGGACCGGTGCGAGCCGAAGGCAAGATTGTGCATCTGGGGCGTTCGACGGCGTTGGCCGAGGGGCGGATTTATGATGTGGACGGGCGGTTGTATGCGACGGGGTCGACGACTTGCATGATTCTTGAGGCGCGGAGGTAATAAAGCAAAGATCAAAAGATCGCAGCCTTCGGCAGCTCCTACATGGCATCGGTGTAGGAGCTGCCGAAGGCTGCGATCTTTGATTTTGATTCTCGATTCATGACTTGCGGTAAACATTGCTTTGCCTTATCAGCGGTTTTTCTCAAGGACATCGGCGCGGATACTCGTGCTCATTCCCACTGCAACCCTGGAGTCATCAATGTCTGTTCCCGCATTCGGTCTTGGTACCTTTCGCCTGCAAGGTCAGGTGGTCATCGATTCGGTGAGCACCGGTCTTGAACTGGGCTACCGGGTCGTCGATACCGCGCAGATCTACGAAAACGAAGCCGACGTCGGCCAAGCCATCGCCGACAGCGGCGTCCCGCGTCATGAGTTGTTCATCACCAGCAAGATCTGGGTCGCCAACTTCGCCAAGGATCGACTGATCGACAGCCTCAAACAAAGCCTGCGTAACTTGCAAACTGATTACCTGGACCTGACGCTGATTCACTGGCCATCGCCGGAAAACCAGGTGCCGGTGGCAGAATTCATGGGCGCACTGCTCGAAGCCAAGAAGCTGGGCCTGACCCGCCAGATCGGTGTGTCCAACTTCACTGTGGATCTGATGAAGCAGGCCATCGCGGCGGTCGGCGCTGAAAACATCGCCACCAACCAGATCGAGCTGCACCCGTACCTGCAAAACCGCAAGGTCGTCGAATTCGCCCAAAGCCAAGGCATCCAGATCACTTCCTACATGACCCTGGCCTACGGCGAAGTGCTCAAGGACCCGGTGATCCAGCAGATCGCCGAGCGCCTGCAAGCCACACCGGCACAGGTCACCCTGGCCTGGGCCATGCAATTGGGCTACGCGGTGATCCCGTCGTCGACCAAACGCGCCAACCTGGAAAGCAACCTGCAAGCCTGCGCACTGACCCTGAGTGAGGCCGACATGGCGCTGATCGCCGGCCTCGATCGCGGCCATCGATTGACCAGCCCCAAAGGCACTGCCCCGCACTGGGATTGATCTCCAGCGCTAACGAAAACTTTTGTCCAGGCGCGCCATCGTCTGCTGCAAGCGTTCGACGGCTTCGTCGATCATTGCCGCACGACCTTCGGCGCAAGCCTGTTCCAATTGCTCGCAACACTCGATCAGTTGCAACGCCCGGACCATGCGCGCACTGCCCTTGATGCGGTGTGCCAGATCTCGCAGTTCCTGGCGATTATCGGCTGCGTGGGCCTGAAGCAGGTGCTCGCGATCCTCGCGGTTGGTTTGCGCCAGATCGTGTACCAGGCGATTGATCAACGTGCGGTCACTGCCGACATATTGCTCAAGGCCACTCAAATCGATCTCTGAAACCGGTTGTTCTTCGACAGATATTTTTGATTCCCCCACAAACCTGGTCGCCAGCCATCCACTCAAATCGTCCAGACGGATCGGTTTGAACAGGCAATCATCCATGCCTGCTTCCAGGCAACGCAGTTTTTCCTCGGGCTGGGCGTTGGCGGTAAACCCCAGGATCAACGTCGCCGGCAAGCCTTGAGCCTGTTCTTCATCACGAATTGCCATTGTCAGTTCATAACCACTGAGCACCGGCATGTTGCAGTCAGTGATCAGTACGTCGGGCGCTTGCTTGCGCCATAGTTCCAGCCCTTGCCCACCATCCTCGGCCTCGAGCACCCGGTGGCCCAGGTAATTCAGTTGACGCGACAGCAACAGTCGATTGGCCGGGTAATCGTCGACCACCAGAATCGTCAATGAACGTGTCGGCAGTGGTACCGCGTTCTGTGACACCTCGCTGGATGGCAACGGTCGCAGGGCGGGTAAATCCAGAGTGACCTCAACCTGTGTGCCCCAACCTAAGTCGCTTTGAAGTCGCAACCGGCCGCCCATCATTTCGCACAACGAGCGGCTGATCACCAACCCCAGTCCCGAACCGCTGCGGCCGGATTGCGGGCTGTTGCTCGCCTGGATGAACGGACTGAACAGCCGCTGCTGATCGGCGGCGCTGATACCGATGCCGCTGTCTTCAATCGCCACGCTCACCGTCAGATAACCGGATCGCCCAGGCGTCACGCGCAGGGTCAGGCTCACCTCGCCCTCATCGGTGAACTTAATGGCGTTGCTCAACAGATTGGACAGCACTTGTTTGAAGCGCAGAGGGTCGATCAACACATCCTGGTCGCTGTGCTCATCCAGTTCGACCCGCCAATCCAGCGCTTTCTGCAACGCCAGGCCTTCAAAAACCCGGCACACCGATTCCGCCAGCCCACGTAAATTGGCCCGCTCCGGTGCCAGAGACAAATGCCCGGACTCGATGCGGGCGATGTCGAGGATATCGCCGATCAACACCAGTAATTGCTGCGCGGAACTGGACGCCACCTCAATGGCAAAACGGTCGGTGACGCCCTCTTCGGAGCGTTTGAGCGCGAGTTCGAGCATGCCGATCAGGGCGTTCATCGGCGTGCGGATTTCATGGCTCATGGTCGCCAGAAACGTGGTTTTTGCCCGATTGGCATCGTCGGCGGCGTCCTTGGCCTCCTGTAATTGCTGCAACCACAACTGGCGTTGGCGAATCTGCCAACGTTGCCAGCCGATCCAGGCCAGCGCCAGTAACAGCAAGGCACCGGCGGCGGCAAAGCCTTGAAGCAGGGCTTGGCGATGACGCAGCCAATAGCTGTCATCCACTACCTCGTTGTTGCTCCAGCGGGCGACTAATTCGTCCATCTCCTGGGGCGAGATGCTCAGCAGGGCCTTGTTCAGGATCGACTGCAATTCCAGCCCGCCGCGTTCGGTGGCCAGGGTGATCCGCGCCGGTTCACTGCCTACCGTACTGTTGATTCGCAGACGGTCGCGGTACTGCCGGGCAATCAGGTAACGGGTCAAGATCAAAGAGCTGAGTGCCGCATCGGCCTGCCCATTGATCACTGCCTCCAGGCCGTCGGCCGGGCTTTGTACGTCCACCAACCGAATGCCCGGCACTCGCGCTTCGATGAACCCGCGCAATGGATGACTGTGATAGATCGCCAAGCGTTTACCGGCCAGATCATCCAGGGTCTTCGGGCTGCCCGGGGTAGTGGCGCTGACCAACACAAACGGGGTGCTCAGATAAGCGCGGGTGAAGCGCAACTCGTCCTCCTGTTCGCGGCCGGGAATGATCGCCGGCACCAGGTCAATCTCACTCGTCTTGAGTTGCTGGATCTGCTGGTCCAGCGAACGGCTGCGTTGCACCTTGAAGGTCAAGCCGCTGCGCTGGCTGATCAAGGTCAGTAACTGCGCGGTCAACCCGCTGAAGCGGCCCTGAGCATCGAAAAAGTCAGTGGCGCAAAATCCTCGACAACGCCCACGGTCAACACCGGATGCTGAGCCAGCCAACGTTGTTCGCTGGGGCTCAACCGGACACTTTGCTGACCTGAAACATTGCCCTGGCCGGCACTCCAGCGCCGCTCGATCGCCTCGCGCTGATCCATGGGAATCGTCGCCAGTGCCTGATCGACAATGCCTGTAAGACGCGAATTGCTGCGCGCTAGCGCGAAGCCGAACGGATTGGCATCCAGAGTGGAAGGCCCGGCCAGGTGAACGTTGTTGAGGTAGTTGTTGTTGATCAGGTAATTGGCGCTGATGAAGTCGCCCAAGTACACGTCATCTTGACCGAACGCGACGGCCCCGATTGCCTCGAGCGTCGAGGCATACAGGTGCAGGCTCGCCTCGGGATACAACGCCTCGACACTCGAAGCCGGCAGATAATCATCGACCATGGCAATGCGCATGCCCGCCAGGTTGCCAGGCAATTGTTCGTCCTCGCGGGTGACCAGCATCGGCTGATCGTCAGCGTAGGCGCGGGACCTCGTCAGCTCGGGGTCGGCCGCCTCGAAGTTGTTCGACGTCCCGAGCAGGTCCAGCTCATCGCGTTTGAGCGCCTGCATGGCCGCCTCGCGGGTACCGTAGCGCAACACCTCGACCTTGACGTGCAGCAGTTGCGCCAGCAGATCGGCATAGTCGGCGGTAATGCCTTCCAGTTCATCGTGGTTACGCGTCACCTCGAACGGCGGGTAGTCCGGGCCCGTGACACCGAGGCGCAACACCCGCTTGCTGCGCAGCCATTGCCAGTCCTGGTCATCGAGGCGAACTTCGTAGCCCTCCACCGTCGAGCGTCCCAGCAGATGCAGGACCAAAGGCTCTTCAGCCTGCACCGCCCCGGCTTGCACAAGGGTGAACAGCAACAAGACGAACAGACAGGCACGCACGGTCTGGCTCGTTCAAATCAGATGATTGCGCTTGGCGAAATCCCGGCAGTGAACCGCCGAGGTCAACCCGAGCTTTTCGTTGCAGCGTGTCTTGTAAGTACTGACGGTCTTGTGACTCAAGTGCATGGCCTCGGCGATGGCCTTGTTGCTCAGTCCCCGTGCCAGATGCTGAAAAATCATCAGTTCACGATCAGAAAGCTTGTCGATCAGTTCCTTTTCGCTGCTTTGCAGGTTATTAAGCGCCACCGAGCCTGAAGCGAGCTGAATAAAATAAGTGTAACCGGCCATCAGGGCGTGCACCGCTTTGTGCAAATGGCTCAAATCATTGGTCTTGGCCACATACGCCATGGCGCCGGCCCGCATGCAGCGTTCTTGATAAAACTGCGGCTCCTGGGAGGTGAAGACCAGTACTCTGGAGGGCACGTTAGCAATCTTCAGCCGCCCCAGCACATCCAGCCCATCGAGTGAAGGCATCACCAAATCCAGCACCACCAAATCAGGTGAATGCTCACGGACCATTGCCATGACCTCACTCCCGATAGCCACCTCGTAAATCCGTTTGAACCCCTCTTGCTCAAGTACGATTTTGACTGCGGCGCGTACAACCGGATGATCGTCCACAATCAGCGCTGACTTCATAGCAACTCCCTATGCAAAAACATGACGATTGCGCCGCGAATACTCGCGGGCCTGACCCGGCGTAGACGCAACGGCTGCGCAACGACTTTTGCATGGCAGGCAAGGCAAAACTACCTGTCAGATCTGACAGTAGCGACGAATGGTCAACCCAGTTTTTGCTTGTATGACGGGGTGAACCAGGGTTGATCGTCCTCTTGCACAGGAGGATCAATGATCGACATCAGCCGCGTGAGGGTGCTCAGATCGGGCAGCGCCACATGGCTGACCTGGATCTTTTGCTGCGTACAGGCCGGGATCGGCGGCAACTGCGCCCGCTCGCCGTTGTAGATCAAGGCGTAACGCATCTGAGGGTTATCGCGCAGGAACCCCAGCAGATCCAGCGCCCCGGACGCCAGCGCAGCATTGATCACCACCAGGTCAAACGGCTCGCAACCGTATTCCACCAGGGTCAGCAATTCTTCAAGGTTTTGTACCGGCGCCACTCGGTAGTAATCGAGCTGATTGAACAGCCGTTCGACTTTCATCCGATGGAAATGCTGCTCATCGGCGATCAGGATTCGTAAGGCTTTGTTCGGCATCGTGGCCCCCATGAGAGTGAAAATCGTGAGGGCGCAAGGCTACGGAACACTGACGGATGTATCTGTAGGACTTTTCCTAAAGATCACTTTTCGCCTTAAATCATTGAGTGGCTCAAAGATCAAAAGATCGCAGCCTTCGGCAGCTCCTACAGGGTGTACGCCGTCCCTATGTGGAGCTGCCGAAGGCTGCGATCTTTTGATGTTAGCTTTATTGCCAGCCAAACCGGCGGATATAGAAGCCCTTCACCGCCTGGGTCAGGCCCATGTACGCCAGCAAAATCACCGGCAGGAACACGAAGTACAGCGACGGCAGTGCCTGCAGTTTGAAGTAGTGTGCCAGCGGCCCCATCGGCAGGAAGATCCCGACCGCCATGATGATCCCGGTCATGACCATCAACGGCGTAGCCGCACGGCTTTGCAGGAACGGGATCTTCGGCGTACGGATCATGTGCACGATCAGCGTCTGGGTCAGCAACCCCACCACGAACCAGCCGGACTGGAACAGCGTCTGGTGGTCCGGGGTATTGGCGTCGAACACGTACCACATCAAAGCAAACGTGGTGATGTCGAAGATCGAACTGATCGGGCCGAAGAACAGCATGAAGCGCCCGACGTCGGCCGGCTGCCAGCGCTGGGGCTTTTTCAGCATCTCGGCATCGACGTTATCGAACGGGATGGCGATCTGCGAAATGTCATAGAGCAGGTTCTGCACCAGCAGGTGCATCGGCAGCATCGGCAGGAACGGGATAAACGCACTGGCCACCAGCACCGAGAACACGTTGCCGAAGTTCGAACTGGCGGTCATTTTGATGTACTTGAGCATGTTGGCGAAGGTCCTGCGCCCTTCCAGCACACCCTCCTCCAGCACCATCAGGCTCTTTTCCAGCAGGATGATGTCGGCCGCTTCCTTGGCGATGTCCACCGCGCTGTCCACCGAAATACCAATGTCGGCCGCCCGCAGCGCCGGGGCGTCGTTGATGCCGTCGCCCATGAAACCGACCACGTGGCCGTTGCCTTTGAGCAAGCGGACGATGCGTTCCTTGTGTGACGGCGTCAGTTTGGCAAAGACGTTGGTGGTCTCCACGGCCAGCGCCAGTTCGGCGTCGCTCATGCGCTCGACGTCGCTGCCCATCAGCAGGCCTTGCTGCTCCAGGCCGACTTCGCGGCAGATCTTGGCGGTCACCAGTTCGTTGTCGCCGGTCAGCACTTTTACCGCAATGCCGTGTTCGGCCAATGCGCGCAGGGCCGGCGCGGTGCTTTCCTTGGGCGGATCGAGGAATGCGACGTAGCCGATCAGGGTCATTTGCTGCTCGTCGGCGAGGCTGTAAACCGACTGTTCCTTGGGCGTGTGCCGCGCCGCCACGGCCACCACGCGCAGACCTTCCTCGTTGAAGGAGGCGGTCACTTCGCGAATCCGCGTCAGCAGTTCTTCAGTCAGCGGTTCGTCGTTTTCACCATGACGAACCCGGGTGCACACCGCGAGGATTTCCTCCACGGCGCCTTTGCACACCAGCAAGTGATGCTGTTGATCATGCTCGGCGACCACCACCGACATGCGCCGGCGGTTGAAGTCGAACGGCACTTCATCGACCTTGGCGAACGCGGTGGCCACTTCCAGTTCACGGTGAACCTCGACGTGTTGCAGCACCGCCACGTCCAGCAGGTTTTTCAGGCCGGTCTGGTAGTAGCTGTTGAGGTAGGCCATTTCCAGCACGTCATCGGACTCTTCGCCCCAGACGTCCACATGCCGGGCGAGGAAGATTTTGTCCTGGGTCAGGGTGCCGGTCTTGTCGGTGCAGATCACGTGCGTCGCCCCGAAGTTCTGGATCGCATCCAGGCGCTTGACGATGACTTTCTTGCGCGAGAGGAACACCGCACCCTTGGCCAGGGTCGAGGTGACAATCATCGGCAGCATTTCAGGGGTCAGGCCCACGGCGATGGACAGCGCGAACAGCAGCGCCTGCATCCAGTCACCCTTGGTGAAACCGTTGATAAACAGCACCAGCGGCGCCATCACGAACATGAAGCGAATCAGCAGCCAACTGACCTTGTTGACCCCGGTTTGAAACGAGGTCGGCGTGCGGTCAGTGGCGCTGACCCGCTGCGCCAAGGCACCGAAATAGGTGCTGTTACCGGTGGTCAGGATCACCGCGATGGCCGCACCCGAGACCACATTGGTGCCCATGAACAGGATGTTGTCCAGGTCCAGCGGGTTACTGGTGTCGCTGTCTTGCTGACGGGGAATTTTTCCACCGGCATCGATTCGCCGGTCATGGCAGCCTGGCTGACGAACAGGTCCTTGGCGCTGAGTACCCGGCAATCGGCCGGAATCATGTCGCCGGCCGAGAGCACGATCAGGTCGCCAGGCACCAGTTGCTTGATCGGCAGTTCGATGCGCTGCGCCCCCTGGCGCATGACCGTCGCGGTGTTGCTCACCATCGCCTTTAGCGCGTCAGCGGCCTGGTTGGACTTGGCTTCCTGCCAGAACCGCAGCAAGGTCGAGAGCACCACCATGGAGAAAATCACCACGGCGGCTTTCACGTCCTCGGTCAGCCAGGAGATAAACGCCAACAAGGTCAGCAACAGGTTGAACGGGTTTTTGTAGCAGTGCCACAAGTGAACCCACCACGGCAGCGGCTGCTCGTGCTCGACCTCGTTAAGGCCGTATTGCTCGCGCAAGGCCTCGGCTTCGAGCTCGCTCAAACCATCGGTGTGGCTGCCGAGTTTGTCCAGCAATGGACCGGTGTCACTGTTGGCGGCAGACACCAGGGTTTGCGCCAGGGTGGGCGGTACTTCACGGCTGACCGTGGTGTCGGTGAAGCTTTCCAGCAAGGCCAGGCGACGAAAGTGCCGGGCGATGTGGCGGGTGCGCAGGAATCCGGCGAAGAATTCCTTGAGCAAGGTCAGGTTCATGGCAGTTGCCCCCCAGGGTCGGCCAGGAAACCGTCGAGCAGGCGTGTCGAGTCGCCGCGATGACGACGGGCACGTCGAACATCACACGATTCAGTGTCGATGAGAGGACATCAGGACGGCCCAGCACTGGCCGCGATAGAGAATGCCGCTACTCGCTTTTCAGCAAGAAAACGGCACAAAAAGACTGCGCGTTATCTTGCCGAGAAAATGCCGGTTACTGAAACCGGCCGACTACTGTCACTCGAACAAGTACCCACTGTGGGTCTCCGCTATTGAAGAAATCGCGCGAAGCTTACGCGCCGATGTAAGGAGAGTAAACGACGCTGGGGCGTGTGCCGGGGGAATCTCGGGGTTCTTCAGGAAGGGTTCAGGATTGAAGATTTGCGGTGTTCTTTTTGGCCCCTTCGCGAGCAAGCCCGCTCCCACATTTGTCCTGCGAACACAGGTCCATTGTGGGAGCGGGCTTGCTCGCGAAGGCGGCCTGACAGCCGCCACAAATCTTAACTGGCAGTGGCCAGCAACAAGTCCATCACCGAACGGCTGTGCCCACGGTTTTTGCCATGGTCATACAGGGAGCGGGCAATCTCATCAGCCCGAATCGGCAGGATCGACAGCAAGGTGTCGCTCAAGCCGTGGCTGGCCTGGCAGAAGCCCTGCATGTAGATGCCAGCCTTGCAGCGCTCGTCGGTGATCAGTTTGTAGTTGCGATCGACTTCGAAATCACCGAGGTACTGTTCCAGCGGCGCCAGCAGTTTGCGGTGCATCTGACGCTCGTAACCGGTGGCGAGTACCACGGCGTCGTAATGACGAACCGTGACTTCACCGGTGGCGTTGTTGCGCACGATCAGTTCGATACCGTGCTCGGTGGCGGCGGCTTTTTCGATGGTGGTCAGGGTGCGGAACGCATGACGGGCAACCCCCGAAACCTTCTGGCGATAGAAGATGCCGTAGATGCGTTCGATCAGGTCGATGTCCACCACCGAGTAATTGGTGTTGTGGTACTCGTTGACCAGACGCTCGCGCTCGCTGCTCGCTTGCTGGAACACCAGGTCGGTGAACTCCGGCGAAAACACTTCGTTGACGAACGGGCTGTCATCCGCCGGTTTCAGGGCCGAGCCGCGCAGGATCATGTCCACTTGCACCGACGGGAAGCTGTCGTTCAAATCGATAAAGGCTTCCGCCGCGCTCTGCCCGCCGCCGATGATCGCGATGCTCATCGGTTGATTGTTCACGCACGGCTGCTGGGCCATTTGCGCCAGGTATTGGGAATGGTGGAAGACTCGGCTGTCGTCCTTCAGCGCTTTGAACGCTTCAGGAATACGCGGTGTACCGCCGGCGCTGACGACCACCGAGCGAGTGGTGCGGATGTGCTGATGACCCTGTGTATCACGGGAAATCACCCGCAACGCCTCGATCTGCTGCTGGTGCAGCACCGGCTCGATGGTCAGCACTTCTTCGCCGTAACGGCTCTGTTCGGTGAACTGCCCGGCGACCCAGCGCAGGTAGTCGTTGTACTCCATGCGGCACGGATAGAACGTGCCAAGGTTGATGAAGTCCACCAGGCGGCCGTGATGCTTGAGGTAATTGACGAACGAGTACGGGCTGGTCGGGTTGCGCAGGGTCACCAGGTCCTTGAGGAAGGAAATCTGCAACTCGCTCTGGGTCACCAGGGTGTTGCCGTGCCAGCGGTAGTCGGCCTGCTTGTCGAGAAACAGTACATCCAGCTCACCCTGATTCGCCGAGCGCTCTTGCAGAGCGATGGCCAGCGCCAGGTTCGACGGGCCGAAACCAATGCCGATCAGGTCGTGAACGATGGGCGATGCAATTGCCTGTGTCATTTCCAGTGTCCTCTGGATGAACCCCTCAACCGTGGGGATAAAGCCTGGGTGACCTGACCGGCCTTAGGCAGGACAGCAGATCGTCTGTTGAGTAGAAACGAGGACAATGAAAAAAATTTAATCGGATGGGATCAATGGGCGTCCCACTGCTTGATTCGCACCCGGCAGTGTTTCATGGCATTGACGATGTGCTTCTCCACCAGCGCCCGGGAAATGCCCAGGTTTTCGGCGATTTCAGGATGCGACAGACCATCGATCTTGCGCAGCAGGAAGCTCTCGCGGCACAACCGTGGCAGTTCGGCCAAGGCACGCTGGAGCATTTCCAGGCGCTGGCCGTGGTCGAGGCAATTGTGTGGCGAGGGGATGAAGTAGCGTTCTTCGGTATCGAGCACTTCCAGGGATTCGACCTGACGCAGGGCATTGCGCCGATGGTCGTCGATCACCAGATTGAGTGCAGTGCGATAGAGAAACGCCCGGGGCTGCTCGATCGGCGTGTCGCTGGAACGCTCCAGTACCCGCACATAGGCGTCATGCACCACATCTTCGGCCACCTGACGGTTGCCCAGCTTGGCGTTCAGGAAACACACCAGCTCGCGATAGTAGTTTTCCAACATGACTCCCGACCGCAGGGAGTGCGGCTTCTGTCCTTGAGCCAGATCCGCGACCGCCGAATGGGCAATGGCACGATGATGGCGATTTGAGCCGCGTAATTTATAGTAATTCTCATATAGATTTAAAGTACTGATTCGGTTTGCCCGACAAATAGTGCGGCGCTATACCTGTAACTCTGTGTGTCCGCGCTTAAATTCCGCCCTTATCTCCTCGTTTACAGGACAGCTCCCCGTGTCTGTCGCTCTGCGACAGCGTTCGGCTGTCGCCCAGATGGGCGCGCCGCCTGAACGACGGGCCGATTTCCTTTGGCCGGAACCCTGCATGAAACGTCCCCGACACACCCGACGCGCCCTGCTTGTAGCCCTGTGTCTGATCCCCGTTATCGCCGTCGCCGCCTGGCAAATCATCCCGCCCGGCCGCGATCAGCTCGCTACGGTTCAAGTCAGTCGCGGCGACATTGAAAGCAGCGTCACCGCCCTGGGCACCCTGCAACCGCGGCGTTACGTCGACGTCGGCGCCCAAGCGTCGGGGCAGATCCACAAGATTCATGTGGAGGTTGGCGACGTGGTCAAGGAAGGCGATCTGCTGGTGGAGATCGACCCGTCGACCCAGCAAGCCAAACTCGACGCCGGGCGTTTTTCCATCGACAACCTCAAGGCCCAGCTCCAGGAGCAACGAGCGCAGCACGAACTGGCCCGGCAGAAATTCCAGCGCCAACAACATCTGGCTGCCGGCGGCGCCACCCGCGACGAAGACGTGCAAACCGCTCAAGCCGAACTGCGCGCCACCCAAGCTCGCGTTGATATGTTCCAGGCGCAGATCCGCCAAGCCCAAGCCAGCCTGCGCAGTGATCAGGCAGAACTCGGCTACACGCGAATTTATGCACCAATGAACGGAACGGTCGTAGCCCTCGACGCCCGGGAAGGCCAAACGCTCAACGCTCAGCAGCAGACACCGTTGATTTTGCGCATTGCCAAACTGTCGCCGATGACGGTTTGGGCCGAGGTCTCGGAAGCCGACATCGGCCACGTCAAACCCGGTATGAACGCCTGGTTCACCACCCTCAGTGGCGGCAACCGCCGCTGGAACAGCACGGTGCGGCAGATCCTGCCGATCCCGCCCAAACCGCTGGACCAGACCAGCCAGGGCGGCGGCAGCCCCGCCAGTTCGAGTAAAAGCGGCACCGGTCGCGTGGTGCTCTACACCGTATTGCTCGACGTCGACAACGCCGACAACGCCTTGATGGCGGAAATGACCACCCAGGTTTTCTTCGTCTCTAACCAGGCGAAAAACGTCCTCACCGCACCGATTGCCGCATTGCAGGGCGGCACGCAGCCCGACAGCCAGACTGCCCGGGTCGTCGCCAAAAACGGTGACATCCAGCAACGGACCGTGCGCACCGGCATCAGTGATCGCCTCAAAGTGCAGATCCTCGATGGCCTCGACGAAGGCGATCACCTGTTGATCGGACCGGCTGACGGGAGTGGCGGCTAAATGCTGACGCCTCTGATCGACCTGCAAGATATCCGCAAGGCCTATGGCGGTGGCGACGCTCCGGAAGTTCACGTGTTGCGCGGCATCGACCTGTCGATTCATGCCGGCGAGTTCGTCGCGATTGTCGGCGCTTCCGGTTCCGGCAAATCGACGCTGATGAACATTCTCGGCTGCCTCGACCGACCGACCTCGGGCGAATACCGCTTCGCCGGGGAAAACGTCGCCGGGCTCGACAGCGATGAACTGGCCTGGCTGCGCCGCGAGGCGTTTGGCTTTGTGTTCCAGGGTTATCACCTGATCCCGTCCGGCTCGGCCCAGGAAAACGTCGAGATGCCGGCAATCTACGCCGGCATCCCGGCGGCCGAACGCCACGCCCGCGCCGCCGCCCTGCTCGACCGCCTCGGATTGGCCTCGCGAACCGGCAACCGTCCGCATCAGCTCTCCGGCGGCCAGCAGCAGCGGGTCGTCGATTGCTCGCGCCTTGATGAACGGCGGCCACATCATCTTCGCCGACGAACCCACCGGCAACCTCGACAGCCATAGCGGCGCCGAGGTCATGACCTTGCTCGACGAACTGGCGAGCCAGGGCCACGTGGTGATCCTCATTACCCACGACCGCGAAGTCGCGGCGCGGGCCAAGCGCATCATCGAAATCCGCGATGGCCTGATCATCAGCGACAGCGCCCACGACGACCCGACGGTGCAAACCTCGGCCAACCCCGGCGCGTTGCAAGCGGTGGATTTGCGCAAGCGCCTCAGCGAAGGCGCCGAGGCCACCGGGGCCTGGAAAGGCGAGCTGGTGGATGCGGTGCACGCGGCATGGCGGGTGATGTGGATCAACCGTTTCCGCACCGCCCTGACGTTGCTCGGGATCATCATCGGCGTGGCATCGGTGGTGGTGATGTTGGCGGTCGGCGAAGGCAGCAAGCGCCAGGTCATGGCGCAAATGGGCGCTTTCGGCTCGAACATCATTTACCTCAGCGGCTCGGCGCCGAACCCGCGCACCCCGCCCGGAGTCGTCACCCTGGCGGACGTCGCCGCGCTGGCCAGCCTGCCGCAAGTGAAGCGGATCATGCCGGTCAACGGCGCCGAGGCCGGCGTGCGTTACGGCAACGTCGACCACATGAGTTACGTCGGCGGCAATGACACCAATTTCCCGGCGATCTTCAACTGGCCGGTGGTTCAGGGCAGCTACTTCACCGAGGCCGATGAAAGAAACGCCGCGGCAGTTGCAGTGATCGGGCACAAGGTTCGGAGCAAATTGCTCAAGGACGTGCCCAACCCCATCGGCCAATACATCCTGATCGAAAACGTACCGTTCCAAGTGATCGGCGTGCTCGCCGAAAAAGGCGCCAGTTCCGGCGACTCCGACAGCGACAACCGGATCGCCATTCCGTATTCGGCGGCCAGTGTCCGGCTGTTCGGCACCCACAACCCTGAATACGTGGCCATCGCCACGGCCGACGCGCGCAAGGTCAAGGAAGCGGAAATCGCCATCCGCGAGTTGATGCTGCGCCTGCACGACGGCAAGCAGGATTTCGAACTGACCAACAACGCGGCGATGATCCAGGCCGAAGCCCGGACCCAGAACACCCTGTCGCTGATGCTTGGCTCGATTGCCGCGATCTCGCTCCTCGTCGGCGGCATCGGCGTGATGAACATCATGCTCATGACCGTGCGCGAGCGGACCCGCGAGATCGGTATTCGCATGGCCACTGGCGCCCGTCAGCGCGACATCCTGCGCCAGTTCCTCACCGAAGCGGTGATGCTCTCGGTGGTCGGCGGTATTGCCGGGATTGGTCTGGCGCTGCTCGTCGGCGGCGTGCTGGTGCTCAGCGAAGTGGCCGTCGCGTTTTCCTTGATGGCGGTGCTCGGCGCTTTCGGCTGCGCCCTCGTTACCGGTGTTGTCTTCGGCTTCATGCCGGCCCGCAAAGCTGCCCGGCTCGACCCGGTCACGGCCCTTACCAGTGAATGATCGATCTATGAAGCCGCAATTGAGTCTGTTGACCCTCTGCCTGCTGCTCAGTGCGTGCGGCAGCCCTGCCCCGCGCCCGGACAGCGGCCTGACAACCCCCGCCACCTGGCAATCACTCCACAGCGAAAGCGCCGCGTACAGCAATGCGCAATGGTGGACCCGGTTTGGCAGCCCGCCACTGGATCGTTTGATCGAACAGGCGCGGGTCGGCAGTTTCGACCTCGCGGCCGCTGTCGCTCGCGTGCGTCAGGCCCAGGCCGGCACGGTGATTGCCGGCGGCTCGTTGCTGCCGGAGGTGACGGCCGGAGCGAACGCCAATCGTCAGAAACTGATACGCGGCAAGGGCTACAGTCAGCTCGATGCCGACAGCAGCAACAACGCGGTGGATTACTTCGACGCCAATCTCAGCGCCACCTATGAAATCGACTTCTGGGGCGGTAAACGCGCGTCCCGCGACAGCGCGCAGTTCGGGCTGAAGGCCAGCGAGTTCGACCAAGCCACGGTGGAACTGACCTTGCTCAGCAGCGTGGCCAACAGCTACGCGCAAACCCTATCGCTGCGGGAACAAGGGCGAATTGCCGAACTCAACCTGGCCAATGCCCAGAGCGTTTTGAAACTGGTGCAAACGCGCTTCGATTCAGGTTCTGCCACTGCTCTGGAACTGGCCCAGCAGAAAAGCCTGGTCGCGGCGCAGCAACGGCAATTGCCGGCGGTGCAGCAACAAGCCCAGGACGCGCTGATCAGCCTCGCCGCCCTCCTCGGCCAGCCGATTCAGCAACTGACACCCATCGACGAATCCTTCGATCACTTGCAGTGGCCGGTCATCGGAACCGGCGTGCCCAGTGAGTTGCTGACCCGCCGTCCGGACATTGCCCGCGCCGAAGCGCAACTGGCCGCCGCCCAGGCCGACGTCACTGTCGCCCGCGCCGCCATGCTGCCGGCTGTAACCCTGAGCGCCAGCCTCGGTTCGGGCGCCAACAGTGCCGGCGATATCATGCGCAGCCCGTTTTACAACCTCACAGCTGGCCTGCTGGCGCCGATCTTCAACAACGGCCGCCTCGGCGCCGAACGCGACAAAGCCACGGCGCGCCAGCAAGAACTGTTGGAGATCTATCGTGGGGCAATCATCAACGGCTTTGCCGACATCGAAAAAGCCCTGAACAACATTCGCGGGCTGGATGAACAGCGCAAGTGGCAAAGCGAAGAATTGAGCCAGGCGCAAACCGCGTTCAGCATTGCCCAAAGCCGTTATCAGGCGGGTGCCGAGGACTTGCTGACGGTGCTGGAGACCCAGCGCACGTTGTATGCGGCGCAGGATCTGAATGTGCAACTGAAACTGGCGCGGGTGCAGGCCAGTGTGGCGTTGTACAAAGCGTTGGGAGGTGGGTGGCAGGCGATGTGATGCGCTGAATGTTCGGACGCCATCGCGAGCAAGCTCGCTCCCACAGTTGATCTCCGGTATTCACAAATTATGTGTTTGCCTTAGATCCAGTGTGGGAGCGGGCTTGCTCGCGAATGAAGGGTAACGCGGTGTCAGGCCTGGTTTTCTTTGGCCTTCAAATTCCGCGCATACCACGGTCGTTTCGGCACGCGGCGGAACAGGTCGGCGAGTTTCTTTTCGTCGCTGCCGAAGGTAATGCGCAGCGCCAGTTTCATGGTTTCCGGGTCCATTTCCACTGACTTGCCGACCTGCAATCCCGGCGTGGTGCTGCAACCGTGGGTCACCGGGCCGAGCCACGGGTCATCGACTTCAACCCAGCGCCCCGGGGCAAACCAATGCACGCCGTTGACTTCCAACCGGCTGACTTCACCCGCATGAAAACGCTCGTGCGCACGGAACCAGTCTTCAATCCGATCATCGATCCAGCCATGGAAATGCCAGAACACCGGATTCACGTGGGACGAAAACGGATCACCCAAGAAATCGTTTTCCGGGGCAAACCAGCGCGCCGCAAAGTCGTCCAGGTCGCGGGCGAGCGGCACTGGTTGACCGTTCGAAGGGTCGCGCGGCACTGACGCCCAGCGCATGTGCAACCAGTCGTGCAGCCCCAGCTCCACTTCGGAACCGAATTGGCCAAGGGTCAGCTTCGACAGGTATTGCGGATCGCGGTACTGCGATTCCCAGACCTGGAAATTGCTCTGGTACGTCTCGGCCGTCTTGAGGTCGGCGACCCATTGCGTGTATTCGTCATCGCCTTCGGCCAGCCAGGTCGGCGGCAGCGATGTACCGTCGTGGTTGTCGAAGTACCGAGCGAAACCGGCGCGATCACGGATCAACTCCGGTTGCGGCAAAGGAAAGTATTGCCAGGACGGCAAGTCCTGCATCGATCGCGCAGTGCCGAGCATGTGCCGGTGCATGAAAAAGAAGTCGACCCCGGAACCGTTGCGATCCTTGCGCGCGCCGCGAGCATCGCGTTCGTTATCCCGAGGGCCGGGCTGCCAGCCGATGCCGCGCAGGGCATCGCGCTTGTCGTCGGACAGTGTGTGCCATTTGTCCCGGGACGCATGCCAGAGCTGGTGAAACAACCGATGCTCCGGCGACACCAGCCAGGCCAATAACGTCGGGTTCAACCCCGTTCGCTCGCGGGCTTCGGGGAAAATTCGTTTGACCGCGAGGAAGCGATTGTCCTGCATCGGCAGGGCCAACGGACGATCCAGTCGCAACACCCGGCCACTGAGGCTACCGCTGCCGGCATTACCAAACGCGGCCCAGACTTCATCGAGGTCCATGTTGAATTCGTAATCGGTGGTGCCATTGGCGCCGACCAGTCGCCAGCTCAACTGCGAGGCATTGGCGTCGGCCAGGTCGCCGACAATCCGATAACGCGGCACCTCACTGCTGCGCAAACGCTCGGCAGTGTCAAGAAAACCGCTGACTCCGCGCCCCTTGTGGCCAATGTCGATAAACACTTCGAGCCCGTCCCGTGGCGACGCCGTCGAGGCCGGCATTCGCCGCACCGTCGAAACGAATCGTCCAGACCCCGCGCAAGGAGTCGGCCAGGCGCTGACCGGCGACGTCCGCCACATCGAACGACGCCTCACCGGGGGTGATCGTCGGGTCCGGCCTCGTCCATTCGCGATGCCCATAAAAAGCTGCAGGCACGGCTGCGCCGGTCAGCGCCAGGCCCGCCATGAACCATCGTCGAGAAATCGTCATTGCCCTACCTGTGTCAGCCATGGAAGCAGGCTTTATCCAAGCTAGAACGTTCATCCCCCCGAAAAATTTAAGAGCATCGCGAGCAAGCTCGCTCCCACATTTGATTTGTGTTCACCGCGGTCCAATGTGGGAGCGAGCTTGCTCGCGATGAGGCCCGAACAAACACCTAAATTCTTGCGTTAGCCACTCGTTCTTCCCAGATAGCCAAGGCCCCTGCGCCTGCACCGGGGCGGCGAACCTGACTGAGATGGCAATGATAAAACCACGTTCGAAAAAGGCTCTTTACATCGGCCTGCCGCTGGCCCTGGCGATCAGCGCCGGTGCAGGTTTTGCGGTTTGGGATCACTGGTTCAAAGACAACCCCGGTTATCCGCTCAAGGTGCTGCAGCAGGCCGATGAGTTGCACGAACGGATGCTCTCGTTCGACAGCCACATCACCGTGCCCCAGGAATTCGGCACCACTGGCAACGAAATCGACAAGGACGGCAGCGGCCAGTTCGACCTGGTCAAGGCCAATCGCGGACGCCTGTCCGGTGCAGCCCTGACGATTTTCGGCTGGCCGGAACTGTGGAACGGCCCCAACGCGCCGCACAAACCCACCGCCGGGTTCGTCGCCGAAGCGCGTAACCAGCAAGAAGTCCGCTACAAAATCATCTCCGGCATGGTTCGCGACTTCCCCAATCAAGTCGCCATCGCCTACACCCCGGCCGACTTCCGGCGCCTGCACGGCGAAGGCAAGTTTGCGATTTTCATCAGCATGCTCAACGCCTATCCGCTGGGACATGACCTGAACCTGCTGGACTTGTGGGCCGCTCGCGGCATGCGCATGTTCGGCTTCAGTTACGTAGGCAACAACGACTGGGCCGACTCCTCGCGCCCGCTGCCGTTCTTCAATGATTCGCCGGATGCCCTGGACGGTTTGTCAGACATTGGCAAGCAAGCTGTGCAGCGCTTGAATGACCTCGGCGTGATCATCGACGTGTCGCAGATGTCGACCAAAGCCTTGGAGCAAGTCGCGCAATTGAGCCGCACACCACTGGTGGCCTCACACTCGGCGCCACGGGCGATGGTCGATATTCCGCGCAACCTCAGCGACAAGGAATTGCAGCTGATCAAGAACAGCGGCGGCGTGGTGCAAATCGTCGGCTTCTCCCAGTACCTGCGACCGCTGAGCCAACCGACCCAGGACAAACTCAACGCCCTGCGCGCCCGCTTCGATCTGCCGCCGCTGCCTAACATGGCCTACGCCTTGATGCCGGGCGACCCGATTATTGCCGCGTGGTCCGAGCAGAAGTTCGGCGAGTACGCCAGTCAGCTCTACGCGATCCTCGACGAAGAACCGAAGGCCAGCCTCAAGGATTTGGGCGACGCCATCGAATACACCGTGCGCAAGATCGGCATCGATCACGTCGGCATCAGCTCCGACTTCAACGAAGGCGGCGGCGTCAAAGGCTGGGAGAACGTCGGCGAAATCCGCAACGTCACCGCCGAGCTGCTGTCGCGCGGTTACTCCGAGGCCGACATCGCCAAGCTCTGGGGCGGCAACTTTCTGCGGGTCTGGGATCAGGTGGAAAAAGCCGCCAAACCCGCCCTGATTTCTGCTCGGGAAGCCAGCAAGCCATGAGTAATCGTCGAGACTTTCTCAAACAGGCCGGGATCCTCGCCGCCGCGCTGCCATTGGGCGCCGGCCTGCAAAATGTCGCCAGCGCCGCCACCCTCGCGCCGCTACCTCGGGACAAATGGGCGCAGTTGCGCCAGTTGTTCAACCAGGACCCGAACTACCTGCACTTCTCCAATTTCCTGATCACCACCCACCCAAAACCGGTGCGTGAGGCGATCGAGATGCACCGCGCCGCGCTGGATAAAAATCCGGGGCTGGCAATGGATTGGGATCTGGGCGTTATCGAACAGCGCGAAGAAGACGTGCGGGTCTGGGCCGGCAAATACCTGCAAGCCGATGCCAGGCAAATCGCCCTGACCGGCAGCACCACCGAAGGCCTGGCGATGATTTACGGCGGCGTGCACGTGCGCCTGGATCAGGAAATCCTCACCACCGTCCACGAACACTACGCGACCCACACCATCCTCCAATTGCGCACGCAACGAGACGGCACCAAGGTGCGCAAGATCGCGCTGTTCAAGGACCCGCAGACCGTCACCCAGGAAGAAATCCTCGCGTCCATCGACCGCAGCATCAAACCCGAAACCCGGGTGCTCGGCATGACCTGGGTGCAATCCGGCAGCGGCGTGAAAACCCCGATCAGCGAGATCGGCGCCCTGGTGGACAAGCACAACCGCCATCGCAAGGACGAGGATCGGATCATCTACCTGGTCGACGGCGTGCACGGTTTTGGCGTCGATGACCTGAGCTTCCCGGCGATGAACTGCGACTTCTTTATTGCCGGCACCCACAAATGGATGTTTGGCCCCCGTGGCACCGGCATCGTGTGCAGCCGCAGCACCGAGGTCAAGTACGTCACGCCGATCATCCCGACCTTCTCCGAAGCCGAGCATTTCTCCACCACCATGACCCCCGGTGGGTATCACGCCTTCGAGCATCGCTGGGCACTGAGCGAAGCCTTCAAGTTGCACCTGCAACTCGGCAAGGCCGAGGTTCAGGCGCGCATCCATGAACTGAACAGCTACCTGAAAAAACGCCTGCAAGAACGCCCGCAGATCGAACTGGTCACGCCGCTCAGTCCCGAACTGTCCGCCGGTTTCACCTTCTTCCGGGTCAAGGGCAAGGACAGTGGCAAAGTCGCCGCCTACCTGATGGCCAACCGCGTGGTCTCGGACGCCGTCGAACGCGACGTCGGGCCGGTGATTCGCACCGCACCGGGCCTGCTCAACACCGAAGCGCAAATCGACCAGATGCTGGCCGTGCTCGACAAAACCCTTTAACCCCAGACGCTGCCTTTTACCCTTTATCGAGATCAATGATGAACAGTGACCTGCGTAGTTTTTCCTTGAAGGCACTCCCGGCCCTGCTGTTGGCCGCTTTGGCCGCCAGCCTGATGCCGGGCGCGGCCCAGGCCGCCGCCCCGGCGCAACCGGGCAAGGTGTTCAAGGATTGCAAGGACTGCCCGGAAATGGTCGTGCTGCCCACCGGCACTTTCACCATGGGCACCCCGGAAGATGAAGTCGGTCGCGAACCCGATGAAGGCCCGCTGCACCCGGTGACCTTCGCCACGCCGGTGGCGATCAGCCGCTTCCAGGTATTGAAAGGCGAATGGGACGCCTACATCCACGACAGCGGTTACGTGATGCCCGACGGCGACACCCGCCCGGGCCGTGAATGCAAGGCTGGCATCCCGCGCTACGAATACACCGCCAAACACCCGGCCGTGTGCATGGACTTCCCCGAGGCCAACGCCTACGTGGCGTGGCTGTCGAAGAAAACCGGGCAGAATTATCGACTGGTCAGCGAGTCCCTGCGCGAGTACGCGGCCCGTGGCGGCACCAGCGGTCCGTTCCCCTTCCCGTTCGATGAAGGCAAGGAATACAGCATCGCCAAACACGCCAATACCTACGGCGCAGCGGACGGCTACAACTTCACCTCGCCGGCCGGCAGCTTCCCGCCCAACGCCTTTGGCGTGTACGACATGCACGGCAACGTCTACGAATGGACCGCCGATTGCTTCAACGATGACTACGTCGGCGCCCCGAGCGACGGCAGTGCCTGGCTGACCGGCAAGTGCGAATACCGGCGCATGCGCGGCAACGACTGGAGCGAAGCCCCGGTGTTCTCGCGCTCCGGCAACCGCAACGCCACCTCCCCGGATGACCGTGGCGACTGGCTAGGCTTTCGCGTAGCCCGAGACCTGTAAGGTCTAAATGTGGGAGCGAGCTTGCTCGCGATAGCGGTGGGTCAGGCGAGATTTTTTCGCAGGAAGCCCGCTCCCACAGGGGATCTGTGTCGTGCGCAAATTCTGCGACCACTGGAGATCTAATGTGGGAGCGGGCTTGCTCGCGAAGGCGGATGGTCAGCCAACAGGATGCGGACTGACACACCCACTTCGCGAGCAGGCTCGTCCCCACCCATCGCCAGACCTGTAAGAAACCCGTGCGCGGCTAAATCGCCGCTCACGGGTTTCGTCTTTTAAGCAGCCAAACTCTTGAACCATTGCCCCTAGCGGCACTTGAAGCGGAAACCTCCATGACCTCAAATTCCCGCGGAGCCATCAGTGAAGTCCTCGGCCTGCTCAAGCCATTCCGGGTCATCGTTGTGGTGTCGATCGCGCTCGGCATGCTCGGCGGCCTCAGCATCACCGCGTTGCTGGCGACCATCAATGACGCCTTGAACGCCGACGGCAGCCCGACACCCCGGGTACTGCTGACGTTTGTCGGCCTGTGCGTGGTGGCGTTGCTGACGTCGATCCTGTCGGACATCGGCACCAACCACGTCGGGCAGAACATCATTGCCGGGCTGCGCAAAAACCTGGGCGAAAAAGTCCTGCGCGCGCCGATTGAACAGATCGAACGCTTTCGCAGCTATCGGCTGATTCCGGTGCTGACCCACGACGTCGATACCGTCAGCGATTTCGCGTTTTCCTTTGCGCCGCTGGCGATTGCGATCACCGTCACCCTCGGTGTCCGGGCTACCTGGCCTGGCTGTCGCTGCCGATGTTCGCCTTGCTGATGGTGGCGCTGGTGATCGGCACACTGGTTCAACTGGTTGCACGGACCAAGGGCATTCAGGGTTTCGAGGCCGCTCGCGCCGCCGAAGACGAACTGCAAAAACACTACAGCGCGATTGCCGATGGTGCCAAAGAACTGCGTATCCATCGTCCGCGCCGCCAGCGCATGTTCAGCCAACGCATCGAAGCCACGGCCGACTACATCTGCAACACGCACATCCGCGCAGTGAACACCTTTGTGGTGGCCAAGACCCTCGGCTCAATGTTGTTTTTCGTGGTGATTGGCCTGGCGCTGGTGCTGCAATCGTTCTGGCTGGGCACCGATAAAGCCGTGCTCAGTGGCTTCGTGCTGGTGCTGCTGTACATGAAAGGCCCGCTGGAATACCTGGTGACCACCCTGCCCGTCGTGAGCCGCGCCAACATCGCGTTCAAGCGCATCGCCGATCTGGCGGAACAGTTTTCCTCGCCGGAGCCACACCTGCTGCTCAGCGACAAAGCCGCGCCGAAACCGCTGGTCGAACACCTGGAGTTGCGCGACGTGCACTACGCCTTCCCAGCCGTCGACGGCAGCAAGCCCTTTGCCCTCGGCCCGGTCAACCTGCCGCATCGCCCAAGGCGAAATCGTCTTTATCGTCGGCGAAAATGGCGGCGGCAAGACCACACTGATCAAGTTGCTGCTGGGGCTCTACGCGCCACAGGGTGGCGAAATCATCCTCAACGGCGCGCCGGTCATGGCCGAAAATCGTGACGACTATCGCCAGTTGTTCACCACGATTTTTGCCGACTACTACCTGTTCGATGAACTGGTGCAGGGCGATCAGGAAATTCCGGAAGACGCCAACCGCTACCTGGAACGCCTGGAAATCGCCCACAAAGTCACGATCCGCGACGGCGCCTTCAGCACCACCGACCTGTCCACCGGCCAGCGCAAACGCCTGGCGCTGTTAAACGCCTGGCTGGAAGAACGCCCGGTGCTGGTGTTCGACGAATGGGCCGCCGACCAGGACCCGGCCTTCCGCCGCATCTTCTACACCGAACTGCTGCCGGAACTGAAATACCTGGGCAAGACCATCATCGTTATTTCCCACGACGACCGTTACTTCGATGTCGCAGACCAATTGGTGCGGATGGAAGCGGGTCGGGTCATCAGCGAAAAAGCACCGGTCGCGACCGCCTGAGCCCTTTGCGAGAACCTTCATGAACGAATTGCTTGATGATGATCTGCTGGCGCTGCTGATGTCCGATGCCGCAGACGATGAACCCTGCGCGATGACGCAGCGACTGGACCGGGCGCCGCTGTCGTTTGCCCAGCAACGCCTGTGGCTGGAGCAACAACGGGCGCCGGACAGCTCCGCCTATAACTTGCCTCGCGCGTTGCGCCTGACTGGCGAACTGAATATCGAAGCGTTGGAAGTGGCGCTGAATCGCGTGATTGATCGGCATGACATTCTGCGCACAGCTTTCACTGAGCTTGATGGCGTGCCGACGCAAGTGGTCGAGCGTCAGGCTCGGCTGACGTTGCATCGTCAGGACCTCACGGCGCTCGATATTCAGGCCCGTGCCGATGAACTGGCGCAGCGTATCCAGAGCCAGGCCACGCAAGCCTTCGACCTGAGCCAGGCACCGCTGATTCGCGCGACGCTGCTCAAGACCGACACGCGTGAATATGTGCTGCTGCTGAACATGCATCACATCGTTTCCGACGCCTGGTCCAACGGGATTCTCATGCAGGACCTGTCCCGCGCTTACGCCCAGGCCTGCGTCGGCGATGATTCAACCCTGCCGCCGCTGACAATGCAGTACGCCGACCACACCGATTGGCAGCGTGGCGAATACCTCGACAGTGCCGCGTGCACCCGCAGCGGCGAGTATTGGCGTGAATACCTGGGCAGCGAATTGCCGGTGCTCGAATTGCCTCAAGACATCGCCCGCGCCACCGGTCAGCAGCATTTGGCCGGCCGTTTTCAATGGACGCTCGAACCCGCACTCAGCCAAGTCTTCAACGCGTTCTGCCAACGACAGGGTTTGACCCCGTTTGTGGTCGCGCTGGGCGTCTGGCAGTTGCTGCTCGGGCGCTACAGCAATCAAAACGACTTCACCGTCGGCGTGCCCAACGCCAACCGCAATCGCGGCGAAACCCAGGAACTGGTCGGCTTCTTCGTCAGCAGCCAGGTCTACCGCGCGCGCCTCGATTCGACTCAACCGGTTGCTGATTTTCTCCAGGACCTGCGCGGGCAATCCCTCGCGGCGCTGGAGCATGCCGAGTACCCGCTGGAGCTGATGCTCGATCAACTGCAACGACCGGGCGCCCAGAGCGCCAATCCGTTGTTCCAGGTGCTGTTCAACTGGCGCACCGGCGGCACCGAGACGCAGCCCGTTGAATGGGACGGCTTGGCGCTGGAGTTTCTCGACGCCGGTGAGAACCAGGCGAAATTCGACCTGTCGCTGGACATCGACTATTCGCACCAAGGCCTGACCGGGACCTTCGAATTCAGCCGCGACCTCTACCATCCGGCGACCATCGAACGGATGGCCGGGCATTGGCAGAACCTGTTGCGCGGGATCATCCAGGCACCGGAGCGTAGCCTCGGCGAACTGCAACTGCTGAGCGCGGACGAACAGCAACTGACCTTGGCTGACTGGAATCGCCAGCCAACCGTGCTGCCGCGCAAACAGTGCCTACATCAGTTGATCGAGGCCCACGCCGAGCACTCCGGTGATGCCATCGCCCTGAGCTTCGGCGAGAAACACATGAGTTACGCCGAGCTCAATCGCCAGGCCAATCGGCTGGCGCATCAACTGATCGGCGAAGGTGTCGGGCCGGACGTTCTGGTCGGCATTGCCGTGGAGCGCACGCCGCAAATGATCGTCGGCCTGCTGGCGATCCTCAAGGCTGGCGGCGCCTACGTGCCGCTGGACCCGGTCTACCCCGCCGACCGTTTGGCCTACATGATCGAGGACAGCGGCGTCGCACTCGTCCTGACCCAGACGCACCTGCGCGAACAGTTGACGCTGCCGGCCGAGGTTCGTTGCCTGCTGCTTGAGCCATCGTCCACCGGCCCCGAGCACAACCCCGACGTCACAGTGCACCCGGACAACCTCGCCTATGTGATTTACACCTCGGGCTCCACCGGCAAACCGAAAGGCGCGCTGCTGCCCCATCACAACGTGGTGCGGCTGTTCCAGGCCACCGCCGGTTGGTTTGATTTCAATCACCGCGACGTCTGGAGCCTGTTCCACTCCTACGCCTTCGATTTCTCGGTGTGGGAGATTTTCGGCGCGCTGCTGCACGGCGGCCGGTTGGTCATCGTGCCGCACGCGGTCAGCCGCTCTCCGCAAGAGGTGTATGCGCTGCTGTGCGCGGAAAAAGTCAGCGTACTCAACCAGACGCCGTCAGCTTTCAAGCAGTTGATGCAGATCGCCTGCGAGCCGGGGCAACCGCTGACCCAACACCTGCGCTATGTGATTTTTGGCGGCGAAGCGATTGACGTGCAGAGCCTGCGCCCGTGGTTCGAACGCTTCGGTGATCGCGCGCCGCAACTGATCAACATGTACGGCATCACCGAAACCACCGTGCACGTGACCTACCGACCATTGTCGTTGAATGACCTGGATTCGAACGCCGCCAGCCCGTTGGGCGTGCCGATTGTCGACCTGTCGTGGTACGTGCTCGACCCGCACCTGAACCCGGTGCCCAAGGGTTGTGTCGGCGAGTTGTACGTTGGCCGCGCCGGTCTGGCGCGGGGTTACCTCAAACGCACCGACCTGACCGCGACCCGCTTCATTCCCGATCCGTTCGACCCGCTGCCCGGTGGGCGCCTGGTACCGCACCGGCGACCTCGCCCGTTATGGCGCCGACGGCAGCATCGAATACATGGGCCGAATCGACCATCAGGTGAAGATTCGCGGTTTCCGCATCGAGCTGGGGGAAATCCAGGCGCGCCTGCAAAGTTTGCCGGCGGTGCAAGACTGCGTGGTGCTGACCCACGAAGGCCCGAGCGGTCTGCAACTGGTCGGCTATGTGATCGCCATTGAAGAGGCCAACTCAGAATTGCGCGAAGAGTTGTTGGACGCACTGAAGTTGAAGTTGCCGGACTATATGGTCCCGGCGCACTTGCTGTTCATCGAGCACTTCCCGCTCAACGCCAACGGCAAACTCGACCGCAAAGCCTTGCCCGAGCCGGATGCCAGCCTGTGGCAGCAAACCTATGTGGCGCCGAGCAATCATCTGGAAGAAGCGCTAGCCGGGTTGTGGCAGCAAACCCTGGGACTGGAACGGGTCGGCGTCACCGACAACTTCTTTGAACTGGGCGGCCATTCGATTCTGGCGATTCAATTCATCTCGACCCTCAAGTCCCGGCTCAATATCGAACTGCGCCTGCAAGAACTGCTGGCCCAGCCGAGCATTGGCGAGTTGGCGGCGTTCATTTCGCGCAAGCACCATGATCAGACTCAGTGCGTGGTCGAACTCAACAGCGCACCGGCCGGCGCACCGACGTTGTTCTGCGTGCACCCGAGCGGCGGCATCGTGTTTTGTTACCAACCACTGGCGAAAAAACTCAAGGCGCATGCCGGGGTCAGCGGCGTGATGCATCGTGGGTTCGGCAAGCAGCACAACGACCGGCAAACCTGGGACGAGATGATTGACGACTACAGTCGCGAAATCATCAAGGCTCAACCTCAAGGGCCTTACCACTTGATGGGTTGGTCCCTGGGCGGCGCGATTGCGCTGGACATCACCGCGACCCTCGAAGGTCTAGGCCACGAAGTGCGCTTCCTCGGACTGGTCGACAGCACCATCCCGGAACACGCCTACCCCGCCGACATGCCGCGTTATCGACAACTGAACCCGCACGAAACCAGCGATGAAGCGTCGGAAGAAATCCTCGACGCCATTCACTACTTCGACCTGCTGTTCCCTACGCTCTCGGACCGCACCGCGGCTTACCTGAAAGACTCGCCACAGAGTTCGGCCAAGGACTTCTATGACTGGGCTGCCGACCAGGTGGAACCGGGCCAGGGCGATTTGTTGGAGATCGTGCAGAACGTCAAAAATGAAATCATGAACGCCCAAGCGTTCTCGGTGCACGATCGATTGGTGGAGGCGTTTGCGGCGTTTACGTTCAAACCGGTCAACGTCAAGCCGAGTTGCTGGTGGGCGCTGCCGGAAAAAACCGAGCAGGAACGGGCGTTCGGCGAAGCGTTGATCAAGGGCTACAGCCGCTCGGGGGAATTGAACTGTTCGGTTTGCTCGCCGCTGCTGCACCGCAGCATGATCTTCGAAGATGAAATGATCGACTCGTTGATCGAGACCTTCCTGGCCAGCACCCTCCTGCGCTGACCTGCCTCGCGTGATTGCAACCCGCCGCAGCGCTACGGCGGGTTGCCCTTTCATTCACGCACCTGGCGGCTATCCAGGCTTGTGGTTATCCAGTACCCGATTGACCGCCATCTCACCCATCAGGAGCGAACGATGCAACACCAGCATCGTATGGCGTCGCGGTCCGTCCGTCAGCTCGACGAGATCGTTGACCATCTTGCGGGCCGTTGATAACGATTCGTAGACCTCGACCAGCAACGTTTCGTCATCCACCGCTGCCTCGATGGTGAAGAAGGTGCCGGAACTGCGGGGCGGTATCTGCGTTTTCGTCGCCCCGGGTTTGAGGTAATAGCTGAGCGCGCGGTCGGCCGCTTCTTTCATTTTCTTGGGATCAAGTTCAAAAGCGGCGTCGCAGGGTACTGGACCCGTATTCGGGGGATTGGGTGTGACTTTGAACATAGATGAAACTCCATCGCAAATTTTAAGGAGCCATCACCTTCGCTACCAAACGAATAGGTGGCGGCCATGCATGGGTTGGTAGACCGGTCGCGATAGAAAACCCGGCGCTCACAAAGGAGCCCCACGCATGACCACCATATAGAGCATGTCCTAACAACAGGGCTGCATAAGGTGTTGCCATACGACTATCACGACGGGCTACCAAACCCGATCACTGTTTTGCAGTGACCAGCAAACGATATAGCCCACCCCACAGCCGCACAAGCCGGCGGATTCTGGCGTACGCGTAGGCAACGGCGCAAGGCGTTGTAGCCGTTTATGACGTAACACTGAGTGTCTTTAAACACGCGCCATTCAACGCGTGAACCCACATCAAGAATTTCAGGAATTCTCTGACAGCATTCAGGGAAAAACCCACTTGCCCAACCCGCGACATTTGGCGCTATCATTGCGTCAAATGTCGTATTGGAGGGCATTGGTATGTCCGCAGCGAATCAGGTAGAAGAACGAGCAGCTAAATACATAGGAGCGAGCACAAAAAAGGTCAGCCGAAAGCCGACTGAGGTGCTGTTACATGGCCGCAGAGGTGACACGCTTATGTTGATCATCCAATACACGCAGGAGGGCTTTGACCTGAGTGATGTCCAGGACATGCTTTCCACGTCAACGCTGTACATGGAGCACAACCTTGTTCAGCGCATCACCGGCAAGTCCATCAGGACTGTCCAACGCCTGGTGAAAGAAACCAAGCCGGTGCGTCTGAACCAGCAGCAGAGCACGGTTGCCTTTCAGTATGCGCAAACCCTGGAGCACGCAACCAACGTATTTGGCGACCAGCAGTTGGCTGAGGACTGGCTGAAGAAACCCTGTAAGTACCTGGACGATCATGTCCCGCTGGAGCTGATCGACAACTCGCTCGGTTTCCAGGTGGTAGAGGATTACCTGACCCGGATTGAACACGGGGTCTATCAATGAATCCTTTACCCTGGGACGGGAAGTGGCACGCTTGGCGTCTGGATCGCGAGGTTTACAAGGACACATGGGACAGTGGTGTTGGTGCACAAAGAACCGGTGGTCGATGGAACCCTCCCGGCCGCCGGGTTATTTACGCCTCGGCCGATCCCTCGACTGCCATTCTGGAAGTCGCAGTCCATGCGGGCTTCGATACCCTTGACAGGGTGCCTCACGTACTGACGTGCTTCGAAGTGCTGGACCCGAACATCATCAAGATTGTTCAGCCCGACGATGTACCGAACCCGAACTGGCTGGTCCCGTCCCTGCCCTCGCCCAATCAGCAGCAATTTGCTGATGAGTTACTGGCCGAGCATCCTTTTGTGCTGATCCCTTCCGCGGTGACCCGCCATTCATGGAATTTGCTGGTGAGCTGCGACTTGGCCGGGGATCAATTCAAGCTTGTCTCGCAGGAGCGCTTTGGGTTGGATACGCGGTTGGTCAAGTAAGCGATCAGGCTATGGGCCCGTTAAAAATAGCGCGCTGCGAACGCAGACCTTGTGGCGAGGGAGCTTGCTCCCGTTGGGTCGCGAAGCGGCCCCTGCATTCTTCCAGGCACACCGAGTCGCCTGGATTTACGACTGCTTCGCAGCCGAACGGGAGCAAGCTCCCTCGCCACAGGTCAGCGTCACGCCTGAATGAGTGACATTGGGCGACATTTTTTCAGGCCATAAAAAACCCGACCCGCAATCTGCGGGTCGGGCTCGTTACCACTTACACAGCGCTTATCAGAACTGCGGCTTGTACGTCACGCTGAACATCATGTTGCGCGGGTCGCCGTAGTAGTTGTTGGCGCCGATCTGACTGTAGGACGGGATGAAGTACTTCTTGTCGAAGATGTTGTTGAAGTTCACCGCCAGGTTCACTTCGTCGTTCAGGTCGTAGCCGACGCGGGAGGCCCAAATGGCGAAGCCCGGTTGGTTGAAGTTGCGGTCGAAGCTGATGGTGCTGGTCTGAGCGTTGACGCCGCCACCGACGCTGACTTTGTGGAAGTCACCCGGCAAGCGGTAGTCGGCCCACAGGCGCGCCATGTGTTTCGGGGTCCAGGTGCTGAAGACTTTGCCTTTGAGGTCGGTGTCTTCCAGGAACTTGGTGGTGTTGTAGGTGTAGCTGCCAGACAGTTGCAAGCCTGGCGCCACTTCACCGCCGACTTCCGCTTCGAAGCCCTGGCTGCGGACCTTGCCCGATGCCTTGGAGCAGTACCAGCCGCCGCAGGCTTCGCTGCTTTCGATGTCGGTGCTCAGGTCGGTGACCGCGCGGTTTTTCTGCTCGGCACGGAAGATCGCGAACGAGGTGTTGAGCTGGCCATCCATCAACTCGCCTTTGAGGCCGAGTTCATAGTTGTGGCCTTCGATCGGCTTGAGTACCACGTGTTGCTTGTCCATATCCGTTTGCGGGATGTAGACGTCGGCGTAGCTGCCGTAGGCCGACCACTGTTCGTTCAGCGCATACACCAGGCCGGCGTATGGGGTGATCTTGCCGTTGTGCCGGGTGGTGCTGTTGACCGCGGCGGTCGGGTCCACGACGCGGGCAAAGGAGTTTTCGGCGTCGTACTCGTATTGATACCAGGTCGACCGCGCGCCCAGCGTCAGGGTCAGCGGGTCGGCTAGTTTGACGCGCCAGGTGCCGTAGAGGCCTTTCTGGCGCACGTCATAGGTACTGGTCGTCAGATTGGCGACGTCGGCAATCGAGTTGAAGCTTTGTTGCGGCCGATGGTGGTCGATGTCGTCGATATCAACGCCCGGCGTAAAGGCACGCGCGTATTGGTCGTCGGAGGTGTACTTGGAATAGTTGCCACCGAACATCACACTTTGCTTGAACGACAGCGCTTCGAAGTCGCCATTCACGTACACGTCAAAACCACGGTTCTTGTTGTAGAAGTCAGTGGAGTAATCGGCGTACTGCGGGCCGGTGGAGGTGCCCGGCGTCACGGCACCAGTGATGAACTGGTAGGTCGATTCGTTCGACTCGTTCATGGCCAGGGCGGTGGCCTTGATTTTCCAGTTGTCGTTGAAGTGATGCTCCAGGTCCAGGTAAACGGAGGTCTGGTTATTGAAGCCACGGTTCCAGCTCGAGCCGCCGTAGGCAGAACGCCCCAGGTTCAGCGCGGTGCCGTCAGCGTAGCGTGGCAGGCCGATCAGGTAAGGCGTGGAATGGCTGGTCTTGTTGCTGAAGCCGACGCCGAGCACGGTGTCCGGGCTCAAGTCGAAATCGAGGGCGCCGTAGACGGTTTGTTCCCAGTTCGACACGTAGTCGGTGAACGATTTACCGGTTTCGTAGTTGACCACCGCACGACCGCGGATGGTGCCTTCATCGTTCAACGGGCCGCCGACATCGGCCTGGGACGCGTAACGGTCCCAGCTACCGGCCTTGGCGCTCAGGGTCACGGTCGGCACGTCTTGCGGACGCTTGCGCACCATGTTGATCGCGCCGCCAGGGCTGTTCGCGCCTTGCAGCAGGGCCGACGAACCACGGAGGATTTCCATGCGGTCGTAGATCGCCATGTTCTCGGTGATGTAGCTGCCCAGCGAGTACATGTTGCGCGGCACGGGCACGCCGTCGTACTGCAACGACTCGATATCAAAACCGCGGGCATAGATGAACATGCCCGGCCCCGGAGTCTTGATCGAACTCATGCCCGGCGTGGCTTCCAGCGCCTGGGTCAGGGTGGTGATGTTCTGGTCGTCCATGCGCTTGCGGGTCAGGACGCTGACCGACTGCGGGATGTCCTTGAGTTTCTGCTCACCTTTGCCAATGGTCACGGCACCGGTGGTGTAGGAATTGGTGCCTTCGGTGGTGGTGCCCAACTGTTGCGCGTTGATGGTCGTCGCGCCCAATTCCAGGCCTTCGGTCGAACTGCCGCGCACCAGCATCAGCGTGTTGCCTTCAAAGCTGTAGCGCACGCCCGTGCCCTTCAGCAGTTGGGTAATCGCCGCTTCGCTACTCAATTTGCCGCTGACACGGGTGCTGCGCAGGCCGGCCATATCGTCGGCGTTGTAGATCACCTGTTGATTGGTCTGCGCGCCAAACGCCTGCAGGGCCTGAGGCAAAGGCTGGGCCGCAATATTGAGGGTGAATTCTTCAGCGCACACCTGCGCGCTGAGCGGCAGCAGACAGGCCATGCTCAAACCGGCCAACGAGCGACGCGAGCGCAGGGTTCGGGCAATGACCAAGGCCTTGAACAGAGGTTTCAACTCATGAATTGCTGACATCGTGCTCTCTATTATTGGTTGAAGTGGATAAGACCAATGGGCCAGCGAGTGCCCTGACGCTGCCTGGACCTGTGAACCGCTTCGCTCCCGCAAAAGTCGGTGACCGGCCCCTCCCCGGGCTCGATCGTTGGTCCGGGCAGCGGTAAAAATTCTTCTACATCAAGGAAAAACCGAACCCAGTGGCTACCCTGCCCGGCTCTATTTGCCTGCTTACGTTAGTAAGACGCAGCACCGGACCAAAACCGGAATGAGTTTATTTATCATTAACGCCAAATCTCAAAAAAAGGCCGACGCTTTGGACATCGGCCTTTTTTCCGCGAATAACTTGAAAACGGTACAAATCCCCTGTGGGAGCGGGCTTGCTCGCGAAAGCGGTGTGTCAGGCAACAATGATTTGTCTGACACTCCCTCTTCGCGAGCAAGCCCGCTCCCACAGGACTAAACGGGTGTCAGCCGTTTTGTGCAGCCTTGGCGTTTTGCAGTTGCCGGGCCTTTTCGGTGAGCAAGGCTTTTTCTTCGGGGCTCATGTTGTCCAGGCGTAACCGCGCCTGAGCGATTCTCTCCAGTTGACCGGGACTGCTTTCCCCGGATCTCAACGCCACCGCCAGACCCGCCACGGTCGGGTGATCAAACACCACGCCCGGCTGGATTTCGCACTGCAACAGCTTGCGAATCCCGGCCACCAGTTTGATCACCAGCAAGGAATGGCCACCGGCAGCGAAAAAGTCGCGGTCGATACCCAGCCGTTCAACGCCGAGCAATTGCGCCATGCGTGCAGCCAGCAATTGCTCAAGGGCATCGCGGGGTGCCATGCCCTCGTCGTCAGTCTTGGCTGCCGCGAGTTGCTGCAAGGCTTTGCGGTCGACTTTGCCGTTGGCCAGTCGCGGGAAGCTGTCGAGCCATTGCAGGTGCTGCGGCAGCATCACGCTGGGCAGGCGTAAGGCCAGTTCGTCGCGAATCTCGTCGAGCACAGTGGCCGAAGGTGTTTGATGCGGGACGATGAACGCCAGCATCCCCTCTTGACCCGGCAACACCAGTGCCTGAGCAACTTGAGGCAAACGCAGCAATTCAGCCTCGACCTCGGCCAGTTCGATGCGGAAACCGCGCACCTTGATTTGCTGATCCCGACGACCGTGCAGTTGAATCGCCAGATCCGGACGATAGCGGGCCAGGTCGCCGGTTCGGTACAGCCGCTCTTCAGGGTTGAACGGGCTCTGGATAAACACCTGAGAATCGGCTTCGACATTGACGTAGCCACGGCACACCTGCGCGCCACCGAGGTACAACTCGCCCAGCACGCCGACCGGCGCCAGTTGCAGGTTGTCGTCGAGGACAAACACCTGATTGTTGCCCAGCACTTGGCTCAGAACGGCGGCATCCGGCACCTCGGTATTCAGCGACAACGGATGAACCAGCACGCCCACCGTAGCCTCGGTCGGGCCGTAGTGGTTGAACACTCGGCAATCGCTGCGCAGGCGAGCGATGCGTTGTACCAGCGCCGGAGCAATCGGTTCGCCACCGAGAATCAGCGTGCGCGGCAGTTGCGCGCGCTCGCTTTCGAGCAACGCGGCGAGGTGCGACGGGACGATCTTCAGGCAATCAATCGCCCGCTGTTGCACGAAGTCGGCAAACAGGTTGCCATCCTGCATCTGCTCATCGCTGGCCACGTGCAGGGTCGCGCCGTTGAACAGTGCGCCGAACAGCGCGGTGTTGCCCAAGTCCGCCGCCACCGTGGAGGTGAAGCCGAACTGTTTGCACTGTTCCAGCGCCAAGGCCTGGCTGACGTGGGCGGTGTAGTTGAGCAATTGGCCGTGCTCGATCACTACGCCTTTCGGCACACCGGTCGAACCGGAGGTGAACAGCACGTAGGCGGCGTCTCCACCCTGCGTAGCGAGTTCGATGGCCGACCCGGCAGCCGGGGCCGATTGCAGCACTCGCTCCACCGTCGCCAAGGGCAACGGATGATCGTGCCATTGAGCGATGTTCCGGGCGTCGACCAGCAGCAACGCGGCGCCGGCCTGTTCCAGCATCAACGCCTGACGGGCCTGCGGCCATTGCGCATCCAGCGGAAGATACGCTGCACCGATCCGCCAGGCTGCCAGCATCGCGACCACCAGGTCCGCCGAGCGCGGCAAGGCCAGCGCGACAACCGCGCCTGCGGCCAGGCCTTGGGCTTTCAGTGCCTGGGCCAACGCCTCGACGTTCGCCTGCAACTGCCCGTAGCTCAGGCGTTGATCGCCGTCGGTCAGGGCGATGGCATCCGGCGTGGTCCGGGCCCAATCGGCAATCCGTTGCGGCAGGAACCAGCCATCGACCAATACTTGCGCTGGCGGGTTGATTGCCAGCAGACGCTGCAGTTCCGCGGCACCCAGCAAGCTCAATTGGCCGAGTTCGGCGTGAGGATTGGTGACGATGTTTTCGAGCAAGACGCGCAACTGCGCCAGCAACCCTTCAATCGCCTGAACTGAGTAACGGGACGCTGCGTAGTGCAGATGGAACGCCTGCGGGTTGCCCGATTCGTCCGTTTCCAGTTCAAGCATCAGCTCAAACAGCGCTTCCCGCGCCAGCGGACGCGCAACCGGCGTCCATTGCAGATTCGCGGATGTCTCGACCTGCGTCGCCCGGCGGACGGCAAAACCGTAGGCCGGGCGAGCGGCCGCCGGAGCCAGTTCAGGCGACCAGTATTCCTGCCAGGTACGGTGTTCATCCAGACGCGCCGTCAGCTCAACCGCCCACGAACTGAACGTGGTATTCGCCGGCAGCGAAAGGTTCAGCGGCAGGGTTTTCTCGAACACGCCCAAGGCGTCGCCGAAGTATTCGTAATCGTCGCGGCTGTCATGCCGCACGCCGACCAGCACCTGCTCGTGTCCGCTCAGTCGCCCAAGCAGCAACCACCAGGCGGCTTGCAGCACTACGCTCGGCGGTTGTTCCAGAGCACTGGCCAACCGCTGCAAACCGGGTTCGACGCAAACCGTCAGCGAGGCCGTGGCCGACGACGCAGGATTCGCGTTGCGATAAACCAGCCACGGCGTGCTCAGCTCAGCCTCAGCCCCTTGCAGATGTTGCTGCCAGTAGGCGCGAGCGCTGGCCGCGTCTTCGTCGAGCACCACTTCACTGCGCCATTCCAGGTACTGGGTGAATTCACCGGGCTCTTCATCGTCCGCCGTCGCCTGCAGCTCGTAGGCGCTCGGTAATTGCTGAAACAGCAACCGCACGGCGCTTTCGTCGAGGCTGTGCCGGGCCAGGCCCAACACCAGTTTCCAGCGCTCGTCGGCCAGGCGATAAAGCACCGCTTGCGCGCCCTCGGACTCAGCGATATCGAAAGAACGTTCCGCCCATTCGGTGAGTTGCGCCTGAATATCGGCCGGCGTTTCGACCCGAGTCTGCACGGTCAGCGGGAAGCGCTCGGCGCCCCCGACGAACTGTCGAAGGCCATGAAAACCCGCCGCCTTACCGAGTCGCGCCACCAGCATCGGCTGCTGCGCCAGCAAGGTATCGAGCGCCAGTTGCACCCGCTGCGGATCGAGGGCGCCGCTGATCTCGACCTCGAGAAAACGCAGCGCATCCGCGCAGGCCGGGGCCTTGGGCAGTTGTTCAATCAACAACTGCTGCTCGGGCGTCAAGGCGTAACCCAGGTCCTGCTGGTCCATCGATACCTCGTTCATGCTCCGGTTTCCTCGGTGTTCAGTGCGCGTTCAAGTGCACTGCGGTCGAACATGTCACCCATTGCCACGACAATTTTGCGTGGGCCTTCGAACGGATCACGGGCGTGGGCCACCAGCATGTTGTCCAGCAGGATGGCGTCGCCTTTTTGCCAGTCGAAGCGCACCGCGCATTCTTCGTACAAGTCGCCGATGCGTTGCATCACCTCGTCTTCGATCGGGGTGCCGTCGCCGTAAAACACATGGCGCGGCATGCGGTCCAGGCCAAACATCGACAGCAGGTCTTCGCGCACATCCGGCTCCAGCCAGTAGATGTGGTGCAGTTGCACTTGGTTGAAGAACGATTTGGCGCCGGTCACCGGGTGACGAATGATCGCCGGCCCTGGGGTGCGGGTTTGCAATTCGTTGTTGTCGAGCCAGCGCCATTCGATACCACCGGCGCGGCAACGGGCCTCGACTTCGGCGCGGTCTTTGGTCTTGAAGAAGTGCTGCCACGACACGTCGAGGTTGTCGGTGAAGGTGCGCACGTAGAGCAGGCCCTTTTCTTCGAACTTGTCACGCAGGTCCGCCGGCAGTTTTTCGTACATCAACCGGCAATCCACCACCGGCGTTGCCCCGCCGACTGGCGCGGCTTGCTCGCAATAGAACATCTGCTTGCGCGGCCAGCGGTCCTGATGGGAGCTCTCGTTGTGGAACAGGATCATCTTGCGTTCCGGGTACGGCGTGGAGCGGTAGGTGTTCTTGCCGCCCTCCTTCTTCGGCAGGTCGCCGTACTGACCGTAAAGTCCCGGCTGGATCGCTTCGGCGAAGGCCTCGAAACCCTGAATGCCGTCGAGCTCGAAACCGCGGAATAGAATCCCGGCATGGGTCGCCAGTTTTGCTTCGATCAGCGGCCGGTTGTGGTTGATCCACTCGATCAAGTCCAAGTGCGGCTCGTTCGGTTCCAGCAGCAGCGGGAACGGCTGTGGCGCGGCGATCAACGACTCGCGCATCGGCGCTGGCCGGGCCTTGGCCGCCGAGGCCACACCGCGTTTGAGGAACTTGCCGAGTTTGTCGGCCTTCGGTCCGGGGACGGCAGGCTTGGTGGCCACCGCTAAATTGTCGACTGGCATGCTGATAGCTCCCAATTGAATGTCCTGAACAGCGACGATCTGTTCCAACAGGGCTATCCAGGCCTTGACCAAGTGCTGAATGCGCTCGTGTCCGAACACGCTTGTGGCGAATTGCCAATTACCCAGCAATTGCCCTTCTTCATCGTCAACGAACAACGCCATGTCGAATTTAGAATGGGTGTCCAGCGCCGGCAGCGATTCGACGCTCAAACCGCCCATGGCCTGGGTGCGTCCCGGCAGGTTGTTCATCACGAACAATACCTGCACCAACGGGTTCATACCCTTGTGGCGCGGCACGCCCGAGGCGTCGACGATCATGTCGAACGGCAGGTCCTGATGCTCCATGGCACTGAGCAAGGTTTCCTGGGTCTGGGCGAGGAATTTGGCGAACGGCGTGCCGGCATCAAACTGCGAACGTAGCGGCAAGACGTTTACGAAGAAGCCGATCAAGCGCTCCAGTTCCGGCTGCTCACGCCCGGCTACGTCGGCACCGACCAGCACATCCGCACCGCCACTGACCTGATGCAACAACACCTGGAATGACGCCAGCAGCGTGCTGTACAGCGTGACGCCGGCGTCCCTGGACAGTTGACGCAACGCAGCGCTCAGCGTCGTGTCGAGCTGGAATTGCACCGCATCGCCCTCATAGGACGGCGTCAGGCCTCGTGGCTTATCCAACGGCAACGACAACTGCCCGTTGTAGCCGGCCAATCGCGTTTTCCAGTACTCGGCCTGGCGTGCCAGAACCCCTTGTTGCTCAAGCTCCTGCTGCCAAATCGCGAAGTCGGAATACTGCACCTCCAGCGCTGGCAGCGGGGTCAAATCACCGACCTTGCTGCGGTCGTAAATCTGCACCAGTTCGTTGACCAAAACGCCCATCGACCAGCCGTCGGAAATGATGTGGTGCATGGCGTAAAGCATCACGTGCTCGGTCGGCCCCAGGTGCAGGGTCCGGCCACGTAACAGCGGCGCGTGTTCCATATCAATCGGCGTCCGGGCGTTCTCCAGCGCCGCTTGCGCCACCCATTCTTCCTGGGCGCTGCGTGACAGGCCGGACAAATCGATCACCGGGAAATCCAGTTCGACCTGTTCGGCGATCATGGCAATCGGATCGCCTTCATCGTCCTGGGTATACGCGGTGCGCAGCACTTCGTGGCGGCGGACCACCTCGGCGAAGCTGCTGATCAAGCGCTCGACCGACAACTCACCGCGCAAACGCAGGGCCATCGGCATGCCATAAGCCGCCGTGCCGCCGGACAATTGCTCGGCGATCCACAAGCGCCGTTGCACCAGCGACAACGGTGCACTGTGCTGCGTGCCGTGGGCCTTGAGCACCACGCCATGGCCGCCAGACGCCGCTGTGCCTTGCTGCTGCGTCATCCATGCCGCCAGGTCCTTGAGGCGCGGATGGCTGAACAGATCACGCAGGCTCAGGGTGCACGCCGTGAGTTTGCGCAGACGCGAAACCACTTGAGTCGCGAGCAGCGAATGCCCGCCCAGTTCGAAGAAGTGATCGTCGCGGCCCACCTGATCCAGCTCCAGCACGTCCTGCCAAACCGCTGCAATTTGCTGTTCGAGTTCACCTTCAGGCGCGACAAAATCCAGCGCCGCGAGGCTAACATCGATGCTCGGCAAAGCCTTGCGATCGATCTTGCCGTTCGGGCTCAGCGGCAGGCGTTCGAGGAACATCACCTGGGTTGGCACCATGTAATTCGGCAAGGTCGCTTTCAGTCGCGCCTTGATATCATCGCGCAACGCCGCCAGCGTCGAGGCATCGGCGTTGGCTTGCGCCGGGTCGTCGAACACCACGTAGGCGACCAATTGCTGACCGATGGCGCCCGGTTGCGCGACCACCAGGGCCTGACGCACCGCAGGAATCTGCAACAGATGGGTTTCGATTTCACCGAGTTCGATGCGGAAACCGCGAATCTTCACTTGATGATCCAGACGCCCGACGTACTCAATCACCCCGTCGGCGCGGTAGCGCGCCAGGTCGCCGGTGCGGTACATGCGGCCACCGCCCAGTGGATCGAACGGATCAGGAATGAAGCGCTCGGCGGTCAATTCCGGACGCTGGAAGTAACCGCGAGCCAGCAGCTCACCGCCAATCACCAGTTCACCGACCACCCCGACCGGCGCCGGTTGGCCCTGGGTATCGAGCACATGAATTGCCCGGCCGCCCAACGCCTGGCCAATCGGCATGGTCACCGGCAACGCGCTGCGCCCCGACACGTAGTCGCTGCAATCGAGCACCGTGGCGCTGACCGTGGTTTCGGTCGGGCCGTAGGTGTTGAGCAAACGCACATGAGCCAGGCCAGCCTTGCCCCACGCGGCGACGCCTTCCGGCGGCATGGCTTCGCCACCGACGATCACCTGGCGCAACACGCCGTAGTCGCGATTGCCAGCGGCAGCAAAGTCCTTGGCCAACATGTTCCAGTAGGCGGTGGTCAGGTCGCTGACGCTGAATTGCTTGTCGAGCAATTCGCGATACCAGGTCTCGCTGTCCCAGATGTCCGGCCCGCGCAGCACCACCGAGGCACCGCAAATCAGCGCCGGGTAAAGCTGCTCGACAAAAGCATCGAAGTTGAACGTGGCAAATTGCAGCGAACGGTCCTGCGGTGTGAGACCGAGGAATTCCAGCGCAACCTGGGCGTGACGGGTCAGCGCCGAGTGGGTGATGCCGACGCCTTTCGGGCGCCCGGTGGAGCCCGAGGTGAACATCACATACGCAAGGTTCTGCGGGCCGCTGCGCTCGGGCAGGTTGTCGGTCTGAGTAGGGTAATCCAGCTGATCCAGGCTCAGGACCGTCACGCACGCCGCACGTGGCAATGCTGCCGCCAGATGGCTTTGGGTCAACAACACCCGCAGGCCACTGTCTTCGATCATCGCGCCGAGGCGCTCGGCCGGATATTCCGGGTCCAGCGGCACGTAGGCGCCGCCAGCCTTGAGCACCGCCAGCAGGCTGATGATCATCTGCGTCGAACGCTCGACCGCGATGCCGACCAAGGCCTCCGGGCCGACGCCGTGTTGCAACAGCACGCGAGCCAATTGGTTGGCCTGGGCATTGAGCTGCGCGTAGCTGAGGTGTTGCTCGTTGAAGATCAGCGCCAAGGCGTGCGGCGTGCGCTCGGCTTGCCGTTCAAACAAGCGCTGCACGCACACCTCATCCACCGGCAACACCAGCGGCTCGCGAACCGCTTTTGCGACCAACGCCAGATCGCCAACGCAACTGGCGGCCGGTGCCTCGACCATTTGCAACAGCAGGTGCGCAAGGTGCGCGGCCAGTTGTTCAATCGCAGCAAAATCGAACTGCTGACGGTCGTAACTCAGTTGCAGCGACAGCTCTTCACCCAGGTTGACCGCCAGGGTCAGCGGGTAGTTGGTCTGTTCGAAGTTGCCGACTTCACCGAAACGCAGCTCTTGGGTTGCGCCCTGTTGCAGGGCTTCGGAGATCGGGTAGTTCTCGAACACCAGGATGTTGTCGAACAGCGCTTCACCGCCCTGCCCGGCCCAACGCTGGATGTCGAACAGCGGCGTATGTTCCTGCTCGCGCAGTGCCAGGTTTTGCGCCTGCACTTGCTGCAACCACTGCGACAGCGGCTGCTCGGCACCCGGGCTGGCGATTACCGGCAAGGTGTTGATGAACAAACCGATCTGTTGCTCGACGCCCGCCAACTGCGCCGGACGCCCGGACACCGTAGCGCCGAAGCTGACCGTGTCGAGCCCGGTGTAGCGTTGCAACAGCAGCAGCCACGCGGCTTGCACCAGCGTGTTGAGGGTGACTTTCTGTTCCCGCGCAAACCCATTGAGCCCGGCAGTTTGCGTCAGGTCCAACTCCAGGAAGTGTTCGCCCTGAGTCGCGTTGCTTGCTTCGCTGCCGGTCCAGACCAGCGCTTTGGCCAGCCTTGTCGGTTCCTCAAAGGACGCCAATTGGCCTTTCCAGAAACCTTCGGTGACCTGCGCGTCCTGCTTCGCCAGCCACTCGATGTAGTCGCGATAACGCCCCGCCGTGTTCGACGGCAGCTCGCCGCTGTAGCGTTGCAGCACTTCGCCCAACAGCTGCGAGTTGCTCCAGCCGTCCATCAGGATGTGATGGCTGGTGTAGATCAGGTGATAACGCTCGGCGGCAATTTGCACCACGGTCAGGTTCAGCAACGGTGCGTTGGCAAGGTCAAAGCCCTGTTGGCGCTGGGTGGTCGCCAGTTCATTGAGTGCTTGGGCGACATCGCTGTGAGAGCGCCAATCGTGGAAAGTGAACGGCACGTTCAGTTGCTTGTGGATCACCTGCAACGGACGCTTGAATTCACCGTCCCAGACAAAACTGCTGCGCAGCACATCGTGGGCGTCCATCGCCGCTTGCCAGGCCTCGCGGAAGCGCTCGACATTGAGGCCTTCGATGTCCACGCACATCTGGTTGATGTAGTCGCCGCCCTGCTGCTCGTAGAGCGAATGGAACAGCATGCCTTGCTGCATCGGCGACAGCGGGTAGATGTCGGCAATCTGCTGCGGCGCCACCGGCACGCTGTCGAGTTGTACTTGAGTCAGGCCGGCCAGCGGGAAGTCCGACGGCGTCAGGCCCTGGACGCCCGGCGTCACGCAGTGAGCGATCAGCGCTGCCAGTTCTTTGGCGTAATCCTCGGCCAGGCGTTCAATGGTCGCGGTGTCGAAACGTTCGCTGCTGAAGGTCCAGCCGATCGTCAGTTGACCGCCATAAACCTGGCCATTGAGGGAAAGCCAGTTGCCCATCGGTGCATCGGGGCTTTGGTCCAGGCCGGAGCTCTCTGACGCAGGAGCAAACAGCGCCGCGTCGTCCTTGTCGAAGCTACCGTCGAACTGGCCGAGGTAGTTGAAGGTGATCCGTGGGCTTGGCAAGACGCGCAACGATTGCTGCGCTTGCTCATCGCCCAGATAACGCAAGGCGCCGAAGCCGATGCCTTTGTGCGGGATCGAACGCAGTTGTTCCTTGACCTGTTTGATCGAGTCGCTCAGTGCATCGGCCGGAGTCAGCCGGACCGGGAACAGGCTGGTGAACCAACCGACGGTGCGGGTCAGGTCAACGCCGTCGAACAGCTCTTCGCGGCCATGGCCTTCGAGTTGAATCAGCGTCGAGGCCAGGCCGGTCCAACGGACAATCACCCGCGCCAACGCGGTCAGCAACAGGTCGTTGACCTGAGTGCGATAGGCCGCCGGGGCTTCTTGCAGCAATTTCCGGGTCAGTTCCTGATTGAGCTGAGTGTGAACGTTGAGCGCCAGACGATTCTGCTGCCCGGCGTCCACGCGTTTGCACGGCAGATCGGTGCTGACATCGCTCAAACAGGCTTGCCAGTACGTCAGTTCCTGCTGCAACGCCGGGCTGTGGGCGTAACGCTGCAAGTGCTGACTCCAGTCCTTGAAGGCACTGGTCTTGGCCGGCAGGCTCAGGGCCTTGCCGTCCTGTAATTGCTGGTAAGCGTTCTGCAGGTCTTCGAGCAGAGTCCGCCACGACACGCCGTCCACCGCCAGGTGATGGATCACCAGCAGCAACCGCTGGCTGCCATCGTTCATCGTCGCCAGCACACCGCGCAACAGCGGGCCGTCTTGCAGGTTCAGGCTGCGTTGGGCCTGATTGGCCAGGACTTCCAGTGCCTCGGCGTCGGCCACGTCGGTGGTCCAGAGCAGGCTGTTTTGCGCCAGGACATCGCGGTGATTGGCCTGCCAACCTTCCGAAGTTTCGGAAAAGGACAAACGCAATGCATCGTGATGCAGCACCAACGCCTGCAACGCCTGTTCAACCAGTGCCGGTTGCATCGGGCGGGCCGCTTTCAGCAGCACCGATTGGTTGTAGTGATGACGCTCGGGGATCGCATCGGTGAAGAACGCTTGCTGGATCGGCAACAACAGCGCCGGGCCTTGAACCGGGGTTTGGTCGATGATCAGCCCTTCGCCGCCGACTTGGGCCACGGTCGCCAATGCCTGGACGGTCTGGTGCTGGAACAGATCTTTCGGGCTGAATCGAATCCCGGCCTGCCGCGCGCGGCTGACCACCTGGATGGAGATGATCGAGTCGCCGCCCAGCTCGAAGAAGTTGTCGGTCAGGCCCACGCGCTCCAGTTTCAGCACGTCCTGCCAGATTGCGGCGATCTGTTGTTCCAGTTCGCTTTGCGGGGCGACGTAGTCTTGCTGCACTTGGCTTACGTCGGGTTGCGGCAGGGCCTTGCGGTCGAGTTTTCCGTTGGCGGTCAGTGGCCAATGGTCGAGGAACAGCAGGTGCGTTGGCACCATGTAATCCGGCAGGTCGGCCTTGAGTTGGGTCTTGAGGTTGTCGCGCAGGGTCGCTTCGTTGTCGGTGGTTTGATGCGTGATCACGTAGCCGACCAGTTGCTGGCCGCTCGGGCCTTCCTGGGCCAGCACCACGGCTTCGCGCACGGCATCCAACATATTCAGTCGTGCTTCGATTTCGCCGAGTTCGATGCGGAAACCACGGATTTTTACCTGGTGGTCGATACGACCGACGTATTCGATCACGCCGTCGTTGCGGTACTGCGCCAGGTCGCCGGTGCGGTACAACCGCGCCCCGCTCTCGCCGAACGGATCGGGGATAAAGCGCAGCGCGGTCAGGTCGCCGCGATTGAGGTAACCGCGAGCCAGGCCGGCGCGGCCGACGTATAACTCGCCGATGCAGCCTTTCGGTACCGGGTTCAGGTCGCCGTCGAGCAAGTACCAGGACAGGTCGGTAATGGGCTCGCCGATTGGGCTGCTGGCTTCCAGTTCCAGATCGACCAGGGACAGTGGACGGTAAGTCACGTGCACCGTGGTTTCGGTGATGCCGTACATGTTGATCAGTTGCGGGGCTTGATCGCCGAAGCGTTCGAACCATGGACGCAGGGATTTCACGTCCAACGCTTCACCGCCAAACACCACGTAGCGCAATGCGTTGGCGCGTTGATCGGCGCAAGCGACGTGCATCAATTGCTTGAACGCCGACGGCGTCTGGTTCAACACCGTGACCCCGGCGTCGCATAGCAGCGCGTGGAAGTCTTGCGGGGAACGGCTGACGTCGTAGGGCACGATCAGCAGTTCGCCACCGTGCAGCAGCGCGCCGAAAATCTCCCACACGGAGAAGTCGAAAGCGTAGGAATGGAACAGGCTCCAGACGTCTTGCGGGCCGAACCCGAACCATGGCTCGGTGGCTTCGAACAGACGCAGGATGTTGTGGTGCGGCAGCAACGTGCCTTTCGGTTTACCGGTGGAGCCGGAGGTGTAGATCACGTAAGCGAGGTTCGACGAGTGCATCGACACGTGCGGATCGCTGTCGGCGTTACCGCTGACATCGGTCTCCAGCATCAACGCTTGAACACTCGACGGCACCGGCAATTGGCTTAACAACGACGCCTGAGTCAGCAGCAGTTGAATGCCGCTGTCCTCGATCATGTAGGCCAGACGATCCTGCGGATAGGTCGGGTCCAGCGGCACGTAGGCGCCGCCAGCCTTGAGGATCGCCAACAGGCCGACCACCATTACCAGACCACGCTCGGCGGCCAAACCGACCAGCACATCCGGACCAACGCCCTGCTCGATCAACTGATGAGCCAACCGGTTGGCACGGCTGTTGAGCTGCGCGTAAGTGAGGGTTTGCTGGTTGAACCGCACGGCAACTGCATCAGGACTACGGCGCGCCTGCTCGGCAATCAACTGATGCGCGCACGCCTCGTTCGGGAACGCCTGAGTCGACGGATTCCAGTCTTTGAGAATCGCCTGCTGCTCAGCCGAGTCGAGCAACGGCAATTCGCCGATGCGCTGTTGCGGGTTGGCGACGATGCCTTGCAGCAGGTTCAGCCAATGCGCAGCCATGCGCTGCACGGTAGAGGCGTCAAACAGGTCGGTGGCATAAGTCAGTGCAGCAGTGATTTCACCGTCGGCTTCCAGAGTGTCCAGCGTCAGATCGAACTGCGCGGTGTGGCTGTCCCAATCCTGCGTTTCGATGGTCAGTCCGGACAATGACGGCACAGCCTGACGCCCGGCGTTCTGGTGGTTATATAACACCTGGAACAGCGGGCTATGACTCAAGTTACGCTCAGGGCGCAGCGCTTCGACCAGTTGTTCAAACGGCAGATCCTGGTGCGCCTCGGCGCCCAAGGCTGCGTGTTTGACCTCAGCCAGCAACTCGCTGAAGCGCTGCTGCGGATTGACCTCGGCCTTGAGCACCTGAGTGTTGACGAAGAAGCCAATCAACCCTTCAGTCTCGACCCGGTTACGGTTGGCAATCGGCACGCCAACGCGAATGTCCGACTGACCACTGTAGCGATGCAGCAAGGTCTGGAACGACGCCAGCAGCAGCATGAACAACGTGCCGCCTTCGCGCTGGGCCAGCTGCAGCAACTGCTTGCCCAACGCCGGCGGCAGGTCGATGGCCAGGCGTGCGCCGGCAAAACTCTGTTGCGCCGGACGCGGACGGTCGGAGGGCAATTCCAGCAGCGGCTGGTCACCGTCGAGCACACCGGTCCAGTACGCCAGTTGCCGCTCGCGCTCGCCGGCCTCCATCCACTGACGCTGCCACACGGCGTAGTCGGCGTATTGAATGGGCAACGCCGCCAGCTCAACCTCACGACCTTCGCTGTAATCGGCATAACGCTGAATCAGTTCCTGCACCAGCAACTGCATCGACCAGCCATCGGAAACGATGTGGTGCTGAGTCAGCACCAGCACATGTTCGTCAGCGGCGATGCGCAGCAGGCCAACCCGCAGCAGTGGGCCATTTTTCAGGTCGAACGGCTGTTGCATCTGCCGTTCAACGAACGCGCGGATCTGGGCCGTTATTGTTGCCGGTCGCCTCAGGCAAAATCTCGGGCACCACGGTCGGCGCCAGATCCGCATGAATCACCTGGAACGCCCGATCATCGATCTGGACGAAGGTGGTGCGCAGGCTTTCATGACGTTGCACCAGCGCGCTGAAACTGCGTTGCAGGGCTGCAAGGTCGAGGGCGCCGTGAATCCGCAGCGCCGCCGGAATGTGATACGCCGCGCTCAAAGGCTCCATCTGCCAGAGGAACCACTGGCGTTGCTGGGCGTACGACAAAGCCAACGGCTCATCGCGAGACACCCGCGCAATGGCGACTGGGCGGCTGACCTGGGTTTGCTCCAGCGCCGCAACGCAGGCCTTGAGGCTGGCGTTTTCGAACAACTGACGCAATTGCAGGTTCAGGCCGAGGGTCTGGCGAATGCGCGAGACCATTTGCGTGGCCAGCAGCGAATGGCCGCCGAGTTCGAAGAAGTTGTCGGTCAGGCCCACGCGTTCCAGTTTCAACACGTCTTGCCAGATCGTGGCGATCTGTTGTTCCAGTTCGCTGTGCGGGGCGACGTAGTCTTGCTGCACTTGGCTTGCGTCGGGTTGCGGCAGGGCTTTGCGGTCGAGCTTGCCGTTGGCGGTCAGCGGCCATTGGTCGAGGAACAGCAGGTGCGTTGGCACCATGTAATCCGGCAGGTCAGCTTTGAGTTGGGTCTTGAGGTTGTCGCGCAGATTGGCTTCGTTGTCGCTGGTTTGATGCGCGATTACGTATCCGACCAGTTGCTGGCCGCTTGGGCCTTCCTGAGCCAGCACCACCGCTTCGCGCACGGCGTCCAACGCATTCAGTCGAGCTTCGATTTCGCCGAGTTCAATGCGGAAACCACGGATTTTTACCTGGTGGTCGATACGACCGACGTATTCGATCACGCCGTCGTTGCGGTACTGCGCCAGGTCGCCGGTGCGGTACAACCGCGCCCCGCTCTCGCCGAACGGATCGGGGATAAAGCGCAGCGCGGTCAGGTCGCCGCGATTGAGATAACCGCGAGCCAGGCCGGCGCGGCCGACGTATAACTCGCCGATGCAGCCTTTCGGTACCGGGTTCAGGTCGCCGTCGAGCAAGTACCAGGACAGGTCGGTAATGGGCTCGCCGATTGGGCTGCTGGCTTCCAGTTCCAGATCGACCAGGGACAGTGGACGGTAAGTCACGTGCACCGTGGTTTCGGTGATGCCGTACATGTTGATCAGTTGCGGGGCTTGATCGCCGAAGCGTTCGAACCATGGACGCAGGGATTTCACGTCCAACGCTTCACCGCCAAACACCACGTAGCGCAATGCGTTGGCGCGTTGATCGGCGCAAGCGACGTGCATCAATTGCTTGAACGCCGACGGCGTCTGGTTCAACACCGTGACCCCGGCGTCGCATAGCAGCGCGTGGAAGTCTTGCGGGGAACGGCTGACGTCGTAGGGCACGATCAGCAGTTCGCCGCCGTGCAGCAACGCACCGAAAATCTCCCACACGGAGAAGTCGAACGCGTAGGAATGGAACAGGCTCCAGACATCTGAAGGGCCAAACCCGAACCATGGTTCGGTGGCTTCGAACAGGCGCAGGATGTTGTGGTGCGGCAGCAACGTGCCTTTCGGTTTGCCGGTGGAACCGGAGGTGTAGATCACGTAAGCGAGGTTCGACGAGTGCATCGCCACGTGCGGATCGCTGTCGGCGTAACCGCTGACATCGGTCTCCAGCATCAACGCTTGAACACTCGACGGCACCGGCAGTTGGCTCAACAACGACGCCTGAGTCAGCAGCAGTTGAATACCGCTGTCCTCGATCATGTAGGCCAGACGATCCTGCGGATAGGTCGGGTCCAGCGGCACGTAGGCGCCGCCCGCCTTGAGGATCGCCAACAGGCCGACCACCATTTCCAGACCACGCTCGGCGGCCAAACCGACCAGCACATCCGGACCAACGCCCTGCTCGATCAACTGATGAGCCAACCGGTTGGCACGGCTGTTGAGCTGCGCGTAAGTGAGGGTTTGCTGGTTGAAACGCACGGCAATCGCATCAGGATGCAAACGTGCCTGCTCGGCAATCAGTTGATGCGCGCACGCCTCGTTCGGGAAGGCCTGAGTCGATGGATTCCAGTCCTTGAGGATCGCTTGCTGCTCAGCCGCATCCAGCAACGGCAATTCACCGATACGCTGTTGCGGGTTGGCGACGATGCCTTGCAGCAGGTTCAGCCAGTGGCCGGCCATACGCTGCACGGTGGTCGCATCGAACAAATCGGTAGCGTAAGTCAGCGTTGCCGTCAGTTCGCCGTCAGCTTCATGCGTGTCCAACGTCAAATCGAACTGCGCCGTATGCGAGCTCCAATCCAGGCTTTCAACCCGCAACCCCGGCAGTTGCAGCGCCTGCGCCGCGCCGCCGTTCTGGTGGTTGAACATCACCTGAAACAGTGGACTGTGGCTCAGGTGCCGCTCTGGAGCCAGGGCCTGCACCAGTTGCTCGAAAGGCAAATCCTGATGCGCCTGGGCGCCGAGCGAAGCCTGTTTGACCTGGGCCAGTAACTCGGTAAACGGCGTGGTTCCGTGAATCTGGGCGTCGAGCACCTGAGTGTTGACGAAGAAGCCGATCAAGCCTTCGGTTTCGGTGCGGTTGCGGTTGGCCACCGGCACGCCAACGCGAATGTCCGACTGGCCGCTGTAGCGATGCAGCAAAGCCTGGAACGAGGCGAGCAAGACCATAAACAGCGTCAGGCCTTCGCGTTGGGCCAGTTGCTTGAGCCGTTCGCTGAGGTCAGCGGGTACGCTCAGGTCCAACCGCGCACCGCGATGGCTCTGCACCGCCGGGCGCGCGCGATCAGTCGGCAATGGCAACACCGAACCGCCATCGCCCAGGCGACCGGTCCAGTAGGCCAGTTGCCGCGACAACTCGCCGGCCTCCATCCACTGGCGCTGCCAGATCGAATAGTCGGCGTACTGGATCGGCAGCGGCGTCAGGTTTGTCGCCTGATCGGCGCTGAAACCGGCATAGAGTTTGACCAGGTCACCGACCATGATCTGCGCCGACGCGCCATCGGAAATGATGTGGTGTTGAGTCAGCACCAACACGTGATCGTCCGCCGCCAGTTGCAGCAGTTTGATCCGCAGCAACGGCCCGCGCTGCAAATCAAAGAGCTGGGCGATCTCAGCGTCGATCAGCGCTTTGAGCGCGACGTCGTCCGGGGTCGCGTCCAGCACCACCGGGGTGATCGGCAGGCTCAGATGCGCTTGCGCCACTTGCATCGGGCCGTCCGCGCCATCAACAAACACGGTGCGCAACACTTCATGGCGTTCCAGCAGCGCATCGAAACTGCGCTGCAAGGCCGGCAAATCAAGGGTGCCGTGCAAGCGCAAAGCAGTCGGCACATGGTACGCCGCGCTGTCCGGGTCCAGTTGCCAGAGAAACCATTGGCGCTCTTGGGCATAGGACAGGCCAATGGTTTCGAACTCGTCGCGCATCGGCGGAATCGGCAGCGCGGCGAAGCTCATGTTCTTGCTGTGCAGCTTTTGCAAAAAGGCCTGACGCTGGGCGAGCGGCAAACGGATAAAGCGCTGAACCAGGGCCAGGTTATCGAACTGTGTCATGTCAAAGGGTCTCCAGGTCCGCGAGGAAGTCGTGCATTTCACTCAGGTCGTCGCTGGAGTGAGGGGTCAGGTGTACCGCCAGTTGTTCGGCGTATTCAGCCAAGGATGAAGTTCGGAAAAGCAGGTCCAGAGGCACGGCGGCCCCCTGTTCCATTTGCAGGCGTGCCGTTGCTTGTGTCGCCAAAAGTGAATGTCCACCCAGTTCAAAGAAGTTGTCGTCGCGCCCTACCCGTTCCAGCTTGAGCACGTCCTGCCAGATCACGGCCACGCTCTGCTCCAGCGCGCCCTGCGGCGCCACATAGGCGCGCAACAATTGGTTGGCGTCCGGCAGCGGCAAGGCCTTGCGATCGAGCTTGCCGTTCGGCGTCAGCGGGAAGCGTTCGAGCACCAGCCAGTGGGCCGGGATCATGTAGTCCGGGAGCATCGGCGCGAGGTGCGATTTGAGTTCGTCGCGCAGTGCAGCGTCGGACGCCGGCTCAGTCGCCGGAATGACGTAAACCACCAGTTGCGTGCCGCCCGGTCCTTCCTGAGGCACAACCACGGCCTCGCGAATCAGCTCGTGGGCGAGCAGGCAGGCTTCGATCTCGCCCAGTTCGATGCGGAAACCACGAATCTTCACCTGGTGATCGACCCGACCGAGGTACTCGACCATGCCGTCGATACGATGCCGCGCCAGGTCACCGGTGCGGTATAACCGCGCGCCCTTGCCGAACGGGTCCGGCAGGAAACGCTCGGCAGTCATGGCCGCACGCCCGTGGTAACCACGGGCCAGGCCGTCGCCGCCGATCAGCAGCTCACCGATCAGACCGGCCGGGTTCGGCGCAAAGTGGTCGTCGACGATGTACAGCGCAGTGTTGGCAATCGGCCGGCCCAGAAATGGCAGACGCTTGCGTTCGGTCAGTTGATAAGCCGCCGACCAGATCGTGGTTTCGGTCGGGCCATAGAGGTTCCAGACCTGTCCAGCCACACCCAGCAGCCGCTCGGCCAGATCCTCGGCCAACGCTTCGCCGCCGCACAGGCATTTGCGCCCGCGAAGGTTCGCCAGCAACGGGTGGTCGAGCAACATCCGCCAGGTCGATGGCGTCGCTTGCACAATGCTGACCTGTTGCTGCTCGATCACCCGCAGCAGCGCCTCGGGATCGTGGGCGCTGAGCTTGTCGACCAGCACCACCGCCGCGCCGCAGAACAGCGGCCCGTAGAGTTCCAGACCGAAAATATCGAACGAGAACGTCGTCAGCGACAGCATGCGGTCAACCGCTGTAATGCCCGGCTCCTTCGCCATGCTGACGACGAAGTTCACCAGTGCTTCATGGCGCACCATCACGCCCTTCGGCTTGCCGGTCGAACCGGAGGTGTAGATCGCGTAGCAGAGATTGTCGCCATCGACCGCCACGTGCGGGTCGTGGTCAGCAGCCGATTCGTCCGGCGCACCGAGCAGCAGGGTTTGCACCCCGACCGGAATCGGCAGTTGCTCCAGCAGCGACACCTGGGTCAGCAACAGTTGCAGGCCACTGTCCTCGATCATGTGCGCCAGGCGATCCGTCGGGTATTGCGGGTCCAGCGGCACGTAGGCGCCACCGGCCTTGAGGATCGCCAACAGGCCGACAATCATCTCCAGACCACGGTCCACGGCAATCCCGACCAATTGATCCGGGCCGACGCCTTTTTCAATCAAGCGATGGGCCAAGCGGTTGGCGCGGATGTTGAGTTGGCGGTAGGTCAACGACTGCTCGGCAAATACCAGAGCAGTGGCGTCCGGCGTGCGTCGGGCCTGGGCCTCGATCAGCCGATGGATGCAACGCTCGCTCGGGTAGTCGGCCTGACTGGCGTTCCACTCCAGCAGATGCTGTTGGGTTTCACGCGGGTCCAGCAAGGTCAGGTCGCCCAGCGATTGCTGTGGGTTGCCGATCATTTGCTGCAACAAGCGCTGAAGATGCGTGCCGATCTGCTCGATCGAGTCCTGGGCAAAACTGGCGCACTGGAAGCTGAACTGCACCGCCAGTTGCGCACCGAGGCTGACCGACAGCGTCAGCGGATAGTTGGTTTGTTCCAGGTTATCCACCGCGCCAAAGCGCAGACCTTGCGGTGAACCTTGCTCCAGTGCCTCGGAAATCGGGTAGTTCTCGAACACCAAAATGTTATCGAACAAGGCTTCACCGCCCTGCCCGGCCCAACGCTGGATGTCGAACAACGCCGTGTGTTCGAACTCGCGCAGCGCCAGGTTCTGCGCCTGCACGACGTGCAGCCAGTCGCCCAGACTCTGCTCGGCACGCGGGCTGGCGATGACCGGCAAGGTGTTGATGAACAGACCGATCTGCTGCTCGACCCCGACCAGATCCGCCGGGCGCCCGGACACCGTGGCGCCGAACGCGACGCTGGATTTGCCGGTGTAACGCTGCAACAGCAACAGCCACGCCGCTTGCACCAGGGTGTTGACGGTGACTTTCGACTCGCGGGCGAACTCGCTCAAGCGCAGGGTTTGACCATCATCCAGCGCGATGTGGTGCTGGCCGTACAGGTGAGTCGCGACCTCCTCGGTCGGCCGGGCAAACACTTGCGCCAGGCGCAGCGGCTCGTCGAGGCTGCGCAACTGCGGCGTCCAGAACGCTTCGCTGGCGGCCGCGTCCTGGCGTTGCAACCAGGCGATGTAATCGCGATAACGCCCTGGCTGGCGAACCACGCCCTGACCGCTGTAATGCTGCAGCACCTCGCCGAGCAACTGCGCACTGCTCCAGCCGTCCATCAGGATGTGATGGTTGGTGTAGATCAGGTGATGACGGTCGGCAGCGGTTTGCACCAGCACCAGACGCAACAGCGGCGCCTGAGTCAGATCGAGGCCTTGGGCCCTTTCTTCATCTGCAAGGGTTTGCAGCGCCGCATCGAGGTCGAGCTGATTACGCCAGTCCAGCACCGAAAACGGCACTTCGATGTTGCGATGAACCACCTGAATCGGCTGCTCCAGATCGCCCTGCCAGAAGAATCCGGTGCGCAGGATATCGTGAGCATCAAGCGCCGCTTGCCAGGCGTCGCGGAAGCGTTGCGGGTCGACGCCATCAACGTCCAGACGCATCTGGTTGATGTAGTCGCCGGTGCCTTGTTCAAGCAAGGTGTGGAACAGCATGCCCTGCTGCATCGGCGATAACGGGTAGATGTCGTCAATGGTTTGAGGTGCGACAGCCAGGTTGTCCAGTTGCGCCTGGGACAGTTGCGCCAACGGAAAGTCTGACGGTGTAACGCCGCGATTGGCGGTGTCACAGCAATGAGCGATGAGCGCGGTGAGTTCTTGCAGGTAGTCATCGGCCAGGCGCTGGATGGTCGCCTCGTTGAACATCTCGCCGCTGAAGGTCCAGCTCAGGTCCAGTTCGCCGCCAAACACTTGGCCGTCGAGGGCCAACTGATTGCCCAGCGGGCCTTGCAGGTTCACTTCCTGGCCGCCGGACTCGCTGGTCGGCACGAACAAGGCATCGCCCGCCGCATCGAAACTGCCATCGAACTGACCGAGGTAGTTGAAGGTCAGGCGTGGTTTTGGCAGCGCTTGCAGGGTTTGCCGCGCGTGGTCGTCGCCCAGATGCGCAAGGGCACCGAAGCCGATGCCTTTGTTCGGGATCGCCCGCAGTTGTTCCTTGATCTGTTTAAGCGAGGTGCCCAGCTCGGCAACCGGGGTCAATTTCGCCGGGAACAGGCTGGTGAACCAACCGACCGTGCGGGTCAGGTCCACCGCTTCGAACAGGTCTTCGCGACCGTGACCTTCAAGTTGTACCAAAACACTGTCGTCACCGGTCCAGCGCACCGTCACCCGCGCCAGCGCGGTCAGCAGCAGGTCGTTGACCTGCGTGCGATAGGCCGCCGGGGCTTCTTGCAACAGTTGGCGGGTCAGGGTTTTGTCGAGTTGGCTGCGAATCACCAACGCTTGCTGGTGTTGCTGCCCGCCCTCGGCGTTGTCGCACGGCAATGCGACTGGCGCGCCTTGCAATTGTTGCTGCCAGTAAGCCAATTCGGTCTGCAACGGAGCACTGGCGGCATAGTCTTGTAGCGCTTCGGCCCAAGCCTTGACGGGGCTGGTCTTGGCCGGCAATTGCACGGCTTTACCGGCCAGGCTTTGGCGGTAAGCGGTTTGCAGGTCTTCGAACAGGATGCGCCACGACACGCCATCGACCACCAGGTGGTGAACGACCAACAACAAGCGTTGAGTACCATCGGCCAGGTTCGCCAACACGGCGCGCATCAGCGAACCGTCACTGAGTTGCAGGCTGCGTTGGGCTTGATTACCCAAGGCTTCGAGGGCTGCCAGATCGGCGACGTTGGCTTGCCAAAGGATCGCTTCGAGTTTGTTATCACGGTACTGCGCGAACCAACCTTCGGCCTGCGAAACGAAGTTCAAACGCAAGCTGTCGTGATGAATCAGCAACGCGGCCAAGGCCTGTTCCAAGGCTTGAGGATTCAACGCCTGAGTCGGCTTGAGCATCACCGACTGGTTCCAGTGACGACGATCAGGAATCTGCTGAGCGAAGAACACCTGATGCACTGGCAACAGCGGAGTTTCGCCGGTCACCGGACGCTGATCGATCTGCTGCAACGGTTCGCCGGTCTGGACCACCGCCACCAGCGCTTGAATGGTCTGGTGCTGGAACAGGTCTTTCGGGGTGAAGCGCAGGCCGGCCTGACGGGCGCGGCTGACCACTTGAATCGAGATGATCGAATCGCCGCCCAGCTCAAAGAAGTTGTCGCTCAAACCCACGCGTTCGAGCTTCAGCACGTCTTGCCAGATCGTCGCCAGTTGCTGTTCCAGCGCGCTTTGCGGCGCCACGTAGGCCTGCTGCAATTGGCTGACGTCAGGGCGTGGCAGGTTCTTGCGGTCGAGCTTGCCGTTGGGGGTCAGCGGCATGCAGTCGAGCAGCAACACGTAGGCCGGAACCATGTGCGCCGGCAGTGCGGCTTTAAGCTGTTCACGCAATGATTCGGCGAAATCCTTGCCTTGGGCGTCGCCGACCACGTAAGCGACCAGCCGTTTGCTGCCGGCGCTTTCCTGAGCGACCACCACCGCTTCGCGGACACCATCGAAGGTCTGCAAACGCGCTTCGATTTCGCCCAGCTCGATACGGAAACCACGGATCTTCACCTGGTTGTCGATACGTTCCAGGTAATCGAAAGTCCCGTCGGCGCGTTGGCGCACCAGGTCGCCAGTGCGATAGAGCAAACCGCCGGTACTGCTGAACGGATCAGCCACAAACCGCTCGGCCGTCAGGCTCGGACGATTCAGGTAACCACGGGCCAGCCCGGTGCCGCCGAGGTACAGCTCACCGGCCATGCCTTGGGACAACAGGTTCAGGTCGGCGTCGAGCACGTAAGCGCTGCGATCACCGATGCGACTGCCAATCGGCGCATAAGCCGCGCCGCACTGCACCTCGCGGCCAGCCTTCCAGATCAGCGGTGTGACCACGGTTTCGGTCGGGCCGTAGCCGTTGATGATGTACTCCGGGTTCAGCGCACGCTTGACCCGTTCAAAACTGGCGTTCGGCACCGCATCGCCGCCGAAGCAGTAGATGCGCACCTTCGGCGGGTTGCCTTCACGTTCAGCGTATTCGGCCAGTTGTTGCAGGTAGACCGGCGGGAACGCGACCACGGTCACGCCGTGTTCGATCATCGCGTTGTAGGTCTGCTCCGGGGTCCACAGGCTGTCGTCGCGAATCAGCAGCGAAGCGCCGTGGGTCAGGCTGGTCAACCAGCGTTCATGGGCGCCGTCGAAGGCGAACGACATGAAGTGGAATTCGCAGTCGCTGTCACGCATTTCATAACGTTCGCCGATGGCCAGGCAATGCATCGCCAGCGGACCGTGGGTCACGCTGACGCCTTTCGGATTGCCGGTGGAACCGGAGGTGTAGATCACGTAGGCGAGGTTGTTCGGGGCGAGGTTTACAACCGGTGCCGTTGTTGGACGTGCCCTCAGGTCGAGGTGATCCAGCTCCAGAACGTTCATGACATCTTCAATCGGCAACTGCGCCGAAATCCGCGAGTCGGTCAGCAGCAGCGCCAAACCCGAATCCTGCATCAGGTACGCCAGGCGTTCGCGCGGGTAACTGGTGTCCAGCGGCACATACGCCCCACCAGCCTTGAGCACCGCCAGCAACGCGACGATCAAGCCTTCGCCACGCGGCAGCGCCACGCCGACCCGCACTTCCGGGCCGACGCCTTGCGCCACCAGTTCATGGGCGAGGCGATTGGCCCGCAGGTCCAGTTCGCCGTAGCTGAAACGCTGACCGTCGAAGATCACCGCCGTGCGCTCGGGACGCTGGGCCGCCAGCGCAGCGAAACGCTGATGCACCGCGACATTAACCGGGTACGGTTGCGGCTGGTTGTTCGCTTGTTGCAGGGCCTGTTCTTGCGGGGTGACCAGGGCGATTTCACCCAGGCGCCGCTCGGCGGACTCGGCAAAGCTGTCGAGCAAGTGCAGCAAATGGGCGCTGAGACGTTCGATGGTCGCGGCGCTGAACTTCGCCTGATCGAAACTCAAATGCAGCGCCAACGTTTCGCCAAGCGTCACGCCAATCGTCAGCGGATAGTGAGTTTGATCCTGATTGGCGACGTCGCCGAACACCACGCCTTGGGCAGTGCCGTGTTGCAGTGCTTCGGAGATCGGGAAGTTCTCGAACACCAGCAAGGTGTCGAACAGCGACTCACCGCCCTGCCCGGCCCAGCGCTGGATATTCGCCAGCGGCGTGTGTTCGAACTCGCGCAGGCTGAGGTTTTGCGCCTGCACCGCAGCCAGCCACGCGCCGACGCTTTGGTCCGGACGCGAGCCGGCGATCACCGGCAAGGTATTGATGAACAGACCGACTTGTTGCTCGATACCCACCAGGTCCGCCGGACGCCCGGCGACGGTGGTGCCGAACGCCACGCAGGCGCTGCCGGTGTAACGCTGCAACAGCAACAGCCACGCGGCCTGGACCAAGGTGTTGACGGTAATTTTCTGCTGACGGGCAAAATCGTTCAGGCGACGGGTCCGCAACGCGTCAGCCTCGAAATGACGCAACGTGTGGCCGGTTTCGACCAACACTTCGCCGCCGCTCGCCGCGGCTTGGGCCAACACGGTCGGTTCCTGTAAATCGCCGAGTTGCGCCAGCCAGAACGCTTCGCTGACGGCGCCATCCTGACGTTGCAGCCACTGGATGTAATCGCGATAACGACCGACCGGGCGCGGCGGTTGTTTACCGCTGTAACGCTGCAACACCTCGCCGAGCATCTGCGCGCTGCTCCAGCCATCCATCAGGATGTGGTGGTTGGTGAAGATCAGGTGGTGACGGGTGTCCCCGGTCTGGATCAAGGTCAGGCGCAGCAGCCCGGCCTGGGTCAGGTCGAAACCTTGGGCCAGGTCGGCGGCGGTGAAGTCGCTGAGGGCCTGGGCGATGTCAGTGCGTTCGCGCCAGTCGAGCAGCACATAAGGCAGCGGCAGGTGGCGATGGATGATTTGCAATTGTTCCTGCAACTCGCCCTGCCAGATGAAACCGCTGCGCAGGATGTCGTGGGCGTCCATGGTCGCCTGCCAGGCATCACGGAAACGCTCGGCGTCGAGGCCGTCGACATCGACGCACAACTGGTTGATGTAGGTGCCGGTGCCCTGTTCGTACAAAGTGTGGAACAGCATGCCTTGTTGCATCGGCGACAGCGGGTAGATGTCCTCGATGTCGGCGGCCGGGACCGGGATTGCGTCCAGTTGCGCCTGATCGATCCGCGCCAGCGGGAAGTCCGACGGCGTGACACCCATCGACTCCGGCAGGCAGCAATGGCTGATCAACGCTTCGAGTTCGCGAGTGTATTCATCGGCCAATCGGGCGATGGTCGATTCGTTGAACACCTCGCGGCTGAAGGTCCAGCGCAGGTCGAGTTCGCCTTCAAACACCTGACCTTCGACGCCCAGCCAGTTGTCCAGCGGCGCTTCGGCGCTTTGTTCGAGGCCGGCACTTCCGCCGGCCGGGCTGAACAATACGCCTTCATCGGCATCGAAACTGCCGTCGAACTGGCCGAGGTAGTTGAAGGTGATGCGCGGTGCCGGCAAGGCTTTGAGGCTGGATTGCACCGACTCACCGCCGAGGTATTTCAGCACGCCAAAACCAATGCCTTTGTTCGGGATTGCCCGCAGTTGTTCCTTGATCTGCTTGAGCGCCGAGGCCAGGGAATCGGCGGTTGTCAGGCGCACCGGGAACAGGCTGGTGAACCAGCCGACGGTGCGGGTCAGGTCGATCGCGTCGAACAAGTCCTCACGACCATGACCTTCGAGTTGGATCAAGGCGTCAGCGTGGCCGGTCCAGCGGCAGATCACCCGGGCCAGCGCGGTCAACAGCAGATCGTTAACCTGGGTGCGGTAAGCGGCGGGCGCCTGCTGCAACAGTTGTTGGGTGAAGGCTTTGTCCAGTCGGCTGTGAACCACTTGGGCATGACGGCTTTGTTGACTGCCTTGCGGGTTGTCGCATGGCAGTTCGACGGTCGCACCGTTGAGTTGCTGGTGCCAGAAACTCAGCTCCGCTTGCACGGCTTCAGTACGCGCATAAGCCTGAAGATGCTCGCCCCAGGCCTTATAGGAACTGGTTTTGGCCGGAAGTTTGGCACTCGCGCCCAGCGACGCTTGCTCGTAAGCGAACTGCAAATCCTCCAGCAAAATGCGCCACGAAACACCGTCCACGGCCAAGTGATGGATCACCAGCAACAGACGTTGGCTGCCATCGGTCAACGTCGCCAACACACCGCGCAGCAACGGACCGTTATGCAGGTCGAGGCTGCGCTGGGCCTTGGCGTAGAGGTCGTCCAGTTCGATGGTGCTGACGTTGTCGGCGGTCCAGAGCAATTCGTTATCGACCGCAACCGCTGCCACTTCGGCGCGTCCTTCGGTAAACCGCGAACGCAGTACGTCGTGGTGCGCCATCAACACATTCAGCGCTTGAACCAACGGTGCCGCTTGCAAGCCTTGATGGGCGCGCAGCAGCACAGCCTGGTTCCAGTGGTGACGCTGGGGAATCTGTTCTTCGAAGAAGGTTTGCTGGATCGGCAGCAACGGCTGTTCGCCGGTCACTGGGCCTTGATCGATGCTCAGCGCTACGACGCCTTGCTGCGCGACGCCCGCCAAACCCTGCACGGTTTGGTGCTGGAACAGGTCACGGGGACTGAAATGAATTCCGGCCTGACGCGAACGGCTGACCACCTGGATGGAGATGATCGAGTCGCCGCCCAATTCGAAGAAGTTATCGGTCAAGCCGACCTTCTCCAGCTTGAGCACGTCCTGCCAGATCCCGGCGATTTTCTGTTCCAGTTCGCTGCGCGGCGCCACGTAGGCCTGTTGCATCTGGCTGGCGTCGGGCGCCGGCAAGGCCTTGCGGTCGAGCTTGCCGTTCGGGCTCAGTGGCAATGCCGCGAGGAACAGCAGATGGGTCGGGATCATGTAGTCCGGCAGGTTGTCCTTGAGTTGAGCCTTGATCGCTTCGCGGACCACGCCTTGTTCTTCGGCGCACGCTTGCACCAGCGAAGTGTCGGTCGGCACCACGTAGCCGACCAGTTGCAGGCTGCTGCCGCCCTGCACGGCAAGGACCACGGTGTCGCCCACGGTGTCCAGTTCCAGCAGTCGCGCTTCAACTTCACCCAGCTCGATGCGGAAACCGCGAATCTTCACTTGATGGTCGACGCGCCCCACGTATTCGATCACCCCTTGGGCGTTGAACCGCGCCAGGTCGCCGGTGCGGTACAGGCGTGCGCCGGAACCGGAAAACGGATCAGGGATAAAACGCTCGGCACTCAAGTCCGGCTGTTGGAAGTAACCACGGGCCAGCAACTCGCCGCCGATCACCAGTTCGCCGATCACACCGACCGGCGCCGGTTGGCCGTTCTCATCGAGCAGGTAAGTGTGGCGGCCGGGCAAAGGCTTGCCGATGGGCAAGGTCAGCGGCAACGGCTGGCGACCGAAAATGTAATCGCTGCAATCCAGGGTCGTGGCAGTGACGGTGGCTTCGGTCGGGCCGTAGGTGTTGAGCAACTTGACCTGCTCCAGCCCGGCCTGACGCCAGGCCAACACGCCTTCCGGCGGCATCGCTTCACCGCCGCTGTGCACTTGGCGTAGTTTTGCGTAGTCACGCGGGCCGACGGCGGCGAACTCCTTGGCGACCATGTTCCAGTAGGCCGTGGTCAGGTCCATCACCGTGATGCCCTGCTCGACGATCTGTCGGTAAAGGGTTTCGCTGTCCCAGACTTCGTTACCGCGCAGCACCACCGACGCGCCGCAGGTCAGTGGCCCGAAGAGTTGCTCGCCAAAGGCATCGAAGTTGAACGTGGCGAATTGCAGCGCGCAATCGGCGGCGCTCAGGTCGTAATAGTGCTGACAGGCAAAGGCATGTTTGCTCAACGCGCCGTGACTGATGCCGACGCCTTTCGGGCGACCGGTCGAGCCCGAGGTGAACATGACGTAGGCCAGGTTGTCCGCCCATACCGGACAGGACAAATTGCTTTCATCGGTCGACTTCCAGGCGTCCTCCTGATCCAGGCACAAGCAAGCCACGCCGTCCGGCACCGGCAAACGCTCAAGCAGATGACTTTGGCTGAGGATCAACTGGCTGGCGCTGTCTTCGATCATGCCCAGCAAGCGATCGCGCGGGTATTGCGGGTCCAGCGGCACGTAGGCGCCGCCGGCCTTAAGCACCGCGAGCACGGCGACGATCAGGTCGAGTCCGCGATCCACCGCGATGCCCACCAACACTTCCGGTCCCACGCCTTGGGCCACCAACGTGCGGGCCAAACGGTTGGCCCGGGCGTTGAGCTGCCCATAAGTCTGTTGCTGGCCATCGAAGATTAACGCGATCGCGTCGGGAGTTTTCTCGGCTGCGGTTTCAAACAGTTGATGCACCGGGCGCTCGCTCGGCCACACGTTGTCGTTACGGCCCCAGTCGGCGACCAGTTGCTGATACTCGTCCGCCGCCAGCAACGGGATTTCACCCACCCGTTGCTGCGGGTCGTTGACGATGCTGCGCAGCAGGAACGTCCAGTGCCGGGCCAGACGCTCGATGGTTTCAGGCTCGAACAGGTCGCTGGCGTAGGTGAACGCCGCGTGCAGTTGCCCGCCCTTCTCATACGTATCCAGGCTCAGGTCGAACTGGGTGCTGCGGCTTTCCCATTCGATCACGCCCAGTTCCAGACCGGTGCCAACCTTCAGCGTGGTGACATCCGCCACTTCCGGCTGGTGGTTGTACATCACCTGGAACAGTGGGTTGTAGCTCAGGCTGCGTTCCAGTTTCAGCGCTTCGACAAGACGCTCGAACGGCAGGTCCTGATGGGCCTGGGCGCCGAGGGCAGTCTCTTTGAGGTCGCGCAACAGATCGCCGAGATGGGTCTGGCCGTCCAGTTGCACCCGCAGCACTTGGGTGTTGACGAAGAAGCCGATCAGCCCTTCGATTTCCCGGCGATTGCGGTTGGCAATCGGCACGCCGATACGCAGGTCGTTCTGGCCGGTGTAACGGTGCAACAGAATATTGAAGGTGCCCAGCAGCAGCATGAACAGCGTCACGCCGTGCTGACGGGCAACGCCGCGCAGTTGCTCAGCCAGTGCGGCGTCGACCACGTGTTCATGGCGACGACCGCGATAGCTCGGCAGCACCGGGCGCGGATGATCGAGCGGCAGTGCCATCACCGGGTGTTCGTCACCCAGTTTCGCCAGCCAGTAATCGAGTTGTTTTTGCTGCTCGCCGGCTTCCAGCCAGCGGCGCTGCCACAAGGCGTAGTCGCTGTATTGAATCAGCAGCGCGGCGAAATCAGGGGGTTGCCTTGATCGTGGGCATCGTAGAAGCGGCAGAACTCGTCGATCAACACGTTCATCGACCAACCGTCAGAAACGATGTGGTGCAAGGTCAGCAGCAGCACGGACTCCTGCTCGTCCAGCTTCAACAAGCGCACCCGCAGCAGCGGGCCCTGGGCCAGATCGAAAGGAATCAGCGATTGCTGTTCGGCGGCTTCGGCGACACGGGATTCACGTTCTGCCGGCGGTAAGGCGCTGAGGTCGATGCGTTCGATGTCCAGCGGTTGCTGCACCGAGACTTGCAACAGGCTGTCGTCGGGTTGTTGCTGGAATACCGTGCGCAGGGTTTCGTGGCGTTCGATCAGGCTGGCGAACGCTTGCTCCAGCGCAACCTGATTCAGGCGCCCTGTCAGGCGCACCGCCGCCGGCAGGTTATAGGCGCCGCTTTGCGGGTCCAGGTGCCAAAGAAACCACATGCGTTGCTGGGCATAGGACAACGCCTGGCGGTCCTGGGCCTCAACCCCGGCCGGGATCGGGAATTGCGAGAAATCCACGCCTTCCTTTTGCAAGGCCGCAAGGAACATCTGGCGCTTTTCCAGGGGCAACCCGATAAACCGGCGAGCAAGTTTCAAGGAGTCTTCAGCATTCATTTCTTAGCATCCGGATCAGTAGGCAGGAAGCACAAAGGCACGTCGTCCCTATAAAACGAATGCAGACCGGAAAAATTAGCGAATGAGAACAACTATCAGGAAGGAGGTATTGCGGGGAGTTTGAGGCTGTCGCAGATCAATGTGGGAGCGGGCTTGCTCGCGAATGCGGTGTGTCAGTCAACAACAATGCTCAATGACATACCGCATTCGCGAGCAAGCCCGCTCCCACAGGGTAAAGCAGTTGAGTCGTCAGGCGCTGGCGGCCAACGCATGCCGCCGCCGATGCCCTTCCAGTTGATCCTTGATCACCCGCAGCACCTTGGGCTCATGCTCATGGATGAAGAAGTGCCCGCCGGCCAGCATGTCCACCGAGAAGCTGCCGTGGGTTTCCTTGCTCCAGCCGATCAATTGTTCGGTGGTGGCCTTGTCGGCCTTACCGCCGAGCACGTGCACCGGGCATTTGAGCAGTGGGCGCTGGATCGGCTGAAAACGCCCGCACAGCAGGAAGTCGGCGCGCAGGATCGGCAGGGTCAGGCTCATCAACTCTTCATTGGCCAGCACTTCTTCGCTGGTGCCATTCAGGGTGCGCAACTGGTCGATCAGTTCGGCGTCAGTCTTGGGTTCGGCAAAACCGCGATCATAGTCGGCGCGCATGGTTGGCGCTGCGGTGCCCGAGGCAAACAGCGCCACCGGTTCCGGGCAACCGAGTGCACGAAACGCGTGGGCCAACTCGCACGCCATCAGGGCGCCCAGGCTGTGCCCGAACAAGGCGTACGGCGTCTTGAGCGTCGGGCGCAATTCCTTGGCCAATTGCATCGCCAGCCCGCGCATGTCGGTGTGCAACGGTTCGTCAAAACGGGCGCCACGCCCCGGCAACTCGACCGGTTGCAGTTGCAGCCATTCCGGCAACTTGCGCCGCCAGCGGCTGTAGACCATGGCGCTGGCGCCGGAATACGGCAGGCACAGCAGAGTCAGCTTGGTCACCGTGGGTTCCTCAAAAAGATGTCTGTAAAAAGGAACGCTCCGGCGCCTGGGTAAATTAGTCGTCGATCACGCAACGATCGGGAAGAGGTTGGTAACCCATTACCCCTGTGGGAGAGAGCCTGCTCCCACAGTTAGATCTCATTTCAAATGGCGGAAGCTCTGGATCGCCGACCCCAACACCACCGCCCCCGCCGCAATCGCCACCCAAAACCCGCTGCGCGCCCCGAACGCATCCACCAGCCACCCGGAACTCGCTGCGCCCATTGCAACGCCAATGCTCAACCCGGTGACCAGCCACGTCAGGCCTTCGGTCAGTTTGGCTGGCGGCACGATGCGTTCCACCAACGCCATCGCCACAATCAGCGTCGGCGCAAAGAACAGCCCGGCGACAAACACCGCCAGTGCCAGCCCGAATATGTTCGTCGCCAGCAGTAACGGCAATGTCGTCACCGCTGTCGCCACACCGCCATAAAGGAACAATCGCGGCAGCGGCACTTTCGAGCGCAATGCGCCGAACGCCAACCCGGCCAGGCACGAACCGATGGCGTACACCGACAGCACGATACTCGCTGCCGCCGGTTGGCCCTGCTGCTGGGCGAACGCCACGCTGACCACGTCCACTACGCCGACAATGGTGCCCATGGCGGTCATCAACAGCATCAGCAGGCGGATTTCACCGGAACGAATGATTGAGCCCTGATGGTGAACTTCATGGGGATGCACCGCCGGCTCGGTGCCGCGCTGCAACACAAACGCCGCGACCCCGATCGCAAGCATCAGTAACGCCGCCAAGGGACCTGCCTCGGGGAACGCCACCACGCATAAGCCCACCGACAGCGGCGGCCCGACAATAAAGCAGACCTCGTCCAGCACCGATTCCAACGCATAGGCGGTTTGCAGTTGCGGCTGACCGCGATAGAGCTCGGTCCAGCGCGCCCGGACCATCGCCGACATGCTCGGCATGCACCCGGCCAGGGCAGCGAACACGAACAGCGTCCAGTGTGGCGCCTGCAACCGTGTGCAGAGCAACAACAGCAACAGCGAACCGCCACCCACCAGCGCCGACACCGGCAGGATCCGGCCCTGGCCGTAGCGATCCACCAGACGCGAAACCTGCGGCGCACAGAATGCCGTGGCGAGGGCAAAAGTTGCCGCAACGGCGCCGGCCAAGCCGTAGCCACCCTGTAACTGCGAGAGCATGGTGATCAGGCCGATGCCGGTCATGGAAATCGGCATGCGCGCGATCATCCCGGCCAGCACAAAGGCCCGGGCGCCAGGGGCGTTGAACAGTTCGCGGTAGGGGTTTGCCATCGATTTCGGCCTCAATCAGGGCCTGCAAGTTGCCATAAAGGCTGGTTGAGGGGAAAGCGGGTAATTGTTGGTTGAATGTTAAGGCCCCTTCGCGAGCAAGCCCGCTCCCACATTGGATTTTTGGTGTAAACGCGATCGTGTGGGCGCGACCAAACCTGTGGGAGCGGGCTTGCTCGCGAAGGGGCCTGCACTGACGCCCGAAAATGAACTCTCTACCCAACAATCCAGTCAGCTAGTTAGGCCCTCCCTTCAAGGCGCTAACGCTCATGCAGATTTCTCTCGATCAACAAGTAGCCCTGGTCACCGGCGCCAGTTCCGGCATTGGTGCCGGCGCCGCCAAAGCGCTGGCCGCTGCCGGTGCTGCCGTCGTCATCAACTACAACTCCCAGGCCGCTCCCGCCGAAGAACTCGCCAAGCAGATCAACGACAGCGGCGGTCGCGCCATTGCCATCGGTGCCGACGTCTCGAAGGAGGAGGACGTCGAACGGCTGTTCGCCCAGACCCTCGACGCCTTCGGTTTCCTCGATATTCTGGTGGCGAATTCCGGCATGCAAAAAGATGCAAATGCCGTGGACATGACCCTCGCCGACTGGAACCAGGTGATCGGCGTCAACCTCACCGGCCAGTTCCTCGCTGCCCGCGCCGCCCTGCGGATTTTCAACAAACAGGGCATTCGCCAAGGCGTGTCCCGAGCCGCCGGCAAGATCATCCACATGAGTTCGGTACACCAGCGCATTCCATGGGCCGGCCACGTCAATTACGCAGCGTCCAAGGGCGGCGTCGACATGCTGATGCAGACCCTGGCCCAGGAAGTCAGCCAGCAGAAAATCCGCATCAACGGCATCGCGCCAGGGGCCATTCGCACGGCGATAAACCGCGCCGCCACCGAGGGCGACGCCGCGCAAGAACTGCTCAAGCTCATCCCTTACGGTCGTATCGGTGATGTCGAGGACATCGCCAACGCCGTGGTTTTTCTCGCCTCCGATCTGTCCGATTACATCGTCGGCACCACCCTGTTCATCGACGGCGGCATGAGCCTCTATCCGGAGTTCCGTGGCAATGGCTGATCATCATCCCGAACGACAAAGCGCCATCGACGCCCACGGCATCATTGGCGACATGCGCAGCGCGGCACTGGTCAACGACAAGGGCAGCGTGGATTTTTTCTGCTGGCCGGAGTTCGACAGCCCGTCGATCTTCTGCTCGCTTTTGGACACTCCCGAGGCCGGGATTTTCCAACTGGCCCCGGACCTGCCTGACGCACGCCGCGAGCAAATCTACCTGCCGGACACCAATGTCCTGCAAAGCCGTTGGCTGAGCGAACGCGCCGTGGTCGAAATCACCGACTTGCTGCCGATTGGCGACAGCGAAGATGACCTGCCGATGCTGATGCGCCAGGTGCGGGTGGTCAGCGGCACGGCGACGATACGCATGCGTTGCGCGGTGCGGCATGACTACGCCCGGGCAAAAACCCGTGCTCGCCTCGATGAACAGGACGCGGTGTTTGAAGCCACAGACCAACCGTCCCTACGCCTGTCTTCGGATCAAGCCCTGAGCCTCGACGGTAATTGCGCCGTCGCCGAGTTCACCCTTAAGCAGGGACAAAGCGCGAAGTTTCTGTTGGGCGCGGTCGACGATCCACGCTTCAAGGAAGGTGCCGCCGAACTGTGCCTGGAACGTACCTTGAAGTTCTGGCGCGACTGGATCGGTCAGTCCAACTATCGCGGTCGCTGGCGGGAAATGGTCAACCGCTCGGCCCTGGCCATGAAGTTGCTGACCTCGCGCAAACACGGCGCAATCCTCGCCGCCGCGACCTTCGGTCTGCCGGAAACCCCCGGCGGCGAACGCAACTGGGATTACCGCTACACCTGGATCCGCGACGCCTCGTTCACCGTCTACGCCTTTATGCGCCTGGGCTTCGTCGACGAGGCCAACGCCTACATGAACTGGTTGCGCGGGCGCGTCAGTGATTGCCACGGCAACTCGATGAAAATCAACATCCTCTACGCCATCGACGGTCGCCAGAAACTGCCGGAAACCGAACTCACGCACTTGGCCGGCCACGGCGGCGCGAAACCGGTGCGCATCGGCAACCAGGCTTACGATCAGATCCAGCTCGACATCTTCGGCGAGCTGATGGACGCGGTGTATCTGGTCAACAAGTATGGCGAAGCGATTTCCCATGAAGGCTGGAAGCACACCGTGGAAGTGGTCGATCAAGTCTGCGAAACCTGGGAGAGCGAAGACGTCGGCATTTGGGAAATGCGTGGCGAGCAGCATCACTTCCTGCATTCGCGACTGATGTGCTGGGTCGCCGTGGACCGGGCCATTCGCCTGGCGTCCAAACGTTCCCTGCCCGCCCCGTTTGCGCGCTGGGACCAGACTCGCCAAGCGATCTACACCGACATCTGGGCAAAGTTCTGGAACGAAGAACGCGGGCATTTCGTGCAGCATATCGGCGGCACCGCGCTTGATGGCTCGATGTTGCTGATGCCGCTGGTGCGCTTCGTCAGCGCCAAGGACCCGCGCTGGCTCTCGACCCTGGAAGCGATCCAGAAAACCCTGGTGCGCGATGGCATGGTCTACCGCTACCACAACGAAGACAGCCACATCGACGGCTTGGTCGGCACCGAAGGCGCCTTCGCTGCTTGCTCGTTCTGGTACGTCGAATGCCTGGCCCGAGCCGGCCAGGTGGAAAAGGCTCATCTGGAGTTTGAGCAACTGCTGAGGTACGCCAACCCGCTGGGCCTGTATGCCGAAGAGTTCGACAGCCATGCGCGGCACCTGGGCAATACGCCGCAAGCGTTGACGCACCTGGCGCTGATCAGTGCGGCGAGTTTTCTGGATCGCAAGTTGAGTGGGGAGAAGAATTACTGGCAGCCTTAAAAACTGTTCACTGCCGCTCGCTTTAATAAAACACCCACCATCAAGAAGCTTCTTTTATAAGAAGCTTTACTTTAAAACAGCAATACAACAAACCCAATACACCGAACTTGAATTTTATCGCCACACTTTAAAACTTCCTTCCCTACCTGATAACGAATTATAAGTACTTCAAGCTCAAACCCGGCACAACATACGCCAACCAGGGCTTATCTACTTTATAATCCATCATCTAGAACCTTTAACAATGAATCCAGCAAGCAACACCACAACCCGCAACAACTACGCCAATTGGATGAGCACTACGCCACATATTGACAGTTTGAAAATCGGCGAACTTGTCTGGCCTGGCTGTCACAATGCCGCCATGGACTGGGACATCGGTCATTCTTTCCCGGAGTCTGCATCGGCCAACTGGGCGCTTTGTCAGAACCACGACTTACTCTGGCAAATGAGGAACGGGGCACGGTCTTTTGATCTGCGGATGCTCTTGCAAAATAACGAATTCAAGGCCTACCACTGGAAAATCCGCGGGCGGCTACTTAAAGAAATCGTTGCCGCAGCCAACACTTTCCTTGATGAAAACCCGGATGAATTCATCATCCTTGACTTTAATACGCTCCATGATGAAAAAGACAATCGGTTTGATCACTCATTATTCAGAGAGGAAATACTGCGCCATTTAAAAGACCGTCTGATCCCATACAGCAATAAATACCTAAGCTTTGCGCAACTGAGGAAAATCAGCCGAAAGCAACGAGTTATTCTCTCCATCGAATATCATGAAAAATTTGGTTCAGAATTATTCTGGCCTGCCTTTCAAAATCGCTGGGAGGGAAGCACATTTATTTCTGTTGAAAAGCTAGCGCAATACGTTACTGAAGTGATGCAAAACCCTCCGTCCTTCACTTATCCGTGGAGACTGTCCATGACCCAATATACTGCCGCACGTGGCCCCACCAAGTTAACCAAGGAAATCAATGCCTGGTTCGACATGGAAAGCTACTTCCTTTACCGTTCGAGCATTATCAGTGTCGACTTTTTTGACGAAAGCAGACTCGTGGAATATTGCATCGGCGCAAACAGTCGGCTGGTTCGGGAGCCGCATTTAAAACGTCCTTTTAAATGAGTCGGATACATCCGTAGGCATTAACGCTATTGGCATTGATCCTTGCGGCGGATTTTCTCTATCGCAAGTTCAGCGCCGAGAAAAATTACTGGCAGCCTTGAACGTCATCCATAGCCGCCAGATCTTGTCGGAAATTTCCTTTTTCTAACCTCGACCTGTAGGAATTAGACCTACATGCGATAAACAAAACCCGGTTTATCTGCCAAAACACACGCCCTTGTGGTGAGGGGGCTTGCCCCGTTGGGTTGCGCAGCGGCCCCTTTAACTTTTGCCCCATTGCCTCAGATGCACCGTATTTGCTGGTTTTGCGACTGCTGCGCAGCCGAACGGGGGCAAGCCCCTCGCCACAGAGGTATGTAGGTCGGCCCCTACAATGTCTAAACGACAGGCTCCGATTCAAAGTCCAGAACGTCCGTCCTACCCCCACAAATACCTTGTTGCCAGCTGTTACATCCCCCCTAACATCCACCGTCAACGGGTACAGCGGAGCTGTCCAACAAAACCCGAATTCAAGGAAACAGAATGACCCAGCGCATCCACCGCACCATCGACGCCCCACTGCGCTCCGGCCTGAACCGGGATGAACTGTGGGAAGCCCACGACAAGGGCCTGATCAAATGCTGGGAAATCGGCCGCCAACGCGCCAGCCGATTCCCCGACATTGCCCAACAGTGCCTCGCTGGCGAACTGCCGGTGCTGGGCTGGAAAGGTGGCGTGAGCCGCAGCCTGAAGAAACTCGAAAAGTACGGATCGCTCAAGTACCTGGCGCAATGGCAGGGGTTACGTGGGGAAGATCTGGATATTGATCTGAGTGAAGAGCGGGCATTGACGTGTTCGCGGACCAGAATGGTGGTGACGTTTACGCCGGATCGGTCGAAGTATTTTAATCAGGTGGCAGAAGTCGAGGCCTGAGGCTGACACACTCCCTGTGGCGAGGGAGCTTGCTCCCGTTCGGCTACGCGGCAGTCGTAAAACCTGCAAAATGTGTTTTCCAGGGAGGAATGCGGTGATTGATTTGGGCCTGCTGCGCAGTCCAACGGGGGCAAGCCCCTCGCCACAGAGCTCCCTCGCCACAGGTTCAGTGCACCGCTCAAGTCGGGCTTCATCAGCTAATGTTCTCGGATGCCAGCGCTCAGGAGTTCCTCGTGACCAAGTCGCCAGTCGTTCAGTACGTTGAAACTCCAAGCCTGAAAATCGCCTACGAAGAACACGGTCCGACCACTGGCGATCCGATAATCCTGCTCCACGGTTTCCCTTATTCCCCCCGTGCCTATGACGACATCGCCCCAGCCCTCGCGGCTCAAGGCTACCGCGTCATCGTCCCGTACCTGCGCGGCTACGGCCCGACTCGCTTCAATAGCCCCGACACTCTGCGCTCCGGTCAACAAGCCGCCCTCGCCCAGGATTTGCTGGACCTGATGGACGCCCTGGCCATCCTGCAAGCCGCGCTCTGTGGCTACGACTGGGGCGGTCGGGCGGCGTGCATTGTCGCGGCGTTGTGGCCGGAGCGGGTTCGCTGCTTGGTCACCGGTGATGGCTACAACTTGCAAAACATTCCCCACTCCACCCAACCGCTGGACCCTGAGACTGAACATCGCCTCTGGTATCAGTACTACTTCCACACCCCGCGCGGGGTTGAAGGCCTGACCCAAAATCGCCGGGCCTTCTGCGAATTGCTCTGGCGCCTGTGGTCGCCGACCTGGGTCAGGAACGCCGAGCGTTATCCCTTGAGTGCGCCGGCCTTCGACAATCCGGATTTCGTCGAGGTGGTGATTCACTCGTATCGGCATCGGTTCATGTATTCGCCCGGCGATCCTGCGCTGGAGTGGATGGAAGAGGCGCTGGCCAAGCAACCGCCGATCAGCGTGCCGACAATTTCCCTGTGCGGCGCCGACGATGGCGTCGGACCGGCGCCGGAGATGGACGAAGACATCGAGCACTTCACCGGCCTTTACGAGCGCCGCGTACTGGCCGGTGTCGGGCATAACATTCCTGAGGAAGCGCCCGAAGCGACGATCAAGGCGTTACTGGATCTACTGAAGGGCTGACGCTGAAACGCTCGCGGTAGGACTGCGGCGTCACGCCCATGGCCCGCAGGAAACTGCGGCGCAGGGTTTCTTCGCTGCCAAACCCGCATTGCACCGCGACCCGTTTGATCGGCACGCCAGTATCGCTGAGCAGCCGTCGCGCGGTTTCAACCCGAATCAGTTCAATGGCCCGGGCCGGGGTCTGGCCGGTGTCGGCGCGGTAGTGACGGATAAAGCTGCGTTCGCTCATGCCGGCCTGCAGGGCCAGGGTCGGGACACCGAGGTCTTTGGTGAGATTTTCGCTGATCCAGGCATGAAGTTCGTCGAAGCGGTTGCCTTCCTGTTGCAGGGACAGGGTCACGCTGAACTGCGACTGACCGCCCGGACGCTTGAGAAATACCACCAGTTGCCGGGCGACATCCAGGGCCACCGCGCGACCGAGGTCTTCTTCGACCATGGCCAGTGCCAGATCGATGCCGGCGGTGACCCCGGCCGAGGTCCAGACCGGGCCGTCGTTGATGAAAATCGGGTTGGGTTCGACGTGCAGGCGTGGATACATCTGCGCCAACTGTTCGCAGCGGGTCCAGTGGGTAACCACTCGTCGACCATCGAGCCAACCACTGGCGGCCAGCAGAAACGCGCCCGTACACACCGAAGAAACCCGACGACACCGCGTCGCCTGCTCGCGCACCCACGCCACCAAGGGCTCCTCCTGTGCCGCCGAATAAACGCCCCAGCCACCCGCGATGATCAAGGTGTCGCTGCCACCCGCCGGCAACGGCTCGGCCAATATCGCCAGCCCCGCCGACGACATTACCGCCCCGCCACCGCTGGCAATCACAGACGGTGCATAGGGCGCAGGCAAACCCTGTTGACGGGCACTGTCGTTGGCCGAAGCGAACACTTGCAAGGGTCCGGTGACGTCGAGCAGTTGCACGTTGGCAAACGCGAGTACGTGAATGGTCTTCGGCATGATTGGCGTAATTCGTGGGGTAATTGGCGGATACGCCAAATCCTACGAGCCTACAGTGAAGCCGTCCACCCCAACCAGGAGAAAAAACGCCATGACGTTGCAGATCGGTTTTCTGTTGTTTCCGCAGGTTCAACAACTGGACCTGACCGGCCCTTATGACGTACTGGCTTCGTTGCCGGACGTGAAGGTGCATTTGATCTGGAAGGACCTGGTGCCGGTCACCGCCAGTACCGGACTGGTGCTGAAACCGACCGCCACGTTCGACGATTGCCCGGCGCTGGACGTGATCTGCATCCCCGGCGGCAGCGGCGTCGGGCCGTTGATGGAAGATGAACAGACCCTGTCCTTCATCAAGGCTCAGGCGGCGAATGCCCGTTATGTCACCTCGGTGTGCACCGGTTCGCTGGTGCTCGGTGCCGCGGGCTTGCTGAAGGGCAAACGCGCCACGACGCATTGGGCGTATCACGAGTTGCTCGAAACACTGGGCGCGATCCCGGTGAAAGATCGGGTGGTGCGCGACGGTAACCTGCTGACGGGGGCGGGATCACGGCGGGCATCGACTTTGCCCTGACCCTGGCCGCCGAGCTGTTCGATAAAGACACAGCGCAAGTTGTGCAACTGCAACTGGAATATGCGCCAGCGCCACCGTTCCAGGCCGGCAGCCCGGAAACCGCGCCGCAGAACATCGTCGAAGAGGTTCAACGGCGTTCGGCGCAATCGTTCCTGCAACGCAAGCTGATCACCGAACGGGTGGGAGCCAGGCTGAACCTTCGATAAACAATCCCGCAGCAGGACGATTCAGAACGGACTCGCTGTCGGTGTACTGTAGGAGCAAGCGGTGCAGCGATCCGACTTGCCCGCGAAGAACGGTGACGCGGTTTGTCTGTGGCACCGCGTCAACTTCTTCGCGGACAAGCCTTGCTCCTACAGGGGCGATGTTGTGGGGGGATTTTCGACAGGCGAAAAAACCCGCCGAAGCGGGTTTCTCAAGACCATTGCGACATCCTGTCGGCAGCCATCCTGGCTAATGGTCGATCATCCGTGATCCTGAGCACTTCCTGTGCTTCAGTTGATGGATCCAGAATAAGCGTATCGACGAGGCTTAAACAGACGACATACCCGCGAGTGCGTGTAAGCCTTTGACCATTATTGCCAATAATCCCCCTGTGGGGGCGGGCTTGCTCGCGAAGACGGAGTGTCAGGCAACATTGATGTTGAATGTGCCGGCCTCTTCGCGAGCAGGCTCGCTCCCACAAAGTCAGCCATAAATTTTTCGACAGACGAAAAAAACCCGCCGAAGCGGGTTTTTCCCAAGACCATTGCGACTCCCTGTCGGCAGCGAATCCTTGCTTATGGTCGATCATCCATGATCCTGAGCACTCCCTGTGCTTCAGTTGATGAGGCTAGATTACGCTTCGGATCCAATGTGCAATAGACGACATAGCTACCATCGCGTGTAAGACATTCGCTATAGCTGCCCTTCCGAAAACCCTTAGACCTATCAGGTATCAAGCGTAAAAGCCGCGAGTTTAGCGACCTGCAGCTGACCTTCGGCCGCCATCGTGTCGTTATCCTCAAGAAACCAGGCGGCAGACAACCCGGCAAAGGCCAGCACCCATTGCAGCAAGCGCCGCCGCTCAAGCCCCGCTGCTTTAGCCACTATCTTGATTTGCCGCTCGAAACGCAGCGGATCCGACGCTGTAGGCAGTTCGGGGTTGCAGATCAGGTTGGCGTAATCGAAACCGCGCTCACCGAGCACCCGTTTGGGATCGATGGCCAGCCAGCCTCGCGTTTCGAAATCCAGAATATTGTCGTGATGGAGATCGCCGTGCAGCACCACCACGTCTTGCGGCTCGGCCAGCAAGGCTTCGGCCGTGGAAAGGCTGAGAGCATAGAGCCCGCCGTGCTGTTCAGCAGCCAGGCGCAACGCGTTGAACCATTGCGTCAACGGAACCAGCGGCGGCAAGGGCGACAAGCGCGGTGCATGCAACCGCGCCACCGCCGCACACATGATCTGGTTGGCTTCATCGTCCTGCCCGTTGAGCGCCATGCGCATCAGCGAGCGCCGGCCCATGGCTCGTTCAATCAACAAACCGTCGCCGTGATGGGCGAACACCTGGGCGGCGCCCTCACCGTCCCACCAGGTCATCAGCAGATTGCCGAATTTCTCTTCGTCATCGACGGCGATCTTCAGCATCGCCGGCACATCGCCCATGCGCACCGGTAGCAAGCGACTGCCAAGTGTGATGATGGGTTCGCCGTCCGGCACCAGCGCCCAGCGCTTCAACCAAGGTTCAAACATGCAACCTTCACTCGCCCTGATGTTCACGGGCCTTGATGCTGACTTTGAGAAACTCTTCGATATTGCTCATCTGCTCGTCCCAGCCACGGCTGTCCATGCGGAACGCCTTGAGCCTGCGCGTCTGGGGAATGTGATCAAAACCGGACTCGGTAACCTTCAGCAACGTACCGTTATCCATGTCTTCGAGCTCGAACAGCACCAGTGTGGTGGGCTCCTGGGAGTAATCGACGTCCGGCTCCACCGCATACGGATGCCAGCGAAACGAGAACACCCGTTCCGGCTCGACCCGCTCCACCAGGACATTCCACAGCAAATGCTCATAACCGGGATACGTGATTTGCCCCTGGGTCCACTCACCGGCGACAAAACGCTTGCCCTCCAGTGATACGCCAAACCACTGGCCGAACGCTTCGGCATTGGCCAACACGCGCCAGACCTGCGAACGCGGCGCCTTGAGCAGAATCTTCCTTTCGATGCGATCTGATGCTGGATTCATAAGTCACCTCCTGTACTGAACAGTAGGCCTGTGAGACCACAAGACCAACCCTAAAGTTGTATCAAGTGGGTGCGGTTGTCGCTTTCGGGATCTTGGTCGCGCCTTCGCAAGGGCCTGACACGCGCATGTTAAAGTGCGCAACGTTTTAAATTCCGGCCAAGGATGACCCATGCAACGTCCCTCCCTGCACGGCAGTTGCCTGTGCAAAACCATCGAATATCAACTCGACGGCCTCGACATGCCGATCGTTCACTGTCATTGCCAAACCTGCCGCAAGGCCCACGCTGCGGCGTTCGCCTCGACGGCCGGGGTCATGCGCGAGCATTTTCGCTGGACCAAGGGTCAGGATCGGCTGAGCAGCTACGAATCGTCGCCGGGCAAGCTTCGGCATTTCTGTTCGGTGTGTGGCTCGCAGTTGATGGCGGAGCGGTTGGCTCAGCCGCATGTGATCGTGCGGGTGGCGACGCTCGATGATGATCCGGGGACGACGCCTCAGGCGCATATCTGGATGGCTCACGATGTGCCTTGGCTTGAATATGAAGCCATTGAACAATGCCATGAGTGGCAGACATAAATTCCCGAGACTACACAGAACCTGATGTGGGAGCGGGCTTGCTCACGAAAGCGGTGTGCCAGGCAATATCAATGTCGACTGACACGCCCTCTTCGCGAGCAAGCCCGCTCCCACAGTAGATTGGGGTGGTCTGCAGATTGATTGATTGACCGTCCGCGTCGCTACACTGCACCTCAATTTTCCATTGTCACCGCGAGAATCCCCTATGAACCCACGCTTTCTCCTGGCCCTGTTGCCACTGCTGTTCACCACCGTGGCGCATGCCGTGGACTGCGCCAACGCCAACGACCAGAGCACCATGAATCAGTGCTCCGCCGAGCAGTACAAGGCTGCGGATAAAGAGCTGAATGTGCTGTATCAGCAGATCACCAAAAGATTGAAGGACAGTCCCGATGCCAAGAAGCTGCTGGTCAGCGCCCAGCGTAGCTGGGTGGCGTTTCGGGATGCCGAGTGCGAGTTTTCGGCCTCCGGGGTGGCGGGTGGCAGCATGGAGGGGCTGATCTACAACCAGTGCACCACCCACCTCACCAAGGTTCGCGTCGAGACCTTCAAGAGTTACCTCAAGTGCGAGGAAGGCGATATGAGCTGCCCGGTGCCCTCCTACTCTTAAAAGCGAAAAGATCGCAGGCTACGCCAGCTCCTACAGGGATCGCGTAACACTGTAGGAGCTGCCGAAGGCTGCGATCTTTTGATTTTCTGCCGAGAATCAGCGCACAAAGATCTGCGCCGTGGTAATCGCCATATCCCCACCCGGCATTTTGATGCTGCCGATCTGTTTCAGGCTCTCGGCATCGAAGATCGCCACATCATTGAACGTCCCGGCCAGGTAGATCTTGCTGCCGTCCTTGTTGAAGGAAATGCAGTAGTAGGAGTGATCCAGCGTCGCCGACTGCAACAGTTTTTTCTGCTTGATGTCGTACTTGGCCAACCGGTTGAGCACACCGAACATCAGGTTCGGGTCCTTCGGTGAGCGCATGCCGCTGAAGTAGATTTCCGTCAAAGGACCAAAATCGGTGGTTTCGGTCTTGCCGGTTTTCAGGTCGATACTGAACAGCCCGTAGAGGTACTCGGCGGTCAGCGGGTCCTGCTTCTTGTCCTTGAATTTCGCCGCGGTGTAGAGCAGCGAGAAGTCATGGCGATAGGTCTGCTGGTTCCACACGTAGAGCACGTCCGGCGCGCTGTAGTTCTCGCGTTTCCAGTGACGGCTGGGGATCAGTACATCGAACTTGCCGGTTTTGACATCGACCTTGTAGACGTCCGCCCCCGCCACATACAGCGTGCCATCGTCGCCACTTTGCATGATGGTCAACTGCCGTGGCGCCGGGAAACTGCGCACGGGTTTGGCGTCCATGCCAGCGTCGGTGGCGTAGACATCGAGCCGCGGTTGCTGCACTTCATAGCGGTCGTTGAGCATCAGCGTCGGGTTGGCGACAGCGAACAGTTCCTTGCCGTCATGGCTGAGGGTGAAGGCGAACATCGAGCGCGCTTTCTCACCGGGTTTCTGGGTGATGCTGGTGTGGAACACCTGTTTGCAGTTATCCAGCTCAACGCCGTAGATGTCCGCATAGTGGTTGTTCAGCACGTACGCGGTCTTGTGATCCGGCGACAGTTGCACGGTGCCAGGACCGAAGGCGTCCGGCATTTTGCAGGTCTTGAACAAGGTGTCGGTGGCCAGGTCGATCACATTCAGGTTGTTCGGGTAATTAGTGGTCAACATGTACTCGTGACCGTCTTGCAGTGCAGTGTTTTCATCGGCCAGAACGTTAAGCGAACAGACGCTCAGGACGGCGAACGCGGCCAGGCCGCAGGCTTTGACAATAAGCATGCTGAAATCCTTCTGAGGTCCGATCACTTATCTTTTGGGAAAACAGTCCCGAGGTTGCGCCAACTCTCGTTCGAGGCCTGCGCGTCCTTGTTCCAGTCCGGGTAAGTGCTCATCATGTCGGGCACCTGGGCCGGCCACCAGCACGGGTCGGAACAGCCATAAAGATCCGCTTCCATCGGCTGGCACAGCGACGACACACCGCCAAAGGCGTCGATTTCCCAACCCGGGTCGGTGGTCGAGGCGCAGCCGGCGACCGAGCTCATCGCCACCACTTCTTCAATGCGGTTTTCGGCTGCGGCCTGATCGAGCTTCAGCGCTTTGTTATTGATTGCCTTGAGATGTTTCATATCAGTGAGCCTTGCGCGGAGTGATGTAGCTGCTGATAAACGCAGGGTTGTGGGCCATGATCCGGGTGTAGACCTCGATGCCGAAGTCGACCCAGTCACGCATCAGTTCGCAGTAGTGATAGGTCGGGTGGGTCGGGTCGCCGTAACGGGCATAGCTTTCGTGATAGCAGCCGCCGGAGCAGAGGTTGCGGATCTGACAGTCCTCGCAACCGGTGTTGGTGCGGTCCAGGCGCTGGGACAGGAAGTCGTTCAATTCGACCTGTTTTACACCGCTGTGAACGTTGCCAAACGTCGGCAGTGACGAGCCGGTAAAGCGGTGGCACAGGTTCAGCTCACCCTTGTGATCCACTGCCAGCATCTTCAAACCCGCGCCACATGGCAGGGCTTTTTTATGGCCTTCGTGGATGTCGGTGATCAACTGGTGCAGGTTGGAAAAACCGATATTGCGGTGCTCCAACGCGGCTTCCAGGTAACGCCGGCCGAGTTTCTTCATGTTGGCAAAGACTTCGATCAGCTCCTCGCTGGACAGGTTGAAGGTGCTGATGTCGCCAGACGTCACCGGGGCGAAACCGACTTCGGCAAACCCCAGTTCGTTGAACAGATGATCCCAGATGGTTTCGACATCGGTGACGCCGGTGGTCAGGGTTACCCGCGCGCCGACCGGGCGGCTGTTGTAGCGCGACAGCAGCATCTCGGCCTTGCGCCGCACCACGTCATAGGTGCCCTGCCCGCCCACGGTGATGCGATTGCGGTCGTGCACGGTTTTCGGCCCGTCGATACTCACAGAGAGCCCGAAACGGTGGGCGTTGAGGTAGTCCACGGTGTCTTCGGTGAGCAGCGTGGCGTTGGTGGTCATGACGAACTCGACGAACTTGCCCGCCTCGGCAAACCGCTTTTCACAATAATCGACCATGTACTCGATCAGCTTGCGGTTGCTCAACGGCTCCCCACCGAAAAACACCACGGTGAAACGCTCTTCATCCGGGGATTCGCGCAGCAGCATTTCTACCGACGCGACCGCCGTTTCAACGTCCATTTTCTTGCCGGCCGACGGCTTGTCGAGGTCTTCCTTGTAGCAGTAGGTGCAGCTCAAGTTGCAGCCGGTGTTCACGTTGAGCACCACGGTATTGATCGCCGTGCGCTCGACTCGTTTGGTGCCGATGTCCGGGGTCAGTGGCGAGCCGTCGCTGACCAGTTCCAGGGCCATCAGCTCGCGCAGGGTTTCGGTGATTTCGTCACCGTTAAAGCGTGCGGCCAAACGCTGGATCAGGTCCTCCGACGAACAGCCGGGACCGCGCAAGGTATCGATGATGGTGCCGGTCAGCTCATCGCTGGCGAACAGCGAACTGCTGGGGATGTGGAACAGCATGCGGTCGGCGTCGACGTGCACTTCGTGCAGATTGCGTTCAACCAGATTCAAAATAGCGCCCATTGCAACCTCCTGTGCAAACCCCGGTTTCGAGGCCTGCGGTCATTCCGAAAAAGTGTCTGAAGCCGTTGCGGTCAGCTAGCTCACGTTTTCAACATCATGGAATGGGTGGATTGTTCCAGCGTTGCACGGTGACGATCATGTGGCCTTCGCCGGTCAGGGATTTTCCTGCGTCGTCGACGGCGGCGATCGACTCGAGGTTGCCGGCATTGTTGGTGGACATTTTGCGCTGCGGGTTTGGCCCGGCATCGCCCGGTGTAAACACGCCGCTGTCGGCCTGCATGGTGCCGGCGAACTTGACGTCCTGGTCTTCCTTGGCGCGATCATCGAAGGCCTCGACCTTCCATTGCGCCGGGAACACGCCAATGCGATACGGCTTGCCATCGGCGCCCTTGCCCCAGGCTTCAGCATCGAAACGGCCCTGGACTTTCGGCGTCGAGCCACCGCCCTCGCCGATCCGCGCCACCGAGAATTCCGGCACGACTTTGACGGCATCGATGCTGCTGTAGACCGACAGGGTCGGGCCTTTCAGCATGCCGACAGTGACGTTGCGCAGGCCCGGTTGAGCATTCGCAGCAGCCTTGAGTTTGACCTTGATCCGGTCAGGGCTTTGCTCGACGACGGCGACCACTTCCACGCCTTTGCCGAAGTTCGGTTTGCCGGTGAGACCGCTGCCAATCAACGTCACTTCGGTTTCAGCACCAGCCTTCAGATAACCCGGTTGAACGGCCAGCAAACGGCTGCTGCCCTGCTTGGCGGCAACGAAGTCCAGACCACGCTCATCGTGCTCAGCCTCGAACATCCGGCCCTGCATCGCGGTGCCTTGGGCGGCGAACACCTGGCGCATGGTCACGCCGTCGATGGTCACGTTACCGCGCCATTCATAACCGCTGTAGAGAATCGCGCTACCGTCGCCGTTGAACGGGCTGCCATCGGCGTATTGGCCTTTGACGCTGACCTGGAAGGTGTCGCTGCCATCGGCCGTGACGCTCATCACGCCGGCCAGTTCGCCTTTACCCGGCAAGTGGCCGCTGAAGCTCCAGTCGCCCACCAGCGCATCGGCTTTCGGCGCGACTTTCAGCCAGGCTTTCCAGGCCGGGTTGTCCAGCGGATAACGCTTGGCCAACAGGGGCACCATGTCCTTACGGGCGATATCAAACCAGTCGCGATCCCGAGCCAGGGCCTGGTACTCCAGCGACGGCCATTGACCGAGGTGGAAGTTCACCAGACGCTCCCACTCCTGGGCCGGACGGCGTTGCAGCGCAACCCGCGCACCGGAGTGGCAGCGGCCGCACATCTGGCTGGTCTGGTCGTCGAAATGCTCGACGGTATTGAGCCGGCGCTCCAGCGCATAGCGCACGCCATCGGTCTCGCTCGGCGCCAGGCCCTGGGTGTCGGCCAGGTATTTGACCAGGGTGCGGCGGTCGTCATCGCTGATCTGCAAACCGTGCATGGTCTGCATCCGGGCGATGCTCATCAGCCAGCCTTCCGGGGTCTTGCGCTGGTGGCTGATGCGGCTCAGGGCGTTATCGGCTTCGGGGGTGTGACAGCCCTGACAGGTTTCCTTGAGGATGGTCTGGGCGTCGCGGGCTGCCAGGCTGTAAGGCGAATGCAGCGCCACACAAGCGGCCACGGCCAGCAGGCCGGCGCTCATGCCTGATCGGAGTTTTCTCTTCATCAACGTCGAACCTCGCACGGTGCTTTCTTATTGTTGTGGCTTATCGTTTTTATGGTTTCTGCCACCGGCGGCGAGCCGCTGGCGGAGGCAAGAGAAACGTCTGCGATGAGCAATACACGGAGCGTGCCAGCTTATTAATAGTCTTTTAAATCAATAAACTGTGATGAAAAATCAGTTTACAACCGGGCTTCGAAAGGCAAGCCGGCGTCTAATATCGCGACAGCTGTTGCAGTCTGAGACAAGGATAACCAACTCCCGAACCACTGCTACGCTTGCAGCGCGCACATCGTGTGCGTTACGCCTCAAACCACCGAAAACCTGAGGAACGCGTCATGGGATCAAACGGAAATGATCACAATTGCACCCATTGCGGCTGCGAAAACCCCATCTGGAATGCACTCAAACACACTTTCGACCCAACGGCCCTTGCGAGCCAGCTGCCCAAGCTCGGGCCAGAACCTGATAGCGAGTCGGTCATCTTTACCGGCGGGGTGATTTACCCGCTCAAGGACGGCAACATGGATGAGCGGGTCGAAGCGCTGGGCATCCATGGTGGCGACGTCGTCGCCTCCGGTAGCCTCGGCCACGTCCAGGCCCACATGAAAGCCAAAGGCATCGCCTGGACGACCCGGCAACTGGACGGCAAAACCCTGCTGCCCGGCCTGATCGAACCCCACGTGCACATCGTGCAGACGTGCGCGATTGAAGGCTGGCTGGACCTGGGCGCCATCCAGGATTCGTCGAATCCGGATGACGTCAAAGGCCCGCGCGACATCAAACAGGATCAGCGGCTACGCCCCCGCTATGACTGGAACTGGCTGAAGGAAGAAATCAACAAGCACATTCCCGAAGACACTTCGACCTGGATACTCGGCCGCATGGTCGACCCGGCTCTGATGCCATTCACGGAAGTGAAAAACGGCCTCAACCAACTCACAACCTTTTACTGCGATATCGATGAAACCGGGGATAACGTCGGCAACCTGGACAACATCGTGTCGCAAAACCCGTTGTTGATGGTCAGCGCTTCGATGCACACCTTTTACTTGAACACGGCCGCGTGCAAAGCCGTCTACAACAGCCACAACCCGAGCAGCAAAAAACTGCGCGAGCACTACGCAACCTGCCAGGATTTCATCGACGCCACGCGCGGCAATCTTCAGGAGGAGGCCGGCATGATGCCTGCCATTCTGTCGATTCCGCTCAAGCAGGCCCTCGACGTGTTGAACATCTTCAACCACCTCAAGGCCTATTTCGATAAAGCGTCCAGCCGGGGCGTCACCCTGCTCTACGACGCCATGATGGACACGTTCTCCAAAATCGTCCTCGGCATCTATGATCTCAAGCACCACAGCAACGTGCGGATCGGTTATGCCGCGCCCTACGATAGCATTGGGAAGAAATACCATCCCGTGACCAAAGAAGCCGCCAGGCGTTTTTATCAAGGTGGGCTCAAGTTGATTTCGGACGGCTCCAACCAGGGGCTGACGGGCTATCAGGCGCAGCCGTACTGCTGTGAGACGAAGCCCGAGTTGGGTAACTTCAACTTCTGTGATCCGGATGGAACTACAACCCCGACAGTCATTCCCGACGCCTATCAGACCACCATCAATACGGCCATGAAGGACGGCTGGCCGCTGATGATTCATGCCAACGGTGACCGGGCGATCAGTTTCACCCTCAGCGCTTATGAGGCCGCGCTGAAAAAACCAGCGGGCTTGAAAAACGTCACCGTATCGAACACTGCTCGCTGTTAACCGAAGACCATCTCAAAGACATGAAAAGACTGGGCATCTCACCGAGCTTTCTGATCGGTCATGTCGGCTACTGGGGCTACGCATTCGAAAAGGCTATTTTCGAGGAGAAAGCCACGAAGATGCTCGACCTGTGCAAGTCGGCCCTGGACCATGGATTGAGAATCTCGCTGCACAGCGATTGTTCGGTCACCCCACTGGGGCCGCTGCGCTCCATGGAGCAGGCCGTGACCCGGAAAATGGAAGGCATGCGTGATGCGCAGGGCCATTTCATCAGTGACCCGCGTCAGCAACCGATCCTCAACGAAGCCGAGTGCCTGACCCGCCAGCAAGCCTTAAAAGCCATCACCTATGACGCCGCTTGGCAGTGCCATGCCGACCAGTGGATGGGCTCGTTGCAGGATGGTCACTTTGCCGACCTAGTGATTCTCGAGCAGAACCCGCTCGACGAAAAAGTCCCAGCGACCAGCATCCGCGATATCAAGATCTGTGAAACCTGGAAAGGTGGCCGCAAGGTCTATGCCCACCCTGAAAAGTGATCGGTAGCACCGGGCGTCCGACGTGACAGGTCGGGCGCCCATCACCGCGAAACCGTCTCAAGCGCGTCTCAGATTGCGACACACGCGCCCCTTCCTCAGCCTCTTTTGAAAGCTGAAACCCCGTTAAACCGCCGCTGTTACTGCTCGCCAGCAAACTGGCACAACCGTTGCGAAAGCGCTGATCTCACGAATAAAAAGAGATCTCACCATGTCGCTTCCTTATTTGCTTCCCGCCACTTCGGCCTTCATCCAGCGCGCGCCGCGCATGCTGATCGGCGGCGACTGGGTCGAGGCCGCCGACGGCCAGACCATGCCGCTGCACAACCCGGCCACTGGCGAAATGCTGTGCGTGGTGCCACGGGCGACGCCCGAGGATGTCGACCGTGCAGTACTCGCCGCCCGCCAGGCCTTCGATGATTCAGCCTGGACCCGCACCCGCCCGCGTGAGCGGCAAAACCTGTTGTGGAAACTCGCCGACCTGATGGAGCGCGACGCCGAGCTGCTGGCGCAACTGGAATGCCTGAACAACGGCAAAAGTGCGGCGGTGGCTCAGGTGATGGACGTGCAATTGTCCATCGATTTCCTGCGCTACATGGCCGGTTGGGCGACCAAAATCGAAGGCTCCAGCGTTGAAGTCTCGTTACCGCTGATGCCCAACGATCAGTTCCACAGTTTCATCCGGCGCGAAGCAGTGGGCGTGGTCGGTGCCATCGTCGCCTGGAATTTTCCGTTGCTGCTGGCCTGCTGGAAACTCGGCCCGGCCCTGGCCACCGGCTGCACCATGGTGCTCAAACCCGCCGACGAAACCCCGCTGACCGCACTGAAACTCGCCGAACTGGTGCTGGAAGCCGGCTACCCCGAAGGCGTGTTCAACGTGGTCACCGGCACCGGCATCACGGCTGGCTCGGCCCTGACGCACAACCCGTTGGTGGACAAGCTGACCTTCACCGGCTCGACCGCCGTGGGTAAGCAGATCGGCAAGATCGCCATGGACTCCATGACCCGGGTGACCCTGGAACTGGGCGGTAAATCGCCAACCATCGTCATGGCCGACGCCGACCTGAAGACTGCCGCCGCCGGTGCTGCAAGTGCGATTTTCTTCAACCAGGGCCAGGTCTGCTGCGCCGGTTCCAGGCTGTATGTGCAGCGCAAGCATTTCGAGAATGTGGTGGCGGACATCGCCGACATCGCCAACGCCATGAAACTCGGCAACGGCATGGACCCGAGCGTCGAGATGGGGCCGTTGATTTCGAAGCGTCAGCAGGAGCGGGTTTACGGATATATCGAAAAGGGTCGGGAAAGCGGCGCGACCATCGCGTGCGGCGGCGAGCAGTTCGGGCCGGGGTTCTTCGTCAAACCGACAGTGATTGTCGATGTCGATCAGAAGCACTCGCTGGTGCAGGAAGAAATCTTCGGCCCGGTGCTGGTGGCAATTCCGTTTGATGACGAAGCCGATGCGCTGCGCATGGCCAATGACAGTCCGTATGGATTGGGGGCGAGTATCTGGTCCAATGATCTGGCGGCGGTGCACCGGATGATTCCGTGGATCAAGTCAGGGTCAGTGTGGGTCAATTGCCATAGCGCGCTGGACCCGGCGCTTCCGTTTGGCGGGTACAAGATGTCCGGGGTTGGGCGGGAAATGGGGTATGCGGCGATTGAGCATTACACCGAGTTGAAGTCGGTGTTGATCAAGTTGTAATCGGCGGCGTTCTTTAGGCCGCTATCGCGAGCAAGCTCGCTCCCACATGGGTTTTGTGTCGATCACAAATCCACTGTGGGAGCGAGCTTGCTCGCGATGAGGCCAGCCAAGTCACCCAACATGTCAGGGCTTGAAACCCTGCTGCAACAACCAACCCCGAACCACCCGCCCCTGCTCCACCGTCAACCCGGCCAACGCCTGCTCCGCTGGCTCGCTGCGCAACCGCCGCACCAACGGCGCCAACTCAACCCCCTGAACATGCCAGATCCCCAGCGGCTGATCCGCTGTCACCACCACTTCAACCTCATCTACAAACCCATCCCGCAGCACCGGCGCCCGCTCAATCCGCAACGCCGCAAAATCCGCCTCGGCATGCGCCACCTCGGCATCCGGCCACTGTCGCCGAGCCTGCCAGAACGGTTGATCCCGCCAGCGCTGCTCATCGGCATAAAAATCTCGTCCGATCCGGGCAAAGCGCAAAAACAACTGCTCCACCCGCCGCTGATGAAAGCGCTGGGCCAACGCCGTTCGCTGCGGCTTACGCAGCAAGGTGTTGATCACCGTGGGCGCCTGCAATGCCGAGGACAACGACTGAAAAATCCCGTTGCCCGATAACGGGTCTACCGCCATCGCCGCGTCACCCACCCGAATCCAGTTATCGCCGCAGACCTGTGGGCACAAAATCGCTGTGCTGCTGCGGGCGTGCAGTTGCAGATCGTATTCAGGTTGATGACCGAAAAACGCCCGAGCCACTTCCGAACCGTGGCGCCGCTGACGACAGTAATCAAGCAACTGAGCCTTACCCGGTAACGAAGCACTGGCCACGTCCACCGTCCATTGCCAATAACATTGACCGTCGGCCCGCCGCGCCATCCAGGCCCAGCCGTCCTCAAGACTTTCCACAGCGCTGGCGGTACTGCCCGGCGTGCCTTGCCAGCGATTGAGCAGGCTGACCGTCTCCGGCCCGCGCAAGCCTTTACCGAGCGCTGGAGCGGAACGTCCACGAGCCTCCACCAGAAAATCCGCGACCAACACGTCGTGTCCTTCAATTTCGACCCGATGCCCGGTAGCCGAGGACCGCACCGTCAGCACCCGCCCTTCGATCATCTCAACACCAGCCAGACGCAAATCCTCGCGCAATCCACGATCAAAACTCGGACGGTCCAACAAATATTCGATGTTCTGCGCATGCTGCTGACCATTCCACGACACCTGTCGCTGGGAAGGTAGCGCCGCGTCCGCCAATGCGTGATTCAGTCCCGCGCCGCGCAACGCCTCCAGCACTCGAATGGAAACCCCTTCGAGCGCGGCAAACCGTCGCCATTCGCTGACCAGCGTCACCGGGTAACCGAGTCGACGCAAACCCAAGGCAACCGCCGCTCCTGCGGGCCCTGCGCCAAGAATCAAAATCATGGCCCGCTGCGCCGTTCTGGACCACGATAACGAGCGTTCTCTCGCAGCCATTCAATGACCTGCTCATTGCTCACATCAGGATGAGCAACCAGGAAACCGGCAATGTGTCCGCTCAACGCCGCACACCCCAGACTGGCCCCGGACTGCCCCGGATACGTCCCATGCACACACGCCGCGAAATCCGCCTGGGCACTGTTGAGCCACGACCATTCGTTCTCGGCACAACGGGCATCACCAGTGACGCGCAACACCTGTGGATATTTCGCTGGATACACGCCCTCGCCCTGAGCCGGACTCGATGCACACAACAACACGCCGCTCGCCACGGCTGCCGCGCAGGCTTCGCGCAACAAGCTGCGGTCCTGCCGCAACCCCAGGCTCAAATTGATCAGCCGCACATCCTGCGCCACCAGCCAGTCAATCGCCGTGGCGATCTGCAAGGCACTGGTGACGCCACGCTGGTCAAACACCTGCGCCACACAAAACACCGCCGCCGGCGCGCGCCGCCCGATGGCCTCGATCACCGCGCTGCCGTGGCCAAGCGGATCGTCGCGTAAATCACTTTCCGCCAACCCATCCTCCAGCAACGAAAACCGGCGCCCCGCAACAACCTGCACTCGCTGCACCGCCGAATGACCGCTGTCCACCACGCCAATTCGCAGTTCAGGCTTCATGCATCACCGTTTTCGAGGTGAGCACACCGTCGAGCAATTCAAAGCGCAGATCGGCGTCCGCCAGAGTCGATGGACGATGGCTGATAAGGATGCGCGTACGCCCGGCAAACAGTCGGTCGATGGCTTCGATCACTTCACGCTCGGTGGCTTCATCCACCGCCGAAGTCGCTTCGTCGAGCACCAGAATCAATGGGTCCTGCAACAGCGCCCGGGCAATGGCGATCCGCTGTTTCTGCCCGCCGGAGAGCTGCTGACCGCGCTCACCCAACGGACTGTCGAGGCCTTCGGGCAAGGATGCGATCAGGCTGTCGAGTTGCGCCAACTGCGCAACACCGGCAATCGCCTCGCGACTGGCATCCGGCACCGCATACGCCAGGTTATCGGCGAGGCTGCCGCGAAACAGCACGATGTCCTGACTGACGATCGCAATCCGTCGACGCAGCTCGAACAGGTCCAGTTCCCGCAGATCGATTTCCCCCAACAACACCCGGCCAGATTGCGGATCGTGATGCCGTTGCAGCAGGTCGATCAGGGTCGATTTGCCGACACCCGAGCCGCCACTCAGGGCGACTTTCAAACCGTAGGGAATGCGTGCATCAATCCCGCGCAAGGTGCTCGGACGCCCCGGATGGCTGAAATGCACGTTGTCAAAACGCAGCTCGCCGCAGCGCGGTATCGGCTGCGGCGTGACCGGTGTGAGCACGGTCGGCTCTTCGCCGCGCAACTCCATGACGCGCCCGAGGCTGACGGTCATCCGCTGAATGGCGACATAGAGCCCGAGCAGACTTTGCACCGGCCCCACCGCCATCCCGAGATAAGTTGAAAACGCGATCAGCGCGCCGAGTTGCCACGTCCCCTGCACCACCCAATAACCGCCGATCAAAAACGCACAGGCCCGCGACAACGACGTCAGTGTGCCGGGCACAGCCTGGGTGAAAAACTCGGTGACTTGCAGGCGCAGCAACTGGCTCATATAACCCTGGCCCAAGCTCTCCAGCCGTCGCGCTTCGCGTTGTTGCTGGCCGGCGGACTGGATGAATTTCATCACCGGCAGGGTCTCGACCATGAATGACGACATGTCCGCCGAACGCTCGCGCAATTGCCGCACATCGCGCTCGACCTTGCGCCGCATCCAGCGCAGCCACAGCACGTCGAGGGGAATCAGCACCAGCGCCAGCAGCGAGAGTTTCCAGGACAAGGTCAGCAGCATCGCCACGGAGAAGAACAGCCCGATCACGCTCGATACCGCCGAAAACAACGAGTCCACGGCAAAGCGCTGAATCTCTGCGACGTCGCCATCGAGGCGCGACATCAGGTCGCCGATCCGCCGCTGGCCATAGAAGCTCGGCGACAAGGTCTGCAAGTGTCGATAAAGGTCATCGCGCAGGGCGAACAGGATCCGTCCGGACAGCCGCGTGTGCAGGTAACGGTTGATCCCCGACAGCGCCGTACCGAGCAAACCGGCGACGATCATCAACCCCGCGATCAGCACCAACACCGGGAAATTGCGCCCCAGCAGGCCGTCGTCAATCAGCAGTTTGGTCAACCACGGTTGCACCAGCACCAACAACGAAGCGCAGACCGACAACCCGAGCAACCCGGCAATCGCCAGTCGATGCGGTCGCACGAAGCTGTAGAGCCAGCGCAACGAAGATTGCAGGGCTTGCGGATTCTGGCTGTCGATCAGCCGAACGATCAGGCGCTGCATCACGGGCGCAACTGCTTGAGTTTGCGATACAGGGTCGCGCGGCTGATGCCCAACGCGTCGGCGGCGGCCGAGACATTGCCCTGATGCGCGTCGAGGGATTGGCGAATCAGCTCCAGTTCGTTTTCGCGAATGCTCCCGGCCTGCGGGCGTTCGGTGGCGGTCAAGTCATCGAGCATGCTGTCGGGCAAGTGGTCGAGGGTGAGCACGGTGTCCCCCACCTCGCGCATCGCCAACGCCGTGCGCAAGACCATCTCCAATTGGCGGATGTTGCCCGGCCAGTGATAGCCGCCGAGCAATTTGCTCAGGTCGTCGTGCAAGGTGACGGTCGGGGCGTCGAGTTTGGCCAGCAGTCGACCGACCAGGCCACTGAAATCTTCGCGTTCGCGCAGCGGCGGGAGCATCACGCTGATGCCGTTGACCCGGTAGAACAAGTCTTCGCGAAAGTGTTTGTCCTCGACCAGACGCTTGAGGTCGCGGTGGGTGGCGCAGATCAGTGCGACGTCGATGTCCTGCTCTTCGCCAGCGCCCAATGGCGCGACTTTGCGGTCCTGCAACACCCGCAGCAGTCGCGCTTGCAAGGCCAACGGCATGTCGCCGATTTCATCGAGGAACAAGGTGCCGCCGTGAGCCTGTTGCAGGCGCCCGACCATGCCGCCACGGCGTGAACCGGTGAAGGCGCCTTCGCGGTAACCGAACAATTCTGACTCGATCAGGCCTTCGGGGATCGCCGCGCAGTTCACCGCGACGAAGGGTTTGTCGCAGCGCGTGCCGGCCATGTGCAGGGCACGGGCGATGACTTCTTTACCAGTGCCGGTTTCGCCGAGCAGCAACACCGGCAGTTCATTCGCCAGGCCTTGTCGGGCCATGCGCAAGGCGCGGGCATAACGGACATTGCTGCCGGCCAGGGATTCGAGGTCCGGTTGTGGTTTGGCGGGTTTGGCAACCGGGCGCGGCGTGGTGCCGACGTTGATCGAACGCTGCGGTGCACGCAGGGTTTTGTAGAAGAATTCGCCCTTGGCGGTTTGCAGGCTGCCGATGCCGCCCTGTTGCAGCCGGGCCAGCAGTTGCAGGCCATCGACCCCGAGAAACTCCTCGCAGCGGTGCCCCACCAGTGCCGAACGCTCGGCGCGCAGCAATTGGCAGGCCTGGGCGCTGACCGCGAGGATCTGCCCGCCGAGGCTCACCGCCAGCAGGCCTTGCCACGGCGATTCGAGGTACTGCCGACGGCTGTGGAATGCGAGGACGATTTGATCCGGATAACTGGCGTTGAACACCCGGCTTTCAATCTGGCTGACGGCCATGGCCAACAACGCAGTGCTGTCGTGAACCCGGCCGAGTGGGCCTTCGCGAGTGAGGTCGAGGACGCCGAGGATGTCGCCTTGCGGGCAGTGGATCGGCACTGAGGTGCAGGAGAAATCGCTCAGCCGATCCAGGTAATGTTCGCCGCAATCGATCAGGGTCGGTCGGGCTTCGACCAATGCGGTGCCGAGGGCGTTGGTGCCGCGAGCGGCTTCACTCCAGCAGGCACCGAGGGTGATGTCTTGCAGGCCAGAGCCCTTGAGGCGGTCGGCGCGGCCTTCGACGGCGAGGATGGTCGCGTCGGAGTTGGCGAGGATAATCAGCCCTTCCTTGCCCTGGCGCTCGGCCAGGTAATCGATGGCCGGCATCGCGGCGTCGATCAGCAGGCGATTGCTCGCCAGCAACACTTCAAGGCTGGCGCTCGATTCGAGCGTCAGTTCGTGTTTGCCGTTGAAATGCACGCCGTGGCTGAGGCTGCGCCGCCACGAGGCATCGATTTCCGCACGCAATACGCCATCGGGGACTTCGCCTTCGAGGTGAAGCTTTTCCCGGGCCAGCCGTGCTTCCTGTTGCGGTTTGGGATGTGTTGTTTTTATGAGTGTCATCAAGCGCTCCGCAGCGGTCCGCTCGGCGCTTTTTGAAATCAGCGCCCTGATGCCAATCTTTACGTTAACGTCAGGGCGATGGCAAGAGTTAGGTAGAGGAAGGCTTGCCTGTGGCGAGGGGGCTTGCCCCCGTTCGGCTGCGAAGCAGTCGTAAAACCATCGCCTGCGGTTTACCTGACACCCCGCAGTCGCAGGTTTTGGGGCCGCTGCGCGACCCAACGGGGCAAGCCCCCTCGCCACAGGTCAAAGGTGCCAAACGTCGGAATTCACAAAAAACGCCCGGGCGTTGTCCTCAAGACTCTCCAGGTGATAACCGCCCTCCTGCACAATCAGGCACGGTAACCCAAGGCTGCGAATCCGCTCGCCCAACACTGCAAACCCTTCCCGCGTCACCGCCACTTTGCTCTGCGGGTCCAATTCAAAAATATCGAACCCCAGGGACAGCACCAGCACCTCGGCACCAAAGTCTTTCACCGCCGCCAACGCCACCTCAAGTTGCCCGAGGAAATCCGCCTCGCTAGCGCCGTGAGCCATCGGCAGATTCAGGTTGAAACCCTCCCCCGCCCCGACGCCACGCTCATCGGCAAACCCGGCCACCCCCGGATAGAAGTTGGTCGGATCGCCATGCACCGAGACGTACAGCACGTCATCACGCTCGTAGAAAATCTCTTGAATGCCCTGGCCGTGATGCATGTCGGTGTCGAGCACCGCCACCCGTTCAAACCCGCCGAGCAACACTTGGGCCGCGACTGCGGCGTTGTTCACGTAGCAGAAACCGCCGGCCGCTTCGGCTCGGGCGTGGTGCCCCGGTGGACGGCACAAGGCATACGCGGCCGGTTCGCCGTCGAGTAACGCCTGGGCACCGGCAATCGCGCTTTGCGCCGACCAATAAGCCGAACGCCAGGTCTGCTCACCCACCGGGCAACTGCCATCGGCCAGATAACGGGAAGCCTGGGCGAGAATCCCGCGCAGGGCGTTGGGCTCGCGGACGAAGATGTTCGACATGACTTCGTCGCCCCAGTCCTCGGGGATTTCCTTCCAGCGTTGATGGGCTTCCTGCAGGAACGCCAGGTACGGCGCACCGTGTACCGCCAGCAAAGGAGCGAGTCCCGCGTCGGCGGGTTGCTCGACTTTGAAGCCCAAAGAATGAGAAGCCTGTACCAATCTTTGAGCGCGCTCCGGCACTTCCTGTGGCGTGCGCATTTGCCCGCGGGAGTAGTAGCTGCGTGGATGGTGGAGCAATTGTTCGGGGTGAAAAAAACTGCGCATGGGATAAATTCCTGTCAGCTAAACGTAGATCTTGAAACCGGGTGCATCCTCCTGTGGGAGCGGGCTTGCTCGCGAATGCGGTGTGTCATTCAGCATCGATGTTGGCTGATACTCCGCCTTCGCGAGCAAGCCCGCTCCCACATTGGATCGGGTTTATTCAGCTCTTTGGGCGCGAGCCAGGACTGCGTGGAGCAACACGTCAGTGCCCTGTCGCACGTCCTCAGGCAACACGTCTTCCGCTTCGTTATGGCTCAACCCACCCACACATGGGATAAACACCATCGCTGTCGGGCAGAACCGCGCCAGGAGAATCGCGTCATGCCCGGCGCCACTGACAATCGATTGCTGAGCGTAGCCCAAGGCATCCACCGCGTGCTGCACCGCCGCCACGCACTCGGCGTCGAATGGCGTGGCCGGGCTGATCCAGTGTGGGGTGATGGTCAGATTCAGGCCACGACCGTCGGCAATCGCCTGAAGTCGTGCGCGGACTTGCTGCTCCATCGCCTCAATCGCTTCGTCACGGTGATGACGCAAGTCGACGGTGAAATTCACCAGACCCGGAATGGTGTTGCGCGAGGATTTATTGATGCCCAACTCGCCAACGGTGGTCAGGCCTTCCGGGGCGAAATCAGTGGCTAGAACTTCGATGGCCTGAATCATCTGCGCCACGCCGTAGAGGGCGTCCTTGCGCAACGGCATCGGCGTGGTTCCGGCATGCGCAGCCATGCCTTCGACCCGCACGTCGAGCCAGCGAATCGCCTGGCCGCCAGTGACCACGCCGATGCTCTTGGCATTGTCTTCGAGGATCGGCCCTTGCTCGATGTGCGCTTCAAAGTACGCATCCACCGCGCCGCCCAACGGCCGTTCGCCGGCATAACCGGTGCGTTGCAGCGCTCCGGCGACGCTGATGCCATCGATGTCACGCACCATCAGCGCCGCGTCCAGTTGCATGATGCCGGTGAACACCGCCGAGCCAAACATCGCCGGGGTGAAACGCGCGCCTTCTTCGTTGGTCCACACCGCCACTTCCAGCGGCTTGCGGGTCTGGATGCCAAGGTCGTTGAGGCAGCGGACCACTTCCAGACCGGCGAGCACGCCGTAGACGCCATCGAAACGGCCACCTTCAGGTTGAGTGTCGAGGTGACTGCCCATCATCACTGGCGCAGCGTCCGGGTCAGTGCCGGCGCGGCGGGCGAACAGGTTGCCGATAGCATCGACGCTCAGGGTCATGCCGGCTTCGCGGCACCAATGGGAAAACAGTTCGCGACCGGCCTTGTCTTCATCGCTCAACGCCAATCGGCAACTGCCACCGCGGGCCGTGGCGCCGATTTCCGCCATGGCCATCAAACTCGCCCACAGGCGTTCACCATTAATTTTCAACATAAGTTACTCCTGCAAACGTTGGATTAAGCGTTGGCCAATTCAAGGCGTTCAGCGCTGGCATGGCGACGGGCAAGGGACAAGACACAGATCAAGGAAGTGGCAGCGATCAGGCTGTAGAACACCGCCAGCGGCCACCATTGGCCGGCGAACTTGTGCGCCAGCAAAGTGCCGATCAGCGGCGTCAGGCCACCCGCCACCGCACCGCAAATCTGGTAGGCCAGGGAGATCGCGGTGTAGCGCACGCGCGTCTCGAACATACCGCTGACGTACCCGGCAATCACCGCGTAGAACGACGCCATGCACACCACCGCCAAGGCGATGCCAAGGATGATCAGCGGCGCCTGGGCCGAGCTGACCAGCACGAACATCGGGTACGGCGAGGCCATCGCCAGCAGCGACATCAGGCACAGGAACCGCGTCGCGCCGATCTTCTCGGCGACCCACGCTGCCAGTGGTTGAATACAGAACTGAATGACCGCCACCACAAACAGGCACTCAAGGATCAGCGAGCGCGGCAGCGCGAGTTGCTGGGTGGTGTAGGCGATCATGAAAGTGTTGGTGAAATACACCCCGGCGATTCCGAGTGTGTTGGCGCCGATGCACAGCAACAGTGGCCGCCAAGCCGTGCGCAAGACTTCCATCACCGGTGCCTGCTCTTTACGCGTGCTTTTGCTCGCCAATTCTCGGCTGGCGAGAAACTCCGGGGATTCATTCACGCCCAGGCGAATCGCCAGGCCGACCAGCAACAACAGCGAACTGGCGAGGAACGGCAGACGCCAGCCCCAGCTCATCAAGTCTTCTTCGGACAAACGAGTGACCGCGCTGAAAGCGAGCAGCGACAGGATTAAACCGGCCGGGCTGCCCAGTTGTGCAAACGAGGCGAAGAAATTGCGTCGCCCCTTCGGCGCGTGCTCACCCGCCATCAACACCGCCCCGCCCCACTCGCCACCAACGGCGATGCCCTGGACGATGCGCAGCAGGATCAACAGCGCCGGCGCAGCCACACCGATTTGCCCGTAAGTCGGCAGCAAACCGATGCACACCGTGACCACGCCCATCATCAGCAAGGTGATGATCAGCGACTTCTTGCGGCCAATACGGTCGCCAATATGGCCAAAGATAATCCCGCCCAACGGTCGAGCGAAAAAGCCCACGGCGAAGGTGCCGAACGCGGCCATGGTGCTGAACAGTTTGTCGTCGGAGGGAAAGAACAGCGCGCCGAACACCAGGGCGGCGGCGGTGGCGTAGATGTAAAAGTCGTACCACTCGATCATGGTGCCGATGAAGGCAGCCGCCGCGGCACGGCGCGGCTGAGACGAAGCAACAGGCTTCATGGGGTCAGGCTCCTTTGATTGTTTTTTTGGCAGGAGTGAAACAGCAAAACCGAGGCACTCTGGCGGTGCCTGTCTGGGGGTGATTTATCGTCCCGGGGCTATGATTAGTCAATTTTCTATTTATTATGCGAACTATTACGCCAACTTATAATCGAGAACCACCATGGCCGAACGCGACGTGCAACGCCTGCTCAATGACCGTCTGGACTGGAACCTGCTGCGCACCTTTCGGGTGATCGGCCAGGAACTGAGCATCAGCCGCGCCGCCGCCCGCCTGCACCTGACGCAACCGGCGGTGAGCCAGGCGCTGAAGCGGCTGGAAGAACAACTGGGGCGCCAATTGATCGCCCGACGTGGACCACGGTTTGCCCTGACAGAAGTCGGTGAGCAGATCTTCGAACTGGCCGGGGAAATTTACGGGCAGATGTCGCAAGTCAGCAGCGTACTGGAGCAACCGGCCGACGAAGTGATCGGCAAGGTGCGGCTGTTGATCATCAGCCGAATCTTCTCCGAGCGCTTCGATGACTTCCTCGCCGACTTCCATCGCCACCATCCGCGGGTGGATCTGGAAGTGGATGTGATGCGCAGTTCCGACATCGTCAGCGCCCTCCAGGAAAAGACTGCGACCCTTGGCCTGAGCCTCAATCGTCGGCCGCAACCGCGCCTGGAACAGCGATTGTTCCTGCGCCAGCGCTATGCGTTTTTCTGCGGCAAGCACCATGCCTTGTTCGGGCAGCTGAACGTTGCCGAAGGGGATTTGCAGCGGGAGAATTTCGTCAGTTTCACCAGCGACCAGATTGGCGGCATGCTTTCGCCGCTGACGATTTTCCGTGATCAGCAAGGTTTCAGCGGACGGATTGTTGCGTCTTCACCGAGCCTGGAAGAAGTCCGAAGACTGGTGATCGCCGGCTTCGGCATTGGCTGCTTGCCCGAGCACGTGGTGGCGGCCGACGTCGACGCCGGATTGCTCTGGCGCCTGCCACCCCACAAAGGGATTGCCGATGTGGACATTCATTTGCTGTGGAACCGCGAGCAGCGCATGAGCCGGGCCGAGACGATCTTCATCGAGAGCTTGCAACGCTGCCTGACGGCCTAGACGCGCAACACCTGCGCCACCGGCTCACCGGCCCGCAAACGCTCAAGCAAACGCGGTTCGGCAAGATCGGACGCCAACGCCTGATCGATGACCCCGGCTGCCGTTGGCCAGTCGAGAAACAGCACGCCGTTGTCGTCCGCCAGCACCAGATCCCCTGGATTGACCGTCACGCCGGCACACTGGATCGGTTGATTGATCTGGCTGTCCCCACGGCCATGCAACTTGGTGGTCAGCAGGCTGGTGCCACGGGCGAAGACCGGCAGCCCGGCCTCGCGCAGTTCCAGTAAATCGGTGACTGCGCCATCCACCACAATGCCCACGGCCCCCGCGCAACTCGCGGCGCAACTGGTGACGGCGCCGACCGGAGCGTGCTGCCAGTCGCCATCGGTGTCGATCACCAGCACATCGCCGGGTTTGATCAGCGCCAGGGCCTGGTTGACTGCGATGGCATCGGCGCCGACCAGTTTCAGGGTCAGCGCCCGGCCGACCAGTTTCACATTGGGGACCATGGCCCTCAGTTGCGAATCGGCAAAGCCCTTCTCCAGGAAGTGCCCGAGGGTCGGAAAACTCACGGTTTTGAACTGCTCGATCAGCTGGGACTCATCCATGTTGCGACTCCCTGACAATTAGCTCGGCAACGCAATCGATCTCCAGCGACACGCCCCACAACCCCACGCACACCGTGGTCCGTGCCGGCGGTGCATGGCCGAGAAACTCGCGATACACCGCATTGAACGGCTCCAGTTGCGCCGGATCGGTGAGGTAGGCGTTGACCTTGATCACGTGGCTGAAATCAGACCCGGCTTCAATCAGGATCGCCTCCAGGTTGCGCAAGGTTTGCCGAACTTGTTCGGTGAAATCGGCGGGTTGGTCATCAAGAGTGTTCTTGGCCGGAATCTGCCCGGCGGTGAATACCAGATGGCCGCTGATCACTGCCTGGGAGTAAGGGCCGACCGGGCCGATAAAGCCTGGGGCGGATTGAATTCTGCGCATGGTGTTGAGCTCCTTGGGTCAGGCCGCAGCTGATTTGAAGGGTTTGTTGTGAGTGTCGGCAGGCGCCCCAACCGGGACTTCACTGATGTCTCGCTTGAAGGTCTCGGTTAGCAGTAACAGCGCCAGCAACGAAATCAACGCCGCGCCGATCATGTACCAGGCCACCGAAGAACCTTTGCCGGTCGCCGCCAGTAGCGCGGTGGTGACGATCGGCGTCGCCGCACTGCCGAGCAGGCCGGACAACATGTAGCTGATCGACAGCCCGGAATAACGCACCCGCGTGCCAAACAACTCGGCGAGAAAAGTTGCGATCGGCCCGTAGTTGGCGGCGAACGCGGTCATCAACAACAAGTAGCCGAAGATCACCAGCGGCAGTTTTTTGGTGTCCATCAACCAGAACATCGGGAACGCCACCAATGCTTCGGCGACGATGCCGGCAACGATGATCGGTTTACGTCCGTAGCGGTCCGACAGCGCACCGAACACCGGCAACATAACGATGCACCAGACGCAGGACAGCAACACCACGCCGAGCATCGTGCTGCGGCTGAAGCCCAGATTTTGCGTGCCGTAAGTCAGGCCAAACGCGACGATGATGTTGAACGAAGCACCGGTCGACATCGTCGCGATCCCCCCGAGCACCACTTGCTTCCAGTACTTGCGAAAGACCTCCGCCAGCGGCATTTTCACCTGCACCTCAGCTTCCTTGACCTTGTTGAAGGCCGGGGTTTCAGCGATGTTCAAGCGGATATACAAACCCACGGCAATCAGCAGCACGCTGGCCAGGAACGGGATACGCCAGCCCCAGGCCAACAGGTCTTCGGGAGACAGGAAAGCGGCGATCAACAGGAAGGCCAGGTTGGCGATCATGGTCCCGGCCGGAACGCCGATCTGCACCCATGATCCGTACAAGCCGCGCTTGTTGGCCGGCGCATGTTCCACCGCCATCAACACTGCCCCGCCCCACTCGCCGCCCAACGCCAGGCCTTGAACCACCCGCAGCAATAACAACAGGATCGGCGCCCAGATTCCGATGGCTGCGTAGTTGGGCAACAAGCCAATGGCAAACGTGGCAGCGCCCATCGTCAGCAGCGAAATCAGCAACATCGACTTGCGACCCAAACGGTCACCGAAGTGCCCGAACAATGCCGCGCCGACGATTCGCGCCAGATACGCCGAAGCGAAGGTGCCGAAGGCCAGTAACGTGCCGATCAAGGGCACGAAGTCCGGGAAGAACACTTTGTTGAACACCAGCGCGGAAGCGGTGGCGAAGACAAACAAGTCGTACCACTCCACCGTGGTGCCGATGACACTGGCCACCGCGACTTTTTTCATGCTGATGGCAACTTCCGGCGGTGCGCCGGACTTTTCTGCGGACGATAGATCGCTCATCACTGACTCCAGGCATTTATTTAATTGTTTTTACTGGCAGTAAAACGTTTCGAGGCGAAGGATTTTTGTTATTGCTCGCCCAACTTAATGGGCGAGTTTGTTATTAGTAACCCAGTGTTCTGTCCGCACAATTGAGCAGCGGTTCGTCGGCGTTTAAACGGCGGAAGTTCTCTGCCACTTGTTCGGCAATACAATCGTGGGAGGCGGCCGAGGCCATGTGTGGGGTGATCGTGACGCCGGGCAGGGTCCAGAGGCGATGATCGGCCGGTAGCGGCTCTTGTTCGAAAACATCCAGCAAGGCGCCGCGCAGTTTTCCGGTTTTTAAAGCTTGGTCGAGATCGTCGATATTGAGATGCCCGCCGCGACCACAATTGACCAGTGCGGCGCCATTGGCCAATCGTTCGAAAGTTGCACGGCCGAGGATGCCGCGGGTTTCACCGGTCAGTGGCAAAAGATTAATCAACAACTCCACGCCATCGAGAAACGGGTTCAGTTGTTCGGCACCGGCGAAGGTCCGGACACCGCTCAAATCCTTGCTACGGCGCGCCCAGCCTCGAACGTCATAACCGGCGGCGACCAGATCCTCGGCGATGGCGCTGCCCAACGAACCCAGGCCCATCACCCCGACCTTGAACTGCCCCGCCGCTCGTTGCAGCGGTCGCTCCCAATGCTGTTTCTGCTGTTGCACCAGCACCTGATCGAAGCCACGGTGATAGTGAATAACCGCCCAGCGTACGTACTCGGTCATGCCCTGGCGGTGGCCGGGATCGACCACCCGACACACCGGCAAGTCCGGGCACGAGGGGTCGTGTTCCAGGTGATCGATACCGGCGGCCACCGAGTGCACGACTTGCAGGTTCGGCAACGCGCCGAGGCTACCCGGCAAGGGAAACCAGCACGCGGCGATCTGTGCGTTGGTGGCCAGTGGATCGTCGGCCAGCACCACCGTGAGTTGCGGTGCACTACGAGCAAACGCGGCTTGCAGTTGTTTGAGCAACAGGTTGTCGTGGGACAGCAGAACCACGGTGTTGATGACGGTTTTCACGATAAGTACGACTCGCGCTGGGATTCGATCAGGGTCAGAGCGGCCTCCCAGGCCAAGTCGATGATGTTGTCCTGTTCATCGCGGTCAAATTGCTCGGCGGTGTGCGCGCATACTTCCGGGGACGGATAATTCAACGCCGAACCACCGGCCAGTGCCGCCACCTGCGCCTGGCAAGCTCGCTCCAGAAAGTGAATCTCCTGAAACGCCTGGGCCACGCCGGAGCCGCCGACCAACAAGCCGTGATTGCGAAGGATCATTGCCCGGTGCGGTCCCAGGTCGGCGATCAACCGCTCGCGCTCATCCAGCGACAGTGCGATGCCTTCATAGGTGTGATACGCCAACTTGCCGTAGAACTTCAGCGCGTGCTGACTGATCGGCAGCAAGCCTTGCTTCTGCGCGGCGACCGCCATACCAGCGGCGGTGTGCGTGTGGATCACGCAGTTCAGGTCCGGGCGGGCCATGTGGATCGCCGAGTGAATGACGAAGCCTGCGGCGTTGACCCGGTGACCTTCGTAGGCCGGATCGACGATGCGCCCTTCCTGGTCGATACGCACCAGGTCCGAGGCGCGCATGCGGTCGAAAATCACCCCGTAGCGGTTGATCAAAAAATGGTGCTCAGGCCCCGGAATCCGCAGGGTGATATGGGTGTCGATCAGGTCGGTCATGCGAAAGTGCGCGACCAGCCGATACAGCGCCGCCAGTTCGCAACGGGCTTGCCATTCAACCGAGTCGATGTGTGCAGGTTTACTCACGAATACACCTCTTTAGCAGCGTGGGTGGCGATCGGGTTGGCGCGCAGGCGGGCCAGGCCGCAAACACCGATCAAGGACAGGGCCGAGAGCAAGGTGAAGTACACCGCCAACGGCAACCATTGCCCGGAAAATTTGCTCGCCAGCAGCGTGCCGATCAGCGGCGTAGTGCCGCCGGCCAGGGCGCAGCTCAACTGGTAAGCGATGGAAATGCCCGAGTAGCGCAGGTGTACCGGGAACGCCTGGGTCATGTAACCGGCAATCACTGCGTACAGCGCCGAGAGGATCACCACCGCCAGGGCGATGCCGACGGTCATCAACACAATGTTCTGCGTGCCGACCAACAGGAACATCGGGTACGGCGTGACCATGCACAGCAACGCGACGAGTTTGAGGAAACGGCCTTCGCCGATGCGCTCAGCCAGCAGCGCGGAGAGCGGTTGCGAGAGCAACTGAATGACCGTCACCAGAAACAGGCAATCGAGAATCGTCGAGCGCGCGATGCCCTGATACTGAGTGACGTAAGTAATCATGAAGGTGTTGGTGAAAAAGAACCCGGCCGAACCGATGGTCACGGCGGCAGCGGCGAACAGAATCTGCCGCCAGCAGGTGCGGATCACATCCTTCACCGGGTATTTGGAGGTCTCGTTGTTGTCCCGGGCCTTGGCGAATTCCGGCGATTCGTGGACACCGGAACGGATCATCAGGCCGACCATCATCAGCACGCCGCTGGCGAGGAACGGCAGACGCCAGCCCCAGGCGAGGAAGTCCGCCGGGTCAAGCGAGGTCACCAAGCGAAAAGCAATCAAGGCCAGCAGCAAACCCGCGGGGCTGCCGAGCTGGGCGAACGAGGCGTAGAAGGTTTTGCGCTTGGCCGGTGCGTGCTCGCTGGCCATCAGCACCGCCCCTCCCCACTCGCCACCGACGGAAATACCCTGGATCAGTCGCAGCACAATCAGACCGACCGGCGCCCAGATACCGACGCTGGCGTAGCTGGGCAGCAGACCGATGCCGGCGGTGGCCAGGCCCATCAATGCCATGGTGACCAGCAGCATCTTCTTGCGACCCAGGCGATCGCCCAAGTGACCGAAGACCATGCCGGCCATCGGGCGGGCGATGAAGCCAACGGCGAAACTGCCGAACGCTGCCAGGGTGCTCATCACCGGGTCACTGCTGGGAAAGAACACTTGCCCGAGCACCAATGCCGCGGCGGTGGCGTAGATGTAAAAGTCGTAGAACTCGATGGTCGTGCCAATGAAGGCAGCGGCCGCGGCTCGTCGCGGTTGAGGGGTGGTGTGCATGCAAGGACCCTGTGTATTTATAGTTTTGGGCAGGTACTGAAGGCTGAATACGGTTGCACTCTGTGGCGCTTGTGGGCTTTATCGCTTCCGTGCCAGGATTAGTCAATTTTCAAATTCTTATCTTTACTATTAGCGCTGCTACTACCTGGATTTATCATGACCTCAACAAACCCCTGGGTCGGTCGTCGCTTTTTGAATGACCGCCTCGACTGGAACCTGCTGCGTACTTATCTAGTGATCGGCCAGGAAGGCAGCATGAGCCGGGCTGCTGCGCGATTGCACATCACCCAGTCGGCGGTCAGCCAGGCACTGAAACGGCTGGAGGAACAACTCGAATGTGTGCTGATTGCCCGCAGCGGGCGACGGTTTGATCTGACCGAAACTGGCGAAGAAGTCCTGCGCATTGCGGCGGATATCTACGGTGATATTTCCCGCTTGGGCACCGTGGTCGAAAGTCGTCATGACGATGTGGTGGGTAAGATCCGCATCCTCACCGTCAGCGGTGTGCAGGCGCGGCACTACGATGAATTCCTTGCTGACTTCCATGAGACCCACCCGAAAATCGAGCTGGAAGTCGAGGTGATGGGTAGCTCGAATATCATCAGTTCATTGCTGCAAAAGACCGCGACCATTGGCGTCGGCCTGTGCCGTTTGCCACAGCCACGGCTGGAACAGCGGGTGCTGTTTCGCGAGCGTTACGCGTACTTTTGCGGCCAGCGTCATCGGCTGTTCGGGCAGGAGAACCTGACCCTGGAACAGCTCGCGGCGGAGAATTTCGTGAGTTTTACCAGTGACCAGTTAGGGGGCAATCTTTCGCCGTTGACGCTGTTTCGCGACGAACAAGGTTTTACCGGGAAGATCGTCGCATCATCCACCAGCTTCGAAGAGATTTACCGTCTGATCTGCGCAGGGTTTGGGATTGGTTGTTTGCCGGTGCATTTGGTGCGGCGGGATGTGGAGCAAGGATTGCTCTGGCGTTTACCGCCGGAAGAAGGGGTGGTGGATTTCGATATCCAGTTGCTGTGGAATCGCGAGCAGAAGATGACTCAGGCAGAAACGGTGTTCCTGGAAAGCTTCCAGCACATGCTCAGCATCCGTGAGCCTGTGCTGTGAAGCCTTGATCGCTTAGACGTGAGGATCGCCCGGCGGTTTGGCGGGCGTGGCGTACTGCGGCTTGAGATGGCCGTCCTGATCGAGCAGCCAGGCGTCCATGATCTGCCGCACCACAGGACCGGCCACACGACCACCGGCCTCGCCGTTTTCGATCATCACCGAGATCACAATCTTCGGATGTTCGGCCGGCGCGAAACCGACGAACAAGGCGTTATCGCGGTTACGTTCCAGGGTTTTCGCCCGGTTGTAACGCTCACCTTGCTTGATCGCCACCACTTGCGCGGTACCACTCTTGCCGGCGATTCGGTACTGAGCCCCCACCGCGGCCGCTCGGGCAATGCCGCGAGGGTCGTGCATCACCATTTGCATACCGTGGTTGACCTGTTCCCAGTCACGCGGATCCTTGAGCAGGATATTCGGCATCGGGTTCGCATCCACTGGGGCTACGCCGTCGACAGTCTTGGCCAGGTGCGGTCGGTTCCAAACGCCTTTGTTGGCGATCAGCGCGGTGGCTTGGGCTAACTGCAACGGTGTGACCTGCATGTAGCCCTGGCCGATGCCGAGAATCACGGTTTCGCCGGGAAACCATGGCTGACGGCGTGTGGCGCGCTTCCAGGCTTGAGATGGCATCAGACCGGCAGACTCTTCGAACATGTCCAGGGACACCTTCTCACCCAGCCCGAACATGGCCATGTAGTCGTGTAGTCGATCGATGCCCAGCTTGTGCGCCAGATCGTAGAAGTAGGTGTCGTTGGAACGCATGATCGCTGCGTCCATGTCTACCCAACCGTCGCCGCTGTGGTTCCAGTTGCGGTACTTGTGATCGAAATCTGGCAGTTGGTAGTAACCAGGATCGAAAACGCGGGTTTGCGGGGTGACCACACCAGCGTCGAGGCCGGCAATCGCCACTTCTGGCTTGATGGTTGAGCCGGGGGCATAGAGGCCACGCAGGACGCGGTTGAACAGTGGCCGGTCGATGGAATCGTGCAGCGCCGCGTACTCCTTGAAGCTGATGCCGGTCACGAACATGTTCGGATCGAAGCTTGGCTTGCTGACCATGGCCAGCACTTCGCCAGTCGACGGATCGAGCGCGACCACTGAGCCACGACGGTCACCCAAGGCATCCTCGGCGGCTTCTTGAAGCTTGACGTCCAGACTTAGAACGATGTTCTTGCCTGGCGTCGGGTCGGTGTGCTTGAGCACTCGCAGCACGCGGCCTTGAGCGTTGGTTTCGACTTCTTCATAACCGACGTGGCCGTGCAGCTCGGACTCGTAGAATTTTTCGATACCGGTCTTGCCGATGGATTGGGTGCCACGGTATTCCACCCCGTCCAGAGCCTTGGACTCTTTCTCGTTGATGCGACCGACGTAACCGATCGAGTGGGCGAAGTGCACGCCCAACGGATAATGACGGACGAACTGTGGTTCGACATCAAGCCCCGGTAGGCGGAACTCGTTAACCGCGAGAACGGCGATCTGCTCTTCGGTGAGCTCGTAGAACAAGGTTACCGGCACGAACGGATGCCGTGCCTGCTTCATAGCCTTGTCGAACAACGTGCGGTCTTCGGCTGGCAAATGCAGGAGGTTGACCACCTCATCCAACTCGCCTTTGACGTCGGAGGCGCGTTCGCGGGTGATGGTCAGGTTAAAGCTGGGCCGATTGTCCGCCAGGATCACGCCATTGCGGTCATAGATCAGCCCTCTCGTCGGGGTGATCGGCAAAACGTGGACGCGGTTGTTTTCGGAGATGGTCGAGTGGTAGTCGAACTCAACCACTTGCAGAACGTACATGCGCACCACCAGTGCGCAGGTGATGGCGACCACAAACAAGGCGCAGGCCATCAGTCTTTTATTGACCAGGCGCGTCTCTTTTTCGTGATCCTTGATGGGTATCGGTTCAGGCATTTCTGCAGCAGCTCTTGACGATGAAGGGGGTGCCGATCCTCAGCGTTGTAATCAGTCCGTTAAAAAACGAGCTGCACCATACCAAAAATGACGCCAGCACTTTAGCGCGATTTCCTCGAACGGTTGTCCTTGAGGGCCAAAACGACGGTCGGACGTGCTGGGGATCAAGGTGAATTCGTGCGTTTTACTCAAGATTGATATTCCCATTCCTGCATTTTTCTTGCAGATGGGCCTGTGGATACTGGGTGCATGTCATTCCCTTTGGAGTTTTTCATGCACTCGCGTTTTCAACGATTACTGGGTTCGAATGGGTTTTCTATCGGGCTTGAATTGCCGCTGGATAACGACTGGTCCAGTGATGGCCAACGGTTGAGACTGGCCGAGGACAGGCCTTTTGGAGTTCCGGACCTGAAACAGCATACGGCAATGGCTCGTTTGGCCGACCAATCTGGGTTTCGCGCCCTTTGGGTTCGCGATGTACCGGTTTACGACCCCAACTTCGGCGATGCCGCACAGGTATTCGAAACATTTTCCTACCTTGGCTACCTGGCGGGGATCACCGACAACATTATGCTGGGCACGGCTGCGGTGGTACTGCCGTTGCGTCAACCCTGGCTGACACTCAAGGCTGCCAATAGTATCGACGAGCTTAGTGACGGACGGCTTTTGCTTGGCGTGGCCAGCGGTGATCGTCCGATGGAGTATCCATTGTTTGGTGTGGATTACGCTCAGCGCGCAGAGATCTTTCGCAATACGGTTGAGTTGTTGCGTAACCAAGGTGAAGGGCGGCTGCCTGAAGGCGCTCGCCTGCTGCCGGAGCGCGATCAGCCGGTACCATTGCTGGTAGCGGGGCTTGGTCAACAGTCGCCGGCATGGATTGGCCAGCACATGGACGGCTGGCTCGCTTACCCGGGCACTCCGGATGAGCATCGTCGTCGAGTGGGGCTGTGGCGAGAGGTCGGTGGCGATAAACCTTACATCAGCTTTGTTCATCTGGATTTGGTAGCCAATCCCCATGCGCCGATGCGACGTGTGCGCTTCGGCGGCAGTTGCGGGCGGCTGGCATTGATCGATGAACTTCAGGCCTTGCGTGATGCAGGTGTGCAGCATGCTGGCCTGCATATGCGTCGTAGTGAACGGCCGGTGGCGGAGGTTATTGAGGAGATCGCGGAACACGTTCTGCCGATGTTTCACTGACGATGCGGCTGGAGCCAGGGATAGCCATTGGGCTGTCCCTTTTTCGTTTGACCACTTTCCTGCAGGCAAAACAAAACCCCTACCTGCATACGCAGATAGGGGTTTCGGAATTTAATCTTGACGATGACCTACTCTCACATGGGGAAACCCCACACTACCATCGGCGATGCATCGTTTCACTGCTGAGTTCGGGATGGGATCAGGTGGTTCCAATGCTCTATGGTCGTCAAGAAATTCGGTAGCCAGGTCGTTCTCCTTACGGAGTACGCTCCAGCGAATGGGTATGTGATAGATCTCGGTGTTTTGTGAGTGTCTCGAACTTTCGGTTCGTTTCGTCTTCACACACCGCAATCTGGTGCTCTTTCGCTTTTCAGCTCGAAGCAAGCAAATTGCTTGGGTGTTATATGGTCAAGCCTCACGGGCAATTAGTATTGGTTAGCTCAACGCCTCACAGCGCTTACACACCCAACCTATCAACGTCGTAGTCTTCGACGGCCCTTCAGGGGACTCAAGGTCCCAGTGAGATCTCATCTTGAGGCTAGTTTCCCGCTTAGATGCTTTCAGCGGTTATCCGTTCCGAACATAGCTACCCGGCAATGCCACTGGCGTGATCAACTGACACACCAGAGGTTCGTCCATCCCGGTCCTCTCGTACTAGGGATAGATCTTCTCAAATTTCCTGCGTCGCGCAGCGGATAGGGACCGAACTGTCTCACGACGTTCTAAACCCAGCTCGCGTACCGCTTTAATGGGCGAACAGCCCAACCCTTGGGACCTACTCCAGCCCCAGGATGCGACGAGCCGACATCGAGGTGCCAAACCATGCCGTCGATATGGACTCTTGGGCAAGATCAGCCTGTTATCCCCGAGGTACCTTTTATCCGTTGAGCGACAGCGCTTCCACAAGCCACTGCCGGATCACTAGTCCCGACTTTCGTCCCTGCTCGACTTGTCAGTCTCACAGTCAAGCTCCCTTGTGCACTTACACTCGACACCTGATTGCCAACCAGGTTGAGGGAACCTTTGGGCGCCTCCGTTACTTTTTAGGAGGCAACCGCCCCAGTCAAACTACCCACCATACACTGTCCTCGATCCGGATAACGGACCTGAGTTAGAACCTCAAAGTTGCCAGGAGTGGTATTTCAACGTTGACTCCACCTGAACTAGCGTCCAATCTTCACAGTCTCCCACCTATCCTACACAAGCCACACCGAACACCAATACCAAGCTGTAGTAAAGGTCACGGGGTCTTTCCGTCATGCTGCGCGTAACGAGCATCTTTACTCGTAATGCAATTTCTCCGAGTTCGCGGTTGAGACAGCTGGGAAGTCGTTACGCCATTCGTGCAGGTCGGAACTTACCCGACAAGGAATTTCGCTACCTTAGGACCGTTATAGTTACGGCCGCCGTTTACCGGGGCTTCGATCAAGAGCTTCGCGTTAGCTAACCCCATCAATTAACCTTCCGGCACCGGGCAGGCGTCACACCCTATACGTCCACTTTCGTGTTTGCAGAGTGCTGTGTTTTTAATAAACAGTCGCAGCGGCCTGGTATCTTCGACCGGCATGGGCTTACGCAGTAAATGCCTTCACGCCTCACCGGCGCCCCTTCTCCCGAAGTTACGGGGGCATTTTGCCGAGTTCCTTAACCACGAGTTCTCTCAAGCGCCTTGGTATTCTCTACCCAACCACCTGTGTCGGTTTGGGGTACGGTTCCTGGTTACCTGAAGCTTAGAAGCTTTTCTTGGAAGCATGGCATCAACCACTTCGTGTTCTAAAAGAACACTCGTCATCAGCTCTCGGCCTTAGAATCCCGGATTTACCTAAGATTCCAGCCTACCACCTTAAACTTGGACAACCAACGCCAAGCTGGCCTAGCCTTCTCCGTCCCTCCATCGCAATAACCAGAAGTACAGGAATATTAACCTGTTTTCCATCGACTACGCTTTTCAGCCTCGCCTTAGGGACCGACTAACCCTGCGTCGATTAACGTTGCGCAGGAAACCTTGGTCTTTCGGCGTGGGTGTTTTTCACACCCATTGTCGTTACTCATGTCAGCATTCGCACTTCTGATACCTCCAGCAAGCTTCTCAACTCACCTTCACAGGCTTACAGAACGCTCCTCTACCGCATCACCTAAGTGATACCCGTAGCTTCGGTGTATGGTTTGAGCCCCGTTACATCTTCCGCGCAGGCCGACTCGACTAGTGAGCTATTACGCTTTCTTTCAAGGGTGGCTGCTTCTAAGCCAACCTCCTGGTTGTCTGTGCAACTCCACATCCTTTCCCACTTAGCACGCGCTTTGGGACCTTAGTTGGTGGTCTGGGTTGTTTCCCTTTTCACGACGGACGTTAGCACCCGCCGTGTGTCTCCCATGCTCGGCACTTGTAGGTATTCGGAGTTTGCATCGGTTTGGTAAGTCGGGATGACCCCCTAGCCGAAACAGTGCTCTACCCCCTACAGTGATACATGAGGCGCTACCTAAATAGCTTTCGAGGAGAACCAGCTATCTCCGAGCTTGATTAGCCTTTCACTCCGATCCACAGGTCATCCGCTAACTTTTCAACGGTAGTCGGTTCGGTCCTCCAGTTAGTGTTACCCAACCTTCAACCTGCCCATGGATAGATCGCCCGGTTTCGGGTCTATTCCCATGCGACTAGAATCGCCCTATTAAGACTCGCTTTCGCTACGCATTACCCTACTCGGGTTAAGCTCGCCACTGAAAATAAGTCGCTGACCCATTATACAAAAGGTACGCAGTCACCCAACAAAGTGGGCTCCCACTGCTTGTACGCATACGGTTTCAGGATCTATTTCACTCCCCTCTCCGGGGTTCTTTTCGCCTTTCCCTCACGGTACTAGTTCACTATCGGTCAGTCAGTAGTATTTAGCCTTGGAGGATGGTCCCCCCATATTCAGACAAAGTTTCTCGTGCTCCGTCCTACTCGATTTCATGACTAAGAGATTTTCGCGTACAGGGCTATCACCCACTATGGCCGCACTTTCCAGAGCGTTCCGCTAATCTCAAAGCCACTTAAGGGCTAGTCCCCGTTCGCTCGCCACTACTAACGGAATCTCGGTTGATTTCTCTTCCTCAGGGTACTTAGACTGTTTCAGTTCCCCTGGTTCGCTTCTTAAGCCTATGTATTCAGCTTAAGATACCTAACTTATGTTAGGTGGGTTCCCCCATTCAGACATCTCCGGATCAAAGTCTGTTTGCCGACTCCCCGAAGCTTTTCGCAGGCTACCACGTCTTTCATCGCCTCTGACTGCCAAGGCATCCACCGTATGCGCTTCTTCACTTGACCATATAACCCCAAGCAATCTGGTTATACTGTGAAGACGACATTCGCCGAAAATTCGCAATTACTCACAAATTTTACCTTAGCCTGATCCGTTACCAGTGAAAGTAACGTCCAGTCTATCTTTCTATCACATACCCAAATTTTTAAAGAACGATCTAATCAAAGACTAGAAATCAATATTCACCGAGGAATACTCATTTCTAAACTCTAACGACACAAGCCACCTTAAAGGCTGGCTTCTCGTCTTCTTCAATGAATCAAGCAATTCGTGTGGGAACTTATGGAGCAGCTGATGTCGTCGATTAAGGAGGTGATCCAGCCGCAGCTTCCGCTACGGCTACCTTGTTACGACTTCAGTCCTAGTCATCGAATCACACCGTGGTAACCGCTCCTTCCCGAGAGGGTTAGACTAGCTAGCTTCTGGTGCAACCCACTCCCATGGCTGTGACGGGCGGTGTGTACAAGGCCCGGGAACGTATTCACCGCAGCGTTGCTGATCTGCGATTACTAGCGACTCCGACTTCATGAGGTCGAGTTGCAGACCTCAATCCGAACTGAGACCGGCTTTTTGGGATTAGCTCCACCTTGCGGTATTGCAGCCCTTTGTACCGGCCATTGTAGCATGCGTGAAGCCCAAGACATAAGGGGCATGATGATTTGACGTCATCCCCACCTTCCTCCGAGTTGACACCGGCAGTATCCCATGAGTTCCCACCATTACGTGCTGGCAACATAGGAAGAGGGTTGCGCTCGTTGCGGGACTTAACCCAACATCTCACGACACGAGCTGACGACAACCATGCACCACCTGTCTCAATGTTCCCGAAGGCACCAATCTATCTCTAGAAAGTTCATTGGATGTCAAGCCTTGGTAAGGTTCTTCGCGTTGCATCGAATTAATCCGCATGCTCCGCCGCTTGTGCGGGCCCCCGTCAATTCCTTTGAGTTTTAGCCTTGCGGCCGTACTCCCCAGGCGGGGAACTTAATGCGTTAGCTGCGACACGGAGACCGTGGAATGGTCCCCACATCTAGTTCCCAACGTTTACGGCATGGACTACCAGGGTATCTAATCCTGTTCGCTCCCCATGCTTTCGCTCCTCAGCGTCAGTTACGGCCCAGAGATCTGCCTTCGCCATTGGTGTTCCTCCTGATATCTGCGCATTCCACCGCTACACCAGGAATTCCAATCTCCCCTACCGCACTCTAGTCTGCCCGTACCCACTGCAGGCCCGAGGTTGAGCCTCGGGTTTTCACAGCAGACGCGACAAACCGCCTACGAGCTCTTTACGCCCAATAATTCCGGACAACGCTTGCACCCTACGTATTACCGCGGCTGCTGGCACGTAGTTAGCCTGTGCTTTTTCTGCAGGTACCGTCACTTTCGCTTCTTCCCTACTAAAAGAGGTTTACAACCCGAAGGCCGTCGTCCCTCACGCGGCGTTGCTGCATCAGGCTTTCGCCCATTGTGCAATATTCCCCACTGCTGCCTCCCGTAGGAGTCTGGGCCGTGTCTCAGTCCCAGTGTGGCCGGTCACCCTCTCAGGCCGGCTACCCGATCGTCGCCTTGGTGAGCCATTACCTCACCAACTAGCTAATCCGACCTAGGCTCATCTGATAGCGCAAGGCCCGAAGGTCCCCTGCTTTCTCCCGTAGGACGTATGCGGTATTAGCGTCCGTTTCCGAGCGTTATCCCCCACTACCAGGCAGATTCCTAGGCATTACTCACCCGTCCGCCGCTCGCCACCAGGTACAAGTACCCGTGCTGCCGCTCGACTTGCATGTGTTAGGCCTGCCGCCAGCGTTCAATCTGAGCCATGATCAAACTCTTCAGTTCAAACATCTTTGGGTTTTTAAGAAACCCTAAACTTGGCTCAGCAATCGTTGGTTACATCTTTGATTTCTCGCGGAGTAACTTGTGATGCTGATAATCTTGTTGACTATCAGTCTGACTCCACAAGCACCCACACGAATTGCTTGATTCAGTTGTTAAAGAGCGGTTGGTTAAGATCTTTCGTCTCAACCGAGGCGCGCATTCTACAGCAGCCTCTGTCACTGTCAAGCGGTTATTTTCAGAAGTTTTCAAAGTTTCCTTTGCAACTTCAACCACTTGCGCTTCCGATCTCTCGTTAGCGGGAGGCGAATTCTACAGCGTTACTCGCTGCTGTCAACACCTCTTTTCCGCTACTTTCGACCGAGAAGATCGAACCGTTAATAGAGCCACACAACACCGCTCTACCAACTCCTTCTGGGCTTCGATGACCTGAAGCAACTCGCTGTCGAAAACTGCATAACTCTTTGTTTACCAAGGAGTTTTCCGTTTCGACTGCGCCGGAAGTGGGGCGAATTATAGACTTCCAGAATCTGCCGTCAAGCCCTGATTTAGCTTTTCTATCAGGATGCTGAAAATCCCTGCTTATATATAGACGCGACCACAACGAATGCGCAGTATATTGCCCAAACCATATAGCAATACTTTCGCTACCCACTTCGGACGATGCCTTGCAATGAATGACCAACCCCGCAGCCTTGCCTCGACCCTCTTTTCGGTTGGCCTGCTATTAATAGCCATGGCATCGATCCAGTCCGGCGCGTCCCTGGCTAAAAGCATGTTTCCTGTAGTCGGTGCTCAAGGGACCACCACCCTACGACTGGTATTTGCCAGCGTGATCATGCTGCTGCTATTGCGTCCATGGCGAGCGAAGCTCACCGCAAAATCCTTGCGCACCGTCATCATCTACGGGATGGCGCTGGGCGGCATGAACTTCCTCTTCTATATGTCCCTGCGTACTGTCCCGCTCGGCATTGCCGTAGCCCTAGAGTTCACCGGGCCGCTGGCCGTCGCGATCTATGCCTCACGTCGCGCCATCGACTTTCTGTGGATCGCACTTGCCGCTGTGGGTTTACTGCTATTGATACCGACGGGCGCCACAACGGCCGGAATTGATCTGGTGGGGGCTGGCTATGCATTGGGAGCCGGTGCCTGCTGGGCGCTGTACATTCTGTTCGGCCAGAAGGCGGGGGCTGACAATGGCGTAACCACCGCCGCGCTGGGCGTCATGATTGCCGCACTGTTCGTCGCGCCTATCGGGATTGTTCACGCAGGTGCTGCTTTGCTGACGCCGTCACTGATCCCCGTGGCAATCGGCGTTGCCATTCTTTCCACCGCCCTGCCCTACACACTGGAAATGGTCGCTCTGACCCGAATGCCAGCACGCACCTTCGGCACATTGATGAGCATTGAGCCGGCATTCGGCGCGCTGTCGGGCCTGCTTTTCCTCCACGAGTACCTTTCGTTATCACAGTGGATGGCCATCATGTGCATCATTCTTGCCTCAGTCGGCGCGACCATGACCATGGGCAGTGCCGCCAAGCCGGCGGTCGCTGCAGATTGATACAGGATTTGACGAAGCTCTGGCATTTGCCGCTCAATTAGGCCATGTTTAGGCCCGCAACCCAGTGCCACACATGGACTTTTTTCAGATAGGGACATTAGAGCGCGTCAAACGAAAGCGAATGCAGCCAGACTTGGGCGAAAGATCCGGGCCGCTATAAGGACAGCAATGAAACGAATTTTGATACTGATCGCCGTTCTCGCAGTTGCGGGCTGCGCGGCGACCACTAAAACCCAGGTCAAACACGGCAAAAAAGGGCTGCATATCAACTGTTCGGGGCTCTCATCGTCTTGGGACAAGTGCTACACCAGCGCCGCCGACTCGTGTGCGCCAAAGGGCTACAAGGTTATCGCCAAGTCGGGGGACGCGGTGGAAGAGCCTGGCGACTATCCGTTCGGCCTTAATCCTGCCGGCTACACCAGTCGCAGCATGATCGTCATTTGCAAATAGCCTGAGGCCGCCCGGCGATCTGGCGGCCAATCTCATCGTGACAGGACTGCAGCACGGTGCGCTGGATGTCCGCAGTGGCCAACATTCGCGCCACGACCAACGCACCGATGCATTGCGACAGAATCGCCCACGCCAGGCTGTCGCTATCCAGAATCCGCGCCCAACTCTCCTGAAGCCGACAAATCCAGATCTCTGCCTGCTGGCGTACCACGATGTCTGAGCGGGCAATCTCCGCACCTAACACAGGCAATGCACACCCGGACTCAGGCTGCTCGACATGGGCCATGCTCAGGTAGTGCTTGAGGCAACGCTCCAGCCTTGCGCGATCCTGCTCACCATGACCGCCTAACCGGGCCAGGCTTTGGCACAACTCTCGCTCGACGATCGCCGCAAACAGTTCATCCTTTGACGAAAAGTGACTGTAGAACGCCCCGCCACTCAAGCCGATCGCCTTCATCAAACCATCGACACCGACCGTTGCAAAACCAGACTTCTTGGCCGACACCGCACTGCTTTCCAGCAATTTCTCTTTGGTTTCCAGCTTGTGATTGGGCGAGTAACGCATTGCCTTGTCCTCAGGATTGATCACCTTGACGTTAGCCGGATCGTAGCATAACGTTCGTTTAGTTAACGATCGTTTACCAAAGGGATCTACCCATGAATAACAAGAAGGTCGTACTGATTGTCGGCGCTGGGGATGCTACCGGTGGCGCTATTGCCAAACGCTTTGCGCAAGAAGGTTTTATCGCCTGCGTCACCCGACGCAGCGCCGACAAACTCCAGCCGTTGGTGGATGCCATCAAGGCCAGTGGTGGCGAAGCTCACGGTTTCGCCTGTGACGCGCGCAAGGAAGAGGACGTGATTGCGCTGGTCGAGCAAATCGAAACCCAGATCGGCCCCATCGAAGCATTCGTGTTCAATATCGGCGCCAATGTGCCGTGCAGCATTCTCGAAGAAACCGCCCGCAAGTATTTCAAGATCTGGGAAATGGCCTGTTTCTCGGGGTTCCTCAACGCTCGCGAAGTGGCCAAGCGCATGGCCACACGCCAACGGGGAACGATCCTGTTTACCGGCGCCACCGCTGGCATGCGTGGAGCGGCAGGGTTTGCAGCGTTCGCCGGCGCCAAACACGGCATTCGCGCCCTGGCCCAAAGCATGGCCCGAGAATTGGGACCGATGAACATCCACGTCGCCCACATCGTGGTCGACGGTGCCATAGACACCGACTTTATCCGTGACAACTTCCCGGAAAAGTACGCGACCAAAGATCAGGACGGCATTCTCAACCCCGAGCACATTGCCGAAAACTACTGGTACCTGCACAGTCAGCCTCGGGACGCCTGGACCTTCGAGCTCGACCTGCGCCCCTGGAGCGAACGCTGGTAAGCCCTCCCCCAACAACAATAAGCAGAGCGCATTGACCATGAGCAAAACCGTGGAGTTCTACTTCGATCTGGGCAGCCCCGCCACCTATCTGGCGTACACCCAACTGCCGAAGATCTGCGCGCAGACCGGCAGCCAACTGATCTACATTCCCATGCTGCTGGGCGGCGTCTTCAAAGCCACCGGCAACGCTTCACCGGCGACCATCCCAGCCAAGGGTCGCTACATGTTTCAGGACCTGGACCGCTACGCCAAACGCTACGGCGTTCCGCTGAAGTTCAACCCGCATTTCCCGATCAATACACTGATGCTCATGCGCGCCGTCACCGGCATGCAATTGCGCCATCCCGAGCGTTTCCAGGCGTTCATCGATTGCCTGTTCATCGCCCTCTGGGTCGAAGGTCGCAGTCTCAATGATCCGGCGACCGTCGCGGCCGTATTGACGCAGAACGGTTTCGGCCCGAACGAGGTACTGGCCCTGACCGCCGACGAGGAAGTCAAAGCCGCCCTCAAGGACAACACCGAGAAAGCCGTGCAACGCGGCGTATTCGGCGCACCGAGCATGTTTATCGACAGTCAACTGTTCTTCGGCCAGGACCGCTTGGACTTCGTCCTTGAAGCCTTGCGTTAAATCTCGATAACCAATCGCCCTTTGGCCGCTCCGGCAGTGAGCATGTCATAGGCGGCCTCGGCAGTTTCCAGCGTGAACTGCCGGGGATCGAGTAACGGCGTCAGTTGACCCGCCTCGATCAATTGCGCAGCCTCCCGAAGTATCTGCCCGTGATGCTCACCGCCCGTGCCAGTCAGCAACGGCAACAAGGTAAATACCCCAGAGTAGGTCGCCCCACGAAACGAGAGCGGCGCCAGGCTGTGTTGTCCCCACCCGAGGCAGCTCACCACATGGCCGTGATAAACCCGAGCGGCCTTGAATGACGCATCCAGGGTCGCGCCGCCTACCGTGTCATAAACAATATCAAAGCCCTCACCCGCGGTGTGTTCAGCCACGTACTCTTCAACCGTAGACTTGCGGTAATCAATGAAAGTCGCACCGAAGCTCTCGATGATTGCCTGTTGTCCCGCCGATCCGGTGGCAAACACTTCAGCCCCGAACGCCCGAGCCAGTTGCACAGCCACATGCCCGACCCCGCCCGCGCCGCCATGAATCAATACCTTCTGGCCGGCCCGCACCCGAGCACGATCCACCAACCCTTCCCACGCTGTAATCAATACCAGCGGTAAACCCGCCGCCTCACGCATACTCAGACTCGCCGGTTTGCGCGCCAACAACCGTGAATCAACTACGGCGAATTCAGCCAGGGAACCCTGGACCCCGCCGATACCGGTGGCCATGGCATAGACCTCATCACCCGGCAGCCATCCACTGACACCTGCCCCTACCCCTTCAACGGTCCCTGCCAGGTCCATGCCCAATACCGCCGGCAATGGTTGGCGAGCATGGACAGCCTGACCCGCACGAATTTTCCCATCCAGCGGGTTCACGCCGCTGGCCTTGATCCTGACCAACACCTGCCCCACTCCCGGCACAGGCCGCTGAATCGAAGCCAAGCGTAACGGCCCGTTGGCCGAGTCAACAATCAGAGCGCGCATTTCCAGTAAGTCAGTCATTTCGTCAATTCCTGTAAGAGGTGAGTAACCCCATCCTCCTGCAATGCACTCATGCCGATAAGACGCTATATAGCTATAGTGACCATGCCCATTTGGCATCAATGAGAAACCCCGTGGACAAACTCAACGCAATGGCGGTTTTCGTCCGGGTAGTCGAGCGCGGCAGCTTTTCGGCAGTTGCCCGGGAATTGCAGACCAGCCAGCCGACCATCAGCAAAGTCCTGCGGGCGCTGGAAACCGAACTGGGCGGAAAGCTGATTTCCCGCAGCACTCGGCAACTGTCCCTGACGGACGAAGGTCAGCGGTACTACAGCGAATGCCGACAGATCCTCGCCGCCGTCGACGCCGCAGAACACAGTTTTCAATCGGGACGCGAGACCGTCGCCGGCAATCTAAGGATCGGCTCATCGGTGAGTTTTGGACGCATGCAAATTGCGACGCGACTGCCAGGTTTCCTCAAAAAATACCCACAAGTACACATCGACCTGCAATTAAGCGACCAAAACCAGGACCTGGTCAGCGAAGGACTGGACGTCAGTTTCCGGATCGGCGAGCTGAATGACAGCGGCATGATTGCTCGCCATATCGGCACCACGCACCGAGTGACCGTGGCTGCGCCCGATTACCTCAAGCAACACAAAACACTACAAACGCCACAGGACTTAAGCGAGCACAACTGCCTGCAGTTCAACCTGCTGAACAGCCAAAACCTGTGGGTTTACGAGAAAGACGCCCAACGCCACGAAGTGCGGATCAAGGGGAATGCACAGAGCAACAACTCCGAGGCGATCCGCGAAATGGTCTTGGGGGGATTGGGGATTGCACTGTCGCCGGTATGGCTGTTCAGCGAGGATCTGAAGGCAGGCCGTGTCACAGCGATTCTTAAAGACTACAGCGCACAGCCACTGCCGATTCATGCCGTGTCCCCGGCCAATCGTCGCCAATCGGCCAGGGTTAAAGCCTTTGTCGATTACATGAGTCAGGCGCTGGAGACAGCGCCTGAACTCAAACCGGTCAGATAGCTGCGGTCCGGGTTTTCAACCATTCAAGGGCAGCACCGTCGAGCAACGGGCTCAAGCGCTCACACACTTCGGCGTGATAGGCGTTGAACCACTGTTTTTCGTCCAGCGTCAGCAACGACGGCTCAAGGCATCGAGTGTCGATCGGGCACAGGGTCAGGGTTTCGAATTTCAGGAACTCACCGAACTCGCTCTTGCCTGCTTCACGGTTCAACACCAGGTTTTCGATCCGCACGCCCCAACGACCCGGACGATAAGTCCCCGGCTCAATGGAGGTAATCATCCCCGGCTGCATCGCAGTTTGCGGTGCGGCTGCGGCTTGATAGGCTATCACTTGAGGGCCCTCATGAACGTTCAGGAAGTAACCGACGCCATGACCGGTGCCGTGACCGTAATCCACGCTCTCCGCCCAGATCGGCGCGCGAGCGATGGAGTCCAGCAGCGGCGACAGAATGCCCCGAGGGAATTGCGCACGGGACAACGCGATCACGCCCTTGAGCACCCGCGTGCAATCGCGTTTCTGCTCATCGGTCGGCGTACCGACCGGAACCATCCGCGTAATGTCGGTGGTGCCGCCCAGGTACTGGCCGCCGGAGTCGATCAACAACAGGCCGTCACCCTCGATAACTGCATGTTCTTCTTCAGTGGCGTGGTAGTGCGGCATCGCGCCATTGGCGTTGAATGCGGCAATGGTGTTGAAACTCAGCGACACATAATCCGGACGCCGGGTACGGGCGGCGGTCAGGTGTTCGTCGATGGTCAGTTCGGTGATGCGCTCGCGGCCCCATGCCGACTCCAGCCAGGCGAAAAATTCGCACAGCGCCGCGCCGTCCTGCTCCATGGCCTGACGAATGTGTTCAGCGTCGGCCAGGCTTTTCTGTGATTTGGCCAAAGTAGTCGGGTTCAGGCCTTCCAGCAGTTTCACGCCACTGCTCAGGTTATCCAGTAGACCGGCAGTAACGCGGGCCGGATCGACCTGCAGGCTCGCGCCGTTCGGCACAGCGCGCAGGGCATCGGCCACTTCGCTGTAGTCGCGCAGTGTCACGCCGTCCTGTTCGAGGATCGCACGCAGTTCGGCGCTGACTTTGCTCAAGGCCACGAACAAGGTGGCCTGCTTCTGGCTGATCAAGGCGAAGGACACGAACACCGGATTAAACGACACATCGCCGCCGCGCAGGTTGAACAGCCAGGCGATGTCATCAAGGGTGGCGATGAAATGCCAGTCGGCACCGCGCGCCTCAAGCGTTTCGCGCAGCTTGGCGAGTTTCTCGCCACGACTGACGGTCGCTTGCGGCGGCAAATGTTGATAGATCGGCTCGTTCGGCAGCGTCGGACGGTCGCTCCAGACTTCGCTCAACAAATCGATGTCAGTGCGCAGTCGGGCACCGCGTTCTTCGAGTTTGCCGCCCAGCGTCCGCGCCGACGCCACAGCCATCACTGCACCATCGACGGCAACGACGCCACCTTCAGGGGTTTGTTCCGCCAGCCAGTCCAGCGGCCCGGGTTGACCCGGTTGCAGCTTGACCAGTTCGATGCCACTGCCCTTGAGCTCCTTGCTCGCTTGCTCCCAATAACGACTGTCGGCCCAGACACCGGCAAAATCCGGCGTGACGATCAGAGTGCCGACCGAGCCGTGGAAGCCCGACAGCCATTGCCGACCTTGCCAGTAACCCGGCAGGTATTCCGACAAATGCGGGTCGGCCGACGGCACCAGCAGGGCATGAATACCCTCCCGGCTCATCAGCTCGCGGGTTTGCGCCAGGCGCTGGGGTACCAATCCATTGATCAAAGGCTGCGTACTCATCATGTCTCCTGCTAACCACTTCATCATTATTGTTGAATGCCGATCTGAGTCGGCGCTTTCATAGCCCTATTGCCAGAATGCCGGCGCACTGGCGCAAGCCGCTTTAATCAGTTCGACCGCTTGATCGATGTCTTGCTCGGTGGTGAAACGCCCCAGGCTCAAGCGGATGGTGCGGCCGGCCGAGCGAGCGTCGTGCCCCAGCGCCAGCAACACATGGGACAGAGCATTGCTGGCGGAGTTGCAGGCCGAGGTCGCGGAAAATGCGATCGAATGGCCCAGCGCCGCCGCATTGAACTCACCTTCACCGAAGGTCAGGCTCAGCGTATGAGGAATACGTTGGGTCGCGCTGCCGTTGAGGCGCACGCCGGGGATATTCAATAGTTGTTCGAGCAGACGCTCACGCAGATGAACGACGGTCGCTTTTTCGTCATCGAACAAGGTCGCCGCCAACGCAAACGCCTCGCCCATCGCGACGATCTGGTGAGTGGCCAGGGTGCCGGAACGCAACCCGCCCTCGTGGCCGCCGCCATGGATCTGCGCCTGCAAACGCTGGTGTGCACGCGGACCGACATAGAGCGCGCCGATGCCTTTGGGGCCATAGATTTTGTGAGCGGAAAATGACATCAGATCCACCGGCCATTCGGCCAGGTCGATCGCGACTTTACCTGCACCCTGGGCGGCGTCGACGTGAAACAACGCGTCACGATTTCGCACCACCTGGCCGATGGCCGGGATGTCGTTGACCGTGCCCAATTCATTATTAACCAGCATCAGCGACACCAGAAACGTGTCGTCACGCATGGCTTCGCTGACCGCTTGCGGGGTGATCAGGCCTTCAGCGTCCGGCACCAGATAGGTGACCGCCACACCGGCGTCCTGCAATTGTTTCGCGGTGTCGAGAATCGCCTTGTGTTCGATCTGGCTGGTGATGATGTGGCCGCCGGACACACCACGGGCCTGGGCGACACCTTTGAGCGCGAGGTTATTGGACTCGGTGGCGCCAGAGGTCCAGACGATTTGATCAGCCTGGGCCCCCACCAGTTTGGCCACTTGCTGGCGCGCCTGCTCGACCGATTGCCGGGCCTGCTGGCCGAACGCATGGGAGCTGGACGCCGGGTTGCCGAAATTGCCGTTGAAACCCAGACACTCGACCATGACCTTGATGACCCGCTCATCCACCGGCGTGGTGGCGGCGTAGTCGAAATATAGCGGACGTTTATTCATAAAAAGACTCGCAGAGCATGTTCCGGGATCAGGAAGCTCGTGACTGGATAGGTCAAAGCGTCGCCTTGTGAGCGACGCCGAATAATCCGCACGTAAGCAATACCTGATCGGAGGCCGTTAAAGAAGAACAACTTCATTTAAAAGTGCGTAGGAACGCTCCTGAAGTCGAGCTTAACAGGCATCGGCCAACCGGTTGAAGCAATGCGTCAGCGAAAGCTTTCGATCAACAACGGATACAACGAAGCCACCAGCAGCAGGGCCATGCCCCAGTTGAAGATCCGCAACCAACGGCGATCCTTCAACACATTGCGCAACAAAGTACCGCAACCCGCCCAGACACCAACGCTAGGCAGGTTGATCAAGGCGAACACTGCCGCAATCACGATCACATTGGTGAAGTAGCCCTGCATCGGCGTGTAGGTACTGATGGCACCGATGGCCATGATCCAGGCCTTGGGATTGACCCACTGAAACGCCGCAGCGCTGAGGTAACTGATCGGTTTACTTTCGCCCTTTTCGCTCTCGGAGACGGGACCGGAATGGGCGATCTTCCACGCCAGGTAGAGCAAGTACGCCGCGCCGACGTAACGCAAAACCGTGTAGAGCAACGGATAGGTTTGAAACACCGCGCCCAGGCCGAAACCCACCGCGACCACCAGGACAAAGAAGCCGCAAGTGATGCCGAGCATATGGGGGATGGTGCGATTAAAGCCGAAGTTCACGCCCGATGCCAGCAACATGGTGTTGTTCGGGCCGGGAGTAATTGAGGTGACGAGGGCAAACAGGGCGAAGCCCAGCAGCAGATCGAGCGAGAGCGTCATCGGTGGCAGTCCGTCAGGGTCAGTCAGGTATTGACCCTATCGCACGCCTTGCGCAAAACCCACGGACAGTTACGTGAAAGTTCGAGCAGTACAGTCGCGAATCAGCTTGGGCGACCGTGAAGGTGTACGGCACGCTCGGCGTTCATTTCGCCTTGGCTATCAAAACCGTAGGACTTCTGTGGCTGGCCGAGCAATGCAGCTTTTTTCATTTGGTATTCATCGAAGGACAAACCCCGGCGGTTCAAGGCTTCCAGCGCCAGTTCCTTGGTTTCTTCGGCGGTGTAGGGGCGCAATTCCGGGGAAACATGGCTTGCACATCCAGTGAGTACGGAGACGGCGAGCAGCAAGGAAACAGCGAGTAACCGATTCATGGGGAGCGTCCTGACATTCTTTTGTTTAGCGATGGGTGAAGGCTACGCCCGGCCTGGGTTTGGTAGAAATCAACGCTCTCGATAGTGGGTATCAGGGTTGGAGGCAATGAGGCTTAAAAATCAAAAGATTGCAGCTTTCGGCAGCTCCAACAGGGATAAGTGCATATTCATTTATGATCTATAAATATCTTTTAATGATCTTTTGAGGAATAACAACAAGCCTTTATAACAACTCCATCGCTTCAACCACTGTTGCCCACGCAACTGTTTGCCAGGCAACAGTCATTCAACAAACAGCCCTGGAAATCGCACAGCTTGCGCTGTTCACGGCGCTGAAAGCCCCGAAAACAGGGGCCTCGAAGGATTGGTACAGGTCTTGCTCAGGCCCAGTGACTATTCACTGCTCCCTGAGCAACTGTTTAAAAAGGAACTGATCATGTCGCGTCCACTGAAAGTCGTTGCCCTCTCCGGCGGTACCTGGCGTCCGTCCCGCACTTTGGTACTGACCCAAGCCCTGTTGGCGGAACTGGCCGAACAGTTGCAGATCGAGAGCAAGCTGATCGAACTGGGCGACATTGCCCGACCACTGGGCGCCGCCCTCGCCCGCCAGGAACTGAGTGCCGAGATTGAAGCCGAACTGCAAGCCATCGAAAGCGCTGATCTGCTGATCGTCGCCGCCCCGGTTTATCGCGGTTCGTACCCCGGCTTGCTCAAGCACCTGTTCGACCTGATCGATCTCAATGCGCTGATCGACACCCCCGTGCTGTTGGCCGCGACCGGTGGCAGCGAGCGGCATGCACTGATGCTCGATCATCAACTGCGGCCGCTGTTCAGTTTCTTCCAGGCCCTGACCCTGCCGATTGGCGTCTACGCCACCGAAGCCGATTTCTCGAATTATCAAATAACCAGTGAGCCCTTGAAGGCCCGCATTCGCCTTGCTGCAGAACGCGCTGCGCCATTGTTTGGCGTGCACCCCAAAAATCTGCTGAAAATCGCTTAAGGATTTCTTCATGGATGTTTTCTGGTTCCTGCCGACCCACGGCGACGGTCATTACCTGGGCACTACCCAGGGCGCCCGCCCGGTGACGCTCAACTATCTGAAACAAGTGGCCCAGGCCGCGGACAGCCTTGGTTACCACGGTGTACTGATTCCCACCGGTCGCTCCTGCGAAGACTCGTGGGTGATCGCCTCGGCGCTGGTGCCGTTGACCGAACGACTGAAGTACCTGGTGGCGATTCGTCCGGGAATTATTTCGCCGACGGTCTCGGCGCGCATGGCCGCCACACTGGATCGTCTGTCCAATGGCCGACTGCTGATCAACGTGGTGACTGGCGGCGACCCGGATGAAAACCGTGGCGACGGGATCTTCCTCGACCACAGCGAGCGCTACGAAGTCACCGACGAATTCCTGCAGATCTGGCGTCGGGTGCTGCAAGGCGAATCCGTCGACTTCGAAGGCAAGCACCTGCAAGTACAAAACGCCAAGGCGTTGTATCCGCCGGTGCAGAAACCCTATCCGCCGCTGTACTTCGGTGGTTCTTCTGAAGCGGCCCATGAACTCGCTGCCGAACAGGTCGATGTTTACCTTACCTGGGGCGAGCCACCGGCCGCCGTGGCAGAAAAACTCGCCGATGTGCGTGAGCGTGCTGCACGCAACGGGCGCACGGTGAAGTTCGGAATTCGCCTGCACGTGATCGTTCGCGAGACGGCCGAAGAGGCCTGGAAAGCTGCCGACAAACTGATTGAGCACATCAGCGACGAGACCATCGCCGCCGCACAGAAGTCGTTCTCGCGTTTTGATTCCGAAGGCCAGCGGCGCATGGCCGCGTTGCATGATGGACGTCGCGACAACCTGGAAATCGCGCCCAACCTGTGGGCCGGTGTCGGCCTGGTGCGCGGCGGTGCCGGGACTGCACTGGTGGGCGATCCGCAACAAGTGGCGGCGAGGATCAAGGAGTACGCGGACCTGGGGATCGAGAGCTTTATCTTCTCCGGTTATCCGCACCTGGAAGAGGCGTATCGCTTTGCCGAGCTGGTGTTCCCGCTGCTGCCAGAACCGTATGCGAGCCTGGCTGGCCGGGGCGTCACCAACCTCACCGGGCCGTTTGGCGAAATGATTGCCAATGATGTGCTGCCCACCAAAGCGACAGCCTGATAGAACCGGTCTGTGGGCTGTCGGGATTAATTGTGGCGAGGGGGCTTGCCCCGTTCGGCTGCGCAGCAGTCGTAAAACAGGCTGACGCGCAGTATCAATAAATGCTCGGCTCTCAGGTTTTGGGGCCGCTTCGCAGCCCAACGGGGGCAAGCCCCTCGCCACAAAAGCCAGCTCCCACAGGGATTACGTCGACTTCAATGAGGAACCCCCGCGTGACGGCCAAACCACAAAGCGCCCTGCTATCCCCTTTGCACACCGCTCGCCAGTTGGCGGCCGAGTTTGCCCTGACCGCCGTCGAGCGCGACGAACGCGGCGGTACGCCCAAGGCTGAACGTGATGCCTTGCGCCACAGCGGTCTGCTCGCCTTAAGCATTCCCACCCAGTACGGCGGCCTCGGCGCCAGCTGGAGTGACACCCTGAGCATCGTCCGCGAGTTCGCCAAGGTCGACAGCTCGATTGCCCATGTCTTCGGTTTCCATCACCTGATGCTCGCCACCGTGCGCCTGTTCGCCAAACCCGAACAGTGGCAACCGTGGTTCGAACAAACCGCGCGCAAGAACTGGTTCTGGGGCAACGCCCTCAATCCGCTGGACACCCGCACCGTGGTGAAGAACCTCGGCGGCTGGCGCGAGTTTTCCGGCAAGAAGAGTTTCTGCTCCGGCGCCAGCGATTCACAAATGCTGATCGCCTCGGCGGTCGATGAAAGCGCTGGCGGCAAGCTGTTGATCGCCGCGATCCCCAGCGGTCGCAGCGGTATCACCCTGCACAACGACTGGAACAACATGGGCCAGCGCCAGACCGACAGCGGCAGCGCGACGTTCGAACGGGTGCGGGTCGAGGAATCGGAACTGCTGCTCGATCCGGGTCCGTTGAGCACACCGTTCGCTTGCCTGCGGCCATTGATTGCTCAACTGACGTTCACCCACATGTTCCTTGGCATTGCCGAAGGGGCGTTCGAAGAAGCGCGGCAATACACCCTCACCGAAACCCGACCCTGGCATAAATCCAGCGCCCAGGATGTGCGTGAAGATCCCTACGTACTCGGCCATTACGGCGAATTCTGGGTCGCTCTCGAAGGGGTTCGATTGCTGGTGGAACGCGCCGCCGAACTGCTCGACAAGGCCTGGGCCAAAGGCCCGAATCTCAGCGCCGAAGAACGCGGGCATCTGGCGACAGCGATTGCCACGGCCAAGGTCGCTGCCACCCGCAATGGCCTGGAACTCTGTAGCCGCTTGTTCGAAGTGACCGGCGCGCGCTCGACCCACGCCTCGCTGCGACTGGACCGCCACTGGCGCAACCTGCGCACGCAAACCCTGCACGACCCGGTGGATTACAAACTCCATGAACTGGGTGATTGGGCGTTGAACCAGTCCCTGCCGATTCCGACTTTCTATTCATAGCCTTCTCTTCATGGAGCCTGCTGCCATGCAACTGCTGACCCTACCGCCCTCACCCGCCCTCGCTACGTCGATCCGCGCCACCGCGCAGGTGTTCGAAGATCCGAAATCCCAGGCGTTGCTCGCGCATTTACAACAGGTCGCCCCGAGTGAAGCCAGCGTGCTGATCATCGGTGAAACCGGCACCGGCAAGGAGCTGGTGGCGCGGCACATCCACAACCTCAGCGCCCGGCGTAACCGGCCGTTCGTGGCGGTGAACTGCGGCGCGTTCTCCGAATCCCTGGTCGAAGCCGAGCTGTTCGGCCATGAAAAAGGCGCCTTCACTGGCGCCCTCAGCGCCAAGGCCGGGTGGTTTGAAGAGGCGGATGGCGGCACCTTGTTCCTCGATGAAATCGGCGATTTGCCGATGGCGATTCAGGTCAAGTTGTTGCGGGTGTTGCAGGAGCGTGAAGTGGTGCGACTCGGTTCGCGCAAGAGCATTCCCATCGACGTGAGGGTGCTGGCGGCGACCAATGTGCAACTGGAAAAAGCCATCAACGCTGGGCACTTCCGCGAAGATCTGTATTACCGCCTCGACGTCGTCAGCCTTGAATTAAGTCCGCTGCGCGACCGTCCCGGCGACATCCTGCCGCTGACCCGGCACTTCGTCGAAGCCTACAGCCAGCGCCTCGGCTACGGCACGATCACCATCAGCAAAGAAGCCGAACTGAAACTGCGCAGCTACAGTTGGCCGGGCAACATCCGCGAACTGGAAAACGTCATTCACCACACTCTGCTGATCTGCCGTAACGGCGTGATCGAACGCGATGACTTGCGCCTGTCGAACATGCGCATCGAGCGCCAGGACGATCACCACGGCAACGTCGACGATTCGCCGGAAGCCTTGCTCGACCGAGCCTTTCAAAAGCTCTTCGAGGAACAGGCCGGGGCGCTGCACGAAAAAGTCGAAGACGCGTTGTTGCGCGCGGCTTACCGCTTCAACCATTACAACCAGGTGCACACCGCCGCATTGCTGGGCTTGAGCCGCAACGTGACCCGCACGCGGTTGATCAAGATCGGCGAACTGGCAGTGAACAAACGCCGCCCGACGGAAAACGTGCAAGGCGAGCGCTTGATGCAGTTGTCGATCTAGGCGCTTACCGGGAATGCACCAAATTGCAGTGCAGCGCGTTGTCGTGACTGCGCTCCAGGCTGTGCAGCACCTGGAAGGAGCCGAACGTTACGGCTTTCGCCTTGTGGGCGCGGATCAGTTGCCAGAAATCCTGCTCGCCGCTTTCAAAGTGCTGGAATGCGGCTTCCCCGGCCTCGCGGGATTGCCATTGCAGGTAATTGAGCACCCGCCGACCATCGTCGCTGGCCTGGATGCTCGCACTCAGAAACCCGCTGAAATCCTGGGCCAGACGCTCGGTCTGGACAGACAGCGCCGACACTAGAGCCGGTTGCTGATGCGGTTCAATCTCGAATTCGATCAATTGGGTGAAACTGCGGTTTTTCTCTGACATCGGCATAAAGACTCCCCACTCACCGGTTAACCGGACCTTGCGATCCGAAGGCTTGCAGGGTAAAACCTCGAGTTAACTAGAGGTCAAGGAGTTTTTCCAATGATCACCGCGCAGAACCTGCACAAAGAACTCACCGTCGGCGAGGTTGCCACCCGCAGCGGCGTGGCCGTGACCGCCCTGCACTTCTATGAAACCAAGGGCTTGATCAAGAGCCATCGCAATCAGGGCAACCAGCGCCGTTATCCGCGGGAAGTGTTGCGCCGGGTGGCGCTGATCAAGGTCGCGCAACGGCTAGGGGTTCCGTTGGCGGAGATTGGGGACGCGTTGAAGAACTTACCGGACAACCGCGCACCGACGGCGGCGGACTGGAAAGTGATGTCGGCGCAGTGGAGCCAGGATCTGGATCAGCGGATCAAGCAGTTGACCCTGATGCGGGACCGGTTGAATGGCTGCATCGGGTGTGGGTGTTTGTCGATGGAAGCGTGTCCGTTGCGCAATTTTGGCGATGTGCTCGGGGAGCGTGGACCGGGGGCGCAGTTGCTCGAGTGATCGTTCCCACCCTGTGGCGAGGGGGCTTGCCCCCGTTGGGTCGCGAAGCGGCCCTGAAACCAGCGAATTAGGTTCTTCAGACAGACCGCGCGCTGGTTTTACGACTGCTGCGCAGCCGAACGGGGCAAGCCCCTCGCCACAATGAGATCACTCAACCACTCAGATGAACTCAGAACCCCGGCGCAATCTGCCCTTTGTATCGGGTCAAAATGAACTGCCGAACTTCATCGGAATTCAACGCCTTGGCCAGTTTCTGGATACGCGGATCGTTGATGTTGTCCGGCCGGGCGACCAGGAACTCGATGTACAGGCTCTTGCCCTTCTCGACGATCAACGCGCTGTTGGTGTCGATCCCCGCTTCCAGGGCGTAGTTGGCAAAAACAAACGCCAGGTCCACCTGACTCACCGAGCGCGCCAGCAATGCACCTTCCAGTTCACGAATCTTCAGGTGCTTGGGGTTGTCGATAATGTCGCGCTGAGTGGCCAGGGTGTTGCTTGGGTCCTTGAGTTTGATCAGCCCGGCCTCGTGCAACAGCACCAGTGCGCGCCCCGTGTTCACCGGGTCATTGGGGATCGACACCGTGGCGCTATCCTTCAACTCGGCGATGTTTTTGATCTTGGTCGAGTAAGCACCGAACGGTTCGATGTGCACGCCGACCACCGGCACCAGGTCGGTGTGGCGAGTCTTGTTGTAGTCGTCGAGGAACGGCCGGTACTGGTAATAGTTGGCATCGAGGTTTTTCAGCGCCAGTTGCTGGTTGGGCTGGATAAAGTCATTGAAAACCTTGATGTCCAGGTCCACGCCTTCCTTGGCCAGGATCGGTTTGACGAATTCGAGGATTTCCGCGTGCGGCACCGGGGTGGCGCCGACGATGAGTTTTTCGTTGGCGTGAACGCTGAACGACAGGACGGCAGCCAGAATGGCCAGGGTCTTTTTCATGGTGTGCTCCAAGGCAGATTGAGTGGCCGTCGTGGGGCGGACGTGGGGCCTGATTTTTTTGAATGAAATTGAATCGAATGTTTAGCGTCGGCTGTAGCGCGCCACCAACCGGTCGCCGGTCATTTGCAGGGCCTGCACCAGGATCAGCAGCAACATCACGGTGACCACCATCACGTCTGCCTGAAAACGCTGATAGCCGTAGCGGATCGCCAGGTCGCCCAGCCCTCCGCCACCAATCACCCCGGCCATCGCCGTGTAATCCACCAGCACAATCGCGGTCACCGTGACCGCCGCCAGCAACCCTCCCCGGGCTTCGGGCAACAAGGTGTGGCGGATGATTTGCCAGGTGGTTCCGCCCATCGCCTGCGTCGCTTCCACCACCCCGCGATCGACCTCGCGCAACGCGGTTTCCACCAGCCGCGCGAAGAACGGCGTGCAACCGACCACCAGCGGCGGAATCGTCCCCGGCACCCCGAGCGAGGTGCCGACCAGCAGCGTGGTCAAGGGAATCATCACGATCAGCAAAATGATGAACGGCAGCGAACGCAGCATATTCACGATCACCGACAACACCCGGTAAACCCCGACAGCCTCATGCAACTGGCGCTTGCCGGTGAGGAACAGCACCACTCCCAGTGGCAGCCCCAGCAACACGGTAAAACCGAGGGCCGCACCCAGCATGCTCAGGGTGTCGAGGCAGGCCTGGGCGATGTCCGCCCAATAGATGTGTTTCAGTAACTCGGCCATGGTCAGGACCAATCGTGGCGCGGCGGCTTCACGCCGTTGAGCAGCCAGTTGCCGACCACGTGGTACTTCCAGCGCACCGGGTCGTGCAGGGTGTGGACCCGAGCGTTGCGCCAGTGACGGTCGAAGTTGTGCTTCTTCAGAGTCGAGCGGGTGCCGCCGAGCTCGAAGAGTTTGTTGCTGGCCTCAATCGCAATTTCGGTGGTCAGCACTTTGGCCTTCGCGACAGCCAGCGAGGCGCGGGCGACGTTGTCTTCATCGGGTGCCGGACGTGCTGCGTCCAGCGCCCAACCGGCCCGTTCGAGTAAGGCTTCGGCGGCTTCCAGGCGAATTTCCAGGCCACCGACCTGGATGATGGTCAGTGGGTCTTCGCTGGCCTTTTCCACACCGGCGTCGATCCATGGCCGGGCGAATTGCTGGACGAAGGCGATGGTGTCACGCAGGGCCGCGCGGGCGATGCCGGCGTCGATGGCGGCGGTGGTCAGTTGCGCGAACGGGCCGGCCAAGGTTGGGCTTTCATAGGAACGCCAGGTCGGGAACACATTGAACGCTGGCACGTGCAGGTCCTCGGCCAACACCGTGCCGCTGGAGGTGGTGCGCTGGCCGATGCTGTCCCAATCGTCGACGATCACCAGCCCGGTTGTGCCGCGCTCGACGAACGACAACTGGCCCTTCTGCTCTTCATCCAGCGCCAGCACCGCCAGCCAATGTGCGTAGAGCGAACCGGTGCAGTACCCCTTGCGCCCGTTGATTACGTGCCCATCGCCGAACGGGCGAATGGTCGCCTGGATGTCCTGCACGTTCTTGCCACCAGTTTCCGACAGCGCGTTGGCGAACCGATGACCTTGCAGCGCGAGGCCAAAGAAATGCGCCTGTTGCTCGGGCGTGCCTTGCAGGCGAATGTCTTCCAGCAGGCAATAGTGGTTTTGCGGGATCTGCCCGAGGGATGGATCCGCGGCCGAAATGATCGCGATCACCTGCGCCAGTACCGCATAGGACACCTGCGCGCCACCGAACTCCCGAGGCACGCTGATGCCCCACAGACCGCTGTTGGAATACAGATCGACGATCTCGGCGGGCACCTGGCGACTACGGTCGCGCTCGGCGTCTTGTTCCAACAAAACGGCGGCCACGCGTTCGGCGACGCGCAGGGCTTCGGTTTCGTCGGCGATCCGATGGGCGGCCGGCGGGTTGATCGGATAAACGGCAGATTCAGGCATGCAAGACTCTCGACAACAGTGTTTTGAGGAGGTCATTGCAGCTTCTGTGCCGACTGTATCACCCAATGTTTTCGGGGGTTTACCGGGTTTCCTGGTGACAAACCCGAGCAATCTGCTGCTTCACTGTTGATGGCTGAACAGTGGCGTTTTTGCGCCCAACACCTGTAGGAACTGCCGAAGGCTGCGATCTTTTGATCTTGATCTTTGGTGGTTTCGGCATTGAGAAGATCAAGAACCAAGTCAAAAGATCGCAGCCTTCGGCAGCTCCTACTATATTTGTCCGCTCGTAATACTTTTGACCCATAACAAAAAACAGGGAGAACCGTCATGAGCGTCAAACCCATTCCAGAGGGTTATCACAGCATCACCCCGTACCTGGGCATTCAGAAAGCCGCTGAAGCCATCGAGTTCTACAAAAAAGCCTTTGGCGCCATTGAAGTCATGCGCCTGTCCATGCCCGACGGCGGTATCGGCCACGCTGAACTGCGCATCGGCGACTGCCCGATCATGCTCGGCACGCCGTGCGATCAAGGACCGTTGAGCAACCCGGACAAGTCACCGTCCGTGGGGTTGCACCTGTATGTGACCGATGTCGACAAGTCCTATGCCAAGGCAATTGCTGCCGGTGGCACGGTGGTGTCCGAGGTCAAAGATCAGTTTTATGGCGACCGCTCGGGGACCTTGAAGGATCCCTACGGGCATTTGTGGTTCCTGGCGACACGCAAGGAAGACCTGACGCAGGAGCAGATTGAGCAGAGGGCGAAGGAGATGTTTAGTCAGGGTTGAGTCTTCAGTGCCTGACCGGGCCTCTTCGCGAGCAAGCCCGCTCCCACAGGGGATCGGTGTGGATCACATATTTTGTGTACACAGCCGATCTACTGTGGGAGCGGGCTTGCTCGCGAAGGCGGCATTCCAGACAGCGCATATTCCTCGAACACACTTCATGAACAAACGCCCCACGCTTTGCGCCTTGCCCTAACACGCCAACAATTTCAGGATGCAGGCAACTACAACAAGGAGTCACTCCCCATGTTCGCCGGATTCCTGAAAGACCAGCGCCACGTCAACGGCGTGGACATTGCCTACCGCATCGGCGGCACCGGGCCGGGCCTGCTGTTGTTGCACGGTCACCCGCAGACTCACGTCATCTGGCACAAAATCGCCGAACAACTGGCCGAGCATTTCACCGTGGTCGCCGCCGACCTGCGCGGTTACGGCGACAGCGCCAAACCGCTGGCCAACGATCAGCACACCCACTACTCCAAACGCGAAATGGCCAAGGACGGTGTGGCGCTGATGCAGTCCTTGGGCTTCGAGCGGTTCTCGGTGCTGGCCCATGACCGTGGCGCCCGGGTCGCCCATCGTCTGGCGCTGGATCATCCCGATGCCGATGCAACGCATGGTCCTGCTCGATATCGCCCCGACCCTGTCGATGTACGCGCAAACCAACGAAGCGTTCGCCCGCGCCTACTGGCACTGGTTCTTCCTGATCCGCCCGGCACCGTTGCCGGAAACCCTGATCGAGGCCGATCCCGAAGCGTACCTGCGCAGTGTGATGGGCAGCCGCAGCGCCGGGCTCAAGCCGTTCACCGCCGAGGCGTTTGGCGAATACCTGCGTTGCCTGAAACTGCCCGGCACCGCGCGCGGGATCTGCGAGGACTACCGCGCCAGTGCCAGCATTGATCTGGACCACGACCGCGCCGACATCGACGCCGGCCATCAGTTGAATCTTCCCCTGCTGGTGTTGTGGGGCGCCGAAGGCACGGTCGGCCGCTGCTTCGAGCCGCTCAAGGAGTGGCAACGCGTGGCCACGGACGTGCGCGGCAAAGCGCTGCCCGCCGGCCATTACATCGCCGAAGAAGCCCCCGAACTGCTACTCGCCGAAGTCCTGGATTTCCTGCGCTGATAGCCGCGCCTTACTGACCTGAACCCGCCGCTCGTCGCGGGCCGTCACTGGCCCGTGCGGGATCGGCATGCCCAAAAAACCTCTGGAGATAATAAAAATGACAATCAGAAAACTGCTGGGAACCCTCTATGTGCAGGTGCTGATCGCCATCGCCCTGGGCATTGTGATCGGGCATTACTGGCCGCAGGTCGGCATCGATCTCAAGCCGTTGGGCGACGGCTTCATCAAGCTGATCAAGATGATCAAGATGATCATCGGCCCGATCATCTTCTGCACCGTGGTCTCCGGGATCACCAGCATGCACGACGTAAAACAGGTGGGCCGGGTCGGTGGCAAGGCGCTGCTGTATTTCGAAGTGGTCTCCAGCATCGCGCTGTTGATCGGGTTGCTGGCCGCTCATGCACTGCATCCGGGTGCGGGTTTCAATATCGACGTGAAGACCCTCGACACGTCGGCCATCGCCGGTTTCGTCGGCCAGGCCCAACATGGCGAAGGCGTCACCGGGTTTCTGTTGCACGTAATTCCGACGACGTTTTTCGAGGCGTTCTCACAGGGCGAAATTTTGCCGGTGCTGTTTGTTTCGGTGCTGTTCGGGATTGCACTGGTGATGGTCGGGGAAAAGGGTCGCCCGCTAGTGGGCATCATCAACCAGGCCAGCGAGGTGTTTTTCCGCATTGTCGGGATCATCAGCCGCGTGGCGCCGATCGGGGCGTTCGGCGCGATTGCCTTCACCATCGGCAAGTACGGTCTCGGTTCGCTGTTGCCGCTGCTGAAGTTGATCGGCACGTTCTACCTGACGGCGTTTATCTTCGTCGCTTGCGTGCTGGGCAGCATTGCCCGCTATGCCGGGTTCAGCATTTTCAAACTGCTGGCGTACATCAAGGCTGAACTGTTGATCGTGCTCGGCACCAGCTCTTCGGAATCGGCACTGCCGCAGTTGATCCAGAAGCTGGAAAGCCTCGGCGCGTCGAAAGGCGTGGTCGGCATCGTGGTGCCGACCGGCTACACCTTTAACCTGGACGGCACCAACATCTATATGACCCTCGCGGTGTTGTTCCTGGCCCAGGCAACCAACATTGACCTGACGCTGGAGCAGCAATTGACGCTGCTGGCAGTGGCGATGCTGACTTCAAAAGGCGCGGGCGCGGTGGTTGGTGCAGGCTTTGTCGCTTTGGCGGCGAGCCTCGCGGTGGTGCCGACGGTTCCGGTGGCAGCGATGGTATTGATCCTCGGGGTCGACCGCTTCATGGCTGAATGCCGGTCCCTGACCAACATCATTGGTAACGCGGTGGCAGCCTTGGTGGTGGCCGCGTGGGAAGGTGAACTGGATCGCAGCAAAATGGCGCCGATTGCGCTCAAGCGCGGACGTCATGCCCGGGCCGCAGCCAAGCTTTCCGCAGAATAGAAAGCCTGCACACCGATGCTATGCTGGCGGCTCATGCCGCCAGTGCTCGTTCTGTCATGACCATCAAGAAAGACACCGTGCCCCTACCCGAAGACCTGCGTGTTTTACTCACCGTCATCCGCAAAAGCGGTTTCGCCGCAGCTGCCGATGAGCTGGGGCTGTCCCCCGCCTACGTCAGCAAACGCATCCAGATTCTCGAGACCACCCTCGGCACTCGCCTGCTGCATCGCACCAGCCGCCGCATCGCGCTGACCGAGGATGGCGAGCGGGTGCAGCGCTGGGCCTTGCGCATTCTCGATGACTTTCAGCAACTGCACGACGAACTCTCCGACGCCCACGACAGCCCTCGCGGGCGTCTGCATTTGTGCAGCAGTTTCGGTTTCGGCCGTAACCATGTGGCGCCGGCTGTGTCGCTGTTGGCCGAGCGTTATCCGGAGCTGGAGATTCGCCTGGACCTGTTTGATCGAGTGGTGGACATCGTCAGCGAAGGCTTTGACCTGGAGATCCGCGTGGGCGATGACATTCCCGGCCAGCACATCGGTCGGCGGCTGGTGAGTAACCGTCGTGTTTTATGTGCGGCGCCCGGTTACCTGGAACGTCACGGTACGCCGCAGACGCTGGCGGACCTGGAACAGCATCATTGCCTGGTGATCAAGGAACGCGACAACGCGTTCGGCATCTGGAACCTGGAGCGCGATGGGGTTCAGGAGAGCGTGCGGGTCAGCGGGCCGCTGTCGTCCAATAACGGCGAGATTGTCTTGCAGTGGGCACTGGATGGGCGCGGCGTGCTGCTGCGCTCATTGTGGGACGTGAAGCCGTTGCTGGAACAAGGGCGGTTGGTGCAGGTGCTGGCGGATTACACCCAGAGCGCGAATGTCTGGGCGGTGTACCCGACGCGGTTGGCGTATTCCGGGAAGTTACGGGCGTGTGTGGAGTTTTTGCAGGAGCATTTCAAGGGGTTGTCGGTTTGAGGTGTGTTGTCTGTGCGGGCCTCTTCGCGGGCAAGCCTCGCTCCTACAGGTACAGTGTTGTTCGCGAATAATGCGCGATCCTGTAGGAGCGAGGCTTGCCCGCGAAAGCGATTTCAGCCCAACCAGGGATTCGCGGCCAGATGCTCGCGCTCGAAGGCTTTGATCTGCTCGCGGCGCTGAAGGGTGCTGCCGATGGCATCCAGCCCGAGCAGTAAGGCGGTTTTGCGCAAGGTGTCGATCTCGAACGGGATGACCTGGCCATCGCTCAGGCGAATCTGCTGCGACTCCAGATCAACGCTGATTTCAGCGCTGTCCGGCTGGCTGACCACCTGCCCAAGCCGCTGCAACACCGCCTCTTCCAGCGTGATCAACAAGACCCCATTGCGCTGGCAATTGTCGTAAAAGATCCCGGCGAAACTGCTGCCAATCAACGCTCGAATCCCCATCTGCTTTAACCCCCACACCGCATGTTCCCGGCTCGACCCGCAGCCGAAATTCGGCCCGACCACCATGAAGCTCGCGCCTTGCCACGCCGGTTGGTTCAGCACGAACTCGGGATTGAGCGAACCGTCCGGCATAAACCGCAGATCGAAAAACAACCCGCGATCCAGCCCGGCACGGTCGATGCCCTTGAGGAATTGCTTGGGCATGATCACGTCGGTGTCGATGTTGGCCGCCAGCATCGGCGCAGCTTTACCGCTGACTTGAGTGAAGGGTTGCAGGCTCATGCGCGGTCTCCAAAGTGACGAATGTCGGTCAGGCGCCCGGTGATGGCGGCCGCAGCGACCATCGCCGGGCTCATCAGATGGGTGCGGGCGCCGGCGCCCTGCCGGCCTTCGAAATTGCGGTTGGTGCTGGAAGCGCAGCGGTCACCTGGGGCCAGCACATCGTCATTCATTGCCAGGCACATCGAGCAGCCGGACTGGCGCCATTCGAACCCGGCATCGATAAAGATCGCCGCCAGGCCTTCGGCTTCGGCCTGATCGCGCACTTCGGTGGAGCCCGGCACAATCATCGCCCGCACATGGCTGGCGACGTGTTTGCCGCGCACCACGCTGGCGGCATCGCGCAGGTCTTCGATGCGGGCGTTGGTGCAGGAACCGATAAAGGCATGGCTGATGACGATCTCGCTCAGCGGCATGCCGGCCTCCAGGCCCATGTAGTTCAGGGCGCGGCGCATGTCCTGGCGCAGGATCAGGTCGCTGACGGCTTGCGGGTCCGGGACCCGCGCGCCGATGGGCGAGGCCTGGTCCGGGCTGGTGCCCCAGGTGACCATCGGTTCCAGAGTGCTGGCATCCAGTTCCACTTCGCAGTCGAACTGCGCGCCCGCATCCGTGTGCAAGGTGCGCCATTTCTCCACCGCGCGATCCCAGACCTGACCTTTGGGCGCCCGGGGTTTGTCCTTGAGGTAGGCGAAGACTTTCTCGTCCGGCGCCATGAAGGCGCCGCGGGCACCGGCCTCAACGGCCATGTTGCAGATGGTCATGCGGCTTCGACGCTTAAGGCATCGATGGTCGAACCGCGAAATTCGATGGCATACCCGGTGGCGCCCGATGCGCCGATCTGGCCGATCAGCGCCATGATCACGTCCTTGGAGGTCAGTCCGATTGCCAGTTCACCGTCCACAGTCACGCGCATGCTTTTCAGGCGTTTGTAGACCAAGGTCTGGGACGCCAGCAGGTGTTCGATCTCCGAGGTACCGATGCCGAAACCGAAGGCCCCAAGGGCGCCGTAAGTGGTGGTGTGACTGTCGCCCGCGGCGATCACCATGCCCGGCAGGATGAAACCCTGTTCCGGGGCGATTACATGTTCGATGCCCTGGCGCTTGTCGAGGATGTCGAGCAGTTCGATGCCGAAGTCCCGGCAGTTTTCCGCCAGGTACGACACCTGCCGCGCACCGCCGGCATCCGGCATCGCGGCGATACGCACCGGCGCCGTCGGGTTGACGTGATCGACCACCGCCAGTGCGGTTTCCGGGCGCCAGACATTGCGTTTGGCCTCGCGCAGACCGCTGAAGGCTTGAGGGCTGGTGTATTCGTTGATGACCTGGCGATCGATATACAACAGGACATGGCCCTGGTCATCGAGGCGACACACCGTGTGGGCATCGATGTGTTTGTCGTAGAGGGTTTTGGCTGAGGTCATGGAGGTGCTCGCTCGGGCGTGTGAGTTCCATCTTAGAGAGCGAGGGTTGGGCATCAATGGCCTGAGAGTGATCCCGTAAACCATGTTTCGTGTTGGATCTCGATCCAAAGGTCAGTGAAGACCCCTTGTGGGAGCGGGCTTGCTCGCGAAAGCGTCGTGTCAGCCGACATCAATTTTGACTGCCCCCGCTTTCGCGAGCAAGCCCGCTCCCACCAAAAGCCGACCTTCATGAAAATGCGAAATATTTTCTTTCATCTCTGCCTTCGGGATTTCCCCTGCTCATCCGTCCTATATAGATGCAGTCCGGCCGCGTAGGCAAAAGTCACGGCCGGGCTTTCAGGGGTCACCGCGCTACGAAGCCCGCAGCACGGCCCTCTCATCGATACAAGACCTTTAATCATGTCGAAGAAATCCCGCTCAAAACTCTGGTTTCTGGTCCATAGCTGGCTGGCGTTGCCGATCTGGTTTTTCGTCTTGATCGTCTGCGTGACCGGCACCCTGGCCGTCGTCAGCCAGGAGATCGTCTGGCTCGCCAACCCACAAATGCGCGCCAGCCCGCCTTCTGACGATGCCCGGCGGCTCAGCTATGACCAGATCCTCGCGGCCATGAAAAAAGCCGAACCCCAAACCCTCGTCTCAGCCATCAACCGCCCCGACGAATCGCACTTCGCCCTCGACGTGGACGTCAACTACCCCGACGGGCGCTCGGTGACGGTCTACGTCAATCCTTACACCGGGGTGATCCAGGGCGTCGCGCCAACGTTCAACTTCAAGGCGTTCACCCGCGCCTTGCATGGCTGGTGGCTGGTGCCATTTACCAACGGTTTCAGTTGGGGCTGGTACCTGGTGTCGTTCCTTGGCTTGCCGCTGCTGGTTTCACTGATTACCGGGCTGGTGGTCTACAAAAATTCTGGAAAGGCTTCTTCAAGCCGACCCTGCGTTTTCGTCACGGTGCGCGGATTTTCTGGGGCGACTTTCACCGACTCAGCGGCATCTGGTCGATCTGGTTCATCGCGGTCATTTCCGTCACCGGTACCTGGTTTTTGATTGAAGCCCTACTGTTCGACAACCAGATTTCCATCTCCAGCGAACCGATCATTCCGGCCATGGCCCGTGAAGCCGTGCCGTTGTCGCCGGATGGTTCGCCGGCACCGCAGATCCCGCTGGATCGGGCGATTGAAATCGCCATGCAGAAAATCCCGGGGCTGGAAGCCAGTTTTATCAGCCTGCCGGGCAATGCTTACAGCCACCTGGATATTGGTGGCCGTGGCTGGTATCCGCTGATGTACCAGACGGCGACCATCAACCCGTACAACGGCGAAATCGCTGCTTCGCGACTGCTCTCGAACCGGACCACGCTGGAGTTCGTCACCGAATCCATGCGGCCATTGCACACCGGGGATTTCGGTGGTTTGTGGATCAAGTTGATCTGGTTTTTCTTCGGCCTGGTGCTGAGCATGATGGTCCTCAGCGGCTTGCTGATCTGGACCAAGCGCACCGCCCTGGCCACCGCCAATGCGCTTAAGCGCAGCAGCAAGAAACAGCGCACTGCCACGGCGCAACCGAGCATGAGCCGCGAGACGTCGGAGGCTAGCCTGTGAGCAAAACCGCTGCCGCCCCCCAGCCCTCGCGCCTGAACGTGCTTTGGCACAAATGGCGTTTTCACCTGAACATTCTGTTGCTGCTGATCCCGTTGGGGTTCATGCCCAAATACTTCACCAACGCCGCGTTGATTCGCGGCGACACGGGGCTGGGCGAGCACGAAATCGGCGAGATCCAGGTCGGTCCCTGGAGCCTGCGCCTGGCCGAGTTGCGCGATGAAGCGCCGCGTCGGGATGGCGCGACCGGCCACGTAAAAGCCTTCAACGCAGCCCTGTGCGACGCCTGTATCGAACAGGTCAAAGCCACTTACCTGCGCATCGGCAAACCCCGCAGCCTGCGCGCCGCCGGGGTAATTTTCTTCGGTACACCGTACCGCATGGGTGCTTCGTTACCGGTGCCGAAAAAACCCAGTCCGACGCCGAGCTGTGGATAACCATGGAAGGCTGGGACGGCGCCATGCATCAAGCCGCTATCCCGCTGAGCCAGGCATCCCCGGCCACCATCGCTTGGCTGAACAAACAAGGAGGCAAACCATGAGCAACGCTTTTCGCCCTCTGCGCGCCGCGTTACTGGTGCTCTGCACCGGTTTCAGCGCCAGCGCCATGGCCCACAACCCGATGTGCGAATGCAAAGCCATCGACGCCGAGCAGATCAAATGCACTGGCGGTTTTTCCGATGGCAGCAGCGCGCCGGGGGTGACGCTGGATGTGATCGGCTACGACGAAACCATTCTGTTGCCGGGCAAGCTTGGGGCCGACTCGACCCTGATCTTCAAGAAACCCGCCGCTGAGTTTTATGTGCTGTTCGACGCCGGTCCCGGCCACGTGGTCGAGATCGACCAAGCCGACATCGAGGCGCCCTGATGAGTACGCCCACCACGCAAGTCGTCCGCCCGGCCGGTGCCGGCCATGAAACCCTTTATGTGCTGCTGTTGTGCCTGATGATCCTCGCGGTTGCGGGCTCGGTGGTCGCTTGGCGTCACGAGTCCCAAGTTGTGAGCAACGTCGGCAGCCATCAACTGGATGGCCGCCGCGACTTGAGTGCGTCCGAACAAGGCATCTACGCCGATCTGCGGGTGACCCTGGACGAGATTCAGCTGCTGCGTCAGGAGCAACAGGTACTGCCCACGCCAGAAGCACTGGCCGGTGAAGGCTTTGCACCGTTTGCGCAAGACGCCAGTTCGGTCAGCCGCGGTGGGCATGTCTGGCAGTTGCTTGAGACCAAGGCCTACTTCGGCCAGAGCCAGACGCCGAGCGTGGCCGGTTCGTTTTTGATGCGTTTGATCGCAGCTGATGACGCGCCGTCGGACATCTGGCTCAACCGCGCAAGCGACATCAAAGCCCCGTCCGACCTGACTGACGCCGCGCTCGAAAGTGCCGGCTGGCAGCAGATCGTCGCGCAATTCGATGCCGGCGTAACCCGCCAGCACCGGGACTAACCCCTCGCCTTCACCCGAGAGAAGACCGCTTGCCCATGCCTAGTTCATCTCAACGTTCTTTACTGCGCTTGTTGCTTGTCGGGCTGTTTGCCCTACTGCTGACACCACTGGCCAGCGCCGATCAGGCCAAGCGCCTGCGCATCGGCATCACCCTGCACCCTTATTACAGCTACGTGGCCAATATCGTTGGTGACAAGGCCGACGTGGTGCCGCTGATCCCGGCCGGTTTCAATCCCCACGCCTACGAGCCACGTGCCGAAGACATCAAGCGCATTGGCGGGCTCGACGTGATCGTGCTCAACGGCGTCGGCCACGATGACTTCGCCGACCGCATGATCGCCGCCAGCGAAAAACCGAACATCCCGGTGATCGAGGCCAACGAAAACGTGCCGCTGCTGGCCGCCACCGGGACCGCCGCGCGCGGCGCCGGCAAGGTCGTCAACCCGCACACCTTCCTGTCGATCAGCGCCTCAATTGCCCAGGTCAATAACATCGCCCGGGAACTGGGCAAACTCGACCCGGACAATGCCAAGACCTACACCACAAACGCCCGTGCCTATGGCAAACGCCTGCGGCAGATGCGCGCCGACGCCCTGGCCAAACTGACCCAGGCACCGAACGCCGAACTGCGGGTGGCCACGGTTCACGCCGCCTACGACTACTTGCTGCGCGAATTCGGCCTGGAAGTGACCGCCGTGGTCGAGCCGGCCCACGGCATCGAACCGAGCCCGAGCCAGTTGAAAAAGACCATCGATCAACTGCGCGAGCTGGACGTGAAAGTGATCTTCTCGGAGATGGATTTCCCGTCCACCTACGTCGAGACCATTCAGCGTGAATCCGGGGTCAAGCTGTACCCGCTGTCGCACATTTCCTACGGCGAATACACCGCCGACAAGTACGAAAAAGAAATGACCGGCAACCTCAACACGGTAGTGCGGGCGATTCAGGAGTCCGGTTCATGACGGCTAAAGAAACCATCAGTTCGACCAACCCCGAATCCCCTGTGGGAGCGGGCTTGCTCGCGAAGGCGGTGGGTCAGTCCACATCAATGTTGAATGATGAACCGCTTTCGCGAGCAAGCCCGCTCCCACAGGTTTCGGGGCCGACTCTGGATTTCGCGGAGGTCAGTCTGACGCTGGGGCGCACCACGATCCTCGATCAAGTCACCTTCACCGTTCAGCCCGGCAGCGTGCATGCACTGGTCGGCCCGAACGGCGGTGGCAAAAGTTCGCTGATCAAAACCCTGCTCGGGCAGATGCCGCATCAGGGTCGCTTGAGTCTGCAATGGCCCGGCGATCCCGGCACCATCGGTTACGTCCCGCAAGCGCTGGAGTTCGACCGGGGCTTGCCGATGACCGTCGACGATTTCATGGCCGCGATGTGTCAGCGGCGTCCGGCGTTTCTCGGTTTGAGCAAGCACTACGCAGCGGAGATTGGCGAAGCGCTGGAACGGGTCGGCATGCAGGACAAACGCAAGCGCCGCATGGGCGCGCTGTCCGGTGGTGAACGTCAGCGAGTGTTGCTCGCCCAAGGCCTGATCCCGGCGCCGAACTTGTTGGTGCTCGACGAACCGATGTCAGCGCTGGATGAAGCCGGGATTCAGGTGTTCGAACGACTGCTGGGTGACTGGCGCCAAAGCGGCATCACCGTGCTGTGGATCGAGCATGACCTGGAAGCGGTTGCACGCTTGGCCGATCGGGTTACCGGGCTGAATCGCCGGGTGCTGTTTGACGCGACGCCGAAACAGGCACTGACACCGGAGCGTCTGCTGACCCTGTTCTCGACCCATCCACGGAGCGCTGCCTGATGAGTTATGAAGCCTTTCGTTTGATGGTCCAGGGCTGGGCCTCTTCGGGTTATCTGCCGGAAGCGCTGGCTTATGGATTTGTGGTTAACGCGCTGATCGCCGGCCTGTTGATCGGCCCGGTACTGGGCGGGTTAGGCACGCTGGTAGTGGTTAAGCGCTTTGCGTTTTTCTCCGAAGCGGTGGGCCACGCGGCGCTGACCGGCGTGGCCATCGGGATTCTGCTTGGCGAACCCTACACCGGGCCGTATGGCAGCTTGTTTGGTTACTGTTTGCTGTTCGGCATCCTGCTTAATTACCTGCGAAACCGCACTGGTCTGGCCCCGGATACGCTGATCGGGGTGTTCCTCTCGGTGTCGTTGGCGCTGGGCGCCAGCCTGCTGTTGATTCTGGCGGGCAAGATCAATGTGCATATCCTCGAAAACGTGCTGTTCGGTTCGGTGCTGACGGTCAACGGTAACGACCTGTTGGTGTTGGCGATTGTCGGTTCGCTGGTCATGGCCCTCGCCCTGCCGCTGTACAACCGCATCATGCTCGCCAGCTTCAACCCGCAACTGGCGGCGGTGCGCGGCGTGGCGGTGAAGACCCTGGATTATCTGTTCGTGATTCTGGTGACGCTGATCACCGTCGCCGCGGTGAAAGTCATCGGCGCGATTCTGGTCGGTGCTTTGCTGGTGATTCCGGCGGCGGCCGCGCGGTTGCTCAGTCAGTCGCTGAAGGGGTTCTTCTGGTGCTCGGTGCTGATCGCCACGGTCAGCACGCTGTGCGGCATCCTGGCGCCGATAGTCTTCGACCTGCCGATCCCGTCCGGCGCCGCGATCATTCTGGTCGCCGGTATTGCTTTCGCCCTGTCCGCCATTGCGCGCGGCGGCGTCCCAAGTCTGAAAGGGAATCTCGGATAAATGTCATTTTCTCTGCGTCAATTAACCCTGGTCATAGCCCTATGCGGGCTGACCGCACCGCACGCGTTCGCGGACGACAACTTCGAACCGATGCGCCTGGTGGCCAATCACGGTGTCGGCAATACGCCGCTCTTCGCCTCTTCATCGGCGCACAAAGTCCTGGTCCTCGCGTCGTTGCCGGTGACTTATGGCCTGGGCTCGGTGCTGCTGGAAGGCACCGATGTTGCCATTCAGCGCGCCGCACCGGCCAACCTGCCTGGTTCGCGCCAGACCGCGTATTTCACCGGCCGTGGCGCGCCAGAACTGAGCAAGCTAGCGACCGATGCCGACGCAGTCATTGGCCTGCGCTCACTGTGGCCGGACGATCCGCTGTACCCGAATGCCCGCCGCAGCAATATCCGCATCATTGAAATCGACGCCGCCCGCCCAGTAGACGGCGCCCTGCCCGGTATCGCCGTGCAGCCGGGCAACAAGGTCGACGGCTTGAACAGTCAGCCATGGCTGGCGAGCAACAACATGGGGCGCATGGCGGACGTGATGGCCGCGGACCTGGTGCGCCTGGCGCCTGAGGCCAAGCCGAAGATCGAAGCGAACCTGGCGGCACTCAAGCAACGTCTGCTCAAGCTCAGCGCCGATAGCGAAGCGCGGCTGGCCAGCGCTGACAACCTCACGGTGATGAGCCTGAGCGATCACTTTGGCTACCTGATCGGCGGGCTCAACCTGGAACTGGTCGGCCTTGATACGCGGCCGGATGCCGAGTGGACGCCTGAAGCGCTGAAGCAATTGGGCGCGACACTCAAGGCCTATGATGTGGCGGTGGTGTTGCATCATCGTCAGCCTTCGCAGGCGTTGAAAGCGGTGATTAGCGAGGCAGGGAGTCGGTTGGTGGTGTTGAGTACCGATGCGCAAGATCCGGTGGTCGAATTGGAGGGGAATGTGGATTTGGTGATCAAGGGGTTGAGCGGGGCGTAACGTCAGTTGGACCGCGTTATCGTTCTTCGCGGGCAAGCCTCGCTCCCACATTGGATCTACGGCACGACGAAATTCCAATGTGGGAGCGGGCTTGCTCGCGAAGACGTCCTGACAGGCAACACAAATTCCAGGCCAATAAAAAGCCCGTTGACCTATCGGTTCAACGGGCTTTTTATTACACCGTGACTTACTGAGCCACAGCCGCCTGTTCTTCCATCTTCTGCCGCAAGCTCAGTGGACGCATGTCGGTCCAGGTTTCTTCGATGTAGGCCAGGCATTCCTTTTTCAGGCCGCTCTTGCCCACGGTGCGCCAGCCTTGGGGTACGGCTTTGTAGTCGGGCCAGATCGAGTATTGCTCTTCGTGGTTGACCACGACCTGAAAGAGGATGTCCTCGCGGTCGAATACTGACGTCATGCTATGTCTCCATCGCTATAGGGGTGGGCTGCACTGCGTGTACAGCCGGTATGTAGAAGGAACGTTCGAGTCGCTGAAAAATTTAGAGGCTGGCAATTGCTGCCGCCAACGCCCGGCCAAAAATCTCCGCGACCTGGTCGATTTCCGCAGCAGTGATCACCAGTGGCGGCAGGAAGCGCACCACCGCGCCATACCGGCCGCCCAGTTCGAGGATCAAGCCGCGTTTGAGGCATTCACGCTGAACCAGCGGTGCCAGGCGACCGAACGCCGGTGGATGACCTTGCACGTCCGGTGTGCCCGTCGGGTCGACCAGCTCGACGCCAAGCATCAAGCCGCGACCGCGGATATCGCCCAATTGCGGGAAGTCCCGCTGCAGGATGCGCAGGTGTTCGCTCAAGCGTTCGCCCATGGCCGCAGCGTGCGTACACACGTTGTTTTCGACCAGATAACGCATCACCGCCGAACCCGCGGCCATGGCCATCTGATTGCCACGGAAGGTCCCGGCGTGAGCACCCGGCAACCAGGTGTCGAGCCAGTCGCGATAAACCACCACCGCCAACGGCAGACTGCCGCCGATGGCCTTGGACAGCACCACCACGTCCGGAATGATCCCGGCATGTTCAAAGGCAAACATCTTGCCGGTGCGGGCAAAACCGCTCTGGATTTCATCGACGATCAGCGCCACGCCCGCCTGCTCGGTGATGCGCCGCAAGCCGCGCAGCCAGTCGAGATCCGCCGGGATCACCCCGCCCTCACCCTGCACCACTTCAACGATCACCGCCGCTGGCAATTGCACGCCGGCCTCGGGGTCGTTGAGCAGGTTTTCCAGGTAGTTGAGGTTGACCTGAACCCCTTGCGCACCGCCGAGCCCGAACGGGCAGCGGTAGTCGTAAGGGTACGGCATGAATTGCACGCCATTGCTGAGCAACGCGCCCAAGGGCTTTTTCGGCCCCAGGCTGCCCATCAGGCTCAGCGCGCCCTGACTCATGCCGTGGTAACCGCCCTGAAACGACAACACGGTGCTACGCCCGGTGGCGGTGCGCACCAGTTTCAGCGCCGCTTCCACGGCGTCGGTGCCGGTCGGGCCGCAGAACTGGATTTTTGCTTCAGCGGCCAGGGCCGGCGGTAGCAGGCCGAACAGGTCCTGGACGAATTGATCCTTGACCGGCGTGGTCAGGTCGAGGGTGTGCAGCGGCAACTCATCGGTCAGCACTTGCTGGATCGCTTCGATCACCACCGGATGGTTATGCCCCAGCGCCAGCGTCCCGGCGCCTGCCAGGCAATCGATAAAGCGACGGCCCTCGACGTCATCGACATAAATGCCCTTGGCGCGTTTGAGCGCCAGGGGAATCCGTCGCGGGTAGCTGCGGGCATTCGATTCCTGCTGGCTCTGACGGGCCAGTAATGGCGATTCGTTGAACTGGTAAAGCGTCTCGGCAGGCGTCGGGGCAACCCGGGCCGGCTGATCTTCGATAAGGCTGGTAGCGACTGACATCTCTCGACCCCTCAATACGCTGTAGATAGTGACCAAAACTGCACACCGGGCAGGTGCGCGTTCCGGTCACGGGGCGCACTTGCAGGTTTTCCTGTTCTGGAAACGCATCGGGGGCTTGAGGATTTAGACCTGCGATCAGCTTTCTATGAAGGTGGCGCCAGCGCTTTATGCATCGGGATGGCTTGCAGCCCCGCCACGCTGAAGATTTCGGCGCTGGCGCGATAACCCTGGCGCCGATAAAAGGCTTCGCTGGTGCGAGTGCTGTTGAGTCGCGACTGGCGCAAGCCCTGACCGAGCAACCAGGCTTCCAGGTCGTGAATCAAAGCCTGCCCGGCGCCACGACGAAACCATTCCGGTTGCACGTAGCAGAACGCGACCTGGCCGCTGAGCGCGGCCATGGCGACGCCAATGGGTTTGTCCTGAAGTAAGGCGATATTGAGGTACAACCGTGGGTTGGTGAGCCAGGTGTGGATGTGTTCGGCGGTTTTGTTGTGGGTCCAGGCGGCGACGATTTTTGCGTCGTTGCGGTGGTCGAGCGCGCAACCGACCCGGATCGAGCGTTCGACGATCCGGCTGATAATGCCGGCGTCGGCGGGCGTTGCCTTGCTGATGTGCAGGGGTGCATCCATGGCGCTGTTACCTCAATCCATTGAGTCAAAGCTGCCGGGGACGATAGCGCTAGCGCGGGCAGGAAAGCCAATGGAGAGAAGTTACATTTGATGTTCAACACCGATCCCCGAGGGGATTGGTGGTGTTGGTCAGGCCGGTTGCAACGGCATGGTCAGCTCGACCCGCAACCCGTCCGGGCGACTGTCGAAACGCAAGGTGCAGGCGCAACGCTGAACAATCGCCTGAACAATCGCCAGTCCGAGGCCGCAACCGGTGCTCTGGCCATTGCGCCAGAAGCGCTGGGTCAGGTGCTGAAGATCAGCCTCAGCAATTCCCGGCCCATGGTCGCGCACCACGAACCGCACACGGTTATCGGTGGTTTCAAGGCTCAACTCCACGGCACCGTCGCTCGGCGTATGACGCAAAGCGTTGTCCAGCAAGTTGCGCAACGCAGCAATCGACAGCACCGCGGGCATTTGCACCGGGGCGGCCGAGACTTTCGTCGGCACCTGAAACTTGATGCGTTGGCGATCACCACTGGCGGCATCCTGAATCGCCAGTTTTGCCACTTGCTCGGCGCTGCACTGAACGCCGTCATCGAACGACAGACTGCCCTCGACCCGCGCCAGCAACAGCAATTGTTCAAGGGTGCGGTGCAGACGGTCGGCGCCCTCCTCGGCCCGAGCCAGGGATTGATCCCGGGCTGCGCCGTCGGTCATGCGCGCCACTTGCAGGTGGGTCTTGATCGCGGTGAGCGGGCTGCGCAACTCGTGGGCCGCATCCCCGGTCAGGCGTCGTTCACGCTCGATGGTCCTGCCGATACGCTGGAACAGCTGGTTCTGGGTATCCAGCAACGGTTGCAGCTCACTGGGCAGCGGCTGGATCAGCAACGGTTCAAGGGAATCGGCACTGCGGCGCATCAAAGCATCGCGCATGCGATTGAGCGGCGCCAACCCCTGGCCGATGCCCAGCCAGAGCAGGCACAGACAACCGAGCAACGCCACGCCGACTGGCACCGACGCGGCCAGCAGGATCGACATGTTCAGCGCCTCGCGCTCGATCTGCCGATCCGCCGTGGTGATCCGCAGATCACCGCGCGCCAGGGTAAAACTGCGCCACGGCGCGCCATCAATCATCTGATCGTGGAAGCCCATTTTCTCGGCTTCCAGTTTTTGTTGCGGGTCGGTGTGACTACGGGCGAGGATTTCGCCGCGCAATGAACTGACCTGACAGGCCATGCCACCGGGGACATTCAATTGCTCAGCACTGAAATGAGTGCCTTCGCCCTTGGTCGGCAGCGCCGGCAGTTGCTCCATCAACCCGGCGACCATCCGCGCCGACGCCACCAGCCGCTGGTCGAGGGAAAACATCATCTGGTTTCGCAGGTCGCTGAGCATCCAGGCCGCCGCCAGCGCCCAGATCAGCGCAAACGCGGCGCCGAGGGTCAGGCTCAGGCGCAAACGCAGGCTCATCACTTCGATTGATCTCCGCCATCCGCCGGCCCCAGGCGATAGCCCAGGCCGCGCACCGTCTCGACGATGCCATTGCCGAGTTTACGCCGCAGGTGATGGATATGGACATTGAGGGCATTGCTTTCCAGTTCATCGTTGAAGCCGTAGACGCTGTCCTTCAATTGCTCGGTGGACAGCACTCGGCCACGGTTGTGCAACAGGGCTTGCAACAGCGATTGCTCGCGGCGCGACAGGTCAACCGGCTGGCCGCCGAGCATGGTTTCGCGGCTGCTTGGATCGTATGTCAGCGCGCCGTGTTCGATCAGGTTGACGCTGCGCCCGGCCACCCGCCGCAACAGCGTGTGCAGGCGCGCGGCGAGTTCACGCAGGTCGAAGGGTTTGAGCAGGTAATCGTCAGCGCCGGCTTGCAGGCCGTCGACGCGGTCAGTGACCGAATCCCGGGCAGTGAGGATCAGCACCGGAATCTCCAGGCCGCTATTGCGCAGCTGTTGAAGCAGCTTGAGCCCGTCTTCGTCCGGCAGGCCGAGGTCAAGCACCATGACGTCGAATTCAGCGACCTTGAGCATCGCCCGCGCAGCAGACGCGGTGGCGACGTGCTCCACGGTCAGGCCTTGGGCGGTGAGGCCGGCGACAATGCCGCTGGCGATCAGCTCATCGTCTTCGCATACCAGTACGTGCATGAGTGCTCCATGAGCAAAAGCGTGAGTCAAGCAGGTGAGTATTAAGCACCGATTATGGCAAGCCCGGCGAAAGACGAGAAGATCAACGTCTGCTCGCCCCCTCGGGCGTACCGAAAACAAGCCACATCGCCACGCCCCTCAAACAACTTAAAATTATTAATACTCAAGCCTGCCGTTTAAAACTGAAACACTATACCACTAACACTCTTATAAAAAGCCCCGTATAAAAAACGCATCTTTAAACCCACAAAAAGCACCTTAACCATGAAAACACTTAAAAACTTCGTTGCCGTTGACTGGCGCTCAGGCAAAGATCGTTTCTACTTCTTTTTCAAAGACACTAATACCTATACTCGATTTGACCTTGGGGATAACGAAACCCCCAAGAACTACCCAAGGACCATCAACGGTTACTGGGGCGATATGGATGCCAAACTTAAAAACCTGCGTTTTGGGTTTGCCACTACCGGCATCAGCCCGGCCAACTACCTAGAGCTCGATTCCGACATTTTATGGCTGTTCTATTATGAAGACGGGATTCCCATGGTCTGTAAGTACGACCAGGACACTGACAAGGTCAACAAGGTGTATCGACTGGCCGACTCCATCTGGCATAGATTACTTCCTTACTTTGATCGCATCGTCGCAGGCACGTGGTGGGAACAATCGCCGCACCCTCGGCTTTTTCGTTTCCTTATGAACGATGGAAACTGCCTTACCCTCAACCTTGCCATCGATAAATTGACGCAAGAGACCATCAGTGAAACCTGGTCTGGGCTGGCCCCCTATAAAGATCGAATCATTACAGCGGTGCAGAACGACCGGACGTTGGCCCACAACTATTACTATATATTCCTCACTGATAATGAATACCTACGGTACAGCGTCCCCTCCAGGCAGCTACTTGCCGGTCCGATTGCCATCGATGACGCTTCCTGGCCAGGGTTATTACGCGACTGAAAACACGTCAAAGCGCAACCCAAACACCATCACTTAACATTGAAAGAAATCAAGAATGCCCAAACTAAAAAATGTGGTCGCCGTCGACTGGCGCGCGGAAAAAGATAAAATCTTCTTCTTTTTCAAAGACAGTAATACTTATACAAAATTCGTTATAGACGGTAACGGAGTTCCTGATGGGTACCCCGCACCGATCAGATTCGGTAACTGGCATGATTTTCATATGCACGCAAAAAACTTGCGATTTGGGTTCACCACCACAAACTTTCAACGAGAAGACAGGTTTGGCCTTGATCAGGATTTTCTCTGGCTATTTTATGACGATGGCGGTACGCCAATGGTCTGCACCTATTATCAAGACGAAGACAAAGTAATAGGAAACTCTCGTGTTGCTGATTCGATATGGCACATGATTCTTCCTTATTTTGATCGTATCGTCGCGGGTACCTGGTGGCAGAACTCCACACCTCCACACCTGTCGTTTCGATTCCTCATGAACGACGGTAATTCACTATTCCTTAAATGGTATCCCCCTCGACAAAATCCGATGGCGACTGGGCACATAAAGTGACGCTTCAACCCATCACTAACAAAACATGGCCTGGCCTGGAGCCCTACAAGGACCGGATCATTACGGCCGCACAAAATGATCGAACACTTGCCGATAGTTATTACTATATTTTCCTGACAGGTAACGAGTACATCACCTACAACATCCAGCAAAACAAAGTCGAATATGGCCCGTATAAAGTCAGTGACTCTACCTGGCCCGGACTGTTACGCGACTGAACGCCAACCAGTCCCCATGGCAGCCAAGCGGCGGTTAATCATCGGTTAATCGCCGCCCACCATTGTGCACCTCACTTGCACAGGGATAAGGCCTACCCATGCGTCGACTGTTTTTCCTCTTTGCTCTCTTGATCTCGGGTCTGGCCCAGGCTGGCACCAATCCGTTCGAGACCAAACCCGACTTTCTCCCCGTCGATCAGGCGTTCATCTTTACCTCCGAACGCCTTGAATCCGGTGAAACCCAACTGTTCTGGCAAATCGCCGACGGTTATTACCTGTATCAAAAACGTCTGAAATTCGACGGACTGGAACCGCAGCAGCACCCCGCACTGCCTGAGGGCGAGTCGCATAGCGATGAGTTCTTTGGTGAGCAGCAGGTCTATCGCCAGGGTCTGGAACTGAAGATCCCGGCCGGTGCCACCGGCCAGATCAAGGTTGGTTTCCAGGGCTGTGCCGATGCTGGCCTGTGTTATCCGCCACAGACCCAGGTCGTGAACCTGGGCAACGCTGCCGACGCGCCCGCTATCAATGAAGCCCCGGACCAAGCCCTGGCCAGCAACCTGCAACAGCGGGCGCTGGGCTGGAGTTTGCTGGTGTTCTTCGGCCTGGGTCTGCTGCTGGCCTTCACCCCCTGCACCTTGCCGATGCTACCGATTCTGGGCGGTTTGATCGTTGGCAGCGGCGCAACGCCCAAACGCGGTTTCGCGCTGGCCGGCAGTTATGTGGTCTGCATGGCGCTGGTGTATGCGGCGATGGGCGTTTTGGCGTCTCTGCTGGGGGCCAACCTTCAGGCACTGCTGCAAAATCCCTGGTTGCTGGGCAGTTTCGCTGCGGTATTTGTGTTGTTGGCACTGCCGATGTTCGGCTTCTTTGAGCTGCAACTGCCGGTGGCCGTGCGCGATCGGCTGGAAAACGTCTCGCGCAATCAACGCGGCGGCAGCCTGATCGGGGCCGGTGTGCTGGGGGCCTTGTCCGGTCTGTTGGTCGGTCCGTGCATGACCGCGCCACTGGCCGGTGCCCTGCTCTACATCGCCCAGAGCGGCAACGCATTGCACGGCGGGCTGATTCTGTTCGCCATGGGCATCGGCATCGGTGTGCCGCTGTTGTTGCTGGTGACCGTCGGCAACCGCTTCCTGCCCAAGCCCGGCGCCTGGATGAACCTGCTCAAAGGCGTGTTCGGTTTCCTCTTCCTCGCCACCGCGCTGCTGATGCTGCGCCCGGTGCTGGACGAGTCGCTGTGGGTCGGACTGTGCGGCGCCTTGCTGTTGATCGCCGCCTACAGCGCCTGGAAACAGGCGGAAGGCTTTAGTCGCGTCGCCCATGTGTTCGGCGCCAGTTCGCTGCTGCTGGGTATATGGGGCAGCCTGTTGATGATCGGTGCAGCGGGCGGCAGCGATGATCTGTTCAAGCCGTTGCAGGTTTATGCCGGTTCCAGTTCCAGCAATACCGCCAGCCCGGTCGGCCATGATGCGTTCACCACGATCAAGGACCCTGCGTCACTGCAACGGGAGTTGGATGCCGCGCAGGCGCAGGGCCAATGGGTGTTGCTGGATTATTACGCCGACTGGTGCGTGTCGTGCAAAGTCATGGAAAAACAGGTCTTCGCCAAACCTCAGGTGCTTGAAGCCCTGAGCGATGTACGCTTGCTACGGCTGGACGTCACCGCCGACAATGCCGCCAGCCGCGAACTGCTCGGCCGTTATAAAGTGCCGGGGCCGCCTAGCCTGCTGTGGATTGGTGCCGACGGCGTCGAGCGCCGCAGCCAGCGCATCACCGGCGAGGTCGATGCCGACACCTTCCTGCAACGCTGGACCACCACCCGAGATGCCCGTTAATGCTGACCTTTACCCTCGGCACCTTTGCCATCGCGCTTAATCACCTGCTGCTGATCAGTGCCCTGGCGCTGGCCACCTTTGTCGGCTGGCGAGTGGCCAAGCGCGGCGGCGATAACCCCGAGTCGGTGCTGTTCGGCCTGTTTTTGCTGGGCATGCTGGGGGCGCGGATCAGTTTCGTGGTCGCCTACTGGGCGCAGTACCGCAACGATCCGTGGCAGATCATCGACCTGCGCGATGGCGGCTTTCTCGCTTGGCCGGGCGTGATCGTGCTGGTGCTCGCCGCGTTGTATCGCGGTTGGCGCCGACCGGGTTTGCGCCGGCCACTGGGTTTCGGTGTCGGCAGCGGCCTGCTGTTCTGGTTGCTGGCGACCTTCTCCTTGAGTCTTTACGAACAAGGCACGCGCCTGCCGGAAATCACCTTGCGCAATGCCGCCGGCGAAACCGTGCAACTGGCCGACTATCAGGGTGGCCCGCTGGTCATCAACCTCTGGGCCACTTGGTGTCCGCCGTGCCGCCGGGAAATGCCGGTGCTGGAAAACGCCCAGCAACAGCGCCCGGACCTGACCTTCCTGTTCGTCAACCAGGCCGAAAGCATGCAAAGCGTCAGCACTTTCCTGGAAACCCAGGGCCTGAGCCTGTCCAATGTGCTGTTCGATGGCAGCGGCCGACTGGGTCAGGCCGTCGGCTCCATGGCCTTGCCGACTACGCTGTTTTATAGCCACGACGGTCGCCTGCTGGGCAGCCATCTGGGCGAATTGTCGCAAGCAAGCCTGGCCCGAGCCCTGGAAAACTTCGACACCCCTAATCCTGCCGCACCGGCTACCTCTGCAAGGAAATTACCATGCCTCGCCTCCGCCACCTGCTGACGCTGACCCTGGGCGCTGCCCTGCTACACCTGCCGTCGGTACAGGCTGCTGAAGAACTGCCCGATGCGATCAAAAAGATCGAAGCCAAAGGCGCGAAAATTGTCGGCCAGTTCGATGCACCGGACGGTTTGCGTGGTTACGCGGCGCAATACCAGAACCGCGGCATGGCGCTGTACCTGACCCCGGATGGCAAGCACGTGCTGCTCGGTAACCTGTACGACGCTGACGGCAATGACCTGAGCAGCGCGCCGCTGCAGAAGCTGGTCTACGCGCCGATGGCCAAGGAAGTCTGGGGCAAGATGGAAGCGAGCAACTGGATCGGCGACGGCAACAAGGACGCACCGCGCGTCGTGTACCTGTTCAGCGATCCGAACTGCCCTTACTGCAATATGTTCTGGGAACAGGCGCGGCCGTGGGTCAAGGCTGGCAAGGTGCAATTGCGGCACATCATGGTCGGGATTATCCGCGAAGACAGCCCGGGCAAATCCGCCGCGCTGTTGGCCGCCAAGGACCCAAGCAAAGCCCTGGAGGAACACGAGAAATCCGGCAAGGCCAGTTCGCTCAAGGCCTTGAAAGAGGTGCCACCGGCGATTCAGGCGAAACTCGCGGCGAACATGAAATTGATGGAGGACCTGGAGTTGTCAGCGACCCCGGCGATTTTCTACATGGATGACAAGGGCGAGTTGCAGCAACAACAAGGCGCGCCGTCGCCGGACAAGTTGTTGTCGATTCTCGGGCCGCGTTCGGACGATCTTTTTCTTAAACGCTATACCTGATGTTGCTCAGCCAAAAACTTCAGCAGCGCCGCCGTCACAAACCCCGGATTCTCCAGATTGGAGATATGTCCCGCCTCCGGCACCAACACACACGGGCAACCAATCAGCTCAGCCATCTCTCGGGCCTCGGATGGCGGCCGTGGCTTGTCCTGATCACCACACATCACCAACGTGGTTTCAGCATTCAACTCAGCCAGTCGCGGCAACAGATCATCCCGACCAAACGTAATCCGCCCCATCGGCACGATGCCCTCGCGCAGACGTTCAGCGGGCAACGCCGCCAGCGATGCGCGGAATTGCTGATACAGCGCCGACTGCGGATCAATGCCCGGACGGAAGAAGATCGGCACCACGATGTCCAGTAGTTGCGGCGAGATCACGCCGGTGTCTTCAATCTGTTTGAACAGCGAAAAATAGTATTGGCGAGTCGGCTCGGGTTCGACGCCGACGTAAGTGTCCATCAGCACCAGGCCGTTGAGCCGCTGCGGTGCCGACAGCGCCAAACGCACGCCCCACATGCTACCGACCGACAACCCGACCAGGGTGACGCGATCGATGTCCAGATGATCGAGCAGCGCCAATGCCTGACGTGCAATGTCATCCAGTGACGTTGTGCCTTCGGGCAGCCGTCCGGACTCACCGTGGCCCCAGAGGTCCAGGGCAATCACCCGATACTGCTGCGACAGCGCGGCAATCTGCGGCGCCCACATGGCCTGGTCCCACAGGTAGCTGCCAGCCAGCAGGACTGCCGGGCCAGTGCCTTGATCTGTGTAGTGAAGGGGTTGTCCGTCTATTGTTGCGAAGGGCATCGAATGTCTCCTCTCCAAAAAATGGCATGGGCAGACTGTGCCGCTGGCGATCTACAGTCAACCTTATGGTGCTTTTGCCGGCCCTTTCGCGAGCAAGCCCGCTCCCACATTGGAATGCGTTCCCCTGTGGGAGCGGGCTTGCTCGCGAAGAGGCCGGTACAGGCGCCAGAGAACTACAGCCCCTCCAACTCCGCCATCAGATCATTCAGTCGATCAACTTTCTCTTCGGTGATGTCACTCGCCGCCAACCCCTCGATGTATTCGGCCAACGCTTCCACCGTGCTGCACTCGAACATTGCCCGCAGCGGCACGTTACGTTGCAGGGCTTTTTGCACCCGCGAGGCGATTTGTGTCGCCAGCAGCGAATGGCCGCCCAGCTCGAAAAAATTGTCGCGAATGCCGACTTTCTCCACCTTCAACACTTCAGCCCAAATGTCAGCCAGGGTCTGCTCCAGTTCATTGCGAGAGGCCAGATAATCCTGGCTCTGCAACTGGCCAATCTCCAGCGCCGGCAGCGCCTTGCGATCAAGTTTGCCGTTGGCGTTCAGCGGCATTTTTTCGAGCCACAACCAGTGCAGCGGCACCATGTATTCCGGCAATTCGGCGCGCAGACGTTGCTTGATACGCTCCAGTCGTTCACTCGGGTTGAGCGCTGAATTCGCCGCGACCAGATAGCCGACCAAGTGCTTGCCGTTTACACCTTCTTGCACGCCAACCGCCGCATCGCGAACTTCCGGTTGTTCGTACAGGCGCGCTTCGATTTCCCCCAACTCGATGCGGTAACCGCGAATCTTCACCTGATGATCGATGCGGCCAACGTATTCCAACACGCCGTCACTGCGCCGACGGGCCAGGTCGCCGGTGCGATACAACCGGTCACCGGGCTCGCCAAACGGGTTCGGCACAAACACTTGGGCGGTGCGCAGCGGATCACTGACATAACCGCGACCGACGCCGGTCCCCGCGACGCACAACTCACCCACCGCACCCAACGGCACCAGTTCCAGCGCGCCATCGAGCAGGTACAAACGGTTGTTGTCGGTTGGCGTACCAATCGGCAAATAACTGCCGCGGGTCGAGGCCATGTCGACGCGGAAGAACGCCACATCGTCCGAGCATTCCGCCGGGCCATAGGCGTTGACCAGCCCGATACCCGGGTAGCGCAGCAACCATTGGTGTGCCAGTTCCGGCGGCATCGCTTCACCGGTCGGCAGCATCCAGCGCAGGCCGTCGAGGCTCATGCGGTCCTGGGCGAGCATGCCCTGGATCAGCGACGGCACGCTTTCGAGCACGGTGATGCCCTGGCTCTGGACGTGAGCCAACAAGCCCTGCGGATCATGGGCGATGGTGTTCGGCACGATGTCTACCCGCGCGCCGAACAGCGGCGCGGCGAGGAACTGCCAGACCGAAATATCGAAACTTTGCGAGGCGGTTTGCGCAATCACATCCGCAGCGCTCAGGCTCAGGTACGGCACCTTGCTCAACTGGTTATTGAGCATGCCGCGCTGCTCGACCATCACACCTTTCGGCAAACCGGTGGAGCCCGAGGTATAGATCACGTAGGCCAGGTTATCCGGCCCGCTGTAGATGCCCGGGTTTTGCACCGAGGCATCACTCGCCTGCACCTCCTCCCAGACCAGCAATCGAGGTCGATGGGCGCAACCAAACTCTTCCAGCAACGCCACCGCTTGTTCACGGCAAGCCTTAGTGCAGACCAGCAACGGTGTATGACTCAGGTCGATGATCCGGCTCAAACGCTGGCTCGGCAGCGCTGGGTCCAGCGGCAGGTAACCGGCACCGGCCTTGAAGCTGCCGATGATCATGCCGAGCAGATCGAGGTTACGTTCCGCCAGCAACGCCACCGGTTGATCCAGCCCGACGCCGGCCGCGATCAACGCATGACCGAGGCGGTTACTGCGCTGGTTCAGCTCGACGTAACTGTGCAGACGGTCGAGGCAACTGGCGGCGATGCGCTGCGGATGCTGGGCAACCTGGGCTTCGAACAACTCGACGTAGCTTTGCTCCAGCGGGTAGTCGTGTTCGCTCTGGTTACAGCCGTGGATCAAGAAGTCCTGCTCCTCCGCGCCCAGCAACGGCAAGTCAGCCATGTCGCCATGGAAGCCCGCTACCAACGCCAGCAGCAAACGCTTGAACTCACCGAGCATGCGCTCGACCGTGGATTCGTCGAAATAGCGCTGATCGTAGGACAGGTGCAAACCGAGGTCATCGCCCGGATAGCAAACCGCCGTCAGCGGGAAGTTGGTGTGGGTGCGACCCGAATCCGAGCGTGGCGTTGAGGCTTTGCGCACGGTCCAGCACCGAGACTTCCACCGGAGCGTTTTCGAACACGAACAGGCTGTCGAACAGCGGCTGGCCCTTGGGCAGTTCGCTGTTTTCCTGAATCGTTACCAGCGGCAGGTATTCGTACTCACGTAGTTGCATGTTGTTGTCGAGCAAACCGCTGAGCCACTGACGCACGCTGCAACGCTGATCGTCTTCCGGCATCTTCACCCGCAGCGCGATGCTGTTGATGAACAGCCCGACGGTGCGCTGCATCTGCGGCATGTCCACCGGGCGCCCGGCCACCGTGACACCGAACAGCACGTCGCGATCACCGCTCAAGCGTCGCAGCACCAAGGCCCACGCCGCTTGGGCGAAGGTGTTGATGGTCAACTGATGAGCCTGGGCCAGTTCACGCAGTTGCGCACCGTCCCGGGCATCGAGTCGGGTGTAGCGGTCGCCCACCACCATGCCGCCGCTGTCGCCAGCGTGTTCACGCAGGAACGGCCGGTCACTTGGTATCGGCGTGGTCCGCTCAAAGCCTTGCAGGTTGGTTTTCCACCACTGCCGCGCTTCGGCAAGGCTTTGGCGTTGCAGCCAGCCGATGTAGTCGCGATAACGCGGCGGCACGGCCAACTGTGCTTCGCGCCCTTCGTCTAGCGCCGTGTAGATTTCGAAGAAATCGTTCATCAGCAGCGAGCGACACCACGCATCGATCAAGATGTGGTGGTTGCTCATCATGAACCAGTAACGCGCCTCGCCAACCTTGATCAAACGCAGGTGGAACGGTGCCTGGTTGAGCAGATCGAACCCGGCTTCACGCTCACTTTTGAGCAGCACTTGCAGCTTCGGTTCTTGCTCGGCATCGGCAATTGCAGTCCAGTCGAGGTACTCGATGGGCGTGCTGCCTGGCTTGTGGATCACTTGCAGCATGTCTTCGCCGACGTTCCAGCAGAACGAGGCGCGCAAGGCTTCGTGACGGGCGATCACCGCTTGCCAGGCCTGGGCGAAACGCTCGGGGTCGAGTTCGCTGTTGATGCGGTAGCGGTCCTGCATGTAGTAGAGGCCGGTGCCCGGTTCCAGCAAAGTGTGCAGTAGCATGCCTTCCTGCATCGGGGTCAGCGGGTAGACGTCTTCGATGACGGCCGCCGGGATCGGCAGTGCATCGAGTTGCGGCTGGGTCAGTCTGGCCAGCGGGAAGTCCGACGGCGTCAGGCCTCCGGCATCGTCTTGCAGGCAATGCTCGATCAGGCTTTGCAACTCACCGACGTAAGCCTGCGCCAGGTCGCTGATGGTTTGCGAGTCGTGGCGTTCGGCGCTGAAGGTCCAGCGCAGCACCAGTTCACCGCCGTAAACCTGACTGTCGACGCTCAGTTCATTAGGCAGCGGCGCGTGTGGATCATGGGCGGCGCCGACCGGCTCATCGAGCGGACGGAACAAGGCGTGCGCACCGAAACTCTGGTCGAACTGGCCGAGGTAGTTGAAGGTGATCGGCGCCACCGGCAACGCGGCCAGGGTCTGGCGGCACAGCTCATCGGCGAGGTAACGCAGCGCGCCATAGCCCAGACCTTTGTGCGGCACGGCGCGCAGTTGTTCCTTGATCGCTTTGATCGAGGCGCCCTGCTCGTCCATTGGCACCAAGCGCAGTGGGTAAGCACTGGTGAACCAACCGACGGTGCGAGTCAGGTCGATCTCGTCGAACAGGGTTTCGCGGCCGTGCCCCTCGAGTTGAATCAACGCCGATTCATGGCCGCTCCAGCGGCACATGACCCGGGCCAATGCAGTCAGCAATAAGTCGTTGACCTGCGTGCGATACGCGGCCGGTGCCAGTTGCAGCAATTGCCGGGTGCGCTCGACATCCAGCCGCACACTGACGGTTTGTGCATGACGATTTTGCTGGCCGCCCTGGGGGCGATCACACGGCAGACCGGCGCTTGACCCGGCCAGTTGCGCCTGCCACCAGCCCAGTTCTTCGCGCAGTGATTCGCTGCCGGCATAGGCCTGCAAGCGTGCGGCCCAGTCCTTGAAGGCACTGGTTTTGGCCGGCAATTTGACCGACTGCTGAGCATCGAGTTGACGGTAGACCGTTTGCAGATCGTCCAGCAGCACTCGCCACGAAACGCCGTCCACCACCAAGTGGTGAATGGCGATGAACAACCGTTGTTGGCCTTCAGGTCCATCGACCAGCAAGGCACGCATCAGTGGCCCTTGCTCCAGATCCAGACTGCGCTGGGCATCAGCGAACAGCGCCGTGCACTTGCCCATCGATGCGACGCGAATCTGCCACAGCACTGGGATGTCATTGACCGCTTGGTGTTCGGCGTGCCATTGCGCGCCGGATTGGGTGAAGCGCAGGCGCAAGGCGTCGTGTTGTTCGATCACCGCCAGCAGCGATTGCTCCAGGCGTTGGGGCTCCAGCGCCACGGTGGGTTCCAGCAGCAATGCCTGGTTCCAGTGCTGACGCTCGGGGATGTCGGTGTCGAAGAACCAGTGCTGGATCGGCGTCAAACGCGATTCACCGGTGAGCAAACCTTGCTCGGCGGTGACCTGCTCGGTGCGGGTCGCCACGGCGGCGAGGGTTTGCACGGTCTGGTGCTGGAACAGATCACGCGGACTGAAGTGAATGCCCTGCTGCCGCGCCCGGCTGACCACCTGGATCGACAGAATCGAGTCGCCGCCCAGTTCGAAGAAGTTGTCGTTGAGGCCGACCTGCGCGACGTTCAGCACTTCACACCAGATGCCGGCCAATGTCAGCTCCAGCTCATTGCTCGGCGCCACGTAGTGCTGACGGTTCAACTCCGGGTCCGGTGCCGGCAGTGCGCGGCGGTCAAGTTTACCGTTGGCTGTGAGCGGCATGCTCGCCAGCAGGATCAGATGCGTCGGCACCATGTAGTCCGGCAGCTGGGATTTGAGGTGAGCCTTCAATGCTTCGCGCAATGCGGATTGTTGCGCTTCCTCCTGTTCGGCGACGTCGGTGACTAGGTAGCCAACCAATTGTTTGCCGCTTGGGGCATCCAACGCCAGAACCACGGCTTCACGGATCGACGCATGTTCCAGCAGACGGGTTTCAATCTCGCCCAGTTCAATGCGGAAACCGCGAATTTTCACCTGATGGTCGATACGACCGAGGTACTCGACCAAACCGTCATCACGCTGACGCACCAAGTCGCCAGTGCGATAGATGCGCCCGCCGTTATCAGCAAACGGATCCGCCACAAAACGCTCGGCGGTCATGCCCGCCCGCCCGTGATAACCCTGGGCCAGACCGGCACCGCCGACGTACAACTCGCCGGTCGCGCCTTGCGGCACCAAGGCCAGGTCGGCGTCGAGAATGTAAGCCACCCGCGCGCCAATCACGCTGCCAATCGGCACGCTGCCCAACCCTTCTTCCAATTCCTCAGGCGCAAGACTGGCCAGTGGCATGACCACAGTTTCAGTCGGGCCGTAAGCGTTAAAGAACACACTCGGTTTGAACGCCGCGCGAATCCGCGACAAGTGTTCGCCGGTCAGGGCTTCGCCGCCGGTGATGCACATGCGCACCGGCAAGGTTTCGCCCTGGGTCGCCAGCCACTGCGCCAACTGACTGCCGTAACTGGGGGTGAAGCCGAGGATGTTGATCTGATGCCTACGAATCAGGCCGCAGATTTCTTCAGCGTCCCATTGCCCTTGAGCGCGCAACACCACTTGGGCACCGCTCAACAGCGGCACCAACAGACGCTCGGTGGCGGCGTCGAAGTTGATTGAATAGAAGTGCAGTTCGCAGTCGTCGGGGCGCATGCCGAAACGCTCGATCACCGCTTGGCAGTGCATGGCGATTTCGCCGTGGGACACCACCACGCCTTTCGGTTTGCCGGTGGAGCCGGAGGTGTAAATCAGGTACGCCTGATGCTGCGGCAGGCTGATAAACGGCAGCTCGCTGGCCGGGTAGTTGGCCAGTTCGGCGGTGTCTTCTTCGAGGCACCAGAGGGCTACGGTCGATGGCAATTCACCGAGGGCCTTGAACATCGCCGCGTCGCTGAGCAGCAGACCAATGCCGCTGTCTTCGATCATGTAATGCAGGCGATCGAGCGGGTATTCCGGGTCCAGCGGCACGTAAGCGCCGCCAGCCTTGAGGATCGCCAACAGGCCGATGACCATTTCCAGCGAACGTTCCAGCGCCAGGCCCACCCGCACTTGCGGGCCGACACCGCGCTCGCGCAGCATCCAGGCCAGGCGATTGGCGCGGCTGTCGAGTTCGGCGTAACTCAGGGTTTGCCCGGCGAAAGTCAGGGCCGGCGCGTCTTTGCGGGCCAACGCTTGTTCGCTGAACAGGTGATGAATGCACTGGTCCAGACGCTGCTCGCCCGGCTCGATGCCGAGGGCTGTCCAGCAGGTTTTTCTGTTCCGTGGTTTCAAGCAACGGCAGTTCACTGAGGCGTTGTTGCGGATCGGCCAGCAAGGCCTCCAGCAGGTTGCGCCAGTGCCCTGCCATCCGTGCAATGCGCGGTTCATCGAACAAATCGGTGCTGTAAGTCAGGCAGCAACCGAGTCGATGATCGAGGTCGGTGACTTCCAGGTTGAGGTCGAACTTGGTCGCCCGGGCATCGTTGGCCAGGTACTCGACGGTCATGCCGGCCAGCGTGCGGCTCTGCTGGAATTCCCAGCGCTGGACGTTGCACATCACCTGGAACAACGGGTTGTAAGCGGCGCTGCGCGGTGGCTGCAAGGCTTCCACCAGATGATCGAACGGCAGGTCCTGATGGGACTGACCTTCGATCACGGTGTGGCGAACCTGCTCGAACAACTCACCGACGGACATCTGTCCGTCGAGCTGGCAACGCAGCACTTGGGTGTTGAGGAACGCGCCGATCAGCCCTTCGCTTTCCGGGCGAATGCGGTTAGCTACCGGCGCGCCGATGCGCAGATCAGTCTGGCCGCTGTAGCGGTAAAGCAGCACGGCCAGGGCGGCGGTCATGGTCATGAACAGGGTCAGACCGTTTTGCGCATTGAAGGCACGAACCCGTGCAGCTAGCTCATCGCTCAGGTCGAAACGGAACAGTTCGCCCTGATGGCTTTGCACCGGTGGACGCGGACGGTCGGCAGGCAATTCCAGCAACGGATGTTCGCGACCGAGTTGCCCGGTCCAGTAGTCGAGTTGGCGTTGACGCTCGCCGGATTCCAGCCACTGCCGCTGCCAGACGCTGTAATCCAGATATTGCACTGGCAGCGGTTCCAGCGGCGACTCGCGGTCATCGACGAAGGCTTCGTAAAGCGCGCTCAGTTCACGGGCGAAGATGTCCATCGCCCAGCCTTCGGTGACGATGTGGTGCAAGGTCAACACCAAGTAGTGTTCCTCCTCGCCGGTCTTGACCAGACAGGCGCGCAGCAGCGGGCCGGTTTCCAGATCGAATGGCTTGTGCGCCTCATCGTCCGCCAGTTGCTGGACCTGCCACTCGCGGCCGTCGGCATCCAGAGAGGTAAAGTCCTTCCAGTCCATGCGCATGCCGGTGTCGACGTGCACCTGTTGCCGGGCCACGCCATCGACGCTCGGGAACGTGGTGCGCAGGGTTTCGTGACGGATGATCAGCGCTTGCAGCGCCGCTTCGAAACGCCCGACATCCAGCACCCCGCGCAACCGCGCCATGCCGCCGACGTTATAGGCCGGGCTGTCCGGCTCCATTTGCCAAAGGAACCACATGCGCTGCTGGGAATAGGACAGCGGCACCGGTTGGCTGCGATCGACTTTCTCGATCGGCGGCTGCTGGTTGGTTTTACCGCTGGCCTGGATCAACCGGACCTGTTCGGCGAACACCCCCAGCTCACTGTTTTCGAACAGCGCCCGCAGCGGCAATTCGACGTCGCAGGTTTGACGGGTGCGGGAAATGATTTGTGTGGCTAACAGCGAATGACCGCCAAGGGCGAAGAAATCGTCGCGCAGACCGATCTGGTTTTGGCCCAATACTTGGCGCCAGATGCAGGCGATTTGTTGCTCAAGTGCGCTGACCGGTTCGACGTGTTCACGAACCTGCCACTGCGGTTCCGGCAAGGCGCGGCGGTCGAGTTTACCGCTCGGGCTCAACGGCATTTCATCCAGACGCATCAGTTGCGCAGGGACCATGTATTCCGGCAGCTCGGCAACCAGCGCAGTGTTCAGGCGCTGATTTTGCACATCGATGTCTTCCGAGGAATCGGTGGTGGTGTAGTAACCGATCAACTGCCCGCCAGCGGCTGTTTCGCGCACCAGCACCACAGCTTGAGCGACGCCGTCCTGAGCCAGCAGGCGTGCTTCGATTTCTTCCGGCTCAACCCGGAAGCCACGCAGTTTGACCTGCTGATCGAGGCGCCCGAGGTATTCGATCACGCCATCAGTTGTCCAGCGTGCCCGGTCGCCGGTGCGGTACAGCCGCGCGCCCTGCTCGCCCAATGGATCGACGACAAAACGTTCGGCAGTCAGGGACGGACGACCGAGGTAGCCTCGGGCCAGGCCGATACCGCTGATGCACAGCTCTCCCGGCACGCCAGCCGGTACAGGATTGAGGTCGTTATCGAGCACGCGGCAGACCACGTTGCCCAACGGCCGGCCAATCGGCGAGCGCTCCCCATCGGCGCTGGTGCAATGCCAATGGGTGACGTTGATCGCGGTTTCGGTCGGGCCGTAACGGTTATGCAATTGCACCGCTGGCAGTTGCTCAAGTACGCGGTTGCGCAGTTCGGCGGGCAAGGCTTCGCCGCCGGAGAACACCCGGTGCAGGCTGGTGCATTCGGCGGTCAGTGGCTCTTCGATAAACAGCGCCAACAGTGGCGGGACGAAGTGCAGCGTGGTCACGCCATACTGCTGAACCAGTTGCGCAATGCGATGTGGGTCGCGGTGTTCGCCGGGCCCGGCAATCAGCAAACGCGCGCCTGTGATCAACGGCCAGAAGCACTCCCACACCGACACGTCGAAACTGATTGGCGCTTTTTGCATCAGCACATCGGTTTCATTCAGACGATAAGTGGTCTGCATCCATTGCAGGCGTTCAGCGAGGGCCGCGTGGGTGTTGCCGACCCCTTTCGGCTGACCGGTGGAGCCCGAGGTGTAAATCACGTAGGCCAGGTTGTCGCCGTGCAGGTGCAGGCCCGGTGCCTGGCTCGGCCAGTTCTCCAGGTGCAGAGCGTCCATGGCGATCACGCTGACGCCGTCGGTCGCTGGCAAGCGGTCGAGCAATTCGGTCTGGGTCAGCAGTAATTCGACGCCGCTGTCGCTGAGCATGTAGGCCAGGCGATCAGCCGGGTAATCCGGGTCCAGCGGCACGTAGGCGCCGCCGGCCTTGATGATCGCCAGCAGGCCGATCAACAGCTGCGGCGAACGCTCGGCGGCGATGGCCACGCACACATCCGGGCCGACACCTTTGTCGCGCAGGTAATGGGCCAGACGGTTGGCCTGGGCGTGCAATTCGGCGAAGTCCAGTTGACCGCCATCCCAGATCAGCGCGTTGCGTTCCGGGGTCTGGCGCAGTTGTTCATTGAGCAGCTCTGGCAGCCATTGGCTGGCGGGTGAGCACGGGGCCGCACTCCACGAATTTTGCTGATCGTGCTCGCACGGGGTCAGTAGTTGAAGGTCGCCGATGGCCTGTTGTGGCCGCTCGCAGACTTCACGCAGCAGGTTAGTGAAGTGCTCGGCCAGACGCTCGATGGTCGCGGCATCGAACAGTTCGCTGGCGTAATCGAAGGACAGGCTCAGCCGACCATTTCGGTCTTCTTCGCTGTGCAATTGCAGGTCGAACTTGGCTTCGCGGCTGTGCCACGGCAATTCTTCGGCCAGCAGTCCCGGCAAACGGCGCAGTGCGCCCAAGTCCCGTTGCTGGTGGTTGAACATGACCTGGAACAAACCGGATTCCCGAGCTTGCGCGAAGGCTTCGAGCAGTTGCTCGAACGGCAGGTCCTGATGGGCTTGCGCGCCCAACGCGGCTTGGCGGGTTTGCGCCAGCAGCTCAACGAATGGCAGCCGTGAATCAACCTCGGCGCGCAGAACCTGGGTGTTGATGAAGAAGCCGATCAGCCCTTGGGTTTCCAGGCGCGGACGGTTGGCGTTCGGCACGCCAATGCGAATGTCACGCTGGCCGCTGTAGCGGTGCAGCAGACTTTGGAACGCACTGAGCAACAGCATGAATGGCGTGGCTTCGTGGGCCTGGGCAGTCTGGCGGATCGCCTCGCTCAAGCTCACGCCCAAACGCACGGTATGCCGCGCGGCGCTGTGTGTCTGTTGCGCGGAACGTGGATGATCGGTGGCCAGGTTCAGCACCGGATATTCATCGCCCAACTGGTTTTTCCAGTAGGCCAGTTGCCGCTCGCCCTCGCCTTGCGCCAGCCATTGGCGCTGCCAACTGCCGTAGTCGGCGTATTGAGTCGGCAATGCCGGGAGGGTCGCTTTTTGCCCTTGGGATGCCGCTGCGTACAGGCGCGAGAACTCGTCGATCAATACGTTCAGCGACCAGCCGTCGGCGATGATGTGGTGCATCGTCACCAGCAACTGATGGTCCTCGTCGTCGAGGCGCACCAGGGTTACCCACAGCAGCGGGCCTTTTTCCAGGTCGAACTGGGTGTGCGCTTCGTCCTCACGAATTTGTTGCGCACGAGCCTCTCGTTCGGCAGCGGGCAGGTCGCTGATGTCGATCAATTGCAGGTTGAATTCACCGGCCGCATCGACCTTTTGCAGCGCCACGCCGGCACGCTCGAAGAAGCGCGTGCGCAGGGATTCGTGGCGTTCGATCAACTGTTGGAAACTGGCACGCAGCGCGTCTTCGTCCAGCTCGCCACGCAGACGCAAGGCGCCGGGAATGTTGTAGGCGCTGCTCTGCGAATCAAGTTGCCAGGTGATCCACAGACGGTTTTGCGCCAGGGATTGCGGCATCGCTTCGGTGCGCGACAACGCGGTGATCGTGCCTTGGGCGAGGCCGCCGTCCTGTTGCAGTCGAGCGACAGCATCAGCGAAGGCGCCGAGGGTCGGGGCCTCGAACAGCAGGCGCAGGTTCAGCTCCAGGCCGAGTTCTTCACGCAAACGCGCAACCACTTGGGTGGCGGCGATGGAGTTACCGCCGAGCAGGAAGAAGTGGTCGTCGGCGTTGACCTGTTTGACGCAGAGTTGCTCGCACCAGATCTTCGAGATCAGGCTTTGCATCTCGGAAGCGGATTGCGCTGAGGACTCGCTTTCAATGTTTGCCGACGGGAACAACGCATAGCTGTCGAGGCTGCCGTCCGCCAGACGATTGCGGCACGCCGAGCGTTGCAGTTTGCCGCTGGAGGTCTTCGGCAACGCACCCGGATTGAGCAGCACCACCACGCTCGGCGCTTCCTGATACGCCTCGGCCACCGCTTGGCGGATGGCTTTGATCAGCGCCTCGGGCGGGAGGATTTTCTGCACGCTGCGGCTGATTTCCGCAGCAATGCCGATGCCTTCCTGGCCGTCGATATTGACGGCGAATGCAGCGACGCGACCTTTGCGCACCACTTCCACTTCGCGCTCGATGGTTCGCTCGATGTCTTGCGGATACAGGTTGTGGCCGCGAACGATCAGCATGTCTTTCAGGCGCCCGGTGATAAACAGTTCATCGTCACGCATAAAGCCCAGGTCACCGGTGCGCAGCCAGGTGCGGCCGGCATACTGAACGAAGGTTTTGGCGCTGGCCTCGGGGTTGCGCCAGTAGCCGTGGGCGATGCTCGGCCCGGTGGCCCAGACTTCGCCAACGGCGTTATCCGCCAGTTCGGTGAGCACAAGCGGATCGATGATTAGCACCGCGTGATCCGGCTGGCTGACGCCGCAACTCATGATCGCTGCGCCCTCGCCCGGTTCGGCACGGTTTTGTGCCAAGGCCTGATCGTCCACCTTCAGGTTACCGATGCCTTGACCGCGAGGCGTGCCGGCCACGAACAGCGTGGCTTCCGCCAAACCGTAAGACGCCATGAAGCTGTCCGGGGTGAAGCCGCACGTCGCGAACTTCTCGGCGAAGCGTTCCAGCGTATCAAGACGAATCGGCTCGGACCCGGAATACGCCACGCGCCAGCCGCTCAGGTCGAGGCGTTCCAGCGCCGATTCGCTGACCCGCTCGCTGCACAGCCGATAGGCAAAGTCCGGCCCGCCGCTGATGGTGCCACCGTATTCGCTGATCGCTTCGAGCCAGCGCAACGGCCGGCCGAGGAAGTAGGCCGGCGACATCAACACGCATGGCACGCCACTGAAAACCGGCTGCAACAGGCCGCCAATCAGGCCCATGTCGTGGTACAGCGGCAACCAGCTGACGATCACATCGTCCGGGTTCAGATCAATGCCGAAGCCATGGCGGATCAGCAGTTCATTGGCCACCAGATTGCCGTGGCTGACTTGCACACCTTTAGGCAACGCGGTGGAACCGGAGGTGTATTGCAGGAAGGCGATGTGGTCGTCTTCAAGGTCAGGCGCAATCCAACCATCAGCCAGCGCAGCGTCGAGGGTATCGACGCAGAGCAACGGTGGTGCCCCGTCGATTTGCAGCAAGGCATCGCGCAGGCCGACGCTGGTCAGCAGCAAGCGCGGCTCGGCATCGCTGATGATCGACAGCAGACGTTCCTGGTGATGACGCTTGGTCGACTCCGGCGGATAGGCCGGCACCGCAATCACTCCGGCATACAGGCAACCAAAAAACGCCGCGACGTAATCCGGGCCGCTGGGAAACAGCAGCACCGCGCGATCACCCAATGCAGCCTCGGACTGCAACGCGCCGGCAATGGTCCGCGCCCGCTGATCTAGCTCGCGATAACTGAGCACTACGGCCTGATCCGGGGTTTCAGCGAGAAACCGCAAAGCCACGCGGTCCGGCGTCAGGGCCGCGCGGCGCTGAAGGGCTTGGACCAGTGTGCTGGGGAGTTCGAACGCGTCGGTCATGAGGTTTCCTGCCTGAATTCGGCTTGCAAGTTGAAATCGGTTTTCGTACGTCACGCTCATTTAGAGGGCGTGCAGGACGCGGTCTTCGCCGACCGCGCAAGGCTTGGGAATGCTGTTGTGGCCGGAACGTATCCGGACCCATTCACCAATGAGAACGATTGATGTCTTTAAATAATTAGTCCGCAGGCTTGAACCCAACCGGGCCGGGCCTGCCTGCGTGTCGCAGTTCGCACTCTGCACTTTTGTGGAGCATTAATTCTCTTTCTCAATTGACAATCATTATCATTCAACATAATTTGGCGCTCGATGTGTAGGACGGCTCCGAAACGCTTGTCGTCCCACAACCCTATTTGCAGCAAGGTGATTTCCATGACGGAACAAGTATCCACAGGCAGGTGCGATTCACCGCTACTTCAGGCCTTTGTCGACAACCGACTGATTCTGGTCAAAATTGCAGCCCGCATTACCGGCTGCCGGTCGCGGGCTGAAGACGTGGTGCAAGACGCGTTCTTCCGGCTGCAATCGGCGCCGCAGATCACCTCTTCATTCAAGGCCCAGCTGAGCTACCTGTTCCAGATCGTGCGTAACCTGGCGATCGACCACTACCGCAAACAGGCGCTGGAGCTGAAGTACTCGGGCCCAGAAGAAGAAGGTCTGAACGTGGTGATTCAGGGCGCTTCGCCGGAAACCTCGCACATCAACTTCTCGACCCTGGAACACATCGCCGACGCGCTGACCGAACTGCCGAGCCGCACGCGCTACGCCTTCGAGATGTACCGCCTGCACGGCGTGCCGCAAAAGGACATCGCCAAGGAACTCGGCGTCTCGCCGACCCTGGTGAATTTCATGATTCGGGATGCGTTGGTGCACTGCCGCAAAGTGTCGGGCAGTCGTGCGGATACGTTTGCCCGTCGGTAAGATCCGAAATTTCATCGCCCCCAATCGCGAGCAAGCTCGCTCCCACAGGTTCAGCGCAATCCCTGTGGGAGCGAGCCTGCTCGCGATGGCGGACTCAAGATCGCAACGGATCTTGAGTCCTACACCTCACGCCAATTTGCACCGATCAAAAAACCGCTCACGCCCCAGCACCATCAGCGCCGCGCGCTTGTGCGGGAAGTCGAACTCTTTTTCGCAGTGGAAACACTGGTTGTGCATATACCCGATCATCTTCGCGTTGTCGGCGCGAGGCTCGGCAACCACGTGCTGGGTGCGTGGATCGTCGAGAAACAGGTAATGCACCAGCGCCGATAACCAACTCGCGACTTTATGCGGGCCGCGATGCGCTTCTTCCCCCACCAGCATGTGAATGCCGCGGTCGTAATCGCCGGCGTCGTAGAACGGCGCGATGACGATCTTCCTTGGCCCAGTAGGCTTCAAAGTAAGCGAATGGCTGATCATCAAAACAACCGATCAGCGTCAAGGTGTGCGGGTCGGCATCGAGTTTGCTCAGGTACTCGCGATGCTTCTCGAGGCTGCCCTCTTCTTCCCAGAAACTCGCCACCCGCGGGCTGTTCTGCCAGCGATTAAACCGCGTCAGGTCATTTTCGATTTCCACTGTACGCAAGGAAACCCACGCACCGAGTCGCGCATCGAAACGTCGATAGACCTCGCCACGTGGTTTGGCCGGGCGTAATGGATGACGCTTGCCACCGCTGATGACCATCTGCTGCGGATAGCTGCCGGTCAGTGATTGCCCCAACCACGGCTGCGGCAACTGCCAGAACAAGGTGCGCTCACAGCGATACTCGCCAACCACGTCCGTCGGGATCAGCAAACCGCTGAGCAAGGCTTCGGTCGGTGCTTCATCCAGACGCCAGGTCAACTGCTGGCAGCCCGGGTCACGGGCAAACAACCAATAGCAAGCGGCCCAGAACGCCTGACTGGCAGGCAAACCAAAGCGCTCATCGACTTCGATGTGCAACTCGGGCTCGCGGCTCAGACGCAAGCGAATCAGCGGCTGCCCTTCCAGGCTGAGGCTCAGGCGGCTTTCGGTTTCATCGGCTACAAGACTGCGCCCTGACGGCAAGGCCAGGGCAGTCAGGTCATTCAGATTGGACATGGGTCGGGCTCACAGTAATCGTCGACAGTTCAACGATGTGACGTGAGCCGGGGCGGGAAATTTAAGCGAAGTGGTTAAATCCGCGACTTGCGGCACGCTTTCAGGTTTTGGGTACCGGCACCAAAGAGATTTTGTACGGCTCGAAAATCTTCAGCATCTGGCCGTTATCGCGCAAGCCTTGCAACAACTTGCTAAACGCCGGGCCACTGATCGGTGCAGCCGGACTGAGCAGTGCGTAATGGTGATAGACCTGATCGATGCGCTGGGACACCAGCAACTGATCGGCGACCTTCTCGTTGCGCAGCAGGTAATCGAACAGGTAAGAGCGCGTCACCAAGGCAATGTCCGCGCGCCCGCGCAGCACCATCAGCAGGTTGCTGTCGTGGGAATAGGTCAGCGTGGCGTTGTAGTTCTGCGCGAGGAATTTCGGGTCGGCATTGAAGTTGGCGAATTCGTAGTGATAACCGCTGAACAGGGCCAGGCGCTTGCCGGCGAGGTCGGCAAAGTAACTTTCACGACGATCAGGTTCGCGTTGCGCAACGAAAATCTCGGCGTCTTCCAGACCCATGTCGACGGTAGTGTGAGGAATGTCCTTCCAGCCCCAATCCGGGTTCTCGAAGATCGCCATGTCGACGCGACCTTGCTTGAAATCACCGAAACGCCGGGGAATGGAAGTGGGCACCAGTACAAACTGGTAATCGGTTTGCAACTGGTTCAAGGCTTCGACCAGTTGCGGCAGCAGACCGGTGTCGGCCCCGGACTCCGGGCGCACGGTGTAAGGCGGGAAATGCGCCGCACCGACCCGCACCTGTTGCGCAGCCTGGGAAGGCATTACCCAGACCACCGCAAGTGCCGTCAGCAATAACCGCGAGACCGTCCAAATTGGCGAAGACATCAAAAAACCCCACTCCCCGAAAAAAATACCCATCAATTCATTCAAGCTAGGCGGTTTCGCCTGTTTATCCAGTTTATTGTTGAGATAGACGTCTCATGGCTTCTCCTCAAGCACCAGAATCAACGCTTCATCAGCCAATTGATCAAGGCTCATGCTGCCACCGGCGCGAAACCAGGTGGTGGTCCAGGACAAGGCGCCCGTCAGGAACCGTCGAGTGATGAACACATCACCGCGAATAAAACCGGCGTCCTTGGCCTCGCCCAGCACATGCAACCAGATGTCTTCATAAATGTCCCGCAGCGCCAGTACCTGGGCCTGCCCTTCTTCGGATAACGACCGCCATTCGTAGACCAGCACCGCCATGGCTTCGCCGCTACCGCCCATGATCGACTGCAACTCGCAACGAATCAGCGCCAGCACCCGTTCACGCACGTTGGCCGCGTCGGCCAGGGCGGCGCGCATCAGCGCGGTGTTGTAGCGAATGGTTTCCTCCATCACGGCGCGCAGGATCTCGTCCTTGCTTTTGAAGTGATGAAAAATACTGCCCGACTGAATGCCCACCGCGCCGGCCAGGTCGCGCACGGTGGTGCGTTCAAAGCCTTTGTTGCGGAACAGGTGAGCCGCCACTTGCAGCAGTTTGCCACGGGCGCTGTCCGGGTCGGTCAATTGGCCGTTATCGACCAATTCGCGCATCACCCTCAGGGCTTTTTGCTCGTCCACCCGTTCTCTCCTACAGTCGTTCAGTCAAATACGCTACTCGCCGTTAAAACAGCGGGGTTGCGCGGGCAATTTAAGCTGGGCGGGGCGACCAAGCAAGCGCTTGGGAAGAAGATATTTCAGGCGTTTACAAACCAAGCGCTTGCTTGGTAGTCTCAAGCCACTTCTGTCGGACATGACCATGGAGTTGACCGTGCCAAAAACTATTCGCATCGGTTGTGCCAGTGCCTTCTGGGGCGACACCTCAACCGCCGCCGCGCAACTGGTGCAAGGCGGGCGCCTGGACTACCTGGTGTTCGATTATTTGGCCGAGATCACCCTGTCGATCATGGCCGGCGCACGGATGAAAGATCCCCAGGCCGGTTACGCCAGTGACTTCATTGAAGTGCTCAGCCCCCTCCTCACTCAACTCGCCGAACATAAAATTCGCGTCATCAGCAATGCCGGCGGGGTTAATCCGCAAGCCTGCGCGGCAGCCCTGCAAGCGGCGTGCGACAAGGCCGGTGTGGCGCTGAAAATCGCCGTGCTGTTGGGTGATGACCTGCAACCGCAATTCAAACAGCTGAGCAGTCAAGGCATTCACGAAATGTTCAGCGACGCGCCATTGCCGCCGATGTGTGTGTCCACCAACGCCTACCTCGGCGCACCGGGCATCGTCGAAGCCTTGCGTTTGGGCGCGGACATTGTGATCACCGGGCGGGTGGTCGACAGCGCCGTGGTCAGCGCTGCGCTGGTACATGAATTCGGCTGGTCCTGGCACGACTACGACAAACTGGCCCAGGCCGCACTGGCCGGGCACATCATCGAATGCGGCGCCCAGTGCACCGGCGGCAACTTCACCGATTGGCGCGAGGTGCCGGACTACGAGCACATCGGTTTCCCCATCGTCGAAGTCAGCGCCGACAGCCAGTTCATCGTCAGTAAACCCGAAGGCTCCGGTGGGCTGGTCACGCCACTGACCGTCGGCGAACAGATGCTCTATGAAATCGGCGACCCGCGGGCCTATCTGCTACCGGACGTGGTCTGCGACTTCAGTCAGGTCAAACTTCAGCAACAGGGTAAAAATGCGGTTCAGGTGCACGGCGCCAAAGGCTTGCCGCCCACCGATCAGTACAAGGTCAGCGCCACTTACCCGGACGGTTTCCGCTGCACCGCCAGTTGCCTGATCGCCGGGATCGATGCGGTGGACAAGGCCCGGCGTGTCAGCGAAGCGATCATCAACAAGACTTCAGAGATCTTCAGCCAGCGCGGCTGGGCACCCTACAGCGAAGTGAACATCGAACTGCTCGGCACCGAGGCCACCTACGGGCCCCACGGCCAGCGCCAGGACAGCCGCGAAGTGGTGATCAAACTCGCCGTGCGCCATCCAAGCAAACAAGCGTTGATTGTGTTTTCCCGGGAAATCGCCCAGGCCGCCACTGGCATGGCACCGGGGCTTACCGGGATCGTCGGCGGGCGTCCGACGGTGTATCCGCTGATCCGGCTGTTTTCGTTCCTGATCGACAAAAGTACCTGCACGCTGGACATTGATCTGCAGGGTCAGCGCCATCCCTGCGCCTTGCCGACGCTTGAGCCGCTGGACACAAACGCCCTGCCCGCCCCCCACGAACTGCCCAAACCCCAGGGCCGGGCCGACGCCAGTGTTGCGTTGGTCAAACTCGCGGTGGCCCGTTCCGGCGACAAGGGCAATCACAGCAACATCGGGGTCATGGCGCGTCAGCCGCAGTTCCTGCCGTGGATCGCCGAAGCGCTGACACCGGAAGTGATCGTCGACTGGATGAGCCACGTGCTCGACCCGGTCCACGGACGTGTCGGGCGCTGGTACCTGCCCGGCACCCACAGTTTGAATTTTCTGCTGGAAAACGCCCTCGGCGGTGGTGGCGTGGCCAGTCTGCGGATCGACCCGCAAGGCAAGGCCTTCGCCCAGCAACTGCTGGAGATCCAGATTCCGGTGCCCCAGAGCATCGCCGACCAGGTCAATTAGAGGACCGCTGCCATGGCTTACGACTCGATTTTCAAACCCGACCTGTTCGCTGGCCAGACCATCATTGTCACCGGCGGCGGCAGCGGCATTGGCCGTTGCACCGCCCACGAACTGGCAGCGCTCGGCGCCCATGTGCTGCTGGTGGGACGCAAGGCCGAGAAACTCAAAAGCGTTGCCATCGAGATTATCGAAGACGGTGGCAAGGCTGACTGGAAGGTCTGCGACATTCGTGAGGAAGACGCGGTCAAGCATCTGGTCAGTGAGTTGATCCGCCAATACGGACCGATTCACGGCCTGGTCAACAATGCCGGCGGGCAGTTCCCGTCGGCCTTGGCCTCGATCAACCAGAAGGGTTTCGAAACCGTGATGCGCACCAATCTGGTGGGCGGTTTCCTGATGGCCCGAGAAGTCTTCAACCAGTCCATGAGCAAGCACGGCGGCAGCATCGTCAACATGCTCGCCGACATGTGGGGCGGCATGCCCGGCATGGGCCACTCGGGCGCGGCGCGCTCGGGCATGGATAATCTGACCAAGACTGCTGCGTTCGAATGGGGTTATGCCGGGGTGCGGGTCAATGCCGTGGCGCCGGGCTGGATCGCGTCCAGCGGCATGGACACTTACGAAGGCGCGTTCAAGGCCGTAATCCCGACCCTGCGCGAACATGTGCCACTCAAGCGCATCGGCACCGAATCGGAAGTCAGTGCAGCGATTGTTTTTCTACTCAGCCCCGCAGCGGCGTTTGTCAGCGGCAGCACCTTGCGCATCGACGGTGCCGCGAGCCTTGGCGGTCGGGCGTGGCCGATCCACAAGGCACAAAACAGCGAATCGTATAACGGCTTTCACCGGGCGTATTTGCCGGACGTGCTCAAGGACAAGGAATAAGCCATGCCGGTTATCCAGTCGCAAATCGACCCTTTCAGTGAACAGTTCGCCCGCAATCGAGCGGCGATGCTGGTCGGCATCGAGCACGTCCGCCAGCTCGAACAAAACCTGCTGAACAAGGCCGCCGAAGCCAAGGCAAAATTCGACAAACGCGGGCAGTTGCTGCCCCGTGAGCGCCTCAATCTGCTGCTCGACCCCGGTGCACCGTTCCTCGAACTGGCGAGCCTGGCCGGCTACAAATTGCACGACGACAAGGACGGCAGTTCCGCCGGCGGCGGCTTGATTGCCGGGATCGGCTACGTCTCCGGCGTGCGGGTGCTGGTGGTGGCGAACAACAGTGCGATCAAGGGCGGGACCATTTCCCCCAGCGGTTTGAAAAAGTCCCTGCGCCTGCAACAGATCGCCATGGAAAACAAACTGCCGGTGATCACCCTCGCCGAGAGCGGTGGCGCCAACCTCAATTATGCCGCCGAGATTTTCGTCGAAGGCGCCCGCAGCTTTGCCAATCAGGCGCGGATGTCGGCCATGGGTTTACCGCAGATCACCGTGGTCCACGGCTCGGCCACGGCGGGCGGTGCCTATCAGCCGGGGTTGTCGGATTACGTGGTGGTGGTGCGCGGCAAAGCCAAGCTGTTTCTCGCCGGCCCGCCGCTGCTCAAGGCCGCCACCGGTGAAGTCGCCAGCGATGAGGAACTGGGTGGCGCCGAGATGCACGCGCAAACCGCCGGCACCGCCGAATACCTGGCCGAGAACGATGCCGACGGCGTGCGCCAGGTGCGCGAAATTCTCAGTCTGTTGCCGTGGAACGATCAACTGCAATGGTTACCCGAACGTCAGTGGAAAGAACCGCTCTACCCCATCAACGAACTGCTGGGGCTGATCCCGGATGATCCGAAAAAACCCTACGACGTGCGTGAAATCATCGCCCGGATTGCTGACGGCTCGAACTTCCTCGAATTCAAGGGAGAGTTCGATCAGCAGACTGTTTGCGGCCACCTGCACATTCAGGGCCGCGCCTGCGGCTTTATCGGTAACAACGGTCCGATCACGCCTAAGGGTGCGAGCAAAGCGGCGCAGTTTATTCAGCTCTGCGACCAGAGCCAGACGCCGCTGCTGTTTTTCCACAACACCACGGGGTTTATGGTCGGCACCGAATCGGAACAGCAAGGGGTGATCAAGCACGGCGCGAAGATGATTCAAGCGGTGGCCAACGCCCGAGTGCCGAAACTGACCATCGTCGTCGGCGGCTCCTACGGTGCCGGCAACTACGCGATGTGCGGCCGTGGCCTCGATCCGCGTTTCATCTTCGCCTGGCCCAACAGCCGCACTGCAGTCATGGGTGGCGCTCAGGCCGGCAAGGTGCTGCGGATCGTCACCGAGGCCAAGCAGCTCAAGGATGGCCTGGTGCCGGACCCGAAAATGCTCGACATGCTGGAGCAAGTCACCGCGCAAAAACTCGACAGCCAATCCACCGCGCTCTACGGCAGCGCCAGTTTGTGGGACGACGGGCTGATCGATCCGCGGGATACCCGCACCTTGCTCGGGTATTTGCTGGATATCTGCCAGGAGGCCGAGGTTCGGCCGCTGCAAGCCAACAGTTTTGGTGTAGCCCGCTTCTAGGGCGTTCAGGAGAACAATAAAAATGATCTTCACCCAGGAACACGAAGCACTGCGCCGCACCGTTCGCCAATTCGTCGATCACGAGATCAACCCGCACGTCGAGGAATGGGAAAAATCCGGGCGCTTTCCGATCCACGAGATCTTCCGCAAGGCTGGCGATCTTGGCCTGCTGGGCATCTCCAAACCGGAAAAATTCGGTGGCATGGGCCTCGACTACAGCTATTCGATCGTCGCCGCCGAAGAGTTCGGCACCATCCATTGCGGCGGGGTCCCGATGTCCATCGGCGTGCAGACCGACATGTGCACCCCGGCCCTCGCCCGCTTCGGCTCCGATGAACTGCGTGAAGAGTTCCTGCGCCCGGCGATCACCGGCGAACAAGTCGGCTGCATCGGCGTCTCGGAAGTCGGCGCCGGTTCCGATGTCGCCGGGTTGAAAACCACCGCCCGAAAGGATGGCGACGACTACGTAATCAACGGCAGCAAGATGTGGATCACCAACTCACCGAGTGCTGATTTCATCTGCCTGCTGGCCAACACCTCGGACGATAAACCACACATCAACAAGTCGCTGATCATGGTGCCGATGAACGCCCCCGGGATCAGCCTCAGTTCGCACCTGGACAAGCTCGGCATGCGCAGTTCGGAAACCGCCCAGGTGTTTTTCGACAACGTACGCGTGCCGCAACGCAATCGCATCGGCCATGAAGGCGCGGGTTTCATGATGCAGATGTTGCAGTTCCAGGAGGAACGCTTGTTCGGCGCGGCGAACATGATCAAAGGCCTGGAGTACTGCATCGATAGCACCATCGAGTACTGCAAGGAGCGCAAAACCTTTGGCAATGCGCTGATCGACAACCAGGTCATTCACTTTCGCCTGGCTGAGCTGCAAACCGAAATCGAATGCCTGCGGGCGCTGGTTTATCAGGCGACCGAGCAGTACATCAAAGGCCAGGACGTCACCCGCCTGGCTTCGATGGCCAAACTCAAGGCTGGCCGGCTCGGCCGGGAAGTCAGTGACAGTTGCCTGCAATACTGGGGCGGCATGGGTTTCATGTGGAACAACCCGGTAGCCCGGGCCTACCGCGACGTGCGGCTGGTGTCGATCGGCGGCGGCTCTGACGAAATCATGCTCGGGATCATCTGCAAACTCATGGGCACCCTGCCCGGGAAAAAGAAATGAACAGCCTGCCGGTTTGCCAGACACTGCTGCTCGAGTCCCACAATGGTGTGCTGCACATCACCCTCAATCGCCCGGAAAGCCGTAACGCCATGAGCTTGCAGATGGTCGCCGAACTGCGTGCGGTGCTGGCGGCGGTGAGCGAGGACCGAACCGTTCGAGCCTTGGTGATCGGCGGTGCCGGCGGACACTTCTGCGCGGGCGGCGACATCAAGGACATGGCCAACGCCCGGGCTCAAGGCCCGAGCGCTTATCGCGACCTGAATCGAGCGTTCGGTGCGCTGCTGCAAGAAGTGCAACACGCCCCGCAAGTGGTGATCACGGTGCTGCAAGGCGCAGTGTTGGGCGGTGGCTTGGGGCTGGCCTGTGTCAGCGACGTTGCGCTGGCCGATCATCAAGCGCAGTTCGGCCTGCCGGAAACCAGCCTCGGCCTGCTACCGGCGCAGATCGCACCGTTCGTGGTCCAACGCATCGGTCTGACCCAGACCCGAAGACTGGCCCTGACCGCAGCGCGATTCGACGGCACCCACGCCCGGCGAATGGGCCTGGTGCATTTTGTCGAGCATGACGCGCAAGCCCTGGCCGAGCGTCTTGATGAAGTGCTGGCCCATGTATTGTGCTGCGCACCGGGGGCGAACGCGCTGACCAAAAAGCTCTTGCTGGCAAGTGCCGGGCAGACTTGCGATGCGCTGCTGGATCAAGCGGCCGAGTGGTTCAGCGAAGCGGTGACCGGGGACGAGGGTATCGAAGGGACCATGGCATTCGTGCAAAAACGTAAACCGGGGTGGGCCTCTTAAAAGCTTCGCGGGCAAGCCTCGCTCCCACAGGGGTTATGTGTCGTTCACAAACCTTGTAGGAGCGAGGCTTGTCCGCGAAGAGGCCATCACATTCACCGCACAACAAAAGGGAACGCCCCATGCCCGGATTCAGCAAAATCCTGATCGCCAACCGCGGTGAAATCGCCTGCCGCATCCAGCGCACCGCCCAGGCCCTGGGCTACCGCACGGTCGCCGTCTTCAGCGACGCCGACGCTGATGCCCTGCACGTGCAAATCGCCGACGAAGCCGTGAACATCGGCCCGGCGCCTGTACAGCAGTCGTACCTGAACATCCCGGCAATCATCGATGCCGCCCGCCGCACTGGCGCCGATGCGATACACCCCGGCTACGGCTTCCTTTCCGAAAACGCCGAGCTTCGCCCTCGCCTGCCAGCAAGGCCGGCATCACCTTCATCGGCCCGAGCCCCGAAGCCATCGAGCTGATGGGAAGCAAGCGCCTGTCAAAACTCGCCATGATCGACGCGGGCGTACCCTGCATCAAAGGCTATCAGGGTGCCAAACAGGACGACGCGACCCTGAGCCGTGAAGCCGAACGCATCGGCTATCCGCTGATGATCAAGGCCAGCGCCGGTGGTGGCGGACGCGGCATGCGCCTGGTACACGACGCGGGTGATCTGCTGGAGCAACTGCGCACCGCACGTTCCGAGGCCCTGCACGGGTTTGGCAGCGATGAGCTGATCCTCGAACAGGCGCTGATCGATCCGCGTCACGTTGAGGTTCAGGTGTTCGGTGATCAGCACGGCAACCTGATCTACCTTGGCGAGCGCGACTGTTCAATCCAGCGCCGGCATCAGAAAGTCATCGAGGAAGCGCCTTGCCCGGTCATGACCGTCGAACTGCGCCAAGCCATGGGCGAAGCGGCGCTCAAGGCCGGGCGAGCGGTGAATTATGTGGGCGCTGGCACGGTGGAGTTCCTGCTCGATGCTCGCGGGCAGTTTTACTTTCTGGAGATGAATACCCGACTGCAGGTGGAACACCCAGTGACCGAACTGATCACCGGCCTGGACCTGGTTGCCTGGCAACTGCACGTCGCTGAAGGCCTGCCGCTGCCGCTACGTCAGGATCAGGTGCAGCTCAATGGGCATGCCATTGAAGTGCGCCTGTACGCCGAAGACCCTGCCCAAGGATTCCTGCCGCAGACCGGGCATATCGACGCCTGGGAGCCGGCGCTGCAACACGGCGTACGAATCGACCATGGCCTGATCGAAGGCCAGAACGTCAGCGTCTTTTATGATCCGATGCTGGGCAAACTCATCGCCCACGGCGCCACTCGCGAAGAAGCCCGGCGTAAGTTATTGCGGGCGGTGCAGGACAGCGTGCTGCTGGGCATTCAGAGCAATCAACGCCTGCTCGCCAGCCTGCTGGAGCATCCGCAATTCATCCGTGGCGAATTCAGCACCGGTTTTATCCCGACGCACTTCGCCGACCACCCCTGCCTGCATGCCCACGTCCCGAGCGCCGAAGAACTGGCCATCGCGGCGGCGCTGTTCTATCAGGCATCAGCGCAACATCACGCGGCCCCTTTGGCCGGTTGGCGCAACAACGCCAGCGTGCCATTGCACTATCGCATCGGTGTAGAGGACCAGGACTGGACCGTAGAACTGAACGCGGTGCCTGACGCGCCCTTCCGGCTTCGGATCGGCGACCGGACGCTCGAATTGAAGCTCATCCACTGCGACAGCCGTTGGACCACCCTGGAAATCGACGGCATCCGCCAGCGTCACGCCTATCGCCTCGACGCCGGGCAACTCTGGCTGTTCACCCGCCCCGGCAGCCTGCGGCTGGTGGATCGCACTCAGTTGCCGGTCAGCAGCCAGGCTAGCGTCGGCTCCGGCACGCTCAAGGCACCGATGGACGGGGCGATCATCGACGTATTGGTCAGCGAGGGCAGCACGGTCAGCAAGGGGCAATTGCTGGTGGTGCTGGAGGCCATGAAAATGGAGCATCCGCTCAAATCCGGGATCGACGGCGTGCTCAAACGCTTGCAAGTCAGGGTTGGCGATCAGGTTAAAAATCGTCAGATTTTGTTGGAGGTCGAATAAGGTGCCAGGGGCGTTCTCAATTAGTTTCCACGCGCGGAAACTAATTGAGAACGCCCCTAGGCGGATCCGCCGGGTTTGGCTACGCTCAAGCCCTATCGGGACGCGGATACCAGGAACCCTGCGATGCCTCACTGGTTGGTCATTGATCTGGAAGCCACCACCGATGAGGGCGGCTGGCCAGTCACAGAAATGGAAATCATCGAAATCGGTGCCACCCTGGTGGACCGAAAAGGTCGAGAACTGGATCAGTTCCAGCGTTTCGTACGCCCGACGCGCCGGCCTTTGCTGACGCCGTTTTGCCGGGAACTGACCCACATCACCCAGGCCAACATCGATGCGGCGCAGCCGTTGGTCGAGGTCTGGGACGCGTTCGAGCACTGGCTCACCCAGCATCACTCGCGCTTGGAAGGCTGGGCCAGCTGGGGCGATTACGACCGCCAACAATTGGTTCAGGAATGGCAACGCCTGCAACTCGACAGCTTTTTGAGCCAAGTGCCGCACATGAACCTTAAGCAGCGATTCGCCAAGGCGCGTCGACTGGATCGCCCGCTGGGGCTCAACGGCGCGCTGCAACTGGCGGGCATGCAATTCAATGGTCAGCAGCATCGGGCACTGGAAGACGCGCGCAATACGGCGCGGTTATTACCGCTGATTCTTCCCATCTAGGAAGGTGACGGCGCAAGGGGCGTTGTGCATACTGGCCGGCCCTTTTAAGCCCTTTTCGAGGAATCGCCCATGTTTAAAGTCAACGAGTACTTCGACGGCACCGTCAAGTCGATCGCCTTTGGCACCGCACAAGGTCCAGCGACTATCGGCGTCATGGCACCGGGCGAATACGAATTCGGTACCAGCCAGCGTGAAATCATGCACGTGGTGACCGGCGCCCTGACCGTCAAACTGCCAGACAGCACCGACTGGGAAACCTTCGCTGCCGGCAGCCAATTCAATGTGCCTGCCAACAGCAAGTTCCAGCTGAAAGTGGCCGTCGACACCGCTTACCTGTGCGAATACCGCGGCTAAAACCCTGGGTTTCACAGCAAAAAATGCCCGTGTCTAACGACACGGGCATTTTTCGTTTGCAGCCTTTTTACTCGAGAATGGTCACCGGCATACCGACTTCAAGTCGACCATTGCTGTCGTTGACCAGGTTCTGGCCAAACATCGCGCCGTCCGCCTCTGCGCGATACTTCTGCAAACTGGCCAGCGGCTCGCGATCATCGCTGCGCTCACCGGTCTTCGGATCAATCGTCGTCAGAATGCAGCGCGAGCACGACTTGACCACCCGGAACTCGACGTCGCCGATGCGAATGCGCTTCCAGCCGTCTTCAGCAAATGCTTCGCTGCCCTCGATCACCAGATTGGGCCGAAAGCGCAGCATCTCCAGCGGACGACCCACCTTGCTCGACAAGTCTTCCAGTGACGCCTGGCCGATCAGCAATAGCGGGAAACCATCGGCGAACGCTACCTGATCATCATCCTTGCCGTAGCCGGCCTCGGTGGTGCGCGCGCGATCCAGCGGCACTTGTACCAGTCGTGTTGGTTTTCCAATGAATCGGCTGACCCAGGCACCGGCCGCGTCGCCAGCATCGGGCACCCGCAGGGTGTCACGCCAAATGGTTACGCCACGCAGCTCGGCGTCGCTGCCGGGCAAGGCAATATCGATCGGTGAGTGGCCAGGAGCATTGAGGGTCAAGCCACCGTCGGCATTCCACAGCGCCGACAGCTGACTCATCTGCGCCACTGCGCGCTGGGTCAGGAAGCGTCCGCTGGCCTCGTCCACCAACATCCAGCGTCGATCCCCGTCCAGGCCCAGTTTGTCGAGGCTGACCTGTTGCAGGGTCTCGCCCTTGGCGGATTTCAACGGATAACGATAAAGCGCGCTCAGATGCAGCATGGCCAGCTCCCTGGTGGGCAAAAACGCCACCCTATACGAGCTTGATCGCCGAATCAAAGGCTGAGAACACTACATACCTTGTGGGAGCGGGCTTGCTCGCGAAAGCGGTGTGTCAGTCAACATTGATATCGACTGACACGGCCTCTTCGCGAGCAAGCCCGCTCCTACAGGTAGGCCAAGTCGTTATCAGGCCGGCACTTCGTCGAGCATCAGGCGTTGGCGCACCACATCGACGAGTTTGTCGGGCTGAAACTTGGAGAGGAAGTTGTCGCAACCGACTTTCTTGACCATCGAATCGTTGAAGCTGCCGGACAACGAGGTGTGCAGGACCACATAAAGGCCACGCAGGCGCGGATCGTTACGGATTTCGGTGGTCAGGCGATAGCCGTCCATTTCCGGCATTTCCGCATCGGTGAAGATCATCAGCAGTTTGTCGGTCATGACAACGCCGGTATCGGCCCAGGCTTTAAGCATGTTCAGGGCTTTCAGGCCGTCGCTGGCGATATGCATCTTCACGCCCAACTGGCCGAGGGTGTCGCGCAATTGCGACAGCGCCACGTTGGAGTCGTCCACCAGCAGCACTTCACGGCCACGAGCACGTTCCAGAACCGGGTCATCCAGTTTGTCCTTGGACACCTTGGCGTTGTACGGAACGATTTCGGCGAGGACTTTTTCCACGTCGATGATCTCCACCAACTGGTCATCGACCTTGCTGATGGCGGTCAGGTAATGCTGGCGACCGGCGCTGGTCGGCGGCGGCAGAATGGCTTCCCAGTTCATGTTGACGATGCGGTCCACGCCACCGACCAGGAACGCCTGCACCGAACGGTTGTACTCGGTGACGATGATGGTACTGGTAGGGCTTGGCACCAGTGGACGCATGCCGATGGCCTGGGACAAGTCGATGACCGGCAGGGTCTGGCCACGCAGGTTGACCACACCGCAGACAAACGGATGGCGCTGGGGCATCAGGGTCAGTTTCGGCAGTTGCAGCACTTCCTGAACCTTGAACACGTTGATCGCGAACAATTGCCGCCCGGCCAACCGGAACATGAGAATTTCCAGGCGATTCTCACCCACCAGTTGCGTGCGTTGGTCTACCGTGTCGAGAATGCCGGCCATTAATGACTCCTGGGCTTGTTCTGATGAATTCACTAAAGAGGGTTATCGGCTGTTATTGCCGGACCTTGACCCTCAGACAAAATGCCATGCCCAGCCATTGATGTCACATTAACATCATGCTTTACTGACCCGGTGATTTTCATCACTCCTGATTCCCTGACGCGCGACCTCGGTTTGCACGTTAGGTTCCCCTGCGTAAGGGATTCCCCTAGTAACAATCAGGCCCAACCTGATATTCGCAATATCCAATAGCCATTAATGTGACGCCATTCTCATTGCATGAACGGAGTCAGGCTTTTGTGTGCGATCGCAGGTCAGTGGCCCTCCACCCTCTCGAGTTCTCCAGCGTGCGCAATAGCCTGCCGGGGTGCGTTCGCGCAAAAACTCGTGATTATCGACACGCACGACATTCCCTCATCTGACATGACGTTGTGGAGATAAGCATGCCGTACGACCATAAAGAGGGCGCTCAACGGCTTCCCGAGTTTCTCGTCGAGGCTGAAACACTCCTGGCTAAATCCGAGGAATGTCTCTGTCATCTGCAACTGATCAGCAATGACACCGACGCCATTGACTGCATGCTCAGCACCCTCCTGAAGCTGGCGAACAAGGCCGATGCCCTGGCCCTGGAAGCGGTTTCAGAGTTTTCGCTGCATATTCATGGCTTGTTGAATCACGCCCAACACCACATGGCCCTGAACGATCAAGCTCTCGATGCGCTGAAAGACTGCTTTACGCTGATGGCCTGGCAACTTGAACTCATCGATCAGAAAACCGGACAGTTGACCCTCGATGACAGCGAGCAAGCGTCTTTGATTGAGGCGTTTGCCTTTCAACTCGGGCAAAACCGTTTTCAGCCACCCGCCCACGCCAAGCCGCTCACCCTCGTGGCCTTCTCGGAACGGCAAGCTTAGATTTGCCGGCCAACTAGGCGTTGCCTGGTTTTCTTAATACCCAGACCCGACTCAATAACTTGAGCGCACCTGTCGCAATTGAAACTTTCTTACCTGTCAGCGACAGCACTAAACAAATAATTGTTTCTGTCGCGCAAGGACTATTGCTCTAGCACTCAGGTAATACCTGACCATAAAAATAAATGGCCAATTACCTTCGGCATCCTCGCGTGACAATAACCACACTTTTTCCATTATGGAACTAACGTCCAGAACAGCTGAATTCCTGACTGTCTGGACATATATACCAAACGCGACCAACGGTATCTTAAGTGGTATTATGCCGCCCATTAGTTGGCTTCAATTAATGGCGTCGTGATTCCAGACGAGAGCGGCTCGATAAACTTCAAGGCCGATTTCAACCACTGGTTTCACCCCTTGAAGTCGCTGTTTCACCCAATAGTTTTTTTCAGACAGAGATCCGTCAGGCCCCCTGACCGATTTTCCCGCAGCGAACATCCATTGGCTCCATCCGCTATGTACGCCAGCCTCAAGTCAATCACCACGTGGCCACCTTCCAGAGAAAACGCGCGTCGGTTCACTCTGGTGCTATGTACCTGCTCAGCACTTGGCAGCCTGTTGGTCTATGGCCTGTCCACTCAACTGCCGGCGGGTCTGCTGGTGCTCAATCTGGCAGCACTTGCCTGCGTCTGGGTCGGGCATCGCCTCTCGCGCAAATCAATAAAGTTTCAGCCACAAGAGCTGGCCGATCGGCTTCTGGAAGTACAGGAAAACGAACGCCATCGGCTCAGCCGGGAGTTGCACGACGACATCGGCCAGTTACTGACGGCAGCGAAACTTCAAAGCGAATGGCTCAAACGTCGGCTACCCGAAGACCTGCAGGACCAGTGCTCGACGCTCTGCGATACCCTGGAAGAAACGTTGACCAAGGTGCGTGACGTGTCGGCTATCCTCAACCCCCGGCAACTGACCAGTCTTGGGCTGGAAGCCAGTTTGCGGGCACACTTGCTCAAGACCCTGGCCAATACGTCGGTGCACTGGAGCCTGGAGTGTCATCAGCGCTTGACCGGGCTCTCTGAAGAAATGGCCCTGGCAGCCTTCCGGATTACTCAGGAAGCGGTGACCAATATCCTGCGCCACGCCGAGGCCAGAAATTTATTGGTACGCCTGCAACGCCTGCCTCAGGGCCTGACATTGCTGATCAGCGACGACGGCCAGGGCTTTGAGCCCGCGGTAAACCCCGCGCGTGAAGGGCAGCGCGGAATGGCCGGGATGTCGGAACGGATCGATCAATTGGGCGGGACCTTGACCGTGACCAGCGAGCCGGGCAAAGGCACTCAAATCGAAGCACTTTTCCCCTGGGCGCCCCGCGCACTCGAGCGGGCCAGCACGAATAAGGTTCTGCGTTGACTTGTAACTTACTTCTGGTGGATGACCACTCGCTTATCCGGGCAGGCGTGCGCGCTCTGGTGCTGGATATTCCCGGCTACGCGGTCGTTGGCGAGGCCAATGACGGCTCGCAACTACTGGAGATGGTCGAGCAACTGTCCCCGGACATCGTCCTGCTGGATATTTCCATGAAGGAAACCGGCGGCCTCGAAGCCTTGCAGCGACTCAAAAGAGTTCGCCCACAAAGCAAAGTACTGATCCTGTCGATGCACACCGACCCGACACTGATCATGCAAGCTTTGGAGTCCGGCGCCCACGGTTATTTGCTCAAGGACACCACGGCCACCGAGCTCGAACACGCACTGGACGCCTTGCGCAATAACGAACGCTATCTGAGCCCGGCCATTGCCCACACGGTGATCAACCAGGCACTGACGCGCACTCAGAAAAACCAGCCGACTATTGCGGACTCTCACAACCTGACGGCCCGTCAGCTGGAAATCCTGCGCCTGATCGTTCGCGGCAAATCCACCCGGGAAATCGCCAACGGTCTGGGCCTGAGTATCAAGACTGTCGAAACCCACCGCTCGCAGATCATGAAACGCTTGCAGATCTACGACGTGGCGGGCCTAGTGCTGTTTGCCGTGCGCGAACAGATCATCAGCCTGGATGATTGACAGCCGGCGATGAACCCAGCAGCGGTGAGTTCGGCGGCAAATGCACACGCAATGCCGCCTCACGCGCCTCGAAACGCAAGCTGTCCCCCTCCAGAGGCTCACCATCAAGGTTGATGTGCAGGCCTTCCGAGACTTTGATCTCGACCCACGGCAAACGGGCTCGCACGAACATGTTGTCGATGCCGAAGCCATCGGCCAGCAGGTTTTTCAAGGTGCCTACCACCTCCTGCGGCGCTGGCAGAATGCTGATATCCAGCAATCCATCGTCAACCAGCGCTTGCGGGCACAGCACACGACCACCACCGGCCTGTCGGCCATTTCCGATACCCAGTGCCAACAGCTCGCCACGCCAGTAAAAGTCCGGTCCCTGCAATTCGCCATAGGCCGCATGCAATTCACTGAAGCGCGATAAACCGGTGAACAGGTACGCCGCCCCGCCCAGAACCTTTTTCAGGTCCTCCGACGTATTGGCCGTGACATTACTGCCAAAACCGCCAGTGGCCATATTCAGAAACACTTGTCCGTCTACCTCGCCCAGGTCGATGGAGACCGGGGCGCTGTCCAGAAGCTCCAGTGCCCGGGCAGGCTCCAGAGAGATGCCGGCAGCGCGCGCAAAATCATTAGCGGTACCCAATGGCATCAGCACCAGGCTGGACTCGTTCGAATGCGCTGCCATGGCCTCGGCGATATCGCGCAAGGTGCCATCGCCGCCGCCGGCAATGATCTGCGTATAACCCGCTGCCAGCGCTTCACCCACCAGACGCTGGGCGTCGCCCGCCTCCCAAGTCAGCCGAACGGCCAGATTCCAGCCCTCCTTGCGCTTGCCTTCGACGGCCGCGCGCACGTCTTCGTTGAGTGCCTGCTTGCCATGCAGAATCAACAGCGCCTTGCGCTCATCCATTGCGATAACTCCCCATGATTAGAATCCGTATGGGAGATGTTGACCTCACAGGCACCGAAAAAAGTCAGCGGATCTTGAATTAATTCAGGCCTCGGCGCCTCGCGTCCTACAGAGCGGGATATTTTCTTACAAAACGTGAGGAATCGGCTCAATTGACCGAGCCTGGTGATTGGTACACCTTTGGAGGCCTGCGGTTTCAATCACCAAAATACATACACACAAGGATGTGCACGCAATGAATGCAAACGCCTTAAGGGCTCATCAGGCTGAATTCAAAAACAGCGCAAAACCCACTGGAGAAGTTGATATGGAACCTCGCGTCATTGAACTGGAGACACACCTCAAGTACATCCGCAGGGACATGGATGAGGTGCGTGGTGACGTGAGATCCATCAAACACCGACTGGCCTATTCCACCGGTGCAACGGCCGTGATCCTGGGACTTCTGGGGTGGGTCGCCAACAGCCGGTTCGAACAGGTCGTAACGCTCCTGGCGCATTAAGCGGCATGGATGCACGCAAGACCCGGCTCATGCTACCGGGGCTTGCGTTGGTCAGCCAACAGCAGGCATCAGCTCAAGACTTCACTCAGGGGAATGAAATTGACGTATTCACCCTCGATCAGCGTCCGGTCCTCCAGCACTTCAACCAGGCCCTCGGCCCAAGCGGCGCTGCGTAGTACCCCGGAACTCTGGTTCCTGTAGATGGTTGCCCGACCATTCTCGAGACGCCCGCGCAGGTACTCGCGTCGATTGCCGGCCTTGGGCCAGACAAACCCTGCCAGCACTGGGAACTTCAGCGGTTCGACGTCTTTGACGCCTTGACGGCGAAAGATATAAGGCCGCGCCAGCAAGGCAAAGGTCACTAGCGTCGACGCCGGGTTACCCGGCAAACCAATCACCGGCACACCACGGAAATGCCCGAACGTCAGCGGTTTACCAGGCTTGATGGCGAGCTTCCAAAGCGTCAGTTCGCCCTCTTCGCGCAAGGCTATGCCGAGGAAATCAGCTTCGCCCACTGATACACCACCCGTGGACAAAATCAGGTCGACATCCGTCAGCTCGCTTAAACGAGCGCGAGTTATTTCCAGATCATCCACCAGGATGCCGGCGTCAATGACCTCGCAACCCAAACGCTGCAACCAGCTACAGAGCAACACGCGATTACTGTTGTAGATCTGCCCCGGGCCCAGGGCCCGACCGGGTTCGACCAGTTCATCGCCGGTGGACAGCACCGCGACGCGAACCTTGCGCACCACATCAAGCTCGGCACAGCCCAGTGATGCCGCCAAGCCCTGCTCGATCGGTCCAAGACGCGTGCCCGCCGACAAGACCAACTCGCCGACGGTGGTTTCCTGGCCTTGCGGACGAATGTTTTGACCCGCCGTCATGGCCTCGAAGAACACTACGCGTTCGTCTGCCCGAACCTCAGCGTTCTCCTGCATTTCCACGCAGTCCGCACCCTCCGGCACCGGCGCGCCGGTGAAGATTCGTGCGCAAGTCCCAGGCTGCAAGGGTTGCGGTGCCTGGCCAGCAAAAATCCTCTGGCTAACCACCAACGGTTCGCCGGTCCAATCGGCTAGGCGCAGGGCATAACCGTCCATGGCACTGTTGGGCCAGGGCGGTAAATCCAGCGTCGAGATCAGATCGTCCGCCAACACTCGACCCTGAACCTGCGCCAGCGGCAGGCGTTCACGTTCACGAATCGGCGCCGCTTCGGCCATTTCCAGCAAACGCGCGAGCGCCACTTCGACTGGCATCAAACTGCCGGTCTTGCCAGGCTTACCCGCGGGATTCACAGGGTGCCGCCTGTTTCAGATGAGGGACGAAATTGCACGGACGGTGCCGCGAATCCAGTTGTTCGGCGAGGATGCCATCCCAACCAGTACGCACGGCATTGGTCGAGCCCGGCAAGCAGCACACCAGCGTGCCGTTGGCCAGACCGGCCAGGGCTCGGGACTGCACGGTCGAGGTACCGATGTCTGCCACCGAAATCTGCCGGAACAGCTCGCCAAAACCATCGACCTGTTTATCCAGCAGGCAACTCACCGCTTCCGGCGTGCTGTCGCGGCCGGTGAACCCGGTGCCGCCAGTGATCAGCACCACCTGCACGACATCGTCGGCAATCCAAGTGGCGACTTGCGCACGAATTTTGTAGAGATCATCTTTAAGCAGCACCCGCGCCGCGAGGTTATGACCGGCAGCGCTCAGGCGGTCGACGAACACCTGGCCTGAAGTGTCGGTTTCCAGGGTACGGGTATCACTGACAGTCAGCACCGCGATGTTGAGCGGTGCGAAAGGTACATCAGCCTTGGCTTTCATAGGCTCGTCCAGTTGTAGGGGAAACAGCCCGGTGTTATATCACAGCACCTCATTTTTTTGCCGCCCCCAGGGAGAGTTGCCATGACGTCAAATACACCGCTGTCGCTGTGTTCCATTCTGCTCCTGGCGGGAGGGCGCGGCCAACGCATGGGCGGCCAGGACAAGGGGTTGATCGAATGGCATGGCGAACCGCTGATTGCCCACCTGCACCGTAAGACCCGTGCACTCAGCGATGACCTGATCATCTCCTGCAATAGAAACCAGGAAAAATATGCGCCGTACGCCGACCGATTGGTCGTTGATGATCACACCGATTTCCCTGGGCCTCTGGCCGGTATTCGTGCTGGCCTGAAGGCCGCCCGCCATCCGCATCTGCTGGTGTTGCCCTGTGATGTGCCGCGTATTGATGATGCGCTGCTGCAAAGCATGCGCGAAACGGCCGGGCTTCATCCGGACAAGCCGCTAATGCTGCGCCACGGCGAACATTGGGAGCCGTTGCTGTGCGTTATCCCCGTCGCCCTTTTAGATGCGTTCGAAAACGCCTGGAACGAGGGTGAACGCAGCCCGGGCCGGATCATGCGCCAGCTCGGCGCCATTGCCCTGCAATGCCCTGACAATGACCCTCGCCTGGCCAACCTGAACACCCCCGAACTGTTAAGTGCACATAACACTGTGTCAGACTGACACGAGAAGGAACTTGCGCGCGTTGCATACGTCTACAAGCTCAGTAACCAAAAGAATTCATATTCGGAGACACGCTCATGACTCAACGGACCCTCGCCACATTCATGCTCGCACTGGGCCTTGCCACCCTCGCCGGTTGCGCATCGCCAACAGTGATCACCTTGAATGACGGTCGTGAAATCCAGGCCGTCGACCAGCCTAAATTCGATTCCGAGTCGGGTTTCTACGAGTTCGAACAGCTGGATGGCAAGCACACTCGCATCAACAAGGATCAGGTTCGTACTGTTAAAGAGTTGTAATCTTTGCGGTGATAACCGGATACAGAAAAGCCCGCGAAATGCGGGCTTTTTCGTGGGCGAAGCATAGTGCGGCGACCGATCACCACTGCAAGGTGATGGTGCTTTCGAAGGCCCGCTCCTGACCGGTGACCGGGTCCACAAAGCGCAGTCCCTGGGCCAGCAATTTCAGGGGTTGGCGTAATCATCCTCGACGTCCTTGAGCACCTGTGGGTAGAACGGATCATTGCAGATACTCGCGCCCAAAGCCGTCATGTGCACGCGCAACTGGTGCTTCTTGCCGGTGACCGGATAGAGCCCGTAACGCCAGAGTTCGCCGTTTTTCTCCCTGACCTCGACCGCCGTCTCGGTGTTGCTGACGCCCGGACCTTCCTGCATGCGAAAGAACGGTTCGCCATCGACAAGCCGGCTTTTATGGACCAACGGAAAGGCCAGCTCAGGCAACGCCGGGGCAATGGCCTCGTAGCGTTTTTCGATTTGCCGCGTTGGGAACAACGACTGATACGCCGAACGCGTCTGAGGATTGGCTGAAAACAGCACGAGCCCCGCGGTATGCCGGTCGATGCGGTGCAAAGGCACCAAGTGGGGATTATCCAAGCGGTGGATCAGCCGCCGTAGCAGAGTCTGCTCCACGTATTCGCCAGCCGGCGTTACGGGCAGAAAGTGCGGTTTGTCCGCGACTACCAGATGTTCGTCGGCGTACAGGATCGACTCGATCACCGGAATAGGTTTTTCGTCCGGCACCTCACGAAAATAGTGAATCCGCAGACCTTCCTTGTAGGCCAGGTCAAGGGCGATTGGCAGGCCTTGTCCGTCGAGGACACGACCGCGAGCGATCCGGTCCAGCCACTGTTCACGACCAATTGCGCGAAAGTGCTCGCACAGGCAATCGAGGACGGTCTGCCACGGGCCGGGTGGCAAGTAGAGGGTGCTGGCCTGGCTGTGTGCAGCAGAAAAAGACGAAGTGGACATACGAAAGCTCTAACCCTCAATGCAGGGCGGCATTATCCAACAGTGACCGGAGCGAACCTAGCGAAGAATCCTCAAGCCGGGATCGACTGGGTCCGCGCGGCAGCCTCAGTGAACTCCTTGAGCCAGCGCAATACATCCACCGCTTCCCAGCGGCCGGGATCGTAAAGCGCATACATCAAGCCTTGATAACCCACGACATCCAGTTGCCGGTGATAGCCCGCGCGCTGGAACAAGGCTTCGATTTCGGCGAAACAGGTGTTGAAATGCAGCTTGTTGAACGGGGTTTTACCTTCGGTGACCAGGCCATCCAGACGCAATTCGAGGACCGCCTCGCGCACCACGTCGGCCGACATCCGGTTCACGCTGTTCTTCAATTGTTCGACATTGACCACGGTTCATCCCTCTGACTCACGGGATCACCTGGCCAACTCCGAAAGAGAAGGATGCAGGGCAGGCAATCCGAATAACTGTACATACATACAGTAACCGAATAACCTGTTTTGCGCCAATGGATGAACGCAACACCGCGACGGGTGGAAACGTTCAGCGCAAGAACGCCACGACCTGCTCGGCATCGAAGGGCCAATCGAGTTCAGCGCCGCTATCAAGACGCCGCAACACCGGGATACGCAGGCCATAGTCCTCGACCCAATCTTCGTTTTCCGCGATATCGACCAACTCCACCAACAAACCGTGCTCGACCAAGGGCATCAGTTCTTCTTCGGCAAGTTCACACAGATGGCAACCCAGGGTGCCGAATAGCTGACATTCAGGAGGCATGACAAACAGACCAGGCAAAGTGAGGTTTCATTCTAGGCCCACCAAAGCTGTCGAGCCAATGACCGTAAGGCCTGGAGACATCCCCGGCAGTCGATTTCAAAAGGTTTCGGCAATTTCCTGATGCATATCATTTGCGCCGAATCCCGTTTGCGCGATGCTCTCGACTTTTTTGCCTCTACGCTTGGGTAGCCCGAAGTCGTCACCGGAGTTTTTTGTGTTTGCCAATCTGTTGATCATCCTTGCCTCCTCCCTGGTGGTCATTGCCTTGTTCCGGCGCCTGCGCTTGCCGCCGGTGCTGGGCTACCTTTGTGTGGGACTGATGATCGGGCCTACAGCACTCGACTGGGTGAACGAAAGCGACGAGCTACCTGACCTCGCTGAGCTGGGCGTGGTGTTCCTGCTGTTCTCCCTCGGGCTGGAGTTTTCCCTGTCGAAAATGCTCGCGCTGCGCCACGTCGTGTTCGGCCTTGGCAGCTTGCAAGTGCTGGGCTCCGGGATGCTGCTGGGGGCTTTGCTGATGCTGTTTGGTATGTCTGTCACACCAGCATTATTGCTCGGTGCCGGCCTGGCGTTGTCTTCCACGGCCATTGTCAGCAAGGAGCTTGGCAGCCTGGGTGAGATTTTCAGCAGTCACGGCCAGAATGCCATCGGCGTGTTGCTGTTCCAGGACGTAGTGGCGGTGTTGCTGCTGACCTTGGTGCCGGTGTTTGCCGGTAGCAGCGATCAAGCCTGGTATTGGGCGCTCCCCCTGACACTGGCCAAGACCGTGCTGCTGTTTGTTGGCCTGCTGCTGGCCAGCCGCTGGTTGCTGCCCCGATTGTTCCATGAGGTGGCCGCGTCGCGTTCCGCGGAACTGTTCGTGCTACTGGCCCTGGTGATTGTGCTGCTGACGGCCTGGCTGACGCACTTGCTCGGCCTCTCCCCCGCCCTCGGCGCTTTCCTGGCCGGCATGTTGCTGGGGGAAAGCCATTACCGACATCAGATCGAGGCCGATATCCGGCCGTTTCGCGACATTTTGCTCGGGTTGTTTTTTGTCAGTATCGGCATGTTGATCGACTTGCAGCTGTTTGCCAGCCACGGTCTGCTCATCCTCGGTTTGACCCTCTGCCTACTCTTGATCAAGGGCAGCGTGGTAGCCCTGCTGGTCAAATGGCGTGGCAGCGATGACGAGACAGCCTGGCGCAGCGGTCTGGCATTGGCCCAGGGTGGCGAGTTCTGCTTTGCCTTGATGGCGCAGATGCAGCAACACAAACTGATGCCCGCCGACCTCGGCGGCCTGCTGCTGGCCGCGACGTTCTGTTCGATGCTGGTCACGCCGCTGTTGCTGCGCGCCGCGCCACGCATCGCCGCACGCCTGCACCGTAAACCCAACGAAGAAGCAAAGCTTGAGGAAATCAGCGCGCTCAATGCCGGCCTGCAAGGCCATGTGGTGATTTGTGGCTACGGTCGTGTGGGGCAATCCATTGGCCGGTTTCTGCACAACGCGCAACAAACCTACATTGCCCTGGATAACGACCCCGTGCGGGTTCAGGAGGCTGCCGTCGGTGAACGCAGCGTGCACTACGGCGACTCACGCCGTGGCGAACTTCTGGCTGCCGTGGGGCTGGAACGGGCCAGGTTGCTGGTGATCGCGGTGGACAATAGCGACATTGCGTTACTGATCTTGAAGGAAGCACGCCGATATAACCCGAGCGTGCCAATCCTGGTACGCACTCGGGACGACAGTCAGTGGGCCGAATTGAAAGCGGCCGGCGCCAATGAAGTGGTGCCGGAGCTGCTGGAGTCGAGCCTGATGCTCGCCTCCCATGCGCTGATCATGCTGGGTTTGCCCGCGCATCAGGTTCAGGAGCGTGTCGATCAGGTGCGCCACGATCGCTATCGCCTGCTGCACCGGTTTTATCCCGGTGCAGAAGATGAAGAAAACTAGTCCTGGCTCACGGCGCCGATCTTGTGCACCGACAGGTCCGCGCCGTAATACTCCTCTTCCTGACTCAGGCGCAGCCCGTGGAACGCCTTGATCGTGCCATACACCGCAAAGCCACCGGCCAGTGCCACGACCACGCCCAACGAGGTCCCAAGCAACTGGCTGATCAGGCTCACCCCGCCCAAACCGCCCAAGGCAGTCTGACCGAAGATGCCGCAAGCGATCCCGCCCCACACGCCACACAGACCATGCAATGGCCAGACACCCAGCACATCATCGATGCGCCATTTGCCTTGGGCAGCGGTGAAGCACCAGACGAACAACGCCCCGGCAATCGCCCCGGTCACCAGTGCACCCACCGGGTGCATCAGGTCGGAACCGGCGCAAATCGCCACCAGCCCGGCCAGCGGGCCGTTATGCAAAAAGCCCGGGTCATTGCGCCCGACGATCAACGCCGCCACGGTGCCGCCGACCATGGCCATCAGCGAATTCACCGCCACCAACCCGCTGATACCTTGCAACGTCTGTGCACTCATGACGTTAAAGCCGAACCAGCCAACGATCAGAATCCACGACCCCAAAGCCAGGAACGGAATACTCGACGGTGCGAACGCCACCAGTCGACCGTCGCGATAACGCCCCTGCCGTGGCCCGAGCAACAATACCGCCGCCAGCGCCAACCAACCGCCCATGGCGTGGACCACCACGGAACCGGCGAAATCATGGAAACTGGCGCCAAAATGCTCCAGCAACCAGGCTTGAAAACCGAAGTTACCGTTCCAGATCATGCCCTCGAAAAACGGGTAGATGAACGCCACTATCAGCGCGGTCGCGCACAACTGCGGAACGAAGCGTGCACGCTCGGCAATGCCGCCAGAAATGATCGCCGGGATCGCCGCGGCAAACGTCAGCAGAAAAAGAACTTCACCAGCGCGTAACCATGATCGGCATTGATCACCGCCGCCGGTTGCATGAAAGTGACGCCGTAGGAAATCCAGTAGCCTATAAAGAAGTAGGCCAGCGTCGAAATGGCGAAGTCGCTGAGGATCTTCGACAAGGCGTTGACCTGGTTCTTTTGTCGAACCGTGCCGACTTCCAGAAACGCGAAACCGGCGTGCATGGCCAAAACCATGACGGCACCGATCAGAATGAACAACGTGTTGGAGCTGTGGACCAGACTGTCCACAGCGCTTTGCAGATTTTCCATGGGGTTGGCAGACCTGAAGGCTAAAAAAGCACCAAAGCAGTTCGCGCAGGCAATCCATGCACCAAGTTGCGCCTTATCGGAACCAACGTATTGATTCCAATGAACCGCTTTGGCGCACAAGGCCGGAACCTTTGCGCGGGTTTTGATTATTTGAGTTATGGTTTTGCTCAAATCATGCACAGCAACAGCGCAACGGCGCGAGCTGACGCACCACGACATAGCAAAAGTTGTACCAGTCATTTGTACTGAACCTTCGCCCAAGGCTCATACTCGAACGCATCAGAAGCCACTTACGGAGATCTACCCATGGCCAGCATCAAGGCAAAGACTGCTCAAGAAATCCTGATGAACGATTTTCAAACCCTGGTCAACGACACCGAACGGTTGCTGGAACACACCGCGTCCCTGGCCGGCGACCAGGCCGATGAATTGCGCGACCAGATCCACGACAGCCTGCTGCGCGCCCGCGAAACCCTGAAGCTGACCGAAGACTCCTTGCGTGATCGCGGCCAGGCTGCGGTCACCGCCACCGAGGATTATGTTCAGGCCAACCCATGGCAATCGGTCGGCATCGCCGCCGGCGTGGGTTTCCTCATCGGCCTGCTAGCCACGCGTCGCTGATATGTCTATCGGCGAATCCGGCTCGTCCGCGACGGGCACCAGCGCTACAACGCGGCGCCTGGGTGCCGCATTTCTAGGGTTGCTGCACAGCCATGTCGAACTGTTCGGCATCGAATTGCAGGAACAGAAAGCACGCACCGTCAGCCTGTTGCTGTTTGCAGGCCTGGCGCTGGTCTTTGCCTTGCTGTTGCTGGTGGGGTTATCGACGCTGGTGATGATCCTGTTTTGGGACACCTACCGCCTGGCCGCGATCATTGGGCTTTGCGTGTTCTACACCCTGGCTGCGATATTTTGCGGGATGCGGCTCAAGGCTGCGGTCTTCGATGAGTCCTCACCCTTCCATGGCACCTTGGAAGAATTGGCCAACGACCGGGAGCGCCTGCTGCCATGAGCCTGCCTCAGCTACCTCAAAACAGTTCCCGCGCCGAAATGCGCAAGGCGCTGATCCGCTTGCGCATGGAAATGCACCGCCAGGAAATCCGCCAGGAATCCCGGCAACTGCTGCAACCCTTGCAGCGAGTGCGCGGGATGACACAAAACCTGCAGGACGGTTTCGGCATCAAGCACGCCCCGCTCTGGGGCGTGGCCGCCGTGACCCTGCTCGGTTTTCTCACCGGCAAGAGCGCCAAAAACGGTGGCGTCAGCAGCCTGACTCGCCTGGTTCAACTCGGCGCCAGCCTGGGGCCGCTGATCAAACTGGTCATGCAGGGCTCCTCACGTAAACCCTGATCAGCCGCTATCTGGCTGCATTCTTGCAATACCACCGGGATGAACCTCTCTATCGAGGGGTTCGATCCTGCCTACCTACCCGGTGACCAGGTTTATCCAAAAACAAGACCTTACCAAGGAGGCCTCGTGATCGACGGGCAACCGCTCGCCTGCTTTCAGCCGTTCATCGATACCGCCACTGGCCGTATCGCCGGCGTCGAGGCACTGGGTCGACTGCGTCAGGCCGATGGTCAATTGACCTCTGTGGGACCGTTGTTCGCCGACCCGCGAACCCCGGCCATCGCCCTGCGCCGTCTCGACCGACAGATCCGCGATAACGCCCTGAGTCGTTTGCACGAGGCCCCTGCGGACTGGTTTCTGAGCCTGAACATGTCACCACGCTGGATCAGCCGCCTGCGCCCGGACCAAGCTTTGCCAAGTCTCAAGCAATTGGCCAGGCATAGCGTCGATCCGCAACGCATTGTCTTCGAGATCACTGAACTGGGGGGCGACAGCCAACGTCTGGCCGAAGTGGTCGCGCGCTACCGACAGGCCGGCGCACGGATTGCGATCGATGACTTCGGTGCCGGTTACTCCCAACTCGATCGTGTGCTGGCCCTGCAACCGGACATTCTCAAGCTCGACATGCGCCTGTTTCAGGCCGCCGCCTTGGGCGGGCCGAGCAGCGAAGTGGTCAAGGCCCTGGCGCAAATGGCCGAGAAAACCGGGTGCTGGATCATCGCCGAAGGGGTGGAAACCGAGGCCCAGCTTAATTTCGCCCTGGAGTGCGGTTCACGCTATGTGCAGGGGTTTCTGTTCGCCCGGGCGCAAACCGGTTTCTTTGCCACCGATGCCTTTGTCGAACAGTTCGCGCAACTGCGCCAACGTTATGTTCAGCGCAAGCTGACGGAACGTGGCCGGCTGATGATCATGCGCCGGCAACTCACCGAGCTGATGGCCATCCTGCAAGACTGGGCTCAGGCCCGCGCGCCCCTCAGCGCTTTACCGCAACTGGATGCTTTTCCCTGGCTGTTGCGCTTCTACCAATGCGACCGTCACGGCACGCAACTGACGCCCAACCTTGAATGGCGCAACAACTGTTGGGAGGCCGACAACCGCTACCTGGGCCACAACTGGTCATGGCGCCCGTACTTCTATCACCTGCTGGCCGAAGGTTGGGATGAGCGTCGGCTAACCCTTTCCAATACCTACCGCGACGCCACCAGCAATCAGTATTGCCTGACGGCGGGACAGTTTTTCGACAATGGCGAGCGACTGCTGCTCATCGATATCGACGCCGCCGGGTTGTAGTTCTGCTTGCAGGCACTGATGCGAGTAAGGACACTGGGCCATCAGTCACTTGACGGAGAGACCCAGCCTTGGATTGGCAAACCCTGCTCACCCGAGAACGCCTCGGAAAGCCGCTGCACAGCCCGGAAGAACTCGGCCGCAGCCCTTTTCACAAAGACCACGACCGCATCATTTTCTCCGGCGCATTCCGCCGCCTGGGGCGCAAGACTCAGGTCCATCCGGTCTCCAGCAACGATCACATCCACACGCGTCTGACCCACTCACTGGAAGTCAGTTGCGTCGGCCGCTCCCTTGGGATGCGCGTCGGCGAAACCATCCGCAACGCCCTGCCCGACTGGTGCGAACCGAGCGACCTGGGCATGGTCGTGCAATCGGCTTGCCTGGCCCATGACATCGGCAATCCACCCTTCGGTCACTCCGGCGAAGATGCGATCCGTCACTGGTTCCAGCAAGCCGCCGGGCGTGGCTGGCTGGATGCAATGAGCGAGGTCGAACGCAACGACTTCCTCAACTTCGAAGGCAATGCCCAAGGCTTCCGCGTGCTCACGCAACTGGAGTATCACCAGTTCGACGGCGGTACCCGGCTGACCTACGCCACCCTCGGCACTTATCTGAAATACCCGTGGACAGCCAAGCACGCCGATTCTCTGGGCTATAAGAAGCACAAGTTCGGCTGCTATCAGAGCGAACTGCCGCTGCTGGAACAGATCGCGCACAAACTTGGCCTGCCGCAACTGGAAGACCAGCGCTGGGCCCGTCATCCGCTGGTGTACCTGATGGAAGCGGCCGATGACATTTGCTACGCGCTGATCGACCTTGAAGATGGCCTGGAGATGGACCTGCTGGAATACGCCGAAGTCGAATCCCTGCTGCTGGACCTGGTGGGCGACGATATACCGGAAACCTATCGCCTGCTCGGCCCACAGGATTCGCGCCGACGCAAACTGGCGATCCTGCGGGGCAAGGCCATCGAACACCTGACCAACGCGGCCGCGCGGGCCTTCGTCGAGCAACAGGACGCGTTGCTGGCCGGCACATTGCCGGGCGACCTGGTGGAGCACATGCACGGCCCGGCCAAGCGCTGCGTGCTGAATGCCAAGGACATGGCGCGTAAAAAGATCTTCCAGGACAAGCGCAAGACGCTGCATGAAATCGGCGCCTACACCACCCTGGAAATCCTGCTCAACGCCTTCTGCGGCGCTGCACTGGAACAGCACAACGGTCGCACACCGTCCTTCAAGAGCCGCCGCGTACTCGACCTGTTGGGTATCAACGCGCCCGATCCCCATGGCCCGCTGCATACATCGTTCCTGCGCATGATTGATTTCATCGCCGGCATGACCGACAGCTATGCCAGCGAAATGGCCCAGGAAATGACCGGCCGCTCGGTCCACGGATAAAAACGCTGAATCAGCCGTGTCAGATTCTTCTGACCGGCTGATTGAAGTGGCTTGCCCTTCACCGCATTTCAACGCGCGCAGAGTGGCCCTAAAAGTTGCTTTGATCCAGCTTGCCGGCCGCCGGGGAATGATCCGATACCCCTTGCTGGCATACATGACCAAGCCACTGAAAAACCCGGCTTTAGAAACTAATTGACCTTGGTCCAAATATAAACCCTGGCAAACTCCCGACACTTTCAAGTGCAATCAATTACAGCATGTAACTTGCAATGTAAACATCATCACTTTCCGATTACACAATCAGAACTTTCACATTTCCTCATTGGAAACCTAGTTGATACGTAGGCCCATTCCTTATCAATTGTAGGAAACGTCCTGTATTGCCGCTATAGACCCGCCAGTTCATGCGCCCCCTCAATTAACTGAGCTAAGGTGCGCGCTTTATTCGCGCTCGTATGGGACTTGATTATGAACTCCGTTTTTATTGTCGACGATCACCCCGTCATCCGGCTTGCTGTCCGGATGCTGCTGGAGCATGAGGGTTATAAAGTCGTGGGCGAAACCGATAATGGGGTCGATGCCATGCAGATGGTTCGCGAATGCATGCCTGATTTGATCATTCTCGATATCAGTATTCCCAAACTCGACGGACTGGAAGTACTCGCTCGTTTCAATGCCATGAGCACACCGTTGAAAACACTGGTACTGACAGCACAATGCCCAACACTTTTCGGCATTCGCTGCATGCAATCCGGGGCCTCGGGGTATGTGTGCAAACAAGAAGATCTCAGTGAACTGGTAAGCGCCATCAAGGCTGTACTTTCCGGTTACAACTACTTCCCCAGCCAGGCCTTGAACCCCGTGCGCCCGGATGACGCAAGGTATGCAGAACTTGAGCTGTTCAAGTCAGTCAACGACCGTGAATTGATGGTATTGCAACTGTTCGCCCAAGGGCGCACCAACAAGGAAATCGCCAAAGGCATGTTCCTGAGCAACAAGACTGTCAGCACTTACAAGAAACGACTCATGCAAAAACTCAAGGCCAAATCCCTGGTAGAACTCATCGAGATGGCAAAACGTAACGCGTTAGTGTGAGAGACAGGATGCCCAGTCGCATAAAGGACTATCTAATAACATTGAGCGCGGGTTTATGCCTGAGCACCTCAGTGTCCGCAGCACACACTGACGTCGAGAACTACAGCCTGCTCAGCCGCTCAACCGGCGGACACGTGGAAGTCCAACTGGATAAATCTCAACGTCAATGGGCACACAACAAGCGCGAACTGACACTGGGCACATCAGCCCCCGACTACCCGCCTTTTGACCTGACGGTCAGTGGCCGTGACTATGAAGGCTTCACCGCCGACTTCGCCGGGATCCTCGGCCGGGCCATGGGGTTGCCGGTGAAGGTTCAGCGCTACGCTTCGCGCCAGGCTGCCATCGAGGCGCTGCAAAAGGGCGAGGTCGACCTGCTCGGCACAGCCAATGGATTCGAAGCAGGCAATTCCGATATTGTGCTTTCTGCGCCCTATGCCGTAGACCAGCCGGTGCTGGTGACCCGCGAGGGGAAACCCGATCGCTGACCGACGGCCTCGCCGGGCTGCGACTGAGCATGGTGTATCACTATTTACCGCGCGAGGAAGTGAAGGCGCTGTACCCGAAAGCGATCATCACCGACTACCCCTCCTACCAGAATGCAATCAATGCAGTGGCCTTCGACCAGGCTGATGTCTTTCTCGGCGACACCATTTCAACCCACTACATGATCAACAAGGGTTACCTGAACAACGTCCGCATGGCCAACTTCGGTAAACACGAAGCCCACGGCTTCAGCTTCGCGGTGCACAAGGACAACCCGGATCTGTTACAGATCATCAACGCGACGCTCAAGGCCGTCCCCACCAGCGAGCGGGAAAGCATCGCCAAGCGCTGGAGTGCCGGCAGCGACATTCTCCTCACCGATCACAAGCTGCAACTGACTGAACGCGAACAACGCTGGCTGGCAAAACACCCGGTGGTGCGTGTGGTGGTCAACGAGGCGTTTGCGCCGCTGACGTTTTTTGACAGCAACGGAAACTTTCGCGGCGTCACCGCCGACCTTCTCGAACTGATCCGCTTGCGTACCGGTTTGCGCTTTGACATCCAGCGCAGCCGCGGCGACAACCAAATGATCGCCCTGGTCAAAGACAATCAGGCCGACTTGATCGCCGCGCTGCTCCCCAGCGCGCAACGCGAGACCCAACTGAACTTCAGCCGCCCCTACCTGGAAAACTCTTTTGTCCTGCTGACGCGTAAATCCGCCGACAGCGCGACAAACCTTGCGCAACTGCACGGCAAACGCCTGGCCATTGCCCAGGGCAACCCACTGATGGATTACTTGCGCCGCGAGTTCCCACGGATCCAGCTGATTGAAACGCCGGACACCTTTCACGCGGTGGAACTGCTCGCCGAGGGGCAAGTGGAAGGCGCCGTCAACTCGCTGATCATCGCCAACTACTTCATTTCATCGCGAATCTTCGAACACAAACTGCAAATCACCACCACCATCGGCACCGAGCGGGAGGCCGCGTTCTCCATGGCCACCGCGCGGGGTGCTACGGAACTGAATGCCATCCTCGATAAAGCGCTGCTGAGCATTGCGCCGGAAGAGCTGGGGGTCATCAACAGCCGTTGGCGTGGCTACTCGGCGGCCTCGGAAAAAACCTGGAACAACTTTCACCGGGTGTTCTATCAGATTGTGATCGGTGCCAGCGTGCTGTTGCTGATTTCCATGGCCTGGAATGCCTGGATGCGCCGTCAGATCAAACAACGTCAGGCGGCTGAGCGCGCGCTTAACGATCAGTTCGAATTCATGCGCTCGCTGGTCAACGGCACGCCTCACCCGATATATGTACGCGACCGCCAGGGGCTGCTGCAAAGTTGCAACGACAGCTACCTGGAGGCTTTCCAGGCGAAGCGCGAAGACGTGATCGGTAAGAGCATCATGCAGGGCAACATGAATAATGCCTTCGAAGCCCGGGAATATCAGGCTGACTATCAACGGGTCGTCGCCGAGGGCTCACCGTTGATCGTCGACCGCCCGCTGCACATTGGCGGCCGCCGGCTGACGATCTATCACTGGATCCTGCCCTATCGCGATTCGAGTGGTGAAGTGCAAGGCATTATCGGCGGCTGGATCGACATTAGTGAACGGCGACAACTGTTCGATAAGTTGCGCGCGGCAAAAGAACAGGCCGATGAGGCAAACCGGGCCAAGAGCACCTTTCTGGCCACCATGAGCCACGAAATCCGCACGCCGATGAACGCAGTGATTGGCATGCTTGAATTGACCCTCAAACGCATGGATCAGGGTCATCTGGATCGTTCGTCCATCGAAACCGCGTACTACTCGGCGAAGGACTTGCTGGAGTTGATCGGCGACATTCTCGATATAGCGCGGATCGAATCAGGGCGCCTGAGCCTGAGCCCGGAGCGCGTCAACCCGGGTGAAATCGTGGCCTCGGTGGTGAGGATTTTCGACGGCCTGGCCCGGCAAAAATCTTCGCCTGCTGCTGGAGTTCAATCCGCCGCAGCCGCCCGTGGATGTGATGCTGGACCCACTGCGCTTCAAGCAGGTGCTGTCCAACCTGGTCAGCAATGCCATCAAGTTTACCGAGCAGGGTCAGGTCAAAATTAGCGTCGACTTGCTTCCTGACGATGAGCCCGGACGTACGCAGATGCAGGTGCAGGTACACGACAGTGGTGTCGGCGTCAGCGAACAGGATCAGCAGCGGCTGTTTGAACCCTTCGCCCAGATTGACAACAACGGGCAGTTGGCCCGGGGCGGCGCAGGGCTCGGTCTGGTCATCAGTCGCAGTTTGTGCGAAATGATGGGGGGCAGCCTGCAACTGAGCAGCCAGCCGGGGGTTGGTACTCAGGTCAACGTTTCACTGCACTTGGCGACGCTGCCGCGCGAGCTGGCACCAGACCGGGTCGAACCACACATCCCCACCAGCGACGCGCCCTTGAACGTGCTGGTGGTCGACGATCATCCCGCCAACCGCTTGCTCATGTGCCAACAACTGGAATACCTCGGGCATCGTTTTACCGGTGCCTGCGATGGCCAGGCGGGACTGGAAGCCTGGACGCACGAAGCCTTCGATCTGGTGGTGGTTGATTGCAACATGCCCATCATGAATGGCTACGACCTGGCCTGCGCCATTCGCCTGCTGGAACAGCAACAGCACCGCCCTCCCTGTACCGTGCTGGGTTTTACCGCCAACGCACAGCCGGAAGAAATACACCGCTGCAAGCAAGCCGGAATGAACGATTGCCTGTTCAAACCCTTGAGCCTGGCTGCGTTGAGCCAATGGGTCGAAAGCATCAGGCCGGCCCTGCGCAACCAGCCATTCAATGTCGAAGGACTGGACCTGTTGACGGGTGGCAATCCGGAGCTGGCACAGCGCCTGATGGCCGAGCTACTGAACAGCAATCGCCTGGATCGACAGGAGTTGCTGGCCTTAACGCGACTGGAGCCCCGAGTCGAAGGCCGCCAGGCACTGATCAACGTCGCACATAAAATCAAAGGGGCGGCCCGAATTGCCCAGGCTACCCGATTGATCGAGTGTTGCGAGGCCCTCGAAAAAGCCTGCCACGACGCAGCGCCGGCGGATGAAGTCGCCCGATGCAATCAAGCCATGGACCAGGCCATGCTCGAACTGGAGCGAGCGTTACTGCACCAGATTGGCCTCAACACCAACAGCAAAATAGTGGAGCCTTAACTATGCTTGGACGCTGAGCAGTGCGTTAACCACTATGGAGAGACCAGCGATGCCCAGCCCACTGCGCCCGGATCAACGCCGGTTTCCCCTGCACGTCCATATCAGCGTCATGTTCACGTTCCTGTTGTTACTGACCGGCGTGGTGCTGGGGATTTTCAATTACCGACAAACCACGCAGATCATTCTTTCCAGCAGTGAAAAGCTCTTCAATCGCATCGAGCAGGATGTACGCCTGGACCTGCAAACCACCTATGAACCCATTCGCCACCTACTAAGCCTGTTGGCCGATCTGCCGGCCACCCAGGCCCCGGCTCTTGAACCACGGCTGGCATTGCTCAAGCCGTTCAGCCAATCGCTCAAGGACAACCCCGACCTGGCTTCGCTGTACCTGGGCTACGGCAATGGCGATTTCTTCATGGTTCGGCCGCTGCGCACCGATGCCCTCAAGACGCTCCTCAAGGCCCCGGATACCGCGGCCTATCAGGTCTGGAGCATCGAGCGTCACGACAGCGCCAATCAGGTCGTTTCCCAATCCTTGTTCTACGATCAGGCCCTGAACCTCATCAGCCGCCAGGACGTGTCCGACGAAAACTACGACCCTCGGACCCGCGCCTGGTTTACCAGCGCTCGTGCGGATGCAGACCAGATCACCACCGAACCCTATATCTTTTTCTCCACCCACAACGTCGGCACCACTCTGGCTCGACGCAGCGGCGACGGCGCGGTGATGGGCGCCGACCTGACCCTGGCCGAACTCTCCGCAACCCTGGCCAAACACGTCGTCACCCCCAGTACCGAAATCGTCCTGTTCGATGCCCAAGGCAATGCCATTGCCTACCCGGACGCCAGCAAACTGATCATCGACGACCAGAGCGCCCGCCTCAGCAAAGCTGCGGACCTGAGCCCTGGCCTCGGCGCGCTGCTCGCCAATTCGCCAGCAGGCAATCGCCTGGAGGTTGACGGCCGGCAGTGGATCTTTGCCCGCAGCAGCATGCAGGAAGGTGGCCCCCAGGGCTTGCAATTGGCACTGCTGGTGCCTGAAGACGAGTTACTCGTCGATGCCTATCGCATGCGCTGGCAAGGCGCTCTGATCACCCTGGCCACTTTGCTGCTGTGCCTGCCGCTGGGCTGGCTGACGTCGCGAATTCTGGTCAATCCCCTGCATGCCTTGGTGAAGGAAGCCGATGCAATTCGCAGTTTCGATTTCAACTTTCCGGTGAGCCGCCGCTCGCCAGTGCTGGAAGTCGATCAGTTGAGCGTGTCGATGGCGCGGATGAAGGACACCCTGGGGAGTTTTTTCCAGATCACCGACAGCCTGTGTGCCGAAACCCGCTTCGCGCCGTTGCTGCAGCGAGTGCTGTTTGAAACGGTAAAAATCGCCCAGGCCCAGGCCGGTCTGATCTACCTGCGCGAAGGCGACGGTGATCGAATTGAACCCCATGGCCTGGTCATCAATGGCCTGTCCCAGGCCTTGCCGTCGTTTGATATTCAAGGGCATGAACTGCAAAACCCACAGAACCCAGCGTGGTTACAACGGCTGGCGAATACCGAGAACGTGGTTGCCAGCCTGGGTTTCGAACAGGCCGGGGATTTGCAGAAGGTGCTGCTCGCGATGGAGAGCCCGCGGGTGCACCTGATCGGTATTCGATTGCGCAACCGGCATAACGAAACCGTGGGCTTGCTGGTTCTGCTGCTGGCCGACAGCGGCAGCCAAAGCGACCTGGAAAAACTTCGACCGGATCGCATTGCGTTTCTTCAAGCGGTGTCCGGCGCCGCAGCGGTGAGTATCGACAGCCAACGTCTGCAGGCGAAACAAAAACAACTGCTCGATTCCTTCATTCAACTGCTGGCCGGCGCGATCGACGCCAAGAGCCCCTACACCGGCGGCCATTGCCAGCGGGTGCCGGCGCTGACCCTGATGCTCGCCCAGGCGGCTGCGGCCAGTCAGGCCCCGGCCTTCAGCGGCTACCATCCCACCGAAGATGAGTGGGAAGCCTTGCACATTGCGGCCTGGCTTCACGATTGCGGCAAGGTCACAACGCCCGAGTATGTGGTCGACAAGGCCACCAAACTGGAAACCCTGAACGATCGCATCCACGAAATTCGAACCCGCTTCGAAGTGCTCAAGCGCGATGCCTGGATCAACTATTGGCAGGCCATCGCCCTGGGTGGCGACGAGCAGCACCTGGCCGAACTACGCAATGCCGTGCTGGCGGGGCTGGACGATGACTTCACCTTTGTCGCCCGCTGCAATCTGGGCAGCGAAGCCATGGCCGAAGCCGACCTCAAGCGCCTGAACACCATCGCTCAACAGACCTGGACCCGAACCCTGGATGATCGACTGGGGGTTTCCTGGGAAGAGAACCGTCGTCAGGCGCGCACCCCGGCGTCGACACTGCCGGTCAGTGAACCGCTGCTGGCGGACAAACCCGAGCAACTGTTCGAACGCGCCGAAGGCGAACTGATCCCGGCCGACAATCCCTGGGGCTTCAAACTTGATGTGCCGCGCTACAAATACAATCGCGGCGAGCTCTACAACCTGAGCATTCCCCGGGGCACCCTGACACGCGAAGAGCGCTACATCATCAATCACCACATGGTGCAGACGATCCTGATGCTCAGCCACCTGCCCTTTCCAGGCCATCTCAACAACGTTGCCGAGATCGCGGGCGGCCACCATGAAAAAATGGACGGCACCGGTTATCCCAAACAGTTGAAGCGCGACGACATGAGCCTGCCGGCTCGGATGATGGCAATTGCCGATATTTTCGAGGCGCTGACGGCGGCAGATCGCCCCTACAAAAAGGCCAAGTCCTTGAGCGAAGCGTTGGGCATCATGGCCACGATGTGCCGTGACGCCCATATCGATCCGCAATTGTTCGAGCTGTTTATCAACGAACAGATTTACCGGCAGTACGCCGAGCAATTCCTCGATCCAAAACAGATCGACACCGTGGACCCGGCAAGCCTGCTGGTCAGGGCAGGCTTGATCTGATGCCAGTCAGTTAAAGATTTGAACACCGCAATCCATGTGGGAGCGAGCTTGCTCCCACAGGTTGCACTCTTCACTTATGGACTGGACCTACTTTTATTGAAACCTACATCTAACGCGGGTAGTGGAGATACTTAATATTCTGAGTACCCGTTTTGTACCACCGTTTCACCATCTAACTGATTTTTTACCACGGTTTCCTACCGCCTTCTAATCTCATCCGCAAAGCCCATCACCTCTCGGCCGCATCAAGCTGCCAGGCCACTCGATTCAGCATCCCCAGTGGTGAATGAAAACAGTACACCTTTCTATCGATAACGAACGTTTCCAAGGTTTTTACAGACTTGACTCTATGCAAATATCCGTAGCAGACCTTACAATAGTAATTTGGCAGCGAGCGTAAAAATGAAAATACCCACTTTCCACAACACTCGAGTCTCTATTATATTTTCTGCGGACCTGCCCCAATGAGAGGGACACTTACAGCTCTATTTAATATATTTTTAATACTTATATTACCTATCTTGGCCTGGGGTACCTTTTTAGATGTTTTCTACCCAAAGTTTGGCACACCAATACTTGACCGGATAATTTTCGCAACCTTGCTCTTACTTCCACTGGTAGGTATTTATATAAAAACCGTTGAATGGCCGATATTCTTACGAATTGTTCTAGGGCTTTCTTGCCTGCTGATTTTACTCTTCGTATTTATACTTTTTGCATTCGCGGCAGCCCTGACGGGAGCGACGGTAATGCCATAGCTGTTGGCCACTGACTGCAATGCACGGTAGTACAAATGAGACAGCCGCCTTGGGCATAACACCTTTCTAGCGGCCATCTCACTTGCACCCTATGGCAGGCCTGATCAGCAATCAGTCAGTCGCAGGAAAATAGCTGCCAGTTGTTCGATGCCAGCCTGATCATCGGTGGTAAAACGCGCCAGTTTCGGGCTGTCCAGATCCAATACGCCGATCAGTCGACCGTCCTTGATCAAGGGCACCACCAACTCACTGTTCGACGCGCTGTCGCAGGCGATGTGCCCTGGAAACGCGTGAACGTCTTCGACGAGTTGAGTCTGCAAGGTCGCCGCAGCAGCCCCGCACACGCCCCGGCCAAACGGAATTCGCACACAGGCGATCTGACCCTGGAATGGGCCAAGCACCAGTTCTTCGTTGCGATTGAGGTAAAAACCGGCCCAGTTCAGGTCATCGAGCTGGTTAAACAGAAACGCCGAAAACTGCGCCGCGTTGGCGATGAAATCCCGCTCGTCCGCCAACAGCGACTCCAACTGCGCCCAGAGCATGCCGTAGCCTTCGAGGCCCTGGCCGCTCTTTTGTAAATCGATCATGCCTTGTGCTCCAACAGCTTGAGCCCGACCCAATAGCGAGCAAATTGATAGGCGCAACGTCCATTGCGATTACCCCGGCCAGTGGCCCAACGGACCGCGAGGATGTCCAGCTCTTCAGTGCGCTGCCAGGCCAGGCCGGCCTTGTCGGCCAATTGCCCGATCCAGTGCTCGACGACGTTGAGGAAGTGTTCCTGGGTAAACGGATAGAACGACAGCCACAGACCGAAACGATCCGACAGTGCAATCTTGTCCTCGACGGCCTCACTTGGGTGAAGCTCACCATCAACGCGTTTCCAGTTCTCGTTGTCGCTTTCCTTTTCCGGCACCAGGTGGCGACGGTTGGAAGTGGCGTACAGCAGAACATTGTCCGGCGCCTGTTCAAGGGAGCCGTCGAGCACGCTCTTGAGCACGCGGTAGTCGCCCTCGCCCGACTCGAACGACAGGTCATCGCAGAACAGCACGAAACGCTGAGGGAATTTGGCGATCTGCTCGACGATACGCGGCAAGTCCGCCAGGTGATCGCGTTCGATCTCGATCAAGCGCAAACCGGCCTCGGCGTGTTCGGCGAGCAACGCGCGAACCAGCGACGATTTACCGGTGCCACGCGAACCCCAGAGCAACGCGTGGTTGGCCGGCATGCCGTCGAGGAACTGTTGGGTGTTGCGCCCCAGTTGTTCAACCTGGCGGTCGACACCGATCAAGTCGGTCAAACGGGTGTCGAGGCTGACTTGCAGCGGCAGCAGAAAACCGCTGCGGCCCTCACGCTGCCAGCGCGCGGCCAGGCAGTGCGCCCAGTCGATAGTTTGTCTCGGTGCCGGCAACAGCGGCTCGATTCGGGCCAGAACGGCATCGGCGCGTTCAAGAAAAGCATTCAATCGGGAATCCACGTCTTCTCCTCGGGCACGTTTCACAGTAATGATGGCGACAAGAGCAACCCAACACAGTGTTCAATAACCGGCCCATCGTTGAATCTTGGGGCCGGGGAACATCGGTATCCCTGCATGATCGACTATGCTGGAGCAGCGAAGGGAAACGGAAGTGGTTCAACACCCAATGGATATCAAGTTCACCCACCGGCTTTCTTACAAGCAAGCCCGGCTTACTGTGCTGGTCGGTTTCATATTGGGCACATTGCTCAGTCTGGTGCAAATAGGCATCGATTATGCCAGCGAAGACGCCTCCATCAACCGCGAAATACTGTCTTTGCTGGAAATCAGCCATAACCCGGCGTCACGTATCGCCTACAACATCGACGCCGAACTCGCCCAGGAATTGACCATGGGCTTGCTGCGCTCACCAGCGATCATCAGCGCGCAATTGACCGACAACAACAATACCGTGCTGGCCAGCGTCAAACGCCAGGGCATGGAAAGCGGTTATCGGGTGATCAGCGACTTCCTGTTCGGCGCCAACCGCCAGTTCGAAGATCGCCTCTTCCTCGACCACTTGCCCGACGAATCCCTCGGCACCCTGCAGCTGGAGGTCGACACCTATTCCTTCGGTAGCCGCTTCCTGCGCCGGGCCGAAGTGACATTGCTCAACGGTTTCGCCCGCAGCCTGATCCTGACCGGCATCCTGCTGGCGCTGTTTTACGTGATGCTGACCAAGCCACTGGTACGGGTCATCCGCGAACTCAGCGGCCGCGATCCACGTAGCGCGGAGCCGACATGGCTGGAGTACCCGGCGGGGCATGAAAACGATGAAATCGGTGTGCTGGTCAAAGTGGCCAATCAACAGTTCGAAAACATCGCCACGGAAATCCAGCAACGGCGCAATGCTGAAAACCGCCTGACCGACTACCTCGAGCAACTGGAAAATATAGTCTCGGCCCGCACCGCCGAACTCAAGGCCATCAACACCCGGCTCAGTCAGTCCAACGAAGAACTGGAAGTCGCCCGCCAAACGGCCCTGGACATGGCCGAAGCGCGCTCGGCGTTCCTGGCCAATATGAGCCATGAAATCCGCACGCCGCTCAACGGCCTGCTGGGAATGATCGCCCTCTCGCTCGACGGCCCGCTCAATGCCGAGCAACAGCAACAACTGTCCATCGCCCATGACTCGGGCAAAGTACTGGTGGAACTGCTCAACGATATTCTCGACCTGTCGAAATTCGATGCCGGCCAGCTGGAGCTCGAACACATTCCGTTCGACCTTGGCTCGCTGATCGAGGACACCGCCAACCTGCTGTCCCAGAATGCCGCGCCCAGCGTCGAACTGGCCTGCCTGATCGATCCGCAGTTTCCGGCGCTGGTACTGGGCGACCCGACCCGCGTCCGGCAGATTGTCAGCAACTTGCTGTCCAACGCCCTCAAATTCACCCGTTTCGGGCGGGTCGATGTGCGTCTTTCAACGTTCGAGGATGGTGTGCGCATTGAAGTGTGCGACACCGGCATCGGGATCGCCCAGGACGCGCAGGTCAAAATCTTCCAGCCCTTCACCCAGGCCGGCGCCGGCATTACCCGGCAATTCGGCGGCACCGGGCTGGGCCTGGCCCTGACGTACAACCTCTGCGAAGCCATGCAAGGACGGCTGACGATCAGTTCGGAAGCCGGGTTTGGCAGCCAGTTCTGCGCCGACCTGCCGCTGCCCGCCCACACCCGCGCCATTGCGCCTGCACCGCTGCAAGGCAAGGTCATAGCGATTACGGCAGCCAGCAGCGGCTTGGCGGAACTATTGAAAGGCCTGCTGCCTTTATGGGGGCTCGAATATCAGCAGCGCTCCATTGAAGATTCGTTGCTCGGCCTGGAACCCGATGTATTGATCACCGACTGCCCGGAATGCCTGTTTGGCCTGCGCCCTACGTTCACGGCGCCGATCCTGTTGGTGACGGCCTATGGCAGTTTCATGCCCAGCCAAGAAGCTGCCGCCTTGGCGCCCTTGCAGCAACAGGCGCGGCCATTGGCGCGCAACGCGCTGTACCAGACGCTACGACGAGTCTTGCAACCGGACACCACGACAATCAACGACGCCCGCCTCGACGCCCTCACCCCGCAACGCCGCGGTCGGGTGCTGCTGGTGGAGGACAACCCGGTCAATCAGTTGGTGGCCAAAGGCATGCTCGGCAAGCTCGGTTGCGAGGTGATTGTCGCCGCCCACGGCGCCGAAGCCCTGGATCAACTTGAGCTGGGGGAATTCGACCTGGTGCTGATGGACTGCAACATGCCGGTGATGGACGGCTATGAAGCCAGTCGGCACATCCGCCGCAGCGGGCGCTGGCCACAATTGCCGATCGTCGCCCTGACCGCCAACGCCATGTCCGAAGAACGCGAGCGCTGTCGGGTGGCGGGCATGAGCGACTACCTGGCCAAACCCTTTCGACGAGAGGAACTGGCCGCTTTGCTCGACCAGTGGATACCGGCTAGGACAGCGCTTTGATCTGCCCCAACAACTGATCAAGGCCATCGCGCAGTTCATTCAGGCGATTCAGGTCCACACCGCTGTCGCACAGGAGGCGCGCCTTCAGCGGCCCGACCTGCTCGCGCAAGGCCAGGCCGGCTGGCGACAGGCTCAAGTGCACTTCCCGCTCATCTCGCGCCGAACGCTGACGCTGGACCAGTTGCAACTGCTCAAGCCGCTTGAGCAACGGCGTGAGCGTGCCGGAGTCCAGCGCCAGGCGTTCGCCCAAGGCCTTGACGGTCGGTTGCTCCGGGGCCGCTTCCTGCCATTCCCACAACACCAGCATCGCCAGGTATTGCGGGTAGGTCAGGCCGAGCTTATCGAGCATCGGCTTGTAGCCACGAATCACCGCCCGGGACGCGGCATACAGCTTGAAGCAGAGCTGGCTGTCGAGCTTCAGGGAGTCGGCGGACACGGTGTTCATTTGAGCAAGGCTTCGATCTCGGCGCTCAAATCCTGCGGCTTGGTCGCCGGGGCAAAGCGCTTGACCATTTGGCCGTCCTTGCCGATCAGGAACTTGGTGAAGTTCCACTTGATGCCCTGGGAACCCAGCAGGCCTGGTGCACGTTTTTTCAGTTGAACGAACAGCGGATGGGCGTCAGAGCCGTTGACGTCGATTTTTTTGAACAGCGGAAAGCTGACGCCGAAGTTCAACTCGCAGAATTCGGAAATCGCCCCTTCGTTACCGGGTTCTTGCTTGCCGAACTGGTTGCAGGGAAAGCCGAGCACTACCAGGCCTTGATCCTTGTAGGTCTGCCACAGCTCTTCCAGACCTTTGTATTGCGGGGTAAAGCCGCACTTGCTCGCGGTATTGACCACCAGCACCGCTTTGCCGGCGAAGTCGGACAGGGTCTTTTGTTCACCCTTGATGGTGGTGACCGGGATGCTCAGCAGGTTGTCGCTCATGATTCGGGCTCCAGATGTAGGAAGAAGCACTGAACATAGCGAGCAATTGAATTGTGTGCAATTTAATAAATCAATAGTCGATTACCTGTAGGAGCGAAGCTTGCTCGCGAAGAGGGACTGACATTCAACATTGATGTTGACTGAAAATCCGCCTTCGCGAGCAAGCTTCGCTCCTACAGGGCTCGCATTACGAGCGCGGAACGAGGTCCAGGCACACCGAGTTGATGCAGTAACGCAGGCCGGTCGGTGGCGGGCCGTCCGGGAATACATGCCCCAGGTGCGCATCGCAGGTGGCGCAGACTACTTCGGTGCGAATCATGCCGTGGCTGACATCGCGGATCTCGACCATCGCACTGTCGCCAATCGGCGCGTAGAAGCTCGGCCAGCCACAGCCGGAATCAAACTTGGTTTTCGAATCGAACAACGGCTCGTTGCAGCAGATGCAGTGGTAAACGCCGTCAGTCTTGGTGCCGTTGTACTTGCCGGAGAACGGTCGTTCGGTGCCTTTGAGGCGACAAACGTTGTATTGCTCCGGATCGAGCATGGCCTTCCATTCTTCCAGGGTTTTTTCCAACTTTTCCATCGTCACACCTCAGCAGCTGAAAAAGCCCGATCTGTACCTTTTCCACGGATCGGGCGGCACGTATGATTGCGCCTCGTCAAACGCCAGTCTGGCAGCCAGACCACGCGCATTCAAACGGATTTATGGGTGCTGCCTCTCAAGGCGTCAGGCCTGTGTGATTACGCAGGATTCCCAGTACGGTAGTTCATACGCCGCCTGGATCGTTCATTTTCGGGAACACATCGCCATGCAGGTCAGCAAATCGAACAAGCTCGCCAACGTCTGCTACGACATTCGCGGCCCAGTGCTCAAGCACGCCAAACGCCTGGAAGAGGAAGGCCATCGCATCCTCAAGCTGAACATCGGCAACCCGGCGCCCTTTGGTTTCGAAGCGCCGGATGAAATTCTCCAGGACGTGATCCGTAACCTGCCGACGGCCCAAGGCTACAGCGACTCCAAGGGTCTGTTCAGTGCGCGCAAGGCCGTCATGCAGTATTACCAGCAGAAGCAGGTCGAAGGCGTCGGCATTGAAGACATCTACCTGGGCAACGGCGTTTCCGAACTGATCGTGATGTCGATGCAAGCGTTGCTCAACAATGGCGACGAAGTACTGGTGCCGGCTCCCGACTACCCTCTGTGGACCGCCGCAGTCAGCCTGGCGGGCGGCAACCCGGTGCACTACTTGTGCGATGAGGGCGCCGACTGGTTCCCGGACCTGGCCGACATCAAGGCCAAGATCACCCCGAACACCAAGGCCCTGGTGATCATCAACCCGAACAACCCGACCGGCGCGGTGTACTCCAAAGAAGTCTTGCTGGGCATGCTCGAATTGGCCCGCTCGCACAACCTGGTGGTGTTCTCCGACGAGATCTACGACAAGATCCTCTACGACGACGCCGTGCACATCTGCACCGCCTCCCTGGCGCCGGACTTGCTGTGCCTGACCTTCAACGGTCTGTCCAAGTCCTACCGCGTCGCCGGCTTCCGCTCCGGCTGGATCGCCATTTCGGGCCCGAAACACCACGCCCAGAGCTACATCGAAGGCATCGACATGCTGGCGAACATGCGCCTGTGTGCCAACGTGCCGAGCCAGCACGCGATCCAGACCGCACTGGGTGGCTACCAGAGCATCAATGACCTGGTGCTGCCTCAGGGTCGCCTGCTGGAACAGCGCAACCGTACCTGGGAATTGCTCAACGACATTCCGGGCGTGAGCTGCGTCAAGCCGATGGGCGCGCTGTATGCCTTCCCGCGAATTGACCCGAAAGTCTGCCCGATTCACAACGACGAGAAATTCGTCCTCGACCTGCTGCTCTCCGAGAAGCTGCTGGTGGTTCAAGGCACGGCTTTCAACTGGCCATGGCCGGATCACTTCCGCGTCGTCACCCTGCCCCGGGTCGATGAACTGGATCAGGCCATCGGCCGGATCGGCAACTTCCTCAAGACCTACCGTCAGTAAGCTGACGTTCACCGTGCGACCCGGGTCGCACGGTGATTAATTCAGCAACACATCTCTGCACCCTGCCGCACATCTTTGTTGCCATCGCTGCCTGGTGACCGGTTTCGTGCGCGCGTCCAACAAAGACAGGGGCCACACAGTCAATCGACTGACAAACCCTTCCTGCGTCCACGCCGGAAATGCCCTGCATACAGCTAAACTATTGCTGTAGGACACAGTTTGAAATAGTCACTCGGTTGAATAGCACCGTGCAGCACCTTATATACCCCGCAGTACGCTACATCTTTAGCATGAGGAGATTTCTACAACCATGATGCGCATCCTGCTGTTTTTGGCCACTAACCTGGCGGTCGTGCTGATTGCCAGCATCACCCTGAGCCTTTTCGGCTTCAACGGGTTCATGGCGGCCAACGGGGTTGATCTCAACCTCAATCAGCTGCTGATTTTCTGTGCGGTCTTTGGTTTCGCCGGTTCCCTGTTCTCGCTGTTCATCTCCAAGTGGATGGCGAAGATGAGCACCAGCACCCAAATCATCAGCCAGCCGCGCACCCGTCACGAACAATGGCTGCTGCAAACCGTTGAGCAACTGTCTCGCGAAGCCGGGATCAAGATGCCCGAAGTCGGGATTTTCCCGGCCTACGAGGCTAACGCCTTCGCTACTGGCTGGAACAAGAACGACGCGTTGGTTGCGGTCAGCCAAGGCCTGCTCGAGCGGTTCTCGCCGGATGAAGTCAAAGCCGTCCTGGCCCACGAAATCGGGCACGTGGCCAATGGCGACATGGTCACCCTGGCGTTGATCCAGGGCGTGGTGAACACCTTTGTGATGTTCTTCGCGCGGATCATCGGCAACTTTGTCGACAAGGTGATCTTCAAGAACGAAGAAGGCCAGGGAATCGCCTACTACGTGGCGACCATCGTCGCCGAACTGGTGCTGGGTATCCTCGCCAGCTCGATCGTCATGTGGTTCTCGCGTAAACGCGAGTTCCGTGCCGACGAAGCCGGTGCACGCCTGGCCGGCACCAGCGCGATGATCGGCGCCCTGCAACGCCTGCGAGCCGAACAAGGACTGCCGGTGCACATGCCGGACACCTTGAACGCCTTCGGCATCAACGGTGGCGTCAAACAAGGGTTCGCCCGGATGTTCATGAGCCACCCACCGCTGGAAGAGCGTATTGACGCGCTGCGTCGTCGGGGCTGAGTCGCCCCGCACTAACAGAAAAGGCCCGCAGAGATGCGGGCCTTTTTTTGTCTGCTGATTGTTGTGGTATTTATCAGGGCCTCTTCGCGAGCAAGCCCGCTCCCACATTGGAATGCGTTCCCCATGTGGGAGCGGGCTTGCTCGCGAAGGCATCGGTACAACCAACACAAATCTATCGGCTGGAAACCCGGTAAACCCGCTCTTCAAGCCGCGTAACACCACCTTCCAGGAACTTCCAGCTCTGGCCCAGGATGTCCTGATCTTCCAGAATCTTCAGCTCCCACGAAGCGCCCAACAACCGTTGCACTTCGTCATCAAGCACAGCAAACGGCGGTCCGTCCATTTGCGCCTGGTCGTAGTCCATGGTGATCAAAAGCCCCAGGGAATCCTTTGGCAGAATCCGCTTCAAATGCTCGGCGTATTGCTCACGCATCGTCGGCGGCAAGGCGATCAACGCCGCGCGATCGTACAGCGCGCTGCAATCGGCGACATCGCCAGCGGTCAGCGCGAAGAAATCACCGCACCAAATCTCGATCGAACCCGCCCGATACACGGTGAAGGGGCCTTGGTCGCTGACGTCAGGGTCAAATTGATGCTCGTGGAAAAAGTCTTCCACCGCTTTTTCCGACAATTCGACGCCCAACACTTCATGACCACATTTAGCCAGCCACAGCAGGTCCAGGCTTTTCCCACATAAGGGCACCAGTACGCGCGCGCCCTCCTCCAGGCCCAGTTGCGGCCAGTACCGTTGCAGATATGGATTCACTTCCGGCAGGTGAAAGCCGATCTGATTCGACGTCCACCGCTTGTGCCAAAACTCCGGCTGCATAATTAATCCCGAAAATTCGATCAAAAGACGCTAAAACTTATATTAGATTTAGATCAATGATCTGACTGAAGATGGTGCCATCTTACCCCTCAGGAGCTCATTCATGTTCCCCAGCCTCTACATATCCCATGGTTCGCCGATGCTGGCACTGGAACCGGGGGCCAGCGGCCCGGCCCTGGCGCGCTTGGCTGCAGAAATGCCGAAGCCCAAGGCCATCGTGATTGTGTCGGCGCACTGGGAAAGCAACGAGCTGCTGGTCAGCGGTAACCCGCAGCCTGAAACCTGGCATGACTTCGGCGGCTTCCCAAAGGCCTTGTTCGAAGTGCAATACCCGGCGCCAGGCAATCCACAACTGGCGGCAGAGGTGGTCGAGTTGCTGAAAGCCGATGACTTGCCTGTGCGCATCGACGCCAAGCGACCGTTCGATCACGGGGTCTGGGTGCCGTTGTCATTGATGTACCCGCAGGCCGACATTCCGGTGGTGCAAGTCTCACTGCCAACCCGTGGCGGCCCGGCCCTGCAAACCCGCGTGGGTCATGCGCTGGCCAGTCTGCGCGAACAAGGCGTGTTGCTGATCGGCTCCGGCAGCATCACCCACAACCTGCGTGAACTGGACTGGCATGCCGGCCCGGAAAGCGTCGAGCCGTGGGCCAAGGCGTTCCGTGACTGGATGATTGAAAAACTGGCCGCCAACGATGAAACGGCGTTGCACGATTATCGCCAGCAGGCGCCGAACGCTGTGCGCAACCATCCGAGTGATGAGCATTTGCTGCCGTTGTACTTTGCTCGCGGGGCTGGGGGTGAGTTCGGGATTGCGCACCAGGGATTCACCATGGGGGCGCTAGGCATGGACATTTATCGTTTCGGGTAACGTTAAGATCAAAAGATCGCAGCCTTCGGCAGCTACGCGCCTGTGGGCGCTGCCGAAGGCTGCGATCTTTTTCAGGCAAAAAAATCCCCGAACCTGTCGGGGATTTTTTATGTTCGATCAATCAGCCCGAGAGCGGATTAATCTTCGCGGTAGCGACGCAGCTTCAACTGCTTACCAGCAACGCGAGTGTCCTTCAGTTTGGTCAGGAGTTTTTCCAGACCATCTTCCGGCAGTTCAACGAGGCTGAAGCTGTCACGCACCTGGATGCGACCGATTGCTTCACGAGCCAGGCCACCCTCGTTGAGGATAGCGCCCAGCAGGTTCTTGGCAGCGATACCATCACGCGCACCCAGCGCGGTACGGCAACGAGCACGGCCTTCAGCCAATGCAACCGGAGCACGACGCTCACGATCACCACGGTCCGGACGATCACCGGTACGCTCTGGACGATCGCCGCGCGGTGCGTTGTTCGGCACCAGTGGACGTTCTTTCTCGATCGCAGCCAGGGTCAACGCCTGAGCGTTGGTGGCCTTGCGCAGCAGAGCAGCAGCCAGTGCACGCGGAGTGCAACCGATGTCAGCGGTCAGGCGATCCAGCAGATCACCGTGAGTCGATTCGGCATCAGCAACCAGCGGCGACAGGCTGTTGGTCAATTTCTTGATGCGAGCATCGAGAACAGCTTGGGCGTCCGGCAGGCGAACTTCAGCAACCTTTTGACCGGTTACACGCTCGATCACTTGCAGCATGCGGCGCTCACGCGGAGTCACCAGCAGCAGTGCACGACCTTCGCGACCGGCACGGCCAGTACGGCCGATACGGTGAACGTAGGATTCCGGGTCGTACGGCATGTCAACGTTGAACACGTGAGTGATACGCGGAACGTCCAGACCACGAGCAGCTACGTCGGTCGCAACAACGATGTCCAGACGGCCATCCTTGAGGGATTCGATCACGCGCTCACGTTGGTTCTGAGCAATGTCACCGTTCAGCGCAGCGGCTTTGTAGCCTTTGGCTTCCAGGGCACTGGCCAGATCCAGGGTCGCTTGCTTGGTGCGCACGAACATGATCAGGGCGTCGAAGTCTTCAACTTCCAGCAGGCTCAATACAGCCGAGGTCTTCTGGTCAGCGTGAACCAACAGGTGAGCCTGTTCGATCGCGGTAACGGTCTGAGTCTTGGTCTGGATCTTCACGTGCTGCGGATCACGCAGGTGACGCTCGGCAATGGCACGGATCGACTGCGGCAGGGTCGCCGAGAACAATACGGTCTGACGGGTTGGAGGCAGAGCCTTGAAGATAACTTCGAGGTCGTCCATGAAACCCAGTTTGAGCATTTCGTCCGCCTCGTCGAGAACCAGGTGGTTCACGGTAGACAGGACTTTTTCGTCACGACGCAGGTGGTCGCACAGACGACCCGGAGTGGCGACAACAATCTGTGCGCCATTACGGATTGCTTTCAGTTGTGGACCCATAGGGGCGCCGCCGTAAACGGCCACAACGGTAACGCCCGGCATTTGCTTGGCGTAGGTTTCGAAAGCGGTTGCTACTTGCAGCGCCAACTCACGGGTTGGCGCCAGGATCAGGGCTTGCGGCTCGCGCTTAGCAGGATCGATGCGATGCAGGATTGGCAGAGCGAACGCGGCGGTTTTACCGGTACCGGTTTGCGCCTGGCCAATCATGTCGTGGCCGGCCATGATGATCGGGATCGATTGCTGCTGAATAGCCGAAGGCTCTTCGTAGCCAGTCGCGATGACGGCTGCAAGAATATTCGGATTAAGATTAAAAGCGGCGAAGCCGCCGGTTTCCTGGGTCATGGGTCTGCCTCTAAGTGCATCCGCAAAGACCCATGCTCCAAAGCTGCGCATGCCGTGTAAGACTCAAGAGTCGCCCTGGCTGCTTTGTCGGCGGGGATTTGCGAAAACGAATGAATGAAAAAGATTCGTCAAGGAAGAGTCCGCTGTGCGGACGTGCAGCCGAAGCTGACTTCGGGGAATTGCGCTACCTAAACGCGGCCCGGTTAAAGGCCGGCGCGCACTATACCGGAATTCGCCCAAAAAGGGAGCATTATTTGTCGGAAAAATGACGCATACACCGTTATGTCACAGGCTTTGCGGATAATCGTGCAACGGTCTATTTTTCAAAGGCCCGGCCCTGCTGGCGATGGCGCTAAAACGGTTCACCCTTGAGATACAGACCTTCGGTCTGACACCCCCCATCCCGCCCCTTCCCGCCCGAGGAAATGCCTCATGAATCAGCCCGTTTCCAGCCGTGTCAGCCGCGAACGACGCGGCCATGTCCTGTTGATCGGCCTGGACCGGGTCGCCAAGCGCAACGCCTTCGACCTTGATCTGCTCAATGAACTGAGCCTGGCCTACGGCGAGTTCGAGGCCGACAGCGAAGCGCGGGTGGCGATCGTGTTCGGCCATGGCGAGCATTTCACTGCCGGGCTCGACCTGATCAATGCCAGCGCCGCCCTCGCCAACGGTTGGCAGGCACCACCTGGCGGCTGTGATCCATGGGGGTGTTCGCCGGGCCCAGGGTCAGCAAACCGGTGATTGTCGCCGCCCAGGGTTATTGCCTGACCATTGGCATCGAGCTGATGCTGGCCGCCGATATCAACCTCTGTGCCAGCAATACCCGTTTCGCCCAGATGGAAGTGCAGCGCGGGATCTTCCCGTTCGGCGGCGCCACCCTGCGTCTGCATCAAGTGGCCGGTTGGGGCAACGCCATGCGCTGGCTACTGACCGGCGATGAATTCGACGCCCATGACGCCTTGCGTCTGGGGCTGGTGCAGGAAGTCATGGCCAGCGAGGATTTGCTGCCGAGGGCGATTGAACTGGCCGAGCGCATTGCCCGACAGGCGCCGCTGGGGGTTCAGGCGACGCTGATGTCGGCCAGGCAGGCACGTTACGAAGGGGAAACGGCGGCGGCGCAGGCGTTGCCGCCGATGGTGAAGAAGTTGCTGGCGAGTGAGGATGCAAAGGAAGGCGTGCGGTCGATGGTTGAGAAGCGACCCGGCGTTTTCAAAGGCTGCTGACCACAGCGCTTTTGTGGCGAGGGAGCTTGCTCCCGCTGGGCTGCGAAGCGGCCCCAAAAACCTGGTATTCCATGCAGATTTTGTGAGTGCTGCGCACTCAAGCGGGAGCAAGCTCCTTCGCCACAGGTAACCTCATCGCTTTACGTCGCCGGGCGAATCGCCTTGATCAAGGACGTCAACGAATACCCCAATCGCGGCGCCAGCCCTTCGGCCCGGGCGATCAAGCCGTCCATGTCCAGTTCCTGATCCAGCTCCGACGGCACGATCAGGATCACATTGCCCTCCTTCACCGGCAGCTCCCAGTAATGGCGGTGGTAGAGCCCGCGCAACAACGCCGCACCCAGCGGTTTACCATCGTCGGTCGCCCACTGATTGATCACCAGCCAGCCACCCGGATTCAAGCGTTTCTGGCAATCGGTCAGAAACCCCCAGGCCAGATGCCCGACGCCGGGCCCGACATCGGTGTAAAGATCGACGAAAATCAGGTCCGCCGGCTCGGCCGTGTCGAGCAGTTCCAGCGCATCGCCAACCCGGATGTACAACCGAGGATCGTCATCCAGCCCCAGGTATTCGATGGCCAGGCGTGGCACGTCGGGGCGCAACTCGATGGCTTCGACGTCTTCCAGCGGCAGGAACTTGAGACAGGCCTGGGTCAGCGTGCCGGCGCCAAGGCCCAGGAACAGCGCGCTTTCCGGCTGTTCATGGCACAACGCGCCGATCAGCATGGCGCGGGTGTAGTCGTACTCCAGCCAGCTCGGATCGGCAGTGAACACGCAGCTTTGCTCGATGGCATCGCCGAATTCGAGAAAACGGTAATCGGCCACTTCCAGCACGCGAATCACGCCGAACTCATCCTGTACCTCGGCGAGCAGATGCTCGACGCGCTCCTCAGTCATTTCGTCTCCTGATCGTCACCGGGTCTGCCACTTGGCAAACGGTGACGCAATACACCGCAACATGAAGCGGCAAAGGCGCGATTGTCCGCGAAGCGACGGGAATAGGTCACGCACTAATTGCTGATAACATGAGCGCCCGTGCGTAAACACTAGAGAACGTGATGAGCCAACCCTGGAGCCCTGACAGCTGGCGCGCCTTGCCGATCCAGCAACAACCCCAATACCCCGACGCAGCGCATTTGCTGCAGGTCGAGCAAACCCTGGCCAGCTATCCGCCGCTGGTGTTTGCCGGTGAAGCCCGGGAGTTGCGCCGTCAGTTTGCCGAAGTGACCCAGGGCCGCGCGTTTCTGTTGCAGGGCGGCGATTGCGCCGAAAGCTTCGCCGAGTTCTCCGCCGCGAAAATCCGCGACACCTTCAAAGTGTTGCTGCAAATGGCGATCGTCATGACCTTCGCCGCCGGTTGCCCGGTGGTCAAGGTCGGGCGCATGGCCGGTCAGTTCGCCAAGCCACGTTCGGCCAACGACGAAACCATCAACGGCGTGACCCTGCCCGCCTACCGTGGCGACATCGTCAACGGCATCGGTTTCGACGAAAAAAGCCGCGTCCCGGACCCGGAACGCCTGTTGCAGTCCTATCACCAGTCCACCGCGACCCTGAACCTGCTGCGCGCCTTCGCCCAGGGCGGGTTTGCCGACCTGCATCAGGTGCACAAGTGGAACCTGGATTTCATCGCCAATTCGGCGCTGGCCGAGAAATACAGCCATCTGGCCGATCGCATCGATGAAACCCTGGCCTTCATGCGCGCCTGCGGCATGGACACCTCGCCACAACTACGCGAAACCAGTTTCTTCACCGCCCACGAAGCGCTGCTGCTGAACTTCGAACAAGCCTTTGTCCGTCGCGACAGCCTGACCAACGATTACTACGACTGCTCGGCCCACATGCTGTGGATCGGCGACCGTACCCGTCAGCTCGACGGCGCACACGTCGAGTTCCTGCGCGGCGTGAACAACCCGATCGGCGTGAAAGTCGGCCCGAGCATGAACCCCGAGGACCTGATTCGCCTGATCGACGTGCTTAATCCGGACAACGATCCAGGTCGCCTGAACCTGATTGCACGGATGGGCGCGAACAAGGTCGGCGATCATCTGCCGCAGTTGATTCGCGCTGTTGAGCGTGAAGGCAAGAAAGTGCTGTGGAGCTGCGACCCGATGCACGGCAACACCATCAAGGCCAGCAGCGGCTACAAGACCCGCGATTTCGCGCAAATCCTCGGCGAGGTTAAGCAGTTCTTCCAGGTCCACGAAGCGGAAGGCACCTATGCCGGCGGTATCCACATCGAAATGACCGGGCAGAACGTGACCGAGTGCATTGGTGGCGCGCGGCCGATTACCGAGGATGGGTTGTCGGACCGTTACCACACCCATTGCGATCCGCGGATGAATGCTGATCAGTCGCTGGAGTTGGCGTTTTTGATTGCCGAGACGTTGAAGCAAGTCCGCCGGTGAGTCAGCCAGTCTCTGGTTGATTGACCTACCGCTATCGCGAGCAAGCTCGCTCCCACAGTGGATCACCTAACCCCTGTGGGAGCGAGCTTGCTCGCGATGACGTCAGCTCAATCACCACAAATTTGAGCCAATGCCACTCTTAACCGCCCCGCACTCACCCGCTGACAATTCAACTGCACCCGCTCCAAGCCCAACCAATCCGCCATCTGCCGCAAATTGACCGCCAACGCCATCATCCCCGCCTCATCCAGCCCCGGCTCTTCTTCATGCACGGCGTGCACCGCCAAACGGCCCAACGCCCGTTCAGCTCGCAAATCCACCCGCGCAGCAATCCGTTCGTTGTGCAAAAACGGCAACACGTAATAGCCGTAGACCCGTTTGTCCTTCGGCGTGTAGATCTCCAACCGATACCGGAAATCAAACAACCGCTCGGTGCGGCTACGCTCCCAGATCAGCGAATCAAACGGTGACAGCAAGGCGCTGGCCTCGACCTTGCGCGGCACCTTGGGCTCGGGCAGGCAATAAGCCGGATGCCGCCAGCCCTCGACTTCGCAGGTCAGCAGCTCACCGGCCTCGACCAACTCCGCCACACGCCGTCGGCTGTCGGCCGGGTTCAGGCGAAAATAGTCCCGCAGGTCCTTTTCCGTCGCCACACCCAAGGCATTCGCGGCATGCAACAACAGACCGCGTTGGGCTTCGGCTTCTGTGAGCAAAGGCTGCTGGAGAACGGCCGAGGGAATGACTCGCTCTGGCAAATCGTAAAGCCGTTCGAACCCGCGCCGGCCAGCGACAGTCACTTCCCCAGCGGCAAACAGCCATTCCAGCGCATGCTTTTCGGCGCTCCAGTCCCACCACGGCCCGGCCCGTTCCTGACGGGTCGACAAACTGCCAGCGCCCAGCGCGCCCAATTCCTCAACCGAACCCAGCACCCGGCGAATCGTGTCCTGTTCCTCACGCCCAAACCGCGCCAGTTGCTGGTAGATGTCTTCGCCACGGGTAGCGCGCTGCATGCGCCAGCGCATCAGCGGGTACATGGACAACGGCAACAACGAAGCTTCGTGGCCCCAATATTCGAACAACGTGCGTCGACGGCCCTGACTCCAGGCAGCCTGGTCGAGCAAGTCGGATGAATAGTTGCCGAGGCGGGAAAACAAGGGAAGGTAGTGCGAGCGCACTAACGCATTGACCGAATCGATCTGCAAAATGCCCAGGCGTTCGATCAGTCGGTTGAGTTGTACCGGCTTGATCGCCGCTGGCGGCTGGCGCCCGTTGAACCCTTGGGCAGCCAGTGCCAGACGTCGAGCCTGTTTGTTGGAAAAGGACAGCGTTGCGGGCATGAGCATCTCCTTGTCTGCTCGCAACCTACCTCACCAGGAAGGGGTTTGTGTAGCAATGGAATCATCATTTATGCATCGGATCGTCCCAGAACGGCCGGATCGATTCGTGCTCGACATCCGCACGACTCACGCCGATGTCCTTCAGCGCTTCATCGCTCAGGCTCGCCAATAGCTCACGTTCGCGGTGAAGTTCGTACCAGCGACTAAACTTGTGCAGCAAATCGGAAACCGCGTGGATTGAGAATTTTTCTGCCGTTACATGCTCGTGTTGACCTTTCATCATGTCGCCCTCCTTTAGGGATGGCTCAAGTCTCGCGCCGAAGCTAAGATCAATCCAACGAATGTTTCTGATGGTATGCATCTCGGAGATTGATGAATGTCGGCGTACCCAAGTATCGATACTGATGTACTGCGCACCTTTGTTGCCATCGCCGACCAGGGCGGCTTCACCCGTGCCGGCGAAATGGTCAACCGCACTCAGTCTGCGGTGAGCATGCAGATGAAACGCCTGGAAGAGGACGTGTTGCAGCGCCAGCTGTTCGAACGCGACGGGCGCCAGGTCAAGCTGACCGCCGAAGGCCAGGTGCTGCTCGGCTATGCGCGACGCATCCTCAAACTCCACAGCGAAGTCTTCAATACCCTGCGCGAGCCGCACATGGTCGGCACGGTGCGCATCGGCACGCCGGATGATTACGTGATGCGCTTTCTGCCGGGGATCCTGTCGCGCTTCGCGCAGTTCTACCCGCTGATCCAGATCGAAGTTCATTGCGAATCGACCAAGCAACTGTTGCAGCGCCAGGACCTGGACTTGTCGATCGTCACCCGTGAGCCGGGCACCGAGATTGGCCAGTTGCTGCGCAAGGAACGTTTTGTCTGGGCCGAAGCGCAATGTTTCAGCGCCCACGAGCAAACGCCCCTGCCCCTGGCGATGTTCAACAGTGATTGTTTCTGCCGGTTGTGGGCGTGCAACGCCCTCGACGCGATGGGCCGCGATTACCGCATTGCCTACAACAGCTCGAGCCTGTCGGCGCTGATGGCGGTGGTCAGCGCCGGGCTGGCGGTGACCGCGCAACTGGAAAGCCTGATCACCCCGGACATGCGTATCCTCGGCGCCGCCGAAGACCTGCCGCTGCTGCCCGAGGCCTGCATTATGCTGGTGCGCAACCTGCACAACCCGTCGCCAATCACCGAATGCCTGGCCGAGCACATCGTCGAAGGCTTCAAACTTTAAACGCGAGCATCACCGCACAGAACACCAGGAAACCACAGAACAGCCCGCGCAGCAGACCGTTCCGGCATGGCGTGAGCGACTTTCACACCCCAACTGATGCTCAGCAATCCACCGACTGCCAAGGGCAGGCCAATCATCCAGTTCACTTGATGATGCGCCGCGTAAGTTACCAAGGTAACGCCGGTGCTCGGCAACGCCAGCGCCAGCGACAAACCTTGGGCCACCACCTGAGTGGTGCCGAACAGGCTGGTCAGCACCGGCGTCGCCACCACCGCCCCGCCCACACCAAACAACCCGCCCATGGTCCCGGATGCCGCGCCCAGCACGCCCAGCCATGGCCATGAGTAATGCATTTGTGAGGATGCCGGCGCGTTGGCAGTGAACATTCGCACAAGGTTGTAGGTCGACAGGGCGACCAGGAACGCGACAAATCCCACGCGCATGGTTTGCGCATCAATGCCCACTGCCCAGATCGAACCGATCCAGGCAAAGCAGAACCCCATCGAAGCCAGTGGCAATGCATGGCGCAATTCAATGCGATTGCGTTGGTGATAACGCCACAGCGCGAGCATCACGTTCGGCACCACCATCACCAGCGCCGTGCCTTGGGCCAGTTGCTGGTCGAGCCCGCACAACACGCCGAGCAGCGGAATGGCGATCAGACCACCGCCAATGCCGAACAAACCACCCAAAGTGCCCAGGGCCGCGCCAAAGATCAGGTACATCAAAAACTCAATCACAGGCCAATTCCCTCTCGTCAGGTCTTTCATCCTACGCAGTCGGCGCTAGCGGGGAAACGCACAGCAACGCACAATGGCTGTGCCGATTTCGCACAGGCACTGGTAGAACCATGAACCCCAATCAATTGACCGACCAACTCGGGCTGTTCCTCGATGTGCTGGAAACCGGGAGCTTTTCCGCCGCGTCCCGGCGCCATCCGCTGACGCCTTCGGCGGTGGCCCGACGCATCGACAGTCTGGAAAACGCGGTCGGCAGCCAGTTGTTTCTGCGTAGCACCCACGCCGTGCGCGCGACCCCGGCCGGGTTGGCGTTTGCCGAACGTGCGCGGCGGATCGTTGCCGAGCTGCGCCTGGCCCGGGCCGAAGCGGTGTCCCTGAGCAGCGCGCCCGAAGGCTTGATTCGGGTCGACGCGCCAGCGGCATTCGGACGCCGGCATCTGGCCCCGGTCATTGCCGATTTTCTGATGCTGTATCCCGGCCTCGACGTGCAATTGCACCTGATCGACAGCTTTGTCGACATGCAGGGCTTGAACCTGGGCAAGGTCGATCTGGTGCTGCGCGCCGGGCAGATCGCCGATACCCGGCTGGTGGCCACACCGCTGGCGAACATGGTGCGCATTGCCTGCGCCAGTCCCGACTATTTGAAGCGCCGAGGCGTGCCGACCGATCCGTCGCAACTGAGCGAACACGATGGTCTGGACTGGGACGGCCTGGCCCCGCCCTTCGCCTGGCGCTTTGAACGGGACGGGCACATGCAGTTGCACCGACCCGCGCGCATCCGCATGAGCGCCAACAATGCCGAAGCGCTGGTCTGCGGCGCACTGGCCGGGCTGGGCATCGCGCACCTGCCGACATGGCTGGCCAGCGAATACCTGCTGCGCGGCGAACTGCTGCCGCTGTTCTGCGAAAAGGGCTTGCCAAAACCCGAGACCGCAGGGATTTACGCTCTGCGCCTGGAGCAACAGGCCAGTTCTCGCAGTCGTTTGCTGCTGGAATACCTGAAAACCCGCTTCAGCCCGATTGCCCCATGGGATCTGGCGCTGCAAAGCGATCTGGGCCGGCACTAGCCATAATTATCTGGCGCATTAAAGATTCGCCCGCTAGATTCATGACGATCACTGATCAAGGCTTTGACATGACCACCGAACGCAACACCCCGGACAACTGCGACAACCTGCTGCTGGACAATCAGGTCTGCTTCGCCTTGCACTCCACTTCGCTACTGATGACCAAGGTCTACAAACCTTTGCTGCAAGCACTGGGGCTAACCTATCCGCAGTACCTGGCGATGATGGTGTTGTGGGAACGGGATGGATTGACCGTAGGCGAAATCAGCACGCGACTGCTGACCGATCCGGGGTCGTTGACGCCGCTGCTTAAACGCCTGGAAGTCGAAGGTTTGCTCAGCCGGACCCGCAGCCGTGAAGATGAACGGGTGGTGATTGTCGAACTGACCGAACAGGGTCGCGCCCTGCGGGACAAGGCTCGGGACATTCCGCAGTGCATCCTTGGCGCCAGCGGGCAGACAATTGAGCAGTTGAAGAAGCTGCAAGCGGATCTCCAGGAGCTGCGCAGCCACCTGCAAGACAGCCTCTGATCTCCAATCCACCACAATTCCCCTGTGGGAGCGGGCTTGCTCGCGAAAGCGGTGTGTCAATCTGCATTGATGTCGACTGACACACCGTTTTCGCGAGCAAGCCCGCTCCCACATTTGTCTTATGGCGTTGCTGAAGCCATCGTTCACTCCCTCTTCGCAAAAAAATCACTCGCCGAAGATCCTGAACCAATCGCTCTAACTCAATAGTCTTTCCGGCATTCGACGCCCCGCTCATTCGAGTTCGCCAAACTTTTTCAAAAATTTATATTGCGCGCAAACTATTAGCGAACTACATTTACCTCGCAGTTACTTAGCGCGCAAACATTTAGCGCAAAACACCAAAAACCCGAATGAGACTCACACCATGCAAACTCTCTACACCGCAATCGCAACCTCCACCGGTGGCCGTGACGGTCGTGCGGTTTCCAGCGACGACATCCTCGACGTCAAACTCGCCACTCCGAAAGAACTCGGTGGTGCTGGCGGCTCGGCGACCAACCCGGAACAACTGTTCGCCGCCGGCTACTCCGCCTGTTTCATCGGCGCACTGAAGTTCGTCGCCAGCCAGACCAAACGCACCATCCCGAACGACGCTTCGATCACCGCCCATGTCGGCATCGGCCAGATCCCGGGCGGTTTCGGACTGGACATTGACCTGCACATCAGCCTGCCGGGTCTTGAGCAAGCCGATGCACAAACCCTGGTTGATGCCGCTCACCAGGTCTGCCCGTACTCGAACGCCACCCGTGGCAACGTCGATGTGCGCCTGCACGTCACCGTTTAACTGCTGATTCCAGGCCCGAACAGGAAACGACCATGAACACATTCAGCAAAGTCTTGACCGGTACCCTTCTCGCCCTGTCCGTCCACAGCGCATTTGCAGGCGATGGGGTTGAACACAACACCCAGGCGTTCCTCGATGCTCTGAACGCCGGCACCGGCAAACCGATGGAACAGCTCACACCTAAAGAAGCCCGCGCGGTTCTGGTGGGTGCGCAAGCCGGGGTGAAACTGACGCTGCCAAAAGCCGATGTCAGTCAGAAGACCATTCAAGTCGATGGTCAACCGATTAGCCTGACCATCGTCCGGCCAGCCGGGGTCAAGGGCGAGCTGCCAGTGTTCATGTTCTTCCATGGCGGCGGCTGGGTGCTGGGGGATTTCCCGACCCACGAACGGCTGGTTCGGGACTTGGTAACGGGTTCGGGTGCGGCGGCGGTGTTCGTCAATTACACCCCGTCACCGGAAGCGCACTACCCGGTGGCGATCAACCAGGCCTACGCCGCCACGAAGTGGGTGGCCGAGCACGGTAAAGAGATCAACGTCGATGGCAAACGCCTGGCGGTGGCGGGTAACAGTGTCGGTGGCAACATGGCCGCAGTGGTTGCGCTGATGGCCAAGGACAAAGGCACGCCGGCCATCAAGTTCCAGGTGCTGCTGTGGCCGGTTACTGATGCAAGCTTCGAGACCGCCTCCTACAACCAGTTTGCCGAGGGGCACTTCCTCACCAAAAACATGATGAAGTGGTTCTGGGACAACTACACCACCGATGCCCAGCAACGTAACGAGATCTACGCATCACCGCTGCGAGCGACCACCGCACAGCTCAAAGGCCTGCCTCCGGCGCTGGTACAGACCGCTGGCGCCGACGTGTTGCGCGATGAAGGCGAGGCCTACGCCCGCAAACTCGACGAGGCCGGCGTGCCGGTCACGGCGGTTCGCTACAACGGCATGATCCACGACTACGGGTTGCTCAATGTGGTGAGTCAGGTGCCGGAGGTGCGTTCGGCGATTCTGCAAGCGTCCGAAGAACTCAAGCAACACCTGAAGAAATAACACCGCTCGCTCCTACAAAGGTCATGCGTATTTCTGGCAGGCACAAAAAAGCCCGACTCAATGGTCGGGCTTTTTCATTACTCAAGCTGTGCTTATTTAGCACGGCCTTTGTAGGAACCGCCTTCGCGGGTGTCGATTTCGATGCGATCACCGATTTCGATGAAGTCGGCAACTTGCAGCTCAGTACCGTTGCTCAACTTGGCAGGCTTCATGACTTTGCCGGAAGTGTCACCGCGAGCGGAACCTTCGGTGTAGTCAACTACGCGCACGATAGTGGTCGGCAGTTCTACGGAAACCAGGCGCTCTTCGAAGAAGATCGCTTCGCAAACATCGGTCATGCCTTCTTCAACGAAAGGCAGAACGGCTTCGATGTCCTCAGCGTTCAGCTCGTACATGGTGTAGTCAGTGGTGTCCATGAACGTGTAGGTGTCGCCGCTGATGAAGGACAGGGTCGCTTCTTTACGGTCGAGGATTACGTCGTCCAGTTTGTCGTCAGCGCTGTAAACGATCTCGGTCTTGTAACCGGTCAGCAGGTTCTTCAGCTTGGTCTTCATGATCGCGCTGTTACGACCGGACTTGGTGAATTCAGCTTTCTGAACCAGCCAAGGATCGTTTTCGAGACGGATCACGGTACCGGGTTTCAGTTCTTTACCAGTTTTCATTGCGAATATCCGAATTTGGATGGGATTTACAAAAATCTAGGCCGCGTATCATATCCAATTTACATAAAACTGTACCAGCGCTGCGGCAAGATCAGCCTGCAAGGCTTGTTCCAGACACCACGCCTCGGCATGTTTTTCCAGCTCCGGCCAGTGTTTACGGGTCGCCAGCCACTGGTCGGCCATGTCTTCGCCAGCATTCCACGCCCGCCAAAGACCGCTGATCGCCTCGCTGGCCGGCGTCGACAAGCCTTTTGTATAGAGCGCGATGAAGGCTTCGAGCTTCTCCAGGTGCACATCTTCTTCCTGCTGATAGATGTGCCAGAGCATCGGCCGCCCTGCCCATTGGGCGCGGACAAACGAGTCTTCGCCGCGTACAGCATTGAAATCGCAGCACCAGAGCAGGTGATCGTATTGATCCTGCCGGACGAACGGCAGCACCTGAACAGTCAGTGCATCGCGCACATGCAACGCACCGGCCACCAGGCCGCTGACCCCGAGCCAGCGTTCAACATCACCGAGAATCCGCCCTTCGGGCACCAGCAGATGCGTGGGTGTCGGGTCGGTCGACAGCCTGTCAAGCCAGCTCGCCAGCCCAGTGTTTTCGTAGGCAAACAGCGAGATCAACCGGGCTGCGGGTGCACGATCAACGCCCAAACCTTGCAGGAATTCTCGCTGGGCTTCGGGGCTTTGCTGAAACTGCCGACGCCGCTCGAGCAATCCGCTTTCACGCAGCAAGCCACCGGTGTCCTTCTGGAACCCCGGGAAGAAGAAGTACTTCTGCACGCTCTTGTACTTCACCGACGGCAAACCGTGACAACCGATGACCCAGTCCTCGGCGCTTAGGTAATCCAGATTCAGCCACAACGGCGGTTTCTCCCGCTCGACCATGGCGTCCATGTACACGCCGGGCAGTTGGCAGGCGAACGCGGCGATCACCACGTCGGCGGCAGCAACCGGTTGCCATTCGGTCGGCCAGTGACACACCTCGACTCCCTGCTGCCATTGCTGGGGCGCATTGATGTCGATTTCCGGGCACAGGCGTTCGAAGGCGCGCAGGTCGTCAACCCATAGGCGCACGACCACAGAATGTTCGGCCACCAGTTGCCGGGCCAGGCGCCAGGTCACGCCGATGTCGCCAAAGTTGTCGACCACCGTGCAAAAAATATCCCAGCGGGTTTTCAGTTCAGGCATTGCGGGCTCCCGTTGGCAAAGGCGCCGATTGTCCGCATAAATTACCCCGTGCAGAAGAGCCGACGGCGATTAATCTTCGTGCGACAATCGCCATCCGCCCGCGACTACCCGCCAGGAGGCAGCCATGCCCTACCGTCCCAACCCGCGCCGCCCGTTGCCGATTCGCCTCAATGCCATGCAATTGACCGCCAGTATTGCCGTGGGTCTTTGGCTGGGGTTCATCGCCATCGCGCTGACCTGTTGGCTCGCTTCGCGTTTTTTGCCCTCCGAGCAATTGGCGCCCGTGGCTCAGGTCGTCCAGCGGCTGACCCAACCGACGGCAGTGGTGCAACCGGTGCCGGACATCCCGCCTCAGAGCCCGCTGTTCGAACAATACAAAGAAAACCTGCGCAAGAACGAACAGCAACAAACCCTGGATCAGGCCCGCACGAATAACCGCAACCTGTCGAATCCGAAATGCCAGTTCTGGCTGCAACAGGACCAGACCGCGCCGAGCGAAAAAAGCCGCGCCAACGTCCTGCAATTCTGCGATTGATCATGAAGCTCTCTATGCACAAGCCGACCGTCCACCAACTGATTCTCGACAAGCTGCGCATCGATCTCGACATCGCCGAACGCGCTGCGCAAACCGCCTACGAAACCGCGACCCACGAAGAAAATATCGCCGAAAACAAGTACGACACGTTGGGGCTGGAGGCGTCTTACCTCGCGGCCGGGCAGGCGAAACGGGTCGAGGAAATCCGTCATTCACTGACGCTGTGCCAAAACCTGACATTGCGCCCGTATGACGATCAGCGCGGTATCGAGGTCGGCGCCCTGCTCTGGCCTGGAGGACGAGAAGGGTCGTGAACAATGGCTGTTCCTGGCCCCCGATGCGGCGGGTTTGAAGGTTGACTTGGTGGGGCAGATGATCACCGTCATCACCCCCGCTCGCCGCTGGGCAAAAGCCTGCTGGGCAAGTTCGAAGGGGACGATGTGGAGATTCTGGTGGCGGGCGCTCGGCAACAGTTTGCTGTCACCGAGGTTGTGTAAGGCAGATTAATGGACTGGTAATTCGACGCCGTCGAACAGCTCTTCCAGTTCCTGCTTGTTGTGGCACTGAATGGCTTTGGCCATGACTTCGCGGGTCAGGTGCGGGGCAAACTTCTCGATGAAGTCGCACATGAAACCACGCAGGAACGTGCCGCGACGGAAACCGATTTTGGTAATACTGGACTCGAACAGATCGCTGGCATCAAGCATCACCAGGTCGCTATCGAGTTTGGCGTCGACCGCCATTTTGGCGACGATGCCCACGCCCAGACCCAGGCGAACGTAAGTCTTGATCACGTCGGCGTCGGCGGCGGTGAACACCACTTTCGGCGTCAGGCCACGATGGCTGAAGGCTTCGTCGAGTTTCGAGCGGCCGGTGAAACCGAACACGTAGGTCACGATCGGGTATTCGGCCAGGGCTTCGAGGGTCAGCTTCGGCAGCTTGGTCAGGGGTGCCCCTGAGGCACAACCACGCAGCGGTTCCAGCGGTAGCACGGCATCATCACCAGGTCGCCGAACAGCTCGAGGGCTTCGGTGGCAATGGCAAAATCAACGGTGCCGTCAGCGGCCATTTCGGCGATCTGCATCGGCGAACCCTGGTGCATGTGCAGGGCTACGTCCGGGTATTGCTTGATGAAATTGCTGATCACCGGCGGCAGCGCATAACGCGCTTGGGTGTGGGTGGTGGCGATCGACAGGGTGCCTTTCTTCTCGTTGGAGAATTCCTGGGCGATCTGCTTGATGCTTTCAACCTTGCGCAGGATCTCGCCGGCGGTGGTGATGATACGCTCGCCGGCCGGGGTGACGCGGGTCAGGTGCTTGCCGCTGCGAGCGAACACCTCAACGCCCAATTCGTCTTCCAATAGGCGGATCTGCTTACTGATGCCCGGCTGCGAGGTGTAGAGACTTTGGGCTGTAGCGGAAACGTTGAGGTCGTGGTGCGCCACTTCCCAGATGTAGCGCAATTGTTGAAGCTTCATATGAATCCCTCAAAGCAGGTAGACGCCACGGGCATCAGCGACGGTATATAACTATATTAATGGCTTGAAGAATAAATCTAGAACTTTTTTATCAAAACGCCATTATTCGTGTTCTGGCGTCCTGCTTCGTGAATACGCTCCTCTTTTGACGAGGGACTGTTGCTGCCAGGCAACGCACCATGGCAGTAACAGGCCCCGTCAAAAAGGAACAGTATTTGCGAAGCAGGACACTAACGATCACCTTGGCGCCGACGTTCCACCAACGGCACCAGATAGACCGGCACCCGCGCCAGTTGCAGCACACGCGCCGCCGTACGCCCCAAAGGTGTTTCCGCACCAGCACGATGGCTATGACTACCTAGGATCAGCAAATCCACCGAGAGTTTCTGCGCCTGCTCAAGAATCACCTGCGACGGATCGCCCTGAAGCACCCGCACCGCTTTGATCCGCTCCAGATCCTGCTCGCCCTCCTCCCCCAGCTCTTCACGAAAGCTTTCGAGCACCCGTTGCTCAATATTGGCGATTACCGTGCTCAGGCCCTGACTGTGAAACTCGTTCAGCGCCTGTTCATCGAGATAACTTTGCAGCACCGATTCGGCGAACAGCCCCATGGGTTCCACCGCGTGCACCACATACAAGTCGGCATTGAATGTTCGCGCCAATGCCAAGGCGTGCTGCATCACCAAAGGTGCGTACAGGCCGAGGTCGGTGGCATACAGCATGGAACCAATCATATGACCTCCTTGCGTGCCAACTTGGCGGAGATTTGATTCAGCTTAGCAGTGCCTTGGCGTGTACGACGGGCCGCGTAACGCCTTGAAGCAAGGGCTTAAACTTTCTGCTCGTTGCTGATGCCGTGAGGCACATGACCGGTGGCGACCACTTCGCGAGCCAGTTCGCAATGGCCGGCCTGATCATCGAAAAACACGTCGGCGGCAAAGGCTTCCAAAAACGCCGCTTTGGTCAGGCCGCCGAGAAACAGCGATTCGTCCAGGCGAATGTCCCACTCGCGCAGCGTGCGGATCACACGCTCGTGGGCCGGTGCCGAACGTGCAGTCACCAGCGCCGTGCGGATCGGGCAAGCGTCGTCGGGGAATTCGCGCTGCAACAGATTGAGCGCCGCCAGGAAGCCTTTGAACGGCCCACCGCGCAAGGGCTCGCGGGCAGCTTCACGTTCACTGGCCTGAAATGCCGCAAGGCCACCCGATTGATACACGCGCTCCGACTCGTCGGAAAACAGCACCGCGTCACCGTCGAAGGCAATGCGCAATTCGTCACTGGCCGCACGGCTCGCGCCGCCCGACAGAATGGTCGCGGCGGCAAAGCCGGCATCGAGTGCGCTGCGCACATCTTCGGCATGAGTCGACAGAAACAGGTCGCAACCAAAAGCCTTGAGGTACGGATAAGGACTGCGCCCGCCGACAAACGCCGCACGGGAAATCGCCAGGCCGTAGTGGTGAATCGAGTTGAACACCCGCAGGCCGGTGTCGGCACTATTGCGCGACACCAGCACGACTTCGACCCGGGCGCGGCCAAGGCTGGTATTGAGTTTCAGGAGTTTTTCCACCAGCGCAAAGGCATCGCCGGGCTCGAGGATCTCGTCTTCGTGCTCGATCTGGTATTGCCGATAGGCTTCGACGCCGCTCGACTCATACACCTTGTGGCTCTCGCTCAAGTCGAACAACGCTCGCGATGAAATCGCCAGCACCAACTTGTCATCTATGTCCTTGGCCATGCCCTTCCCCTCTGGTTGATCGACTTAAACGTTTCGTCGATCGATAAAACCGAGCGCCCGATACAGGGCCTCGATGCGCGGCAATTCACATCCCGCCGCTTTCGCCGCCGCCAGGGGCCGTGCGTAGATCGCTTCCAGCTCCAGCGGTCGTTTGTGCTGGAAATCGTGGTACATGCTCGGCCAATAGTCAGGCATTTTTTCGGTCACCATAAACAGGTGATCGGCATACCCGGCCGGGATGTCGTGACCGCAGGCGATTGCGCCCCGAACCACTTCGGCCATCAACGCCTTGATCAGTTCCCGACTGTCGGCGTCGGCCATCAGCGGTGTAGTGCTCGCCCCAAGCAGCACCGACAGACCGTTGTAAGGGATATTCCAGACCAGTTTTTGCCAGCGCGCCTGATGCAGGTTCGGCATGCCCTGAGAGTCGATGCCAGCCGAGCGGACCAATCCTGCGCCCTCTTCGACGATTGCCTGGCGGGCCTGCTCATCACCGGCCGGGCCACTGTGATAGCCGACATTCACCGCGCCGAGCGCCTGATGGGTAATGACGCCAGGCCCGGCGCGATGGACGCAGATAAAACAGAGCCCGCCAAGCACGTGCAGCGAATCGGGGAGCAATTCGCGCAAGCTGTCCTCAACATCCAGGCCGTTTTGCAGCACCAGTATTTTGGCATCGGGTGCGGCGGCCTGGAGGATGGCCGGTGCGAGATCGGCGTTGTTGGTGGTTTTGGCGCCGACCAGCAGCCAGTCGCAGGGCGGCATGTCCTCGGCACACGAATAGGCCTGGGCCGGGTTCAGGCTCAGCGCGCCATGCACTGCACTGTTGAGTTGCAGGCCGCGCTCGGCGACCGCTGAAAACTCACTGCGCAACAGAAAATGCACATCGAAACCGGCGCGCGCCAGCATCACCCCGTAGAAACCACCGATCGCGCCGGTCCCGATAATACCGATTGTCGGCTTGGCAACTGCTCCCATCATGGCAACTCCTCAGCAATTCGATTCAGCGCCTGCCCTACCGCCTCATTAAGTTCGGTGCTGGTCAGGCGCGACTGTACCGCCCCAAAGAACTCACCGTCGCGCACCACAAACAGCGCCGGCAAATGAAAGACCTCATAACGTTCCACCAACCCGCCATTGTTGCCGGCGTCGATCCAGCACAACTGATCGACCACCAGATCAAGCCTTGGCAATTGCTCGCGGGCAAAACGGCAACTGGCGCAGCCGACGCTGGTGAAAATCACTAGTGAAGTACCGCTCATCGCCAGCAGCCGTTGGTCGGCGTCGAAATCGGTCAGTTCCGATTCGAACACTATACTGGGGGAAACAATGTCAAATGGGCGACACAGGGAGTCCGTGTTCATGGGACGTTTTCTTCCTCATCCTGACGATGTGCCCGTGGAGCTGACGCTACTCAAACATGAGTGCATTTCACGGCAACGGCTGCACACTATCAGCCTCGGCGGCATGGCTTGCAATTACCACCGCGCCTGGCGCCACGGCACGGCGCTGGAAGTTCGCATGCCGACCTTGAACCCCGACTTGCGTTACCTGGGCTATGTAGCCTGGTGCCTGCGACGAAAGCGCGGCTATCTGGTGGGCATTGCCTTTGTTGACGAGCAGATGCTGTTCAGTGCCCGGATGGGCGAACAGGCATGCCAGATCGAACGCTATTGCCGCCTGCACGAGGTGCAGGAGGACTTGCAGGATATTCAAGCGCTGGCCCTCGAATGGGTCCAGCAGCATGCCGACGAGTTCTCCCACGACACGGTTCGCAAGGCTTTTGCACAGCCTGTGCTGGATTAGGTCCACGCGCAAACTAACTGAGAATGCCCCCTAAACCAGTGTTTGCCCATTGTCGAGCCACGGTGTAACGCGCTAAGGTTCCGCTCCCGACGCGCTTAATTTGCTGTGCTCCGCCGCGCGGGTTCGCTGGCGGCCGGCACCCGTGACCTGACGAGTAAACGATGGCTGATTTACCGATCAACGACCTAAACGTCGCTTCCAACGAGACGCTGATCACCCCTGATCAGCTCAAGCGTGATATCCCTCTGAGCGACGCTGCCCTGCGCACCGTGACCAAAGGCCGCGAAGTCATTCGCAACATTCTTGATGGCACCGACCACCGCTTGTTCGTTGTGATCGGGCCTTGCTCGATCCACGACATCAAGGCTGCCCACGAATACGCCGAGCGCCTGAAAACACTGGCCGCCGAAGTGTCCGATACCTTGTATCTGGTCATGCGCGTGTATTTCGAGAAGCCACGTACCACCGTTGGCTGGAAAGGTCTGATCAACGATCCGTACCTGGACGACTCGTTCAAGATTCAGGACGGTTTGCACATCGGTCGCAAATTGCTGCTGGACCTGGCCGAGATGGGTCTCCCGACCGCGACCGAAGCCCTCGACCCGATCTCCCCGCAATATTTGCAGGACCTGATCAGTTGGTCGGCCATTGGCGCGCGCACCACCGAATCCCAGACTCACCGTGAAATGGCCTCCGGCCTGTCCTCGGCAGTCGGCTTCAAGAACGGCACCGACGGCGGCCTGACCGTGGCGATCAACGCCCTGCAGTCGGTTTCCAGCCCGCACCGTTTCCTGGGCATCAACCAGGAAGGTGGCGTGTCGATCGTCACCACCAAGGGCAACGCCTACGGTCACGTGGTATTGCGCGGTGGCAACGGCAAGCCGAACTACGATTCGGTCAGCGTCGCACTGTGCGAGCAAGCGCTGAACAAAGCCAAGATCAAGCCAAACATCATGGTTGATTGCAGCCACGCCAACTCCAACAAGGACCCGGCCCTGCAACCACTGGTGATGGAGAACGTCGCCAACCAGATCCTCGAAGGCAACCAGTCGATCATCGGCCTGATGGTCGAGAGTCACCTGAACTGGGGCTGCCAGGCGATCCCGAAAGACCTCGCCGATCTGCAATATGGCGTATCGATCACCGATGCCTGCATCGACTGGTCCGCCACCGAAAACACCTTGCGCAGCATGCATGCCAAGCTCAAGGACGTGCTGCCGAAACGCGATCGCAGCTGATCGCCGTTTTCTGCGCACACAAAAACGCCGGGCTAAACCCGGCGTTTTTTTATGCGTTGTGTTTACTGGCTCAGCTTGGCAGCGTGCCGCTGGTGACGCTCCATGTAGCGCTCCACGTAGGAGCACGATGGAATGACTGTGTAACCCATTTCCTCGGCGTACTGCAGCGCCTGCTCGGTCAATGCCGCCGCAATGCCGCGGCCACGCAAGGCGTTGGGCACGAAAGTGCGATAGATATCCAGGGTCTGTTTCCCCAGATCCATATAGGTCAGGTAGGCACGATGACCGTCCACATTGGTCTCGAACTGATGACCAGCCTGGTCATGGTGGATGGACAACGCCTCGCTCATCACTACTCCTCGCGGGTCTTGGATTCTGACCCCTACCTTACCGATGTTTTTCCGGCGAAGGAACATCTACGCCACCCTGTGCCTGAATGGACACCGAGAAGAGCTGCACCTATCTCGCGCAACCGGGCACGTATCAAATAGTAGGCACCATTGGCAGAAATGCTCAAGGTGCGCTCGTCATCACGTTGGGGGCGGCAGGTACGGCTCCGGGTTACGCAGGGACGGCTCGACCGAGGATCTTCCCCGGGTCGAAAGCCTGAACATTGCCGGATGTTGAGACTTAAGACGAGCGCCCTTTGTTAAAGTCACCTCAACATGCAGAAAGATATGAGAGGCGCTGCGCAAAATCCGAACAAAAGTGTAGACGACAGCATGTAGACAGACTTTAACAAAGACTGAAAATACCGCCTTTTTGATCGGGAACTTTTTGCGCACGGCTCGCTCAGCTCGGGCTTTCTAGCTGGATATTTTTTATCCAGTGCAGTTAAAAGTTGCTCGAAAAAGAATCAACGCCTACAATTTTTTTTGCTTCTTGCTTTACGTCAGTTTACTTACGACAAGTAATGGGTAGTATGTACGCCGGCTATTTCCTCACTCTGAGGAGACAGCTACTTAATAGAAAGTCCTTGAAGGGGAACACGATGAACAACGTTCTGAAATTCTCTGCTCTGGCTCTGGCCGCAGTTCTGGCTACCGGTTGCAGCAGCGTATCGAAAGAAACCGAAGCACGTCTGACCGCTACTGAAGACGCAGCTGCTCGCTCCCAGGCTCGTGCAGACGAAGCTTACCGTAAAGCTGATGAAGCTCTGGCTGCTGCTCAAAAAGCACAACAGACTGCTGACGAAGCTAACGAGCGTGCTCTGCGCATGCTGGACAAAGCTAGCCGCAAGTAATAATCCTTCGGGGTTGTTATCAAGCCGATCCATTTATGGGTCGGCTTTTTTATGCCTGGCGTTTAGTCCCAGGCATAAAAAACCCGCCGACACAGCCTGCGTCGGCGGGTTCTTTTCAGCGTTTACTGCTGCAGGTCGATCGGCGCACTCGACGCCATCGGTGCAGAAGTATTCGGCACGGCAATCTCTACCGGCATGCCATCTTCGGCAGCAACCACGTCACGCACCACATCCCAGTTCATGCGCAGGTTGTTGGTGATGTCTTCACGCTTGAGCATCGCGTTGATCACGGCGGTGTGCTTGTCGACCACCGACGGGTTGCCGTTGTCGTCCAGCGGCGTATGCGCCTCCAGATAAACCTTGCCGCCACTCATGCCGAACTTGTACGGGTCGTTGATGATCCGCACCGACGTACCGACCGGCACCATGCCCGCCATTTCCAGCACGTTGTTGTTGAACATGCGGAAGCAGCCGTGGCTGGTGCGCATGCCGATACCGAATTTTTTGTTCGAGCCATGAATCAGGTAGCCCGGCGTGCCGAGGCTGAACTTGAACGGCCCCAGCGGGTTATCAGGGCCGGCCGGCACCACATTCGGCAACGGGTCACCATCAGCGGCGTGCTCGGCCTTGATCGACGCTGGGGGGTCCAGGTCGGGTTAGGCGTTTTGGCGGTGATGGTGGTGTGAGCGATTGGCGAACCCCAGCCTTCACGACCGATACCCAGCGGGAAGGTGTACACCACGTTCCGGCCTTTCGGGTAGTAGTAGAGACGGTATTCAGCCAGGTTGATCACAATGCCTTCACGCGGACCCGGCGGCAGGATGAAGCGGGTCGGCAGAATGATTTCGGTGCCGGCGCCCGGCAGCCAGGCATCGACGCCCGGGTTGGCCGCGACCATTTCCGAATAGCCCAGATCGTAAGTGGTACCAAGGTCGGCGAAGGTATCTTCGTACTTGGCCTTGATCACTTGCACCTGACCGATGATGTCTTCACCAGGGGGTGGTAGAGGCAGCTCCAATGCTGAAACAGGACCGGCCACACAGAGGGCAGCAAGGGTCAAGCAGCGGGTGACGGCGGGAAAGCGCGGCAACATCCAGAAAATCCTTCGCATGAACGACTAGAGGTATAAGACGGCGATTGTACACCGACACCCGTAAATTCGGGGAGATCGAGAACATTGCAGGCGATACATGACGTTTTTTTCATGTGGGCTTGTTTGGCGAAGGGACTTGGCCTAATCCCGATGAATTGAGGACGTCTGGCGTCGAACTCATACCTGTGGCGAGGGGGCTTGCTCCCGCTGGGCTGCGCAGCAGTCCTGAAATCAGGCAACTGGTTCTATAGATGGACCACATAATCGGAATTGGGGTCCGCTTCGCGACCCAGCGGGAGCAAGCTCCCTCGCCACAGGGACAATGGTCACCCGTAACTTACCGGCGCCTGCCACCGCAGTCTAAAGCTCGAAACGCAGTTCCGGCCAGATCGGCGAGGTGCCGCGTTTTTGCGACTCGAGGATGGCCCGGCACAACGAGCACAAACGCTGATCCTGAAACACCCTGCGGTCCACACTCGACCAGCGCGGTTGCGCCGGCAGCAAGCTGCCGCAGAGGGTCCGGTCCGCCGAGCCGCCGAGTTCCAGCTGACGGGTCACCAGATGCACCCGCACTTCCTGGCAGGCGAACAGATCCAGCTGCTCGTCAGGCTCGATCAGTTGGTAGGCAAAAAGGGACCAGGCGGGACGCGGCATCGGGGGCTCCAAATCGGGGCGCCACCTTAGCCGAAACACCGCCACTAGAAAAGCGTCAAAGCAGCGGTTTCAGTGTCGGCCAGACATTTTCCAGCAACTGGCCCTGAGCCCCTGCCGCCGGGTGCAGGCCATCGGCTTGCATCAGCTCCGGATGACCGCCGATTCCTTCGAGAAAAACGGCACCAGCGGGATCTTTTTCTCGGTGGCCAGGTTGCCGTAGACCTCGGCAAAGGCTTCGGTGTAGCGCTTGCCGTAGTTGGGTGGCAATTGCATGCCCAGCAACAGGACCTTGGCGCCACTGGCCCGGGAGCTGTCGATCATCGCCGCAAGGTTTTGTTGCAATTGTGTTGGCAGCATTCCGCGCAAGCCGTCGTTGCCTCCCAATTCGAGGATCACCAACTCGGGTTTATGCTCTGCAAGCAGCGCCGGCAGGCGTGCCTGGCCTCCGGCACTGGTGTCGCCGCTGATGGAGGCGTTGATCACTTTATCGTCGAAACCTTCGCGCTTGAGCCGTTGCTCAAGCAGCGACACCCACCCCAAACGGGTATCCAGTCCGAAACCGGCGCTGATACTATCGCCAACGATCAGGACTGTACCCGCCGCTGCGTTCTGGGCCATGCACATCAAGGCCAGGCCAGCACTCAAAAACCACACACGCATCGGATTCTCCATGGGCGCAAGCATTCTCACCGCGAAGAACCTCAGCAAAGTGGTTCCCAGCGCGGAAGGTGAACTGACTATCCTGCACGAACTCAGCCTGGAACTGAACAAGGGCGACAGCCTGGCCATCGTTGGTGCCTCCGGTTCCGGTAAATCGACCCTCCTGGGCCTGCTCGCCGGCCTCGATCTGCCGAGCAGTGGCGAAGTCATCCTCGCCGGCCAGGCCCTGAGCAATCTCGACGAAGATCAACGCGCGCGCATCCGCGCCGAGCACGTGGGTTTTGTCTTTCAATCGTTCCAGTTGCTCGACAGTCTTAACGCGCTGGAAAACGTCATGCTGCCGCTGGAACTCGACGGCCGCAAAGACGCCCGGGAGCGCGCCACCGAATTGCTGCAACGAGTTGGCCTGGGCCAGCGCCTCACCCACTCGCCACGCCAGCTCTCCGGCGGTGAACAGCAGCGCGTGGCCATTGCCCGCGCGTTTGCCGCCGAACCTGACGTGTTGTTTCGCCGACGAACCCACCGGCAACCTCGACAGCCACACCGGCGAGCGCATCAGCGACTTGCTGTTCGAACTGAACCAGGAACGCGGTACGACCCTGGTGTTGGTAACCCACGACGAACGCCTGGCACATCGCTGCCGGCGCCTGATCCGCCTTGAAGCCGGCCTGCTGGTCGCCCCTCTGGAGCCTTGATGGCACGCTTGCCGCTATTGCGCCTGTTCAGCCTCGCCATCCGCCAACTGCTGCGCGACGCCCGCGCCGGGGAGCTGCGGGTGTTGTTCTTCGCCTTGCTGGTGGCCGTGGCGGCGAGTACTGCCATCGGTTATTTCGGCGCCCGCCTCAATGGCGCCATGATGCTGCGTGCCACCGAGTTTCTCGGTGCCGACCTTTTGCTCGAAGGCAGTTCACCTGCGCGCCCCGAGCAGATCAAAAGCGGTACGGAGTTGGGCCTGGAACATGCGCAGGTGGTGGAATTCTCCAGCGTCATCGCAACGGACAAGGGCATTCAGCTGTCCAGCATCAAGGCGGCCGACGATGTCTATCCACTGCGCGGCGAACTGAAAAGCGCCCCCACGCCATTTGCCCCGGAAGTTTCCGGCGGCGGGCCAAAACCCGGCGAAGCCTGGGTCGAAGCACGCCTGCTGACGGCTCTGGATCTGAAGATCGGCGACAGCATCGACGTCGGCATGAAAACCCTCAAGCTGTCGCGGGTGTTGACGTATGAACCGGACCGCGCCGGCAATTTCTACAGCCTGACGCCGCGCGTGTTGATCAACCTCAGCGACCTTACGGCGACTGGCGTGGTGCAGCCCGGCAGCCGGGTCAGTTATCGCGAACTCTGGCGCGGCAATGCCCAGTCGCTGGAAACCTATCGGCAACTGGTCAAGCCGGGCCTCGCCGCCAACCAGCGCCTGCAAGATGCCCGGGATGGCAACCGACAGATCGGTGGTGCACTGGGCAAGGCCGAGCGCTACTTGAACATGGCCAGTCTGGTGGCGGTTTTGCTGTCCGGTGTGGCCGTGGCACTGTCAGCGACACGCTTCGCCATGCGTCGATTCGATGCCAGCGCCTTGCTGCGCTGTCTGGGTCTGTCCCGTCGGGAAACCATGCTGCTGTTCAGTTTGCAGCTGACAGTGCTTGGCTTGCTCGCCAGCCTCAGCGGCGCCCTTCTCGGCTGGTTGGCGCAACTCGGGCTGTTTGCGCTGCTGCATGACTTGCTGCCCACTGACGTTCCACCGGGCGGCTTGCTGCCAGCCATTGCCGGGATCGGCACCGGGCTGGTGGCACTGGCCGGTTTCGCCCTCCCACCGCTGGCCGCCCTTGGCCGGGTACCGCCATTGCGCGTATTGCGTCGAGACATGCTGCCAATCCCGTCCAGCACCTGGATGGTCTATGGCGCGGCGCTGGGCGCACTCGGGTTGATCATGTGGCGTTTGAGTCTGGACCTGGTGCTGACCTTCGCCCTGCTGGGCGGTGGCGTGATCGCTGCGGTAGTGCTCGGCGGCTTGCTGCTGTTGCTGCTCAATAGCCTGCGTCGAATGTTGGCCCGTGCGTCATTGCCGTGGCGCCTGGGTCTGGGCCAACTGCTGCGTCATCCATTGGCGGCCGCTGGCCAATCCCTGGCCTTCGGTTTGATTCTGCTGTCCATGGCGCTGATTGCATTGCTGCGCGGCGAGCTGCTGGACACCTGGCAGAACCAGTTGCCGAAAAACGCACCGAATTATTTCGCGCTGAATATTCTCCCGGCGGACAAACAGGCGTTCACCGATCGCCTGATCGAACTGTCGGCACAATCGGCGCCGCTGTACCCGGTGGTACCAGGCAGGCTGATCAGTATCAATGGCGAAGCGGTGCAGGACATCGTCAGCAAGGATTCGGCCGGTGACCGGGCGATCCAGCGTGACCTGAGCCTGACTTGGGCGGCGGACCTGCCAGCGGGCAACAAGCTCACTTCGGGAACCTGGTGGACCGAACAAACGCCGGAGGATGTTCCCGGTGTGTCGGTGGAAGGCAAGGTTGCCGAGAGCCTGAAGCTCAAGCTGGGCGATCATCTGGTGTTCACCGTCGGCGGGGTCAATCGCGAAGCGAAAGTCACCAGCCTGCGGGAGATCAACTGGGACAACTTCCAGCCGAACTTCTTCATGATCTTTCAGCCTGGCACGTTGAAAGATCTGCCCGCGACCTACCTCACCAGTTTTTATCTGGCAGCCGGTCACGATCAGCAGATTGTCGATCTGTCCCGGGCGTTCCCGGCGGTCACCATTCTGCAAGTTGAAGCCTTGCTGGAACAGCTGCGCAGTATCCTTGCCCAAGTCACCCTGGCGGTGGAATACGTGTTGTTGTTCGTGCTGGCGGCGGGCATGGCCGTGCTGTTCTCCGGCCTGCAAGCAACACTGGATGAACGAATTCGCCAAGGGGCGCTGTTACGCGCCCTAGGGGCCGAGCGCCAATTGCTGGTCAAGGCCCGGCGCATCGAGTTCGGCTTGCTCGGCGCCGTCAGCGGCCTGCTGGCGGCCCTGGGTTCGGAGCTGGTCAGCCTGGTGCTTTACCGTTACGCCTTCGACCTGCCCTGGCACCCGCATCCGTGGCTGCTGGTGCTGCCATTGATCGGTGCCGTGCTGATTGGTGGCGCCGGTGTGTTCGGTACGCGTCGCGCCCTGAACGCCAGCCCGCTGACAGTCCTGCGCGAGGGTTGATAGACTCCAGCACTCTCTACCACAAGAAGTCGCCATGAGCCGTTATCGCCCTCCCCGCACCGCTGGCACCGCGCTGATCACCCCCGAAGGTGAAGCGCGGATGCGTGCCGAGTTTCACGAACTCTGGCACGTGCGCCGACCGCAGGTAACGCAATCGGTCAGCGAGGCAGCGGCCCAGGGTGATCGCTCGGAAAATGCCGAATACACCTACGGCAAGAAAATGCTGCGCGAGATCGACAGTCGTGTGCGTTTTCTCACCAAACGACTGGAAGCCCTGAAAGTCGTCAGCGAAAAACCCAGCGATCCGAACAAGGTGTATTTCGGCGCCTGGGTGACGATTGAAGATGAGGACGGCAAAGAGTCGCGCTATCGCATTGTCGGCCCGGACGAACTGGACCTCAAACTGGGACTGATCAGCATTGATTCGCCACTGGCCCGCGCCCTGATCGGTAAGGCGCTGGACGCAGAAGTCCGGGTCCAGACACCCACCGGTGAGCAGTGCGTGTATATCGTGGCGATCGAGTATCTGTAGCGTCCTGAAACCTCAGCGCCGGGTAATCAACCCTTGTCGAGCGACACGGGTTAATTGTTTGATCACTTCGGGCGCATCTTCAAGGCTCGGCGACTGAATCACCGCCAGATCAAAACTGTCGTTGGCAAACCGAGCCAGTGACTCACCATCTTCGACAAACTGGATCAGGAAAGCTGCGGGGCCGCCAGTACGACGTGGCCAGCCGTCGAGATAACGCAGAAGCGTCGGCTGATGTTTGCCGCCAAGCAGGATTTTTGGATTGCGCTGGGTGAGGTGTGCCGTGATCGGCGCGGGGCGTACAACGGGGCTTAGTGCATTCATTGGGTCGTGTCTCTGCCTCAAAAGTCTGCATGGCAGGTGAGAGGCAACACCGAACCAGCGCTTTAGCGGTATTTCGAAGCCTGTTTCAAGCTTCTATCGGCAACTGGATGAGTCACCTGGCGCCCCGCAAGTAGCTGTTTAAATCGGCGCATGAGCAACATCCTAGAGAACGTGACCGGACAGTGTCAAGAATCCCGAGCAACAAAAAAGGCCCGCGCAATGCGGGCCTTTTCGTTAAGCCAGAGCGGTCAGCCGGCGATGGCGCGGTCTGCTGAAAGCTTGCCGGCGCCTTCGATCAGCACCGCGATGCTGCCACCGAGCAAAGCCAGGGCAAACTCGTAGCCATTGTTGGCCAAGAACAGACCGTTATGGATGTGCACCGAGAAGATCGCCACCAGTGAGAGGAAGGTCAGCCCCAGTGCCGCCGGACGAACCAGCAAACCGATGATCAAGGCCAGACCAGCGAAGAATTCCGTACCACCCGCCAGGATCGCCATCAGGTGACCCGGTGCAAGGCCAAGGCTTTCCATGTACTGCGCGGTGCCGGCAATCCCGTAACCACCGAACATTCCGAAGAGCTTCTGCGAACCGTGAGCCGCGAAGATAATGCCGACGAAAATACGCAGAACAGTCAGGCCGTAGCCAGCGCGGGTAAACAGTACCTTGTTGATCAGAGTGCTCATGCTGTGTCATCCATTGTGAGTATGTGTGTTGGTTGGCCGCCATATTAATCTGAAAATCGAATGATAAAAGCGGAAATATCCCACCATAACAATCAGTTTAGTCGATCATTTTCGCGAGACCACTTTTTGCCCTTTAGGCTCCAACGACTCCCGCTCCCGATCAAACGCCAAGTAATACTTGTTCACGCTATTAACATAGCTGACGGCGCTCATCCCCACTTGCTCCATGGCAATGCGCTCGACCTGAAAGAACCACTGATTAGGGTTCAAACCCCGTCGCCGGGCCTCAGCACGCATGCCCTGAACCCGTTCCGGCCCCATGTTGTACGCCGCCAGCACGAACGCCATCCGTTCGCGCTCGTTGAGTTTGGGGCTGGAGAAGAATTTTCGGCGGATCATCGCCAGGTACTTGGCCCCTGCCTGCACATTGGCGTCGAGGTTCTGCACATTGTTGACCCCGACCCGCTGTGCCGCCGACGGGGTGATCTGCATCAAGCCAGTGGGGCCACCGCCACTGCGGGCCTCGGGTTGCAGCGCCGACTCCTTAAACGCCAACGCCGCCAGGTTCAACCAGTCCATGCCTTGGGCATCAGCGTGTTTTTGCAACACCGGCCGGAGTTTTTCCAGCCGCTCCCGATCGGCCTTCGCCAACGGATAGTGCACTTGATACAGGCGCCGGTAGATCCGCAGAAACGCCACGTCCTCATCCGACGGTTTCTTGTAGGTGGTCAGGAAGCGATCAATGCTCGCCCGCAACATCGAGGCATCGCGGCGCACGAACCAGTATTCCTCGCCGGGCGCACCGATCAGCACCTGCCGATCAAACCGCAGCTTGGGCAGAATCTTGCCCCAGCGCTCGGCGATCGGCTGCTCGACGATGGTCAGGTGGAAGATGCCACCCTGGACCATCTCCAGCACGTCCTCAACCGCCAGGCTCGGGTCGACCCACTCAACCTTTACCGGTGCCAGTTTGTGCAAGGCGAGCTTTTGATTGATCTGACTGACCGCGTCCCCGGCCGCACTGCCCGTGGGCAATGCCAGGGTTTTGCCAGAGAGTTGTTCGAGATGGGTGTAACGTCGTTCACCCTTGATGCCGACCAGGATCAGCGGCACGTTGCTGGCAATCGGTTCGCTGGTACTCACGGCGTGGCCGGATTGCGGATCGAGCAATTCCCCGGGAGCCACCAGATCGCCCTCGCCGCGCTGCAACGCGCCGAGCAGTTGATCCTTGGCTTTGGGGATGATCTTGAGGGTGATTTCCTGGCCGTCACGTGCGTGGCCATTGAGGTATTGCTCGAAGGCCCGCAGGCGATGGTACTCGACACCGATGGCCTGGCCCTCAACTTCACCGGAGCTGTTACGGCTCTGATTGACCAGGACCTTCAGCACGCGGCTGCTGCGGATTGCCGCCAGATCGCGGACCTGGGTGGACGGCACGGCTTGCAGCGGCCCGGCGAGGCGCGCAACCGCCGGCATCGGCAGCAGCAACGAACAACACAGCAGTAGCAAAACCGAGGGACGTGTCATCCACTCTCCGGAAAGAATACTGGTCCGGCTTCAGGGTAAATTCCGTGAAGCAAAACGACAGAAACAGAGCGCCTGGAGCGCTGGCAAAGTGCGAAAGACTGGCACAGTGATGGCAGTTTCACCAACCCGACCTGTCTCGCGGCATCAAAAGACAGCTTTAACTCGTTGTAGTTCTTGGCTTTTCTTATAAATCTACAGCTCTGATATGCTTTCCGGCCTTTGGTCCGAGGTAGCACCATGCAACTCATCGATATCGGCGTCAACCTGACCAACCCCAGTTTCGACGATAAACACCAGGCCGTACTCGACCGCGCCTACGCTGCCGGGGTCTGCCAATTGGTGCTCACCGGGACCAGTGTCGACGGCAGCGAACAGGCTCTGGAACTGTGCCGGCAACTGGACGAAAGCGCGCAACGGCTGTTCGCCACCGCCGGCATTCACCCGCACTCCGCCAGCGACTGGAATGCCGATAGCGAGCGGCGCCTGCGCAGTTTGCTCAAAGAGCCGAACATGGTGGCCGTGGGCGAATGCGGGCTGGATTTCAATCGCGACTTCTCGCCGCGTCCGCAACAGGAAAAGGTCCTCGAAGAACACCTGGCCATGGCGGTCGAACTGCAATTGCCGGTGTTCCTCCATGAACGCGATGCCAGTCAGCGCTTGCTCGAAATCCTGCGCGACTACCGTGATCAGTTGCCAGCCGCCGTGGTGCATTGCTTCACCGGCGAAAAGAAAGCGCTGTTCAGTTACCTCGACCTGGATTTGCACATCGGCATCACTGGCTGGATCTGTGATGAACGACGGGGCACGCACCTGCATCCGCTGGTGAAAGAGATCAAGCGCGGACGCTTGATGCTGGAGAGTGATGCACCGTACTTGCTGCCGCGCAGTCTAAGGCCCAAGCCAAAGAACGGGCGCAACGAGCCGGCTTATCTGACCGAGGTGTTGCGCGAAGTGGCGTTGCATCGCGAGGAAAGTGAAGAAGACCTGGCGGCTCATACCACTGCTTGCGCCCGGGCATTCTTCGGCCTGCCTACGTTCCCCCAGTAACACCTAAATCCCCTGTGGGAGCGGGCTTGCTCGCGAAGGCGGCAGCACATCCAACATTGATGTGACTGACACACCGCTTTCGCGAGCAAGCCCGCTCCCACATTGGAACCGTGGTGGTTGTTGACCTGCATCAACGTCCGAATCCCTGCATAGCGGCACAATGCTGGCACCTTGCCAATGCTGTTTCCGCTATCAGAGAAGACCTCCTATGGGTGCCTGGCTTAGCAACATCTCGCTGAAATACAAATTCTGGGCGGTCAACGCGGTCGCCTTCGTCACCACCCTGCTGTTGGTGTTGTACGCCGTACAACTTGAACAGCAAGCCCGCAGCCATGCATCCCAGGCATCGGCTCAGGCTCAGGCACGTTTGCTCAACGCCTGGCCTGCCGGGCAGCCGCTGCCCCAGGCTGACAACGTACTGACCTTCAGTCACGGCCAGGCACCACGGATCAACGATCAACCAGTGCTGGAACTGACCGACACCAATGGCTGGGTCGATATCAACCGCATGCCGCTGTTCGGCGACAACCCGTTGATGGGCGCCGAGGTGTTCAGCCGCGCCGACGGCCAGCAAATCGCAGTGATCGCTTACGGCCCGAGCCTGACCCAAGTGTTCGGCGAACGTTTCTTCAACTATGCGATGGCGGTGGCGATCCTGATGCTGGCGATGCTCGGTGCTTCGCAGTTGTTGATCCGTTTCTTGCTCAGCCAGCTCAATACCTTGAAAGACGTGATGCTGCACGTCGAGAAAACCGGCGACCTGTCGGCCCGCGTGCCACTGGCCTGCAAGGATGAAGTCGGGCAGATGGCCAACGCCTTCAACGCCATGCAGGCCGGTTATCAGCGGGTGGTCAACACCGTCGCCAACACCGCCCGGCAACTGGATGTCGGCGCGGCACGGCTGGCGTCGAGCATGAATGAAGTGCGCCACGGCATGCTCGGCCAGCAAAGCGAAACCGATCAAGCCGCCACCGCCATCAACGAAATGACCGCCACGGTTTATCACATCGCCCAGCATGCCGGCGCCACCCGCGACCTCTCGCAAAGCGCCGACACCCTGGCCGGCAGCGGCCAGGAAGTGGTCAGCCGAGTGCAGAAGTCGATTGCCGGATTGTCCAGCGGCGTGCAGCAGACCGCCGAGATGATCCAGCGCCTGGCCGAGGACAGTCAGAAGATCAATGGCGTGGTCAGCGTGATTCACAGCATTGCCGAGCAAACCAACCTGCTGGCGCTCAACGCGGCCATCGAAGCGGCGCGGGCCGGAGAAATGGGCCGCGGCTTTGCGGTGGTCGCCGATGAAGTACGCAACCTGGCCAAGCGCGTGCAAACCTCGACGGATGAAATCACGCTGATGGTTGCTGCCTTGCAGGCCGGGACCCGAGACGCCGTGGACTTCATGCAGGAGAGCTCGTTCAAGGCCGACGATTGCGTCCAGCAGGCTCAGGAAGCCGGGGCAGCCTTGGCGCAAATCACCAGCGCGGTGGCGCAGATGCGTGAAAGCAATACGCAGATCGCAGTGGCCGCCGAGCAGCAGAGCCATGTGGCCGAAGAGATGAATCGGGCGGTGGTGAGCATTCGTGACGTGACCGAGAACACGGTGCAACAGACGGTGGATTCAGCGACCACCAGTAATGAGTTGGCGACGTTGGCTGGGGAGTTGAGCAAGGCTATCGGGCAGCTAAAGCTTTAAAGTCAAAAGATCGCAGCCTTCGGCAGCTCCTACATTGGATCGGCGTACACCTGTAGGAGCTGCCGAAGGCTGCGATCTTTTTGCCCATTACACCTATCGAGTCAATAGCCAACCTTGATTCGCCGCCCACCCCTGCCCCGCCTATTCTTCAAGCATGTGTTCAACATGTATCGAGGAGTTTCAACATGGGCAAACGTCATCCTAACCTTCCAGCCTGGCAATGGAAGTCGCACCCGCAAAATGACCAACACGCAACCCATCATGCTTTGAATCTGATCGCCGTTGCGCTGGTCATCATCGGGTTTCTGCTGCTCGTTTCAGGCGTTTTCAGCCTGAGCCCGATCAATGTCGTGATTGGCGCCATCGGTGTGTTCGCCGCGCTGGGTATTCAGCGCCGCGGTCACAGCCTGAAGGCGTGAGTCTGAGTGATGTCGTGCTTGCTGGCCGATCAATTCCTGACGTTCTCAGCGGTGGCGGGTGGCGCGCTTGGTGTAAGCAGCGCCACCCTTGCTGAGTCAGGCAAAAATCGTCACGGTCTGCCGGCTCATGGCAATCAACTGACCGTCTGTGCTCCACAGTTTCGCCGCCGCATGCCCATAGCCATCTGCAGCATATTCGATGTCCACCAGGTACTTGCACCAGTCCAGCGTACTCAACGCCAGCAACGGCTGGACGAATTCGATGGTCCAGGTCAGCGTACTGCCCGCCGCCGGTTTGTTCAGGTGCGGCAGCAAGGCCGGTGGCCAGGCGTCGACCAGCGCGAGGATATACGCCTCGCTGAGCGGCTCGTCCTTCACATCCCCGCGCAAGCGCACCCAACCGCCCATGTCCCGGGATTTGTTCCCGGTGAACGGCAACCCACCGACGCTCCAGCGCATCGCCAGATGTTTCATGAACTCCGGGGTCACGCCTTTGATGTAGGGCAGTTCCTGGCATTCGTCCCAGTGTTTCATCTCGGGCGCAGATTGCGCCGTCACCGCCACTTCGGACGGTCGCGAGGCACCGAAACTGCCCTGGACCAGTGTCACCACCTGACCTTTCTGCATCACCCGGCCCAGCACTTGGCTGACGGCCTTGCCTTCGCGCAACACGTCGACTTCAAAACTGACCGGCACATCGGGTTCTACCGGGCCGACAAAAGTGATCGCCAGCGAACGCACTGGCCGATCCGCCGGGACTTTTGCGCGCATGGCTTCGTACTGCAACGCGGCGACCAGGCCACCAAAACTGGCACGGCCCTGGCCCCATTCGGCGGGAATCGACAGCGCCTGCGGCTGGCTGCGGACAGCGTCGAGCAGATCGGAAAATCGCATGAAAACCTCAGAACGCGGAAAAGGATGAAGGGATCTTAACCAGCCTCTGAGGGCGGCACAGCGCTTATTCCGGCCAAAAGCACTGACAGATGAGCCGCGTTTGGCTCTAACACACCTTCCAAACTCAAACACAAAACCAATGTGGGAGCGGGCTTGCTCGCGAAAGCGGTCTGTCAGTCAACTTTGATGTTGAATGTATCGACCTCTTCGCGAGCAAGCCCGCTCCCACATTTGATCCGTGGTGTTCTCAGGATTTGAAGCAGGCAGCGCTTAGTTTATCGAGCACTCGGTCGGCACGCCTTTCAGCCTGGGTCATGGTGGTTTTCCAGACCGCGACGCAGGATTGTAAATCCGCTTCCTGTTCCGCCCGCAGCAGCCACTGCCAGCAGTCGTGCCAATCACCCAGCGCGGCCTGGGCCGATTTGAGTCTGGGCATGGCGGCTTTGGGTAAACGGTCGAGTTCGGGATAGGCCTCGATGCCATAGCGCACGCGCTTGATCAACAAGCGCAGCAAATGACGATCATGGGCCGGGTCGTGCAGGGTGTGGTCGAGTTTCTTCCACTGTTTGGCCAGGCGCTTTTCGATGCGCTTGCGCAAGCCCTTGAGCAACCCCTGACGCTGGGACGCGCGCAGGAAGCGCGGAAACGCGTCGAGGATCATCAGCAATTGAATGACTTCAGGGCTGGTCGCGACCGTCGGATAAGCCACGTCCATTTGCGCCATGCGCCGCTTTCGCCGCCTCGGGTTGACCATGTTCAAGCAGGTACGCCGCCAACACTTCGCGATCGCGCAGCGGCGTGGTCAGTTGACCGACCCCGGACGCCGCCACTTCCAGTTGCTCGACCCCAGGTAAACCACGAAGGGGCCGCAACAGGCTGCGCAAACGGCGCACCGTGGTGCGCAATTCGTGCAATGCTTCAGGGTCGGTACGGGCAGTCAAGCGTGCCTGACAGGCCAGCAAACGGACTTCCAGGCTCAGAACCTGAGCCACCAATCGGTCAACCAAGGCAGACATCGTTTGCTCCCTGAATCGAATTCCCTACGGCACTCGATGCATCTTGCCTGTATCGAAGCTCGCCGCCATTGAGCTACATCATAGTCTTAACGGCCCGCGCGGGATTCACGAATGTAGAAACGCGCCTTCTCGGCTTTGCTGGTGCAACCTTCGTAGGCTTCAAATTGCTGTTGGGTCTTGGCGCCGGTCAACAGCGACAGGGCCTTGGAGTAACTGACGGTGCCGGCGAAACCTTCGGCCTTGGCCAGGTCCAGTTCATGCCAGGCCGCATCAATCTGGCTGCCACAACTGTCACGGTACGCAGTTTTCCCAGCACAACCGGCCAGCGCCAGGGCAATCAAAGGCACACAGATCCAGGCTTTCATCGATAACACCTCAAAGATAAATAAACAGTCGTGCAGGTAAGACGTTTGGGCGCGTAAAAAGTGCCTTGACCCCGCTGCACAAACTACAGCGCCCGCGAGCATACCCATCTGTCGCCATGCAGTGTCGAAAAAACGACGCCCCTGCCCCGCCCAACGACCTTAACGATTGAAGCACGCCCCTCGATGGGTGCATTGTTGAACCTTGTCAGATGAGGGCGGTTCATGAAAAAGCGTGTCGCACTGGTGCTGGGCTCAGGTGGAGCCCGGGGCTACGCCCATATCGGTGTCATTGAAGAGATCGAACGGCGTGGCTACGACATCGCCTGCATCGCCGGTTGCTCGATGGGCGCGGTGGTCGGCGGGATTTATGCCGCCGGCAAACTCAACGAGTATCGTGACTGGATCGAAAGCCTGGATTACCTCGATGTGTTGCGCCTGGTGGACGTCAGTTTTCGCCTGGGGGCGATTCGCGGGGAGAAAGTCTTTGGCCAGATCCGCAAGATCGTCGGCGAGATCAATATCGAAGACCTGCGCATCCCTTACACGGCGGTGGCCACCGACCTGACCAACCAGCAGGAAATCTGGTTCCAGGCAGGCTGCCTGCACCAGGCCATTCGCGCCTCGGCGGCGATTCCCAGTTTGTTCACGCCGGTGATGCAGGGCAATCGCATGCTGGTCGATGGCGGCCTGCTGAACCCGCTGCCGATTGTGCCGGTAGTGTCGAGCCATTGTGATTTGATCATCGCGGTCAACCTCAACTCGACCAACCAGCGTCATTATCAACTGCCGGTGATCCAGCGCCCGGCGGCGTTCAAGTCGCGCTTCGATAACCTGATCAATTCCCTCGGCTCGAAGATGCCGTTCCGGCGCAAACAGGCTGAACAATTGCTGCTGCTGGAACAGGAGGCGTTGAAAGCCGAGGCGGCGGAAATCAATCCCTGGATCGAATCTGCCGAACCCGAAGCCCAGCAGCCCGCCGCTGCGCCGCAAGGCGAAGGTGCGCCGAAATCCGCTACGGGCTCGTTCATCATCGACAACGTTGGGCCGGCTTCTTTGCTGGACCTGATCAACCAGAGTTTCGAAGTGATGCAGACCTCGTTGGCGCAGTACAAGATTGCCGGGTATCCGCCGGATGTCTTGATCAACGTGCCGAAGCGCGTGTGCCGGTTTTTCGAGTTTTACAAAGCACCGGAGTTGATCGCGTTGGGACGGGAGATTGCGCGGGATACGATGGACCGGTATGAGAATGAGCAGAACTGAGAATCTGAAAATTCTCGGGTGACTGTCAGGACCTCATCGCGAGCAAGCTCGCTCCCACAGTGGATCTTTGGTGGACACACCATATGTGATCAGCCCCAATCAAATAATGAAATGGCTCCCCCGCCGCCCCCTGTGATCACCCACTAAGCTTTCACAGGGGGCTCATCGGAGACCGTTGCCATGAACAAAGTAGCTATTGTCGCCATCGATCTGGGAAAACACACCTTTCATCTGCATGCACAAGATGATCGTGGTCATGAGCTTTACCGCAAAAAGTTTAATCGGGCGGCGCTCATCCAACATCTGGCCAATCTCGAACCCTGCACCGTTGCGATGGAAGCTTGCGGCGGAGCCCACTTCATGGCGCAGGAAGTCTCAAGACTGGGGCATATACCCAAACTCATTGCTCCGCATCTCGTGCGTCCGTATGTGAAAAGCAACAAGAACGACTTCGCTGATGCCGAAGCGATCTGCGAGGCTGCAACTCGTCCAACAATGCGCTTTGTGCCGCCTAAGAATCAGGCTCAGCAGGCGCTGGCCATGCTCAACTCGACACGTGATTCGTTCATCAAAGAACGTACTGCTACCGTCAATCGGATTCACGCAGCCCTCCTGGAAGTCGGAATCAGCTTGGCCCCAGGCTTCAAGTCCATCAAAGATCTTCCAGCGCTGCTTGAAGCACATCCACTTCCCGATTCCATCAAAAAACTACTGACCAGGCTGCGTGAGCACTTCAATTACTTGCACGAGCAGGTCAAGGCTTTGGATAAGGAAGTGGAGTGCCAAGCCGCTGAAGATGATCTGGCTGTTCGCTTGATGACGATGCCGTGTGTCGGCCCGATCACCTCCAGCGTCCTGGCTGCCGAGTTGGGCGATGGCAAACAGTTCAAGTGCGGCCGAGGCTATTCGGCCTCGATCGGGCTAGTGCCCAAACAACACTCCACGGGCGGAAAAACCGTACTTTTAGGCATCAGCAAGCGGGGTGACCGAAACCAGAGACGCCTGCTGATCCAGTGTGCCCGCGTCTATCTGATGCAGTTGGATCGACAGAAAGGAGCGCTGGCGGACTGGGTCCGACGGCTATGGGACAACCATCACTCCAATCATGTGGTCTGCGCACTGGCCAACAAACTGGCGAGAATCGCCTGGGCGATTGCAGCACACCACACCGAATTCGATGCGGGGCCAGGCGCGATGAACGCCTGACCCCGCTGTCACCCGAGCACCACCCACCTGGTTTGCGATGCTGGATAACAGATGACGTGAACGGCCAACCGGCCTGACGAAAACCCTGAGCTCCCACACGGCTGAAAGGCCGTCCAAGTAATTAGGATCGCCGGGCATCGATTCTCATCAAGGCGCGAATGGACCAACCTCCACTCAGACGCCGGATAGATGAAAGCAAGCCAAACACATCATCAAAAACAGTATTGCAGAAAAGGGGGGAACCATAGATGTGGGAGCGAGCTTGCTCGCGATGAGGCCGGCTCAAACAATACAATTCCTAAAGACTGTCCTCGTTCAACAACCGATACCCCACCCCCGCCTCGGTCACGATAAACCGCGGCTGAGTCGGATCATCTGCGAGTTTCTGGCGCAAATGCCCAACCACAATCCGCAGGTAATGACTGTCCTCGGTATGGGTCGGCCCCCAGATGTCCTTGAGCAATTGCTGCTGGGTGATGACCCGCCCCGGATGCCGCGCCAGTTGCGCCAGCACCGCGTACTCCTTGCGGGTCAGCGCGACTTCAACACCGTCGAGCAACACTCGGCGATACGCCAGGTCTACGGTCAGCGGGCCGAACGTCAGGGCCGCTTGCTGAGCCTCACCGGCCGGCGCCTGTCGCAACAACGCCCGAACGCGCGCGAGGAATTCCTGAATGCCAAACGGCTTGGTCACGTAATCGTTGGCGCCGCCATCCAGCGCTTCAACCTTCTGCCCTTCGCTGGCGCGCACCGACAGCACCAGCACCGGCACCGTCGACCATTCGCGAAACTCGCGCAGCACTTGCTGGCCGTCCATGTCCGGCAGCCCCAGGTCGAGCACCAGCAGATCGGGTTTGTTCAGCGCCGCTTGCGCCAAACCTTCGTTGCCAGTGCCGGCCTCCAGCACTTTGTAGCCCTGGGAGGCGAGGCTGATGCGCAGGAACTTGCGGATCTGCGGTTCGTCGTCGATGACCAAAATGGTCGCGGTCTGGCTCATGAGTTCACATCAACAAATAGAAGTGGCAAGAGAGTAGCGCAAGCGCGATCAGGCTTCACTTTCGTAGCCCGGTTGCGCCTGCAACGGCAGGTGCAAGGTGATGCAGGTGCCACGCCCTTCAATGCCATCGGCAACGCTGATCCGCCCACCATGGGCGCCGACCATGCCCTGACAAATCGCCAGCCCCAACCCCGTGCCCTGCCCGCCACGATCACCACGCGCGGCGGTGTAGAACATGTCGAAAATCTTCGCTCGCTCGTCCTCCGGAATCCCCGGGCCTTCATCGCTGACGGAAAAAAACAGCTCGCTGTCATCGGCCCCGGCGCGCACTTGCAGGCGTCCGTGAACCGGTGAAAACCGCGCGGCGTTTTCGATCACGTTGACCAGCGCCTGTTCGATCAATGCCGCATGCACGTACAGCAGCGGCAGCTCGGCCGGCACTTCGGTGCTGACCTGCAACGGCGCCAACACCGCGCGCAGGCGATTGAGCGAACTGCCGACGATATCGGCGGGCGACACCCAGTCCCGGGCCAGTTTCAGCGCGCCGTGACCGAGGCGGGTCATGTCCAGCAGGTTTTGGATGTAGCGGTCGAGACGCTCCGCTTCATCGCGGGTGCCTTCGAGCAGCTCGCGGCGATCCTCCAGCGGGATCGCTTCGCCGAGGGCCAGCAGGCTGTCGATGCTGCCACGCATGGAAGTCAGCGGCGTGCGCAAATCGTGGGACACCGAGGCCAGCAAGGCACTGCGCAGTTGCTCGGTTTCACCGTGCAGCCGCGCTGCTTCGAGGTCTTCGGCCAATTGTGCACGGGCCAGGGCCTGGGCCAATGGCTGGCTCAGCGCAGTCAGCAAACGCCGGCGCTGGCCGCTCAAGGTCTGGCCTTCTTTGGCGCAGACACCGAGCAACGCCAGCGGCCCATCTTCGACCGACAACGGCCACCACCACCAACGCCCGAACGGCAGCGTGCCGGTGCCGGCGCCCGCCGGCTGATCGTGTTGCCAGGCCCAATCGGCAGCGGCACGTTCGGCCTCGGAGAACTCCAGCGGACCGCCGGTTTCGACTTTCCAGCCACCCTGCCCGTCGCGGTTGAGCAGGCACAGTTGCAGATCGCTCCAACCATTCAAATGCTGGGCGGCGGCACTGACCACGGCCTGGCGGTCGGTGGCGGCGGTGAGTTTGCGCGACAGGTCGAGCAGTTCGGTGGTTTCTTCCTGTGTGTCGCGCAAAGCCTCCAGTTGTCGACGTTGCCGCGCGGCGAGGTTGCCGGTGAGCGCCGCCATCAGCAGGAAAAACAGCAACGTCAGGACGTCTTCTTCGCGCTGGATGGCGAACGAGAAGTTTGGCGGTATGAACAAAAAGTCGTAGGTCAGAAACGACAACGCCGCACAGGCCAGCGCCGGGCCAAGGCTGCTGCGCACCGCCACCAGCAACACGGCGGCAAGGAACACCAGGGAGATATTCGGCAGCGGCAAAACACTTGCCACTGCCCAGGCCAAAGCACTGGCCAAAACGGTTGCCACCAAGGCCAGCGCGTAGTCGAACCAGACCAATGAATGCGCCGAACGCTGACGGGTTGCGGGCACTTCATGGTCGCTGTCGAGGACGTTGATTTCCAGCCCACGGGCATCGCGCAACAAGCGTGACGCCAGACCGCCGCCGAACACCCTTCGACGCAAACGCTGGCGCGACTGACCGACCAACACCAGGCTCGCGCGACGTTCGGCGGCGTGCTGGATCAGGGTTTTCGCCACCTCGCCGGCCCGCAGCAACACCACTTCGCCGCCGAGGCGCTCGGCCAGTTGCTGGGCGCTTTGCAGGCGCAGGCGCGATTGCTCGTCGCGCACGCTGCCGTTGTCCACATGCACCAGGCTCCACGGCAAATGCCGACGCTGGGCGACGCGGCTGGCGTGACGCACCAGACGTTCGGCCTGAGCATCGCCATCGACCCCGACCAACAAGCGACCGCGCACCGCAGGTGCCGCCTGGCCGAGCTGGCGATAACCCTGGGCCAGATCATCATCGACCTGAGCCGCAGCGGTTTGCATGGCCATTTCACGCAGGGCGGTGAGGTTGGTTTGCGTGAAGAACGCATCGATGGCCGCCCGCGCCTGCTCCGGCACGTAGACCTTGCCATCGCGCAGACGCTCCAGCAATTCCCGGGGCGGCAGGTCGATCAAGAGCAGTTCGTAGGCTTCTTGCAGGACCCAGTCCGGCAGGGTTTCGCGGACCTGGACGCCAGTGATGCCGCGCACCTGATCGTTGAGACTTTCCAGGTGCTGGACGTTGACCGTGGTGTACACGTCGATGCCGGCGGCCAGCAGTTCCTGGATATCTTGCCAGCGCTTGGCGTGACGACTGCCGGGGGCGTTGCTGTGGGCCAGCTCATCGACCAGCACCAGTTTCGGCTTGGCTTTGAGCAGGCCGTCGAGGTCCATCTCTTCAAGCATCACGCCACGGTATTCCGAGCGCACCAGCGGTTGTTGCGGCAAGCCACCGAGCAGCGCTTCGGTTTCGGCGCGGCCATGGGTTTCGACCACGCCAGCGATGATTTTCACGCCTTGGCGCAGTTGGGTGTGGGCCGCTTCGAGCATGGCGTAGGTCTTGCCGACGCCCGGTGCGGCACCGAGGAACACCTTGAGCCGGCCACGGCCATCCCGAGGCAGATCTGCTAACAACGCATCGGCGCGGCCGGAGTCACTCATGCTTGGGAATCTCTTTTTTCAGATGTTGATTAAGTGCCTGTGAGACCGTCTTCGCGAGCAAGCCCGCTCCCACATTTTGAAATGCATTCCAATGTGGGAGCGGGCTTGCTCGCGAATGGCCGCGCCACCGATTTACAGTTTTTCCAGCGCGATGTTCAACGCCAACACATTAACCACCGGTGGCCCCACCAATGGTCGCTCGATGTTTGCATTCATCAGTTGTTCAACCGTCGCCACCGGCAGGTTACGCGCAGCTGCAACACGCGCCAGTTGATAGGCAATCGCTGCCGGTGGCAAGTGTGGATCGAGGCCGCTGCCGGAGGTGGTCAGCATCGCCAACGGCACCGGGCCCTGGCCTGGCACGATCAGTTTGTTGGCATCGTCGATCACTCGAGTGGCCAGCGCCGGGTTGCTCGGCGAGAGGTTGCTGGCGCTGCTCGACACGGTGGCAAACGCACCTGCCGATGGCCGTGGATGGAACCAGGCGTCGCCGACGAAAACCTGGGCAATCAGCGACGAGCCACGGACCTTGCCGTCGGCGTCACGCACCAGGCTGCCATTGGCCTGGTCCGGGAAGGCGACCTGAGCCACGCCGGTGACCACCAAGGGGTAAGCGACGCCAGTGATCAGCGTCATCAGGACCAGCAGGCTCAGGGCCGGACGTATCATTGTGGACATTTCAAAATCCTCGAATTCGGAAAATACTGTGAAGGCACACACATCACCTGTGGCGAGGGAGCTTGCTCCCGTTCGGCTGCGAAGCAGTCGTCAACCCGGCGAATGCGCTTTGCCTGAACAAACGCGGTGGCTGGGATGGGGCTGCTTCGCAGCCCAGCGGGAGCAAGCTCCTCGCCACAAAAAGCAGCTCCCACCCACCCGTTAACTGTTAAACCAAATGCAACGCCGTCAACACCATGTCGATCGCCTTGATGCCCACGAACGGCACCAGAAGCCCGCCCAGGCCGTAGATCAGCAGGTTGCGGCTGAGCACGCTCGCGGCGGCGGCCGGACGGTAGGTGACTCCGCGAAGCGCGAGCGGGATCAGTACGACGATGATGATCGCGTTGAAGATGATGGCGGACAGGATCGCCGAGGCTGGCGAGTGCAGCTGCATCACGTTCAGCACGGCGAGGCCGGGGAAGACCCCTGCGAACATGGCCGGGATGATCGCGAAGTACTTGGCGATGTCGTTGGCGATCGAGAAGGTGGTGAGGGCGCCGCGGGTGATCAGAAGCTGTTTGCCGATTCGGACGATATCGATGAGCTTCGTCGGGTCAGAGTCGAGGTCGACCATATTGCCGGCCTCCTTCGCGGCGCTGGTGCCGGTGTTCATCGCGACCCCGACGTCGGCCTGGGCGAGTGCCGGTGCGTCGTTCGTTCCGTCGCCCGTCATGGCGACGAGATTGCCGCCCTCCTGCTCACGCCGGATGAGGGCGAGCTTGTCCTCTGGGGTGGCCTCGGCGAGGAAGTCGTCGACGCCGGCTTCCGCTGCGATCGTCTTGGCGGTCAGCGGGTTGTCGCCGGTCACCATGATCGTGCGGATGCCCATGCTGCGCAGTTCGGCGAAAACGCTCACGAATGCCAGGCTTGACCACGTCCTTGAGGTGGATCGCACCGAGCAGTTTGCCTTCGGCGCAGACCAGCAACGGAGTGCCACCGCTCTGGGCGATCTTGTCGATTTCCCGGGACAGCGACGGCGCCAAATCAGCACGTTTCAGACCGACGAAGGCCAGCAATGAATCCACCGCGCCTTTGCGATACACGCGGCCTTGATGGTCGACACCGGACAGGCGAGTTTCGGCGCTGAACGGCACCGCCGTCAGCAGCTCAGGGCTTGGCTCTGGCTGCGGATGCAGGCCACGCAGGTACTCGACGATGGATTTGCCTTCAGCCGTGTCGTCGGCCAGCGAGGCAAACAACGCACCTTCGGCCAGTTCCTTGGCGGTAACACCCGGTGCCGCGTAAACGGCGGTGCAACGACGGTTACCGAAGGTGATGGTGCCGGTCTTGTCCAGCAGCAGGACGTGCACGTCCCCCGCCGCTTCCACGGCGCGACCGGATTTGGCGATCACATTCAAGCGAACCAGGCGGTCCATGCCGGCGATACCGATGGCGGAAAGCAGGCCGCCGATGGTGGTCGGAATCAGCGTGACCAACAACGCCACCAGGAACACCAGCGGCAGGCTGCCGTTGGCGAAGTGGGCGAACGGTTGCAGGGTGACGACCACCAGCAGGAAGATCAGCGTCAGGCCGATCAGCAGGATGTCGAGCGCCACTTCGTTCGGGGTTTTCTGACGTTTGGCGCCTTCGACCAGAGCGATCATGCGATCGAGGGTCGACTCGCCAGGGTTGGCAGTAATGCGTATCAGCAGCCAGTCGGAGACCAGGCGGGTGTTGCCGGTGACGGCCGAACGGTCACCGCCGGACTCACGAATCACCGGCGCGGACTCACCGGTAATTGCCGCTTCGTTGACCGCCGCGATGCCTTCAATCACCTCGCCGTCACCGGGGATCATTTCCCCGGCTTCGACGCGCACCACATCATCCTTGCGCAGGCTGGTGGCCGGCACCACTTGAAAGGTGCCGTTGGAGGTTTTGCGGCGGGCACTCAAGCCTTCGCTGCCGGCCTTGAGGCTGTCGGCGCGGGCCTTGCCCCGACCTTCGGCCAAGGCTTCGGCGAAGTTCGCGAACAGCACGGTAAACCACAGCCACAGCGCGATTTGCGCCGCGACGAAGGTCGGCACGCTGCCGTCGGGAATGAAGCACAGCACGGTGGTCAGGATGGCGGTCAGTTCGACCACCAGCATCACCGGCGCACGCTGCAATTGCCGAGGGTCGAGCTTGACGAAGGCTTGCACCAGCGCCGGGCGCCACAGGGCCGACATCGCAGTTTTCGGTTGTTCCGGCGCCTTGACGATCACCGGTTTATTTACGGGCATATTCATTCATTGATTCCTTAGAAGCCCATGCTCAAGTGTTCGGCAATCGGACCCAGCGCCAACGTCGGCAAGAAGGTCAGGCCACCCACGAGCAAAATGGTCACAGTCAACAAGGTCACGAACAACGGGCCATGCGTCGGGAAGCTGTTCTGGCCAATCGGTGCGGTTTTCTTCATCGCCAGGCTGCCGGCCAATGCCAGAACCGGGAGGATGTAACCGAAGCGACCGATCAACATGCCAAGACCGAGCATCAGGTTGTGGAACGGGGTGTTGGCACTCAGACCGCCGAATGCCGAACCGTTGTTGGCACTGGCCGAGGTGTAGGCGTACAGCAACTGACTGAAACCATGCGGGCCAGGGTTACTGATGGCACCGGCAGGTCCCGGCAGGCTGGCGGCGATTGCACCCAGCACCAGCACGCCGACCGGCATCACCAGCAAGGTCACGACCAACAATTGCACTTCCTTGGCTTGAAGTTTCTTGCCGAGGTATTCCGGTGTGCGGCCGATCATCAGGCCGGCGAGGAACACCGCGATCAACACGTTCAGCAACATGCCGTAGAGCCCGGCACCGACGCCGCCGAAGATCACTTCGCCGACCATCATGTTGACCAGTGCGACCATGCCGCTCAGCGGGTTAAGGCTGTCATGCATGCCGTTGACCGAACCGTTGGACGCCGCGGTGGTAGTCACCGACCAGAGCACGGTGGCGGTGGTACCGAAGCGCGCTTCCTTGCCTTCCAGCGGTGCGGTCTGTTCGACGGCAGCGTTGGCCAGCGCAGGGTTGGGTTGGTATTCAGCCCACATCGACGTCGCGCCGCCGATCAGGAACAGCGCCAGCATGCAGGCGATGATCGCGCGGCTCTGACGCAGGTCTTTCACGTAATGACCGAAGGTGAACACCAGGGCGACCGGGATCAGGATGATCGAACCCATTTCAAACAGGTTGCTCCACGCGGTCGGGTTTTCGAACGGATGCGCCGAGTTCACGCCGAAGAAGCCACCACCGTTGGTGCCCAGTTGCTTGATCGCAATCTGGCTGGCGGCCGGGCCAAGCGGGATCACTTGATCGACGCCTTGCATGGTCACGGCATTCACGTAGTGCGCGAAGGTTTGTGGCACGCCCTGCCAGACCAGATACAGCGCCAGCAGCAAGCAGATTGGCAGCAGGCCGTAGAGGGTGGCACGGGTCATGTCGACCCAGAAGTTACCCAAGGTCTTGGTGGACTTGCGACCGATACCGCGGCACAGGGCAACCAGCACGGCGAGGCCGGTGGCGGCGCTGACGAAGTTCTGCACGGTGAGGCCGGCCATCTGACTCAGGTAGCTCAAGGACGCTTCACCGCTGTAGGACTGCCAGTTGGTGTTGGTCATGAAGCTGATGGCGGTGTTGAACGCCAGCGTCCACTCTTGACCCGGCAGGTTTTGCGGGTTGAGCGGCAAGTGGTCCTGGAACAACAGGATCGCGAACAACAGCAAGAAGCCCGCAAGGTTGAAGGCGAGCAAGGCCAGGGTGTATTTCTGCCAGCTCTGTTCTGCCTGCGGGTCTACCCCGGCTACGCGATAACAGCCGCGCTCCACCGGGCCAAGGATCGGTGACAGCCAAGTGCGCTGCCCCTCCATCACCTTGTAGTAAAAACGCCCCAGAAACGGTGCCGGAATCAGCACCAGGGCGAAGAAGGCCAGGATCAGCCAATAGTCATAACTGTGCATAGCCGCTCCTAGTTCCGATCCGCGCGCAACAGCGCAACCAACAGATAAATGAACAGCCCCACTGCCAGTAGCAGTGACACCCCGTCCAGAACGCTCATGGAAGTTCTCCGTGTTACGGCGTATTGCCGCGTGTGGAGTCATTGTCCGCAGGGTGGCTGTAAAGGAACGAGACCGAGGGGTGTGACGGGGCATAAAGAAAGCGTAAAGAGTGGCTTTATGCCGGCGTTACAGCGGGGTTGGGGCGGACGCCATCGCGAGCAAGCTCGCTCCCACAGGGATCGGTGTTGTTTGGGCGAACGCATTCCAACTGTGGGAGCGAGCTTGCTCGCGATGGCGGCATAAATGACGACACCGCCCCCAACTGGCGCACAAAAACAGGCCATTGCGCGGCGATCATCCCCGATACGACAGCTTTCACCCCTTTACGACGCACAAATACAAAATGGCACGCCCACTGCAAAGCCCTCCCCCGAGCTTTCCAAACCGTTCAGGGAGCAACGCATGAACACACAACTCAAACCCACGCTGGGCACGCTGCACTTGTGGGGCATCGCCGTCGGGCTGGTGATTTCCGGTGAGTACTTTGGCTGGAGTTACGGCTGGGGCGTGGCCGGGACATTGGGCTTTCTGGTGACTTCCTTTATGGTCGCCACCATGTACACCTGCTTCATCTTCAGCTTCACCGAACTGACCACGGCGATTCCCCATGCCGGCGGTCCCTTTGCCTACAGCCGCCGCGCCTTTGGCGAGAAAGGCGGATTGATCGCCGGGATGGCGACACTGATCGAATTTGTCTTCGCCCCGCCCGCGATCGCCTTGGCGATTGGCGCGTACCTGAATGTGCAGTTTCCAGCGCTTGATCCGAAACACGCAGCCGTCGGCGCCTACATCGTGTTTATGGGCCTGAACATCCTCGGAGTGAAACTGGCGGCGACGTTCGAATTGGTGGTCTGCGTATTGGCCGTGGCCGAACTGCTGGTGTTTATGGGCGTGGTCGCCCCGGCGTTCAGCTTCAGCAACTTTGCCCTTAACGGCTGGGCCGGTTCCGATGTGTTCAGCATGCCGGCGATTGCCGGGATGTTTGCGGCGATCCCGTTTGCGATCTGGTTTTTCCTGGCCATCGAAGGCGCGGCAATGGCGGCCGAAGAAGCCAAGGACCCGAAACGCACGATTCCGAAAGCCTACATCAGCGGTATCCTGACCCTGGTGCTGCTGGCCATGGGCGTGATGTTCTTTGCCGGTGGCGTCGGTGACTGGCGCACCCTGTCGAACATCAACGACCCGCTGCCGCAAGCGATGAAAGCGGTGGTTGGCGAAAGCTCCGGCTGGTTGCACATGCTGGTGTGGATTGGTCTGTTCGGTTTGGTGGCGAGTTTCCACGGGATCATTCTTGGCTACTCGCGGCAGTTCTTTGCCCTTGCTCGGGCCGGTTACTTGCCGAAATCCCTGGCCAAGCTGTCACGCTTCCAAACCCCGCACCGGGCGATTATTGCCGGCGGCCTGATCGGCATCGCAGCGATTTACAGCGACGGCTTGATCAACCTCGGCGGCATGACGCTGACGGCGGCGATGATCACCATCGCGGTGTTCGGCGCGATTGTGATGTACATCATGAGCATGCTCAGCCTGTTCAAACTGCGTAAAACCGAGCCGAACCTGGAACGGACTTTCCGCGCGCCGTGCTATCCGCTGGTGCCGATGATTGCGCTGGTGCTGGCGGTGGTGTGCCTGGTGGCGATGGCCTGGTTCAACGCATTGATCGGGGTGATCTTCCTCGGCTTCATGGCGGTGGGATTCGTGTACTTCATGCTCACCGCACAATTGCGTGCCGATGCGCCAGCAGATGCGATGCTGACCGGGCTCTGACATGCCGAGCCATCCGATCCTAGGGTGGCAACACACCCTTCGGCAGCTCCTACAAGGGTGTTTCGGGCGACCGTGACACCGTGCAGGTGAACGAGGCATAACAGGCATAGAATGGAACCACTGCGATTTTCCATCGCTCAAAGTGGTATGCACGATCGGTTGGCGAAATCCGTCAACCGGCCTGCCCTCAAGGAGAGCCCTATGCCCTGGTATGCCTGGTTGATTCTGGTCGTTGCAATCGGCTCGATCGTTGGTGGTTTGATGATGTTGCGCGACACCGCCACCAAGGTCGATATGACCGAAGAGCAACGTAAACGCGTCGCCGAACGCAATGCGGAAATGGATGCCAAGGAAGCGCAGGACCGCTAAACGAAAAACCCCACTCTTGCAGGTGGGGTTTGCTATTGGTCTCAACACAAATCCCTGTGGCGAGGGAGCTTGCTCGCGCTGCGTCGCGCAGCGGCCCTAAAACCGCCGCCTCCTTTCTTGCAGACATACGCATGCATAGGCCTGACGGCTGCTTCGCAGCCGTACGGGAGCAAGCTCCCTCGCCACAAAAGCACGGCTACTTTTCCCAATCGGCCTTGGCGATATGCAAGCCATGCAGCCCTTTATATGCAGCACGTTCAGGCTGGCTCCAGCCTTCGAGCAACGAATCCTCCAACCGATAAATCTCCACCCCCAACGGGCGACACACGCTCAGCGGATCCTGCGCATCCGGCCCCCACATGGCCAGAGACAGGTCGCCACCCGGGCAGGTCGACAGCGCGCACAACAAATCGATTTCGGCAAAGAACTCCAGGTAGTCGCCCTTCTGCGCCGGGCAGGCCTTCATGAAATACATGTCGTCGTGGTTAAGGCCGGTGCACTGGAAGATATTCAGCACGTCATGCACGTCGAACTCGGTCAGGCCATGGGGCAACACGGCGCGGGTCAGGTTCGAATGGCAGTGATGATGGAAGTCTTCGCCGGTGAGCATTTTGTTCACATACGGATCGCAGCGCGTGCCCAGCAAATCGTGCAGCCGGCCACCGTGCTCGTCGATGCCGTAACCGGCCAGGCTGTCATCGGTGATGGTCACCAGCGGACGCAAAAACGGCAGGTTCGACCAGAGCCGGTCATGGGTGCTGACGTGGGCGCCCTGCAACTGGCGGGTGCGCGCGGCCCACAGACGTTCCCGTGGGTCATGGGCATTCCAGACGTTGAAATCCCCGACCTGCGGGCCGACCGGCGTGGTCACCCGAAACACATGCCCGGCCGGCACATGCCAGGCGCGCCCGGTGCGGATCGGCACTTCGAATTGCTCGATCAGCGTGCGCCCGTCCTTCGCATCGCGGACCCGTTCATAGAACGCCTTGTCAACCTGCAAGGCCGAGCCTTTGCTGACTTGATAGGCCGCCGGATAGTCTTTGTACATGGCACGAATCCTCGATCAGTGATGGGAAACAGGGGTCAGCATCTGCAACAGCAGTTGCTCGGAATCGTCGAGATACAGGCTCATTTCATCCAGAGCCAGCGCTTTGTTACCGTCTGCCAGCAAGTCGTGGATCAAACGGTCGCGGGCCAGCCACGGCGCTTGAAAACGCGATTCATCGGGGGCGCTGCAAAACACCAGGCGCAGTTGGGCGACGACGTTGGTGAAGAACTCGTCGAACAAGGGGCTACGCAACAACCCGACGATGTGTTGATGAAAGGCCAGGCTATGGGTGCCGACCGCGCGCCAGTCTTCACGATCCCGAGCCAGTTCGGTGGCCTCCAGGGCTTCGAGCATCCGGTCCGACTGGTACTCACGCAGCGGTTGGCTGGCGCTGATGGCTTGCAATTCCAGGGTACGGCGCACGTTAAACAGATCCCGCACGTCTTCGACACCGACCCTGCGCACCATCACGCCTTTGTTGCGCACATAGCGCGTCAGCCCTTCCTGCCCCAGACGGTGCAGCGCTTCGCGAATGGTATTGCGCGATGCGTTGTAGGCCGACACCAGATCGTTTTCCACTAGCGCCATGCCCGGCAGCAAGCGACCGCCAATGATGTCGGCGCGCAACTCCCGGGTGATGTGGTCAGCCAGGGACAGTCCGCTGTTCATGCTCATCGCCTCATGATTGTTCAACAATCGTTGACGAGAGAGTAATCATTATTCATGCCAAGTAGCTGGACACCTCTGGACCCAGTCAGACGCATCTGCATGCTTTTTAGAAGTAGAAGTACAGTCACCATTCAACATTCATTGGTTAATATGGCGCATTGTTGTGGAGAATAAAGATGCGTTACTCGCAGGACCATAAAGCCCAGACCCACCAACGCATCATCAAGGAAGCATCAGCACGCTTTCGCCGCGACGGTATCGGTGCGACTGGCTTGCAACCGCTGATGAAAGCGCTGGGCCTTACCCATGGCGGCTTTTACTCACACTTCAAATCCAAGGATGAACTGGTTGAAAAGGCCTTGGTGGCCGCTGGCGAAGAAGTCGAGGGATTGTGCGCCGAGCTGTTCGCGTCGGAGCATCCGCTGGACGCGTTCATCGACACCTATTTGTCCGAATGGCACCAGACATCGCCCCATGAAGGGTGCCCGCTGCCAACCATGTCGTCGGAGCTCGGGCTGCGCGGGCAGCCGAGCCCGACCAGCGATACGGTGCTCAATGCACGACTCGAACAGGTGCAAGGCACCCTTGAAGGCGAAGATGCCGCCGAGCGCAGCATCGTTATCATGTCGACCCTGATTGGCGCACTGCTGCTCTCTCGCAGTGTCGAGAACACCGAGCTGGCTCAGCGGATTCTCGACGTCACTCGCGATCACCTCAAGCAGTCCAAAGACTAGCCCTGCCAGCGCTTGAACAATACGCTGGCATTTACCCCCAAATCCGAAGCCGTTGGACAGCGCGTATTCGATAGGCATCGAACGTGCCTGGCCATGGACGATGTCCACCCCTTGCGCCGCCGGATCCGGGCTATCGAAATTGAGGGTGGCGGGAACGATCTGATCTCGGATAGCCAACAGCGTGAAGATCGCCTCGATCCCGCCGGCCGCACCAAGCAGATGTCCGGTAGCCGACTTGGTCGATGTCACTGCAATCTTGTTATCCGTCCCGAACAACGACTTGATCGCTGCCAACTCACCCAAATCACCGACGGGTGTCGAGGTAGCGTGTGCATTGAGGTGCTGGACCTGCGCCGGCGAAATGCCTGCCTGCGCCAATGCCAACGACATCGCCCGACGCGCTCCGCTGCCATCCTCGGGGCCAGCAGTCAGGTGATAGGCATCAGCGCTGGTGCCGTAGCCGACCAGTTCCGCGATGGGCTGAGCACCACGAGCTAACGCGTGTTCAAGGGATTCGATCACCAGAAGACCGGAGCCCTCCCCCATCACAAAGCCATCGCGACCACTGTCGAACGGCCGCGAGGCGCGCTCCGGAGTCTCGTTGAAGCCGCTGGACAAGGCCCGGGCAGCGGCAAAACCGGCCAAGCTGACGCGATCGATTGCCGCTTCCGCCCCACCGCACACCGCAATATCCGCCTCACCACAACGAATCAGCCGCGCCGCATCACCAATTGCCTGAACACCCGCCGCACAGGCGGTGACCGGTGCGCCCAACGGGCCTTTGAAACCATGCTGGATCGAAACATGGCCAGCCGCGAGATTGACCAGAAACGACGGAATAGTGAACGGCGACAAACGTCGTGGCCCCCGACTGTCAGTGGTGCGCACCGCATCGGCTATCGCGCCAAAACCGCCAACACCCGAGCCGATGATGGTCGCCGTCCGTTCCTGAGCGTTGGCGTCCAGGGCTTGCCAATCGGCTTGCTCCAGCGCCTGGCGTGCGGCCTCCATGGCAAACAGGATGAAGCGATCCATCTTCTTTTGCTCTTTGGGCAGCGTTGCCCGATCCGGGTCGAAACCCGCTTCCGCATCTTCAGCCAGGGTCGGCACAGCGCCACCGACCTTGGCCGGCAAATCGGCAACCACCTCATCCGGCAACGCCCGCAATCCGGAACGTCCGGCCAACAAACGCGCCCAGACCGCCTCGACACCGCTACCCAGCGGCGACACCAGGCCCATTCCTGTTACAACCACTCGACGATCATTCATACCGCATTCACCTCAAGCCGATACATGGCGCCTCACTTATAGCGTGCGGCGGCTTTGTCTCGGGACAAGTTCGGCGCCATCACATGACGGGCCGCAACAAAGGCTTCCCATTCGCTGGCCTGTGGCAAGGAAGGAATGGTGATCAACTCACCCTGGTCCAGACCAGCCAAGGCAGCGTCGACCATTTCCCCTGCGTCCATGACCATTTCCGCCGGTATGCCACTGGCGTCGATACCGGAACGCTCCCAGATTTCGGTGCGTGTTACCCCAGGCAACACCGCTTGAACCTGGACCCCGGTGCCATTGAGTTCAGTGTTCAATGACTGAGTCAGACTCAGAACATACGCCTTGCTGGCGCTGTAAGTCGCGTTGAACCGCTCAGGGAACAAGGCGACTACCGACGCGATATTGATGATCGTCCCTCGCCCAGCCTTGGTAAAACTAGCGGCTGCGGCCGAGGCCAATCGTGTAACCGTGGTGACGTTGAGCTGAATCAGGCGCTCCAGTTGCTCCATATCGGCGTTGGCCAACAAACCATCGGCCGCGACGCCGGCGTTGTTGAGCAACAGGCTGATACTGGAATCACTGCGCAGGCGTTGCTCGAGTTTGAGCACTTCATCCTTTTGCGTCAGGTCTGCCTTGAGCACTTCGACCTTGATTCCATACTCTGAACGCAGCTTGCTCGCCGCCGCCTCCAGCCGCTGCTCGTCGCGTGCCACCAACAACAAATCAAAACCACGGGCCGCCAAACGCTCGGCGTAAACCGCCCCGATGCCCGAAGAGGCGCCGGTAACAAGGGCCGTGCCTTGAGACTGGACTGAATTCATGACTGTGCTCCTGAGGAATGCTTGAGGAAGACGAGCGCCAGTGCGCTTCGGCAATTTATTATAGGCATAATCAAAACACCATATGATAGTCGTAATTTTTTAAATCCCGACGAAAGGGAGCACATCGACGCTTTCGCCAGAATGCAAAAAGGCCGGTCAATGACCGGCCTCTTGGCGTTGATCTACAAGCTTAGTTCACTTGGAGCTTTTCACGATTCCTGTCCAGAATCGCCTTGCCGATCCCTTTCACTTCCAGCAACTCGTCCACGGATGCAAACGGCCCGTTTGTCTCACGATACGCAACAATCGCCTTGGCCTTGGCTTCACCGACGCCGGCCAGTTCGCGCTGCAGTGTCGGGGCATCCGCACCGTTCAGATCAATTTTTTCGCCCTGCGCCTTGGCGGCAACGTCCAGCACCATCGGTGCATTGACAGCCTCAGGCTTGGCCGCGGGTGCCGCGATCGCCGCGATAGAAGCGCTGGTAAGCAGTGCAAAAACCAAGGAGGAGAAATAGCCTGTACGCATAAGTGAAGCTCCATGACATCGATTGAGAAAAGCAGCTTTTCCGAAGCTGCTCCCCAAATTTAGGCGATGTGATGAAGCTGTCAAAAGTGTGTACGTTACAGGATGTGAAACAATCAGGGTTCGAGACGACGTTCCTGATAAATCCAGTCGACGATCTCGCCATCCGGGTTGTAGCCGCTGACGGTGTCGCGCAGGAGTTGACGGACGCGGGAGTAATCGTCTTGCTCAACGGCGTTAAGCAAATCCGTCAAACGCCCCTTGAGCACGTCCCATGGCAGGTGATCTTCATTGGCGCTCATAATCATCGGATGCTGAGTCGCCACGACGTTGTCACCGATCAGCAATTCTTCGTAGAGTTTTTCGCCCGGCCGCAACCCTGTGAACTCGATGGAGATGTCGCCTTGAAGATTTTTATCAGAACGAATACTCAAGCCGGACAAGTGAATCATCTTCTCCGCGAGCTCGACAATTTTTACCGGTTCGCCCATGTCCAACACGAAAACATCACCACCCTGCCCCATGGAACCGGCCTGGATCACCAGTTGTGCGGATTCGGGGATGGTCATGAAGTAGCGAGTAATTTTCGGGTGCGTGACGGTCAATGGGCCACCCGATTTGATCTGGCTGTGGAACAGCGGAATCACTGAACCGGAAGAGCCCAGTACATTGCCAAAGCGCACCATGGTAAATCGGGTCTTGTTCACGCGCGACACATTGGCCTTGTCGCCGAACAACACGGGAGCAATTTCGCGGCTGAGAGCTTGAAGGGTCAACTCGGCGAGACGCTTGGTACTGCCCATGACATTAGTCGGACGTACAGCTTTGTCGGTAGAGATCAATACGAAATTGGCAACACCCGACTGTAAAGCAGCCTGAGCCGTGTTGAGTGTACCGATGACGTTATTGAGCACTCCTTCGGCGATATTGTGCTCGACCATGGGCACATGCTTGTAAGCCGCGGCATGGTAGACCGTGTCTACGCGCCAAGTCTTCATCACATCCAGGAGTTTATCCTTATGGCGGATAGAGCCCAGGATCGGCAACAACTTGACCGATACTGACTCGCGACAGCCACGCTGTTCCAACTCCGAAATAATGCTGTAGAGATTGAACTCACTGTGCTCAAACAGCAAAAGCGTGGTCGGACCCAGCGAGAATATCTGTCGGCAAAGCTCAGAACCGATCGACCCGCCCGCACCAGTCACCATGACAGTCTTGCCCTTGATACAACGAGCGAGCAGATCAGGTTGCGCGGGTACGGAGTCGCGGCCCAGCAAGTCCGCGATATCGACTTCCTGAATATCCTCGACCTTCACCCGCCCACTGGCGAGGTCGGTGAAGTTGGGAACACTGCGAATGTGAAGCGGAAAACCTTCCAGCAGATTGAGAATTTCCCTGCGACGTGCACGAGTAGATGATGGCAGGGCCAAGAGGATTTCCTGGGCGCCCGTAACATCGATCATCTGTTGAATGTGTTTTGGTTTATAGACCTGGAGGCCGGAAATAGAGCGGTCCGCGATACTCGCGTCGTCGTCGATAAATGCCACAGGGCGCATCACTCGGCCCATGCGAAGTGCCGCCACCAGCTGATTGCCAGCGACGCCTGCGCCATAGATAGCAACCTTGGTCAAGCCATCGTCCCGATTGGTGAACGGTACGTGCTGCGCAGCGGTGAACCAATCACCCATGAAGTATTGGCGCATGCACAGGCGCAGACCGCCGATGATCACCATGCTCAACCACCAGTAGTTGAAGATGATGGAGCGTGGGACGACGGCCTGGTGATTGCTGTACCAATAGACGACAACCGCCAGGATCAGCGATGACAGGCTAACCGCCTTGACGATTGCGATCAGGGCATCGTTACCGAAATAACGCATGACCGCGCGGTACATGCCGAAACGTATGAAGAGCGGGATAGCGACAATTGGGGCACAGGCAAAAAGCCACAGATGGGCTTTGAGCGGATTGTACATATCGTCTATGCCAAGGCGGACAATGAACGCCAACCACAGGGCAAGCCACACCAATACCGTGTCGGTGGCCACCTGAATCAACCTTTTGCGCCGCCGGGGAAGCCCCAGCAGATACGCTCTGACCTTATCCATAAATCCGCCCACCACTCAGTACTCTCTCTTAAACAGCCTACATCGTTCGGCTAAGCCTTCCGGTACAGGAATAGCACTGTAATCCCAAACGACAAGAGTTTCCGTCAGTTCTTTGACGAATTACCCTCAAGCTGGCCTGCCTGATACCTCATTGCCAACAAAATCAGCGGTACATAAGCCAGCACCAATGCCCAGGCGCCGTCCAGATTGTAGAAAACAACGCAAAACGCTATTGGCAGCAACCAAAATATATTGATCAAGCCCACCGACAAGGTAACGGTCAGATGCTTGCCAAATCGACGCGATGCGAACTGATAAGCATGGCTGCGATGTGCTTCGTAAATTTTATCTCCCCGCACCAAACGGCGTAGCAGAGTGAACGTCGCATCGACGATAAAAACGCCAAGAAGTATCAACCAGCCCCAGAAAAGACCGAAGGAAACCCAGGCAGCCTGGAGCGATAACACGCCGATCACCACACCCAGAAAACCACTCCCGGCATCGCCCATGAAGATTTTTGCCGGAGGAAAATTCCAGCAGAGGAACCCTGCGACACACGCAGCCAGCAGAACCGGAGCCCCAATCTTATCCGGCGCACTGCTTACCCAATAAAGTAGACAGCCCCCAAGGCAAACTGTTACCGCTTCAACGCCGGCGATGCCATCAATGCCGTCCATGAAATTGTAAAGATTGAGCATCCAGACCAGATAAATCACCGCGAGTAGATGTCCGAACCAACCCAACTCCACGCTGACACCAAACAGACTGATAGCCGGCAGCCCTCCAAGCCAGTAAGCCCCCCAGATCGCCGCCAGAAAATGCGCCAGCAATCGCCACCGCGCGGCGATGTGCCCATGATCATCCAGAAAACCGATAATAGCGGTCAGTGCTCCGGCGCCTGCCAGCGCAAAAAAACCGTTTGGTCTATCACGCCCCCCGAATAGAGAACCACGAGTGCCACGAGAAAGGTCAGTACGATCGCGACTCCGCCACCACGCGGCGTGGGTACCGAATGGGAGCTGCGGCCGTTGGGGATATCCAGCAGACTTCGAGACAGGGCGTAACGGCGTAGAATGGCAGTCAGCACATAGGAAATGCCGGCTAGCGCCGGAATGAGCCACCAGTAGTTCATGATTTGCGGGATTCCAAAAATGGCTGCACGGCAGCACTTAATCCCCTATCAAGAGTGACGGGGGGGTCCATCCCAAGAGGCGTTCGTTCTTGCTTATATCAACCTGAAGAGAACCAAAGAGTCTTTGGGCCATAGCGCCTTTACCGACAAGTCTTGCCATGAAACTCATCAACCCGATCGGCAACGGAAGCAAGATGGCACGCTTGTTTAGAACAGTGGCAATTTTACGCAACAACTCTGTAGTGGAAACGTCTTCACCATCACTGGCCAAAAAGGTTTGATTCGCAGCGGATGGATGCTCGAAGCAAGTGACAATAAGGTCAATAAGGTTGTCCAGACTCACCAAGCTACGCTTATTGTTTACTGCACCGAATGGCAATGGGACACCTCGGTTCAGCCAGCGAATCATACTGAGAAAATTAGCCTTCACACCCGGACCGTAAACCAGCACTGGACGAATTATCACAATCTCCATGTGAGTGTTCGCGGCCAAACTACGCAGCCCTGACTCTGCTTCAAGTTTGGAAATACCGTAAGGGTCCACCGGAGCCGGCGTGTCATCAGCTGTAAATGCAGTTCCAGGTTTAGAGAGTTCCCCGTTAACCTTGATTGAGCTGATGTAAATAAAACGCTTTACGCCCGCCTCTGCAGCTTGTCGAGCGAGATTCAACGTGGCGTCAACGTTAACGAATCGAAACTCCGCCAGGGGATCGGCCGCTTCCTCATTCATGACATGCACTCGCGCAGCAGCATGAACAATGACATCGACGTCGGTTAATGCCTCTTGCCAATTATTGGAAGGCGTCAACTCCCCGAGTGTAACCGTGCGTATTGATTGAGGGAGATCCGTGCGAGCACTTCTCAGCGAGGTGATCAAGGAGTACTCACCTGAGCATGCCAGATAACGCAACAAAGCGGCTGCCAAAAAACCCGAGCCACCAGTCACAAGTATGGTTCTAGGAATCATCTATCTTGCTCTGACAACGCAACATGAAAACTTATTGCAGCGAAACCACGCGTCACCGTTGAAACGACCCATAATGCTTAGTTACCTCCGAAACACGAAAACCGGCACCCGTAAAATCATCAAATAACAAAAATCAAAGTGACTCGGAACGCGACTCAAAAAATAATATATGCGGTCCTGATGCAAATTAAACTCGTCCAGATCCGCAAGAGTCTGCACCAGCCCGAAGTCTATCAGGAGAACACATCATGGTCTCCAACCAGAACGCACCGCCCGAGGTGCTGGCTAAGACTGGCGCAACGATGGGCATCGCATTGCAAGGCTCCAACCGTGTCTGAACAGCGACCGCAAGCCCGCTCCCCGCCGGGTCGCCGCTCATCCAGCTACTGCAATGACGATCGAGCAATCGCGACAACACCTTCCACGCCGGGCTCTTCGAGAAGCGGAGAAAGGATCACAGGGTGATGCAGTGGCTTACTGGCCTGCACCCATGCCCATCGAAAATCACTGACTTGACGCCCCGAGCCTCCCGGGGCGAACAGGATCTAGTACGAACTATTCCAAGCCCCCTGGGGACGCCCTGAGCGTAAATAGTCGGCAAACGGATCGCTTTCGGATACAGCGGTACCGTGCAAATCCAGGTAAGTAGCAGGATCGAAATCCGAACGCGGCTTGCGCGTGTTAATCCCACACGCCCACTCACGAACATAACGAATAACATCTCGCTCATCCGGTGGGCCGCCAGCATTTTCTGCGCCTGTATTGTCGAAGCAATACAAATCGGATTCGATAATAGTTTTTACATCAGACTCTTGCTGACGAATTCTCCGGGAGGAAAGGCTGCCTAATGCCTCAAGCCGTTCAACATATTTTTTCATGTCAAAATATGAAGAAGCTGCCTCATAGCACTTACTGGACACCTGCTTATACAATGACTCTGAAGTACCAAGCGCAATTATTTTATGAACGGCATCATCAGTATCAAGGTAGTCAGCCACGCAGAACTCGCTCAAATCATTAGCGGCGAGGAAATCCGCAATACCTGTGGCTTTATCGAAACAAACCACCGGCACCCGATTAGCCAAGGAATCAATAGCGACATTTGGCAAAGGGTCTAGTCGTGACGAAACAAACAGTAAGTCCGCCTCCTCATAGACTGTCTCAATGGCGGCTGTCTCGTCTAAAAACGTAAAATAATCATGAAGACCTGAACGCTTAATTTGGTCCGCAATATAAACAGAATACCCATCATCTGTATTGGGGCTGTAACCACCACCAATCCAGACGAAACGGAAATTATCGCCTTCAGGTGATTGCATTATTTTTGAGGCGCACTGAAGAAAAAGATCAACACCTTTGCGATAGTTTGCATATCCAGCACCAAGAACGATGAACTTTTTGTTCACTGCACCATCAGGTCGGATTTTTTTGCGCAACCGTTCAGACTCAACCTCCAACTGTTTGCTACTAAGCTCTTTGTCAGGCAGTACGCATTGCCCTTGAGGAATGATATGCGCCGTTACTCTGGAGAGTTCCGGGCACTGTTCAAGAGCACTATCCCATGTCAAAGTTGCAGAAAAAACCAGTTCACTCGACCAAAGCCCTACACTTGAGAACAACTTGCGAGAGTTGGGATAGGCGGACGCAAACTCATGGATTAAGCTGATAGTAGGAATAAAGTTATTAGCCAGCAACTCTAAAACCACATGTGATTCAATACTATTAACCAACGAAAACTTGAAGCTGAATTTTCTGCACAAATCTTGTATCGCAGAACCGGCGTATTCAATATTGTAATTTAGGGTTGAGTTTATAACTATAGCAATGGCCGTCTCCTGAAATGCCTCAACCAGCGCACCTTCACCCAGTAGCAACACAACCACGTTATATCGAGAAGACAATACCTCAACCAAATTAAGCGCCAGTATCGGGGCTCCAGATCTGGAAGCCGCGTGACTGACGATCAAGATTGTCTCAAACTCTGGGTTGGCTGCACGCGTCTTCGAAAAATGAATCTCTGGGTAGGCAAAGATACGCCAACTGTCCTGATATCCATGATTCAAGTAATGAGCTACAGGATCGGTATCAGGCCCGAGATCAGAGTTGTACTTCAGGTACAAGGCAGCATCAAAATTCTTTGGCAGTAATGACAAGTTCGAACTCTCTGAAATCATTATAGGAGCAGCAACAGAAACTGGGACAGCTGAAATATCATCCATCAATTCGTTAGAGGAAGAACCCGGCAAACTAACCGCTGTTAGCTTCTTAGAAAAAAACTTAAGAGCTCGCGATAAAAAACTATTGTAAACCAAAGCCCACTCCTCCTATATGACTCATTTATAAGCATACAGAGTCCGCATTACGGATTAGCCCAGAAAAAAACAAGACTGTTTAACGCAAGAAGTTATCACCAATACGCCCTGGAGGCAAACACATCCACCAACAACTTGCTAATGATCTCTATCATCACGTCGATTTCGAAGGTGATCACTTTGATTTTTTGTAGGATGTATTTATATGGTCGTGCGGATCGCACGATGAGCTTCAGGCCAGGGTATTGGATCGTAGCATTGGGCTGATGCCGTGGTTACGGGAATATAATGCTTGCCAATGGCATTTGGTAAGTTATCAAAAGCTTACACCGGCCTTGTAAAAATGAGGCAAGGCCGGGAGGGCGGTAAGACGGGGTGAAAATGAGACGAAGGATGAACGGGTTAATTCTTCCGCTTTTTCCTACCGCATGCTGGCTGCAATCCGGACAGCCAAGGTCTTCGCATAAACTCTCAATTCCGGTACGGCCGTGGCTTCCCAAAACTGAGCCTTGAGCATCGGGCCAACATAGCTTAACCAGGTTGAGGGAGCTCCATTGCTATCCCTAACCGCGAGAGATTCGTCTACACACACACCAAGCCCGAGAGAATCCAACTGTATCAACCCGGCCTTACGAAGCTGAACAATCAACTGATCATCAACCCGGGCAAGATTTGAATTGGGCCCAGTGCAATTGATGATATGGGAAACCTCAATGGACTCAATGCAACCAGATCCGCGCAACCCGACTTGAACACGCAAACCGTCTGGCTGTACTTCTATACCGCAGATTCTACCGGCCATTGGCAGGAGCCTACGTTCTTTGATCCGATCAGAAAAAATCGCAAATGATGCCGGCGCGACCCTGTGACGATGTGCGTCCCAGTAAACTTGCGCATGGCGCAAAAACCGTTGCTTCTCCTTATCAGGCAGCCGACCCCACAACTTGGCGGTCACAGGTCTCAACGCACCAATAATATCCCGCCAATCGATATCGTCTTGTTGCCCGGCCGCCGCCAGCGAACGCATCTTTCGAAGGTAACTCACCACTGTCGGTTTGGACGATAGAAGCTGCTCGACTATGTCACTAGCAACAACTGACGAATTCCGGCTGGCGCGATGCGGCAATGGCTGAACGCCTCGTCGCGAAAGCATATAAACCGGCCCAGTATGACCTTGCTGATCTAACGTCAAGGCCACATCAAGAGCGGTTAAGCCTGCGCCCAATAGCAGAACGGGTGCCAGCGGATTGATCGGCACTTCCAGCGCCCCGGACCATGGGTCAGCAAGGTAACGCCCTTCAGCCCGCGCTACTGCGGTAACGGGTGGATTAAAAGGTGAAAAATTACCAAAAGCGAGAATCACATGATCCGCCGCCAATTGTCGACCGTCAGCCAGATGAACCAAGGCCGTTCCATTCTTCGGCTCAAGAACGTGAGCCTCGACGGTCATGCGCTCAAAACTTACACCAGGACCACAACGAAATGCAGCATCGGCCAGCAGACCGGATAGATACTCGCCATAGAGTTTGCGCGGGACGAAGGAAGACGCCCGTGTACCAGGCAACCGACTTTCACAAAAACGTAGAAAGTGGTCCGGCTGATCGACCAACGCCGACATATTACCAGCAGGTACATTCAGCAAATGCCTGGAGCTACTCGTTCCATAAGCCAGCCCCCTGGCCATTTCACCCGAACGGTTAAGGAGGATGACGCGAGTGTTCGGCGCGCACACCTGCAAAAACTGAATGGCCGTAACCGCACCACTAAAGCCGGCACCAATAATAACCAGCGTTTTCACAGTTCAAACCGCCCAACCAAAAAACTCATGATTTTTGCGACAGCCGTCGGAACATCATCCTCCAGCGTATTGATGCAAATATCCGGACTCACTGGCGGTTCATACAAAGAGTCGATACCAGTAAAGTTCTTTATCAAACCAGAGCGTGCCTTCCCGTAAAGCCCTTTGGGATCGCGGCGCTCGCACTCAACCAAAGAAGTATTGATATAGACCTCGACAAAGTAGGCCTCACCAATAACTTCCCGCGCCATAGCCCGATCACGTCGAAACGGAGAAATAAATGCACTAACGACAATCAAACCTGCGTCGACAAATAATTTGGCAACCTCAGCAATTCGCCGGATATTTTCAGCCCGATCATCATCGTTAAATCCCAGGTCGCGACAAAGACCGAGGCGCAAGTGATCGCCATCCAACAAATAGGTATGACGATGATGCTCGAGCAATGCTTGCTCAAGGGCATTGGCGATCGTCGACTTCCCGGCGCCACTGAGCCCGGTAAACCAAAGCACTGCAGGCCGTTGTTGCTTGATGGCGCTACGTTGCGCCTGGTCAACGGACGTTTTATGAACGACAAGGTTTTCAGTCATCGCTTCCTACACCGCAGCCATGTACACATGGACATGAATTCAAAATTTCAGCTCCAAAAAGTCGATTTGATCTCTAAACAACGAAGCCGAACCCATCAAATAGAACCGGAGAATAGACCCGGAGAACGTGTACGCCAAGGAAACCCGGCTCCGAAAAATACGCAGCCTATTCAGTTTACTGCCGAATGCCATGCATCTAACAGCTCATCTACATACGATGAAACAGACTTCGGCGACTTCGAGTTCAGGGCAAGACCCGCCAGCAACCCGGGACAATCAAGCAGGCGACGCAGGGCCCGCTCCAACTCGCTCGCGCTCCCAGGCTCGAACAGCAGACCATCGACGCCGTCAGCTACGACTTCAGCAATGCCCGGCACATCGGACGCCACTACAGGACACCCGGCTGCCTGAGCCGAGTAAACGACAAGAGGTGTGTTTTCATTCCAGACAGAGGGAACGACCAAGGCATCAAGCTGCCCAAAAACGCCAAAAATCTCATTATTTGGAAATGTACCGCAAAACTCCACACTCGCATTATCACCAGCCAATTGTCGCAGCCGAGCGGCGTACTCAGGAAAGTCCGTTTGCTTGCCGTAGATTTTGAGATTTATGTCGCTGGATGAAAGGCCCTGCAAGGCCTGCAACAGGACGTGACACCCCTTGTGTGGCGCAAGCGTTCCTATAAATCCGAGCCGCAAGGGACGAGTGCCGCCATTTCGTTCCCGAGGAACCACAGCCAAATCAAGATTGATGCCGTATGGCGATCTGACAAGAATGTCCTTTCTGACACCGTGGCGTAACAACAGTTCTTCGATCATCTTGTTGGGAGCAAAGATGCGGTGCAAAACATTGAGCCTGTTGACGTTGCGCTCAAGTCGACCGTCAAGGGCACGGAGTTCCTGGACAAAGGAAACGCTAGGCATCAATGGAGAGCGAGCAATACGCACCAAATAATCGCTGAAAACATCCGGAACTGCTGTGATCAGCTTGCCTACCCGATCGCCGAGCATATTGGCGGCAAAATGGATTGCACAATTGCCTGCATCGGGACTGGGGCCCGCACAGGCGCGACCACCACAACGCAGCAACTGCGCAGTCGGGCATACACTCCAAAAGTCGGTAGGGGTGTAAAAAGCCGGCACGCCTGCAGCCACCGCTTTATCGATCAGGCCAGTGCCCAAACGATTAAGGTGAAAAAAATGAACGACGTCAGGCTTGAACTCGACAAGCAAGCGCCCAAAGAAATCGGCAGCCAGGTGATTATCAAAGCCAATTTCGATCTTCGAAGTCTGCCCCCCATTGGCACATATGAATGCAGGAAGCGGTAGACCCGAATACCCTCGTACAGATAATCATCGGTGCGCTCAGCGTCCGTGAGCACATCGTTAGCGGGGTAACCCGTGAGGATGATCACTTCATGCCCACGGGCTATCAAAGCGTTAGCCACGGACAAAGTCAGGACTTCGGTACCCGCGGAGAACTCCGGAAAAAACTGATGTACCGTGAGCAGTACCTTCATTCCAGACCGCAACCAACGCGTCTGCAGAGGCCGCCGCGGATCATCTGGCCGGCCTCACTTTTCACTTTCTTTTTGCCCATTCGAATGTTCTGGCGATCCCCTCTTTCATCGAGACTTGAGGCGACCAGCCCAACTCTTCCCGCGCAAGATCATTGCTTAGTACGCTGACAGGCACATCAAAAGAGCGCCCCGGCTTATAGACCCTGGACACTTCCGCGCCACTGACTTCGCCGATCAGCTCCAACAGACTATTGAGGCTGGTCCCGACACCCGAACTGATATTGAACACCCCGGCATTGCCGGAGTAGCTGATGGACTTGGCGAAAGCCTCTGCCACATCGCTGACATGCAGGAAATCACGCTGGACACTGCCGTCCCCCCAAATCTCGATAGGGACTTGCTTCAACACATTGTGGATAAATACGCCAACCGCACCCTGCGCTGTCTCCACACGCTGCCGCTCGCCATAGGGATTCGCGACCCTGAGAATAACCGGCTTGATGCCGTGGATATGGCCGTACATCAAGATATACTTCTCAATGGCCAACTTGGTTATGCCATAAGAAACTTCTGGATCTGTAGGGTGTTTTTCATCAATCGGAATGTACTTTGGAGAACCATATACAGTTCCCCCCGAAGAAATGAATACAATCCGCCCTACTTTGTGAGCAACCATTGCATTAAGCAGTTGCAAACTTGCAATCAGGTTGCTCTGTACATCATAAATCGGATCTTCGTTCGAACTTTTAGGCAGCGTCGTAGATACGAGATGCAGCACCGCATCAACGCCCTCTACCGCCTTATTGATATCACTCGTCGCTAACAGGTCGCCGGTCATCCACTCGACGTTTTCGTGGGGAAGAAACTTCCGATATTCGCCAACTCGTGGACGCTCGAATACCCGGATCGAATGCCCATCAAGCAACAACCGATCAACAATGGTTGAACCGATAAAGCCGCCGCCACCAAACACTGTTATTTTCATAAAAACTCTCGACTGACATCGAACGCATGACTATAAATTTTATGTTATGCAACAATGCAAAAACGAAAAAACTAACACAAGAACAGCAATACGTCAAGAAATCAACAATTTCATTCTTCTTACTACCTTCTGAGTCAAGGGCTTATCGAGAATATATTTCCCTAAACGATAATGACGAACTCGCGCGACCAAAAGATAAATAAAACCACGTTTAAAGGACACCTCGGTCTGCGCGTCATTAGTCAGGCAATGCGTCGCATAAATTTGATCGAGGTAGGTGGTAACACGCCTGCTTTCCAGAGCCCACGTCGCCAGCTCTTTCGCAAGTCCCAAGGCGAGAGGCGGGTGTGACGAAGCAATCCTGTTGCGATGCGCCTCATCCAGAATCTCAAGCCACTGGCGATTTGTCGCTGCCGAAGTGTAATGGGCCGCAATCAGCCGCTTACACGCCTGCGCCTTGCGTTCACGCATGGACACATCGGCTGCAACGGCCTGCAATACACCAACATAGCGACTGACCTCATCCTCACCATGAGCGACCAGATATCCCATCTCTTCGCCAACCAGTTCGTCCTGTCCGCCCACATCCGCTACTACGGGAACGACGCCCGCGGCCATGGCCTCGAGAAGCGCGACCGAAATACCCTCGTATTCCGACGGCATCAGCAGGACGTCAGATACCGCCAGCAAGGAAAGCCACTCGGCGTGCGGCCTGGCGCCCAGCACCCTGACATTGTCCCCAAGCTCATAATCCTTGATCAGCCCTTCGAATGCTGGCCTTAGTTCGCCATCACCAATAACAAGTGCATTGAAGCGCACACCGGCGAGCTTCAACGTATGGAGTATCTCGGCAAGCTTCAACGGCCTTTTCTGATCGCACATACGACCGGCAAAAATGATGGTGAGCGCACTCTCGTCCAAATCGAAACGACGCAACGTATCGCCGCGCTCGGATGCTGTCATGGAAACCGGGTTCGACTTGATGCCTGTATACATAACCCGGATCTTTTCTTGGTCAGCTCCGCGCTCAGCCATCCACTCCGCCAAGTGGCGAGTGCTCACGACATTTATGTCGAGTGCATCCTGATACCCCACAGAAAACCGCGGATGCCCGCCATTGAGCCAGTGCATTTCCTCTGTGTGGCTAAGATCCAGGAATGCAGTTTCAGGCGCCGCACTCTTAAGATAAGGAAGCAACTGATAACCCAGGGTACTTCCAGTAATAAGCACCGTATCAATACCCCGAGAGGCGATAAGGTACAAAAGAAAGCGTGGAAAGTCGGACAGCGAGAGGAAGTTCGGAAGTACGAAAATATCCGGGGTCAATTCGGCAAACTTGTGCTCCCAGCGATGCTCAGCCTCAAGCGTGGCGCAAACAGTGACATCAGCACCGCCAGCAATCAGTCCTTCGATAAGGTCAATACTGACCCGATCCGCCCCGCCCTCAACCATCCAGGGCAAAAGGAACATAACTCTCCTGCCACGAACATTGGGCTTGAGCGGATTCTGAAAGGCAAATTCGACCGGCAATGTTTCATAGGCTGACGGGTAACGTCGGTGCGGATGCGGGACTTCTTTCTTGAAGCCTGCAAAGACACTCTCGGCCTCTTGTGCCACCGCCGTCAGTCTGCACCACTGCAAATGCTCGGGAATTGTAAAGCCCCAGTGACCCGCCCCAGCCAATCGGGTAAGCGTAGAGATGGGATCGCGACCATCCGGCAAGACAGCGATGTCATCAAAAGCCTCGATCAGAGCCGATGTACGAACAACCATGCCCCTGACTTTGACCTGAGGGTTGCCGAGGTAATATTTACCCTCACTACAACGTTGCTCGACCAGAAAATCTTCAGCCCCATGAATCACGCCGAAAGAGTTGCAAAAGGCAAATTCGGGATTGGAGGCGAGACACCAGAGCGCCTTCTCAATGAATGTTGCCCCCAGTCGAGTCGATGTATCGACAAGTACAATATACTCAGGCTGTGCCCAAATCGTACTCGTGACTGCACATTCCGCGTGTTCGCGAATGGATACCCGCGCGTCTCCCGCCACCTCAGCAACAAGCGCATCATGAACTTGCGCATCGAGATTTACGTCATGACAAACAAGCCACTTCCAGTTCTGAAAGGTCTGGCGTCGTAACGACTGATAGACTTCGGAAAAATCCAGGCTACGCCCATTAAAGTAGCTCACAACTAGAACTTTAGAGCCTTGTGCATCACTCACAGGCTCGGGTTCGTAACGGCCCGCTATCGTAGCCATGCCTGAATAATTGGAGAAATCAGAGGGGGCGGAGTTTAACATTGTGAGAACTATTTCCCTGCGCCGAGACGCTGAAGGCTCTTCATTAGCTTGAAAAGCGAAAATCCATTGTAATCACGAAGTTTGAGAAATGGTTTTTCTACAAACAGGTACGTCATGTAGGCAAGCGCATAAACACACGCCATAAATATCGGGTACACCAACCACGGGTTGTTATAAACGCTCTCATGCAGCCCAAAACGATTTATGACTGCTATCACCAATATGAAAGCAAATATGTGACCCAGATAAATAGAATATGAAATCAGGCTTGTGAATTTCACAAAACGATTAACCAAAGTCCAACGCGAAGGACGCAAGTTAAAAAAAGCCGGGACCAGAGCCGCAAAGAAAATTGCCGAACATGTAAAAAACAACGTAAGCACAGCTTTGTTATTTACGGTCCAAGGCCATCCTTGCTTGGTCAACACAATGATTGCAGCAACGAACGCTAAAGGTATGTACCAGTACTTGATCAGCCGATCAAACAACGACCGATGCCAGGTATAAAGATAAGCAATCGCGACCCCACCACCGATAGCATCCAGGCGAAAAAGCACAATATAACGAGCATCGTCATACCTGTCCGTCCCGATAGATATACCCAAACGGGCCAAAAAAGGAACAACGATGAACAATCCGATGGTGAAAGTGGCTGCGCGCTTTACCCCCGCGCCAAGCCCAATCATAAGCAACAGCGCTAAAGGAAAAGCGTAATAGAACCACTCTTCTACAGCCAGACTCCAAGACAACCGATAGAAATCAGTCATTGGCCAAGCAAAGTTCTGTGCGAAAACAAGATACTGGAACTGCTCGGCAAAAGTGGTCGCGCCCTTCCAGTCAAACCGCAACGAAATAAAGAAATAGAAAACGTAAAGTGGAAGCGTCCTCATCCACCTCCGGTACCAGAACCCGGTCAAGCCAATGGTCCTCATTTCCCCCCAATGGGCAGCCTCTTTTAATAGAATCCTGCCAATCAGAAAGCCGCTCAGACAGAAAAACAGATCCACACCAAAAATCGCAAGGAAAGCAAAGGATTGCAGAATAGGATTAGGCAGTGAATGCCCGAGCATGTGCCCGAATACGACGAGCAGACAGGCAAGCGTACGACAGACATCCAACCCGAAGGATCGATTCGTAGCTGTAGCTGATGAGTTCATAGGAATTGACACTCGGGTGCTATTTATTGGCATTTATTTGCTTGGTCCACAGTATTTCGCAGCAATGACCGGCCGGGGATTTAAACTGTCCCAAGGCAACCCGATCAACTGCAGCGGGTCCAAACTCTATTCGGTACTTACAGTAGGCAACGCCCGACCGCGTGCTGGTACTCTTTGGCGTAAGTGATTTCAAACTGAAATCCATATTAATAAAGCCTTCAGGACCGGCCTTAGAAAGATCAACCGGATATGCATGAAGAAAAAAGGATCCTCAAAACGCCCGACTTCACAATCCTTGAGTTCGAACTCCACCCCAGAGCTTGCAACCGCTACCTGCAGTCCTTCCGCGACCGCAACCGAGGCGACACTCTCGCCCCCATCCCAACGAGTGAAATATAAAGTGCCAATAGCGAGCACGACAAACAAAGAAACTGCACCTAGAATCCTAAAATCAATTTTCACTCGGTTTCCCTTCACTGTTGAAATACACCTGCTCACAATAAAACCAAAGACTCCTTCCAGGGCACACACCCCGAAATAATCGTTGGCTCCGGCGAAGCGTCCGCAGCTACTCAAGTAACCACGGACGAGCGCTTGATGTTACGCAGATCTCAATTTTCGAATAACTTTATCTGCAAAACCACGCAGACCACCTGACGCAACAGTTTGAGCAGGAGCGGCTACCAGAGCAGCAGAACTGAAAAAGTCTTCCTTGCCGGTGAGCGCAATAAAATCCAGATAATTGAAGCCGTGGATCGATTCGATATGCTCCTGCTCTTTGGGGCACGTCATCAATTGATAGAGCAACTCAATACCGAAAAGACGAGTACCTGGGCAAGTGCCAGCATGAATGGCGACCATAGCGAGTAGATACTTGGGGCTGGCGCCCGCAGGCGTCACCCATTGCTCGGACTCCGGAAATGCTTCAAGGATGTCCGCGAGCGGCAAGTCGATATAATGCTGCTTCTGCAGATGCCATTCCAGCTTCAACCGTGCCCGCCGGTCCGGCCGGTCCCCGCTGGCATTGGATTGATCCGAGAAAATCCGATGTAAGGTCAGATTTTCCTGAACCACATGGATGTCGGTGACCTTGAGCAAACGAGTCCAGAGTTCCGCGTCATCAATCTGGGCATGGGCACACTTGTACAACCCACTCTGCTCATAGGCACTTCTTCTGACCAATGCACTAGGGTGGCACAGTTGATTCATATTGAAGAAGAGTGCACGTAGCCACGCCGCTCGGGACTTATTTGGCTGGTTAAACCAGTCGAGATTCAACGAACGGTTATTTTCATCAATACACTGAACATGGGAAAACACCGCACCTATTTGCGGATTCGCCTCGAGCACAGCAACTTGCTTTTCCAGCTTATCGAGCGCCCAAGCATCGTCCGAGTGATGAATGGCGATGTAGTCGCCAGTGGATTGGGTTTCGATAGCACGGTTGATGTTATAGATATAACGACGAGTCCTATCATTCCGGACCTTGATAATTCTCGGGTCGTTGTAGGCCTGAATCACCTCCCAAGAAGCATCCGTCGATACATCATCAACGATAATCAACTCCCAATCACTGAAGGACTGATTGACAACAGTGTCGATCGCCTGCTTTACAAATTTATCGTGATTGAACGACGTGAGTACAACCGACACTTTTGCCACTTTAATCTCCTTTGCGCTTCTTTGTAGGCTGCACAATCCTGCGCAATCGAGCAACAATCGCGGTTTCAAAAAATCCATAAACACTAAGGTATCGTTTATGTTTCCGGTGGAGCTCATTAATCCTATGACTGAGTAGCGCAGAGCTCGCCCTCAACTCTTCCAAATTCGAATTAGCCAACCCTAAACTTACCTTCAAAGCCTGCAGCTCCGTGCTGGTTAGCGCGTAGCTTGCCCTCGACTCCTTCAGTTCGGAAGTGGTTAACTCATAACACACCCTCAGTTCGTCCAGCTCATTGCTGGTCAGCGAAAAACTCGCCCTCAACTCCTTCAACTCGGAAGAGGTCAACTCGGACCTCAGCTTCAGCGCCACCAGTTCTTTGCTGGTCAGCGCAAAGCTCGCCCTTAATTCTTCCAACTCGGAAGTAGCCAGTCCCGAGCTGACCTTCAACTCTTCTAGCTCTTTACAAGTCAGCGCAAAACTCGCCCTCAACTCCTCCAGCTCGGAATTGGCCAATCCTGAACTCACCCTCAACGCCTCCAGCTCTGTGCTCGTCAGCGTGAAGCTTGCCCTCAATTCCTCCAACTCTGCGCTGGTCAACTCAGAACTTACCTTCAACCCCTCCAGCTCTGCGCTGGTCAGAGTGAAGCTTGCCCTCAACTCCTTCAATTCGGAATTGCTCAACTCAGAACTTACTTTCAACCCTTCCAGCTCTGTGTTGGTCAACGCAAAGCTCACCGTCAACTCTTCCAGCTCGGCATTGGTTGACTTAGAGCTAACCTTCAACTCCAACAGCTCTGTGCCAGTGAGCAAGTAGTTTGCCTTCAACTCCTCCAACTCGGATTTGGTTGACTCAGAGCTTACTTTCAACCCCTCCAATTCTGTGTTGGTAAGCGCGAAGTTCGCCCTCAACTCAGCCAGCTCCTCCGACTCACCCCGAACAGAGTGAAGCGCCTGAGGATCACTGGCAATGCTGGCTTGCAACGCCAACAACTGGCTTTCTTTTTCCTGACATGCGGTCATCCAGGCAGCACGCTGCTCCAACAACCACTCTTTGTCTTTGGTCAGCACTTCGAGTTGATTACTGTAATGTTGGCGCATCTCAGCTATGCGTTGATGCCGACCTCGCAGCAGTTCGATCCCCTTCAGCACAGAAGACAACTGCTCTTGCGAAAACGTTTCCTTGGCCGGCGGAAGTTCAGTCGAGTAGCCAAATAGTTCGAAGTCGCGAGCATACAACTGGTCGATAATCTCTTTAGATCGCGCATTTATAAACTCGGGCAAATAAGGGATCAGGCTCTCGTTCGCACGCGTCGTCGTAAAAGGGTTTATGTAGGCATCTCCAAGATGCGCACTCAAGGCTGCATTAAGTTTTTTAGTATCCTCTATCTTCGATACTATGGTGTATGAAAAAAGATCAGGCCTTAGCAAGTCGTACTGGGGCGTCCAATGGCTGTCCTGGTACTGAGGGGCTTCGTGCGCATACAGAAACTCTACAAACTGCTCAAAAGAAGTCGCTACATCACTAATCGATGAAATATCACAACTGACAAACTCTTGCCCTTTGTAGCGTTCCATTTGCAAGGGCTCACACAGCAACACTTTTGATTGCCATGCAGAGAAAATTCTCTTGTAGGGATTTCTCACCACTGCAAAGGTTAAATACCCCTCAGTCTTGATCTGATCCAATCGCTCCTGCGTAGAAACAAACAGCTGGGGAGCCACGTACCATAACGAATCGTGAACAACCAGTTCAGGATCCGACTCAGTACTAGTTTTTAACTCTCGAACCGCTTCGGCAACACCCTCAAGCTCCGAAATCCACCATTTCAGGGAAGTACAAGCTACTTTGGGGGTCGCAACATAAAACAGCTTATTTTTTTCAGAAGCGTAGCTATTCCACAAAAAATAATCCAACAAGCGCTGGTCATCAATGCTCGTCATTGGCGGCCTCTCAGGCTCTTTTTCTTAAAAACGGAGACTTTTCCGATACTCAAGCACTCTTCGTACCGCGTTGCGAGTGACTCGTTGATCCGGATGCGAGGACGGGGCCTGGTCGAGTCATCATAAGCTATGCAAGCACCTTCGGCCGCACTGGACAGCCAGCACTCGAAACCCGGCTCACGATACGAGCCAGCCACGACAATACCGTCCAACTGCACCTGACTGCCCAGGGAATAGACAGCATGTACACCTGCGAAAGTATTTTCAGAGCAGTTCAAGAGCTGGCTCATTAGTAGACGCGTCCATATAACCGAAAGACCTGACACCTTGATCCGATACAAGACGGAACATCAGCGCATCCAAAATTCTGTGGCTGCAGGAGGGTTCGCTTTCCGACCACACTCCACCACCCACAAAGTATACGCCAGGCAGCATCACCATCTTGAAGCTGAAAGTGATTCTGAACGACTGCTCGCCACTCTCAAGCTCGACGTACCTTCCCTCCTCGGGATAACGCTGGCCGGTAATAACCACTCCGGAGATAGAGCGAATATGGACAGCGATAAATGCCCTTGAAACAGACTCCTTGAGAACGCCTGACATGACGATATCGTAATCTCCGCCAGCCTGGAGCACATTGCAGCGTCGCCCTTGCTTGTCGAAAATTTCGAAACTGTCGATCCGTGCCCCCAACTCCGGATAGACCGTCGTCGAATCGGGCACCATCCCTGCGTCGAAATACTGTTCGTCGGCGATCGAAACCGGCTCGATACTGACCTCTTGGGTCTTGGCAACAGCGCTGGCATCACCCAGAAGCCGAAACTCCTCGATTAACCGAGGCTGCTCGTCTACAGGCGCGTAGATCAGTTTTTGATACGCACGAATCACATCCATCGGCGCAGCGGTACAGATGTGCTCGCCCCGCTCCATCAAAATTGCCCGATCGCAGAACTCAACGACCTGAGGACCGGAATGGGACACGAAAAGAATCGAAGTACCCTTGGCCTTCAATTCATCGAGACGAGCGAAACATTTGCGCTGAAATCGCTCATCACCCACGGCCAGCGCTTCGTCGACGATGAGGATATCCGGATCTATCATGGCCTGTACGGCAAACGCCAGACGAACAATCATACCGCTCGAATATGTCTTCGTCGGTTGATGGATGAACTCTCCAATGTCGGCAAAGGCCACAATATCATCGTAACGCTCATCGACTTCAGCGCGGCTTAATCCGAGGATAGCGGCATTCATGTAGACGTTTTCGTGCCCTGTGAACTCGGGATTGAAACCGGAGCCCAACTCAAGCAATGCACCAATTCGCCCTTTGGTCTCGACCTCGCCGGCGCTCTGGCTCAACGTGCCGCAGATGACCTGAAGCAGCGTCGACTTGCCACTACCGTTACGACCCACGATACCGACCGTCTCACCCTTCTTGATCTCGAACGAGATATTTTTGAGTGCCCAAAACTCTTGGTAGTATTTTTTTCGCTGCCCCGCAAACATTTGGGCAAGGCGGTCACGAGGCTTGCCATAAATATGGTAGCACTTGCTGACATCTTGAAGCTTGATTGCGATCTCAGAGGACATCAGCAAACCCCTTTCTTGTCTTCTGAAACCAGGCAAAACCCATGTAAGCCACAAAAACCCCTACACCTGCGTAAATACCAAGTACTTGCCAGTCTGGTTGCACACCCCAGAAGAGAACATTTCTGACGCCTTCTACCGCAGTCGTCAGCGGATTGAATTGCAGGTACGAACGGTACTCTTCGGGCACTGCAGTGGCTGGGTAAAATATTGGGGCGAGGAACATCAGGCCAGTGGTCACAAGTCCGATGAAGTGAGCGACGTCGCGCATATAAACGCCTATCGATGCCAACCCCCAGGACAACCCGAGAATGATCAATAACAGCGGCGCAATAACCAATGGCAGATAAAAAATAGTCACCGGCGGCAGACCAAAAGCGAAAGAGTACGCTATCAGCCACACAATAAGACTGACCAAGGCGTGAAACAGCGACGCCCCTACTATGACGCAAGGTAATATCTCCAGAGGAAACACAACCTTTTTCACATAATTGGCATTTGAAATAATCAATGATGGCGCCCGAGTAACACACTCGGAAAACAGGTTAAATACCATCAAACCGGCAAACAGGATCAGCGCAAACTCGGCTTTCGAATCACTGGCTGCAGTCCATCTGGAGTTGAAAATAAAGCTGAATACGAATGTGTAAATAGCAAGCATCACAATCGGGTTAAAAAACGACCAGAGAATCCCCATAAAGGAACCCCGGTAGCGACCTATAACTTCTCGCTTGATCAGCGCAGTGATAAGCGCGCGATTATGCCAAAAGCTCGAAAACATGACGCCGGGCGAAGCTGAAAATTTCTGCATCAGCCGGCAACCTCAATAACACCCATCAACAAACTCCTTTGACAATATTCACTATCAAACCCCTTTGAAAATGGCGGCAACCAAAAGGCCGACATTACCCATGAAAGTCTGACGGTATATACCCGAACGCCAGATACCGATCACGCGGCCTGGCAAGTTACGGGCTCGAGCAGACTTGAACCGTTGAAGTACTTCCCGATTAGTTTCCGTCAGGAGGTAGTCTATGGCATCCAAATTCGCGATGTTCTGATCAATCCAGCGACTCAGGCGTCCCTGAAAAAGTTTGTGGATCCGCACCAAAGCAGCCTTTAAGCCGATAGCCGCGCCAATGGAATTCAACGGGTGCTGGCGATAAAAAATATGCGGCGTCGTATCGTAAAAAAAACGGCCTCCGGCACCCGTCACCAGCATGTATGCCCACCAATCATGGGCAACAATATTATCCTGCTGGCCCGCAGACTGTAGGAGTTCCCGGGCCGCATGGTTGAACACCATCGTGTTTCCGGCAGCAACGTTTTCCACCAAGGCATTGGAAAAACCAAAGGCACCGGAAAACCGTGATGTTAGCCCAGTATGATTTCCCGCTTCATCAACCAATGTGGTTCGCGAGGAGTAAAGTGCGGGAATATCTTTTGGCATTTTATTTAGCCAGGTCAGCGCCGCTTTGAGCTTATCGGCAGCCCAGATATCGTCCTGATCAGACCATGCATAAAAATCAGCGCTCGCGTCTTGATGGCAAGTAAGCGACATGAAATTACTGGCAAAACCACAGCCCGGGCCGGACAAAAGTTTTACTTTCTCCAAACCCAGTCGTGCCTGAAAAGCTTTAGTTATTTCGAGAGTTGAATCAGTTGAACCATCATCAGAAACATACAAGACCCAATTAGAGTAATCCTGCTGCTGAATAGAGGCCAATTGCTCAGAGAGAAAGCGCTCGCCGTTGTAGGTGCACATCAAGATCGCGACACGCCCCCCACGTCCGACCTTTCGACAGAATCCGGATTCAGGCTAGCGTTCGCGGACTCTGCTGATAAAAGGCCTACCACTGCACTCTCCACTTCACAATTAAGGGCTGACCGCGAAGCTCAGGAAAATCGTCTTCCAGGCTCCCGCTAGCCTCCAATTCGATACCTTCGCGAAATCGATGATTATAAAGAATTTTTGCCGGTGGTTGATAGGCCTCGCGCGATATCAACAACCCAATCACCCCTCAAAAAAAGACAAAAAAACATCAATACCACAAAAAAACCACCAAAAACTCATGAAAATCGTCGATTCACCTCGACCACAGCTGAAATCAACCGACTTAAATTCTGTTCACGGCAGATCTCACAAAAGGGGCCGAGACGCTACCATGGACTGTGACCCTGCTGCAGGAACGAGACCATGAGTCGAACATGAAAGGCGTTCCAATCCCAGGACAAAAACCATGCAGTCAATACACCGCTAATCATAATTTGATCATTCAGCTTTTTTACCGATGACGGCAGTCAAACAGCAAACAAAGAAAAACAAAAATTTATCGCGCAACCGCCGGCGACACTGCCCGCCTTTTAATGAGAGTGCGAACAGATCCCAACGCCTGAAGCGCAACCACTTTTTTACAAATGGGTCATTACTCTTACCTACAAGGACTGCTATTTCTCTGACCTGGTTAAACCACCAGCCCTCATGAATAGTTAAATAGCGCTGAAATAGAGATGAAAGCCCCGTATTCGCACCTACTTGATTATGCTCATGCTGGCGATAAAGCATGGTAGACCGGGAATCAATGAACCAACTAAATCGATGGCTTCGCGCAAATGCATAACAATACCAATCATGCAAACTTACTTGCTGCAGTTGATTCCAATCGCGGATAACAGAGTATTTCAATGCCCGAGCAAGCTCTTTATTCAATACATAGGTGCAACCTGGCCCTGCCGCCTCGAACAAAAAGTCCCAAGCGACCTGAGGCTGGCTTTTATCAAGCAGGATCTTTTTTCCGTCAGGCCAAAAGGCCGTGACATTACTCGAGTACGCATCAGCCTTACGCAAAGACATCATTTGCGTAGCGCGAAGCAGTTTATCGAAGTCCCAGATATCATCCTGGTCGGCAAAGGCAACGAGATCGTAACCCTCCAGATCCACGTCGCGAATCAGTCGAAAGAAGTTACGCGCAGCACCACCGAATCGCCCCGAATCAGGCAACAAAAAGACGCGCTCGTGTGTGGCACAAAATGCAGCGCACCAAGCCTCTGTTCCGTCGGTAGACGGATCGACACTGATAAAGACTGTGATGTCTACGGCCGACTGAGCAAGGATCGAGGCCAACTGCTCCTCGATCCACTGCATGCCATTGTAGGCAGCCAGCAAAACCGCAACCTTGGGATGTTTTACTGGCATGCCATATCTGCTTGCACCGATTAAAACACTATCACACGATAGAGCTAAGCTTTTGAATCAGCGGGAAGGCGAGTCCAGCAACTTCTGCAGGTATTGGCCGTAGCCAGTCTTCTTCAGAGCCTCAGCCTGAGCCCCCAACTGCTCGGCGGTGATCCAGCCGTTGTGGTAAGCGATCTCTTCCAGACAGGCCACTTTCAGACCCTGACGCTGCTCGATGGTATGCACAAAGTGACTGGCTTCAAGCAGAGAATCATGGGTACCCGTATCCAGCCAGGCAAAACCGCGGCCGAGCATTTCTACGTTGAGAGTCTTCCGCTCTAGGTAGGCACTGTTGACATCCGTAATTTCCAGCTCGCCGCGCTCGGATGGCTTGATGTTTTTTGCAATTTCGACAACATCATTGTCGTAGAAGTACAGACCGGTCACTGCATAGTTGGACTTTGGCTTCAGCGGCTTCTCTTCAATACTCAGAGCGCGACCGGTTTTGTCGAACTCAACAACGCCAAAGCGCTCCGGATCGGAGACGTGATAGCCAAATACAGTAGCGCCATTCTGCTGAGAGCTGGCGGAGCGCAAGTTATCCGAGAAGTGCTGACCGTAGAAGATGTTGTCACCCAGAATCAGGCAGCAAGGATCTTTGCCAATGAACTCTTCACCAATAATAAAAGCTTGTGCCAGACCATCAGGGCTTGGCTGCTCGGCGTACGTCAAATTGATACCGTACAAGCTGCCATCACCCAACAGCTTACGAAAACACGGCAGGTCTTCCGGAGTGGAGATGATCAGGATTTCACGCATACCCGCGAGCATCAGCACCGACAACGGATAGAAGATCATCGGTTTGTCGTAGATTGGCAGCATCTGCTTGGACACACCAAGAGTCAACGGATGCAGGCGCGTACCCGAGCCACCAGCGAGGATGATGCCTTTACGATTTGTCGTGGTCATTTGTTCAGAACTTCCCTAAGCATTCGGGTTACACCACTTCGCCAATCCGGCAAGTGTAGAGAAAAATTGTCACGCAGCTTCTGAGTATTCAAACGAGAATTCAGAGGCCGGCGTGCAGGTGTTGGATAAGCGGTCGTCTCGATCGGGTTAATCGCCTTTACAGCGAACTCTTCGCCATTTTCCCTGGCAAAACCGATCACGTGGCAGGCATATTCATGCCATGACACTTCGCCGCTGGCTACCAAGTGATACAGGCCCGCCAACTCTGGCTTCAGCAATACCTGGCGAATAGCCAACGCTGTCACATCGGCGATCAACTCGGCGCCAGTAGGGGCGCCAATCTGGTCCGCGATGACATTTAGCGTTTCACGATCCTTGGCCAGGTGCAGCATTGTTTTTGCAAAGTTGTTGCCGCGAGCGCTATAGACCCAGCTGGTACGGAAAATCAAATACTTGCAGCCGGATGCAATAATTGCCTGCTCACCAGCCAGCTTGCTGACGCCATAGCGATTCACAGGTCCAGCGACATCCTCTTCCTGCCATGGGGCTTGGCCCTGCCCATTGAACACGTAGTCGGTTGAATAATGAATAAGCCAGGCACCAACAGCCCTGGCCTCCTCAGCCATGACCTGAGTTGCATGACTGTTCACCCGATCAGCCAACTCCGACTCGCACTCGGCTTTATCAACAGAGTTATAGGCAGCAGCATTGACAATTACGTCAGGCCGAACCTGACGAATCGCTGCACGCAACCCATCAAGATCAGAGAGATCACCGCACAAACCGTTAACAGAATGGCGATCCAGGGAAATCAACTCACCAAGGGGCGCAAGGGAGCGCTGAAGCTCCCAGCCCACCTGGCCGTTTTTTCCCAGCAAGAGGATTTTCATGCCTTGCTCGAGCGATCCGAGTAGTTTTGGTCGATCCACTGCTGGTAGCTGCCGCTCTTTACATGAGCCACCCATTCAGTGTTAGACAGGTACCACTCCACAGTCTTGCGAATACCGGTTTCGAACGTTTCTTCCGGCGTCCAACCCAGCTCGCGCTGAATTTTGCTCGCATCAATTGCGTAACGCTGGTCATGGCCCGGGCGATCCTGAACGTAAGTGATCAGGCTGGCGTGGGGACGATGAGCGGAGTCAGGACGCAATTCATCGAGCAGTGCACAAAGAGTGTGCACAACTTCGATGTTTTGCTTTTCGTTATGGCCGCCGATGTTGTACGTCTCGCCGATAACACCTTCGGTCACGACCTTGTACAGAGCACGAGCATGGTCTTCGACGTAGAGCCAATCACGAACCTGGTCGCCCTTGCCGTAAACCGGCAGTGGCTTGCCTTCCAGCGCATTGAGGATGATCAGCGGGATCAGCTTCTCAGGGAAGTGGCACGGGCCATAGTTGTTCGAACAGTTGGTAACCAGTGTCGGCAGACCGTAAGTGCGGCTCCAGGCACGAACCAGGTGATCAGAGCTCGCCTTGCTCGCCGAGTAAGGAGAGCTTGGCTGATACGGGGTGGTTTCGGTGAAGAGGTCTTCCGGACCTTCAAGGTCGCCGTAAACTTCGTCGGTGGAAATATGGTGGAAACGGAAGTTGGCTTTGCGCCCATCATCCAGTGCAGCCCAGTAGTGGCGCGCAGCTTCCAGCAAAGTGTAAGTACCGATGATGTTGGTCTGAATGAACTCAGACGGACCAGTGATCGAGCGGTCTACGTGGGATTCTGCGGCCAGGTGCATGATGGCATCTGGTTGGTGTTCACGCAGAACACGGTCGATCTGATCGCGATCGCAGATGTCGACGCGCTCGAACACGTAACGCGAGTCCTGGCTAACTTCGGCCAACGACTCAAGATTACCGGCGTAAGTAAGCTTATCGACGTTAACAACCGAGTCGGTAGTATTGGAAATGATGTGACGGATGACTGCCGAGCCGATGAACCCGGCGCCGCCGGTTACTAGAATTTTCACGCGAAACCATACCCTTGAGTTGCTGACAGGGCCGCCAAACCGAGCACTGTCTAATCCATGAATGCAAAAGCCATCAAACCAGCTGTGGCCTCTGATAGAGTCAGCCTGAACCGATGCAGGACTACGCCATTATCGAACAAGCCCAGCATTTTACAGCTTAATGACGGTTTTACTAATGGATATAGATAAGCTGCAGCGCAAATTCGAACGGTTAGTGGCCTTTGTCGTATTTAGACAAGGCGCTTGCGTGAAAGCCTGGACGCACGCCCCAAAAACCAGCCCAGAATCGGCCCGATCAGCATGCCGATCAATAGTGCGATAACCATGACCACCGATACCGGTAGCTGTGGACCTGCCCAGCCGAGAAACAGCAGCGAAACGGATTGCTGATTTTCAAGAACAAACGCCAGAATCACCAGAATCAGCAACAGAATAAATACGCCAAGGAGTACACGCTTAAGATTGCGCATGCGTCGCCCCTTTAGTTATGGAGATCAAAGCCTTCCTCCTCTTCCTCATTCACCCGGTCACGCAACTCTTTGCCCGGCTTGAAATGCGGAACAAACTTGCCATCAAGGCTGACGGACTGACCGGTTTTCGGGTTACGACCTACCCGTGGGGCGCGGTAGTGCAGGGAGAAGCTGCCAAAACCACGGATCTCAATACGATCCCCAGTGGCCAGACATTGGGACATTTGCTCAAGCATGGTCTTGATGGCCAGCTCAACATCCTTGGATGAGAGCAGCCCTTGATGGGTGACAATTCGTTCGATCAACTCCGACTTCGTCATATTTTTCCCTTCTTTTTCAAGCAGCTAGATCAGCGCTTCAAAGGTTTTAGCATGCCCGGATGAATTTGAACAGCCCGTGTATTGACATATATTTAGCAAAGATGTGACGCCCATTTGCGGAGCACCACAACACGACAAAATCATTACGCACTCACCGACAAATAACCAACATGGTGCGCGTCACAAACCCTGCCGGATTGAAGCCGAACGGAAATTCGTCCTCGTCCTTAGCATCATCAGATCTGGCGACAACCTTGTAACCACTACCCTTACACTCCCTGTCAGCTCGCTTGCGGCACTTCTCCCACCCGGAACCCAAACCGGAACAATCAACCTCGATACCACTGACGCCACGCACGACGTGAGTCTTGGCATTGGTGGTACAACCTGCCAGTGTCAATAACGCTACTGCGACAATGAGCCTGTTCATTCACTTCCTTATACCGGGCGCTCCGCCCTACCGTCGTTCGTATCAAGCCTAAGCCTAGCTGCAAATAAACGATTGATCCTGTTAAAGAAAGAGACAGCAGGTGTTAGGGATTGGTTTCATAAGGGTCGTTTTTTGGGACGCTAGAAACATTACCAGGATCGCAGCCTTCGACATCCCCGAGCGACTCAGGGAGCTAGCCAAATCGCAGGCACAAAAAAGGGCGACCGAAGTCGCCCTTTTTCTATGGTCTGACAGAACTTAGTTCTGTTTTTCCATTTGTGCACGCAACAGGTCGCCCAGAGTGGTAGGACCAGCAGCAGGTTCCGAAGTCGCTGGCTTGTCGCGCAGGCTCTGGATTGCTTCTTTCTCGTCTTCAACGTCTTTCGACTTGATCGAGAGCTGGATTACGCGGCTCTTACGGTCAACGCTGATGATCTTGGCTTCTACTTCTTCGCCTTCTTTCAGAACGTTACGCGCGTCTTCAACGCGGTCACGGCTGATTTCGGAGGCTTTCAGAGTCGCTTCGATATCGTCGGCCAGAGTGATGATGGCGCCTTTAGCGTCAACTTCTTTCACGATGCCTTTAACGATTGCGCCTTTATCGTTCTCTTGAACGTACTCGGAGAACGGATCGCTTTCCAGTTGCTTGATACCCAGGGAGATGCGCTCGCGCTCTGGGTCAACCGACAGGATAACGGTGTCCAGCTCGTCGCCCTTCTTGAAGCGGCGAACGGCTTCTTCGCCCACTTCGTTCCAGGAGATGTCGGACAGGTGAACCAGACCGTCGATGCCGCCGTCCAGACCAATGAAGATACCGAAATCGGTGATCGACTTGATGGTGCCGGAGATTTTATCGCCCTTGTTGAACTGGCCAGAGAAATCTTCCCATGGGTTAGATTTGCACTGCTTGATGCCGAGGGAGATACGACGACGCTCTTCGTCGATGTCCAGAACCATAACTTCCACTTCGTCGCCGACTTGTACGACTTTCGAAGGGTGGATGTTCTTGTTGGTCCAGTCCATTTCGGAAACGTGTACCAGACCTTCAACGCCTTCTTCCAGCTCAGCGAAGCAGCCGTAGTCGGTCAGGTTGGTTACACGAGCGGTAACGCGAGTGCTTTCTGGGTAACGGGCTTTGATAGCAACCCATGGATCTTCGCCCAGTTGCTTGAGGCCCAGGGAAACACGATTGCGTTCGCGATCGTACTTCAGAACCTTGACATCAATCTCGTCGCCAACGTTGACGATTTCGGAAGGATGCTTGATACGCTTCCAAGCCATGTCGGTAATGTGCAGCAGGCCATCGACGCCACCCAGATCGACGAATGCGCCGTAATCGGTGAGGTTCTTGACGATACCTTTGACTTGTTGGCCTTCCTGCAGGGATTCCAGCAGAGCTTCACGCTCAGCGGAGTTCTCGGCTTCGAGGACGCTACGACGGGAAACGACAACGTTGTTGCGTTTCTGGTCGAGCTTGATGACCTTGAATTCCAGCTCTTTGCCTTCCAGGTGCGTGGTGTCGCGCACTGGACGGACGTCAACCAGAGAACCTGGCAGGAACGCACGGATGCCGTTAACGTCGACAGTGAAGCCGCCTTTAACCTTACCGTTGATAACGCCCTTGACCACTTCTTCGGCTGCGAAGGCTGCTTCCAGAACAATCCAGCATTCAGCGCGCTTGGCTTTTTCACGGGACAGCTTGGTTTCACCAAAGCCGTCTTCAACCGAGTCCAGAGCAACGTGAACTTCGTCACCGACGTTGATAGTCAGTTCGCCAGCATCGTTGTAGAACTGCTCAAGCGGGATGAGTGCTTCAGACTTCAGGCCAGCGTGAACGGTTACCCAGCGAGCTTGGTAATCGATATCAACGATAACACCGGTGATGATGGAGCCTGCCTGAAGGTTCAGGGTTTTTAGGCTTTCTTCAAAGAGTTCCGCAAAGCTTTCGCTCATTTTAATTCCTGTTGAATAAGGGCGAAGAATACGCCCATCTCCACATCCCAGACGATGTGGGTTACGTTCATTAGAAGAAGCATCGCAAGACTATGACTGGTCCCCTGCAAAGCTTCTTGGTCACCCGGCGATATCGCGAATGGCGATCTCGCTCATGATGCGTTCCAGCACCTGATCGATGGATAATTCCGTGGAATCCAGCTGTATGGCGTCAGCCGCCGGTTTGAGCGGGGCTACCGCTCGCTGGGTGTCACGCTCATCGCGGACACGTATCTCATCTAGCAGACTCGACAGACTAACACCATCGACTTTGCCCTTCAACTGCAAGTATCGACGGCGCGCACGCTCCTCGGCACTGGCCGTAAGGAATATCTTCAGCGGAGCATCGGGAAACACCACTGTGCCCATGTCGCGACCATCGGCCACCAGGCCCGGCGCCTCCTGAAACGCCCGCTGGCGCTGTAGCAGCGCATCGCGCACAGCCGGCAGTGCGGCGACCTGAGAAGCCCAGGCGCCGACTTGCTCATTACGCAGGTCGTCGGTGACATCGTCACCTTCGAGAATGATCCGCTGCGGATGACCTTCCGTCGCGCCGACAAACTGCACGTCCAGATGAGCGGCCAACAGCTTCAGCGATTCTTCATTGGTCAGGTCGACGCCATGGTTGCGCGCAGCGAATGCCAATAAACGATACAGCGCACCGGAATCCAGCAGACACCAACCCAGACGCTTGGCCAGAATCCCGGCAATAGTGCCCTTGCCCGAGCCGCTTGGCCCGTCGATGGTGATGACCGGTGGCTTGATAATCACGACTGAGCCTCTTGTGCAACACGGATACCGACCTGCGCGCACAGCGCGAGGAAGTTCGGGAACGAGGTCGCGACGTTGGCACAGTCGTGGATGCGGATCGGTGCAGTGGCGCGCAGCGAAGCAACGCTGAATGCCATCGCAATCCGGTGATCGCCGTGACCATGCACTTCGCCGCCGCCGATCTGGCCGCCGTCGATGATAATGCCGTCCGGGGTCGGTTCGCACTTGACGCCCAGCGCCAGCAAGCCATCAGCCATGACCTGAATCCGGTCCGACTCTTTGACTCGCAACTCTTCGGCACCGCGCAACACGGTGCGCCCTTCGGCACAGGCCGCAGCCACGAACAATACCGGGAACTCGTCGATGGCCAGCGGAACCAGCGCTTCGGGAATCTCGATACCTTTGAGTTTAGCTGCCCGCACGCGCAAGTCCGCAACAGGTTCGCCACCCACTTCACGCTGGTTTTCCAGGGTGATGTCGGCGCCCATCAGGCGCAGGATGTCGATCACGCCAGTGCGGGTCGGGTTGATGCCAACGTGCTCGAGCACCAACTCCGAACCTTCGGCGATCGACGCGGCCACGAGGAAGAACGCCGACGACGAGATGTCGCCCGGCACTTCAATGTGGGTCGCAGTCAGTTTGTGGCCGGACTCGACCGACGCGGTGGCGCCGTTGACGGTCACCGGGTAGCCGAAGCCGCGCAGCATGCGCTCGGTGTGGTCGCGAGTCGGCGCTGGCTCGGTGACGGTGGTCTTGCCTTCTGCGTACAGACCCGCCAGCAGCAGGCAGGACTTAACCTGGGCGCTGGCCATCGGCATGGTGTAGGTCAGGCCTTTGAGCTTGTTGCCGCCACGGATAGTCATCGGAGGACGACCTTCTGCGGCGGTCTCGATCACGGCGCCCATTTCACGCAGCGGATTGGCCACGCGATTCATCGGACGCTTGGACAGCGAGGCATCACCGGTCAGGGTGCTGTCGAAGCTTTGCGCAGCCAACAGGCCAGACAACAAACGCATCGATGTGCCGGAGTTGCCCAGATAGATCGGACCTGGCGCAGGCTTCAGGCCATGCAGGCCCACACCGTGAATGGTCACGCGACCGTGGTGCGGACCTTCGATCACAACACCCATGTCGCGGAAGGCTTGCAAGGTCGCCAGGGCATCTTCGCCCTCAAGGAAACCTTCCACTTCGGTGGTGCCTTCGGCTAGGGAGCCAAGCATGATCGAACGGTGGGAAATCGATTTGTCGCCCGGTACACGAATCCGCCCAGTCAGGCGGCCACCAGGTTGTGCCAGGAAAATCAGGTCGTTGGAGTTCATAGCGTCCACATAAGCCCGGCGGGCCAGGATTTTACTGAAATGTTCGCGGGCAACCCGGGCGCGAGTGAATACGCCCAACAATTGGTGCCCATCCCCTGCATCGACCGCGTCGCGCAAGGCGTCGAGGTCGCTGCGAAATGTATCGAGTGTGCGCAGGACAGCTTCGCGGTTGGCGAGGAAGATGTCATGCCACATGACCGGGTCGCTACCGGCGATTCTTGTGAAATCGCGGAAACCGCCCGCAGCGTAACGGAAGATCTCAAGATTTTCATTGCGCTTGGCCAATGAGTCGACCAAACCGAATGCCAGCAAGTGTGGCAAATGGCTGGTTGCCGCCAACACTTCGTCATGGCGCTCGACCTGCATGTGCTCGACGTCGGCGCCCAATTCGCGCCACAAACGGTCGACCACAGCCAGAGCTGCCGGATCGGTCTGATCCAGCGGCGTCAAAATCACTTTATGGCGACGGAACAGCTCGGCATTGGAGGCTTCCACCCCGCTCTGCTCGGAACCGGCTATCGGATGCCCCGGCACGAAACGCGCCGGCATACCGCCGAACGCCTCAGTAGCCGCACGTACCACGTTGCCTTTGGCACTGCCAACGTCAGTCAGGATCGCTTGCCCCAGATCCATGCCAGCCAGTCGGCCGAGCATTTTTTCCATGGCGAGGATCGGCACGGCCAACTGAATCACGTCTGCGCCCTGACAAGCAGCTGCCAAGTCTTCTTCACAGCGATCCACCACGCCCAACTCAACCGCCAGCTTGCGCGACTGCGGATCAAGATCGACCCCGACCACTTCGCGGCACAGGCCACTTTCACGCAAGCCCTTGGCAAACGAACCGCCGATCAACCCCAGACCGACCACCACCAGGCGACCAATCATAGGTTCAGCAGATTGCAGTGCAGTGACATCAACCACGAGCCAGAACCTTGGTCAGCGCCTCAAGGAAGCAGCTGTTTTCAGCCGGCAGACCAATGGTGATGCGCAAGTGATTCGGCATGCCGTAATTAGCCACCGGACGCACGATCACGCCTTCGCGCAACAAGCCCTGGAAGACCGGCGCGGCAACCTGCCCCAGATCAACACAGATAAAGTTGCCCTTGGACGGAATCCAGCTCAGCCCCAGCTCACGGAAACCCGCTTGCAGTTGCAGCATGCCGGCTTCGTTCAGGCGACGGCTTTCGGCCAGATAGTCGGCATCCTGAAGTGCGCCGCAAGCAGCGACCAGGGCCAGGCTGTTGACGTTGAACGGCTGGCGTACGCGGTTCAGCACATCAGCGACCACGGCGTAGGACAAGCCATAACCAACCCGCAGCGCCGCCAGGCCGTAGGCCTTGGAGAACGTGCGCGAGACCAGCAGATTCGGGTACGCCGCCAGGAAGTCCAGGCCATCCGGCAAGTCACTGCCTTCGGCGTACTCGATGTAGGCCTCGTCCAGTACCACCAGCACATGAGCCGGTACATCCTGCAGGAATTCGTCCAGTGCTTCGGCGCCGAACCAGGTCCCGGTCGGGTTGTTCGGGTTGGCAATGAAAACCACACGGGTGTCGGCATCGATCGCGGCCAGCATGGCCGGCAAATCATGCCCCCAGTCTTTGGCAGGGATAACGCGCGCGTCAGCACCCACGGCCTGGGTCACGATTGGGTAGACCGCAAACGCGTGCTCGCTGAACACGGCGTTCAGGCCCGGCGCCAGATACGCACGACCGACCAGTTCCAGAATGTCATTGGAACCGTTGCCCAGCGTCACTTGATTGAGCTCGACGCGGCATTGATCGGCCAGCAGGGTCTTGAGCGCAAAACCATTGCCATCCGGATAACGGGTCATCTCAGCCAATTCTTCGCGAATGGCTGCTAATGCCTTGGGACTGGCGCCCAGCGGATTTTCGTTGCTCGCCAGTTTGACGATTTTGGCCGGATCGATATCCAGCTCACGCGCCAGTTCGTCCACGGGCTTGCCCGGAACGTAGGGCGAAAGTTGTTGCACGCCCGGCTGTGCCAGAGCGAGGAAGTCACCACTCATTTGCTACCGCCCTTAGAGAACTGCTTTCGGGTAGGAACCCAGCACTTTGAGTGCCACTGCTTCCTGACTGATCTTTTCCAACACACTCTTGACCAGTGGGTCGCGGTGGTGGCCGACGAAGTCGATGAAGAACACGTAGGTCCATTTACCGCTGCGCGACGGACGGGTCTCGATCCGTGTCAGATCGATGCCGTTGTCGTGGAACGGCACCAGCAACTCGTGCAGTGCGCCGGGCTTGTTGCTCATGGATACGATGATCGAGGTCTTGTCGTCGCCGGTCGGCGGCACTTCCTGGCTGCCGATCATCAGGAATCGCGTGGAGTTGTCCGGGCGATCCTCGATTTTCTCGGCCAGACGGGTCAACCCGTACAAACCTGCAGCCATATCGCCGGCAATCGCCGCCGAGTTCCACTCACCCTTGACCCGCTTGGCCGCTTCGGCGTTGCTGGACACCGCAACGCGCTCGACATTCGGGTAATGGGCGTCCAGCCACTTGCGGCACTGGGCCAGGGACTGGGCGTGGGAATAGATGCGACTGATACTGTCGGTCTTGGTGTTCTCACCGACCAGCAGGTGATGGTGGATCCGCAGCTCGACTTCACCACAGATCACCATGTCGTGTTCAAGGAAGCTGTCGAGGGTGTGGTTGACCGCGCCTTCGGTGGAGTTTTCCACCGGGACCACGCCAAAGTTCACCGCACCGGCCGCCACTTCACGGAACACTTCGTCGATCGCCGCCATCGCGCTTGCTGATCACCGCATGACCGAAATGCTTCATGGCAGCGGCTTGGGTGAAGGTGCCTTCAGGGCCGAGATAAGCCACTTTCAATGGCTGCTCGAGGGCCAGGCACGAGGACATGATTTCGCGGAACAGTCGCGCCATCTCTTCGTTGCCCAGCGGCCCTTGGTTACGCTCCATTACGCGTTTGAGCACCTGAGCTTCGCGCTCAGGACGATAGAACACCGGCACTTCGCCTTCGGCCAGCGAGGCCATCTTTACTCGCGCAACTTCCTGGGCGCAGCGTGCACGCTCGCTGATCAGCTCCAGGACTTTGGTGTCCAGGGCATCAATGCGAACGCGCAGTGCCTTGAGTTCTTGCTCAGACATTAGCCGTGTTCCTTCTCGAACTCTGCCATGTACGAAATCAGTGCGTTGACCGCAACGATGTCGACGGCGTTATAGATGGAGGCACGCATGCCGCCCACGGAACGGTGACCCTTGAGATTCAGCAGGCCGCGCTCATCGGCACCGGCCAGGAATGGCTTGTCCAGGCGATCATCGGCGAGGCGGAACGGCACGTTCATCCACGAGCGGTCCGACTTGTTGATCGGGTTGCTGTACATGCCGCTGGCGTCGATGAAGTCGTACAGCGTGCGCTGTTTCACTTCATTGAGCTTGCCGATGGCTTCAACACCACCCTGCTCTTTCAGCCACTCGAATACCAGCCCCGACAAGTACCAGGCGAGGGTCGGCGGGGTGTTGTACATCGAGCCGTTATCCGCTGCGACCTTGTAGTTGAGCATGGTCGGGCACAGGGAACGGGCATGACCGAGCAGGTCTTCACGAATGATGTTCACGACGATGCCGCTCGGACCGATGTTTTTCTGAGCGCCAGCGTAGATCATGCCGAAGCGCGACACATCGACCGGACGCGAGAGGATGTCGGAAGACATGTCAGCGACCAGTGGTACATCACCGGTTTCCGGGATCCACTGGAATTCCAGGCCGCCAATGGTTTCGTTCGGCGCGTAGTGAACGTAGGCAGCGTCTTTCGACAGCTTCCACTCGTTCTGACCGGGAATTGCGAAATAGTCGTAAGGCTTGGCGGTAGCGGCGACATTGACGTGGCCGTAACGCGAGGCTTCTTCGATGGCTTTCTGCGACCAGATACCGGTGTCGATATAGTCGGCCGAGCCGCCTTCAGGCAACAGGTTCAGAGGGATCTGAGCGAATTGCTGGCTGGCGCCGCCTTGCAGAAACAGCACTTTATAGTTCGAAGGGATATTCAGCAGATCACGCAGATCCTGCTCGGCCTTGGTGGCGATGGACACGAACTCATCACTGCGATGGCTCATTTCCATGACCGACAAGCCCTTGCCGTGCCAATCAAGGAGTTCACCCTGGGCGCGTTTCAGGACAGCTTCAGGAAGTGCCGCAGGACCGGCACAGAAGTTATAGGCTCTCTTGCTCACATCCAATCTCGCTCTGATTTGGTGGTATCACGCAATAAATCTATTTGATCTGTAGGAGCTGTCGAGCGGAGCGAGGCTGCGATCTTTTCGTACGGACCCACATAACAAAAGCGAGAGCAAGATCAAGAGATCGCAGCCTCGCTTCGCTCGACAGCTCCTACAGCCCTACATTAAAAACAATCCCACAGGACAAACAACAAGGGGGCGAATCTTCATCCGCCCCCTGTTTGTCCGCTTATTCCTGCGGTTCTTCGTCGGCTGCGGCGTCGAGTTGCTGGTCTTCGACAGCGTCGTCGATCACGACCTCGCCGTCGAACACTGCACCTTCTTCACCTTCCAGCTCTTCGCCCTCGACTTCCGACGGCTCCTGAACCCGCTCCAGACCGACCAGCGTTTCATCGCTGGCGAGCTTGATGAGGGTCACGCCCTGGGTGTTACGACCCAGGCTGGAGACTTCGTCGACACGAGTACGAACCAAGGTGCCCTGGTCGGAAATCAGCATGATTTCCTCGCCGTCGAGCACCTGGACTGCACCGACCAGACGGCCGTTACGCTCGTTGCTGACCATGGCGATAACGCCCTGACCGCCGCGCTTGTACTCAGGGAACTCGGTAATCGCTGTACGCTTGCCGAAACCACGGGCCGAAGCGGTCAGGATCTGGCTGCCTTCTTCCGGGATCAGCATGGAAATCAGTTTCTGGCCTTCCGGCAGACGCATGCCGCGGACACCGCGAGCGGTACGGCCCATGGCGCGAACGTCGGTTTCCTTGAAGCGAGTTACCTTGCCGCCGTCGGAGAACAGCATGACTTCGCGATCGCCATCGGTAATGGAGGCGGAAATCAGCACGTCGCCTTCATCCAGCTCCAGCGCGATCAGACCAACGCTGCGCTGACGGCTGAAGGATTCCAGAGGAGTCTTCTTCACGGTGCCGTTAGCGGTAGCCATGAAGATGAAGTGACCTTCGGTGTACTCATCGACCGGCAGCATGGTGGTGATGTATTCACCATCGCCCAGCGGCAGCAGGTTGACCAACGGACGACCACGGGCAGCGCGGGATGCTTCCGGGATTTCGTAGGTTTTCAGCCAGTACACTTTGCCTTTGCTGGAGAACAGCAGCAGCGTGGTGTGGCTGTTGGCAACCAGCAGGTGAGCGATGTAGTCCTCATCCTTGACGCCGGTCGCCGATTTGCCTTTACCGCCACGACGCTGAGCCTGGTACGCAGCCAATGGCTGGGTCTTGGCATAGCCACCGTGGGAGATGGTCACGACGCGCTCTTCTTCCGGGATCATGTCACCCAGGGTCAGGTCGAGACGGGCATCGAGGATTTCGGTGCGACGCACGTCGCCGTATTCGGCGCGGATCACTTCCAGCTCTTCGCGGATCACTTCCATCAGGCGCGTGGCGCTGCTGAGGATGCGGATCAGTTCGCCGATCTGGTTGAGGATCTCTTGATACTCGGCCAGCAGCTTCTCGTGCTCCAGACCGGTCAGACGGTGCAGACGCAGTTCCAGAATGGCTTGCGCCTGTTCTGGCGACAGGAAGTACTTGCCTTCGCGCAGACCGTATTGCTCGTCCAGGGTCTCTGGACGGCAGGAATCGGCACCGGCACGTTCAACCATCGCGACTACGGCGGAAGATTCCCACGCGGTCTTGATCAGCGCTTCCTTGGCTTCCGACGGCGTCGGCGAAGCCTTGATCAGGGCGATGATCCTGCGGTCGATGTTCGACAGGGCAACCGCTTGACCTTCAAGGATGTGACCGCGTTCGCGGGCTTTACGCAGTTCGAACACGGTGCGGCGGGTAACGACTTCACGACGGTGACGAACGAAGGCTTCCAGCAGGTCCTTGAGGTTCAGGATCCGCGGACGGCCGTCGATCAACGCAACGATGTTGATACCGAACACGGCTTGCAGCTGGGTCTGGGCGTAGAGGTTGTTGAGAATGACCTCAGGCACTTCGCCACGACGCAGCTCGATCACGACGCGCATACCGTCCTTGTCGGACTCGTCGCGCAGTTCGGTGATGCCTTCGAGCTTCTTCTCTTTTACCAGCTCGGCGATCTTCTCGATCAGACGGGCCTTGTTCAGCTGGTAAGGGAGTTCGGTGATGACGATCTGTTGGCGACCACCGACCTTGTCGATGTCTTCGATCATCGAGCGGGCGCGCATGTAAATGCGACCGCGACCGGTGCGGTAGGCTTCGATGATGCCGGCGCGACCGTTGATGATCGCAGCGGTCGGGAAGTCCGGACCCGGGATGTATTGCATCAGCTCATCGATGGTCAACTCTGGGTTGTCGATGAGCGCCAGGCAACCGTCGATGACTTCACCGAGGTTGTGCGGCGGAATGTTGGTCGCCATGCCCACGGCGATACCGCTGGAGCCGTTGACCAGCAGGTTGGGAATACGGGTCGGCATGACCGCCGGGATCATTTCGGTGCCGTCGTAGTTCGGCACCCAGTCCACGGTTTCTTTGTGCAGGTCAGCCAGCAGCTCGTGCGCCAGCTTGGTCATGCGCACTTCGGTGTATCGCATGGCCGCGGCGTTGTCGCCGTCCACCGAACCGAAGTTGCCTTGACCGTCTACCAGCAGGTAGCGCAGGGAGAATGGCTGCGCCATCCGAACGATGGTGTCGTACACCGCGGTATCACCGTGAGGGTGATACTTACCGATCACGTCACCGACAACACGGGCAGATTTCTTGTACGGCTTGTTGAAGTCGTTGCCCAGCTCGCTCATCGCGAACAGCACACGCCGGTGCACGGGCTTCAAGCCATCGCGCGCATCCGGCAGTGCCCGCCCGACAATTACGCTCATCGCGTAGTCGAGGTAGGACTGCTTCAGCTCGTCTTCGATATTGACCGGGAGGATTTCTTTGGCCAGTTCGCCCATGAGAAGCTCGATTCCTTTTTCTGGTGAAACTTCGTCACATCCATATGGGACGAACGAAGCTCGCCGACGCAGGCTGAGTGCCATGCACCGACTTACGACAAATCAACGAGTTAAGCCATGGATCTGCGCAGTAAAGACAACCCCGTGGGACTGCCTCGGAAAACGCCGGATGTTATCACAAGAGCCGCCACGCACCTATCCCCCAGATGCGCATGGAGCATAGTTAGTTGACCGGTGACAGGCTTAACGGGGACGAGAGAGGCTTAGAGCTGCCACAGCCCCAGATTTGCTAGCGAAATGCGGGAGCTCGGAAGCAGGAGACCGTGTCATCGTTCTTCGCGGGCAAGCCTCGCTCCTACAGGTTTGTGTGTTCAGTAGGAGCGAGGCTTACCCGCAAAGGCGATTTATCGGACAACAAATACCGTCAATGTAGACGCTTGCGGCACATCAACTGCGCCATTTTCGCCGTGTCCGGCCGCTCGACAATGCCCTTTTCAGTGACGATCGCATCGATCAGGTCGGCCGGCGTCACATCGAACACCGGATTGAAGGCGTCAACATTCGCCCCGACCCGCTTGCCGCCGACGTCCAGCAATTCGCTGCCGTCGCGCTCTTCGATAGGAATGTCATCGCCGCTGGCCAGGTTCATGTCGATGGTCGAACTCGGCGCCACCACCATGAACCGCACGCCGTGGTGCATGGCGCTCACTGCCAGTTGATAGGTACCGATTTTGTTGGCCACGTCGCCATTGGCGGTGATCCGGTCGGCGCCGACGATGACCCAGGTAATGCCCTTGGTCTTCATGATGTGCGCGGCAGCAGAGTCAGCATTGAGGGTTACCGGAATGCCTTCATTGGCCAATTCCCACGCGGTCAACCGCGAACCTTGCAGCCAGGGACGGGTTTCGTCGGCGTAGACGCGCTCGACCATGCCCTCGATAAACGCGCCGCGAATGACGCCCAGTGCCGTGCCGAAACCGCCAGTGGCCAAAGCGCCAGTGTTGCAGTGGGTCAGGATCGCCTGAGCGTTGCCCTGATGCTTACGGATCAGGTCGACACCCAGTTGCGCCATGGTCAGGTTGGCTTCGCGGTCGCTTTCGTGGATGGCGATAGCTTCAGCCTCCAGCGCCGCCAGAGGGTCTGCATCTCCCTTGAGACGATCCAGGCGATCCCGCATGCGACTCAAGGCCCAGAACAGATTCACCGCCGTCGGACGGGAATCGGCCAGCACCGCGTAGTCCTCCTCCCACGCTGCCTGCCAGTCACCGCCCTCGGCAATTCGGGCGCGGGCTGACAACACCATGGCATACGCGGCGCTGATGCCAATCGCCGGCGCACCGCGCACCACCATCGAACGAATGGCTTCGGCCACGCCAGCAGCGCTGGTGTAGGCGATCCAGGTTTCCTCGAACGGCAAAATACGCTGATCCAGCAGGTACAGGGCGCCATCACGCCAATCGATGGCCTTCACCTTCTCCGCAGCCAACAGTCGATCGCGCATCATTCACCCCGCACTCATGAACAAAAGCCGCCGATTATAGCGATCCCCCCGCGAAGACGCTCGGGTATACTTCGCCATCCTTTACAAAAGCACTGGAACCGACCCTCGATGCCGAAACCTGCCGTTGCGCTCGACTTATTATTGCTGCCGACCTGGCTGGTACCCGTCGAACCCGCAGGCGTGGTCCTCAAAGAGCACGGCCTGGGTATCCGCGACGGTCGCATCGTGTTTATCGGCCCGCGTGCCGAAGCGCTGAAGTGTAACGCGACTGAAATTCGTGAGCTGCCAGATGTTTTGCTCAGCCCCGGCCTGATCAACGCCCATGGCCACGCGGCGATGACGCTGTTCCGCGGCCTGGCCGATGATTTGCCGTTGATGACTTGGCTGGAAAACCACATCTGGCCGGCCGAGGCCAAATGGGTCGATGAAGATTTCGTGCGCGATGGCACGGATCTGGCCATCGCCGAGCAAATAAAAGGGGGCATCACCTGCTTCTCTGACATGTATTTCTTCCCGAAGGTTGCCAGCGAGCGGGTGCATAACAGCGGTATTCGCGCGCAAATCGCGATTCCGATCCTCGATTTCCCGATTCCAGGTGCTGCCACTGCGGATGAAGCCATTCGTCAGGGCGTTGAACTGTTCGGCGATCTCAAGCACCACGAGCGGATCAAAATCACCTTCGGCCCCCACGCCCCCTACACCGTGGGCGACGAAAACCTGGAGAAAATCCGGGTAATCGCCGAGGAACTGGACGCGGCGATCCACATGCACGTCCATGAAACCGCCTTCGAAGTGCAGCAATCGCTCGAACAGCGCGGCGAACGCCCGCTGGCGCGCCTCGGTCGGCTGGGCTTGCTCGGTCCGCGCTTCCAGGCCGTTCACATGACCCAGATCAGCGATGAAGACCTGGCGTTGCTGGTAGAAAGCAACACCAATGTGATTCATTGCCCGGAATCAAACCTGAAACTGGCCAGCGGCTTCTGCCCGGTGGAACGCCTGTGGCAGGCCGGGGTTAACGTCGCCGTCGGCACCGATGGCGCGGCCAGCAACAATGACCTGGACCTGCTCGGCGAAACCCGTACCGCCGCGTTGCTGGCCAAGGCTGTCGCCGGCTCGGCCACGGCGCTGGACGCCCACCGCGCCTTGCGCATGGCCACGCTCAACGGTGCCCGCGCGCTGGGAATCGAAGCTGAAGTCGGCTCGCTGGAAGTCGGCAAAGCCGCCGACATCGTCGCTTTCGACCTGTCCGGCCTGGCACAGCAACCGGTCTACGACCCGGTTTCGCAACTTATTTACGCCACCGGTCGCGACTGTGTGAAACACCTTTGGGTCGCCGGCAAGCAACTGCTCGACGACCGGCGCCTGACGCGGCTGGATGAAGAACAACTGTGCGCCACGGCCAAGGCCTGGGGCCAACGCATCAGCGGCCATACAGAATCGTAAGCCCCCGGACCGAACACCGGGGCAACAGGATTTTTCAAGTTTTAGAGGACTTAAACCATGAGCAACGTCGACTACGCCGAAATCGCCAAATTCGAAGCCCTGGCCCATCGCTGGTGGGACCGCGAAAGCGAGTTTAAACCGCTGCACGACATCAACCCGCTGCGGGTCAACTGGATTGACGAACGAGTCAACCTGGCCGGCAAGAAAGTCCTCGACGTCGGTTGCGGCGGCGGCATCCTCAGCGAAGCCATGGCTCAGCGCGGCGCTACCGTCATGGGCATCGACATGGGCGAAGCACCGCTGGCGGTCGCGCAACTGCATCAGCTGGAATCCGGCGTGACGGTCGAATACCGGCAGATCACCGCCGAAGCCCTGGCCGAGGAAATGCCCGAGCAATTCGACGTGGTCACTTGCCTGGAAATGCTCGAACACGTGCCGGACCCATCCTCGGTGATCCGCGCTTGCTTCCGCATGGTCAAGCCTGGCGGCCAAGTGTTCTTCTCCACCATCAACCGCAACCCGAAGGCGTACCTGTTCGCCATCATCGGCGCCGAATACATCATGAAGCTGCTGCCGCGCGGCACCCATGACTTCAAGAAATTCATTCGCCCGTCCGAACTGGGCGCCTGGAGCCGCATGGCCGGCCTGACCGTCAAGGACATCATCGGCCTGACGTACAACCCGCTGACCAAGCACTACAAACTGGCGGCCGACGTGGACGTCAACTACATGATCCAGACCTTGCGCGAGGAGTAAGCCGATGCGAATCAGAGCAGTCCTTTTCGACATGGACGGCACTCTGCTCGACACCGCGCCGGACTTCATTGCCATCTGCCAGGCGATGCGTGCCGATCGCGGCTTGCCGCCGATGAATGACAAGCACGTTCGCGACGAGATTTCCGGCGGCGCCAAGGCGATGGTCGCAGTGACGTTCTCCATGGACCCGGAATCGCCGGGGTTCGAGGAATTGCGCCTGGAGTTTCTGGAGCGTTACCTCAAGGATTGCGCAGTTCACAGCAAACTCTTTGACGGCATGGGCGAACTGCTGGCCGACATCGAGAAGGCCAACCTGATCTGGGGCGTGGTCACCAACAAGCCGCTGCGCTTTGCCGAACCGATCATGCAGCAACTGGGGCTGGCGGAGCGCTCTGCGCTGCTGATCTGCCCGGATCACGTAAAGAACAGCAAGCCTGACCCGGAGCCATTGATCCTGGCGTGCAAGATGCTCAATCTGGACCCGGCCAGCGTGTTGTTTGTCGGCGATGATTTGCGTGATATCGAGTCTGGTCGCGATGCTGGCACCAAGACTGCTGCCGTGACGTATGGCTACATCCATCCGGACGATAACCCGCGGCATTGGGGTGCGGACGTGGTGGTGGATCATCCGCTGGAGTTGCGCAAGGTTCTGGATAGCGCGCTCTGCAGTTGCTAAACCGAGCGTCTTTTTGTGGCGAGGGAGCTTGCTCCCGCTGGGTCGCGAAGCGGCCCCTCTGTCTACCACCGCAATCTGTCAGGCACACCGCATTGCTGGTTTTACGACTGCTTCGCAGCCGAGCGGGAGCAAGCTCCCTCGCCACAAGTGCAACGCCTGCCTACTGCTGAATTGTTGTGAGGTTTTTTATGTTTGATTATTCCGCCCGCCCTGAATTGCTCAAGGACCGGGTCATCCTGGTCACCGGTGCTGGCCGTGGCATCGGTGCTGCCGCCGCGAAGACCTATGCCGCCCACGGCGCCACCGTATTGCTGCTGGGCAAGACCGAAGCCAACCTGACTCAGGTCTACGACGAAATCGAAGCGGCCGGTCACCCACAACCAGCCGTGATCCCGTTCAATCTGGAAACCGCCCTGCCCCATCAATACGATGAGTTGGCAGCGATGATCGAGACCGAGTTCGGCCATATTGATGGCCTGTTGCACAACGCCTCGATCATTGGTCCGCGCACGCCGATCGAGCAGTTGTCCGGCGAAAACTTCATGCGGGTCATGCATGTCAACGTCAACGCCATGTTCATGCTCACCAGCACCTTGTTGCCGCTGCTCAAGCTCTCGCAGGACGCCTCCGTGGTGTTCACCTCCAGCAGCGTCGGGCGCAAGGGTCGGGCGTATTGGGGAGCTTATGGCGTGTCCAAGTTTGCCACCGAAGGCTTGATGCAAACTCTGGCCGACGAGGTCGACACCGTGGCACCGGTACGCTCCAACAGCATCAACCCCGGCGCGACCCGCACCAGCATGCGCGCCCAGGCGTATCCCGGTGAAAACCCGCAGAACAACCCAACGCCTGAGGAGATCATGCCGGTCTACCTTTACCTGATGGGCCCGGACAGCACCGGCATCAACGGCCAGGCATTCAACGCCCAGTAACGGCCGTGCGTCGCTTTTGTGCTGCGGCATTTTATTGCCGCTGCACGCTTCAACCGCTGCAACCCCTGCCCTTTACAGTCAAACAAATGCCGCCGAACTGCGCGGCACTTCTTCAAAAGCGTCCTAACCAAATGATTTAGAACGGCTTTTATCCGAATGAACCGAATGGCACGACTTTCGCTCTAATTTTGTTCAGACACGCAGTGTGAAAGCAGTTGGCAGCAGCGCCTGAGTCGGCAGGTTACTAATCTTCGACAAAGCGGACTAGACTCGGACCAAATGTCCTACGGGACTGATGGACCAGTATGACGCGCAGCCCAAAGCCGCTCTCACCCAGCCTGTAAGACAGCCTTACTGCTTAGGGGCTCACGCCATATGAAATCACCTTCCCAGACCAACGCAATTGACTTCGATAGCGCCAAATTGCAACGCCTGGGCTTTGGTCAGCAGCCTCCTCTTCCGGAACGGCCGGTCAGTCTTGCGCAATTGCGTCAGCAACTGAGCTTGCAGCTGCAAACCAGTCTTGAGCCGCAACGCATTCTCGGGCTCTTTTTTCGTGAAATTCAGCGTCTAGTACCGCTCGATGCCTTGGGCTATCAGCACAAGGCCAGTGACTTGCGGCTGGAGTTTGGTCTTCGCGGTCATCATTCGGTCAGCTACAGCCTGAGCCATGAAGGTGAACATCTGGGTGAACTGGTGTTCCGCCGCAATCAGCGTTTCAGCGAGCAGGAACTGGGCAACCTGGAGTCGCTACTGTCTGCACTGCTCTATCCAATGCGTAACGCCCTGCTCTACCGCGCAGCGACCCAAAGTGCCTTGCGTGACCCGCTCACCGACACCGGCAACCGCGTTGCCATGGACCAGACCCTGCAACGGGAAATCGAAATGTCGCGGCGGCATTTGCAGCCCTTGTCGTTGCTGATGCTCGATATCGACCACTTCAAACGCGTCAATGACAGCCATGGGCACAGCGCTGGTGATGAAGTGCTCAAAGCGGTTGCCGCCTCGATCAAGGGCCAATTGCGCAACGTGGACATGGTGTTTCGGTTTGGCGGCGAGGAGTTTTTGATTCTGCTGTCCAACACCACTCGGGAAGCGGCGGCCATGGTCGGCGAGCGCCTGCGGTTTGCCGCCCAGGCTCAGGAGTATCACGCCGATGGCCAGTTGATCGAGCTGACCGTTAGCCTGGGTTGTTCGACCCTGCTGCCCGGTGAATCCGCCGAGAGCCTGTTGCGCCGAGCCGACAGTGCGCTGTACGTGGCCAAGCGCGAGGGGCGCAATCGACTGGCGATGGCGGGCTGAGCGTTCACGAACAATACAAAACAATGTGGGAGCGGGCTTGCTCGCGAAAGCAGTGTGACAGTCGACTTAAATGGTGACTGTCAGTCCGTCTTCGCGAGCAAGCCCGCTCCCACATTAGGTTGTGTGTTGCAGTTAGATCAGCTTTCAGCCAGCGCCATCCGCCCACGAACTACCGGCGCCCGTTCCGCGTGTTCCTGCTGCATGCAGCGCTCCAGAAACAGAAACATGTAGTCGTAGCTTTTGCACACAGCCTGGCGCAGTTCCACTTGCAGGGATTTGCTCGGGTTCTGGCCCGCCAGGGTGCAGATGATTTCCAGCGCTTCCCACGGGTGGGCATCGTCGTACTGGGCGTGCATCTTCAGCCACTTCATGGCCCGCTTGCGATCTTCCTCAGGGAAGGCTGCCGCGTACACGCCACTGGAACAGACCAGCGCCGACCACTCCCCGGTCGCGCCCTCAATGGCGTAGTTGGTAGCGGCGATGGCCACGATCAGCGAATCCGCTGAACTTGTGTGCCAGCACCAGTGGCTCAACGCATGAAGCTCCGGGGGCACTTGTTGCGCTTGCAGATCTTCCAGGCTGACACCGTGAGCCCGACTCCAGTGCACCCAGTAATCGGCGTGGTTCAGTTCGACGCGAATGTTACGCATCAACCAGCGGCGCGCCATGTCTTCACCAGGATGGCGGGCAAAGCGGGTTTTAGTCAGGTTTTGTGCCATATACAACGCGAACTGCTCGACTACCGGCCAGCCACCTATCAGGTACTGACGCATCGTCTTGGCGCTGAGTTTGTTATCTCGCATGCGCTGATACAGTTCGTGCTCGACAACCCGACGTTTGCTCTCGCTGCAATCCTGGATCAGTTGCTGAGCCCAGGCGGGATAACTTGCAGCTTCCATGAGTGGTCCGGTTCGGTTGAATGTGTCGATCACTGTTCGGCTCCTTTTGATTTGTGATTGTAAGGATCAGCAAGAGATTTCAACGGAACGTGCCAGGCGCCTTGAATAACAGCGGTTGCGGTCTGGCGGGACGACTTTGCAAGCTATCGCAGGTAAACAGTTGCGGGCGTTCGATGACATACCCTTGAGCGTAATCCACACCGATCTCGAGCAACGCCTGCTCGATCTGGGGTGTCTCGACAAACTCGGCAATGGTGCGTTTACCCATGACATGGCCGATGTGATTGATCACCTCGACCATAGCGCGGTTAATCGGGTCGTCCAGCATATCCTTTACGAAACTCCCGTCGATCTTCAAGAAGTCTACAGGTAAATGTTTCAAGTAAGCGAACGAGGACATTCCGGCGCAAAAGTCATCTAGCGAGAAGTGGCAACCTAAACCTTTGAGTTCATTAATAAATCTGATTGCACTTCCTAAATTCGCAATAGCGCTGGTTTCTGTAATTTCAAAACAAATCATTTCAGGAGGAATAGCGTAAGTAACAAACTGTTCACGCAGGAAGTCCAGGAACGCCTCATCTCCGATAGTAATGCCTGACAGATTAATCGCACACATGGCCAACGGGCCTTTGCGCTGTTCGGCAATACATTGGGCAATGATCTTGAATACGTTCTCCACAACCCAGCGATCCAGCGACGTCATCAGCCCATAACGCTCAGCGGCCGGGATGAAACTGTCGGGCAAAATCATCCGCCCGGCCTCGTCATGCAGCCGCAGCAGTATTTCGATATGCCCACCGCCCTGCTCGACATGCCCCAAAGGAGCGATTTCCTGGGCGTACAGGCAGAACCGGTTTTCTTCCAGCGCCATGTGCAAACGCTGCACCCAGGCCATTTCACCAAAACGCAGAGACAGTTCCGAGTCGTCGGCATGGTAGACCTGAACCCGGTTGCGGCCCTTTTCCTTGGCCATGTAACAGGCCATATCAGCGGCGCGCAGCGAGGATTCGAGCGTGGTGGGTGTCTGCGCTACATGGACCAGACCGATGCTGACGGTGGTCAGGAACGGCCGGCCTTTCCAGACAAAATGCAGGTTTTGCACGGTCTGGCGCAGTACCTCGGCGATTTTCTCCGCATGCTCCGGTGCGCAGTTCTCCAACAGGATGCCGAACTCGTCGCCACCCAATCTGGCCAGGGTGTCGCCTTCGCGCAAACCGGATTGCAGCAAGGCGCAGATATGCCGCAGCAATTCGTCGCCCGCCGCATGGCCGCAGGTGTCGTTGACCAGTTTGAACTGGTCCAGGTCGAGGAACATCAAGGCGTGGCGCCCCGGCTGCCGTGTCAGGTTGTGCAGCGCCTGCTCCAGGCGATATTCGAATTCGCGGCGGTTGGCCAGCCCGGTCAGGGCGTCGTGGGTGGCCTGCCAGGACAGATTGGCGATGTATTGCCGTTCCTGGGTCATGTCATGCAGCACCAGCACGGTGCCGCTGACCTTGCCGGCGTTGCGGATCGGTGCGCCGACCAGGGTCACCGACACGGTGCTGCCATCCAGACGCTGGATCAGTTTGGAATGCTCGCTGCCGCCGCTGAGCTGGCCACTCAAGATGTGCTCGATCAAGGTAAAGCCGTCGGCCTGGGCGTTCTCGTCCAGCAGATTGAACAGCGCGGCCAAGGGCAACCCCGTGGCCTGCTCGGCTTTCCAGTGGGTCATGGCCTCGGCTGCCGGATTCATGTAGGCAATCGCCCCTTCGACATCCGTGGTGATCACGCCATCGCCAATTGACTGCAGGGTGATCTGCGCCCGGTCTTTCTCCAGTTGCAGGGCCTCGGCGAAGGCGTGGCGCTGTTTGAGCAGTTTGTGAGTGCGCAGCAACGCCAGGACGATCAACCCCAGCGCAGTGGCCAGGTTGGTCACCAGCAACAGCCGCAGAATCACCCGCGAGCCCTCGCCCAATGCATCACTGAAGGCCTTGGCGGCCGGGGTTACGCCGTCGTTAATCGCAAAAATCTGATCCTTCCAGCGCTTGATGTCGGCAGAGGTGGCCTGATTATCGACGACACCCTGGTGCATCTCCCGAGCAACGTCATCGAGTTGCACCAGGTAAGCGTCGCCCACGGTCCAGCGATCAATGGCCTTTTCCAGATAACTGAAATGCCGGAAGTTCAGGTACAGCCAGATCAGGCTGGAGACGTCGTCCGGGTGATTGCCGCCCTTGAGAATCCCCACCCGCGCGGCGTCGAGATCCGGCGGCTGCTTGTCCAGCGCCAGACGCAACTCATGCCCGCCCTGAGGCACGGCAATTGCGTTCTGGTATTTGAGGAAGATCGCCTCATCGCGGCTGTCGGCGTAGAGATTGAGGTAATAAATGGCGTCTTTCTGGCCCTTGGACCACAGGCTTTCACCGGCCACATAGCCGCGAACCGCCGACAGCACATACAGGCTGACGCCACCGAGCAACGCTTGAAATAGCACGACGGCGATAAACGGCCAGACGATGCCCAACAATCGTGGCGTTCCGAGAGTCCGTTTTGGCTTCATGAGGTCCCTTGCATAGGCACTGCCCTGATCATCATCCAGATCCGACCACTCCCGCAAGACTAGGAGGCGTTCCCACTCCCCGCAAGGGGCAGGACGTACACCGAAAAAGACGCATCATCCCAGCATAGAGGAACAACGCGACCTTCGCCGTCAGTTGAGCGTTGCCGGGCACGAATGCCCGCCTCCCGGTTAAAGGGTTTCTATATATATGCACCGCACTAGAGCTTCTCGGACTCGCTTAACTGGGCGCCGGTCCTGCCCTTCGGTACGTCAATGAAGTGCAGGTTAAGCAAGCAACTTTGCGAAGAGAATCATTATTAATGTCTGCTGCATTACCAAACACCACCGAATTATCCTCACCGTCATATGCACAACGGCATCAAGGCCAGCTGGAAGATTACGATCTGTTGCTGTCGTCGATGCGCGCCCGTGAACAACCTGCCAATACATTGGCAATGAAGTTGTTGCGACCCAGTCGCTATTCCCCCATGGATCTGGACAGCCAAACAGCACAAGAAGCACTGAAGGCACTGGAAGTGCTTTATGCGAACGAAAACAAAAGTGCACTGGTTATTGAGTCCTACAGTAGTAACGTCCCTTCCGCGACCGGCAACTGGGTCGCGGCCACAACGCTCCCGCCCTTGTCGACCAACAACCCGCAATGGCGTCTTTACAAGGATGCCCTCGACAATGCCGTGCAATCTTTGGGAGGAACGATTCGCCGCGATGGCCTGTTCCCCCTTCAACAGATGGCGCTGTATTACGGCATCGCGCCGTGGGACCCGCAGAACGCGACCCAGCATCAATCGGTCATCGATACCCTGGAAGAAAAACGCGCCTGCCATTCTCTGGAACTTGAAAATGGCCTGGACCTTGACGAACTGCGACGCCCCGTGAGTTCGAAAGACCGAAAAGCCTACGACTCCATACGCAAAAGCGCTCCGCACCTGATCGAAACGCTGACGTTTGAGCGCTATCTGGCTAAACGGACGAATACCCTGATTATCGAGACCGTACGGGATTTTTTACCGCTACAGACATCGTTGATCGGCTATTTGAGCGATGAGGTTGACGCTAAGGTAGCGCTTGAAACGATGCGAGCAAAACCGAGCGTCTACCTGGAAAAACTGCTGAAATCGCCCAAGGCTCAGGCCCTCGCGAACCTTTTGATCAAGGCACTGGACTGGTACGGCGAAAAGCCCGGGGAGCAAACCTCACCGGCCATGCGCGCCAAACTGGTCTGCCGGGCCATCCGCCTTCATCGCCATGCTCCCTCCGGGGATGCGCCGCAAGAAACCGCCGGTTATGACTGGCGGCAATCCGCTCATTGGGGCAAGAGTTATCAGTCGATCCGCATTGCATTCGAAGCCCACTTGCTCAGCACCCGGCGCGTTGCTACAGCCAATGAGGCGGTCATTCTCGCCCGCCTCTATCAATCGCAACTGACGAAGGATTTTGCGGTACATGATGTCCCCGCCGAACTGCCATATAGAAGTTCTGTGGTGTGGGTGAACTTCATGCACGGCGTCTTGCTCTCCGATGCCATGGGATCGGGCTGGATTCAACGACAGACTTTCCAGCAACTGGTCAATCTGCCAATGGCGCTATCGACCGACGCCTCTGCCGAAGAGCTGGAAGCCATTGCGTTTGCGCGGTTGGTCCCAACAATCCATTGGGCAGTGACCCAGGGCATCATTCCCGATCGCGCCGATCGGGATTACAGCCAGGATGAACTCGAACGCGCTTCGAAAGCGCTTGATGCTCACAGCCAGGACCTGCAAAAAGCCATTGTTGAACTGGATGTTCCCCCGCCTGAAAGACTGAAGATGACCAAGCAAGAGATGGCCAATCTGTTCGGAAGCAAAACCTTCACCAGCGATGGACGCAAATTGGTCGTGCAGGATAAAACCCGCGCGGCTGGCGGCTTTCGCAGTACACCGCTGTTAGATAATCCCCGTGTTCAGGCTTTCACCTTTCTGGACGTTTACGCAGGGGAAAATTCGACAACGGCGAAATTTGGGGAATGACCGGCAGCGATGGAAAATCTCAAACAGACCGAATATTCAAATTGGGAAATGAGCGCGAGTTACTGACGTCGGTGACGGCTAACACCACTGATCACGACAGGAACGGCTTTTTTATATTCAGCTCCAGAGCCAAGAAGCTGCCCGATGTGAACAAGCTGTTCGAATCGGCATTCGACCTTCACATAGCATCGATCAAAGGGGCTTATGAATCACTGATCATCAGCCAGATCGCCTCTCTGCCGCTGGCCGAGCGCCAGTTGTTCAAGCTTGGAAAGCTAAGAATGCTGGCACTGCGAAAGGAAACGGAAAACCTCAGAGAAGCCGATGAAACCGAAGACATCATCCGGCAGAAGACCGCTCGAATGGGCTTTCTTTTACAGATTATCCACGAGCGTAAAACCTATTTTTATGAGCTGTTTCCGCGGGCCGGCACGATTCGCCAACGCCCGGATTTGACCCTTGACATCACGGGTGCCGTTCGAACAACCGCAGAGTTCGAAGGCTGGTTCTTCGGAGAAAAGTTTGATGCGCCTGTTCTACGAGGCAAACAGCTTCCGCTGGATTGGTCAGCCTATGCAAACGGTACGGCACCCAAAAAAGGGGCGAGCTGCCGAGCGATTCTGGAACAACGAGGAGCAATACTGCTCGCGCCCTCCGCTACAACCGGCGAAAGCGTTGACCCCTCCGGCTGGTCTCGTTTCAAGGAAATTGCCCAACTCGTCTCATCGAACCACCTTTACGTCGATGAAAAACAACTCCGTACCGAAGCGCGTGGCAGAACGGCTTTCGACGAAATCGAAAGCGCTTTCGAAAACAAACTCGACACCGTGAAATCGTTCATCCCGTTCTGGGGCAGCATTGAGGATTTGATGTCTGGGGACACGGATCGAATCTACAGCGGATTGCTTGGCCTCATGATGGACTTGACGGCGTTTGCCTTGCCCATCGGAAAATTCGTTTCCGGCTCGGTCAGGTTGGTCAAATTGGCCGGCACCGCCTCCGTGGCCGGGCGGTTAGGCAGCCAGGCCACGCTCCCCTCATTCTCCACGCTGACCCGCAAGCTGCTGGTTTCGACCGTGCAAAACCTGAACCCGCTGGATGGCATGCCGACCCTGCTTGCGTCGCTCGGCAAAGGGGTTTTATGGCTCGGAAAATTCGGTGCTCGCAAGGTCAGGACACTGGCCGGGGTATCAGGTCAGTACAACTTCATCCAGGGCTTTGCTCAAGCGACAACACCCGGTCGCTGGATGCCGCTCAACAGTGGTGATCAGTTGGCCACCGTCAAAGCCGTCGACGACGTTCCGGTGCGCAACGTTCCTCATGCTGGCTCGCCCCGACACTATTTGGTCGATCCTTTATCCTCCCTGCCTTATGGGCCACAACTGACCACCAGGAAGAAGGATTTTTCACCAGGAAGATCTGCGTTCACGCCCCTGGAAATAAACCACAGCCACGTCATTGTCGAGCTCCCCGAAAACGCCCGGGTGCTTGAAGTGCTTGAGGTCGACGGCCGAACTACCCTGTTCATCGATGACGTACCGTATCGCCTGGATGGGGACACACTGCGCCGAGCGGACAAGATTGATATCGGTGACACCCCCAAGGCGTTGCCATGCCGGATACGTCGCGCCTTGGGTGCGGATGTTTGTCAGACCCGCTACGTCATCCGCACACCGGGGCCCACACCTCACCTCGGGGTCTTCGATGAAACCAAAAGCTGGGCGCCCTGGTTCGGAAACAGTATTTACACGCCAGCCCCCAACAGAATGCCCATAAGCAGAACCTCGCTTGCCGCACATCCCACCCTCGAAGCCACGATGGAGTTTCAAACCGGTATTTATGGGTGGGTGAAAGTCCGTGTCCCCACACCCGAGCAGGATTTTTTCCATACCTTTAACGCAGGGGCGGTGATTGTCGAAGCCATAGACGACTCCAAACACTATCTTTTCACCCGCCTGAACGCTGGAGACTTTTACGTTGCCGAAGTCACCAAAGGTCAAAGCCTGCGCGATGCGCTGATTTTCAGGAAAGCGTCCTCCCTTCCCGACGAAGTAAGGAAGGAGTTGCTGGTGGTTTACACCGGGTCCCTCAACGCCAATAACACGGTGCGAATCCATGGTTTGAATTCCGTTGAGCGCGCCGTGAAGACCATGGAGGAAATCGCCATTCCGATTGGCGGCCACGCCAACCCACCCGAGACGCTCAAATGGCTGAAGGTCGATACCAGCCCTGGTGAGGCAGCGATGTTCGATCATCGGTCGCGGATGATCATCAGCAAACTGCCAGAAGGTTCCACGTCCTGGACCCGCAGCAAGGAAGCCCCGGAGGCCTTGCGCCAGAGAACGGCGGAAATCTTCGATACGCTGTTCCTGGAACCGGTCATTACCCTGAGAAAAGACAGTGCCTTGAAGATCGACGCCACGATGCAACGCCTCCAGAAACTGATCCCGCGTAGACAGCGCCCCCACAACGCTCGGAACATCGCCTATGCCCAAGTCACTACTGCAGCGGGCAAGCAGGAAGTCTATGTCAGTGTTTCAGGCGCTCAGGGGGCTACCGCGCATCTTCCGCTGTTCAAGCACAATGGGGGCACCCATCCGGTCATCGTCGGTGAAACGACCTACTTCAATATCGACCATAACCAGTCGTTTCCCAGTACCGCCCTCAACGTTACGGAGGACGGGAAACTGCTCGCCGTGCCACGCACCATCGACAACATCGACACCTACCGCCCGGAGCTGACCAGCCGACCTACTTCGCTGGACAGTGAAAGCAAGTTGATCAGCGTGATTCGCAAGAAATACCCAGATCGCACGTCGATCAAATCGGTCGACGTCGCCACGACGATGCCGCCGTGTGATTCCTGCTCGGTGGTGATGAAGGAGTTCGCCTACGACGGCGGGGAAAATGCGCTGCAAGTCTTGTGGAAATGACTTACAGCTGCTGCAGATGCCCGTAAAGCTTGGCGTACAAACCACCCTCAGCAATCAATTGCTGATGGTCGCCATCCTCGGCAATGCGCCCGCCATCGAACACCAGCACGCGGTCAGCCTGCTTAACGGCTGACAGTCGGTGGGCAATGATCAGGGTGGTGCGCTCGCTGAGGAACCGCGCCAGCGCCTCGTGCAGGTTGTATTCGGTGGCGGCATCAAGGGCCGAGGTGGCTTCATCGAGGATCACCACTTTCGGTTGGGCCAGGACCATCCGGGCAATCGCCAGACGCTGGCGCTGCCCGCCGGACAAGCGCACGCCGGAACGACCTACAACACTGTCCAGGCCCTGGGGCAAGGCGCGAACCGTGCCATCGAGCTGAGCGATTTCCAGGGCCTGCCAGCAGGCTTCGTCACTGCGTTCGCGGCCCATGGTCAGGTTCGCCCGCACGGTGTCGTTGAACAACGCCGGATGCTGCAGCACCACCGCGACATTTTCCCGAACCGTTTCCAGGCCGATCTCCTGCTGGGTCGAGCCGCCGAAGCGGATCGTCCCGGCCAGCGGCGTGTACAAGCCCAGCAGCAACTGCACCAGGGTGCTCTTGCCGCCACCGCTGGCGCCGACAATCGCGACTTTTTCACCGGGGGCGATGGTCAGGTTCATCTGGTCCAGCACCAACTCGTCGCCGTAACTGAAACTCAAGCCCTGCACGTCGATGCCCACCGTGTCGCGCCCCTGGAACGGATCGACGCCACCCGGGTATTGCGGCTCATCGGCGCGGGCCAGCAACTCGTTGATCCGTGACAGCGCACCACCGGCAGCGTAGTAGGCGTATTGCAGATTCAGCAATTGCTCCACCGGGCCGATCATGAACCACAGGTAGCTGAACACCGCGAGCATCTGGCCGATGGACAGGTCGGAGAACAGTACGGTGAGCATCGCCGCCGCGCGAAAAATATCGATACCAAACTGGAACAGCAAGCCGCTGGCACGGTTCGACGCATCGGTTTTCCACTGGGAATTCACCGCGTAGTCGCGCACTTCCCGGGCGCGTTGGCCGAGTCGTCCGAGGAAGAAGCCCTGACGGTTGCCAGCGCGCACTTCCTGAATCGAATCCAGGGTTTCGGTCAACGCCTGGGTGAAGCGCGAGGTGCTGTCGTTCTCCAGCTTCTTCAGGTGCTTGACCCGCTTACCCAGTTGCACCGTGGCGTAGATCACCAGCGGGTTGAACAGCATGATCAGCAGCGCCAGTTTCCAGTGCATCCAGAACAAAATGCTCGCGGTGCCGACCAGGGTCAGCATCGCCACGAGGAAACGACTGAGGGTTTCGCCGACAAACTTGTCGAGGGTGTCCAGGTCGGTAACCAGGTGCGTGGTCACCGTGCCGCTGCCCAGGCTTTCGTATTCGCCCAGGGAAATACGCTTGAGACGTTCGATCAGCCGCACACGGATCCGATAAACGATGTCCTTGGCCAAACCTGCAAACAACTTCGCCTGCACCACGTTGAACAGCAATGCCGCACAACGCAGGGTAAACGTCACGAGCAGCATCAACCCGATATAGCCGGCGGCTTTCTGCCAGGCATCGGGCAGTGCGTGGTTCATGATCTTCAGGGCCGAGTCGCCGTGACCCAGCAACACTTCGTCCACCAGCAACGGCAAAAGCAAGGGAATCGGCACGCTGCACAGGGTCGCCAGAACGGCGACGCCGTTGGCGATCCACAGGGATTTCTTGTGATGCAGGGCCAGTCGACGGATTTCCGCCCAGCTCAGTCGATCGACACGCGGTGGAGTTGGGGCGTCATCGGGCAGGTCATGCACAGGCAGCGCGCTCCAGCCAGCGGCCGAGCAGCGGTGACAGGACACTCAGCGGCTGATAGCCGTTGGTCAGTAACGCCAGTTGACCATCACGTTCGGCCAGCAAGGTCGGGAACCCGGCAATGCCGAGGTCCTGAACCCAGGTGAAATCGGCCGCGGTGGCGGCGTGTTGATCGGCGCGGTCGAATGCGGCGGCGAACTCGATACGCGGCACACCGGCCTGCTCCGCCAACTCCACCAGCACGCTGGCATGAGTGACGTCGCGCCCTTCGGCGTAAAACGCGTGTTGAATCAGCCCCAGCAGCGTCCAGGCGCAATCCGGCGCCAGGCTGCGCGCCGTCACCAAGGCCCGGCAAGCAGGCTCGGTGTCGTAGACAAAGCCCTCAGGCAGCGCGCCGTCGAGCTTGAACGGCTGACCGGTAGCCTCGGTGACCGCCTGCCAGTGCTCAAGGATGTAGCGCCGGGTGGTCGGCTCCAGAGCCGCGCCACTGCCGGTGCGCAAGCCGCCTACAACCAGATGCAACTCCACCCCTGCCGCCTGCGCCTGCTCGACCAGCGCTTCGGCCACCGGCGCAAAACCCCAGCACCAGGAACACATCGGGTCCATCACATAGAGCAGGCGGGCAGACATGGATTCAAGCCTCGGAAGGTGATTGCTTGTAGTTGTAACCAATCGGGTGCGGCAGGTTGCGCGCCTTGGCCAGTTCGATCTGCTTCTGCCGGTCGATGGCGCTGCGACGGGTTTTCTCGCTCAGCTTATCCCAGCAATGCGGGCAACTGATGCCGGCCACGTAGTGCTCGGATGCGCGGTCGCAGGCGCTGATCGGTGTACGACAGGCATGACATTGATCGTAGTCGCCTTCGCTCAGGTCGTGGCGCACGGTCACGCGGTTATCGAACACAAAGCAGTCGCCCTGCCACTTGGTTTCTTCCTGCGGCACCTCTTCGAGGTACTTCAGAATCCCGCCCTTGAGGTGGTAGACCTCATCGAAGCCCTGGCTGAGCATGTAGCTCGAAGCCTTCTCGCAACGAATGCCGCCGGTGCAGAACATCGCGACTTTTTTGTGCACGGCCGGGTCGAAGTGTTCTTTGATGTAGTCGGGGAACTCGCGAAAACTGGTGGTTTTCGGATCGATGGCGCCTTCGAAGGTGCCAATCGCGACTTCGTAGTCGTTGCGGGTGTCGATCAACAGGACTTCCGGATCACTGATCAGCGCGTTCCAGTTCTCTGGATCGACGTAGGTGCCGACCTTTTTGTTCGGGTCCACGCCTTCGACGCCGAGGGTGACGATTTCTTTCTTGAGTTTGACTTTGGTGCGGTAGAACGGCTGGTCGTCGCAGTACGATTCTTTGTGATCGATATCGTCCATGCGCGGGTCGTTCTTGAGCCAGGCCATCAGCCCGTCAATGCCTTCGCGGCTGCCGGAGACGGTGCCGTTGATGCCTTCTTCGGCGATCAGCAGCGTGCCTTTGACGCCGTTGTCGACCATCGCTTGCAGCAGTGGCTCGCGCAGCTCAACGTAGTTTTCCAGGGTGACGAACTTATAAAGTGCCGCCACGACAATCTGTTGTGTCATGGGTGATTCTCCAGGTGGCTACCCTCGTAAGGGGTGAACCGGATGCGAAAAAAACGCGCCGGGTAAGCGGCGCGTTGCGGATTCTAGCAAAAACGGTGTGGTTTTAGGACTGCGAGATGCCTTTGTGGCGAGGGAGCTTGCTTGTGGCGAGGGGGCTTGCCCCGTTGGGTCGCGAAGCGGCCCTGAAAATACAGGGATCACCTCGGTGCATCTGTCCAACCGAGTTTGCCGGTTTTACGACTGCTTCGCAGCCGAACGGGGGCAAGCCCCCTCGCCACAACAAGCTCCCTCGCCACAACAGCCCATCAGCCCATCAGCCCACTACCTTAATGCGTGCTACCGCCAGCACAGGTCGGCGAGGCCGGGGCCGCGTCGATCTGTGCCCATTCTTCAGGCGTGTAGGTATGCAGCGCCAACGCATGAAACTCACCCATCAGCTCACCCAGAGTGCCGTAGACCTTCTGGTGACGCTTGACGCGATTGAGACCTTCGAACTGCTGACTGACCACCACAGCCTTGAAGTGGGTTTGCAACCCACGGCTGTGCATGTGGCTTTCATCCAGCACTTGCAGGTGCTCGGGCTGCAACAGCCCCAACGTCGACTCGATGCGTTGTTGCATGGTCATACCGAACTCCGCTTAAGGCTTTTTCTTGACAGCTGGAGCAGCGGCGCCTTTAGGCACCAGCTCGTTGGTCATGTCATCCAGCAGTTTGTTGACCACAGGCACTGCGCTTTCGAGCTTGGCTTGAGTCATCTGGGCCGATTGCTGAGTCAGCTGCGGCATTTTTTCCAGGACTTTTTTACCCAGTGGCGACTGGTAGAACGCAACCAGATCTTTCAGCTCGGATTCGCTGAAGTTGGTGGTGTAGAGCTTGACCATGTCCGGCTTCAGCTTGTTCCAGCCAATGGCTGCGTCCAGCGCGGCGTTGGCCTTGGCCTGGTAGGTATCCAGCAGGGCTTTTTTCGATTCAGGGGCTTTGGTTTGCTCAAAGCGCTGAGCGAACATTTGCTGCACTTGCATGTACACCGGAGTGCCCAATTTGTCAGCGTGCGCCAGGGTCAGGAAAGCTTCGGCACTGGCGTTGTGGCTGGCGGTATCGGCAAAAACCTGGCCGCTGGCGCAAACCAGTGCAACCGCGGTACAGATGGCACGAAGACGAGTCATCGAGTTTCCTTTTCTAGCAGGCGAGGTAAAACCCCAAGGGCGACCATTCTGCGCCTAAAAAACGTCATGGCTCAACCCCCACCCCTTATGGGGCTTGATTTCTAAGGCTCAGTGGTCAAAAAACAGACTGATGGAACCACTGCTGCCGAACACGGCCTAAACTGCGCAATCAGACCTACAGGAGTGTGACCGATGAGCCGTATCGAAACCGACAGCCTTGGTGAAGTGAACGTCCCGGATGACGCCTACTGGGGCGCCCAGACCCAACGTTCGCTGATCAACTTCGCCATCGGTCAGGAACGCATGCCCCTGGCTGTGCTGCACGCCCTGGCGCTGATCAAGAAAGCCGCGGCCCGGGTCAACGACCGCAACGGCGACTTGCCCGCGGACATCGCCCGGTTGATCGAGCAAGCGGCCGACGAAGTACTCGACGGCAACCACGACGATCAGTTCCCGCTGGTGGTCTGGCAGACCGGCAGTGGCACCCAGAGCAACATGAACGTCAACGAAGTGATCGCCGGTCGCGCCAACGAACTGGCCGGCAACGCCCGCGGCGGCAAGTCGCCGGTACACCCCAACGATCACGTCAACCGCTCCCAAAGCTCCAACGATTGCTTCCCTACCGCCATGCATATCGCCACCGTTCAAGCGGTGCAGCAGCATTTGCTGCCGTCGATCAATGAGTTGTCTGGCGGGCTGGCCGAGCTGTCGGCCCGGCACATGAAACTGGTCAAGACCGGGCGTACCCACATGATGGACGCCACGCCGATCACCTTTGGCCAGGAACTGTCCGCGTACATCGCACAATTGGATTACGCCGAGCGGGCGATCCGCAGCGCACTGCCAGCCGTGTGTGAACTCGCGCAGGGCGGCACCGCTGTCGGCACCGGGCTGAACTCGCCTCACGGCTTTGGCGAGGCGATCGCCGCCGAACTGGCCGCGCTCTCCGGCCTGCCATTCGTCACTGCGCCAAACAAATTCGCCGCGCTCGCCGGCCACGAACCGCTGACGACGCTGTCGGGAGCGCTGAAAACCCTCGCCGTGACGCTGATGAAAATCGCCAACGACCTGCGTTTACTCGGCTCCGGACCACGCGCCGGTATCGCTGAAGTGAAACTGCCGGCCAACGAGCCAGGCAGTTCGATCATGCCTGGCAAGGTCAACCCGACCCAGTGCGAAGCCTTGTCGATGCTGGCTTGCCAAGTGATGGGCAACGACGTCGCCATCGGCTTTGCTGCGAGTCAGGGGCACCTGCAATTGAACGTGTTCAAACCGGTGATCATCCACAATTTGCTGCAATCGATTCGCCTGCTGGGCGATGGTTGCAGCAACTTCCAGCAGCATTGCATCGCCGGGCTGGAACCGGATGCAGCGAAAATGGCGGAACACCTGGAACGTGGCTTGATGCTGGTGACCGCGTTGAACCCGCACATTGGTTACGACAAGTCCGCCGAGATTGCCAAGAAGGCTTACGCCGAAGGACTGACCTTGCGTGAGGCGGCGTTGCAGTTGCGTTATCTGACCGATGAACAGTTTGATGCCTGGGTGCGGCCGGAGAATATGTTGGAGGCCGGCGCCAAGGGCTGAGATGTGTAGCGCCTGAAAGTCAGTTTTCGCGGGCAAGCCTCGCGCCTACAGGTGATCGCATTCCCCTGTGGGAGCGTGGCTTGCCCGCGAAGAACGATGACGCGGTCTATCGACCGACCGCCATCCGCGTCCGCCGCGCCCTGAGCCCGGCCATCAACGATGGCCCCAACGCCACCAGCGCCGACCCGAGCACCACCAACACCGCCCCGCCATAACCCAGGCCATTGATCGTTTCGGCATGCACGTACTCCGGCCACAACGATGCGGCCAGTGCCACGGCGACAAACGTCACCAGCGGCGTAATGGCCAATGTCGCGCTGACCCGCGAAGCCTCCCAGTGCGCCAACGCTTCAGCAAATGCGCCATAAGCGATTAGTGTGTTCAGGCAGCACGCCAGCAGCAGCCAGCCTTGCAGCGGGCTCAGATTCAGCGCCTCCAGAGGATGCACCCACGGCGTCAGCAGTAGCGCGCAGAACAGATAAATCACCATCATCACCTGCAACGAATTCCACACCGTCAGCAATTGCTTCTGGCCCAGCGCATAGAAGGTCCAGACCGTGGACGCCGCCAACACCATCAATACGCCAGCGGTGTAGTCAGTCAGGGAGGTGAGCAATTCGCTCAGGCGCTGATTGAAAAACAGCCCGAAACCGATCAGCAGCACCAGCAGGCCAATCCCCTGCCCCACGCTGAACCGCTCCTTGAACACAAACAGACTGGCGATCAGCAACATGATCGGTCCCATCTGCACCACCAATTGCGCGGTGCCGGGACTGAGCAGGTTTAGGCCCATCAGGTACAAAACGTAATTGCCCACCAGGCCGAGCACCGCCATCAGCACCAACCAGCCACCCTTCGGGCCGAGCGCTTTGCGGCTCGGCAGACGCTTGGTCGTCGCCAGATATAGAAAGAGGCAACCGCCGGACACCAGCAAGCGAAACCAGGTCACCGTCACCGGGTCCATCACCAGCAGCACTTGCTTGAGTTTGATCGGCAGGATTCCCCACAGCAGGGCCGTCAGCAACGCCAGGAACAGCCCGTAAACCCAGCGACCTGATGAAATGTGCATGCTGCCCCCGAAGCCCAATGGCGAGAGCGGTCATTCTAGGCCCAGCGCCCGGAGGCACACAGGGGCAGTTGCTCGCTGGCCGCAAATGAAACGGTGCAGGTCGCAACGCTAAATTGACGAAGTGCCGTCGATCAGGTCGCCAGGCGCCGCAAGTACTTCAGGCATAAGCTCATTGGATCCGTAAACAGGACCTACACTCAGGAGATTGCCATGTACGGCATGCGCGCCCAGGACAACGCCCCTACCACGCACTTTCGCAGTGACCGGTTGTGCAGGGTGAATGGGGAGTTGTATTTCAGCACTCGGGAAAACACCCTCGAGGGGCCGTTTGACAGCCCTGAAGCGGCGATGCGGGAGATTCAGGCGTATATCGAGCGGATGCAACTATTGAGTACCAGTCACTAGACCGCAGTGCTGCTTTCGCGAGCAAGCCCGCTCCCACATTTAACCGAGTTCTCCCAGGAGAATGCGGTTAAATGTGGGAGCGGGCTTGCTCGCGAAGGCTATTCAACAGGCAATACAAATCTATCGATTTAACGCACCGCCTCAAACAACCCCGTAGCCCCCATCCCGCCACCGACGCACATGGTGACCACGCCATAACGCAAATTGCGCCGTTGTAGCTCACGCACGATATGCCCGACTTGACGCGAACCGGTCATGCCAAACGGATGACCAATGGAAATCGACCCGCCGTTGACGTTGTATTTCGCGTTGTCGATTTCCAGTCGATTGCGGCTGTAGAGGCACTGGGAGGCAAACGCTTCGTTGAGCTCCCACAAGTCGATATCAGCGATCTGCAAACCCTTGGCCTTGAGCAACTTCGGCACCGAGAACACCGGGCCGATGCCCATTTCATCCGGGGCGCAACCGGCCACGGTGAAACCACGGAAGAAGGCTTTAGGCTTGAGCCCCAACTCCAGGGCTTTTTCCAGGCTCATCACCAGGGTCATCGACGCACCGTCCGACAGCTGCGACGAGTTGCCCGCCGTCACCGAGCCGTCCTCGGCAAACACCGGCTTCAAACCGGCGAGGCTTTGCAGCGTGGTGTCAGGACGGTTGCAGTCATCGTGATCAACAACACCATCGAGGATCTGCACCTGGCCGGTGGCCTTGTCTTCGACCCGGTACTTGACCGCCATCGGCACGATTTCATCATCAAACAACCCGGCGGCCTGAGCCTGGGCTGTGCGTTGCTGGCTCTGCAACGCGTAAAGATCCTGCTCTTGGCGGCTGACGTGGTAGCGACGGGCGACGATTTCGGCGGTCTGGCCCATTGGGAAGTAGATGCCCGGCACCTGTTCCTTGAGCAACGGGTTGATCAGGTTGTCGGTGTTGACGCTTTTCATCGTCAGGCTGATGGACTCGACGCCGCCGGCGACGATGATGTCGCTGCAACCCGAGGCGATCTGGTTGGCGGCAATCGCAATGGCCTGCAAGCCTGAAGAACAGAAACGGTTGAGGGTCATGCCGGCAGTGCCGATGCCCAGGTGCGACAGCACCGCAACGTTACGCCCGATGTTGTAACCCTGGGCGCCTTCGTTGGAACCGGCGCCAACGATGCAATCCTCGACGCTGGCCGGGTCAATGTCATTGCGTGTGAGCAGCGCATTGACACAGTGGGCCGCCATGTCGTCCGGACGGGTCATATTGAACTTGCCGCGAAAGGATTTGGCCAGGCCGGTCCGTACGCTGTCGACGATCACCACTTCACGCATGGCATACCTCATTGTTGTTGTCGGTTGAGAGTGGACCGAGCATAAGTCCACCCCATTACCGACCGCGACAATCATTCACCCGGCGTATGCGTAACCATCGTCTTAGTGCTTGTGCTTCTTGGCCTTCTTGTCGGCCTTTTCGAACGCCACTTCCAGCGCCCGGTTGATCGTGCGCAACACTTTGACCCGGGCCCAGCGCTTGTCATTGGCTTCCACCAGGGTCCAGGGCGAGATCTCGGTGCTGGTGCGATCGACCATGTCACCGACGGCGTCGCGGTAGGCGTCCCACTTGTCACGGTTGCGCCAGTCGTCCTCGGTGATCTTGAAGCGTTTGAAGGGAATCTCTTCCCGCGCCTGGAAGCGCTCCAGTTGCGTCTGCTTGTCGATGGCCAGCCAGAACTTGACCACGATGACGTTTGACTCGGAAATCTGCTCTTCGAAATCGTTGATCTCGCTGTAAGCCCGCAGCCAGTCCGCTGGCGGGCAAAAGCCCTCAATGCGCTCCACCAGGACCCGGCCGTACCATGAGCGATCGAACACCGTGAACTTACCCTTGGCCGGGAGGTACCGCCAGAAGCGCCAGAGATACGGTTGCGCCCGTTCCTCCTCAGTGGGCGCGGCAATCGGGATGATGCTGTATTGACGTGGATCGAGTGCGGCGGCAACCCGGCGAATAGCCCCGCCCTTGCCCGCCGCGTCATTGCCTTCAAACACCGCCACCAAGGCGTGCTGGCGCATGCGTTTGTCGCGCATCAGGCCAGAGAATCGTGCCTGTTCGGTAATCAGTTGTTCTTCGTAATCGTCCTTTTCCAGGCTCTGGGTCAAATCCAGGCTGTCGAGCACGTTCATCTGATCAATATGGGTGGGCAGCGGCGCGGCACTGACTTTGTCGGGATGGACCTTGGGCCGCTTCAGCGCATTTTGCAGGCCTTCGAGAAGGATCTGGCCCACCATCAGACTGCGGTAATACGGGTCTACACCTTCAACCACATGCCACGGCGCATAGTCGCGACTGGTGCGGCGTAACACCCGCTCGCCGAACTTCACAAATTTGTCGTAGGTTTGCGATTGCTGCCAGTCCAGCGGGCTGATGCGCCAACTGTGCAGCGGGTCGTCGGCGAGCGCCTTGAGGCGCGCCTTCATTTGCTGCTTGGAGAGATGGAACCAGAACTTGAAGATCAGCGCGCCTTCATCGCAGAGCATTTTCTCCAGGCGTTCGGACTGGTTGATCGCCTGGTCCAGCACCGCGTTCTTGAAATCGCCATGGACTCGCCCTTGCAGCATCTGGCTGTACCAGTTGCCAAAGAAAATACCCATGCGACCCTTGGCCGGGAGCATCCGCCAGTAGCGCCAGGCCGGTGGCCGCGCCAGTTCTTCGTCGGTTTGCTGGTCGAAGGTGCGGACCTCGATCAGGCGCGGGTCCATCCATTCGTTGAGCAACTTGACCGTCTCGCCCTTGCCAGCGCCTTCGATACCGTTGATCAAAATGATCACCGGAAAACGCTTTTGCTGCTGCAGTTCGAACTGCGCTTCAAGCAAGGCTTCACGCAGGGCCGGCACTTCAGCGTCGTAGGATTCTTTGTCGACGGCGTGACCGATTTCGGCAGATTCGAACATGGGCGGCTCCCTTCCAAGATTGAGCAAGACTAGCGGATTGGGCTGGTGATCATCAGAGAAATTCCCTGTTGCGTGGGGCTTTTGGCTTTTGTGGCGAGGGAGCTTGCTCCCGCTCGGCTGCGAAGCAGTCGTGAAATCAGCCAACTCGATTTACCTGATAAATCGAGTCGTCTGGTTTGAGGGCCGCTTCGCGCCCCAGCGGGAGCAAGCTCCCTCGCCACAAAAGCTTTCAAACCCAATCGCGGATGTTCCCTGACATCTCGTCATCAAGGCTTGCCATGGATCAAGCACACAAGCCCTGATCAGCTAGAATGCCCGCCTTGCCGTTGCCGAGCCTGCCATGAAACCTGTAATGCCTAACGCCCAGCTCGACTGGGACGATCAGGGTCGCCCGTATTCGCGGGTGTTCGATGATGTGTATTTCTCCGACCTGTCAGGGCTTGAGGAAACCCGCTACGTGTTCATCGAGCAAAACCGCCTGAAGGAACGTTTTGCCGCGTTGCCTGCGGACGGTCGACTGGTGATTGGCGAGACCGGTTTCGGCACCGGGCTGAACTTCCTGTGTGCCTGGCAACTGTTTGAAGAGCAGGCCGTGGCCGGTGCACGACTGCATTTTGTCAGCGTGGAAAAGTACCCGTTGACCGCCCCTGACCTGAAGCGGGCGCTGGCGTTGTGGCCAGAACTGAAACCGTTCGCCGATCAACTGCTGGCCCAGTACGTGGCGATCCATCAGGGCTTTCAACGCCTGATTCTGGATAACGGCCGCGTGACCCTGACGCTGCTGATTGGCGATGCGCTGGAACAATTGCCGCAGCTGGATGCGCAGATCGATGCGTGGTTTCTCGACGGTTTCGCCCCGGCGAAAAACCCCGACATGTGGACCGCCGAACTGTTTGCCGAACTGGCGCGCCTGGCCGCACCCGACTCGACCATCAGTACCTTCACCAGCACGGGCTGGGTGCGTCGATTACTCAATGCGGCAGGCTTCAAGATGAAGCGCACGCCGGGCATCGGGCACAAATGGGAAATCCTTCGGGGTGCCTTTATCGGCTGGCCGGCCGAGGTGGCGACACCGACACCGGCCAAGCCGTGGTTCGCTCGCCCGCCTCGACCTGAAGGCGAACGCCGCGCCTTGGTGATCGGCGCCGGCCTCGCCGGTTGTGCCAGCGCTGCGAGCCTGGCAGCACGGGGCTGGCAGGTGAGTTTGCTGGAACGTCACGCCGACATCGCCCAGGAAGCCTCGGGCAATCCGCAAGGCGTGCTGTACCTCAAACTCTCGGCCCACGGCACCGCATTGTCGCAACTGATTGTCAGCGGTTTCGGGCATACCCGGCGCGTGCTCGAACACCTGCATCGCGGCGTCGACTGGGACGGTTGCGGCGTGTTGCAACTGGCGTTTAATGCCAAGGAAGCCGAGCGTCAGGCGCAATTGGCGGCGGCGTTTCCTGCTGACCTGCTGCATTTGCTGGACCAGCCACAGGCCCAGGCTCAAGCCGGCATCGCGTTGGCCCACGGCGGATTGTTCTATCCCGAAGGCGGCTGGGTTCATCCTCCGGCGCTGTGCCAGTGGCAAGCCACGCAACCCAATGTTCAACTGCTGACTCATCGCGATGTGTTGGAGCTACGCAAGGTGGATGACCAATGGCAAGCCTGGGACGGCGACACCTTGCTCGCCAGTGCCCCGGTCGTGGTGCTGGCCGGTGCCGCCGAGATCAAACGTTTTGCGCAAAGTGCCGACTTGCCGCTCAAACGCATTCGCGGGCAAATCACCCGATTGGCGCAAACCACCGAGAGCCAGAGCCTGGCTACGGTGGTCTGCGCCGAAGGTTACGTGGCACCAGCACGCCTGGGCGAACACACCCTGGGCGCCAGCTTCGATTTCAACAGCGACGACCTGACGCCGACCACTGCCGAGCACTTGGGCAATCTGCAGCTACTGGAAGAAATATCCAGCGATCTGGTCAGCCGCCTGCACGCCGAGCAACTCGACCCGGAGCAACTTCAGGGCCGCGCCGCATTCCGTTGCACCAGCCCCGATTACCTGCCCATCGTCGGGCCTCTGGCCGACGGCCAAGCGTTCAACCAGGCCTATGCCGCCCTCGGCAAGGACGCCCGTCAAGTGCCGAATGTCCAGTGCCCATGGCTCGACGGTTTATACGTCAACAGCGGTCATGGTTCACGAGGCTTGATCACCGCCCCGCTGTCCGGTGAGTTGCTGGCGGCATGGCTGGATAACGAACCGTTGCCGTTGCCGCGCAGCGTGGCTGAAGCCTGCCACCCCAACCGCTTTGCCTTGCGCCGGTTGATCCGCGGGGCCTGATCACAGCTGCGGTATCGCGCAAATACCCTGGTCGGCGAGCGCCCCTGTGCCTGCCGTCCGCGATAGCCCAGCCTCACGGCTTATAACCGATCGATCTAAAACTCCCATCAATCCACCAGGTCAGTTTCAGAGTACCCGCCGTTTTGGCGCGGTTTTGATTGACCCTCCCCAACGGAAAAACCGGTAAGGACTTTATGTGTGGATTAGCTGGCGAGTTACGCTTTGATCATCAACCTGCCGACCTCGCAGCGGTTGAGCGAATCACCCATCACCTGGCCCCCGTGGCCCGGATGCGTGGGGCTTTCATGCCCAAGGGCCGATTGCCCTGGGCCATCGTCGCCTGAAAATCATGGACCTGTCGGACGGCTCGGCGCAGCCAATGATCGACAACCAACTGGGCTTGTCCCTGGCCTTCAACGGCGCGATCTACAACTTCCCGGAACTGCGCACCGAGCTTGAAAGCCTTGGTTATGCCTTCTATTCCGGCGGCGACACCGAAGTGCTGCTCAAGGGCTATCACGCCTGGGGCGAAGCACTGCTGCCCAAACTCAACGGCATGTTCGCCTTCGCCATCTGGGAGCGCGACGCCAAACGGCTGTTCATCGCTCGCGACCGTCTCGGTGTGAAACCGCTCTACCTGTCGCGCACCGGCCAGCGTTTGCGCTTTGCCTCGGCCTTGCCGGCGCTGCTCAAGGGTGGCGATATCAGCCCGATGCTCGACCCGGTGGCGCTGAACCATTACCTGAATTTCCACGCGGTGGTCCCGGCCCCGCGCACGTTGATCGCCGGCATTGAAAAACTGCCGCCAGCGACCTGGATGCGCATCGAGGCCGACGGCACCACCGAGCAGAAAACCTGGTGGACCCTGCCCTACGGCCCCCACGCCGACGAGATGAACCTGACGCTCGAAGACTGGCGCGACCGGGTGCTCGACAGCACTCGTGATGCGGTGGCGATTCGTCAGCGGGCGGCGGTAGATGTCGGCGTGCTGCTGTCCGGCGGTGTCGATTCGAGCCTGTTGGTCGGTTTACTCCGCGAAGTCGGCGTCGAGAACCTGTCGACCTTTTCCATCGGTTTCCAGGATGCTCGGCGGCGAGCGCGGCGACGAGTTCCAGTATTCGGACCTGATCGCCAAGCACTACGGCACCCAGCATCACCAGTTGCGCATCCAGGAGAGCGAAATCATCGAGCAACTGCCCGCGGCGTTCCGCGCCATGAGCGAGCCGATGGTCAGCCATGACTGCATCGCCTTCTATCTGTTGTCCCGTGAAGTGGCCAAGCACTGCAAGGTTGTGCAAAGCGGCCAGGGCGCGGACGAGTTGTTCGCCGGTTATCACTGGTACCCGCAAGTGGATGGCGCGGCCGATCCGTATACGGCCTATCGCGATGCATTTTTCGACCTCAGCTACGAAGACTACGCCGCCACTGTGCAGCCGAAATGGCTGACGGCCAACGATGCCGCGGGCGACTTCGTGAAGGAGCATTTCGCACAACCCGGCGCCGATGCGGCAGTGGACAAAGCCCTGCGGCTGGACAGCACGATCATGCTGGTGGACGACCCAGTCAAACGCGTCGACAACATGACCATGGCCTGGGGCCTGGAAGCGCGAACACCGTTTCTCGACTATCGCCTGGTGGAGTTGTCGGCCCGCGTGCCTGGCAAATTCAAACTGCCGGACGGCGGTAAACAGGTCTTGAAAGAAGCGGCACGACTGGTCATTCCAAGCGAAGTGATCGACCGTAAAAAGGGCTACTTCCCGGTGCCCGGTCTCAAGCACTTACAGGGCGATACGCTGAACTGGGTGCGCGAACTGCTGCTCGATCCAAGCCAGGATCGCGGCCTGTTCAACCCGGCCATGCTCGACCGCCTCACCGATCCGCAAGGCCAGTTGACCCCGTTGCGCGGCTCCAAGCTGTGGCAATTGGCGGCGCTGAACCTGTGGCTCAGTGAACAAGGAATCTGATTGATGAAACCCCACGCCACGGCTTACAGCCAACGCTTGTTGCGCGGCCAGTCACCCTCCTACGAACGCTTGCAGGCGTGACCTGGCCGAGGACGGCAGTGAACTCGGCGCGGCACCGATTGCGGTGCATTGCGGTTGGGGCCGGCTGCTGATCGGCCATACCTTTCCCGATGCCGCGAGCATCGCCCAGGAGTTGCTCAACGAGCAGCCCGGCGAGCGCGACATCGCGCTGTATGTCGCCGCGCCCCAGCAGGTTTTGGGGCTGGAACCGGCGCAGTTGTTTCTCGACCCGTCGGACACTTTGCGCCTGTGGTTCAGCGATTACCGCCAGGCGACCCGAGTGTTTCGCGGCTTCCGGATTCGCCGGGCGCAGAGCGAGGCGGACTGGCAGGCGATCAATGTTCTGTATCAGGCCCGCGGCATGCTACCGATCGACGCGTCGTTGCTGACCCCACGTCATCAGGGCGGCCCGGTGTATTGGCTGGCCGAAGACGAGGACAGCGGCGTGATCATCGGCAGCGTCATGGGCCTCAATCATCATAAGGCCTACAACGATCCGGAAAACGGCAGCAGCCTCTGGTGCCTGGCGGTTGACCCACACTGCTCGCGGCCCGGCGTCGGCGAAGTATTGGTGCGGCATTTGATCGAGCACTTCATGAGTCGTGGGCTCAGCTACCTGGACCTGTCCGTGTTGCACGACAACCACCAAGCGAAAAGTCTTTACGCCAAGCTCGGTTTTCGCAACTTGTCGACCTTCGCCATCAAGCGCAAGAACGGCATTAATCAGCCGTTGTTCCTTGGGCCGGGGCCTGAGGCTGAATTCAATCCTTATGCGCGGATCATCGTCGAAGAAGCTCACCGTCGCGGCATTGATGTACAGGTCGACGACGCTGACGCCGGGATGTTTACCCTCAGTCATGGCGGGCGCCGGGTGCGTTGCCGCGAATCCCTGAGCGACCTGACCAGCGCCATCAGCATGAGCCTGTGCCAGGACAAAAGCCTGACCCACAAGGTGTTGAAAGCGGCCGGTCTAACCCTGCCCTCCCAGCAACTGGCCGGTAATGCCGACGACAACCTGGCGTTTCTCGACGAGCACCAACGGGTGGTGGTCAAGCCGCTGGACGGTGAACAGGGCCAGGGTGTGGCGGTGGATTTGCAGACGATCGAAGAGGTCCAGCAAGCCATCGACGCGGCGCGTCAGTTCGACACTCGGGTGTTGCTGGAAAGCTTCCACGAAGGTCTGGACCTGCGAATTGTAGTGATTGGCTTTGAGGTGGTCGCCGCAGCGATTCGGCGTCCGGCGGAAGTGGTTGGCGATGGGCAGCATTCAATCGGTGCGCTGATCGAAGCCCAAAGCCGTCGACGTCAGGCGGCCACCGGCGGTGAAAGCAAGATCCCGCAGGACCACGAAACCCAGCGCACCCTGCACGCGGCGGGTTACGACTACAGCAGCATTCTGCCGGCCGGAGAGCATCTGTTCGTACGGCGTACGGCGAATCTTCATACCGGCGGCGTGCTTGAGGATGTCACCGCGATCCTTCACCCGACACTGGTGGATGCCGCCGTGCGTGCGGCGCGGGCGCTGGATATCCCGATGGTCGGACTCGACCTGATGGTGCCGGCCGCCGACCAGCCGGAGTATGTGTTTATCGAAGCCAACGAGCGCGCCGGCCTGGCCAATCATGAACCGCAGCCGACGGCGGAGCGGTTTGTGGATTTGTTGTTTCCGCACAGTCAGCCGGCGGTTTCCTAGCGATGTAGCGCCTGGACTGGCTTGCTCGCGAAGGCGTCAGCCCAGGCAACAATTGTTTTTCCCTTCATCGAAACCATCGATGTTCGTTACTCATCAGGAGTTTCCATGACCAGCAAAATTCCCGAACCGGATCTCAACTACCTGCAAAAGGTCCTGCTGGAAATGCTCGCTATTCCCAGCCCGACCGGGTTCACCGACACCATCGTGCGTTACGTCGCCGAGCGGCTCGAAGAGCTGGGCATTCCGTTCGAAATGACCCGGCGCGGTACTATCCGCGCCACCCTCAAGGGCAAGAAGAACAGCCCGGACCGCGCGGTATCCGCTCACCTGGACACCATCGGCGCAGCCGTTCGGGCGGTGAAGGACAACGGGCGCCTGACCCTGGACACCGGTCGGCTGCTGGTCCAGCCGTTTTGCCGAGGGCAGCCGAGTCAGCCTGTTTACCGACAATGGCGTGATCCGTGGCAGCGTGTTGCCCTTGATGGCTTCCGGGCATGCGTTCAATACCGCAGTGGATGAAATGCCGATCAGTTGGGACCACATCGAATTACGGCTGGACGCCTACTGCGCCACTCGCGCCGATTGCGACTCTCTAGGCATTAGCGTCGGCGATTTCGTGGCGTTCGACCCGTTGCCGGAATTCACCGAAAGCGGCCACATCAGCGCTCGCCATCTCGACGACAAGGCCGGGGTTGCGGCCCTGTTGGCCGCGATGAAGGCGATTGTCGACAGCGGCGAAGAGTTGATGATCGACTGCCATCCGCTGTTCACCATCACCGAGGAAACCGGCAGTGGCGCGGCGGCAGCGTTACCGTGGGATGTCAGCGAATTCGTCGGCATCGACATCGCGCCGGTCGCACCCGGCCAGCATTCCAGCGAACACGCGGTGAGCGTGGCGATGCAGGATTCCGGCGGGCCGTATGACTATCACCTGTCGCGGCACCTGCTGCGCCTGGCCAGTGACAACGAATTGCCAGTGCGCCGTGACCTGTTCCGTTACTACTTCAGCGATGCCCATTCGGCGGTGACCGCCGGGCATGACATTCGCACAGCGTTGCTGGCGTTTGGCTGCGATGCGACTCACGGCTATGAGCGGACTCACATCGACAGTCTGGCGGCGCTGAGTCGTCTGCTCGGCGCGTACATCCTCAGCCCGCCCGTGTTTGCCAGCGATGCGCAACCGGCCAAGGGTTCGCTGGACCGGTTCAGTCATCAGATCGAACATGACACGCAGATGGAAAGCGATACGCGGGTGCCGTCGGTGGACAGTTTGGTGGGGCAGCGTAGCGATAGCTGAACCTGGCCTTGTGCTGATGGAAAAATCGCCTTCGCGAGGCTTACCCGCGAAGGCGTCAGATCAGACACCTCAGGACACCAAAGCTAGCCGCAATCCATCATTCGCCGTAGCATCGCGCCATTGTTTTCGCCGAGGTGCCCATGCTGATCCCCTATGACCAACTTGAAGTCGACACCCTGACCCGCCTGATCGAGGATTTCGTGACCCGCGACGGCACGGACAACGGTGATGACACACCGCTGGAAACCCGGGTGCTGCGAGTTCGCCAGGCACTGACCAAGGGCCAGGCGCTGATCGTTTTCGACCCGGAAAGCGAGCAGTGCCAGTTGATGCTCAAGCACGATGTGCCCAAGCACCTGTTCGACTGATCCTTAACGACCTTTGCTTTTCGCCAGTTTGGTCTGGATGCGTTCGTAGACCTCGGCCCGATGCACGTTGACGTTTTGCGGCGCTTCGACGCCGAAGCGTACGCTGCCGCCATTGACGGCCAGAATGCGCACGGAAATGTTGTCACCAATGGAAATCAACTCGCCTACAACTCGACTGAGTACAAGCATGGCATTCGTCCTTCAGGGTTACTGGCCCCTGAAGATGCCCCGCGTGCGTCGGCGCTTCAATGTGACAGCCGCAAATCAGTCCTGCCCTACGGCACAGGACGAATCCCCCGACAGACGCTTCATGCAAACCGTCTGGATGAAGGACCGTTCCTTCAGGATGCGGAGAAGCGCGGGCCGAACAGAATGACACTCGCACCGATCACGCACAGCGCCACGCCGATCCAGTCCGAGCCCAGCGGACGCACTCGCTCGACCACCGCCAGCCAGCCAATGGACGCAATGATGTAGATGCCACCGTAGGCGGCATAGGCGCGGCCGGCGTAGGTTGCTTCGACGCGAGTCAGCAGCAGGGCGAACAAGGTCAGGCTCAGCAATGCCGGGACAACCCACAAGGCACTCTTGCCCTGGCGCAGCCACATCCAGAACGCGAAGCAACCGGCGATTTCGAACAGCGCGGCGAGGAAAAACCACAAGTAATTGAGCATGCAGACGTCTCGTGAGGATGGCCGATGGCGGCCACCCTAACGGCGGTGCTGGCTGCGGGCAAGATCAGCTGGCGGTTTGTTTGGCCTTGGCGCGCATTTTGTCGGCCATGACGGTCATTTCGTTGTAGAGCAGTTGCGGGTTCTTCTGCTTGATCGCCCAGGCCATGCGGCCCTGCTCGTGGGGCAGGATCATGAACTCGCCGGCGGCCACCTGGGTGTAGATGTAGTCGGCAATGTCAGTGGCAGTGATCGGCGAACTTTCCAGCAACTTGCCGACCTGGGCTTTCATGGCCGGCGTCGGGCCGCGGAAAGAATCCAGCAGGTTGGTCTGGAAGAACGACGGGCAAACCACATGCACGCCGACTTCCTGCTGCGCCAGTTCGATCAGCAAGCTCTCGGACAATGCCACCACTCCGGCCTTGGCCACGTTGTAGTTGCTCATGGCCGGGCCTTGCATCAGGGCTGCCATCGACGCGATGTTGATGATCTTGCCTTTGCTTATTTCCAGCAGTGGCAGGAAGGCCTTGCACCCCTTGACCACGCCCATCAGGTTGATTGCGATCTGCCAGTCCCAGTCTTCCAGGGACAATTCGCTGAAGAACCCGCCCGAGGCCACGCCGGCGTTGTTGACGATGATGTCGATGCCACCCAGTTTCTCTTCGCAAGCCTGGGCGAACGCGGTCAGTTGGCTGTAATCGCGCACATCGCAACGCTGGGTAAAACCGTCGCCGCCCGCTTCGCGAACCAGCTTCAGGGTTTCTTGCAGGCCGGGTTCGCTGACATCCGACAAGGCCAGTTGCCAGCCTTCGCGGGCCCAGCGCAGCGCGATTTCGCGACCCAGGCCAGAGCCCGCGCCAGTGATCATCATGCGATTTTGCATAGCAAACAGCCTTGTTGTTCTGGGGAAGATGCCCCGAGTGTAGCGAAGGATATTGCCCGACCCACGCTCCATCAGATTGCTGAATGGTCCGGGCAAACCGGCGCGCGTCTTTGGATCGAGTCGCGGCCTTCGCGAAGAACGATAACGCGGTTCAACTAACCAACTAGCGAGACTGCATAAACGAAATAAGCCTGCTTTCTAAAAAACATTAAAAAACTTTGAATTATCTTTCGCACGCACCGGTCGGATTTTGTAAGCAGTTCGGATTTATCGCATTCCGGCTGATAGTTAAAACATTCGGTCAATCCAGAACACTTCCAGTAAGGAAATCGTCATGGGCACAATTCTTATCGTAATTCTGATCCTCTTGGTGATCGGTGGTTTGCCAGTCTTCCCGCACTCCAGAAGTTGGGGGTACGGCCCGTCAGGCATCCTCGGCGTGGTGTTGGTGGTGCTGTTGATTCTGCTCTTGCTTGGCAAGATATAAAGTTTTAAACAGGCAAAAAAAGAGGCCCTTGAAGGGCCTCTTTTTATTGGGTCACCGGTTAGTCCGGCTTGCCGTTCACCACACCGGCCGTATTATCCAGCAGGCTCTTGGTCGCGGTTTGCAGGAACGCCTCGAGTTTCAGCTTGAGGGCCGCCTCATCACTCGACTCTGGAATCACTTCGCCTTTCGGGTCAGCGCCCAATTCGTAGTGATAAAGCTTTGGCGGCATCTCTTTAGGCAATACCAGCACGCGGTCTGCGGTCAGCAATGCCACGGTCTGATCACTGCCCGAAGGCTTGATCACGCCGAAACCCTTGTCGCCTTCCGGCAGGTTCAGCAGGTCACGACCCCAGCATTGATGAACCACATCACCACCGACACGGCCCATGATGGTCGGCACGATGTCGATCTGGGTGCCCACGGTGTGGTCACGCTGACCGAATTTTTCCTGGATGCCAGGTGCGATCATCAGCATCGGCACGTTGAAGCGGCCCAGGTCCATTTCGGTGATCTGTTGCTCGTCGCCGAAACCATGGTCGCCGACAACCACGAACAGGGTTTCTTTGAAGTAAGGCTCTTTACGCGCCTTCTCGAAGAACTGACCCAGCGCCCAGTCGGAGTAGCGCATGGCGGTCAAGTGTTCGTTCAGGCTGCCACGATCGGTCACACGCTCTACCGGCAATGGCGTCGGCAAGGCGTACGGCGTGTGGTTGGACAGGGTTTGCAGCAAGGCATAGAACGGTTTTTTGTCCTTGCCATCACGTGCCTTCAGTTCTTCCAGGCCGCGGTTGAACATGTCCTGGTCGGACACGCCCCACGTCGGGTCGGAGAACACCGGGTTAACGAAGTCGTTGCGTCCGATGAAGTTGGTCATGCCCTGGTTGCTGAAGAAGCCCGACTGATTGTCCCAGGCAAAGTCACCGTTGTAGACGTACACGTCGTCGTAGTCACGGGCGCTGAGCAATTGCGGCAGGCCGGACAACTTGTGGCTGCCTTCCGGGGTTTGCATCAGGTATTCGAAACCCGGCAGGTTCGGGAAGCAGGCCATGGTGGCGAACATACCCTGGTGGGTATGGGTGCCGTTGGAGAAGAAGCGGTCGAACAGCAGGCCTTCCTTGGACAGTTTGTCGAAGGCTGGCGTGATGTTGCCCGGACGACCCAGCGCGCCCACCGAGTGACCGGCGAAGCTTTCCATCAGGATCACGACGACGTTCTTGATCGGCAGGGTCTTGGTGGTGTCCGGCGTGTAGTTACGGCGTACCGCGGCGATGTCGGGATCGACCAGTTTATCGCTCGGGGTCAGCAACATGTCACGCACGGTCTGCTGGGCCAATGGCTGATCCAGCGTGGCTTTCCAGATATTGCTGCGCTCGTCCGACATCCGGCTCTTGGCAGCAGCAATCAGTTGCAAGGTGCCGTTAAGGCCCAACTGGTTGGCGAAGTTGGAATCGGTGGTGTAAACGTCCCCCCAGCGCAGCGGCGGGCCTTGGCGCAGGGTGCCACGGGCGGCGACCACGCAGATCACAAGGCAAACCACGAACACCGCGATGCGCGCATACCACGGCGCAACCTGGCGCGTGCCGATGCTGCCACCGCTGAACGGACCACGAGGACGGGTCGCGCGGTCGGCGCCCTTGAACGCCAGGGTCAGGATCACGGTACCCACGGCCCAGGCCAGCAGGTAGCGAACCACCGGAAAACCGTACCAGAGCATGCTCATCACGGTTTTCGGGTCTTCTTTCACATACTGGAAGACCAGGCCGTTGAGGCGCTGGTGGAACTCGCGGTAGAAGTCCATTTCCATCAGGCCGAGGAACAGCGCGATGCTGGAGGTCACGGTCAGCCAGAAACGGAAGAGCCCGCGAGCCGCCATGGCCCGGGCACTGAACAGCGCCAACAGCAATGGAATAATGAGATAGACCACGATGCGCAGGTCGAAACGCAGACCGTTGGCAAAAGCCTCAAGGAAGGTCGCGGCTGGCGTATCGAGGATCATCGAGCGGTTGTAAACCAGCAGCGCGACGCGCAGCAGGCTGAACATGACCATCATGACCAGGGCGCACAGTAGCGTGTAGGCCAGATGCGATTTGACGGTCGGTTGCAGCAAGCGACTAGAAGCTCGCTGCTGATTCAGGGCGTCCGGGTTTGCCATGTCGTTTTAGGACCCATTGGAAGTTTAAGTTTCAAAAATATAGCTGCGCCCTGCCCTCTGTTGGCCAGTACCTGGCCCCGGGGCTTGCGCGGGTGCGCAAATGTTGCACGATCAGTCGCGTCATTGCCATTGATTACTGTTCGAGGCGTCCAACTCTGTGCTGTAGCGCTCTGGAACACGGGCATTGAGGCTAAGTCGTGGGGAAAGTGGCGAGGTCGGATTGTCTTGGAGACTTTGTGAAAATTTCGTGCAACGCATATCTGGAAACACAATAAAGCCGCTGCACTGATACCTCTCAGCCAAGCCCGCTCCCACATTGGATTGCGCACAACCGGCTGATATCGGCTCACCCCCAAACAAAAACGCCCCGAACTAAGTCGGGGCGTTCTCACAAGCGCGGCGCTGTTACTTCTCGGCGCGTTCTTTCAGGGCTTTCAAGGTATTAAACGGGGCATCGACCACGAACTTGTTAGCGATCATCGACGGCACACTGCCACCTGGCTCGGTGTGCACCTGATAGGTCACTTCGACCTGATCACCCTTGGGCACGAACTTCCAGAAGCCGTCGACCTTGGTGACCCGTACAAAGCCTTTTTCCTCAGGAATGTACTTCGGCACGCCTTCGAGTTTGCGGGTCAGGCTGCCATCGGCACCTTCGATGGTGGTGACGTGCAACACCGAATCACGCGCGGTCACTGGCCATGGAGTGTTGAACTGGGTGTAGGTCCAGCTCTGGTCGCCTTCGTGCTTCAGCAACTTCTGGGCTTTGCATTCGTGAATCCAGGTGCAGGCTCCCGCCACGTCTTCCTGGAGCGCACGCAGTTTGGCGATGGTGGTCTTCATCAGGGTGACGCCCTGATAGGCCTTGTAATCGGAACCGGCCACTTCACTCAGGGAAACCTTGATGCCGTCTTCGTTTTTGGCGACTTTCCAATCGTCGGCCTGAGCAGCCGAGGTGGCCAGCAGAACCGTCAAACCACACAGCACAGCAATACGATGCAGCGAACCCATAGTCTTATTCCTTATTGTTGAAGTTCCGTTCTTTGACACATCACGCGGCCGTCATTTGCTCCCACCAGCCAATCAACCGGATGGCTTCTTCACTGCTGTTTCCGCAGACCTCGACATCGGCTTCAAAGGCCGAACAGACTGCCGGGCGCTCTGCCTGGCCGAAAATATTGCACAAGTTTTCGACAGACAGTTGTATGCAACGTTCTCCGGCGGCTTTGCCATTGGGCATGCCGGGAATCGCTGAACTGATGGAAGGGGCAATACAACAAGCGCCACAGCCTTCACGGCATTTCATGACGACAAGCACCTCGCGACGGGCAATATGTAAAAGGGACGTGGCACAGAGTAACCGCTAAAACGACTGTTTAAAATTACCTGGACCGGGGTTTTTTCGCTCAAGCGAACGTGACTGAGCAGTCTCCGACGAAGTGTCTGGCCTGCGGCTTACAGATGGGCATGATTTACTGCTTGAACTCGAACTCCAGCGCCGCACCTTCAACGTCACGCCGCTCTTCGTTACGCAGTTGCAGCTGCATTTCGTTGCTGATCAGACGACCATTGAGTTGGAACTGACTGGTCTTGTCGCCGAACATTTGCGGCAGTACCCCGTCGTGTTTGGGCAATGCCACGGTACCGGAGGGTTTGAGCTGTTCAACCATGTGCTGAGGCAAGCTCAAGTCGAGACTGACGGGAGGCAGTTGGGTTTTCACCACTTCGCTGGCCGGCTTGGACTTGGAAGCAATCGGCGGACGTTTCTTTATCGGCGTGGCTTTCTTTTGGACCGGAGCCGCTTTTTTGGCCGCAACCGGCTTCTTCGTCGTTGTCTGGGTGGTGTTGGTGGCCGGGTTTTCCTGAGCAGCCGCCATGACACCTTCCGGTAACACAGTCATCAACAGGCAAATCGACAGCCCGACGGCAGTAAAAATCGGTTTCATGGACCCAACGGCGCTAACGGCAGAGGTCCATATGCTCGCTTGTTGGAAGCGACATGACAAGCGCGGGCAGTGGATGTCCTGCCCGCGGAATCAAAAACCGCTGGCCGTCTCCTGGCAGAGTTGGGTCGCCAGCATGCCAAGCGTCATCAATGCCCGCTCGGCCTCGCGGTTCCAGGGTGTGCCACAGTTCAGGCGAATGCAGTGATTGAACTGCTCCGTATTACTGAAAATCAGCCCCGGCGCAATACTGATGCCCTGCTGCAGTGCGCGCACATGCAACTCCTGAGTGTTGACCCGTCCCGGCAGACTGACCCACAGAATAAAGCCACCCGTTGGCCGACTCATCTGCGTACCCTCAGGGAAATACTGCTGTACCGCCAACTGGAAAGCGCTGAGGTTTTTGCGATACTCCTGACGGATATAGCGCAAATGCCGGTCGTAGCCACCGTTTTCCAGGTACGCCGCGATGCCCATCTGCGTGACGCTGCACGCCGAATGGGTGCTGAACGTTTGCAAACGCTGGATCTCCTGCTGGTACTTGCCGGCAATCATCCAGCCGATCCGCACCCCCGGCGACAGGGTTTTGGAGAAGCTTGAGCAATAGATCACCCGATCCAAACGGTCGTAAGCCTTGAGCGCTTTGGTACGGCCCTGCTCGAACATCAATTCGCCATAGATATCGTCTTCGACGATCTGGATGTCGAAATCCGAGGCCAGGCGCAGCAATTGCTTCTGGCGCTCTTCAGGCATGGTGCCGCCCAGCGGATTGCTCAGGCGGGTGGTCAGCACCAAGGCCTTGATCGACCACTGGTTCGCGGCCAGTTGCAAGGCTTCCAGGCTCATGCCGGTGGCGGGATCGCTGGGAATTTCGATGACTTTTAGACCGAGCAAGTCGGCCAGTTGCAGCAGTCCGTAATAGGTCGGTGACTCGGCGGCGATCAGGTCGCCCGGCCGGGTCAGGACCCGAAGCGACATCTGCAAGGCATCGACGCAACCGTGGGTGATCACCACTTCAGACGGATCGACCACCACGCCAGCATCGCGCATGCGGATCGCGACCTGACGGCGCAACGGTTCGAAACCTGGGCTGAACATGTAGCTGAACGCCCGCGGACTATGAAATCGGGTGACCTTGGCCAACTGCTGATGCAGCGCCCGCACCGGCAAATAGTCGACGCTCGGCACGGCAGCGCCCAGAGGGAAGACGCCCTCGCGACGGGATTCAACCAGTACTTGCTGAATGATGCTGCTGCGGGTAACCAGCCCAGGCCGTTCGACCCTGGCAATGTCGGGTGTCGGCGCGGTCAGGGCCGGGGTCTGGTGCACGTAATAACCGGACTGCGGCCGGGCGCGGATCAGGCCCTGGTCTTCGAGGTTGGCGTAAGCCTGCAATACCGTTGCATGGCTGACATTGAGCTGCGAGCTCATCTTACGCACCGAAGGCACGCGCTCCCCCGGTTGGTAGACACCACGGCGGATGTCCTCGGCCAGTTGCTGAGCAATACGTTGGTAGAGCAAAAGATTGGTCATGACGCAGCACTCGATTTCACGGGCATTTTATTCTTGTGTGAAACAATACCGGAACAGTTTAGAAGTGTACTGGGACAGTTGCCACAATAGTCGACCGTACAGTGCGGTGTCAGCAAAATCTGTACTGCTTTGCGAAGCAATTGGCAGGCGCAAAAAAACCCGGCGCTGACTGGCAGGCCGGGTTTTCCAGTGACGCAGCCCTTATCGGGCGGCGCCGAGCTGGCCTTTTTCGTCGGAGAACACAATTTCCACCCGACGGTTCTGCGCGCGACCGCGCTCAGTGGCGTTCACGTCTACCGGGTATTCATCGCCGTAGCCTTCGACCTGAATGCGTTTGTCTTCGATGCCCAGGTCCATCAGCACGTCTGCCACCGATTGCGCACGGTCGCGGGACAGCTTGAGATTGTCCTGCTTGCCGCCGGTGCTGTCGGTGTAGCCCTCGATCCGCACCACGCGCTTGGGATTGAGCTGCAGGAACTGAACGATCTTCAGCACCACACGGTTCGCCGAGTTCTTCAACTCTGCTTCGCCGGTGTCAAACAATACGTCGCCCAAGGTCATCACCAGCCCGCGATCAGTCTGGGTGGTGGCCAGCGCCACGATCTGTTCTTCCAGCCACTTGCCCTGCTGCTGCACGCTGAGCAACTTGGATTCGCGCAGGGCCAGTTGCAGGCGCTGACGCTCCAGTTCGAGCTTCGCGGCTTGCTCCTCGTTGAGCACCTGATTGGTGTGTTCGCGGGCAATTTCGCTGTAGCGCTGGCTCAGATACGCGTAATGCACCACGTCGTAACCGCTACCCCAGTAGGTGGACAGGCGATCGGCCCGAGCCAGGGACTCGCCGGCGCGGATAACGTCCTTGGGCGCGATTCGCAGCACGTTGGAATCTTCCTTGACCTTCTGGAAGTCCGTACCAGCCTGCTGCAACGCGACGTCGCTGTGCTGACCGGCGCAGCCATACAGGCTGGCGCAGCCTGCCAGGATCAAACCACCGATTGCTTTGGTCTTGAGGCTCATTGGGCATCTCCCAGTTGCTTGCGCAGACGAGCGATGCGGGTATTGAGTACGTCCAACTGCTCCTGGCTCTTGAGGGTCAGGACCTTGGCTTCGGCCAGACGCGCGTCCAGCTCGGCTTGTTCGGCCCGCATGCGCGCATTCCTGTAGGACTGGTCGGTCATGTTGCCCTTGGCACGGTTGAACTTGTCTTCGGCCAGTTTCAGTTCTGGCACATCATCAACAGTGGCGCCAACGGCTTTGGCTTGTTCGAGTGCCTGCTCGGTCAGGCGTATTTGTTCATTCGGCGCCGGATCGGCTGCACAACCCGCCAGAGCCAGAACGGCCAGGGCAGCGAAAAGAGGTCGAATACTCACTAAAAATCCCTACTGTTTTGGGGTACTGGCGGGTTGTGGCTGCAGTTGCTGTTGTTGCGCCTTCCAGCGCTCGATATTGCGTTGCAGCACGGCTTCCGTCAGTCCGGACGCGGGCAATTCTGTCATCTTTTTGGCCAGCTGTCCGCGCAACCAAGGATCGTTGCAGGCGGAGTTATGGGAAACCGCGAGGAACAGGCCAGGTTTGTCGACCGGCTGCGGGAATGCCTGCAGGTCATTGACCATGCCCAATGCCTGCGCGGCGGCCATGCCCGCGTAGCGCCCGGCGAGTACATATTCCACCTCACCCAACAGCAATTTCTGAAAGGCCTGGGTCAGGTTTGGAGTACGGCTGAGGGTTAATTGCTGCTCGGCGAAAGTGCCGAATTCCTGGGTCAATCTAGCCTTTTCCGACACGGCGCCGGGATGTCCGTGCAGGTCTTTCGCTTCGCTGTAGGCCAGGGCCGAGCCTTTGCGAGTCCAAACCAGATAGTCGTTTTCCAGCAGCGGCGGGTGGATGTAATCGAGATTTTCCAACTCATTGAACGTCAACGGTGCGTCCGCCAGCATGTCCATGCGCCCGCTGCGCACTTCGTCCAGAGCCTGGGAGCGTTTGCCGGCGTAGAGCATTTCGACCTTGATGCCCAACTCCCCCGCCACTTGCTGCAACAAGTCAGCACTGGCGCCGATCAGATGTTTGGGGTTTTGCGGGTCTTGCCACAGATAAGGCGGCGCATCCGGGCTGCCGGTGACCACCAGGCGCTCACACTTGCCCGCGGCGACAGTTAGCCCTGGAAAAACCGCCAATCCCATCAGCAATGACCAGCCACATAGGCGGCGCAGATCCATGGCAAAGCTCTCCCACTCAAATTCGGAACAAAAAAAGCCCGACCAAAAGGTCGGGCTCTTTATAAGTCAAGCGACTGGATTAGACCAGTTTCTCGAACTCAGGGATTGCTTCGAACAGGTCTGCCACCAGGCCATAATCGGCCACCTGGAAGATCGGCGCTTCTTCGTCCTTGTTGATCGCAACGATCACTTTGGAGTCTTTCATGCCGGCCAGGTGCTGGATCGCGCCGGAGATACCGACCGCGATGTACAGCTGTGGAGCAACGATCTTGCCGGTCTGACCGACCTGCATGTCGTTGGGTACGAAACCTGCGTCGACCGCAGCGCGGGAAGCGCCGACTGCCGCGCCCAGCTTGTCGGCCAGGGCGTACAGGTGTTTGAAGTTGTCGCCGTTCTGCATGCCGCGGCCGCCGGAAACGACGATTTTGGCAGCGGTCAGTTCCGGACGATCGGACTTGGCCAGTTCTTCGCCAACGAAGCTGGAAGTGCCAGCGTCGTGAGCAGCAGCAACCGCTTCAACCGAAGCCGAACCACCTTCAGCGGCAACCGGGTCGAAACCGGTGGCACGCACGGTGATCACTTTGACCGCAGCGTTCGATTGAACGGTAGCGATGGCGTTACCGGCATAGATCGGGCGCTTGAAGGTGTCAGCGCTTTCAACCGAGATGATCTCGGAGATCTGGTCAACGTCCAGCTGAGCGGCAACGCGCGGGAGGATGTTTTTACCGTTGGAAGTCGCGGCAGCCAGGATGTGGCTGTAACCAGCGCCCAACTCTGCAACCAGAGGAGCGACGTTTTCCGGCAGTTGGTGAGCGTAGGCGGCGTTGTCGGCCACCAGCACTTTAGCTACGCCTGCGATTTTCGCGGCGGCTTCAGCCACGGCGCCAACGTTCTGGCCAGCGACCAATACGTGGATGTCGCCACCGATTTTCGCAGCGGCAGCCACGGTGTTCAGGGTGGCCGGGGCCACTACCTTGTTGTCGTGCTCTGCGATTACCAAGATAGTCATGATTAGATTACCTTCGCTTCGTTTTTCAGTTTCTCGACCAGTTCAGCCACCGACTTGACCTTGATACCCGCGCTGCGTGCAGCCGGCGCTTCGACTTTCACGGTCTTGTTGGTGGAGGCGGTGGAAACGCCCAAAGCTTCAGGAGTCAGCACTTCGAGAGGCTTCTTCTTGGCTTTCATGATGTTTGGCAGGGACGCGTAGCGCGGCTCGTTCAAACGCAGGTCGGTGGTGACGATGGCCGGCAGTTTCAGGGAAACGGTCTGCGCGCCGCCGTCGACTTCACGGGTCACGGCAACGCTGTCGCCGGACACTTCAACTTTCGAAGCGAAGGTGCCCTGACCGTAGCCGCTCAGTGCAGCGAGCATCTGGCCAGTCTGGTTGTTGTCGCTGTCGATCGCTTGTTTGCCGAGGATCACCAGCTGAGGCTGTTCCTTGTCGACAACGGCTTTCAACAGTTTGGCAACGGCCAGGGACGTCAGATCTTCAGCGGATTCGACGAGGATGGCGCGGTCGGCACCCAGAGCCAGCGCGGTGCGCAGTTGCTCTTGGGCGGTGGACGGGCCGATCGAGACGACGACGATTTCAGTCGCAACACCTTTCTCTTTCAGGCGTACGGCTTCTTCCACTGCGATTTCGCAGAACGGGTTCATCGACATCTTCACGTTGGCGAGGTCGACGCCGGAATTGTCCGCCTTGACGCGAACCTTGACGTTGTAATCCACAACGCGTTTGACAGCTACAAGAACCTTCATGGATTCCTCGTTACTCTCCGGTGAAAAGAAAGTCGCCTAGGCGAACCTGGCGGTTGATGCTCGTGGGCGCAAGGGCACCTCTAAAAACGCTGGCATCTGAACGGGGTGACACTGTTCGCAGTAGATGACGACCGTTCGTCAGTGGTGACTGACGAGTCATTCATTACCGCGGCGTGTAAACTGCGCGCCGAATCTTCGCTGCGCATCACCTTGTACTGCCATCGCCCTGTCTTTAGAGGTGCTCTTGAAACCAACAGTCAGCCTACGGCGAGCGCAAAACCGCCCGTATCTTGACCGGAACGCCTATTCCGGTCAATACGGCAAAATGGCCAGTCATAAGCCGAGTTACTTTGATTTCTCTGGCCTGGAGCCGATTCAAACAAACGTTTGTATTGGACGCTAGGAGTGGTGTAGATATAATGCGCCACCTAGAGAGAAAGGTGGTTCATCGATTGTCCACTTCCGGCATTGCGCTGGGGTTCATGGATGCGACACCAAACCTCCATATTAGAAAAAAACTGTTGAGCCTTGAGTAGGAGATAACCTGTGGAACGCGAATACATGGAATTCGACGTGGTCATCGTCGGTGCCGGCCCCGCGGGTCTTTCCGCCGCTTGCCGCTTGAAGCAGAAAGCCGCCGAAGCCGGTAAGGAAATCAGCGTCTGCGTGGTCGAAAAAGGCTCCGAAGTCGGTGCTCACATCCTGTCCGGTGCGGTGTTCGAACCCCGCGCCCTGAACGAATTGTTCCCGGACTGGAAAGAACTCGGCGCCCCGCTGAACACGCCGGTCACCCGCGATGACATCTTCGTTCTCAAGAACGCCGACAGCGCGCAAAAATTCCAGACCTCCTTGTGCCCAAGACCATGCACAACGAAGGCAACTACATTATCTCCCTGGGCAACCTGTGCCGCTGGCTGGCCCAGCAAGCCGAGAACCTGGGCGTAGAAATCTACCCAGGCTTCGCCGCTCAGGAAGCGCTGTTCGACGAGAACGGCGTAGTCCGCGGGATCATCACCGGTGATCTGGGCGTTGACCGCGAAGGCCATCCGAAAGAAGGCCTGTACACCCCAGGCATGGAACTGCGTGGCAAGTACACGCTGTTCGCCGAAGGTTGCCGTGGCCACATCGGCAAGCAACTGATCAAGCGCTTCAACCTCGACAGCGAAGCCGACGCCCAGCACTACGGCATTGGCCTGAAAGAAATCTGGGAAATCGACCCGGCCAAGCATCAGCCAGGCCTGGTGGTGCACACCGCCGGTTGGCCGCTGGACATCATGGGCACCGAGAACACCGGGGGCTCGTTCCTCTATCACCTGGAAAACAACCAGGTGGTGGTCGGTCTGATCGTCGATCTTTCCTACAGCAACACTTACTTGTCGCCATTCGATGAATTCCAGCGCCTCAAGCATCACCCGGTGCTCAAGCAGTATCTGGAAGGCGGCAAACGCATCAGCTACGGCGCTCGCGCGATCGCCAAGGGCGGCCTGAACTCGCTGCCGAAAATGGTCTTCAAGGGCGGCGCGCTGATCGGTTGCGACCTCGGCACCCTGAACTTCGCCAAGATCAAAGGCAGCCACACCGCGATGAAGTCCGGCATGCTCGCCGCTGAATCGGTGGCCGAGGCGTTGTTCGCTGACAAGGACGGCACCGAAGAGCTGACCACCTACGTCGACGCCTTCAAGAAGAGCTGGCTCTACGATGAACTTTTCGCCAGCCGCAACTTCGGCCCGGCGATCCACAAGTTCGGCGCTATCGTTGGTGGCGGTTTCAACTGGCTCGACCAGAACATCTTCGGCGGCAAACTGCCGTTCACCTTGCACGACACCAAGCCGGATTACGCTTGCCTGAAGCTCGCGGCGGACTGCAAGAAGATCGACTACCCGAAACCGGACGGCAAGATCAGCTTCGACAAACTCAGCTCGGTGTTCATCTCCGGTACCAACCACGAAGAAGAGCAACCGTGCCACCTGAAGCTGACCGACCCGAGCATCCCGATCAGCAAAAACCTGCCGCTGTACGATGAGCCCGCCCAGCGTTATTGCCCGGCCGGTGTGTACGAAGTGGTGACCAAGGAAGACGGCGAGAAGCGCTTCCAGATCAACGCCCAGAACTGCGTTCACTGCAAGACCTGCGACATCAAGGACCCTTCGCAGAACATCACCTGGGTGGCACCGGAAGGCTCTGGCGGCCCGACTTACCCGAACATGTAAGCCGAACGCTTGAACATCAAGGCTCCCGAAATGGGGGCCTTTTTGTTGCCCACGATTCAAGCAACAACACAAGCCCCCTGTGGGAGCGAGCTTGCTCGCGATAGCAACTTATCATTCAACATCAATGCAAGCTGACCCACCGCCATCGCGAGCAAGCTCGCTCCCACAGGGAATCAACGTCAACTCAAGCGGCGCGCTCATCCCCGGGATTACGCTCAAAGTAGCGCTTGTACTCGCGACTGAACTGCGACGTACTCTGATACCCCACCCGGTGCGCGACCTGCGCCACGCCCAACCCTTCCGACATCAACAACTGCTGCGCCTTGAGCAACCGCAAGCGCTTCAAATACTGCACTGGCGACAACAACGTGCTGCGCTTGAAATGCTCATGAAAGGTCGACGCACTCATGTTCGCGCAACTGGCCAGGGTCTCGACATTCAACGGCTCGGTGAAATGCCCGTGCAGATGGTTGAGTGAAGCCGCAATCCGCGCGAACTGTCCCTGCTGCTCCACCAGCGCGCGCAATACATCAGCCTGCGGACCACGCAATGCGACGAACAACAATTCCCGCAAACGCGCCTGGCCCATGATCTGGCATTCCAGCGGATCGTGCAGACAGCGCAACAACCGCTCCACGCAACCGCGCATGCCATCATCGAGCACCGTCGAGGTCATGGACTCCAGTGTCTGCGCAGGAATGTTACGCCCCGACACCAGCCCCATGGCCAACACCAATTCGCCAAGCAGTACCCGGTCGATGGCGATGGAAATCCCCAGCATCGGCCCCTCCGGCGCGGCAAAGGTTTCGCACTCGAACGGCACCGGCAGCGCCTGAATCAGATAATGCCCGGCGCCATATTCCAGCGTACGAGCCCCCAAATACGCCAGTTTGCTGCCCTGAACGATGATGACCAGGCTCGGCTCATAGATCTGCGGACCACGGGCCACATCGCAACTGGCGCGCAACACCTGCACACCCGGCAACGCCGTCGGGGCGAAACCGTCGCGATTGGTCAGAGGTTGGAGCAGTGAAACCAACGTGGCATTGGCATCGAGATGACGGGTCAACAACATGGGAAGTTCATCACAGAAAAAGTTGCAGAAATCGGGATGAAAACATCATCGCAGGTCTGAGGACCAATGCGACCAATCCGAGGCACATGCCGGAGGATTAGGCATGACACCCGGAGGAATCGCCATGGCCGCCCTCAGGCACCACGCCCAGAATGGCCCACCTCACCTGTCACCGTTTTTGCGAGGTTCCTCATGTACACCGCTATCGGATACGCCGCCCAGTCGGCCACCACTCCCCTCGCCCCCGTGAAATTTGAACGCCGCAGCCCTCGGGCCAACGACGTGGCGATCGAGATTCTCTACTGCGGCGTCTGCCACTCCGACATCCACCAGGCACGCAACGAATGGGGCATTGCCGTTTACCCGCTGATGCCTGGCCACGAGATCGTGGGTAAAGTTACCGCCATCGGTACGAACGTGACCAAGCACAAAATCGGCGATCTGGTCGGCGTCGGTTGCATGGTCGATTCCTGCCGCAGCTGCGAAGCCTGCCAATCCAACCTCGAGCAATACTGCCTCGAAGGCCCGACCATGACCTACGCCACCCCGGACCGGGTCGATGGCAGCAACACCATGGGCGGCTACTCCGACAGCATCGTGGTCAGCGAGCACTTCGTGGTGCGCATTCCGGAAAAACTCGACCTGGCCAGTGCCGCGCCGATTCTCTGCGCCGGTATCACCACTTACTCGCCGCTCAAGCACTACGGCGTGAAGGCAGGCGACAAGGTCGGGATTCTCGGCATGGGCGGCCTCGGCCACATGGGCATCAAGTTCGCCAAGGCCATGGGCGCTGAAGTGACGTTGTTCACCCGCTCGGCGAGCAAGGCTGAAGAAGCTCGCCGTCAGGGCGCGGACCACGTGATTGTGTCCACCGATGCTGAGCAGATGAAAGCTGCGGCCGGCCATTTCAACTTCCTGCTGGACACCATTCCGGTGCAGCACGACCTCAATCCCTACCTCGATACACTCCGTTTCGACGGTGTGCACATTCTGGTGGGCTTGATCGAACCGGTCGATCCGCCGGTGCATGCAGCCAAACTGGTGTTGGGTCGTCGAGTGCTGGCCGGCTCGCTGATCGGTGGCGTCGCAGAAACCCAGGAAGTGCTGGATTTCTGCGCCGAGCACAACATCACCTGCGACATCGAGATGCTCAACATCCATCAGATCAACGAAGCGTTCACCCGCATGATTGCCGGTGATGTGAAATACCGCTTCGTGATCGACATGGCGACGCTCAAGGTCTGATCAGACTTTAGCCCCGAGCTCCGCCGAGAGCCGAGCCGTGACCCCTTTGATCAGGGGAATCAGCTCGGCCATTTTTTCCAGCGGCATGTACGGCACCGTACTGGCGATGCTGATGCCAGCAACGATGCGCTTACTGGCATCACGGATCGGCGCTGCCACGCAGCGGATCGACGGTTCGTTGTCTTCCAGATCGAACGCGTAACCGCCCGCCACATATTCAACCATGCGCTGCTGAAATTGCTCCCAGGACTGCTCCGGGTGCTGCGGCCAGAACTGACTTTTCCCACCCGCCGGCAGACTGACTTCGTACAGCCGTTTCCAGTCTTCCTGCGTGTCATCGAGCATCAGCGCCTTGCCGATCCCGGTGCGCGCCAACGGCATACGATGGCCAACCCGTGAACGCATTTCCGGGCCGTTGCGCCCCGGATTCTTGTGCAGGTACAGCACCTCGTCGCCCTCCCGGATCGCCAAGTGAACGGTGTCGCCGGTCAATGCCGACAACTCATCCAGATACGGCCCGGCCAAGGTCACCAATGGCAACTCTTCGCGCGCCTGGAAACCCAGCTCGATCAGCTTCGGCCCCAGCAAATAACCGACTTGCGGGACCACACGCAGGTAACGCTCGTCCACCAGGCAACTGGCCAGACGATGGGTGGTGCTACGCGTGGTGCCGATCAGTCGGGCGATTTCCTTGAGATCGCGGGCGCCACTGGCCACGGCCTGAACCACACCCAAACCACGAAGCAGTGTCTGGGTGCCGGTCGGCGCGGCGTCCTTGGCGATTTTTGGGGCGTCTTCCTGCATATCCAGCCTTTACCGTTGAGCGAGTGAACGGGCGGCATTATGGTCGCCCGACGGCTGCGACTACAACTTGATACGTTCGACCTTGCCGACCAGCAACACGTAGGAAAGCGCACCAATCAATGCGAGAACCGCGATGTAGGTAATCGCCGGGGCAAACGAATCACCGCTGGCGAGGAAACCGATGACAATCGGCGTGGTAATCGCCGACAGGTTGCCAATGAAATTGAACACCCCGCCGGTCAGCCCGAGCAACCGCGCCGGGGCCAGGGTCGAGACCAGCGACCAGGTGATCGACGCGAGGCCGTTACCAAAGAACGCCAACGCGAGGAAGGCAATCACCAGCGGCGTCGACTCGACGAAGTTGGCGCCGATGATCGAGGTGGAAATCAGCAGGCCGCCAATGATCGGCAGCTTGCGGGCGAAACCGACGGTGTAACCACGACGGATCAAGAAGTCCGAAAAGAACCCGGAACACAGCACGCCGACAAACGCCGCGAGAAACGGCAGCGACGCCAACAAGCCAGACTTGATGAAGTCCATGCCGCGATATTTCACCAGGTAGGTCGGGAACCATGTCAGAAAGAACCACAACGTCGAGTTGAGGCAGAACTGGCCGAGGTAAATGCCCCAGAGTTTGCGTTTGCTCAGGACAATCCCGAGGTCGATCCAACTGAATTTGGCTTTGACTTTGGCTTGCTCGGCCTGGATATCCACCAGCCCGCCGCCCTCGCGGATCAGGTCGATTTCAGCGTCGTTGGCGCCCTTGAAATCCCGAGGCTCGCGATATACCGCGTACCAGATCACCGCCCAAATAATGCCGACGATACCGGTGCTGACGAACACCATGTGCCAGCCGTATTGGTGTTGCAGCCAGGCCAGTACCGGCGTGAGAAACGCCAGCCCGACAAACTGCCCGGAGGTGTAGAAACCAATGGCCGTGGCGCGTTCGCGTTCAGGGAACCAGGTGGTAACTACACGGCTGTTGATCGGATACGCCGGGGCTTCCAGCGCACCCACCGCCATGCGCAGGACGAACAACGCGATGAAGCTGGCGGCAAAGCCGAGCATCACCGTGGCCAGCGACCATAGCAGCAGTGCAACGCTGTAGAGAATTCGTGGCGGCACGCGATCCACCAGCCAGCCGCCGGGAATCTGCATGGCTGCATAAGTCCAGCCGAACGCCGAGAAAATCAGCCCGACATGGATTGGGTCGATGCCCAGTTCGCTGGTCAGCGCCGGAGCGGCAATCGACAGGTTGCTGCGGTCCAGGTAGTTGATCACCACCGTGATAAACAGCAGCACCATAATGAAAAAACGCTTGCGACTGGGCGTCACCAACGTCGCCTGCCCGGTGAGGGTTTGCGGTTGCATGGGGTGTGCCTCTTCTTATGTTTATTGAAGGCGATCTAAAGACTGGCGCTGAAACCCTGTGGGAGCGGGCTTGCTCGCGAATGCGGTTTGTCAGTCGAAATCGATGCTGAATGACACACCGCATTCGCGAGCAAGCCCGCTCCCACATTGGATTTGTGTTGAGTCAGAGCGAACTCACCACTCCGCAAAACTGCCATCGGCATGGCGCCAGATCGGGTTGCGCCAGCGGTGGCCGACTGCCGCGCGTTCGATGACGTATTCCTCGTTAATCTCAATCCCCAGGCCTGGGCCATTCGGGATTTTCACGAAGCCTTTGTCGTAATCGAACACCCGCGGATCCTTGACGTAATCCAGCAGGTCGTTGCTCTCGTTGTAGTGGATGCCCAGGCTCTGTTCCTGGATGAATGCGTTGTAGCAAACCGCGTCCAGTTGCAGGCACGCCGCGAGCGCGATCGGGCCCAATGGGCAATGCAGCGCCAGCGCCACATCGTAGGCTTCGGCCATGTTGGCGATCTTGCGGGTTTCGGTGATGCCACCGGCGTGGGACGCATCGGGCTGAATGATGTCGACGTAGCCTTCGCTGAGCACCCGTTTGAAATCCCAACGGGAGAACAACCGCTCACCGAGGGCAATCGGGGTGCTGGTCAGCGGCGCCAGTTCCTTCAACGCTTCGTAGTTTTCGCTGAGCACCGGCTCTTCGATGAACATCAATTTGTACGGATCAAGTTCCTTCATCAGCACCTTGGCCATGGGTTTGTGGACCCGGCCATGGAAGTCGACGCCGATGCCGACGTTCGGGCCGACCGCGTCACGCACGGCGGCGACGTTGGCCAGGGCCAGATCGACTTTCTCGAAGGAGTCGAGGAATTGCAGCTCTTCAGTGCCGTTCATTTTCACCGCAGTGAAACCGCGCTCGACCGCTTCTTTCGCTGCACGCGCGGTGTCTGCCGGGCGGTCGCCGCCGATCCACGAATACACGCGGATCTTGTCGCGCACCTGTCCGCCCAGCAAGTCACTGACCGAGACGCCCAAGGCTTTGCCCTTGATGTCCCACAACGCCTGGTCAATACCGGCCAGAGCGCTCATGTGGATCGCGCCGCCGCGGTAGAAGCCGCCGCGGTACAGCACGGTCCAGATATCTTCGATGTTGCGTGGGTCTTTGCCGATCAGGTAGTCGGACAATTCCTCGACGGCAGCCGCAACCGTGTGGGCGCGGCCCTCGACCACGGGCTCGCCCCAACCGGTCACGCCTTCGTCGGTTTCGATCTTGAGGAAGCACCAGCGTGGCGGGACGATGAAGGTGGTCAGTTTGGTGATTTTCATCTTTTGCCTCTCTTATTAGATGCAGCGCGCTCGGCGCCAAAAAGTCTTAACGCAGAGCGTTCCATGCCGCGACGTAGGCCTTGGCATTTACCGCGACGTCTTCAGGTGTCATGCCCGGTTTGAACAACCCGGAACCGAGACCAAAGCCTTTGACGCCAGCGTCAATAAACACCTGCATGTTGTCCGGCGTAATCCCGCCGACCGGCGCCAAAATAGTTCCGGCGGGCAACACGGCGAGCCAGGCTTTCACTACGGCTGGGCCCATCTGCTCGGCCGGGAACATCTTCAGCACATCCGCGCCTTCGGCCAATGCAGCAAAGGCTTCAGTCGGCGTCGCTACACCCGGCGACAAGAACAACCCCGCCGCCTTCGCCGCGCGCAACACCTTGGGATCGCTGTGGGGCATGACGATCACCTGGCCGCCCGCCGCTTTCACTAGCTCGACCTGTTCCGGCGTCAGCACTGTGCCTGCGCCGATCAGGCAATCGGCGGGCAAGGTGCTGCGCAGGATGCGGATACTTTCGTACGGCTCGGGGGAATTAAGCGGCACTTCGATGACGCGAAATCCGGCGGAATACAGGACGTTTCCGATGGCCGCTGCTTCCTGCGGGCGCAGGCCACGCAGAATCGCGATCAGGCCGTTTTGCGCCAGGGCTTGCTTGAGCATGTCAGACCTCCAGTCAGGTTTAACGGGATGGGTTGTGTTTGATCAGTCCGGCGGCAACCGCCAGTTGCCACAACCCGTGCTCGGTGGCTTGCTCGGCCAGCGTCACTCGGGCAAAGCCGCAAGCGTCGAGGGCCCGGCTGTAGCGGGCACAGAGTTGTGAATTACCAATAAGAATGATCGAGGGCAGGTGCACGCTGTTGCGTCGGCGCCGCTGAACATTGGCCAGGGCCGACAGTTCATGGCCGATCAACAGGCCGGACAGATAGTCCGGCTGGGCCGTGGCGCTGAGTTCGCCGGTCAGCCCGAGGCTGCGGGCGCTGAATAACGTCGACAGCGGCCCGATCTCGCCGTCCGCCGACAAGGCCACTTGCACACCACGGTCAAACGCCGGGCCATCGAACGACGCGCCCTGTTGCTGGGTGCGCCCGAGAATGCTGTGTTCACTGAGCACGGCGAAGACTTCGCCGGTCATGAAGGTGTCGAAATGAACGATGCAGCCATCGGCCACTTCGACCCATTTCGAATGGCTGCCCGGCAAACCGATCAACAGATCGTTGCCCGCCCCGCTCGGCAGATTCTGCAACACGCCAAGGACCTGGGTTTCTTCGCCGCGCATCACGTTCGGCAGACGCGAACGCTGAATCACACCCGGCACGATGTGCACATCGACACCGCGAAGACTGCGAACGGTTTGTAGGGAAGTTCCGAGATTGGCAACGTTTGCCGGCGTGTCGCAGTAGGCTGCTTCGGCCCAGCCCTGATTGCTCCCGACCATGCCGCAGGCAATCACCGGCAAATCGGGTTGGGCATCGAGCCAGTCACCGCAGGCCTCATCGAACGCCAGTTCAAAACCGTTGGTGCATTCCTGGCCGTTGATGATTCGCGGCGTGCGTGGCAATTGCATGATGCCGGACGACAGCGAACGCTGTTCCAGCACCTGGCCACCCGCGGCGAGTTTGTAAGCACGTAATGAGGTTGTCCCCCAATCGAGCGCGATCAATTGCGCCAGCATCGCTTCACCTGTTTTGTTTTTGGCAGTGAGTGAGCTGGACTATAAACCCGGACGCGGGAAAATCTCAATATATAAATATCACTCCCATATTATGGGATATCCAATAACAAAAAAATACCCGCCGGCGCAGATTTCGGCATTCAATCAGGGATTATGTGCAATGCAGAGCGGCCTCGATGAGATCAAGGCCGGAGAGCTTTCAGAGAGTAGTGCGACAAGCGCCAAATGGTTGGGCCGTTAGAGGCGGGCAAACACGTGGCGGGCGATGCAGGTACCGCTTGTATTTGCGCAAGTGAGCCTTGTGGCAGATGCCCGCGTTTACTGTTTCGTCGCCGCTTTTAGCAACTCACTCGTCGGGACGCGCATAACCTTTGAGAAGTACGTCTTGTAGGTTGTGGTCTGGACTCTAAATACACATGAAATAAAATCGCATCGTTTCAACAGCGGGACCAAGGTTTCACCGTCTAGATAATTTTCCCCGCCCTTGCCACTTTCCGATTCCCTGAAAATGACATTCGCGCGATACCGCAACGGCAGATCGCCCGCCACGGGTTCTACCAGACCAAAACCAGAACGTTTTATGTGATGGGCTTCGGTAAAGTCGAGGTCATCTTCCAACGCACAGACAAGCCCCTGACCAATCCTGGACTTAAACAACTGCAGAACATCGACGTCAGAGCTGAAATAAATCTGATAGAGCCCAGTATTACGAAGCTCCTCCACACTCAAATACTCGAGAGTGGCCTCTGGTTTTCCGTGATTTAACGAGCATCCGGCACTCATCAATATAAATAGACATAGAAGAACCTTGCGCACCCGGACTTACTTCCTGAAATAGATCAAAATTGATTCATAAAATATTTGTCGAGCCGATTTGCCGCCGGGCAGTATTTGCAAAAACATCCTGTCGGCATCCGCATGATTGACGTCAACGCGACCCATGACATTAGGGCCTTGCGTCACTTCCCACTGTTCACCAAAGTCGGCAACCAGGTCCGACACGTTCCAGTCGACGGCGGCAGCCGGGATATTCAACCAGTAGTCAGCCTTGGGTTTAGGCTCGCGCCGGTAGATATTGGAAATGCCGTAGACAATCTTGCCTTCGCCTACCGGGTCCAGCGTCATTAACTTTTTTACTTTAAAGCCTTTATCCGTCAGCACACTGGACAGGTGAGCACCTGTTCCAGCCTCCCAGGCTATGGCCCACAATGTAAATCGCAGTGGAACAATTTGGTATCCGGCTCAGTACGTTCTTTTCGAGATCTTCATCACTGATAAACGCGTTATAACTGAGCGGCCAGGACGGGCAGCGCTTCAATATATTCAACTGCGTTGCATCGTCAATGGTGATCTTTCGGACATAGTCAATATTATTATTCGGCCCCGTCCCGTAGTAACTTTCCTGATCGCCCGCACCGCCAATAAAGAATATGACCAAATCGCGCAAGGCCACAGGAACCGGCTTGACGGATTGGTCGGTCTTGCACGTTAACGTGTGAGTTTTTACTTCTCTTTTTGGCAGTTCTTCCTTCACCGCCGGCGCTGCACCTGCCATCCCGATCACTCCACAAACAGTTTGATAGTTTCAGCCAGATGCGAACTGACGGTGTGGGTGAATCCGGACACGTCCGTAATCCCATGCTCTTCGCTGCCGTCGCCACGCTGAATGGTGTAAGGGTGATAAGGCACCGGTTCTCCAGAGGCCTCGTTAACCACCTGTAGCCTGTCAGTGAAATGCACCGGCATCGGCAACAACCCACTAAACGCAGCCCCGCCGCCACTCTGGCCAATAATCACAGTCCCGGAGCCACCGATTACCACGTTGCCGTGACCACCGGTGCTGTCGAGGGTGGCGGCGTTGAGACCGTTGATGAACACCGCGCCGGTAATCGGGCTACCGCAGGCGGATTTGTCGGTCATGCGGGCGGCGGCGAGAATACGTCCGGGGAGCCAGAAGCGATCGGGTTGGTGCCATGGCCTGGCAATGGGCACGCGGTAGGATCGGTTACACGCGCGGCGGGTTTTCCACTCAAGTCAAAGCTCCTTGCTCATGAGTTATAAGTAATGGCGGGGAGATAGCCATGTCGCTCACGGCGAAGACTCCACGGGCGTGGAGATAGAGTGCCAAATGCATTGCAAGTGTCGTCCGTGAGCGCGCAAAAGGCGCGCACAATTCCGGACTAGAGCGGTCGGCACAACAAAATCATCAGATTGCCATCATCCACCTTCGGCAAATTCCCGGAGCACCGTCCCATCCATCCGATACCGCACCCACTCTTCCTGTGGTTGCGCGCCGAGGGATTTGTAGAAGTCGATGGCCGGTTTGTTCCAGTCCAGCACGCTCCATTCAAAACGCCCGCAATCATTGGCGCAGGCGATTTTTGCCAAGTGGCGCAGCAACGTTTTGCCGGCGCCACCGCCGCGTTGTTCGGGGGTGATGTAGAGGTCTTCGAGGTACAGGCAATTGCTGCCGAGCCAGGTGGAATAGCTGAAGAAGAACACCGCAAAACCAATCGGTAAACCGTCCCGCAGGCAGATCAGGCCGTGGGCGGTGGCGCCTTCGCTGAACAGGCTGCGCTCGATGTCGGCAACGCTGGCGATGACTTCGTGGCGGGCACGTTCGTAGTCGGCCAGTTCAGTGATGAACGCGAGAATTTGCGGTGCATCGCTGGGGGTCGCCGGGCGGATCTCGATCGTCATGGACGTGCCTTGTCAGAAGTTGAAAACGCCATACTAAGGCGGCAATCGGCGCTCGTCATATGGGAATGCAAAAAGTACCCTACAAATGGCTTTGTTGGGCCTTGTGTGGGAGCGGGCTTGCTCGCGAAAGCAGTCTTCCAGACACATGAACTTTGAATGTGAAACCGCTTTCGCGAGCAAGCCCGCTCCCACATTTTTACCGCGCATGACCAAAAGGATGTTTATGACCGCCGCCGCTTTCGTACCACTGCAAACCCTCGCCGAGACACTGCTGCCCCACGCGCTGGAACCCTCGGAGGACGGCGCCCACGACCTGTCGCACTTGCAGCGGGTATGGCACAACGTACGCACGCTTCATGCGCAAGAAGGCGGAGATCTAGAAGTGCTGCTGGCGGCGGTGTTGCTGCACGATTGCGTGGCGGTGGAAAAGAACTCGCCCCTGCGTTCCCAGGCGTCTCGATTGGCAGCAGAAAAAGCCGCAACGCTACTGACGACACTGGATTGGCCAAACACAAAAATCGCTGCCGTCGCCCACGCCATCGAAGCCCACAGCTTTTCCGCCAACATCGCCCCGACCACCCTCGAAGCCAAAATAGTGCAGGACGCCGACCGTCTCGATTCCCTCGGCATGCTCGGTGTCGCCAGAACGTTCTATATCGCCGGGCGCATGGGCAGTGCGCTGTACGACCCGCAAGACCCGGAAGCCAAGGCGCGGGACTACGACGACAAGCGCTTTTGCCTCGATCATTTCCAGACCAAGCTGCTGCACCTGGCGGACGGTTTCCAGACGACCACAGGCCAACGCCTGGCGCAGACTCGCCATCAACGGCTCAAGGGTTTCATGGAACTGTTCAAGGAAGAAATCGGCGTCTGCTGAACCCCTTACTCCGGTCCGCGCTAACCCTGAAATCGGCAACCTCGGACCTAACATCGGCGACTTGCATGGTAGATAGATGAAGCGCTCATTTATCTGGTCAAGGAACCGCCTCATGTCTACCGCCCCACCCCAGGTCTCAAGCAAGTTGTTCGGCCTGTTTTGCCTCGCCAGTTACCTGCTGTCGCTGTCCTATGGCGCGACGTTTTTGCTCTCGCTGCTGATCGGTTCCCGGGGCGGTAATGAACATGACGCCGGCAGCGTGATTTCGGCGGCAATGCTCAGCACCTTTGCGGCGGTGATTGTCTCCGGGCATCTATCGGACCTGCTCGGTGCAGCGCGTTCGATCGCCCTGTTCGGTCTATTGCTGGTGGCGGCGAGCCTGGGCTTCGCGCTGACACCGGGCTTCGGTAACTTGCTGCTGTTTTTCGGTCTGTTGCTGGGGCTCGGCTGGGGCGTGTTCTACACCTTGGGGCCGATCATTGTGGCGAGCCTGGTCACGCCGTCCCAACGAGCCAAATACTTTGCGTTGCTGTCGGGCAGCATGATGACCGGCATTGGCAGCGGCCCGTTGCTGGGTCGCGCCGCCAGCGCGTTGGGCTATCCGGTGACAGCGGCGTTTTACCTGGCAGCGCTGGCCAGCCTGATCGGCGTGGTGCTGTTCTGGCGATTGGATTCGCACCTGAAAAAGCCCACACCAACCCGACAGCGGTGTCGCGAATTTCCTGGGGCGCCGCACAGCAAGTGCTGTCCTCCAAAGCGCTGTTCCCCATCATCATGGTCGGTCTCGGCGGGTGCGTTTTTGGTGGACTGTCGAGTTTTCAGACCAGTTACGCAGCGTCGCGCGCACTGGATTACTCGCTGTTCTTTTTCGGGTTCATGGGTGCGGCCATCAGCAGCCGCATGCTGATCGCCAGTTTCGTGGTCAGGCGTGATCCGTTCCGGGCGTCCTGCCTGTTGTCGGGGCTGATGATGGGTTCGATCCTGATGTTCGGCTTCGTGGTCGATAGCAGCTTCACTTACCTGCTGGCGGCGGTGATGCTCGGGGTCGGTTACGGCCTGACCTATTCGGTGATCAATGGCCTGGCAGCAAACGAAGCGCCGACCGGCACCACCGCGCAAGCCTTGCTGCTGTTCAGCCTGTCGTACTTTATCGGCGTGTTCGGCTTTCCGCTGCTGGCCGGAAAAATCATCGTCGAGCACGGGATGGCGACATTATTGTTTGCCGTTTTGCTGATTGCCGCGTTGAACTGGCTGATCACGGTGGGCCGGCTGCTTTGGCGTCGAACTACACGCGCCAAAGCGCTGCAGCAAGCCTAGACCGTTCGTCATTCATCAGGCACCAATCCAGATCGGGGGCGGACCAACATCAGGTAAGGACTCTAATAATTGGAGACGACACCATGATCATGTCCCGGCTGACCGCCCTCGCTCTCGCTGCCCTGCTGTCCTCTACTGCCTTCGCCGCCACCATGGCCTCCGGCACCGGCCCGACCGACCCGGTCGAAAAACCCAAAGCCCCGGCCATCCAGGGTGCCCCGGGCATGAACAGCAATGGCTCGGGCATCGACAGCAGTTTGCCGCCAGCCACGGGCACTGACCCGCGACTCCAGGGCAGCGACGCCGGCCGTCAAGGCGGGATGAACATGCCGGACACCCAGACACCCGATAACGCTGGCAGCGGCATCGGCTCGAAAACCACAACCAGTGGTTCGGATTCCGAAGGTGCCGACCAATAGTTCGCCGACGCGAGTACCGCAACACCCTATCCACATCCATGAAAGAGGTAACCATGAACGTCGATAAAAACCTGGAAAAAGAAGTCCTGACCCGTCTGTTGCACGCCCACCCAAGCGGTTTGGGCAAGGAGGTCCTGGACAATTACCGGGGGAGAAAGTCGTGGCCAATACCCTCGCCGCTTTGCAGGATCGCGGACTGATCCACCATGGGCATGTGACCTGTAACGAGGCTGGCGAGCATTCACTGAGCTTGCCGATCAAACTCAGCGCGGCGGGGGTTGAGGCGGCGCGCAAGTTGGACGTTTAACCGCAGCAAGATCAAAAGATCGCAGCCTGCCACAGCCCCTACACGGTAGTGCCATACCCGTAGGAGCTGCCGCAGGCTGCGATCTTTCAAAAAATTCGTGAAGCCAGGAGAAATCCCATGCCTCGTGGAAGCAAAGACAAATACACCGCCGAGCAAAAACGCAAGGCCGAGCACATTGAAGAAAGCTACGAACACAAAGGTGTTTCGAAGGATGAGGCCGAAGCCCGGGCCTGGGCGACGGTGAACAAGCAGTCGGGCGGCGGCGAACGGGCCGGTGGTTCCGGGCGCAGGAAACCGGCAAGTGCCAAATCTGAAGATCGTAAAGAGTCGTCCCGTCGGGCGGTGGCCAGCCGTGAAGGTCATTCGCGTAACAGCAAGGCTTCGCGGGACACGCAAACCGTCGACAGTTTGATGAAAGAAGCCCGGGCGAAGAAGATTCCGGGGCGGTCGGGGATGCGTAAGCAAGAGCTGATAGAGGCGTTGCGCAAGGCTGGCTGACGGTCAGGATTTGTGTTGGGTTTGAAGGCCCCTTCGCGGGCAAGCCTCGCTCCTACGGATATACGCGATCCCCTGTAGGAGCGAGGCTTGCCCGCGAAGACGTCGGTTCAATCACCAAAAGTCTTACGGATCAACGCATCCACTTCAGCAGCCCCCGGCGAAGTCGCCGGCCCCCACCGTGTAACGGCCAAAGCCGCCGCCGCATTTGCCCGCCGTGCCGCCTCAACCGCCGCCAACCCTTGCGCCAACCCGGCCACAAACACCCCAGCATGGGCATCCCCGGCACCGTTGCTGTCCACCGCATCAACCTTGAACCCCGGCACGTGCTGACGCTCGCCACGCTGGCTGATCCAGCAGCCCTGCGGCCCATCGCGCACCACCATCAACACCTCGGCCGGCAGATGATCGACCAACCGATCCAACGCCTCGGCGATGTTTGGCGCGCCGGTAAACTTCAGCGCCTCGACGCCGTTGCTGGTCCACAAATCGATACGCGCCAGCAAGGCTTGCATCAATGGTTCATCCGGCGAATCCACCAACGGTCCCGGATCGAACACCACGTTGATCCCCTTCGGCAAACCCAGCACCCAATCCACCAGCGCCTGGGCCTTGCCGCTATGCAGCAGGCTGTAGCCACTGACGTAGACATAGTCACCCACCTCGGCCGGCACGCTGGCCAAATCTTCAGCAGTCACTTCGCCTTCAGCGCCGATGTAGGAAATGAAACTGCGCTCAGCCGAGGCGTCGGTCACCGCGACGCACAATCCGGTATCGCGCTCGGCGCTGTGAGTGATGCCGATCCGAATGCCTTCGGTCCTCATCGCCTCCCGGGCCAGGTCGCCAAAACGCCCGGTGCCATGGCGACCTAGGTAGACCACCGGCAAGCCATTACGCTGGGCCGCAGCCATCACGTTGAACCCGCCGCCGGCTTCGAAACTGGCGGATTGCGCCAACACGTCGCCGCCCGCCTGAGGCAGTTTATCCACGGCCATGACCAGGTCGATGATGACCTGGCCGGTGTGCAACAGCTTAGGCATGAGCGTTCTCAATCAGTGCAGCGCGACGATCCTTGGCCCCGCCGAGTACAAAGTAAATCCCGCCGGCCACCAGGAAGGTCACGATCCAGCCGAGGCCGTTATGGCCCAGCCAGGAGTCGGACAGGAAGCCGCGGAACCAGATGTTTTCTGCAGTGGTGCCGATGGTGGTGAAGCTGAAACCCAGCACAATCGCGAATGCCCACGCACCGAAGGCGCGCCATTCGATGCCGCCGCGATACCAGTAGGCGCTGCTCGGGCTGACGTCCAGCAAGTCTTTGGGGCTGTAGTAATGACGATGAATCAGGTCGACCACGAAGATCCCGACCCACGCGGTGATGGGCACTGCCAGCAGGGAAATGAAGGTGATGAACGGACCGTAGAAACTGTCGGCAATCAGCATGAAGTAGATCGAGCCGGCGAAGATCGCGACGATATCAACCACCACTGCGTACACCCGCTTGACCTTCAGGCCGAGGGTCAGCGTGGTCAAACCGGCGGAGTACACCGACAGGTTGTTCGACAGCAGCAGCCCGCCGAACGCGGTGATCAGGTACGGCACGGCCATCCAGGTCGGCAGCATGTCGCGGATCGCGATGATCGGGTCAGTGGCTTGGGCCAGGTCGTTATTGCCCACCGAGAGCAAGCCGCCGAGGGTGATCAGCAGCACCAGCGGAATCCCCGCACCGAATGCGGCCGAGGCCACCAGGCGCACGGCTTTGACGCTGCGGTGCTGATAGCGCGACATGTCCGCGCCAGCGTTGGCCCAGCCAATCCCGGTGCCGGCCGCCATGGTGCCGACGCCGATAATCATTGCACTCAGTGGTGCCGGCGTGGCGTTGAACACCGCGCTCCAGTCGATGGTCGCGCAGAGGAAACCGCCGACCACAATGTTCAGCGCGCCGAACACATAGGTCGCCCACTTCTGGATCACCAACAACGTAGCGTGGCCCAGGCCAGACACCGACAGGGTCAACAGGACGAAAATCGCAATGAAGATCAGCGTCAGCACGGGTGCGCTTTTGGCTTCTACAGGCGAACCGAACAGGATCGAGCACAACGACAACAACACGAACGCGGCGGTGGTGGTGTTGACCGTTTCCCAACCCAGGCGGGACATCAGCGAGACCACGGTCGGGCCGATGTTGCCGCGCACGCCGAAGATCGCTCGTGACAGGGTCAGACTCGGTGCGCGACCACGACGGCCGGCGATGGAGATGATCCCGACCACCGCGAACGAACCGGCTGCACCAAGGATTGCGACGATGATCGCCTGCCAGATGGCCAACCCGCGAAAGGCCACGAGGGTCGCGCCCAACGGCAGACCGAGGATTGAAATATTGGCGGCGAACCAGACCCAGAACAGTTGCAGCGGATGACCGTTGCACTCGCTTTCCGGCACCGGCTCGATACCGCGGGTTTCCAGTTGCCCGGCGCTTGGCCCGGCGTTCGATGAACTCATGTTGGATGCTCCTGTTGCCATTGTTTTGGTTGTGGGCAGTTTCGGAAGTCGACATCACATCCCGGCAGTCCTGGCCGTCTTCGTGCTTTCCGTTGCGGGTAAAAAAATCAGATCGGCGGCGCGCCCTTCGCGAGCAAGCCCGCTCCCACAGGGGATTTGTGTCGTGCACAGATCAAATGTGGGAGCGGGCTTGCTCGCGAAGGCGTCAGCCCGGTCAGCGCAAAGCCAACAGGCCTTTCACCAACGGTTCAAGCTCCAGACCATTCACGGCTTTGATCTCGTCGATCATCGCCACCGGCCAACTCTCAAGCCCCAGACAGGCCCCGAGCATTGCGCCGAGAATCGCCGCAATGGTGTCGGTGTCGCCGCCCAGACTGGCGGCCATGCACACCGCTTCGAAGGCGTTCATCTCGCCAATGGCCACTTGCTGAGCCAGGGCAAACGAGACCACCACCGATTCCTGCGAAGCCACCGAGGTGCCGATCACGTCGTACAGCAAGTCCGCCAACAAGGCCTTGTCGCTGTCGACGCTGATGGTCCGCGCCCAACTGATCCGCGAGGCGATACGTCCGCCAGCGACCCAGTGACCATGGCTTTCAGCTTGCTGGGCGATCTGCATGCCCAGGTTCAAAGCCTCGCCCAGGTCCATGCCATTGATGCCGGCCGAGACCACCGCCGCCACCGCCGCCGCACTGGAAATCCCCAGCGTGGTGTTGTGGGTGACTTGGCAGGCTTGCACCACGGCTTTAATGAAGCGCTGCGGATCGGCGACATCCGCCGCGATCCCGACCGGGGTGATGCGCATCGCTGCGCCATTGGTGGTGCCGTAGCGCCCCGCCTCTTCCGGCGAATGACCGGCGAGAATCATCTCGATCGCGCGTTTGGTCGAAGGGCCGAGCAAATCCTGCGAGCCCTTGGCCTGCATCTCGGCTTCCCACTCGATCAGCCGCTGGGCGAGCACGGCCGGTTCGATCCGGCCCTCGCCTTCAATCAGCAACTGGCCGACCAGGATCGCCTGTTCGGTGTCGTCGGTGATCGAGCCTTTGGGCATGTTGGCGGCGATTGGTTGATCGGGACCGGCATCTTCCAGGTCAGTGATTTCGCCGAAGCGCGCCTTGATTTCGGCACGGCTCAGGGATTGGGTCGGCATGCCCAGGGCGTCGCCCAACGCCAGGCCATAGAACGCGCCCAAGGCACGGTTGAGCGCGGTCACTTTGACTCTCCAAATTGCAGGTGCAAACGAAAATGCACCGGGTCGAGCAGGCTTTCGACCTGTTCCATAAACCGGCCCTGACGGTCGTACGTGGTGCGCAGGGCCTTGAGGAATACCGTGCCGTGCGGACGACCGAGCAGGTCGGCGTCTTCGGCACTCAACGGCTCGGCGCCGATCCACTGATCACCGCGTTCGCCGATGTAGCCGTAGGCAGCCAGGGTGATGGTCAGCGAGTTATCAATCAGGCCCACTCGCGGCAGGCTTTCCAGGCCCCCGGTGGCAGGCATCAGTGAACGTTCGAGGGACACCAGCGTGCCGTCGTTGGAACGGCGGCGACGATCAAGGGTGATGAACTTCTCGGTGCCGAACCGCGGCAGCAAGTCAGGACGAGTGACCGCCTCGAGCCGCAGCACTTCGGTATTGATCAGCGCCCCGCTGTCCGCCAGGGCCTGGGCCCAACCACTGCGCTGATCGAGCACCACACCGTCGAAGGTGACAATGGAGCCGACTCCGCTTTGCGTGGCGATGTAGTTGCGCCTCTTCAGTTCGGCCAGGGCTTCACGCAGCGTGCCGCGGCTGACCTTGAATTCTTGAGCCAACTGATGCTCGCCCGGCAACAGAAAACCGTCCTCCATGAGGCCGCTTTCGATGCGCCGGATGAGTTCGTCGACCACCCGTTGTTTCTTGTCAAATCGAACCTGTCTAATCATGTACAAAGTGATAACCGAAACAGGGTCGGGCGAGCAAGGAATTTTTTGAGGGAGGTGATGGAAGGAAGGAGGATCATAGATGTGGGAGCGGGCTTGCTCGCGAAAGCGGTCTGTCTGACACATCAATATTGAATGTGCCGACGCTTTCGCGAGCAAGCCCGCTCCCACACTGGACCTCCTGCCCCCACACATTTTGTGTGAGGCAGGTGAATTTATTTAGCGTTGTTTCAGTCGGTCAATCACCACCGCCAGCAACAGGATCGAACCGCGAATCACATACTGATAAAACGTATCGATGTTCTTCAGGTTCATCGCATTTTCGATGATCGCCAGAATCAACACCCCGGCAATCACATGCCGAATCATGCCGATCCCGCCACTCAACGACACCCCGCCCAACACACAGGCGGAGATCACCGTCAGTTCAAAACCCTGGCCAATCATCGGCTGGCCCGAGGTCATGCGCGAGGCGAGAATCACCCCGGCCAACGCCCCGATCAAACCGTGCACGGCGAAGATGATGATTTTGGTCCGATCAACGTTCACCCCGGCCAGCAGCGCCGCTTCCTGGTTACCGCCGATGGCCATGGTGTTGCGCCCGTAGGTGGTGTAGTTCAGCAGCCAACCGAAAAACAGGAAGCAGACGATGGTGATCAGGATCGGCACCGGCACGCCGAACAACTGGCCGTTGCCGAATACGAAGAACTGCTCCTGCGACACGCCCACCGCTTTACCGTTGGCAAAAATGTACGCCAGACCACGGACGATCTGCATGGTCGCCAGCGTGGTGATTAACGCATTGACCCGCAACTTGGCGATCACAATCCCGTTGATCAACCCGACAATCAGGCCCATGAACAGCGCAGCGACAACACCGAGGAACACGCTGTCGGTGTCGCGCATCACCACCGCCGCGACCACGCCGGCGCAGGCAATCACCGAGCCCACCGACAAGTCGAAATGCCCGGACGCCAGGCAATACAACATGGTGCACGCGGCAATCCCGGTGGTGGAAATCGCCAGCCCCAGGCCGCGCATGTTCAGCGGCGACAGGAAGTTGTCGATCAGCAAAGTACACGCCAGAAAGATCCCGACGGCCGCCAGCAACATGACCCAGTCGTCGAGAAAACGCCGCAGGTCCAGAGGTTTGCGCGGGGTCGGCAGAGCGTTGTTTTGGATTGTCATCATAGTCACCTCTCAGTTCGCCACGCTGTCAGCGCGTTGGCGCGGCAAAGCCAGTTGCAGCAAGTTGGATTCATTCGCTTCGTCGCGGGACAGTTCACCGCGCAGCGCGCCTTCGCAGAGCACCAGGATGCGGTCGGAAATGCCCATGACTTCCATCAAGTCGCTGGACACCACGATCACCGCGATGCCGCTTTCAGCGAGACTGTGGATGATCTGGTAGATCTCGGCCTTGGCGCCGATGTCGATGCCGCGAGTCGGCTCGTCGAGCAGCAGGACTTTCATCGGCATCGACAGCCAGCGACCGAGAATGGCCTTCTGCTGATTGCCGCCGGACAGGTACATGATTTTCTGCGACGCACTGGGCGTCTTCACTTTAAGCGCGGCAATCTGCTTGTCGGCGTTGCCCTTTTCCCACAGGCCGCGCAACAGGCAACCGAAGGTGGAATGGGCGCCACGGGCGCTGATGTTGATGTTCTCGGCGACGCTGGAGAGCGGCATGATGCCCTCCTTCTTGCGGTCCTCGGGGCACAGCAAAATCCCGGCGGCAATCGCATCCCGCGGTGAACGCAGTTTCAGTTCATGACCGCGCAGCTCCAGGCGTCCGGCGGTGTTGCGCGTCAGCCCGCTGAGCATCCGGAACAACTCGGTGCGACCCGCGCCGACCAGACCGAACAGCCCGAGAATTTCGCCTTTGTGCACCTCGAAACTTACCGGCTCACGCAGGCCCGGCCCGAGCAACCCGTCGACCTTCATCGCCACTGCACCTCGCTGGCGTGGGCGGTAATCGTAGATGTCCTGAATGTCGCGACCGACCATGCAGGTCACCAATTGGTCGTGGGTCAGTTCGCTCATGTTCTCGAACGTGCGCACGAAGCGGCCGTCCTTGAACACCGTCACCGCGTTGCAAATGCGGAACACTTCTTCCATGCGATGAGAGACGTAGAGCACCACTTTGCCTTCGTCCCGCAGCCGCCCAATGATCGCCATCAAACGATCAATCTCTCGGGCCGAGAGGCTGCTGGTCGGTTCGTCGAACGCAATCACATGGGCACCACGGGACAACGCCTTGGCGATTTCCACCAGTTGCCGCTGGCCGAGGGACAGCCGTCCGACTTTCTCTTGCGGATCGATTTCATCCGCCAGGCCCTTGAGGCAGGCCAATGCTTGCTGGCGCAAGGCGCCGCGATTGATCAGACCGAAACTCGCCGGCAAGTGACCGAGGAACAGGTTCTCCGCCACGGTCATTTCCGGGACCAGGTGCAGCTCTTGGTGGATCACCGCCACGCGGCTGGCGATGCTGTCGGCGGTGGACTTGAAGACCATCGTCTGCTCGCCGATCTGCAGATCGCCGCTGCTCGGGATGTAGGCGCCACCGAGGATTTTCAGCAGCGTCGATTTGCCCGCGCCGTTCTCGCCCATCAAGGCATGCACCTGCCCCGGATGCGCAACGAAGCTGATGCCGTCCAGCGCCTTCACGCCGGGAAAGGTCTTGCCGATCCCGTTGAAGCGCAAGCTGTCGCCGCGGTGTTCTTGTGTTTGTGTTTGCGCTTGCATAACCACCTCATCACACAGATCAGGCAGCCCCGTCGCCAGGGCCGCCGATGAAATCAACCGGCCTTCAGTTCCACAGGCCGATCTTTTCCAGTTCCTGCTTGAAGTTTTCACGCGTGATCAGCGTCACATCGTCCATGGCGGTGTATTTCGGCGGTTCTTTGCCGGTGGTCACCCACTCATACATCATCGCCGCAGTGTTGTAGCCCTCGATGTGCGGGCTAGGCAGCATTGAGCCGAAGAAGCCGCTGTTAGGCTTTTTCAGTTCGCCGATGGCGTCGGTGCCGTTGATGCCGATGCCGATTACGTTGGCCGCCGCAAACCCGGCGCTTTCGGTGGCGCGCACGCCGCCGAGCACGGTGTTGTCGTTCATGCCGCCGATGATCAGGTTTTTCGCACCGCTGGGCAGTTTCACCAGCGCCGAGTTGGTGGCGTCCATGCTGCCCGGTACGTCGAGGGTTTTCTGTGCGGTGTAGAGGATGTGGTCTTTCGGGAAGCCCGCATCTTCCAGCGCCTTGGCCGAACCGTCGGTGCGTTTCTTGCCGGTGTCGAGTTCGTTGAAGGTGTTGATCACCGCGTAGGTTTCTTTCCAGTCCCAGCCGCGCTTTTTAGCTTCGGTGGCCATGGCGGCACCCTGTTTCTGGCCGACTTCGAAAGCCGCCATGCCGAGGTAAGGCACGTCTTCCATGAACTTGCCGTTGGCATCGACAAACCGGTCATCGACCGCCATCACTTTCAAACCGTTGAGCTTGGCCTTGGCCTCGATGGCCGGGCCGAGGCCGACGTCCGGCGGGCAAATGACGAAGCCCTTGGCGCCGTTGGCCGCCAGGCTGTCGATGGCCGAGAGGGTTTTCTCGCCGTCAGGCACGGCGATCTTGATCACGGTGAAGCCCTTCTCTTTCCCGGCCTTTTCAGCGAAAGCCCATTCGGTCTGGAACCAGGGCTCTTCCGCCTGCTTGACCAGAAAACCGATCTTCACTTGCTCGGCCGCCAGCAGCGAACTGCTCAGGCTGACCGCCGTGACCGCCAAAGCGGCACAGCACAGGGAACGGATCCCACGACGACGATTCATAAGCTGACTCCTTGTTATTTTTTTTGAGCGTTATTTGAAAGCCGATGCAGCGGTCAAACCGTGAAGCGAATAGTCATATCGTATTATGATTGGAATTCAGACGGAGTTCCGCGCTGAAATCCACTTACTCAGTCGTGGTACATCACCGAGCGACCACCATCGATGGTGATGCATGAGGCATTGATGAATGGCGCTTCATCGCTGGCCAGGAATACGGCAGTCATCGCCACTTCCATCGGCTGACCGATGCGGCGCGGTGGATGCAGGTCAAACGCCCGCTGACGCTCAGCATGTGGGTCGGCAAAACCGTTCCAGTAGTCGACGTTCAGTTGGGTTTCGATGTAGCCCGGCGCAATGGCGTTGACGCGAATGCCCTTCGGCGCGTACTCGATGCCGAGGGCGCGGGTCAGGCCGAGCAAGCCGTGTTTGGCTACCGGGTACGGGAAGCAACCGGGAATGATGTGGGTGGAATGGGTCGAGGCAATGTTGATGATGCTGCCGATACCCTGCTCGATCATCTGCGGCAACACGGCTTTGCAGCCATACCAGGCGCCGTCCAGGTCGATGGCGAAGCAACGGCGCCAGTCTTCGTCGGTCATTTCCAGCGGATCGCGGAACACGTTGACCCCGGCGCAGTTGACCAGCACGTCGATCCGGCCGTGACGTTCGACGGCCAGTCTGGCCATGGCGTGCAGGTCTTGCTGGCTGGACACGTCAGCCTTGATCGCCTGGACGTCAAAACCTTTGTCCCGCCAATGGGCCGCGACTTTTTCGACTTTCTCGCCCTGGATATCGCTGATGATCAGCTTGGCTTGCTGGGAAACAAAGGTGGCGACGATGGCTTCACCGATGCCTTGAGCCGCACCGGTCAACAGCACGACTTTGTTTTTCAGTCGTTCGCCCTTCGGCGGCTCGGGCACCGGTGGCAAGGAAAGAGGTTCAGCCATGAATCCAGACTCCCTTTTTCAGGCACGACAAAAACCGGGCATCTGTCGATGTCCGGCCGAAAAGCTTTTGAGAAAATCGCTGCATCACTTCACCTGTTTTGTTTTTTTAAGTGTGAGTGCGTGTAACTGATGGAGCCGACTATAAACCCGACCACCAAATAATCTCAATATATAATTTTACGTCTCATATATTGGGATTTATCCGGCAAACCGGATGCAGGTTTTTCCAGGCACATCGAGCCGAATCGATAGCACCGCGCCGTCCAACGGATGGTTAAACGGGCTGGCGGCACTGGTGATGTACAGGGTTTTCAAGTCTTCGCCGCCGAACACACAGCTGGTTGGGCGGCTGATCGGCAGTTCAATGATTTGATCGACATGGCCTTCGGGACTTAATCGCAGCAGACAGCTGCCGTCCCATCGGGCGTTCCAGAGATAGCCCTGCGCGTCCATCGCCGAACCATCCGGGCCGCCGCGTTCGTGGGGGCCGAACCAGGCTTGCGCAGGTTCGAGGCTACCGTCGGTGCGAATGACATGTTGATAGAGCGTGCGGTCGAGGCTGTCGGCGAAATACACGCGGGTCAGGTCATCGCTCCACAATAGGGTGTTGGGAATGCCCAACCCTCGGAGCAGCGGCGTCACCCGTGCGTCGGCATCAATGCGGAACAAGCCACCGGAGCGGCGCTCGATGGGCAAGTCCTCGCCCTGTAAACCGATGTTGTTCTGCATGGTGCCGAGCCAGAGCCGGCCGAGTGCATCGCAGCGGGCTTCGTTGGGGCGATTGCCGGGTTGCGGGTCAGCGACACAAAGCAAGGTGAGGCGCGGTTCCAGGCCTGGCGAATCCAGGTCCAGCCGATACACTCCGCTGGTCATGGTCACCAGCGCATCGCCGCTTTCGCAGGGGATGAAGGCGGACACGTGTTCGGGCATTTGCCAGATCTGCACGTTGGCACCGATCAGCCTCAGCGCTTGCTTGCCGGCGATGTCTACCCAGTACAACGCCTGGGTTGACGCATCCCAGAACGGGCCTTCACCGAGCTGTGCCCGGTGTTGGGTAACGGCAGTCCACGTCATGAAACCTCCTGCATTGTTCTTGTTTTAGGTGGGAGGGGGCTTGCTCCCGAAGGCTGTGTATCTGTGACACCCATGTTGAATGTGTCGACGCCTTCGCGGGCAAGCCTCGCTCCTACAAGGGCACTTGTGTGGTCAGCTGGCTTTTTTGTCGGCCATGACTTGCGGGTAGAAACGCTTGATGGCCAGGTCGGCGTTGTCGATCAGGGTCATGCAGGCCCACACACCCCGCGCGGCGTCCCGGGCGGCGATGGCGTCGGCCATGTCTTTGTGGATTGGCAGTGTGCGGCGCAGTTCGTCCGGGTCGGCAGCGGACACTTCGAACGACACCGCCAGCAGCGCGCCGAGGGCCGGGACCATTTGTTCGATGAATTGATTGTGGCTGGCGGCGAGGATGCACTCGTGGAAGAACTGGTCGGCGCGGTTGTAGTCGATGCCGCTATCCACCGCTCGTTCCAGCGCGTTGTAAGCCTGAAGGATCGCTTGAACCTGTTCGACAGTGGCCCGCTCGCAGGCCCAGCGCACCGCCATGGGTTCGATGGTGCGGCGCAAGTCGAGCAAGTCGTCGACAAAGTTTTCCGGCAAGCCGCTGCGGGACAACCAGCCGACGACTTGCGGATCAAACAGGTTCCAGCGGCGCACCGGCAGCACTCGTGTGCCGACCTTCGGCCCGACTTCGAGCATGCCTTTGGCAACCAGGGTTTTGATGGCTTCGCGGATCGACCGTGCGACTGACCCCGAGCTGCTCGCCCAGGTCGGCTTCAACCTTGATGGTTTCGCCGGGCTTAACTTGGCCGGCGGCAATCCAGCAGCCTAGCCAATCGACCGTCGACGCATGAAAACTGCTGGACATGAAAACCTCGAGGCAGGGACGGCAAAAAGCCGTTCGCGATGGAGGTCACGCTAATCATCATATGATTGGGTGTCAATTTGATTTTTTCTGATCCGGCAAACGGCCCTTCCAGGCTGACGGTGCTTTTCTCAAGCGATTTGAAACAACCCATTTTGTGACCTACGGTTAGCCCGCGACAGATCAGGCAGTCAATAGCATCTGTTTCACTAAAGTCCGCTATCGACAGGTATGAGCATGAACATGGATGCGTCTACGCAATACCCAATTGTTTTGGTCCACGGCCTTTTTGGCTTCGACACAATCGCCGGCTATCCCTACTTCTTCGACATCAAGGAAGCGCTGGAACGGGCCGGCGCCAAAGTGTTTACCGTTAACATTCCAGCGGTTAATGGAAACGAGGAACGCGGTGAAAAACTGCTCGAACACGTCAATCGCATTTTGCTGGAAACGGGAGCAGCCAAGGTCAATCTGATCGGCCATAGCCAAGGTCCACTGTCCGCACGCTATGTAGCAGCGCTGCACCCGGAAAAGGTAGCGTCAGTCACCTCGGTCAGTTGCCCCAATCATGGTTCCGAAATTGCCGATCAGTTGCATAAGGCTTTGACGCCCGGAGAGTTGCCGGAAGCGTTCGTGCTGGCGCTGTTTGGAGCGGTCGGCACCTTCATATCGCTGATCAGTGGCCACCCGCAAAACCCACAGGACCCTCAAGCAGCTTTCGAATCGTTGACCAGCGCGGGATTGGCAGCCTTCAATAAGAAATACCCACAAGGGGTGCCGAAACACTGGGGCGGGGAAGGCAACGAAGTTGAAAACGGGGTCTATTACTATTCCTGGAGCGGGATCGTACAAAACTTTCAAAGCCTGCAACCACTCGATCCGACTCATTTGAACTGTATCGTGCTGTCGAAGTTATTTTATAAAGAGAAACACGCCAACGATGGACTGGTCGGACAGTACAGCTCGCACTTGGGCAAGGTCATTCGTTCGGATTACCCCATGGACCATTTTGATGCGGTCAATCAAATGGCCGGGATCACGAGTTGGAACGTAAGCCCGGTCCACCTCTATCTTGAGCATGCCGCTCGGCTCAAGGACAAAGGTTTGTAGACCCCAAAAAAATGGCCCGCTTAATAGCGGGCCATTGTCCGGAACAAAAAAACATCGCGCGTTACGGCTCAAGCCCGATGGGAAAGAACTCCCCGCCGCTCCACACACCCAACCATCGCTGCCCGTCGATTTCACGGCTCACCGCCAGTTCCACCAATTGGTAGAACACATTGCGATGGATCAACGCTTCAAGGTTGGTCCGCACGTGCACGTACGGCGCAGGCTCCTGGGTCACTGGATCAATCATCACGCGAATGGGATGTTCAGTGCCCGCCTCGGCGGTCTCATCGACATTGGTGGTGAAGCGCAAGACCTGGGCTTCGCCCTCGCCTTCGACGTCCACGGCAATCGCCACAAACGGTGCGTCATCGACCTTGATGCCGACTTTCTCGACCGGGGTGATCAGGAAGTAATCATCGCCGTCGCGGCGAATGATGGTGGAGAACAGCTTGACCATCGGCTTACGCCCGATCGGCGTACCCAGGTAATACCAGGTGCCGTCGCGGGCGATGCGCATGTCGATGTCGCCGCAAAAGTCGGGGTTCCACAGGTGGACCGGGGGCAAGCCTTTGGTCTTGGGGATTTGCCCCAACAGGTCGACGGCTTTTTGCGGGCCACTCATGGCGATCTCCTTTGAATTACTGGTCGCTGAGCCCTAACAAGCCGCGAGCATATTGCGCCAGCGGCGGGCCTATCAGGTCTTCAGGCTTGGTATCGTGGAACGTCAGTAAACCGCCACGACTCTTGATCCGTGCAGTATCAATCAAATACTGGGTGCTGGTCTCGATCAACATGATCTGAATCACGCCGCTGTCGAGACCGAGGCGATCTACGGCTTCCTGGTCGATCAATTCGTCCGAGTTGCCGATACGGTCGTCAGCCTTGGCGAAACGGGTGTAGAGCAGGTAATGCGCGCCAGCAGCACGAGCTTCACCCATGGCAGCATCGAGACCTTCCGGCGCCTGGGCGCGACGGACCATGGGGAAGTATTCGATAAAGCCTTCGAAGGCGGTTTCCGCCACCACGTTAGGGCGTGGGTAGGCGCTGCCCGGTGGCGCGAAAGCACCTTGGGCGATGAAGATGAACGAGTCCGGCTGAATGCGGAAGTTGTTCGAGCGCTGACTGTTGCTGTGATCCAACAGCCCCGCGTCGCTCATGTGGTAGCGAACACCTTCGCCCATATCGCTGACATTCATGCAGCCACCAAGCGCCAAAACGGCCAGCAGCAAAACCAGGCTACGCATCCTACCCTCCAGAGGCCGGTGACGGAAAACCGGCGAATGGGCGTTGAATGCAGCTTCCGCGCCAGTCCTTGAGTTGATCGAGATTTCAGGCTTGGGAATACAAACCTGTGGCGAGGGGCTTGCCCCTGTTCGGCTGCGCAGCAGTCGTAGAGTCGGTGAATGCGGTGTTTCTGACGCAACACGGGAATGATTGGGGGCCGCTTCGCGGCCCAACGGGGCAAGCCCCTCGCCACAGAGGGGCTTTCAGCCGCCGATAATTTTCATGATGGTCGCGCCACCGGAGAACGCCACTTCCTGCTTATCCCCCAGGGCTTTTACCAGCAGTCGCTGCAAGGCCGGCAGCGCTTGATGACGTGGCTTGTCCAGCAGGTCGCCGACATAGTGCCGATTACTCGACGACAGGCAGCCATGGAGCCAACCGGTGGACGACAGCCGCAGGCGTGAACAGGTCCGGCAGAACGGCACGCTTTCGTTGGCGATCACGCCGAAGTGGCCCAGCTCCGGAATCGCGTAGCGTACCGCCGTGGCATCCACCGGTGCGTCGGCTTGCAGGTATTCGTAGCGTTCGCCGATCAGGCTCAGCAACTGCTGAAGGCTGACGAACTGTTGTAGGAAGGCGTTGTTGTCGCTGGCCAGGTGGCCCATGCGCATCAGCTCGATAAACCGCAGCTCATAGCCACGTTCCAGGCAGTAATCGAGCAGCGGCATCACCTGATCGAGGTTCTGCCCACGCAACGGCACCATGTTGACCTTGATCTTGATGCCGGCAGCAGCGGCCTGATTCATGCCGTCGAGCACCGTCGCCAGATCGCCACCACGGGCAATGGTGCGAAACGCACTGGCGTCCAGGGTATCGAGGGAAACGTTGATGCGCCGAATGCCGGCATCCACCAGCAGCGGCAGTTTTTTCGCCAGCAACTGACCATTGGTGGTGAGGCTGATGTCCTCAAGGCCCATCTGGCCGACGGCAGTCATGAAGGCTTCGAGTTTGGGGCTGACCAGAGGCTCGCCGCCGGTGATGCGCAAACGCTCGATGCCGGCGGCTTCGATCAGATACGCCACGCCACGCGCCATGGCCTCGGCCGACAGTTCATCCTGCGCTGCCACCAACCGCTTGCCGTTAGGCACGCAATAGGTACACGCGTAATTGCAGGCTGAGGTCAGGCTGATCCGCAAATTGCGAAAACGCCTGCCTTGACGGTCAACGATCATGATCACTCCGGCGAAAGGATATTCGGACCGCTAAAACTTGACTCACAAATCAAGTTTTAGCAAGTCCTAAGCCTGAGTATATTCCTGCGGTACTGCGCCATGTAGCGAAATAATGGCGCAATAAGGGCGCTGAATGATTTAGCTGCTTGGCGTGTCGGTATCGCGCTTGCGCTTGTTGCCCATGCGCACGCCGATGTCCATCAGGAACTGGAAGAAGCCTTCCTGATCTTCCAGCACATTGCTCCAGAACGGCGAGTGATACAGCGCCACGGCGCCGTGCACCAGCGCCCAGGACGCGCAGTAATGGAAATACGGCGGCACGTCTTCGAGCTTGCCTTCGCTGATCCGGCCCTTGATCAGCAGGGTCAGGCGTTCGAAGTTCGAGGCACGGATCTTGTGCAGCTCCACGACCATCTCCGGCACCTGGTTGCCCTTGACCACCTTTTCTTCCAGGCGATCGAACAAGCGATAGCGTTGCGGATCGCGCATGCGGAATTCGAAGTAGGCCCGGGACAGGGCTTCCTTGTCCTTGTCGACATCGGCCGAATGCAACAGCTCGTTCAAATCGCGCTCGTAATCGAGCATCAGGCGCAGGTAGATCTCCGCCTTGGATTTGAAGTGCTTGTAGATCGTGCCTTTGCCGATACCGACGGCATCAGCAATCATCTCGACGGTGACACTGTCTTCACCTAGTTCGAGGAACAGCTTGAGCGCGGTATCGAGAATTTCTTGCTCGCGGCGACGAAACTCACGGACCTTACGAGGTTCTTTATGCATAAGAAAAGGTCTGTTGGGGTCAAAATTCGAAGCCGCGTATTATGCCTAACTTGCGCCAAAATGCACGGATCATCCGAGCATATCTGTGTTTCTTGATGATTTCATGCAGGGTCGACGATTGATGAGAACTCTTCCGAAGCGCCCGTATTCCAAATTTGTTTAAAAACCGGGGCGGCGAAACTGGCGTCGGCGCAATACTGATCAATACTTGAACTGTCGGCGAGGCATCTCCCCCAAGTGTCGCGCCGATATAGGTACCAACGGACCGCGTACCTTTGTTTTACTCCTAATGGTCTTAACCCGGATTCACCCCCCAGAACCCGGGTTTTTTTGCCTGCGATTTAACCTTTCACATGCGCAAGCGGGAACAGTCGCTTGAAGTTTTCCGTCGTCTGCTCGGCAAAACGCTCGTAGGACTCACCGCGCAGCATCGCCAGAAACTCTGCCACTTCCCGCACATATTGCGGCAGGTTCGGTTTGCCGCGATAAGGGATCGGCGCCAGGTACGGCGAATCGGTTTCCACCAGCAAACGGTCGGCCGGCACTTTGCTCGCGACGTCGCGCAGGGCATCGGCATTGCGGAAGGTCACAATCCCGGACAGAGAAATGTAATAGCCCATGTCCAGCGCTGCCTTGGCCATGTCCCAGTCTTCGGTAAAGCAATGCAGCACGCCAGCCTGCGGCAATGCGGCCTCGCGCAACAGGTTCAACGTATCGGCGCGAGCACCGCGGGTGTGGATGATCACCGGTTTGCCGGTCTGCTGGGCGGCTTGCAGGTGCAGGCGGAACGATTCCTGCTGGAGCTCGGCCGCTTCCGGCTCGTAGTGATAATCCAGGCCGGTTTCACCGATCGCCACCACGCGTGGATGATTCAGCTCCTGCAGCAGCCAATCGAGCGCGGGCGCGGCACCGGGTTGAACATCCAGCGGATGCACGCCCACCGAACAATCGACGTCGTCATAGCGCTCGGCCAGGGCTTTGACATCGGCGGCATTTTCGACGCTGACGCCGATACACAGAAAGTGCCCTACCCGCGCTGACGCGCGGCATCGAGTGCGGCATCCAGAGAGCCGTCATGGGCGGCGAGGTCGAGGCGATCAAGGTGACAATGGGAATCTACGAGCATAAAGGGCTGCAACTTACATCGTATGAGTGGGACGGTCGGATTTCAGGGCTCCGGCCAGATGGGTTTCGATTCGACTGCGGGCGGTGTTGTCACCGTCATTGAACTGCACGCCAACTCCGGCGGCCCGGTTACCCTGCGCACCTTTGGGAGTGATCCAGGTAACTTTGCCGGCGACCGGAATTTTTTCCGCCTCGTCCATCAGGTTCAGCAACATGAACACTTCATCCCCCAGCTTGTAGCTTTTGTTGGTCGGGATGAACAGGCCACCGTTCTTGATGAACGGCATGTAGGCGGCGTACAGCACGGACTTGTCCTTAATGGTCAGGGACAAGATGCCGTTACGGGGTCCGGTGTTGAGCGGTTCATTCATGCTGACCTCCACTGCTGATGGTCAGAGTCTAGGCGCACACGGTCACTTCTGGATAGGCAAAGAGGCCCATTGCACCAGCAGCGCCTCAAGCAGCAACGCCGGATTGAGGTTGGCTTTGCTCATCACTTTCTGACGCTGGGCGAGGATCCAGTCCTGAATGGCGAGCACTTTGCCCTGCGCGGTTTTCTGCGCCAGGTATTGGATGACCTTGCGCATGTCCGTCAGGCCCAGACCTTCCTCATCCTGGGTCAACTGATAACGCAGGATCAGGCTCGACCAATCGCAGAACCAGTCGAACAACAGCAATTGCGGGATGCTTTTCCATTCTTCCGCAAGCTGGGTCGGTGATTTTTGCTGTTTGAGCAACTGCTTCACGCCTTCAACCACCAGCAAACGCTGTTCGCGCACACCCTGGGTCTGCAACTTGACCGCGGCCAATGGCGAACCGGCGGCGAGGGTCAACAGTTCGACGCGTTCTTCTTGCGAGCAATCCGGCAGCGCCGTCGCCAACCAGGCCAGGCTCATCGCCTCGCTCGGCAGCGGACAGGCCTGCTGCTGGCAGCGGCTCTTGATCGTTGGCAGCAAACGACTGGTCTGGTGGCTGACCAGCAGCAACACCGTATCGCCGGACGGCTCTTCAAGACTTTTGAGCAAGGCGTTGGCGGCGTTGACGTTCATCGACTCTGCCGGCTCGATCAACACCACTTTGCGCCCGCCCATCTGTGCAGTCTGAACCACGAAGCCGACCAGATCACGGACCTGATCGACCTTGATCGCCTTGTCCGCCTCTTCCGGCTCGAGGATGTAGTTGTCGGGGTGACTGCCGGCCTTGAGCAACAGGCAGGATTTGCACTCACCGCAAGCATCCTGCGCGGTTGGACGCTGACACAGCAAATGCGCCATCAGCCGTTCGGCCAAGGCACGCTTGCCGATTCCGGCCGGGCCATGCAGCAAATACGCGTGAGCGTGCTGTTTACGCCCCGCCAATTGCTGCCAGAGGGCGTCCTGCCATGGGTAGGCCTCAGCCACGGGACAACTCACCAAGCGCGGCAACAACGCATCCAGCGACTGCTGAACCTGCGGCAACGTCTGGGCAGCATCCACCAGCACATAACGCGCAGGATCTGCTTCAGCACGCTTGAGAAAAGCACTGCGCACGGCATCGAAAAAGGCTCGACCTTCGAGTTCGAAGCGATCCAGTCGACCGCGCGCACTGGCGCGGGCCAGGCCGACTTCTACCGGCAGATCGAAAATCAGCGTCAGGTCCGGGCGCAAGTCACCTTGGACGAAGGTTTCCAGCGTCGCGATGCGCTCCAGCGACAAACCGCGACCGCCACCCTGATAAGCGTAAGTCGAGTCGGTAAAACGGTCACACAAGACCACCGCGCCCCGCGCCAGCGCCGGGCGAATCACCTCGGCCAGATGCTGGGCTCGCGCGGCAAACACCAGCAACAGCTCCGTGTCGGGGTTCATGACTTCGTCCACCGGCGCCAGCAGCACTTCGCGGATGCGCTCGGCCAACGGCGTACCACCCGGCTCGCGGGTCAACAGCACTTCGATACCGGCGGCGCGCAGGCGCTCGGCCAGGTATTCGCGATTGGTGCTCTTGCCGGCGCCTTCAGGGCCTTCGAGGGTAATAAACAAGCCAGTCACAGGCAGTCCTTAATCAGAGTCATTGCGGGCTTTGCGGCGCGGGTGCATCCGGCACAGGCGCGGGTGCGGGTGCGGGTTCTGGCGCCGGCGCTGGTGTTGGCGGTGATGGTTCAGGCGCGGCCGTCGGTGCAGGAGCGGGCTTCTGCGTCGGCACCTGAGGCACTTCTTCGGCCGCGGTATCGGGGGATGCGGCGGGTATCGGCGTTTCGGCATCCGGCGTCACCGGAGCGTTGGCCGGTGCCGGGCTGGAGCGGTAATCGGCACGACGCTTGAGCTGGAACTCGCGCACTGCCGTGTTGTGGGCGTCCAGGTCATCGGAGAACACATGGCTGCCGTCACCGCGGGCCACGAAATACAGGCTGTTGCCGGCCACCGGGTTCAACGCCGCATGAATCGCTTCACGGCCGACCATGGCAATCGGCGTCGGCGGCAGTCCGGAGATCATATAGGTGTTATACGGCGTCGCTTCCTTGAGATGGGCGCGAGTCAACTTGCCCTGGTAACGATCACCGAGGCCATAGATCACCGTCGGATCGGTCTGCAGCAACATGCCGATCGCCATCCGCCGCACAAAGACGCCGGCGATCTGCCCACGTTCTTGTGGCACGCCGGTTTCCTTCTCCACCAGCGAGGCCATGATCAGCGCCTGATAGGGTTCGGTGTACGGCGCGTCAACGGATCGTTTGTCCCATTCCTTGGCGAGTACTTCGTCGAGTCGGTCATAGGCTTTTTTCAGCAGCTCGGCGTCGGACATGCCACGCACAAAGCTGTAAGTGTCCGGAAAGAAGCGGCCCTCAGGGAAAATTCCGCTATGGCCCAGCTTGTCCATCACTTGCGTATCAGTCAGCCCCGTCAGGGTTTGTTTGAGCTTGTCGTCCTTGGCCAGCGCCGCGCGGACCTGACGGAAATTCCAGCCCTCGACCAACGTCACGCTGTACTGCACCACTTCGCCGCGCTTCCACAGATCGATCAAACCGTCGACGGTCATGCCGGGCAGCATGCGGTACTCACCACTGTGGATCGGTGTGCCGGCGAGGTTGAAACGCCAATAGACGCGCAACCAGAACGCGTCTTTGATGACGCCATCGGTTTCGAGTCGAATGAATGTGCCGGTCGGCGTAGAGCCTTTGGGCACCTCCAGCAGTTCTTCCTGGGTGATGTTCAGCGGCTGTTCCAGCGCCGAATTGATTTTCCAGGCCGAAGCGCCCAACAGCAGCCCCGCCAGAACCAGTCCGGTTTCCAGCAGCAGCAAGAATTTACGTCTCACGTATCAAGCATCCAGTAGCGCGCGGGCAATGGTTTGGAGTTTACGGGTGAGCGGGCCAACCGACCAGCTCAGTGCTGCATAGGCGCGCACCGGCCAGATGCCATACACGCTGTTGCAGATGAATACTTCATCGGCCCATTGCAGCTGATCGAGGCTGATGTCGGTAATTTGCGTGGGGATTCCCAATGACGCAGCCTGAAACAATAACTCAGCGCGCATCACGCCGGCCACGCCGCAACGTTTGAGATCGGCAGTGATCAGTACGCCATCGCGGACCATGAACAGATTGCTGAAGACACATTCGATCACCCGACCGGCCTGATCGAGCATCGCCTTCGGCGTGCTCGGCGTCTTGCCACTCGGAACGGGCGATAACCTGTTCAAGTCGATTCAGGTGCTTGAGGCCGGCGAGCAAAGGTTGTTTGGACAATCGTGTCGCACAAGGGAACAAACGAACGCCCTGCTCCCCATGAATAACAGGATAAGCAGCGGGAGGATTGCCTTGCAGAATGCGCCGGGCGCGGGCCGCAGGATCGGGGGCGTAACCGCGCAATCCGTCGCCGCGGGTGAGGATGAGTTTGAGCACGCCTTCACCCAGCACGGCGGCATAGGCTTGCAACTCGCTGCGAATCAACAGGTGATCGGCAGCGATCGCCAGGCGCGAACAGCCGTCAGCCAGACGCGACAGATGCCGATCCAGCAACAACGGTTGCCCACGCCTCACAGCGATAGTCTCGAACAGACCATCACCGTAAGCCAGGCCGCGATCCTTCAGCGACAGAGCGTCAGCCGGCTGACCGTCGACCCAGCTGTCCATCAGTCCGCGAACCGGCGGAACACCAGCGAGCCGTTGGTACCGCCAAACCCGAAGGAGTTGGACAGCACCACATCGATATCCATGTTGCGCGCGGTGTGCGGCACAAAATCGAGGTCGCAGCCTTCGTCCGGCTCATCAAGGTTGATGGTCGGCGGCGCTACCTGGCTGTTGATCGCCAGCACACTGAAGATCGCCTCGACCGCGCCCGCTGCACCCAGTAGGTGACCGGTCATGGACTTGGTCGAACTGACCGCCAGTTTGTAAGCGTGGTCGCCAAACACCGACTTGATCGCACGGGCTTCGGCGAGGTCGCCGGCCGAAGTCGAGGTGCCGTGGGCATTGATGTACTGAACCTGGTCGCCATTGATCTTGGCGTCGCGCAGGGCATTGGTGATGCAACGTGCAGCACCGGCGCCATCGGCGGGAGGCGAAGTCATGTGGTAGGCATCGCCACTGGTGCCAAACCCGATCAGCTCGGCGTAGATCGTCGCGCCGCGAGCCTTGGCGTGCTCCAGTTCTTCGAGAACCAGTGCACCAGCACCGTCAGACAACACGAAGCCATCACGGCCCTTGTCCCATGGACGGCTGGCGCGGGCTGGTTCGTCGTTGCGGGTCGACAGCGCGCGGGAGGCACCGAAGCCGCCCATGCCCAGACCGCAGGCCGCCATCTCGGCGCCGCCGGCAATCATCACGTCGGCTTCGTCGTACATGATGTTGCGTGCCGCCATGCCGATGCAGTGCGTACCGGTGGTACATGCGGTGGCGATGGCGTAGTTAGGTCCCTGTGCACCCAAGTGGATGGACAGGAAACCGGAAATCATATTGATGATCGAGCCAGGCACGAAGAACGGTGAAATTCGACGAGGGCCGGAATCATGCAGCGTGCGGCTGGTTTCTTCGATATTGGTCAAACCGCCAATACCCGAACCCATGGCCACGCCGATGCGCTCGCGGTTGGCGTCAGTGACTTCCAGACCGGAGTTGCGCACAGCCTGGAACCCTGCGGCCAGACCGTATTGAATGAACAGGTCGAGCTTGCGAGCTTCCTTGACCGACAGATACTCCTCGACATTGAAGCCCTTTACCGAGCCGCCAAAGCGGGTGGAATAGGCAGAAAGGTCGGTGTGTTCGATCAGACCAATGCCACTGCGGCCAGCCAGAATGCCCTGCCAACTGCTCGGCACATCCGTGCCCAGTGGCGACAACATACCCATACCGGTGACTACGACGCGTCTACGCGACACAGCACTCTCCTTTTTCAAATGACGACTTTGCATCAGGCCTAAAGAAAAAACCGCACGCCGTGATGGCAGTGCGGTTTTTCCATGACAGCAAGCAACGATTACAAGCTATTAAGCCTGGTGGTTAGTAACGTAATCGATTGCAGCTTGTACAGTAGTGATCTTCTCAGCTTCTTCGTCAGGGATTTCGGTCTCGAATTCCTCTTCCAGAGCCATCACCAGCTCAACGGTGTCAAGGGAGTCGGCACCCAGGTCTTCAACGAAGGAAGCAGTGTTGACCACTTCTTCTTCTTTAACGCCCAGTTGCTCAGCAACGATTTTCTTGACGCGCTCTTCGATGGTGCTCATACCTTGTTTTCACTCCTAATGGACAAATTCAGGCAGCTGGCCAGTGGGTAAGTGTATAGAAAGACTTTTCAGTTTTTCAACTGAAAGCTTCACTCCTCAAACCCAGGGACCCTCTGCCTATAAATAGATTGCAGCTTTATAACGGATTTTAGACAGCTCGTATGACATTTTTTTGAAGCAATCCGTCACATTTAACTCATGTACATCCCGCCGTTCACCGGGATTGTAGCCCCAGTAACGTAAGCCGCACCGTCGGAAGCAAGAAAAGCGACCACAGACGCGATCTCTTGAGCTTGCCCCAGACGGCCCAGCGGAATCTGCGTCTGCAAGGCTTCACGCTGCGCCTCGGGCAGTTCGCGGGTCATATCGGTGTCGATGAACCCAGGGGCCACCGAGTTTACCGTAATCGAACGCGAACCGACTTCACGCGCCAGTGCACGGCTGAAACCTTCCAGACCGGCCTTGGCGGCTGCGTAGTTTACTTGGCCTGCGTTGCCCATGGCACCCACAACAGAGCCAATACTGATAATTCGTCCCCAACGGGCTTTGGTCATGCCGCGCAGAACGCCCTTGGACAGGCGAAACAGACTGTTCAGGTTGGTATCGACGACGTCATGCCATTCGTCATCTTTCATGCGCATCATCAGATTATCGCGGGTGATGCCAGCATTATTGACCAGGATCGCCGGCGCACCGAACTGTGCACTGATGCTCGCCAGTACCGCAGCAACGGACTCGTCGCTGGTGACGTTGAGTTCCAGGCCAGTGCCCTGGATACCATTTTCTTTCAGGGTAGCGGCAATGCGCTCGGCACCCGAGGCGGAGGTCGCGGTGCCGATGACGATGGCGCCCTGACGACCCAGTTCCAGGGCGATAGCCTGGCCGATGCCGCGGCTCGCGCCGGTGACCAGTGCAACTTTACCTTGCAGACTCATGCAAGCTTCTCCTGATTCAGACCAACGCTGCACGGGCGGCAGCGAAAGCGTCTGGGGTATTGAGGTTGGATGTCGACACGCCTTCGGCGCAGCGTTTGTTCAGACCGGCAAGCACTTTGCCTGGACCGCACTCGACCAATTGGGTCGCGCCCTTGGCAGCCAGTGCCTGGACTGATTCAACCCAGCGCACAGGCTTGTAGAGCTGTTCAAGCAAATCGCGCTTGAGGGTTTCCAGATCGGCCGGCACGCTGGCGCTGACGTTCTGCACCACCGGAATCTTCGGCGCCTGCCAATCAATGGCAGCGATGGACTCGGCAAACCGTTCGGCCGCCGGACGCATCAGTTCGCAGTGGGACGGCACGCTGACCGGCAATGGCATGGCGCGCTTTGCACCACGGGCCTTGCAGCCTTCGATAGCGCGCTCGACCGCAGCCTTTGCACCAGCGATAACAACCTGGCCAGGGGAATTGAAGTTGACCGCACTGACCACTTCGCCTTGCGCCGCTTCGGCACAGGCTGCCAGCACATCGGCATCTTCCAGGCCGAGGATAGCGGCCATGCCGCCCTGCCCGGCCGGAACGGCTTCCTGCATCAACTGGCCACGACGCTCAACCAGTTTAACGGCGTCGCCCAGGCTCAGGCTGCCTGCAGCTACCAGGGCGCTGTATTCGCCCAGGCTGTGACCGGCAACGTAAGCCGGACGCGCGCCGCCTTCTGCCAACCACAGACGCCACAAGGCGATCGAGGCCGTCAGAATGGCTGGCTGGGTTTTATCGGTTTGATTGAGTTGCTCTTCCGGCCCTTGCTGGGTCAGTGCCCACAGGTCGTAACCCAGGGCATCGGAAGCTTCTTTGAATGTTTCGAGGACAATCGGATGTTGCGCGCCCAACTCGGCCAGCATGCCGAGGGACTGCGAACCCTGTCCTGGAAAGACGAATGCGAGGGAAGCAGACATGTAACAAGCCCCTAATGATCTTGTCGTCGGAGAATTGACGTCCCGCTTGGGGGACGCAAGAAACTGACAGTTGGATGGCCAATTGAACTGAGCGGTCACATTTAAGCATTGTCCGACGAAAACGCCTAAGGCAACAAATCCTCCAGACGACCGTGAAGCCGCTCCGGGAGGTTTTCCTGAATTTCGATCAGTGCGCGCTGTATCGCACTCTGAAAACCCTGCACCCCGGCCGAACCATGGCTTTTGACCACGATACCCTGCAAGCCGAGAAAGCTTGCGCCATTGTGCCGTGCCGGGGCCAGATCCGCCTGCAAGCGCTTCATCAGCGGCAACGCCAGTGCACCGACTATTTTCGACGCCAGGTTTTTCCTGAACAAGGCTTCGATGCGCCCGGCGATCATGGTCGCCAGGCCTTCGCTGGACTTGAGCAGGATATTGCCGACAAAGCCGTCACACACCACCACGTCCGCCTCGCCCCGGTACAAACCGTCGCCTTCGACAAAACCGATGTAATTGATACCACGGGCACTTTGCAACAATGTTGCAGCAAGCTTGACCTGCTGATTGCCCTTGATGTCTTCGGTGCCGATGTTCAGCAACGCCACACGCGGGCGAACGACACCCAGGGTTTCTGCCGCCACCGACCCCATGATCGCGAACTGCAGCAAGTGCTCGGCACTGCAATCGACATTGGCGCCCAGGTCGAGCAACTGGCAATAACCCTTCTGGGTCGGAATGGCCGCGACCATCGCCGGCCGATCGATGCCCGGCAAGGTCTTGAGCACAAACCGCGACAACGCCATCAGCGCCCCGGTATTGCCGGCGCTGACACAGGCCTGAACCTTGCCATCACGCAGCAACTCTAGCGCCACGCGCATTGACGAATCAGGTTTGCCACGCAAGGCCTGGGCAGGCTTTTCGTCCATGGCGATGACTTCGGACGCCGGCGTAATCGACAGGCGCGCGCGATCCACAGCCGGATGACTGGAGAGCAGCTCTTCTAAAAGGGTGGCTTGACCGACGAGGGTCAGGTGCAGCGAGGGCGTAGCAGACAGGCAAGCAAGGCTGGCCTGAACAATGCTGCGGGGACCGAAGTCCCCGCCCATTGCGTCAATCGCGATGACTTGAGCAGACAAGTGATTACTCGTCAGCGCCCTTGTCGATCACTTTACGGCCACGGTATACGCCTTCTGGCGATACGTGGTGACGCAGGTGAATTTCACCGGTGGTTTTTTCTACAGACAGAGTGCTTGCCGTCAGGGCGTCGTGCGAACGACGCATGTCACGGGCAGAGCGGGATTTTTTGTTCTGCTGAACAGCCATAATTGATTAACTCCTAAACGTTTGGGTCACGCTTTAACTGCGCCAATACACTGAACGGGTTGGACCGCGTTACCTCGTCCTCGCTCGGTTCGGGCTCATCGAGACCCGCCGGCTGCTGGCATTCTTCCGGATGATGAGCAGGCACAATGGGCAAGGCGAGCAGAAGCTCCTCCTCGATCAGTGACTGCAGATCCAATGGATCTTCGCCCAGTTCCAGCACGTCATAACCTTTCGGCAACGACTGGGTATTCGCACCCTCCTTCACCACAGCATAACTGCATTCGCTATGGATCGGCAGGGTGACCAGCTCAAGACAACGCTGGCAAACCATTTTGACCTCGGTGTCGATAAAGCTGTGGATGACCACAGATTTACGTTCATCTCGTTCAAAAACGAATTTAGCCTGCACCGTACCGACAGTGTCGGAAAGCGGGTCGCAGAGTCTCTCCAAATCGGCCAGCAGCATTTCACCTTGAAGGGTGGTGCCACGATCAGCCAATTTGCGCGGGTCAACGTGAGGTGGAATCGGGTCATTCAACATAGGCGCAGCATTATAGGGATGCACCCAGCCATGTCAAAGGAAATTCAACCCTGTCCGTCACTTGGAAGCCTCGCTAGAATTCGCCCCTGCCTTTTGGAGATGCGCATGCTGCCTTTATTACTCGCTTCAAGCTCGGTTTATCGCCGGGAATTGCTGGCCCGCCTGCAGCTTGAATTCACCTGCAGCTCGCCAGACATTGACGAAAGCCACCGTCACGACGAATCCGCAATCGACCTGGTAAAACGCCTGGCCGAAGAGAAAGCGCGCGCACTGGCCGGCAGTCATTCCGCTCATCTGATCATCGGCTCAGACCAGGTGGCGGTACTCGGCGAACGGATTATCGGCAAACCCCACACCTTCGAAAAGGCTCGTGAGCAGTTACTGGCCTCCAGCGGCGCCAGCGTGACCTTCCTGACCGGCCTGGCGCTACTCAATAGCCAGACCGGCCAGTGCCAGGTCGATTGCGTGCCCTTCACCGTCCACATGCGCACACTCGATCAGGCGCGCATCGAGCGCTATCTACGCGCAGAGCAGCCCCACGACTGCGCTGGCAGCTTCAAGGCCGAAGGTTTGGGGGTGAGCCTGTTTCAAAGCACCGAAGGCCCTGACGCCACCAGCCTGATCGGGCTGCCACTGATTCGCTTGATTGATATGTTGTTGGCTGAAGGTGTGCGGATCCCCTGAGCGGCAAAAGATCAAAAGACCGCAGCCTTCGGCAACCCCTACATGCCTGTGGCCGCCGCCGAAGGCTGCGATCTTTTGACTTAAAAAAACCGGCCACGAAGGCCGGTTCTTTTGTGCATCAAAGAGACTTATCGCAATGACGGGCCATGAAACCCCATCCACATCGCCAACTGCTCGGCCACGCTGGCACCGAGCTTCTTCGAGAAGCGATCAAACGTCGACTCCTGAATAGTGAAGTCCACCAGTTCTTTCTCGCCGATCACGTCACGCGCGACTGAGCTGGTGTTACCCAGCCCATCGATCAAGCCCAGCGGCAGCGCCTGCTCGCCAGACCAGACCAACCCGGAGAACAACTCCGGATGCTCTTTGTCCTTGAGACGATCGCCACGCCCCTTCTTCACACTGTTGATGAACTGCTGATGCGTGGTATCGAGCACGCCCTGCCAGAACTGAGTTTCCTCAGGCTTCTGCGGCTGAAACGGATCGAGGAACGATTTGTGCTCGCCAGAGGTGTAGGTGCGACGTTCGACACCAAGCTTCTCCATGGTCCCGACAAAACCGTAGCCGGCCGCCGTCACACCAATGGAACCTACCAGGCTCGCCTTGTCGGCATAGATCTCGTCCGCCGCGCTGGCGATGTAATAAGCGCCGGAAGCGCCCAGATCGGAAATCACCGCATACACCTTGGTATCCGGGTGCAGACCACGCAGGCGTTTGATCTCGTCGTACACGTAACCCGACTGCACCGGACTGCCGCCCGGGCTGTTGATGCGCAGGATCACGCCCTTGACCTTGGTGTCTTCAAAGGCTGCACGCAGACTGCCAACGATGTTGTCGGCGCTGGCAGATTCCTTGTCGGCGATCACGCCATTCACGTCGATCAACGCTGTGTAACTGGAGCCGCGGGTGGCGCTTTTTTCCATGTCCATCAGCGGCGTGAACAACAGCAACGCCGCAAACAGGTACACAAAGGTCAGCAGTTTGAAGAAAATCCCCCAGCGACGGGAGCGACGCTGTTCCTGCACGCTGGCCAGCAAGGTCTTTTCCAGCAGCTTCCAGCTCTTATCGTCACCGCCATCCGCGCTTGCCTTGGCAGGCGCTTTCCATTCGTCGGTCATGCCATCTACCCCAGCAAAAACGTATTAAGCCCGGTTGAGCCAGGCGTGCAATTCTGAAAAACGATCAATGGCCAGCTTCGGCTCGAACAACTTCAGCGCTTCGATGGATTGGGCGCCATAACTCACCGCAACCGAATCCATGCCGGCGTTACGCGCCATCTGCAGGTCAAAAGACGAATCCCCGACCATCAGCGCCTGTGCCGCCGGCACATCGCAATGAGCGAGGATCTCTTCAAGCATCAGAGGGTGAGGCTTGCTGGCAGTTTCATCCGCCGCACGGGTGATATCGAAATAGGTTTCCCAGCCGTGCGCCTTGAGTACCCGATCCAGCCCGCGACGAGCCTTGCCGGTAGCTACCGCCAAACGGTAGCCCTGAGCCCGAAACGCTGTCATCGACTCGACCACACCTTCAAACAACGGCGAAGGCACAGCCTCTGCGGCGATGTAGTGATCGGCATAGTGCTGACGGAACGCTATCAGTTCGTCATCGTCGATTTCCGGGTACAACGTGCGAATGGCCTCGGGCAACCCAAGGCCGATGATGCCTTTGACGGCAAAGTCATCGCACAACGGAAAACCGGAACGCTCGGAAGCGACATGCATCGCCTCGACAATCCGACCAATGGAATCGGCCAGGGTGCCGTCCCAATCGAAAATCAGCAGTTTGTAATCAGATGGGTGCACTCAGGCGCTCCACAGTCTTGGCCCACATCTCATCCACAGGCGCCTGCAGCTTCAGCTCGCCGCCATCAGGCAACGGCACGGTCAGCATGTAGGCGTGGAGGAACAGGCGCTTGCCACCCAGGTCACGAATTTCCTTGCTGAAATCGTCATCGCCGTACTTGGTGTCGCCAGCAATGCAGTGTCCGGCGTGCAAGGTATGGACGCGGATCTGGTGAGTCCGGCCGGTGATCGGTTTGGCTTCGATCAGGGTGGCAAAATCGCCGAAACGACGCAGGACCTTGAACACGGTCACAGACTCCTTGCCCTCCTCCTCGTCGACCTCGACCATGCGCTCGCCGGAGCGCAGATTGCTCTTGCCCAGCGGCGCACGGACTTGCTTGATCGAGGCCGCCCAGTTACCGCGGACCAGTGCCATATAGCGCTTATCGATACCATCACCGCGCAATGCCGTGTGCAAGTGACGCAGCATGCTGCGTTTTTTGGCGATCATCAGCAGGCCGGAGGTGTCACGGTCGAGACGATGAACCAGCTCGAGCTCCTTGCAATCAGGACGCAACTGACGAAAGGCTTCGATCACCCCGTAAGTCAAGCCGCTACCGCCGTGAACAGCGATGCCGCAAGGCTTGTTGATCACAATCAGGGCCTTGTCCTCGAAGACAATCGAGGCTTCGAGGCGCTGGAGCAGGCCTTGTGCCAGTGGCACTGGCTCATCGCGCTCAGGCACGCGAACCGGCGGCACGCGCACGATATCGCCCGCCTGCAGCTTGTATTCGGGCTTGATCCGACCCTTGTTCACTCGCACTTCGCCTTTACGCAAAATGCGGTAAATCAAGGTCTTGGGCACGCCTTTGAGCCGAGCGAGTAGGAAGTTATCAATGCGTTGGCCGGCATATTCCGGCGAGACCTCCAGCAGTTGTACGGCTGGGGTCGAAGGGGCAGTAGTCGTCATGGCGCGGATGATAACAATTTTTTATGGAATTGAAGCACTTAATCATTGCTGCTATAGTCGCGAACGCCGCCAAAAGCGGCCTGGACAGCGGACTAACGGTCAAAAACCGGCCCTGACCAACGCAATTCACCAGGACGCGAGGCCGTCCTACGGGGCTTTCGCTACGTAACGGTGGAGTTTGCAGGTGTAACGAGCGCAGGTGACATGAGGCCTGAATCAAGCGGCAAAGCAGAGTTTTCACTCGCCTTGCGAGCCAATATTCATGGCCAGTTCACAAAGTGCAGTCAGCTGCGAATGACCCCGAGCGAACGCTTCGGAAACAACGCCTAAATTAGCCATGATGCGTGACCTCCCCTTTCGGAGCTCACGGTAAATGCCAACCCGCTGCGGATTCTGCGCGCGGCAGCACCCGAATTATCAGGGATACGTGTAGGGTGGAGATGCACAACCGCTGGACTGTGTAGCAATAGGCTTTATCAAGACGCTTCATCTCGTCCACAGCCGCTGGTTGATTCCTCCTCCTGACTGAGTGCTTAAGTAGCCACAGCAAGCAGGACGCGTACGTCGCGACGCCGGCCCACATTGGCCGGACATCGCTAGACACTGGAGTGTCCAACCACACTCCTGACGCACCTGACACCGACCGTGAGAAGTCGTGTGTGCCGAACGCCGTTTCCGGCAGCCCGGAAACCGACGGTACTACATGAAAAGAATGCTGATTAACGCAACTCAACCCGAAGAGTTGCGTGTTGCACTGGTAGATGGCCAACGCCTCTACGACCTGGACATCGAATCCGGTGCACGCGAGCAGAAAAAGGCCAACATCTATAAAGGCCGGATTACTCGCATCGAACCAAGCCTTGAGGCTGCCTTTGTCGATTTCGGCTCTGAGCGCCACGGCTTCCTGCCCCTCAAAGAAATCTCCCGCGAATACTTCAAGAAAGCCCCCGAAGGCCGCGTCAACATCAAGGACGTCCTGACCGAAGGCCAGGAAGTCATCGTTCAGGTCGAAAAAGAAGAACGTGGCAACAAAGGCGCAGCCCTGACCACTTTCATCAGCCTGGCCGGTCGTTACCTGGTTCTGATGCCGAACAACCCGCGTGCCGGCGGTATCTCCCGTCGCATCGAAGGCGAAGAGCGCAACGAACTGCGTGAAGCCCTGAACGGTCTGGTTGCTCCAGCCGACATGGGTCTGATCGTTCGCACTGCCGGCCTGGGCCGCAGCAGCGAAGAAATGCAGTGGGACCTCGACTACCTGCTACAACTGTGGACCGCTATCAAAGAAGCCTCGCTGGATCGCTCCGCGCCGTTCCTGATCTACCAGGAAAGCAACGTGATCATCCGCGCCATCCGCGATTATCTGCGCCAGGACATCGGCGAAGTGCTGATCGACAGCGTTGAAGCCCAGGACGAAGCCCTGACCTTCATCCGCCAGGTGATGCCGCAGTACGCCAGCAAGATCAAGCTGTACGAAGACAGCGTTCCGCTGTTCAACCGTTTCCAGATCGAAAGCCAGATCGAGACCGCTTTCCAGCGCGTCGTTGAACTGCCTTCCGGCGGCTCCATCGTTATCGATCCGACCGAAGCCCTGGTGTCCATCGACATCAACTCGGCGCGCGCCACTAAAGGCAGCGACATCGAAGAAACCGCCCTGCAGACCAACCTTGAAGCCGCCGAAGAAATCGCCCGTCAGTTGCGCTTGCGCGACATCGGCGGCCTGATCGTCATCGACTTCATCGACATGACCCCTGCCAAGAACCAGCGCGCCGTGGAAGAGAAAGTCCGCGAATGCCTGGAAGCCGACCGCGCTCGCGTGCAAGTCGGTCGCATCTCGCGCTTCGGCCTGCTGGAAATGTCCCGTCAGCGCCTGCGTCCATCGCTGGGCGAAAGCAGCGGCATCGTTTGCCCGCGTTGCAACGGCACCGGCATCATCCGTGATGTTGAATCGCTGTCGCTGGCAATCCTGCGCCTGATCGAAGAAGAAGCCCTGAAAGACCGCACCGCCGAAGTTCGCGCGCAAGTGCCGATCCCGGTGGCCGCGTTCCTGCTCAACGAAAAACGCAACTCGATCACCAAGATCGAACTGCGCACCCGTGCCCGCATCGTCATTCTGCCGAACGATCACCTCGAAACGCCGCACTTCGAAGTTCAGCGTCTGCGCGATGACAGCCCGGAAGCCCACATCAACCAGTCCAGCTACGAAATCGCTGCTGCCGCTGCCGAAGTGGAAGAAGTCCAGCCAGCCGCTGCGACCCGCACCCTGGTTCGCCAGGAAGCCGCGGTCAAGACTGCACCGGCCCGCGCCAACGCTCCGGTTCCGGCCGAAGTCGTCGCTGTCGCTCCGGTTGCTGCACCGGTTGCCGTACCAGAGCCAAGCCTGTTCAAAGGCCTGGTGAAGTCGCTGGTCAGCCTGTTCGCGACCAAAGAAGAGCCTGTTGCTCCAGTCGTGGTTGAGAAGCCAGCGACCACCGAGCGTCCGGCGCGTAACGAAGAGCGTCGCAACGGTCGTCAGCAGAGCCGCAACCGTAATGGTCGCCGCGATGAAGAACGCAAGCCTCGTGAGGAACGTGCACCGCGTGAAGAACGCGCACCACGTGAACCGCGTGAAGAGCGTCAGCCACGCGAAGCCCGTGAAGAGACCACCACGCCAGTAGTTGCTCGCGAAGAACGCGCACCACGCGCCCCTCGTGAAGAACGTGCACCGCGCGCTCCACGTGAAGATCGCAAGCCACGTGGCGACCGCGAAGAGCGTCCGGTTCGTGAACTGCGTGAACCACTGGATGCCGTTCCTGCTGTTGCAGCCGCTGCCGTTGATGCTACCGCTGAAGAGCGTCCAGCCCGTCAGCCACGCGAAGAACGCGCTCCACGCCCACCCCGTGAAGAACGTCAGCCACGTGCCGAACAGGAAACTGTTGCGGCCGTCGCCGAAGAAGAGCTGCTGACCAACGAAGAGCAACTGCAGGAAGACGGTCAGGAAGGCGCCGAAGGCGATCGTCCACGCCGCCGCTCCCGTGGCCAGCGTCGTCGCAGCAACCGTCGCGAGCGTCAACGTGATGCCAACGGCAACGTGATCGAAGGTTCGGAAGAATCCGAGTCCGCCGAAGGCGAAGCCAACGAAACCAACAAAGCGCCAAGCGTTGCCGATCTGGCCGCCGGCCTGGCTGTTACCGCGGCCGTTGCCAGCACCGTGATCAGCGCTCCTGCTGAAGCCCAGGCTAACGAGCAAGCCGAACGCGCCACCGCTGCCGTGCAGGAAACTGCCCCGGTAGAAGCGCCGGTTGTTGAAGCGACTACTCCGGTAGAAGCTCCAGCGGCTCCGGAAGTTGAAGTGGCACCGGTACGTGAAGCACAGCCTGAAGTTCAAGCTGCCGCCGAACCTGCTTTCGTCGCTGAGCCAGTGGTTGTCGCAGAACCGGTTGTCGAAACGATCACCGAGACCGTGACCGAAGCTGTCCGCGAAGTTCGTGAAGAGCAAACCGCGTTCAACTGGGTTGCAGAGCCAGTCGTTGAAGCGCCAGCGCCAGTCGCTGAAGCTCCGGTAGCTAAAGCGATGGTCTCCGAGCCAGTGGTTGTGGCTGCCGAGCCTGCTCCAGTGGTTGAAGCCCCGGTTGTAGCCGAAGTGGTTGCACCGGTGGTCGAAGCCGCCCCAGCCAGTGCCCTGACCGAAAATGGCCGTGCGCCGAACGACCCGCGTGAAGTGCGTCGCCGCAAGCGTGAAGCCGAGCGTCTGCAGAAGGAAGCCGAACTGGCTGCCACAGCTGCACCGGTTGCTGCTGAAGTTGTCGAGGCAGCCCCTGCCCCGACTGCCGACGTTGCTGCCGAGCCGGTTGAGTCTGTGATCGACGAAGCACCACGCTCCGTTCAGGATGCGGTACAGCAACACGAACAAGCCCTGGAAAAAGAGCACGAGCCTAAACCTCTCGTCTGATTCCATCGGCCACTAAAAAGCCCCGCTTGGTGATCCAGGCGGGGCTTTTTTTGCCGGTCCATAAATAGGCAGGCGAGTATTACGAAAGCGTCGCCCAACAGGCAGAATAGAGCGCTTGCAGGGCCCAAAGCACGCCCTGTCACGGCCCGAAAGTCTTCGGCCGGTTATGGAGCAAAGAGTGCATGACGATGGAAATTGCTGAACTGGACGCCTTCAAGGCGATTGTCGACTATGGCAGTGTCACGCAAGCCGCGATCAGGTTGAACCGCGCTCAATCCAGTATTTCCTTTCGGATCAAGACCCTCGAATCACGGCTCGACGCCAAGTTGTTCGAGCGCTCCGGCCGCGGCATAACGATGACGGCTCAAGGCAAGGAGCTCTATACCTACGCCTCACAAATCCTCGAACTGGTCGCTCGCGCCCAAGCCAGCCTGAGCCAGGCCAAAACCGAAACGCGGGTTCGTCTGGGGGTTATCGAGAACCTCTCCATCACTCGCCAGAACCTGCTGCAAGGCATTGTCGCCAATACCGACGGCCTAGCGGTGGATATCAGCATTGGTAACACCCAGTCACTGCTCAATGATCTTGAGGCTGACAAACTCGATGCGGTGATTGTCGGCGCCGGCTTCGCACCTGCGCATTATCGCCGGGTGACGTTGTTCAATGACCCACTGGCCCTGATCTACAGCGCGACACAGCCCGCCATCCAGGATCTGAAAGCCTTTAGCGGCCAGGTATTCCTGGTCAACAGCCGGCGCAGCGCTTCGCAACGCAACCTCGACGAGCTGTTTCTGACGGGAAGCATCACCCCGAAAAAGATCATCGAGTGCGGCTCTTATCCTCTGTTGTTTTCAAACGTGATCAACGGCATGGGCGTCGCTCTGGTGCCCTTGTCACTGATCGATTCGTGCTGCGACAACGAACAGGTGCAGACCTACCGCCTGAACGATTCGTATGGCTCACTGACCACTGAATTCGTATTTTTCGATCATCCCGGCAAGCCTGCACCCAAGGCCTTGGCACAATGGGTGCTGGACTTCGAAAACCCGGATCGCTCACAAACATCAGGCGATCCTGGCGAGCAGTTCAGTTGATGCGCGCCGCTTGATCGAACAGAGGATGACCCCGAAAACGATCAGCACCAGGCTGACCAGGTGATAGGCGTGTAATTGAACGTCGAGAAACACAATGCTGAACAAGCCACCTGACAATGGGACCAAGTGAGTGAAGATCTCGCCGCGTGTAGCCCCGATTTCACCGATGCCTTTGCTCCAGAACAGGTATGAAAGCCAGGACGGGAACACCACCAGATAGGCCAGACCGAGCCAGGGTGCAGCGCCCTCCCCCAAATTGAACGTCAGATCCGGGTGCAAAATCAAAACCCCGACGCTGAATGGAATCAGGCACAACGCCCCCACCACGGCGCAATAAGTCACGAACGCATTGCCGGCGATGGTTTTGGGCTTTGTCCGCAGAAAAGAACAATAGAAAGCCCAACTGACGGCCGAGGCCATTGTCCAGAAATCCCCTTTGTTAAAGCCTTCCAGAAAGCTCAGATCGGAAAGATGTCCCATGGTCACCAGCCAGAACACGCCGACCGTACTGATGAGGACGCCGAACATGTTCGACCTGGAGATGAAATCACCAAAAACGAAACGATTGAGGGCCAAGACCAGGCAAGGCGTGGCCGACAGATAGATCGCGGCATTCAAAGAACTGGTGTACTGCAATCCGATGTACAAGGTCAGCGGGAATACAACTTGCCCGCACACCGCCAACATCACCAGGGTCAACCATGACTGGCGCGCCGCCGGCAAACTGGCGATCACCGCTTTATAGTTGATCAACACCAGCAACCCACTGGTTATGAGCCATCGAAGTTGTGACAGCAGCACCGGGTCGACGTCCACCACCATCAACTTGCCGACAACATAGTTACCGCCCCAGAACACGGCGGCGAGTGAAAGTAATAAGTACGGCATTGACGTCTCCGTTAGGTCTTCCTCAGCAACAGGAAGGGAGGCGGTGTCGGACTCGACACCACACGTCAAATGATCGTAAGTGGGATAAAACCCGTTGAATAACGAGTTCTATAGCTGGCACCCATCGATAAATACGAATGGGCTAAGTGTTTACCCAAACACCAGTTTCTCAGGCACATCCACATCCCATAACACGCCAGGATCGTCCAGCGTCACCTCGACCACCCTCGCCTGCGCGAACAACGGCTTGGCCCCACGATCACCCGACAACCCCATCAACCCCGGACCAAAACTGCGCCCGAACCCGACGGGGTGCCCGAACTCGCCCTCGTGTACCGGCACACTGATGCAATCGTCCGCAATGCCTGCCAGCACCCGTTCGATACTCGATGGCAGGATGAACGGCATATCCCCCAGCGCAATCAGCCAGCCACCGAGCTGCGAACAGGCGGCAACACTCGCAGCAATGCTGTCGCCCATGCCGGTGGATTCGATCAATACGATCTCGTAACCGTAAGCCTGAGCCATGCGAATCACCTGCGGGCGATCCTCGGTGGTCACCAGCACACGTTTCTCAATCGACGCTGGCAGATTCACCAGCACCTGCTCAATCACCGAGCGCACCGCGCCGTCGCGTCCGACACAGTCGGCCAGCAGCTTGTCCTTGTCAGCACCCGCGACTTGCCGAAACCGACTGCCCTGCCCCGCCGCCAGCACGATGACGCCGATGGATTCACTCATACGTCCTCCCGCAACGGCTTCTTCTGCTTCAGCTCGACGCCATTCTTGATCGCCACAATCTCGGCCAGCAGCGACAAGGCGATTTCCGCCGGAGAGTGGCTGCCGATGTGCAGACCAATCGGGCCGTGCAGCCGATTGATGGCCTGTTCAGACAAGCCTAGCTGAGCCAGGTTGTCTCGGCGCTTCAGGCTGTTGACCCGCGAACCCAGGGCACCGACGTAAAACGCCTTGGAATCGAGGGCGGTGAGCAGCGCCATGTCATCCAGCCGTGGGTCGTGGGTCAGGGCGACGATGGCCGTGCGTTCGTCGGTCTGGATGTTCAGCACGGCCTCGTCGGGCATGCCCGGCACGAAGCGACCGTGTTGCTCTTCCCAGCCGTAGACGAACTCGGTGCGTGGATCGCAGATCAGCACTTCGAAATCCAGCAGTCGAGCCATTTCCGCGACGTATCGCGACAGTTGCCCGGCACCGATCAGCAACAATCGCCAGCGCGGACCGTAAATGGCGCGCAAGGTGTTGCCGTCAAAACTTAGCACGTCGGTTTTGCTGGCCGAATGCAAAAGCACTTCGCCGGTCGTGAGATCCAGCGAGCGCGAGACGATTTCATGCGCCTCGCAACGGGCCAGCAACTCGGCAACCCATGCCGGATCACCGACGCGTTCCTCGGTCAGGCGCAACGTGCCGCCACAGGGCAAACCGAAACGCGCCGCCTCCTCACGGGTAACGCCGTAGGTGATCAACTGTACCGGCGGTCCGTCGGCTGGAATGCGGCCATCGTGCAGCCGCGCGATCAGATCGTCCTCGACACAACCGCCCGACACCGAGCCAATTACCACGCCGTCTTCACGCAAGGCCAGCATGGCGCCCGGCGCCCTAGGCGCCGTGCCCCAGGTCTGGACCACGCTGTACAACACCACTCGCTGGCCGGCGCGGCGCCATTCGAGCACGCTGCGCAGAACGTTCAGATCGACGCTGTCCATCAGGCGTCAGCCTTCTGCCAGCCTTGCAATTGATAGCGAACCGGCAGGCTGCGGACGCGTTTGCCGGTGGCGGCAAAGATCGCGTTGCACAGTGCCGGCGCAATCGGCGGCACGCCCGGTTCACCGACCCCGCCCAACGGCACCTCACCCGGCGGCGTGACCAAATGCACCGCGACTTCTTTCGGCGCCAGGGACATGCGCGCCACTTCGTACATGTGGAAGTTGTCCTGCTGAACCTTGCCGTCCTTGAAGCTGATTTCGCCCAGTACCGCGTTGCCCAGGCCCATGACGCAGGCGCCTTCGAACTGTGAGCGAATCCGCTCCGGGTTGATCTGCGGGCCGCAATCGACGGCGATGTCAGCCTTGTGCACGATCAAAGTGCCGTCATCTTTGACTTCCACTTCGATCACCGCCGCCACATAGGTGACGAAGCTGTAATGCACCGCCAGTCCCAAGCCTCGGCCCTTGGGCAACTTGCGGCCCCAACCGGCAGCCTTGGCGGCGGTTTCCAGTACCGTGCGCATCCGCGCGGTGTCGATCGGATAACGCTCGGGGGATTCGCCGTAGTTCCACTCTTCACTCAAGGTGCGCGGATCGATCTGACGGTCCGGGCCGAGCAACTTGATCTGGTACTTGAGCGGATCTTGCCCAGCCTTGTGGGCCAATTCATCAACGAAGGTCTGAATCGCGAAGCCGTGGGGAATGTTCGACACCGAGCGATACCAGCCGACCCGGGTGTGAACCGTCGCTTCCGGGTTTTCCAGACGCACGTTGGGGATCGCGTAAGCCATGTTGGTAAAACCCATGCCCAACTCGAACGCCGCCTCGTGGTTCATACCGGGGGCGAACAGCGCGGTGATGCTCGGCGCGACGGTCCGGTGCAACCAGCCGGACGGCATGCCGTCCTTGTCGAGGCTGGCCTTCAGGTATTCGGCGGACACGGTGTGGAAATACGAACAATGGATGTCGTCTTCCCGAGTCCACTGCACGCGCACTGCCTTGCCGGGGAATTCCTTGGCGAGGATCGCCGCTTCGACAACGAAATCCGGCTTGGATTTACGCCCGAAACCACCGCCCAGCAAGGTGACGTTAAACGTGACGTTATCGAAGGGCAGGCCGAGGCGTTCGCCAATCCGCTCGCGGGTGACTTGCGGCGCCTGGCTTGGTGCCCAGGCTTCGCACACGCCATCCTTGTAGCGGGCGATGGCGACCATTGGCTCCATCGGCGATTGCGCGAGATGCGGTAAGTAGTAGGACGCTTCCAACGTGCTGTTGGCATTACCCAAGGCTTTGTCGATGTCGCCAGTATTGCGCACCACTTTGCCGGGTTTGAGGGACGCGGCTTCCAGCTCTTTGCGATAGGCAATCGAGTCGTAACTGGCGTTCGGGCCGTCGTCCCACTCGATTTTCAGCGCTTCGCGGCCCTTGATTGCGGCCCAGGTGTTGCTGCCACCACCGCCACGCCACCCAGTGGCTGGAACTCGGACGGCAGCGGACGGCTTTCGATCTGCAAGACCTTGATCACACCCGGGACTTTCATCGCGTCACTGGCATCGAAGGATTTGACCTTGCCGCCATACACCGCAGGCCGGGCGATGGTCGCGTAGAGCATGCCGTCGAAATGCACATCGGCACCGTAGACCGCCCGACCGTTGACGATGTCAGCACCGTCGATGGCGCGCACGCCTTCCTTGCCGATGTAGCGAAACTCCGACGGTTGCTTAAGCCGCAGGCTGTCGCGGGCCGGTACCGCCAGCGCACCGGCAGCGGCGGCCAACGCGCCATAACCCAGTTCGCGACCGGTCGGCTGGTGAATGACCTTGTGCAGGTTTGCGTGGCATTCGCCGACCGGGACTTTCCACTGCTCGGCGGCGGCCTGCTCCAGCATGGTCCGCGCGGCGGCACCGCAACGGCGCATCGGTTCGTACCAATGGCGCATGCTGCGCGAGCCGTCGGTGTCCTGGTTGCCGAAGCGCACTTCATCGCCCGGCGCCTGTTGCACCTTGACCAGCGCCCAGTCGGCGTCCAGTTCATCGGCCACCACCATGCTCAGGCTGGTGCGCACGCCCTGGCCCATTTCCGAACGGTTACAGACCACGGTCACCGTGCCGTCGGCGGCAATGCTGACGTAGACCTTCGGATCGTCGATCCAGCCGTTGGGCATCCCATCAGCACCGAATTTCTTCGGTTTGTCTTCGGCGAAAGCGTCCTGCCAGCCCCAACTTGCGGCGAGCACCAGCGCACTGGTGGCGCCCACACCTTTGAGAAAACCGCGACGGCTGAGGTTGCTCAGCGCGAAATCATTCGGGAGCTGGCTCATGCCTTGGCCTCCTTCAGGTGAGCGGAGGCCTGGCGGATGGCGGTCTTGATGCGGTTATAGGTGCCGCAACGGCAAATGTTGCCGACCATGGCTTCTTCGATCTGCTCGTCGCTGGGATTGGAATTGGTCTTGAGCAGCGCGGTGGCGGACATGATCTGCCCGCCCTGGCAGAAACCGCACTGGGCCACGGCGGTGTCGAGCCAGGCTTGCTGGACGATCTGGCCGACGGGGTCAGCGTGCAGGTTGTCGATGGTGCTGACGTTTTGGCCAACCACCGAACCGATTGGCGTGATGCAACTGCGAGCCGGCAAACCGTCGATATGGATGGTGCAGGCGCCGCACAGGCCCATGCCACAGCCGAACTTGGTGCCGTTGTAACCGGCTACATCGCGGATTGCCCAGAGCAGCGGCATATCCTCGGTGACATCGAGTTGATGATCTTGACCATTGAGTTTCAGGGTAATCATGGGCACGCCCGCATAGTATTTCGGTTATGGGGTCGAGCAATCTGCCGCCAGGGGTTAGCGGTGGGTTCATGCAGATCGGCTCAGGCTAAATGGGCTCTCTTACGCGGACGGCAACGTCTGCATCGGGCTTTGGATGGAGCAAAAGATTGCATCGTTAGGGTGCTAAGTTAACCCAGCATTAACAAAAAAGCCCTGCACATTTGAAGTGTGCAGGGCTTCGAAATTCGCCTTGAAAGCGTAGCTTCAATAGCGATTGGGCTCCATTTCCAGCTCGACGCTGAATCGTTGCCAAATATCTTTCTGGATCCGTTGCGCCAGTCCCAGCAGTTGCAAACCGGTCGCGCCGCCGTAATTGACCAGCACCAGCGCCTGCAATTTATGCACGCCGGCATCAGCCTCACGGAAACCTTTCCAGCCAGCCTTCTCGATCAACCAGCCAGCCGCCAGTTTCATTTGCCCATCGGGTTGCGCATAGGCGACCAGATCAGGGTATTCACCCTTGAGCCGGGCCACCAGCGCCGCCGGCACCAAAGGGTTTTTGAAGAAACTGCCGGCATTGCCAAGCACCAGCGGGTCCGGGAGTTTTTCGCTGCGGATGCTGCAAATTGCCTGGCTGACATCGGTCGGCGTCGGCTGATCGATGCCTTGCTCGGTCAGGCGCTGACGCACCGGGCCGTATTCCAGATGCAAATGTGCGGTGCGGTTCAGGGTGAACCGAACCCGCAAGATCAACCATCGGCCCGGCTGCTGTTTGAACAGGCTGTCGCGGTAGGCGAAATTGCATCCTGCCAGCGTGAAGTCACGCAACTCGCCGGTCTGGCGATCCAGCGCGGTGAGGCCGGCGAACACGTCTTTGATCTCGACGCCGTAAGCGCCGATGTTCTGCATCGGCGCCGCGCCGACAGTGCCGGGGATCAGGCTGAGGTTTTCCAGGCCCGACAAACCCTGCGCCAAAGTGTGTTGCACGAACGGATGCCAAGGCTCGCCGGCCTCGGCTTCGATCACCACCTGACTGCCGTCATCACTTAATACACGAATCCCGCGTGTCGCCATGCGCAGCACCAGTGCCTGGATATCAGCGGTCAGCAACAAGTTGCTACCGCCGCCAATCACCAACAGTGGCACAGCGTTCGTCGCTGCATAGGCCAGGGCTTCGCGCACGTCGGCATCGCTGTGGGCTTCGGCGAACAGTTGCGCCTGGACGTCTACGCCAAAACTGTTGAACGGCTTGAGGGAAACGCCGGGGTGTACCTGCAAACTCATAACCGTCCCTTTAACTCGATCACCAGCAGATCACTGGCGCGCTCGATCAAATCCAGTACTTGCTCGAAGCCTTGGTCACCGTCGTAATACGGGTCCGGCACTTCGTCGACTTCTGAAGCGTAGCGGCGCAGGAACAAGTCCAGCTCAGCCTTGCTCTTGGCCGGTTGCAGGACCTTGAGATTGCGCAGGTTGCTGTTGTCCATCGCCAGGATCAGGTCGTAGGTGGCGAAATCGGCACGGCTGACTTGCTGGGCACGTTGGGCTGACAAGTCATAACCGCGCAACTTGGCCGCAGCCTGGCTGCGCTTGTCCGGGGCCTTGCCGACGTGCCAGTCACCTGTACCGGCGGAGGCCACTTCGATTTGATCGGCCAGCCCAGCCTCGCGCAATTTGTGCCGCAGCACACCTTCAGCCGTAGGCGAACGGCAGATGTTGCCCAGGCAGACGAACAGAACCCGCATCAGGCCTCCAGCAGGCGACGAACGCGCTCAAGGTCTTCGACGGTATCAACGCCGGTCGGCGGTGCCATCAGCGCATCGGCAACGTGAATCCGCACGCCGTGCCACAGGGCTCGCAGTTGCTCCAGGGATTCGGTGTTTTCCAGCCAGCACGGGCCCCAACTGACGAAGTCATGCAGGAAACCGGCGCGGTAGGCATAAATGCCAATGTGGCGGCGATACGGCACGCCTTCCGGTAACTGGTCGCGGCTCTTGGCGAACGCGTCACGGGCCCACGGCAAGGTGGCGCGGCTGAAGGTCAGCGCCAGGCCATTGAGGTCGCTGACGACCTTGACCACGTTGGGATTGAACAGGGTTTCCACGTCTTCGATCGGCTCAGCCAACGTGGCCATGCTTGCTTCAGTGTGGGCAGCCAGGTTGGCAGCAACCTGATCGATCACACTCGGCGGGATCAACGGCTCGTCGCCCTGGACGTTGACCACAATGGCGTCAGGCGCCAGACCGAGTTTCGCGGCGACTTCAGCCAGGCGATCGGTGCCGGAATTGTGGTCTTCACGGGTCAGTACCACTTCAGCGCCAAAGCCTTTGCAGGCCTCGACGATGCGGCTGTCATCCGTGGCGACTACCACGCGCTGGGCGCTGCTTTTGCTCGCCTGTTCCCAGACGTGCTGGATCATCGGCTTACCGGCGATCAACAGCAGTGGTTTGCCCGGCAAGCGGGTGGAGGCGTAACGCGAAGGAATGACAACGGTAAAGGCTGTGGTCATTTATCCAGACGCTCGTCGGTGGTCAGGGTGCGGGCTTCGGTTTCGAGCATCACCGGGATGCCGTCGCGAATCGGGTACGCCAGGCCTGCGCCTTTGCTGATCAGCTCGGTCTTGTCGGCGCTGAGCTTGAGCGGGCCTTTGCAGACCGGGCAAGCGAGGATATCGAGCAATTTGGTGTCCATGAGCATTCCCTGGATAAAAACGGATTTAAGGCAAAAGACGAGCCGGCAACAGGCGTATCAGCTGCGTATCGAACCAAGCCACGAAGGCCGGCGACGGCACAGCATCAACCGCCAGGTACCACCAATCGGCGGCGGCAAAGGCACGGCACTTCACCGCATCCTTTTCAGTCATCACCAACGGCAATGACGGTGTGAAATTCAAGGCCTGCACGCTGTATTCGGCGTGGTCGGCAAATGCGTGGGGTACTGGCTGCCAGTGTAGCGTTTCGAGGGTTTTGAAGAAACGCTGCGGATTGCCGATCCCGGCGACCGCGTGCAGGGTCTGGCCTGCCGGGAAATGGTCGAATGGTCGACGTTCGCCCGTTTTCAGATTGATCAGCGCAGTGGGTTGCAGTTGAAAGGCAAAACCGTCGTCGCGATCATTGGCGGCGCCGTTGTAGAGCACGGCGTCGACGCTTTGCAGACGCTCGATCGGTTCGCGCAATGGCCCGGCGGGCAGGCAACGTTTATTGCCCAGGCCACGGACGGCATCGATCAGCACCAGTTCCAGATCCCGGGCCAATCGATAATGCTGCATGCCGTCGTCGGACAGGATCAGGTCCAGCGGTTCATTGGCCAACAAGGCTTTGACGGCGCTGCTGCGGTCCGGGTCGATCATCACCGGCACGCCGGTGCGCTGGACGATCAACAGCGGCTCGTCGCCCGCGATGTCGGCGCTTTGATCGGCCTCGACCCTCCACGGCAATTGCGGCGGCTTGGCGCCGTAGCCACGGCTGACCACGCCAACCCGCAATCCGCTTCTCTGACAATGCTCGATCATCCACAGAATCATCGGCGTCTTGCCGGTGCCTCCGACGGTGATATTACCGACGACAATCAGCGGCACCGGAGGTTGATAAATTTCGCCCTCACCCGCCAGAAAACGTTCGCGCTTGGCGTTAACCACCCGCCGATACAGCCATTCCAGTGGCTGCAACAACTTCAGGGCCGGATGACCTTGGTACCACGCGGCGAGCAAACGATCAGACATGGCCATCAGTGCGCCGGCGCTGCCTCTACGGTGGTCATGCGCAGATGGCTGAAACCGAGCTTGCCGGCGGCGTCCATGGCGGTGATGACAGACTGATGTTGAGTCTTGCCATCGGCGCTGATGGACAGCGGCATGTTGGTGTCGCCGTTTGATTCTTTCTGCATTGCGTCCATCAGGCTGGCCAGGTCGTTCTTGGGCAACAACTGGTTGTTCACCGAGAACACGCCTTCGGCACTGATGGCGATGTCCAGCTGCTTGAGCTGCTGGTCTTCGGCCGGCGAGCCGCTGACGGCTTCCGGCAATTCGACGCGCAACTGGGTTTCACGGGTAAAGGTGGTGGTCACAACGAAAAACAGCAGCAGGACAAATACCACGTCGATCAGCGACACGAGATTGATGTCCACATTCTCCCGTTGCTTGCGGCGGAATTTCACGCTTTGCCCTCAGCCAGATCCACGTCACGGTCGCCCTGCACCACTTCGACCAGCTTGATGGCTTCCTGCTCCATCCCCACCACCAGCTCATCGATGCGCCGTTGCAGGAACCGGTGGAAGAATACCGACGGGATACCGACGATCAGGCCCGAAGCCGTGGTGATCAAGGCTTTGGAAATACCGCCGGCCAGCACCGCGGCGTTGGTGGTCATGCCCGTGCCCATGAACGAACTGAAGATATCGATCATGCCCAGCACCGTCCCCAGCAACCCGAGCAACGGGGCCATGGCGGCGATGGTGCCCAGGGCGTTGATGTAACGCTCCAGTTCGTGGATGACCCGGGCGGCGGCCTCCTCAATGCACTCTTTCATGATCTCGCGACCATGCCTGGAGTTGGCCAGGCCCGCGGCCAGGATCTCGCCCAGCGGCGAGTTGGCGCGCAGTTCCTTGAGTTTCTCTTTATTGAGTTGCTTGTCTTTGATCCAGACCCAGACCTGCCCGAGCAAATGCTCCGGGGTCACACGGCTGGCACGCAGGGTCCACAGACGTTCGGCAACGATCGCCATGGCCGCGATGGAACTCAGAATGATCGGCAGCATCATCCAGCCGCCGGATTTGACCAATTCCCACACAGTGACAGTCCCCTCGAAAAAGTGCGCCACTCTAACATAGGGGGTCGGCGCACCGAAGACCGTGATGTCGCATCCCGTCCGGCTGTAATAACTCATGGTTATTTGTTCAACCCGGGCGCATCACGCCAGAAGCGTCGTTGCTGACGCAGGGTCCGGGGTGGCTTGAAGCTGCCCAGTTGCAGACGGACGGCACCATCCTCGGCGCTGTCATAGATGTGCAGACCACGCTTGCGATAGCGCGCCATCACCGTGGGATGGGGATGCCCGAAAGAATTGCCGTGGCCGCGGGAGATCAGCACGGCTTTGGGTTGCAGGGTTGTGAGCAGTGCCATGGATGAAGAACTGCGACTGCCGTGGTGTGGCGATTGCAACCAATCGGTGGGCACCGCCAGTGGACTGTCCAGTAATGCGCGCTCGGCATGGGTATCGATGTCGCCGGTCAGCAGCAGTCGCTCGCCGTTGGCTTCGATCTGCAGGACGCAGGATTTCTGATTGCTTTCACTGGCTGATGACCATTGCCAGAGCCGGAACGTCACGCCATCCCAGGTCCATTGCTCGCCACTTTCGCAGCCTTCAGCTTGCAGCTCGACGGGCAGCGCCAACGGATCGCCACTGAGTACCCGCGCAACGGGCAGTCCGCTGGCGATTGCTCGCGCACCACCGGCATGGTCGGCGTCAGCATGGCTTAGCAGCATCAGGTCGAGCCCGTTCACCCCCAGTTTGCGCAATGACGGCAGCACCACTCGCTCACCGAGGTCGAAATCACCGAAACGCGGGCCGGCGTCATACAGCAGTGTGTGATGGCGAGTGCGCACCAAAATCGCCAAACCCTGGCCAACGTCCAACTGCCAGATATCAGCCAGTCCTTCGGGAACGTCCTCGCGCGGTGAAAAAACCAACAGCAACAACATCGGCCATCCCAGCGGACGTAAGGGCACGCCTCGCGGCATTAAAAGAAGAAAGGCGCCTAATGCGCCGATGGCCCCGATCCATATCGGCACGGCCACTGGCTCCCACGCCGGTAATTGATTCGCCATCAATGCCAGCGCCTTGAACAGCAGGTCGATCAGACCACCAGCCAACCACAGCAACCCTTCTCCCACGTAGGGGACCGGCAGCAACAAGGTTCCCAGCAAGGCGGGTGGCAATACCACCAGACTGATCCACGGCACCGCCAGCAGATTGACCAGCGGCCCGCTGACACTGATGGGTAATCCCAGCACCAGCAACAACGGCCCCAGACCAATCGCGATCAGCCACTGGGCGCGGGTCCAGGTTTGCCACCAACGCCATGGGCCGAGACGGCCACCGAAGGTGAAAATCAACACTGCCACCGCTGCAAAGGACAACCAGAAACCCGGTTGCAGACTCGCCAGCGGATCGAGCAGCAAAACGCCATTAAGCGCCAGCAACAATGGCCACCAAGCGCCGAGATGACGAAAGCGCAGCCGCCACAACAGCACCAGACCGATCATCACGCACGCCCGCCGCACCGGCACCTCGAATCCGGCCAGCAGCCCGTAACCGAGAGCGGCGGCAAACGCCAGGCCGCAAGCCCACGGCAACCAGGGCCAGCGAGCCGGCCACACGCCATAACGGGCCAGCCCGGCGATCAGCAAATAGACCAACCCCGCCAACAAACCGATGTGCTGACCGGAAATCACCAGCAAATGCACGGTGCCGGTGTCCTGCAATACTTGCCAGTCCTCGCGGCTCAACCCGCCACCATCCCCCAGCACCAGCGCCGTCAGTGCTCCCGCTCGACCTTGGGCATCGACACTGAGCAAACGCTGGCGGATGCCGTCGCGCCAGGCCCAGCGGGCAGGCGACAGGCGCTGGCCATCCTTGACCGTGCCAGTGGCGCCGATGCCTTGGGCCAGCAGCCAGGCGTCGTAATCAAAGGCATGGGGATTGAGCAGCCCGGTTGGACGCTTCAACTTCACCGCCAGACGCCAGCGCTCGCCGCTGTTGACCGGCGGCCCGCCGTACCAGGCCAGGCGCATCAGCGACGGAAGCGTCCCGTGGCGCGAGCGCGCGTCCGCCAGTTCGAATCGCACCACCGCTTCATTGTTCTGCGGCAACCCCGTGACCCGGCCTTCAACCCAGCGGGTTTCGCCGTCCAGGCTCGCCCGTAGCCGATCATCCAGCGCCGACTGCGCCTGCCCGCAGGCCCAACTGAAGCCGAAGAGGAAAAACGCCAGCGGATATGTGCGAAACGGCAGCAGCATCAAACCCGCGACCGGCAACAACAGCCATAACCAGACCGGCGGTAAAACCGGTAAAAAACGCAACGCCAATAACCCAAGGGCCAGCGCCACCATCCCTGTGCGCATAAGCCCGTCCTTGAGAGTCCCCCTCCTAGGCATAGCCGGCTAGTTGCACGGGCGTCGTTATTAATTGTCACAAAGTCTGAATGGGCGGCTAATAGAATCCAGACATACTTGCCGCCTGAACCGACCGAGAAGCCTTATGCCCCGGCGCTTATTCAAACGTTACATGCCAGACCCGACCAGCATCAGGGAACACAAATCCTTACGCTTTCTCGGCACGTTGCTGCATGACCCGAACCTTTGGCACCTCAACCGCCATTCGGTGGCCCGGGCGATGGCTGTCGGTCTGTTCGCCGCATTCCTGCCGATTCCGCTGCAAATGCTCCTCGCCGCCTTCCTTGCGATCATGGTGCGCGGCAACATGCCGATTGCGGTGAGCCTGGTCTGGCTGACCAACCCGATCACCATGCCGGCGGTGTTCTTCTGCACGTACCAGACCGGCGCCTGGCTGATGGACGTGCCGGCCCGTTCACTCCCGGACGAGCTGACCTGGGAGTGGATCAGCGGCGAACTCTCGACGTTGTGGCAACCGTCTCTGCTTGGCTCAGTGGTGACCGGGCTAGTGCTGGGCGCCCTCGCCTATTGCCTGACGATGATGTATTGGCGTTGGTGGGTCGGACGACAATGGAAGCGGCGCAAGCAACGCCGGATGTAAGAATGCAAAACGGCCTCCGCTTGGGAGGCCGTTTTTATGCGGTGTCTGAGCTGGCGCCTTCGCGGGCAACTCGGTCCCGAATCAGGTACGCATCCCACGCCCACTCACCAGCAACCGCGCACAACCGACGTACAACACCACGGTCGCGACCAGCATGAAGGTGATCGCCACGCTGATCTTGATGTCCGAAACGCCGAGGATGCCGTAACGGAACGCGTTGACCATGTGCAGCACCGGGTTGGCCAGGGACACGGTCTGCCAGAACGGCGGCAGCAAAGTGATCGAATAGAACACGCCGCCCAGGTACGTCAGCGGTGTCAGCACGAAGGTCGGGATGATCGAGATGTCATCGAAGTTGCGTGCAAACACCGCGTTGATGAAGCCCAGCAGCGAGAAGATCGTTGCCGTCAGCACCACCACCAGAATGGTCACGCCCAGGTGATGAACCTGCAAATCGGTGAAGAACAGCGACAGCAGGGTCACGATGACCCCGACCATCAACCCGCGCAGCACGCCGCCCAGGGTGTAGCCGATCAAAATCGTATGCGGTGATACCGGCGAGACCATCAATTCTTCGATGGAGCGCTGGAACTTGCTGCCGAAGAAGCTCGACACCACGTTGCCGTAGGAGTTAGTGATCACCGACATCATGATCAGCCCCGGCACGATGTACTCCATGTAGGTGAAACCACCCATGCCACCAATCTGCTTGCCGATCAGGTTGCCGAAGATCACGAAGTACAAAACCATGGTGATGGCCGGCGGCAGCAAGGTCTGCGGCCAGATCCGGGTAAAGCGCCGGACCTCACGGTAAACGATGGTATTGAGGGCAACGAGGTTGGGTTGCAGCTCGGAACTCATACCGCCACCTTCGACAGATTTTTCTCCACCAGGGACACGAACAACTCCTCGAGGCGATTGGTTTTGTTACGCAGGCTCAGCACTTCGATGTTCTGCTGCGCCAATTGAGTGAACAACGCGGTGATGCCCATGGCCTTGTCCACCTGGACTTCCAGGGTGTGAGCATCGAGCAGTTTGGTCGGGTAACCGAGCAACTGTGGGACCACGGCCAGTGTGTTCTTGGTGTCGAGCAGGAAGGTTTCCACATGCAGTTGGCTGAGCAACTGCTTCATGCTGGTGTTTTCGACAATGGTGCCGTGGTCGATGATGCCGATGTTGCGGCACAACTGCTCAGCCTCTTCCAGATAGTGCGTGGTGAGGATGATGGTGATGCCTTTCTGGTTCAGCTCGGTGAGGAAGGCCCACATCGAACGACGCAGTTCAATGTCCACCCCCGCCGTCGGTTCGTCGAGGATCAGCAGGCGCGGTTCGTGAACCAAGGCGCGGGCGATCATCAGTCGACGCTTCATGCCGCCGGACAGCGAACGCGACGGCACATCGCGTTTGTCCCACAGGCCCAGTTGCGTCAGGTATTGCTCGGCGCGTTCCTTGGCGATTTTCGGCGGGATGCCGTAGTAACCGGCCTGGGTCACGACGATGTCGAAGGTCTTTTCGAACTGGTTGAAGTTGAATTCCTGAGGCACCACGCCGATGGAGCGCTTGAGCTGCGCAGGATTCTTGTCCAGGTCGTGACCGAAGATATTCACCGTGCCGCTGGTCTTGTTCACCAGGGTCGAAAGGATGCCGATGGTCGTGGATTTGCCGGCGCCGTTAGGGCCGAGCAAGGCAAAAAGTCACCTTCGGCGACATCCAGATCGATACCACTCAAGGCCTGGAAACCGTTGCCGTAGGTTTTGGTTAGCTGCCGGATGGACAGAGCGGAACTCATATCGGGATACGCACCAAGAAGGGAAGAAAGGAATAAATAAGGGCGGGCGGCGACTTATACAACCACGGCGCACGAACGCAATGGTGCTTGTCGCCGCCACACAAGTACAGTCAAGTGTGTCGATAGTGAGTATTAAGTCAACGCGGTCATGACGGCTTTCTGATACGCCGGGCGCTGTTTCAGTCGCGCATACCAGGCCTCTAGATGGGGCTGCGGCGCGCGCTCGATCGGCATCTCGAACCAGGCATAAATGAAACTGCCCAAGGGAATGTCGCCCATACCGACCTCATCGCCGGACAGGTACGGTTTGTCTGACAACGCCTGATCGGCCATCGACAGCAAGCCTTCGCATTCCTTGATCGCCGCGTTGATGGCCGACCAGTCCTGCTGATCTTTCGGGGTGCGCAACACGCCCCAGAACACAGTACGGAACGGGCCGGCAAAGCTTGAAGTGGTCCAGTCCATCCATTTGTCGGCGGTGGCGCGGGCCTGCAGATTTTCCGGATACCAAGCGGTGTTACCAGCATGACGAGCCAGCAGATAACGCACGATGGCGTTGGATTCCCACAGTACGAAACCGTCGTCCTGGATCACCGGCACGCGGCCATTGGGATTCATCGCGCGGTACTCAGGCGTATCCACCACACCGAAAGCGCCGCCGGCATCGATGGCTTCATAAGCCAGGCCCAGTTCCTCGGCGGCCCATAGCGGCTTTCTGACATTCGACGAATTTTTCCGACCCCAGATCTTCAGCATGACCGCCTCTTTATGGATGAATGCGCAGGCAGCATACGCCGGATCAGGCGCGACTCAAATCGCTCTGCATATCGCCCAACAGCGATGGCAGTTGCTCGCCGAACAGGTGCGGATAGCTCTTTTGCAAATGCTCGAAAAAGAACGCTTCGGGCACGTCGGAGAACTGGCCATGGTCCACCACGTACTCCATCAGCTTCGCGCCATCGCGGTTGAACGGATGGAAAACGCTGTCGTTGATCCCGTCAAATTCCAGCGGCGCGACATTGAACACTTCGCACAAGCCTTGATTGAACGCGGGCGTGGCTTTGACCCAGCGCTCGTTCAAGTACAGCTCGGTGTAGCCGTGCATGGCGAACACATCGCTCTCGAGCAGTTCGAGCAGGCGCGGGGTCGACAGGTGATTACGCACGTCCGCCAGACCGATCCTTGCCGGGATGCCGCAATGCCGGGCGCACCCGGCCAGCAGCGTAGCCTTGGGCACGCAATAACTTTCGCCCGTCGCCAACGCATAACTGCCGCGCAAGGTGTCTGGGTCGCGGCTGAAGGTGTAGGGGTTGTAGCGCACCGCCTCGCGCACGACGTAATACAGATTGATCGCTTGCTCGCGAGGATCACGACTGACGCCGCGATGTTTTTCCGCGAACTCCACCACCGAAGGATGGTCACTATCGATGAAGCGGCCGGGACTCAGGTACTCGTGCATGAGGATGATCTCCTGGGGGAATCTCGAGTCTATCGACACCTTCAGCACAGAGATAACGACGATTCGGCCAAACATGGGCGCTTTGCCGCTTGCTCCACGAACGATTTCCCACGCCTGTTGCCCACAGGTCTTACAAAACCCATCTAAGGTTTCCCACGATTTCAATCACCTTGCTCTGACCACCTGTTTTGCGGATGCCGTCTAAGCTCTGAAGGTTGGTTTTGCCTTGGCTTCACGGAGGATTAAATATGCTGTTGTTGTGGATACTGGTTCTGATCGTCGGAATTGCCTATTTGGCCCACCGCCGCATCGCCCCGTTACCTGCTTTGGGTATCGTGGCTGTCTATGTGGTGGCGATGGGTGCCTTCAGCCACCACGCACCAGGCTGGCTGCTGCTGATTCTCTGGGTGTTGATCGCGGCGGTCGCGGCGCCACTGTTGCTACCTGACCTACGCCGCAAATTCTTCAGCGCGCCGCTGTTCAGCTGGTTCCAGAAAACCCTGCCGCCGATGTCGCAAACCGAACGCGATGCGATCGATGCCGGCACGGTCTGGTGGGACGGCGAACTGTTCAGCGGCCGTCCTGACTGGAACAAGCTGCTGTCCTATCCAAAAGCGCAACTGAGCGAAGAGGAACAGGCCTTCATCGACGGCCCGACCGAAGAACTCTGCGCAATGGTCACCGACTGGCAGATTGGCCAGCACATGGACCTGCCAGCCGAAGCCTGGACCCACATCAAGGAACACGGCTTCTTCGCGCTGATCATCCCCAAGGAATTCGGTGGCAAAGGCTTCTCCGCCTACGCCCACTCCCAGGTGGCGATGAAACTCGCGACCCGCAGCGGCGACCTCGCGTCCACTGTGATGGTCCCCAACTCCCTTGGCCCGGCCGAACTGTTGCTGCATTACGGCACCGACGAACAACGCAACCATTACCTGCCACGGTTGGCCCGCGGCGATGACATTCCGTGCTTCGCCTTGACCGGGCCTCTAGCCGGTTCCGATGCTGGCGCGATGCCCGACACCGGGGTGATCTGCAAGGGCGAATGGGAAGGCCAGGAAACCCTTGGCCTGCGCCTGAACTGGGAAAAGCGTTACATCACGCTGGGCCCGGTGGCCACCCTGCTCGGCCTGGCCTTCAAGGCCTACGACCCGGATCATTTACTGGGCGAGAAAGAAGATTTGGGCATCAGCCTTGCGCTGATCCCGACCGACACCGCCGGGGTTGAAATCGGTCGCCGTCACCTGCCGCTCGGCGCCGCGTTCATGAACGGCCCGAACTCTGGCAAGGACGTGTTCATTCCACTGGACTTCCTCATTGGCGGCCAGGAAATGCTCGGCAAAGGCTGGATGATGCTGATGAACTGCCTGTCGGTGGGGCGTTCGATTTCCCTGCCGGCGGTCGGTACTGGCGCGGCGAAGTTCACCAGTCTGGTCACCGGCCAGTACGCTCAGGTCCGCGAGCAGTTCAACGTACCGCTGTCGGCGTTCGAAGGGATTCAGGAAGCCATGGCCCGCATCGGCGGCAACGCCTGGATGATGGACGCCGCCCGGATGCTGACCGCGAATGCAGTGGATCTTGGCGAAAAACCGTCGGTACTGTCGGCGATTCTCAAGTACCACCTGACCGAACGCGGCCGCGAGTGCATCAGCCACGCCATGGATGTGCATGGCGGCAAGGCGATCATCATGGGGCCGAACAACTATCTGGGCCGCAGCTGGAATGGCGCGCCAATCTTCATCACCGTGGAAGGCGCGAACATTCTCTCGCGCAACCTGATGATCTTCGGCCAGGGCGCGATTCGCTGCCATCCGTTTGTACTCAAGGAAATGGCGCTGGCCGGTCGTGAAGACAAGGACCAGGCACTCACCGAGTTCGATGGCCTGCTGCTCAAGCACATCGGTTTCGCGGTGAGTAACGCCGCCAGCACACTAGTGCTGAACCTTGGTTTTGGTCACTTCGAACATTCACCGGGTAACACACTCAGCCAGGGTTACTTCCGCGCGCTGAACCGTCAGGCTGCCGCGTTCGCCATGCTCGCCGACCTCAGCATGATGCTGCTGGGCGGTGAATTGAAACGTCGCGAACGCCTATCGGCCCGTTTGGGGGATGTGCTCAGCAACATGTACCTGGCCTCGGCCGCGCTCAAGCGTTATCACGACCTCGATTCGCCGGAGCACATGGCACCGTTGTTTAACTGGGCGATGGAAGAAAGCCTCGGGCAGTCGGAACGGGCATTGGATGAACTGCTGACTAACTTCCCGAATAAGGTGCTGGGTTGCCTGCTACGGGTGATCGTGTTCCCGTTCGGTCGTCGTCACAAAGGCCCGTCGGACAAACTCGGCGCCGAAGTGGCTGCAGTGATTGGTCGGGCCAAGGGCGATCCGACCCTCGAAGAATTGCTCGGCGGTTGCTACCGTCCGCAATCGGCCGAGGATGCCGTTGGTGCTCTGCAACACGCCTGCAACCTGCTGAATGCAGCGCAACCGTTGCAGAAAAAGCTGCATGTGGCGCTAAAAAGTGGCCAAGTCAAACCGGCGGCCGGGGAGCACGCCATCGATGCCGCGCTGGAAGCCGGGGTGTTGCAGCCGGGTGAAGCGCAGACCCTGCGTGACGCCGAAGTGGCGCGGCGCAAGGTGATCGACGTCGATGATTTCGACAAAGAGGAGTTGGCGCTGGCCGAAGGAAAGGTCCGCTGATCCAGCCATCGATGTAAAAATGGGCGCAGGAGCTTTATACTCCTGCGCCCGTTTTGCTCTTGAGGACTTATCTCGTGTCCAATGTCGTTGCCGACCATCTCGTCTTGCTTGACCACTTGCGCAGCATCCTGGTCGCCGTAGGTGAGGCCGAACAGGTTCCCGAAGAAAGCCATGCCTTGTTCCTGGAGCGCTTCGACGAATTGCGTGCGTTGCTGCCGGTCGATCCGATCGAAAGCCAATACCTGGGCCAGGACATCCTGTGCCAGGTGATCACCCGCTACCCGCAAATCGCTCATCTGGTGCCGCGCGACCTGCTGTGGTACTTCGCTGGTGACTGCCTGCATTACATGCCCGATGATGAAATCGACTTGTATCAGGCGCTGGAAGAGCGTCGTTTCGAAGCCGAACAGAACGATGAACCGTTCGACTGGAACCAGGAAAAACAACTGCTGGCGATGTCGAACCAGGACAGCAAGCACTGATCCCGGATCAGTAATACAAAAGGCCCGCATGGTTGAACATGCGGGCTTTTTTTGTGTTTTGAAGATCACAAGATCGCAGCCTTCGGCAGCTCCTTGCGCCTGTGGGCGCTGCCGAAGGCTGCGATCTTTTGATCTTGACTTCAGAGCAACCCATCACGCTCGGGTAACTCATACTCCGCCGCCACCTTACCCAACGCACCGGGCTTACCCGGCTTACTCAATGTTGGCTCCTTCTCCAGGCACTCCACCAGATAATCGATAAACACCCGAAGCTTGGGCGGCAGATAGCGGGTCGGTGAGTGCAACAACCAGGCACCGCCATGGTAGGAGGCCAGAAAGGTCCAGTCCGGCAGCACTTGCACAATCAACCCCTGCTCCAACGCATAACGGGCGGTGAAGTACGGAAGGCTGCCAATGCCGATGTGCTGCAACACCGCGCCCAAACGCACGCCAGTGTGATTGGCGGCGTATCGCCCGCGCACACCGACGGTCACGGCTTTAGTGCCTTTCTTGAATTTCCAGCGCGCATCGCTCGGGGTTTCGCCCAGGTAGATGCAGCTGTGATTGAGCAAGTCGTGGGGATGCATCGGCGTGCCGTGCTCGGCCAGGTACTGCGGCGTCGCACAGAGCAAGTGGTCAATGGTCAGCAACTGCCGCCCTACCAGTCCTGCGGGCGGCCGATCAGTAATACGGATCGCCAGATCGACATGGTCATCGATCAAGTCCACCTGCCGGTCTTCGAGCAACAACTCCACATCCACTTTGGGATATCGGCGCAGAAATTCCGGCATATGCGGGTGAATCACAAATCGCCCCACTGCTTTGGGCACGCTGACCCGCACCAGGCCTTCAGCCTCATGGGTGAACTGGCCGCTGATTTCCATCACTGACTTGGCTGCGCTGACCATCTCCTGGCAACGCTTGAACACCTCTTCGCCACCGTCGCTCAGCCGCAGCTTGCGTGTGGTGCGCTGCAGCAACCGGGTGGCCAGGGCTTTTTCCAGACGCGAAATACTGCGACTGACTGCCGAAGGTGACGAGCCCAACTGACGTGCCGCTTCGGAGAAGCTGCCGGTTTCGACAACCTTGACGAAAATCGCCATTTCACCCAACAGCGGTAGCGGTAGATTTATGCTCACAGCGCAACAGTCCTTTGATGTTTGAACGGATTATCACGCAATTCCACGCTTCATATAATAAAAATAGAAACTTTAATAAGGGCATGGAATATGACGCTTCGCCTCTTTTTCCATAGTGATGACCTCAAAGCTAATGTGGAAGTCCTGGATTGCACGCCCCACGAGAATGAATTCGCGGTCGTTTTGCGCGCCACACTGTTTCACCCCCAGGGCGGTGGACAGCCCTTTGATACCGGCTGGATTGGTGAAAGCCAGGTGCTACGGGTGGTCCAGGATCCGGACCGGATCATCCATTACGTCGACCACCCGGTAAAACTCGGCATGACTCAGATACGGGTCGACGAGCAACGCCGCCAATTCAATACCCGCATGCATTCGGCCGGCCACCTGATTGGCCACTTCGTTCAGGCGCTGGGCTGGATGCCGACCAAGGCGCATCACTGGCCCAACGAAGGCCGTGTGCAGTTCAAACCGGCAGACTCGGCACAAGAGGTTGATGCGCAGATCGTTCAGAGCGGCATCGAACAGTGGATCGCCCATGACCTGCCACGCCTGACTTCACTGCGCGAAGGCGCCCGGGAAATCGGTTTCGGTGAACTTCCGGCCTACGGCTGTGGCGGCACCCATGTACGTAGCCTGAAGGATTTGGGCACAGTCTCGATCGACTCCCTTTCTCAGAAAAAGGGCACGTTGTCCGTCCACTACCACGTGGATTGAGCATTTTGGCGATGTCGACACCGTCATCGCCTGACGCGGGGGCGCCTGCATTCGCGGGCTCCGTTGACTACTCGATAGATGGACCTAAACCATGATGCTTGACGTCGAGCGTCTCGATGAGACGTGCATAAAAAAACTGGCCAATGAAGAAGTCCTCGCCATCCGCGTCAAAGGCTTTTTGCCTCAGCCGCTGGCGGTGCAGATTGGCGACAAGATTCTTGCACCGGGCTTTGAAGGCTATATCAATGCGCCGAGCATCGGTCGCATCGGCATGGCGTTTTACGAAGCGGAAAACCAGCCACTGCTGATCGAAGACTATTTCGAGCGCGCCACCAGCAACATCGAGGAACTGCGCAACCGATGCGCGCCCTACTCGTCCCCGGTCGACACCCTGCGTTGCATGCTTGATGAGTCCTGGCCAGCAGGCGCGCACCTGGAGAACCTCTACGGTCGCAAAATGTATGTCGGGCTGTCCCGAGTGGTGAAGCCCGGGGTGTGCTTTCTCGCCCATCACGACATTTTCGCCAAGGACGCCCCGGACAGTTTCCAGGCCAAAAGCCTGGAGGCGCAATTTGCCTGCAACGTGTACCTGAACATGCCCACCGAGGGCGGCGCGTTGCAGATGTGGGACCACGACATTACCCCCGACCAGTTCGACGAAATGCGTGGCGACAGTTACGGCATCGAGCCGACCCTGCTTGGACCTCCAACCCTGGAGATTCGCCCCGACCCGGGCGATTTCATCATGTTCAATTCGCGCTGCATGCACTCGGTGACCCCGGGTGTGGCAGACCCGCGATTGAGCCTTTCGTTCTTTGTCGGCTACCGCGGCAATGCTTCACCCCTTACCTTTTGGAGTTGAGATGCTTTCGAATTACCTGGGCGAGTTTCTGGCGCTGGCGACCATCCACTTCCTGGCCGTGGTCGCACCCGGACCGGACTTCGCCGTGACCATTCGCCAGAGCGTGCGCTTTGGTCGACTGGTGGGTATCTGCACCGCACTGGGCATCGGTGCGGGGATTTCCGTGCATGTGCTTTACACCCTGCTGGGCGTTGGCGCGCTGATGCACACCACGCCCTGGTTGCTGACAGTGGCCAAGGTCGTGGGCGGCGCCTACATTCTGTATCTCGGCGTCAGTCTGTTGCGCAGCAAACCGAAAACCGCGCTGGAAGGTGACAAGGCGGCAGACGAACCAGTGGTCGAGCAAACACTGTTGAAGGCATTCACCACCGGCTTCCTGACCAACGCGACCAACCCGAAAGCCACGCTGTTTTTCCTGGCGATCTTCACCACCATCATCAGCGCCACGACGCCGCTAAAGATCCAGGCTTTGTATGGCCTTTGGATGTGCTTCGTGAACGCATTGTGGTTTGTGATCGTTGCGCTGTTCTTTTCCAGCGCTCGAGTGCGACTGCTGTTTATGCGCATGGGGCATTGGTTCGAACGCACCATGGGAGTGATTCTGATCCTGTTCGCCGGGCGCCTGATTTTATCGATGTAAACCTCGCGCTCATGCAAAAGGCCCGCTCAGTCTGACTGGCGGGCCTTTTTCGTTTGTGCGTCGCTTTTGCGTTTCTGTGCGACAGATCCCACTTCGAGGGCTCCCCTATCGCTCCCTCATGGTGTTAGTTTAAAAAATGTTTCTGACCTATCGATCAGACATTTCTCACAAACCGCCTGCAAAGGAATGCCCCCAGCAATGGATTTTTCTCTCAAACAACTGGCCGCAACTACATTGATGCTGGCCAGCCTTTCGTCGTTTACCACACTTGCGCACGCCAGCATCACCCCGCAACAGAGCGCGACCATTCTCAAGACTTTCAGTGACGCCTCGGTGACAGACTTCAGGCAGTTCCTGGGAAGCCTGGCCAAGAGCGATCTTGCCAAAACCGACGACCTCGGCCCGGCAATCAGTGCTTTCCTCGACAACAAGACACTTTCCCCAGATCAGCAGAACGAGATATATCGCCTGCTTGGCCTCTATGCACGAGTGAAGTATGGCGCCGCTGCCACCGAGACTCTGCGCGAACTGGTGGAAATCCCGACCTTCCAAGTGGAAGGTGTTGCCCAGCATGACAACCCGCAATTCATCAAGATCGCCGACAAGATCAAGGGCCTTGCCCAGGCCTTCAACCTGAACTTTCGCAACATCGACAACCGTGTCTATGAAATCTCCCTGGAAGGCAGTGGCGATGAAGTCGTGGGCATTCACGCGCATGCCGATGTGGTGCCCGTGACGCCGGAGAACTGGGTCCTGAAAGATGGCACCAAACTCGATCCATTCAAGATCACCCTGATCGGCGACCGCATGTACGGCCGGGGCACCGAGGATGACAAGAACGGCATCGTCGTAGCGCTCTACGCCATGAAGATCATCAAGGAAGAGAAGCTGCCACTGGCGAGGAATTTCAAGCTGCTGGTCGACACCACCGAGGAAACCACCGGCGACGCCATCCCCTATTACTTCGAACACAACCCGATACCCAACTACAACCTGGCGCTGGATGGCGGCTATCCGGTAGTGATTGCCGAGAAAGGCTACGGCACCGTCATGGCGAGCTTTGCCAAGCGCAAGGCAGAGGGCAAAGGCGCCGAAATCATCTCGATGACGGGCGGCCTGGCCACTAACCAGATTCCGTCGGCTTCGGTCGCCACCCTGGTGACTGACAAACCCGCCGAATTGGCTGCCAGCCTGCAGACGGCCGGGACTGACTATGCCAAGCGCAATGGCGGCAACTTCGAAGTGAGCGCCAAGGTCGACGGCAAGGACGTCAAACTGACGGTCACCGGCGTCTCCGCCCACTCCTCCGAGCCCGAATCAGGCGTCAACCCGGTAGCCAGGATGCTGGACTTCATCAACAGCCTCGACGGCAAGGTTGCGCTCAAGCACAACCACATCACTGACGCCGCCCGTTACGCCGCCGATAACTGGGGCCTGGACTATCTGGGTGGCAAATTGGGCGTTGGTTTTTCCGATGCCTTCATGGGGCCGCTGACCACGTCCCTGACCTATGTCGGGATGGATAAGAAAGCCTTCAAGCTCGCGGTCAATCTGCGCGTGCCGAAGGGCGAGTCCCCGGAAGCGCTCAAGACGAAAATTGCTGAAAAGATTGGCGCCTGGAGCAAGAAGTCCCACGTTGCAGCAACCTTCAACTACTCGATCGCTGAGCCTATGTACCGCAACCCTGAGGGCGAATGGGTCAAAGCCCTGCTGGCCGTGTCCACTGAAAACCTCGGCATGGAACACAAGTTTGGCAGCTCCGCTGGCGCCACTTCGGTCCATGAGCTGCCCAATGGCGTGCAGTTCGGCCTGGCCCGGCCAGAGGTCAAGTACACCGGGCACACTGACAACGAGTTCAAGACTGTCGACCAGTTCCTGCTGGACCTGCAGATCGTGACCGAGATGATGGGGCGTATCGGGCAGTTGCCGAAGCTCTGATTCGCTAGTCGGGCCCGCTCTATTGGCGGGCCCTACGCAAAAATGTGGGAGCGAGCCTGCTCGCGATTGCGGTGTATCAGTCGAAAAGTGCGCCAACTGACAGACCGTAATCGCGAGCAGGCTCACTCCCACAAAAAAATGCGCAAACAAAAACGCCGCTCATCACTGAGCGGCGTTTTTGTTAAATATGGAGCGGGAAACGAGACTCGAACTCGCGACCCCGACCTTGGCAAGGTCGTGCTCTACCAACTGAGCTATTCCCGCAAATGGCGTCCCCTAGGGGACTCGAACCCCTGTTACCGCCGTGAAAGGGCGGTGTCCTAGGCCACTAGACGAAGGGGACACGCTAACTGAAACACATGGTGTGTATTCCAGTGCCCAAATCCGTATCCGAAGATATCGGTTCTGGTTTCACTCAGCTTTGCCCGAAAGCAACGCTGTTTAAAATTGGAGCGGGAAACGAGACTCGAACTCGCGACCCCGACCTTGGCAAGGTCGTGCTCTACCAACTGAGCTATTCCCGCATATGGCGTCCCCTAGGGGACTCGAACCCCTGTTACCGCCGTGAAAGGGCGGTGTCCTAGGCCACTAGACGAAGGGGACACACGTACAACATTCACTACCTACCGCGTTTCGCTGTGTGCTTTACGCTGTAAGTGGCGCGCATTCTATGGATGGATTGAGGGGTCGTCAACCCCCTGATATAAATTTATTTAAATCAATGACTTCGCCCCGCTTTGGGAGGCGAATCCGGGTTTTCCGTCGTCCGGCGTTTGACGCCTATATTCTGGCACCCGCCAAGGCGCTATAGTCCACCCACGCAACAAATGATGGCAATGTGCACCTCGCGCGCTATTACTTATATAAGCAGCCTTGCGGCCGATATAAGTAGAGTCGTGGCCGATTCAACTCGTCGAGCGGCCCTATGCGCCCCCATGCCAAGCCACTACACTCGCACGCGAACCCTATAAAGAGGTCTTACCGGTGACACCACTCATGATCACCCTGCTAGTCATAGCCGGGATCGCACTATTGATCGCCATTGGCTACATGAACCATGTGGTGGAAAACAATAAGCTGGAAAAGGCCCGTACCAAGGTTGAACTCAACGACCGTTTGCGTCGCTGTGGCGAAATCACCGAGACCTTCCCCGGTCAGTTGATGACACCAGCGCTCAAGCTGCTGCTGACCCGTCTGGAGCTGAACGTCTGCCAGCGCCTGCTGAACCTTGAGAAAACCAGTGCATCGGTCAAGGCACGAATCGCCGAGCTGAACACCCTGGTTGCCCAAGGCGAATCGATCCCGGTGAACAACCCCCGGCACCGATCCAGACCGAGGCCAAGGCCAAGGACGTGCGCTTCCTGCTCGAAGCCTTGCATGGCCAGATCACCCGCGCTGCTCAGGACGGCTTCTTGCCGACCAATGAAGCCAAGCGCTGGATCCGCGAAGTGCGCCACATCCTGGTGCTGCTGCACATCGAGTTCTTCAACAACCTCGGCCAACACTCCCTGCAACAGAACCAGCCTGGCCAGGCTCGCCTGGCGTTCGAACGCGGCGTGCAATACCTGCGCAAGCAACAAGAACCGCAGATATACGCCGAACAACTCGAATACCTGGAAAAACTCCTGGCTCGCGCCAACGCCCAAGTCATGGACAAAACTGCCCCGGCAGAAGGCGAGGTCAACCAATTGACCGAAGGCCTCAAAGACGTCGAGGCCGATGCCGACTGGAAGAAGAAAGTGATTTACGACTGATTGGAAGAAAAAAGAGCCACCGAGAGGTGGCTTTTTTTGCCTTGGATTTGATGGGGGAAGATCAAAGGATTGCAGCCTTCAGCGCCCACAGAAACCATTGCACTAACAATAGATTGATAGGCCTTCAGTGCGCCTTCGCGAGCAAGCTCAACTCCTACAATGGGGGTGAGTACATCCGAGGGAGATTGGTCGGCTGTCAGGCCGCCTTCGCAGGCAAGCCAGCTCCCACAATTGGACCGAGTGCATCCGAAAGATATGGGTCGGCTGTCAGGCAGCCTTCGCGGACAAGCCTCGCTCCTACAAAAGCAGAATCAAAAGCAGAGCGGCGTACACCCACCCGCTCCTCACCACTCATTAGGCCGAGCGTTAGCTCGCCTGCTCTTGATCTTGCTCTACCCGCCCCTTCGGGAGGCTGAGTGGAGGTGTTCATCTGGGGGGTGGGCGCGTAGCGCCGTTCGACGAAGTCGAACACATCGAGAGGAGGTCGAAGCGAAGCCGACCGTAGGCAATGCCCCCAGATGAATACCGAAACGAAGGCACGCCGAGCCTAAGCGAGGGGCCGGACGCCGGGGCGAGACCTTTTGGTTACTTTTGGGGCGTTTGCCAAAAGTGACCCGCTGTAAGAGCGGAACCATAAGAAGCCGTTACCGCAACAAAGGATATGTACTCAACCAACAAGAACCTGGTCGGCCCTAAGGCCGCCAAGTCAACGCGTCAAAGTCGAAAATGCCCGACCATCCCCTTAAGCTCAACCCCCAACTGCGCCAACTCAATACTGGACGCCGCATTCCCCCGCATCGCCAACGAAGACTGATCCGCACTCGCACGAATACTCGTCACACTGCGATTAATCTCCTCAGCCACCGAACTCTGCTCCTCGGCCGCCGCCGCAATCTGCTGGTTCATCTGCTGAATCAACGACACCGCCGCCGCAATACTCCCCAACGCACTCTCAGTCTGCAGCGCATCACTGACCGCCAACTTAACCAACTCACCACTGTTCTGAATCTGCCGTACCGACGACTGCGCCGCCGAACGCAAGGCACTCACCAACCGCTCGATCTCCTCAGTCGATTGCTGAGTACGCTTGGCCAGCGCCCGTACTTCGTCGGCCACCACCGCAAAGCCCCTGCCCTGCTCACCCGCCCGGGCTGCCTCGATGGCCGCGTTGAGGGCCAACAGGTTGGTCTGCTCGGCCACGCTTTTGATCACGCTGAGCACCGTGCCGATGTTCTGGATCTCCGCACTCAGGCTCTCGATACTGGAACTGGCCGAAGTCGCCGAATCCGCCAGTTGCTCGATCCGCGCCATGCTCTGGCGTACGACCTGCTGACCACTCTCGACCTTGTCGTCCGCGGTCTGCGCCGCCGTCGGCGGCTTCCTCCGCGTTACGGGCGACGTCATGCACCGTGGCGGTCATCTGATTCATTGCCGTGGCGACTTGCTCGGTTTCTTCTTTCTGGCTGCTGACTTCCAGGTTGGTCTGCTCGGTCACCGCTGACAGCGATTGCGCGGAACTGGCCAACTGTTCGATGCCGGCCTGCAAACCACTGACGATACTGCTCAGGCCTGCGCCCATCTGTTGCATGGCCTGCATCAACTGACCGATTTCGTCGCGGCGGGTTACTTCAACCGTCGCACTCAAATCACCCGAGGCAATCTGCTGAGCGACACGAATCACACTGCGCAGCGGCGCCACAATCAACCGGGTAATCACCCACGCCGCGATCAGCCCGACCAGCAGCGCCAGCGCCGAGGAGCCAATGATCAACAACGAGTTCTTTTTCAGCTCGGCCTGCATCGCCCCGTCTTCAGCCACGTAGGCCTGATCCACCCGCTCCACCACTTGAGCGGCGCGCTGGTGCAGTTGCTCATAGACGGTTTTTTCCTGGGCCAGGAGGCCGGTGTACTCGGTGAGTTTGTCACTGAAACTGGCGATATGACCGGTCACTTCATTGAGGACAGTCTGGTAACCCTCGTCCTTGACCGTGGTTTTCAGCTGCTCGGCCTGAGCCAGTGCCTGGTCGGCCTGCTCGATCTTGCCCTTGCCGGCGCTGTCGTCGTCACCCTTGCGGCTCTGGTCGAGGCGCACACGGGCCTCATTCATGGCCTGCAACATCAACCGTGACACTTGGCTGACCTGATTGGCCTGCTCAATGAACTGCGAACCATCCTTGCCCTCGGACTCCTTCAAGGCATAGGCGCCATCGTCTGCGAGGCCGGCCTGCAATACATCGAGGTTATTGGCCACGCTGGACACCGACCAACTGGCCATTTCCAGGGCCAGGTCCTTGGCCTGGGTCAATGAGACAAATTCGTCGAAGGCCTTGCGATAGGCACCAAGCGACTGCTCGACATCGTTCATGACCGGCACGTTGAGCGCCGACTGCGCCTTCAACTGAGTCGCCAGGGCAATCAGCGCATCAACCCCCTGATGCAGCGCATCGGCGGTTTTCGGGTTGCCGTGCAAGGCGTACTCCTGCTCTAGCAAACGCACCTTGAGCAAGCCGCTGTTAAGCGATGACATCTGCTTGAGCCCGTCGAAACGCTGACTGATGGTTCGCAGGGACCATACGCCAATGGCTGCCACCAAGGCTGTCAACAACAGCACCAGGACAAACCCGACACCCAGTTTTTTTGCCATACCGAGGTTGGCAAAACGTCCTTGCACGGCCGAAATCATTGCTCGTAGTCCCCTGCCAAAGTCTGTAGATGGAGATTCGCAACGGGCCTGTGTCAACACAAGTCTCTGGCGTCGGAATAATGGCAAAAAGCTACGCCTACGTCGTTTTCAGAACGTTTTAGGTCGATCCACAGCGGTGGCCTGAAAAAACCGCCGGGCACGCGGATCGCAGGCACTGGCGACATTGATCCGTTGCCAGTCATTGGCTTCACCGGTCGGGCTGAATGCCGTAGGAGAAGACAGCAGCACACCGAAACGCCGCGCCTGCACGCGCAGCTGAGCGTAGTCGGACATCGGCGGTCGCGCCCAGATGAACAAGCCTCCGGCAGGCTTGCCGAAGACTTCCCACTCGGCATCTTCGAGCAACTGCAACGCCGCAACCCGGTCCATGCTCAGACGCTGACGCAGGCGTTGTACCAATTTGCGATAGGCACCTGAGGCCAACAACCCGGCCAGCACCGACTCGCAAAACCGCGAGCCGCCCATGCTGCTGATCATCTTGACCTCGGCCAGCCGTGAAATGAGCCCGGCACCCGCCACCACAAACCCCACCCGCAATGAGCTGCTGAGGGTCTTGGAAAAGCTGCCGACGTAGATCACCCGGGCGTCGTCATCCAGCGCGGCGAGGCGTGTGCCCGGACCATGGTGCAAATCCGCATAGACATCATCTTCGATCACCAGCACGCCATGGGTTTTGCACAGTTGCAGAACCCGCTGCGCCACTGCCGGCGTCACGCAACTGCCGGTGGGGTTGTGGTGGTAGCTATTGATGAACAAGGCTCGAGGATTGTGTTTGATCAACAACCGCTCGAGCGCTTGCGTGTCGGGCCCACGCGGCGTGCGGGGCACCTCGAGCATGCTGACCCCGTGCAGCCGGAGCAAATCGAACAGATGAGAAAAACCGGGGTTTTCCACCACCACGCAGTCCCCCGGCCTGAGCAAGGTCCGCACAATCAGGTCGAGCCCTTGGCTGGCGCCGACCGTGGTCAGGACACAACTGTCGTCCACCTCGATATTGAGCGGCTTCAAGCGCTTGAGGATCTGCTGACGCAGCGCAAGCAAGCCCAGTGGCGTGCTGTAGTTGAACAGACCGGCCATGTCGGTACGGGCCACCTGACGGATCGCGTAACTGAGGTCGTCGGTTTCGCGCCAGCTTTCGGGCAGCCCGCCACACCCCAGCATCAGCTCACCCGACAGACTGTTGCTGAAATCCGTTTGCATCGCCTCCGCGCCTTCGAACCTGGGAAGATCCCACGCATCCGGCACCACCGGTGCTGATGCGGCGACAAAGAACCCCGAACCATGACGCGAGGCCAGGACCCCTTGGGCGACGAGGCGCTCACAGGCTTCAACGACACTGGATTGACTGAGCAAATTGATCCGCGCGATGTGTCGCACAGAAGGCAAGCGAGTCGCGGGCGGCACTTCGCTTTGACGGATCCAGCCCGCGAGTCCGTCGACGATTTGCTGTACGACGGGCACCATTGCCTGTCGATCAATTCTCAATTCCATGAGCAAGCCAACTCCTGTCCATTTTGCTGACAGCAGTTAATCACAGGAACACTCGTTCGGCTGTGCGACAACACCGCCAAAACCGCCGGTTCTAACCATTTGAAACACATTGTCCGGGGTCTTCACGGAACCTGTGGGAGCGGGCTTGCTCGCGAAGGCGGTATAACAGTCAACAGAAGTGTTGAATGCCAAGCCGCCTTCGCGAGCAAGCCCGCTCCCACACGGTTCGCGTTAGCAACATTCAGAATGCAGTGACGCCACCATCCACGGCCAGCGAATGCCCGGTAGTGAAGGCCGCGCCGTCACTGCACAGATACAGCACCGCGCTGGCGATTTCCTCGACCTTGCCGATGCGACCTACCGGGTGCATGGCATTGGCGAACTCACCCTTCTTCGGGTCAGCCTCATAGGCGCGACGGAACATGTCGGTGTCGATCACCGCCGGGCACACTGCGTTTACGCGGATCTTTTTCTTTGCATATTCAATGGCGGCCGATTTGGTCAGGCCGATCACCGCGTGCTTGGAGGCGGCGTAAATGCTCATCTTCGGCGCAGCACCCAGGCCGGCTACCGACGCAGTGTTGACGATCGCCCCGCCGCCCTGGGCCAGCAGCAACGGCAACTGATACTTCATGCACAACCAGACGCCTTTGACGTTGACGCCCATGATCGCGTCGAACTCATCGATCGTGCCGTCGGCCAGCTTGCCTTTTTCGATCTCGATACCGGCGTTGTTGAAGGCATAGTCGAGACGGCCGTAGGTATTCACCACTTCGTCCATCAGATGTTTTACCTCGCTTTCCACGGTGACGTTGCAGCGCACGAAGGTCGCTTCGCCGCCCGCCGTGCGAATCAGCGCTACCGTGCCTTCGCCGCCCGCCGTGTCCAGATCGGCAACCACGACCTTCAACCCTTCAGCCGCAAAGGCCTGGGCGGTGGCGCGGCCAATACCGTTGGCGGCACCGGTCACAACGGCTACCTGGCCGGAAAACGTCATGCTCATTGTTATGTCCTCGAAGAGAAGAATGCGGCGCGATTGCGTGCTTGCAGTCTAGCCACAGGGGCCTGCCGCGCGGCAGCACTATCAGAAGGCCGGTTGAGCGCCCATGAATCGCAGTGATAGAAGCGACCGCCCGACTATCACTGCACTGGATCGACCTGCATTCGCCGCATCAGCCAACCTTGCGGCATCAGCCATGAAGGTCTATCAACAAAGCTTCATTCATCTTGAGTGCCTGTCATGACTACCCAGACCAATCGCCAGTTCCTGCTCGCCAAACGCCCGGTAGGCCCGGCGACCCGCGAAACCTTCACCTATCAAGAAGTACCGGTCGGCGAACCGGCCACGGGTCAGATCCTGGTCAAGAACGAATACCTGTCCCTGGACCCGGCCATGCGTGGCTGGATGAACGAGGGCAAGTCCTACATCCCGCCGGTCGGCCTGGGTGAAGTAATGCGCGCATTGGGTGTAGGCAAAGTGATTGCGTCGAACAGCCCGGGCTTTGCGGTGGGCGACTACGTTAACGGCGCCCTGGGCGTTCAGGATTACTTCCTCGGCGAGCCGCGAGGCTTCTACAAGGTTGATCCGAAACTGGCGCCACTGCCGCGCTACCTGTCGGCGTTGGGCATGACCGGCATGACCGCCTACTTCGCTCTGCTCAACGTCGGCGTACCGAAGGCCGGCGACACCGTAGTGCTGTCGGGCGCGGCAGGCGCGGTGGGGAGCATTGCCGGGCAGATCGCCAAGATCAAGGGCTGCCGCGTCATCGGCATTGCGGGCGGCGCCGACAAGTGCAAGTTCCTGATTGATGAACTGGGTTTTGACGGGGTCATCGACTACAAGAACGAAGACGTGGTCGCCGGGCTCAAGCGCGAATGTCCGAAGGGCGTGGATGTGTATTTCGATAACGTCGGCGGCGATATTCTCGATGCTGTACTGAGTCGCCTGGCAATGAAAGCGCGAGTGGTGATTTGCGGCGCCATCAGCCAATACAACAACAAGGAAGCGGTCAAGGGCCCGGCCAACTACCTGTCGCTGCTGGTCAATCGCGCACGGATGGAAGGTTTTGTAGTGATGGACTACGCCGCGCAATTCACCGCCGCCGGACACGAAATGGCCGGCTGGATGGCCAAGGGGCAGTTGCAGAGCCGGGAAGACATTGTGGAAGGACTGGAGACGTTCCCCGAGACGCTGATGAAGTTGTTCAGCGGGGAGAATTTCGGGAAGTTGGTTCTGAAGGTTTAACCCGATATTTCAAAGCACCACAAAACCAATGTGGGAGCGAGCTTGCTCGCGATAGCGGTGTGTCAGACAACATTGATGTCGACTGACATGCCCTCATCGCGAGCAAGCTCGCTCCCACATTTTGATCTTCAGCGTTTGGTCAGGCGATTTCGGCTACAACCGCCGCCAACGCCTTCGCCGGATCCGCCGCCTGGCTGATCGGACGGCCGATCACCAGATAGTCGGAACCAGCATCCAGCGCCTGACGTGGGGTCAGGATGCGGCGTTGATCGTCCTGGGCGCTGCCCGCCGGACGAATCCCCGGGGTGACCAGTTGCAGCGACGGGTGGGCCGCCTTCAGGGCCTGGGCCTCCAGGGCCGAGCACACCAGACCGTCCATCCCGGCTTTTTCCGCCAACGCGGCCAGACGCAGCACCTGCTCCTGCGGCTCGATATCCAGGCCAATAGCCGCCAGATCCTCACGTTCCATGCTGGTCAGCACGGTCACGCCGATCAACAACGGCTTGGGGCCGGTACGCTGGTCGAGCACTTCACGGCAGGCTGCCATCATGCGCAAGCCGCCGGAGCAGTGCACGTTGACCATCCACACGCCCATTTCCGCCGCAGCCTTGACCGCCATCGCGGTGGTGTTCGGAATGTCGTGGAACTTGAGGTCAAGGAACACTTCGAAACCCTTGTCGCGCAAGGTGCCGACGATTTCCGAGGCGCAGCTGGTGAACAACTCTTTACCGACTTTGACCCGGCACAATTTAGGGTCCAACTGGTCGGCCAGCTTCAGTGCGGCGTCACGGGTGGGGAAATCCAGGGCGACGATGATAGGAGTCTGGCAGACGGACATGTGCGGGCTCTCAGGCAGGACGAAATCGGCGCGCATTGTAGCGGAACCAGCGCCGCTGCGGGACCCGATGATCGGTAATTCGTCGTCGCAGCTCAAGCAAGACTAGCCCTTTGGCCAATTGCTGTCTCAGCCGGATACACTCACGACACGCCCACAACATCCTTCATCGCTACCCTCGGGAGCCGCAACACGCCCTTACAGCACTTCCCGCCTTCGGGCAGGACGCCTATGCTGAAGCCACAACCTCGCAGCCCATCTTTGTGGTTGGCAGCCTACCTGGCAGATGAACGCACGCATGCAAAACACCCCTGCACCTGTGAACGACGATCAAAAAGCGCCCGGCGACGACAAACGCTGGAGCATTCGCGCCCTGATCGTCGACGATGACGTCCCGATCCGCGAATTGATGATCGACTATCTGGCCCGGTTCAATATCCACGCCAGCGGCGTCACCGATGGCGCAGCCATGCGTCTGGCGCTGCAAGCGGAACATTTTGACGTGGTGGTGCTCGACCTGATGCTTCCCGGCGAGGACGGCTTGTCTCTGTGCCGTTGGCTGCGTGCCGAATCGGACATCCCGATCCTGATGCTCACCGCGCGCTGCGAACCCACCGACCGGATCATCGGCCTGGAACTGGGCGCCAACGACTACATGGCCAAGCCGTTCGAGCCACGGGAACTGGTGGCGCGGATTCAGACCATTCTGCGTCGGGTGCGCGACGATCGTACCGAACAGCGTGCGAATATTCGATTCGACAACTGGCGCCTGAACAGCGTTTTGCGCCAGTTGATCGCCGCCGATGGCCTGGTGGTGCCACTGTCCAACGCCGAATTCCGCCTGCTCTGGGTGTTCATCGAACGTCCGCGCCGGGTGCTCAGTCGCGAACAATTGCTGGATGCTGCTCGTGGTCGTTCGATCGAAGCCTTTGATCGCAGCATCGACCTGCTGGTGTCGCGCCTGCGCCAGAAACTCGGGGATGACCCCAAGGCACCGCAGTTGATCAAGACCGTTCGCGGTGAGGGTTACCTGTTCGACGCGAGGGACATCGGCTGATGCGTGCGCGCTTCGATACGCTGTTCGGCCGCCTGTTTGGTGTGTTGCTGATCGCGATCATCCTGGCGCACCTGTTGGCATTTTTCTGGTTTCACCATTACGGCCCGCCTCCCCTCCGCCGCCACCTGGGTTCTCCGAGAACTTCGACGGGCAACAGCCGCCGATGGACCCGCGCTTCCAGAAACGGCCACCACGGCCCTGGTTCGGCGGCCCGTTGGTGCCGCTGACCTTTCAGCTGATCTCACTGGTCATCGCGGCCTGGTACGGCGCCAAACTGCTGAGCCGGCCGATTCAACGCCTGAGCGATGCGGCCGAACGCTTGAGCGAGAACCTCGATAGCCCGCCACTGGACGAGTCCGGCCCCCGGGAAGCACGGCAAGCAGCCCACACCTTCAACAAGATGCAGCGACGCATCATCGAGCAAGTGCAGCAGCGCTCTCGGATGCTCGGTGCGGTGTCCCACGACCTGCGCACCCCGCTGTCGCGACTCAAGCTGCGACTGGAACAAATCGAAGACGACAAGCTACAAGGCCAGATGCGTCAGGATCTGGACGACATGATCGGCATGCTTGACGCCACCCTCACCTACCTCCACGAACAGCGCACCAGCGAGGCCCGCCAGTGGATGGACGTGCAGGCACTGGTGGAATCCCTGAGCGAAAACGCCCAGGACCAGGGCGCCGATGTTCAGGCCAGTGGTCATTGCGCACCGCTGCAAGTCCAGCCCATGGCCCTGCGTTCGTGCATAAACAACCTGATGGACAACGCCCTGCGTTATGCCGGGCAAGCACTGATCACCCTCGAAGACAGCCGTGGGCAACTGGTGATCCGGGTAATCGACCACGGGCCAGGGATTGCAGAAGACAAACGCGAAGCGGTGTTCGAGCCATTCTTTCGGCTGGAGGGTTCACGTAACCGCAACTCCGGTGGCGTCGGCCTGGGCATGACCATCGCCCGGGAGGCGGCGGAACGCCTGGGCGGGCAACTGAGCCTGGAAGAAACCCCCGGCGGCGGCCTCACTGCGGTCATTCGCCTGCCCCGCACCTAAGCCCAACACCTATCCAATGTGGGAGCGGGCTTGCTCGCGAAAGCGGTGTATCAGTCAACATGGATATCGACTGACACACCCTCTTCGCGAGCAAGCCCGCCCCCACAGGGTTTGCTTCAGCCTGACGACTGTGTACCAACCGGTACAAACGCCACATACCCACGACAACTTGCCCCTTGAGGCTGCATAAGCCGGTGCACTCACCGGTTTTCCATCCCAAGGAGTGAGCCCAATGATCGGTAGCGTTAGCAGCAGCAACACGAGCTATACCAGCACGAGCACCAGCAGCACGTCGGCCAACGCCGCGCGCCGTGCACAGTTCCAGAAAGAGCTGTTCACCAAGCTCGACACTAATGGCGACGGTAAGGTCAGTCAGGACGAGCTGAAGACCGCCCAGGCAGAGAAACCCAACAGTCGCCTGTTGGCCGACCTGAGCAAGAATTTCACCAGCCTGGACAGCGACAGCAGCGGCAGCCTGAGCAGTGAAGAAATGGCCGCAATGGCGCCGCCGGCACCGCCCGCGCAGGATCAAGCGCCTAACACTGATCTGGCTGACGCGATCCTCGGCGCTCTGGATGCCAACGGCGACGGCAACCTCAGCAGTGCGGAACTTAGTAACGGCCTGACCAATGCCGGCAGCAGCGCCGACAGCAGCGCAATTTTCTCGGCCCTGGACAAAAACCAGGACGGCACCGTCAGCAAGGACGAACTCGCCGCCGCCCTCAGCCCTCCGCCACCGCCACCGCCGCAGCAGGCATCCAGCGATCAGTTGTTCAGCCAGCTCGACACCAACAACGATGGAAGTATCAGCGCCACCGAACTGAGCAGCGCGTTGCAGGCCAGCACCAGCAGCTCATCGACCGCTACGTCGAACGCCACCGACACAAGCGCCGCATTAATGAAGATTCTTGACCGCGACAACAGCGGTGGCGTCAGCAACTATGAACTCAAAGCCGCCATGCAAGCTGGCCGCGAGAAAAACAGCGACAGCTCCACCGCTCAGTCGAACGTCAGTGCAGCCCTGGACAAAATGATCGCCAGCCTGAGCCAGCAGTATTCGCTCGACAACGTAGCGAGCGCGGGCAAGAACCTGAGCGTCGCGACCTAAGCCAAAAGCTTCGCGGGCAAGTCGGATCGCCGCACCGCTCGCTCCTACAGGTTTTTGTTGTATCGCGATGAGGCGAACAACGCATGACCTGAAGGAGCGAGCGGTGCGGCGATCCGACTTGCCCGCGAAGAGGCCATCACAGACACAGAAAAGCCCACTGACCTTCACAGGTTCAGTGGGCTTTTCAAGATCAAAAGATCGCAGCCTTCGGCAGCTCCTGCATAAGTAAATCAGCGGCGATCTTCGACCCGCGCCTGGCTTTTGCTCCAATCGGTCAACAGGCTGTAAGCCACCGCCAACAACGTCGGGCCGATGAACAAACCGATAAACCCGAACGCGATCAACCCGCCAAACACACCCAACAGCACAATCACCAACGGCAAATTTCCGCCGCGACTGATCAGGTATGGCTTCAGCACGTTGTCCACGCCACTGATGATGAACGTCCCCCAAATCCCGAGGAACACCGCCAGCCCGTACTCGCCCTTCCACGCCAACCAAGCCGTGGCCGGGATCCAGATCAGTGGCGGCCCCATCGGAATCAGGCTCAACAGGAACGTCACGATCCCCAGCACCAACGCACCAGGAACCCCGGCGATCAAGAAGCCGATCAATGCCAGAATCGCCTGGGCCGCCGCGGTGCCGATCACACCGTTGACCACCCGTTGCACCGTCCCGGCGACCAGTTCGATGTAGTACCCGGCGCGGTCACCGATCAACCGCTCCAGCAACCCATGGACAAACGCCGCCAATCGCGGCCCGTCACGGTAGAAAAAGAACACGAAGACAATGCTCAACGTCAGTTCGAGAATCCCGCCGCCGATCTGCGCACTGCGCGCCAGCAACCAGTTGCCGACCTGCCCCAGATAAGGTTTGACCGCCAGCATCATCGCCGCACCTTGCTCATCAATGCTGTTCCAGACACCCACCAGGCGTTCACCGACCAAGGGAAGTGTACCCAGCCAGGCCGGCGCTTCCGGCAGGCCGTCGACCTGCACATCCTTGATAAACACCGTGGCATCGCGCACGTGATCCGCCAGGTTGAACCCCAGCCACACCAACGGCACCGCCACCAGCAACATCCAGCACAGGGTCAGCAACGCCGCCGCCAGGGATTCACGGCCATGGAGCCAACGGGTCAGTAAACGCATCAGCGGCCAACTGGCGAACGCCAATACCGCGCCCCAGAACAATGCCGACCAGAACGGCGCCATCACCCAGAAGCTCGCGCCAAACAGCACCAGGAGCAGAATCTGCACCAACAGCCGATCGTTATTGAGCATGTAAGGTCTCGAAAAAGTCAGTTCGCAAAGAGTAGGCGAACGCGCGGGACGCGTTCGCCTGATGCAGCTTATCGCAACAATTCGATGTGCAGCCCAGCACCTTCGACGTTGCCGGCTTCCATCCGCGCCGCACGCACGCCCTGGGCGATCAGCGATTGGCGCCAAGCCTCGGCTTTAGGCCCGGAAACACTGACTCGCAGCGTAGTGTCCAGGTTCAAACCGCGAGAAATCAAACGCAGCCAGGTGTCGTCGGGATCGGCACTCAGTTTCGGGAAATCGAGCTCACCGGTGCTTTTGAGCTGGCGAAGCAAGGTCGCGGACGTTGGCAACAAATCCCCCAGCGGCGCGGCGGCTTCAAATTGCTCGACGTGCAGGTAGGCTTTGCGATTGCCGCGAGTGATGCTGTAGAGCGCCACCAGCGAATTGTCCTTGGGTGCCGCCAGCCGCAGCAACAAGTAAGACTGTTGATCGTCGGCGCCAAACAGCTTGGCGTTGCCGAAGACTTCATTGGCCCACAGGCTGCTTTCGCCGCAATCGCGGGCCTGGCACCAGAACAGCAGTTCGGCGCCCTGCTTTTGCAAGGCTTCGCGCGCAACGGTAAACGCTTCGGTGGCGGAATGTTCCGGCGGTAGCTCGTAGGTCACCGAGGTGGTTTGCCCGCGGGCGCTGACCTGGCCGTCGAAACGCAACTGGCCGCTGATCTTGCGGATCGAGCCCAGCGGATAAATCCGCTCAAGATCCACCGGTGGGCGAAAGTCGACGATCTGCGCATCGGCCAGACGCGGCACAATGGGCAAGTCCTGACTGCCCGGCACATCGGCGGCAAACAATAAAGGGCTGAAACAACACAACGCCAGCAGACTGAGTGATCGCATGGGCAGGCTCATCGGATCAGCATGGCCTGGGCACCCTTGACGATACTGGCGTCATCGACGTACTCCGGCACCAACAAACCACGCTGTACCGCCGGGCGTGCTTCCATGGCTGCCAGCCAACGCTGCAAGGCCGGCAAGCCTTCGACTTCGACCCCGGACCAGTCGTGACTACGCACCCACGGGAAGGTCGCGATGTCGGCAATGCTGTACTCGCCGGCCAGAAATTCCACAGTTTGCAAACGCGTGTCGATCACTTCGTACAGGCGCCGGGTTTCATGCTGGTAGCGGTCGATGGCGCCCTGAAGTTTTTCCGGAAAATAACGGAAGAACACGTTGGCCTGGCCCTGCATCGGGCCGATGCCACCCATCTGGAACATCAGCCACTGCAACACCACCGAGCGCCCCTTGGGGTCCTTGGGCATGAGCTGGCCGCTCAGTTCAGCGAGGTAAATCAGGATAGCGCCGGATTCGAACACGGCGAAATCGCCGTTGGCGCGGTCGACAATCGCCGGAATCCGGCCATTGGGATTGATCTTGAGGAAGTCCGCGGACTTCTGTTCCTTTTGTCGAAACTCAAGGCGTGCACCGTATAGGGCAGGCCGAGTTCCTCGAGCACGATAGAGACCTTGTGGCCATTCGGGGTCGCAGCGGTGTAGAGATCTATCATGGTTGTCTCCCATTTCAACCCGCCCAGCCTCGACAGTTGCCCGGCGCAAGTCAAGGAACGGCGAAGAACCGATTGAAACAGTCTGCGACAAGGTCGGCGCCGGGTTCGTCATTCAGGTGCAAATGATGGCCGCCGGGCAGCTGTTCACGGCTAAAGGGTAGACGCTCCAGCAACTCGGGATGTTTGGCGAGCATGCCGTCAGCCGCGACCACCAGTTTCGCAGGACAACTGATGCGCTGGACGAAGGCCATCGCTTGTTCTTGTGTCAGACGCAGCGGCGATGGCAGCGTCAGGCGGTTGTCGGTGCGCCAGGTGTAACCACCCGGCACCGGCATCAGGCCCCGTTGCGCCAACAGTTCGGCGGCTTCGCGACTGACCGCCACCAGGCCTTTCATGCGCGCTTCGATGGCGCGGTCGAGGGTGCTGTAGACCGGTTTGCGTTTCTCCCGCAGATCCAGTTGCGCTTGTAGGGCCATGCCCATGCGTTCGGCGGCGTTTTCACCTTTATCTGTCGGAGGAATCACGCCATCGATCAAGGCCAGATGCGTGACACGCTCAGGCATCGACCCGGCAATAATCAATGAAGCAATCGCGCCCATGGAGTGCCCCATCAGCGCAAACCGCTTCAAACCCAGCTGTTCTGCGACTTGTAACACGTCGTGGGCGTAGTCCCACATCGCGTAGCCGGCGCCAATCGGACGATGCCCGGAATGACCGTGACCGGCCATGTCCAGCGCAATGATGCGCAAGCCTTTGAGCTTGGGCGCCAGCCGGGCAAAGCTGTTGGCGTTGTCGAGCCAGCCGTGCAAGGCAATCACCGGCAGACCGTCCTCGGGGCCGAACAGGTGCGCCGCCAGCTCGATGTGCGGCAGGCTCAGGCGGACTTCTTCGACAACGTGGCTCATGCGCAATCCTGTTGGTGGCGACCGTCCCAGCGACTGAACAGATCCTTCAGCAGCGTGGCGGTGTCCTGCGGACGTTCGAGGGGAAACATGTGGCCGCCGGGCATGGTCAGCGACTCGCCCAACGGCATGCGCCCGACAGAGCTGACGTGGTGACGCATGACCACACGGCTGTTACGTCCGCGCACCACCGCCAGTGGCACTTTCAACTGTCGTGCACGGCCGGGGCTGGTGTGGGGCACGCCACGGTAGATGCTGATTTCCGTGGCCGGATCGAAGCGCAGGCGCAGCTTGTCGCCGACCTTGTGCAAGCCGTGCTGCAAGTAGGCGTCGAAGCATTCCGGGTCAAAACCGCGAAACAGGGTTTTGCCGGCAAAATAACTGCGTGCGCTGTCCAGATCGGCAAACTCTTCGCGCCGGCCCAAGGTGCGACCGGCCGGGGTCAGGCGATCAATGAAACCAAAGCGCTTGGCGGCGAGGATCACCCATTGATCGGCACGGGTCAGTACCGGCGAATCGAGCATCACCACACCGCGATACAGCTCGGGGCAACGCAGGGCCGCGTGCAAGTGCAGCACGCCGCCAAAGGAGTGGCCGACGCCCCAGACTGGTTCTGGTTGCTGCTTGAGGTGATGGATCAGTTCGTCCACCAGGTTGTACCAGTTGTCATCCGCCGGGAAGCGCGGATCATGGGCGTGCTGCTCCAGATGCGTCACCTGATACTCAGGTGCCAACGCCGCGAACAACTTGCCGTAGGTCCCCGAAGGAAAACCATTGGCGTGGGCGAAAAAGATCTGCTGCGACATACCGGTCAATCCATGGGCGAGAAACATGGGGTTGATTGTCCGCAAGACGCCGTCCTACAGCAATGACCGTAACTGACAGGAATGATGACAGTCCGGCCAGAGCTATAACCCATTAAGCATTCACGCATAACCCTGTGGCGAGCGAGCTTGCTCGCGCTCGGTTGCGTAGCAGCCGCAATACCGGCGAACGCGGAACATCTGGGGAGCGATGGTGCCGGGGTTGGCGCCGCTTCGCGACCCAGCGGGAGCAAGCTCCCTCGCCACAGAACTCCGTCTGCAGATAAAACGTCGTTTAACGCGTCGGAGGATTCTCACCCAACGGCACCACAGCCATGGTCAACCGCGAAACACAACTGGCCTTGCCTTCATCACTGCTCAACCGAATATCCCAAACATGCGTGGTGCGCCCAATGTGAATCGCCTTGGCCACCGCCGTCACCCGCCCGCTGCGCAAGCCGCGCAAATGGTTGGCGTTGATTTCCAGGCCCACGCAGTAAAACTTGCTGGCATCGATGCACAGGTAGCTGGCCATCGAGCCGACGGTTTCGGCCAGCACCACCGAGGCGCCGCCGTGCAGCAAACCGTAAGGCTGGTGCGTGCGATGGTCGATGACCATGCTCGCGGTCAGGGACTCGTCGTCGAAGGCTTCGAAGCGGATATCCAGCACTTCGCCGATGGTGTTTTTCTGGATCGCGTTCAACTGTTCGATGTTGGGAGCGGTACGCCAAAGACTCATCGCCGTTTTTCCTTTGTTGGTTTTGTTCGTCACTCAATCCTGCCACAGCACCGCTTCGTTGCGCTCGCTCCATTCTTCGAAACGGGCGCCATACGCGGCTTCGATGACGTTGCGCTTGATCTTCAGGGTCGGGGTCAGAAAACCGTTTTCCACCGCCCAACTGTCCTTGACCACCACTAACCGGCGCAAGCGCTCATGCTTGTCGAGGACGGCGTTGACCTCTTCCAGGAGTTTTTCCAGGCTGGAATGCAAACCCGCGCGCGCCGTGCCAATGGCATCCTGCTGCCCGACTGCCGAGAGCACGCACAACCCTAGCGGCGCACTCAGGCCATCGCCGACCACGCATACCTGCTCGATCCGCGAATGCACCGCCAGGCGATTCTCGATGGGTGCCGGAGCCACGTATTTTCCTTTGCTGGTTTTGAAGATTTCCTTCAGGCGCCCGGTCAAGCGCAGGTTGCCTTCGGCATCTTGTTCGCCCTTATCGCCGGTACGCAAAAAGCCGTCCTCGGTGATGGTTTCGGCGGTTTTTTCCGGTTCCTTGAAGTACCCGAGCATGGTCGCGCCGCTGCGCACCATGACCTCACCGGACTCGGCAATCCGCACCTCGACCTCGGGGCAGGGCTTACCGATCCAGCCGGGTTTGTTCTCACCCGATCGGCCGATGTGCGAGTAACCACAGCTTTCGGTCATGCCATACACCTCCAGCACATCCAGCCCCAGTTTGCGGTACCACAATAACAAGGTCTGCGGCACAGGAGCCGCACCGGACAGCGCGATGCGCAACGCATCCAGCCCCAACCCGGCGAGGACTTTGTGCCCTACCCGCTTGCCGATAATCGGCAGGCCAAGCAGGAAATCGAGGCGCTTTGCCGGAATCTTGCTGTACACGCCCATCTGGAATTTGGTCCAGATGCGCGGCACGCCAAATAGCGCTGTCGGCCGGGCGCGCTGCAAGTCGGTGAGGAAAGTGTCGAGGCTCTCGGCAAAGAACACGGTTTGCCCGGTATAGATCGACGCGAGCTCAACGAACATCCGCTCGGCAACGTGGCACAGCGGCAAGTAGGACAACAACCGATCCGACTCATTGAGGCCAAACAACTGCGTACCACGGGTGGTGGCGAACCCCAGATTGCCGAAGCTGTGCATCACGCCTTTGGGCAGGCCAGTGGTGCCGGAGGTGTAAATGATGGTCGCCAGCTGATCGGCGGCGGGTTTCGGGTCGTCCTGGATCGGCGAGCTTTTTTGCAGGTCGTCCCAACTGAAATCAAAGGTGCCGGGCGGATGCAATGGCAGGCTGATGGTCGGCAGGTCGGGGCTGACGCCACGGGACATGCCGGGCCAGTCATCGAGTTTGCCGATGAACGCCAGCGCGGCTTCGGAGTGAGTCAATACTTGAGCCACGGACTCGGCAGTGAGGTTGGGGTACAACGGCACCGACACATGCCCGGCCATCCAGATCGCCAGGTCAGCGATGATCCAATGGGCGCAGTTTTTCGAGATCAGGGCGATGTGACTGCCTTGCGGCAATTCCCGGGCGCGCAGCCAGTGAGCGGCGCAGCGAGCCTGATGGCCGACGTCGGCCCAGGTCAGCGTCTCGACCTGGCCACCGCCCACCGGCTGCACCAAAAAGCGCTGGCGGGGATGACGGGCTTCACGCTCGTAGAACACGTCCAGCGGCAAACGAAAGGCAGCAGACATAAGGCTTGCTCCTGATTTTTTGGTCTGGAGCAAGCGTAGTCAACCAAGCAAGTGCTTGGTTGACTATTTCACACAAAAAATCAGGTACACCGCAAAACAATGTGGGAGCGGGCTTGCTCGCGAATGCGGAGGATCAGTCGACATAAATGTTGCCTGACACACCGTATTCGCGAGCAAGCCCGCTCCCACATTAGTCCTGCGCTCACCGAGCTATGGGTGTTTGATACCGTTGAGCTTCATCGCCCCGGCCAGCGGCAAGTCGCCTTCCAGCTCGGCCAAGCCAGCGGTTTTTACCGCTTCCGGCTGCTGCACATGACCGTGCTGCAAGTAGCCCAACAAGTTGCCCACCAACGGGTTATGGCTGACCAGCAACGCGTAATCCACCGACACCAACTGCTCCGCCACCGCTTGCGGGCGGTTGTCGGGGGTCAGCCACTCGACGGTACGAATCTCCGGTTCAAAGCCCAAGGCCTCACGCACCAACTGCGCAGTCTGCTGTGCTCGCAGGTAAGGGCTGGCGTAGATCGCGCTGATCGGCTGACCGATCAACTCGGCAGCGCTGCGCAGCGCCTCTTCACGACCGTGGGCGGTCAGTGCCCGTTCGGAATCGGGACGCGAGCCATAAGGCTCGGCTTCACCGTGACGCAATACCCAGAGTTTCATAGCTTGGGTTCCTCATCTCGAACCGGATGCGGAGCAGGCGCCACCACATGCGGCGCTTCACCTTCCGGTGTACGCGGCGCCGGCCAGTCGGCGAACGGCCAAGGTTTCTGGTCGCTGTGAAAGCTGCCGAAACGACCGATCTGCGCCAGGAACTGGCTCAGGCTGTCGCCGAAGTTCATCAGGCTGGCGCTCGGGGCGCCATAGATCAAACGATAGATCAACTGCACCAGCACTACCGCGCCGAGGATGAATTGCGCCACTTGCCAGACCAGCAAGAAGACGATCATCCACAACACCCGCAGCAGGATGGATTCGTACTTGGCTTCTACTTTCGGATCGTTCATGTCTCGTTCTCCCTGCCCGTAGATTAAGGATTCAGTTGAAACCGCTGGTGGAGATAAAGTCGACGTCGGTTTTCGGCTCGGCACGCATTAGCAGCCCGATCACCTGCTCAAGCGTGCGCCCTTCGAACAAAATCGCGTGCAGGCCGGCGACCAGTGGCATGTACACGCCCACTTCCTGAGCCTTGGCCTTGAGCACTTTCAAGGTGTTCACACCTTCGGCGACTTCGCCCAGGCGCGTCACCGCGTCTTCCAGGCTCAAGCCCTGGCCGAGGGCGAACCCGACCTGGTAGTTACGGCTTTTCGGCGACGAACAGGTGACGATCAAGTCGCCCACGCCCGCCAGTCCGAGGAAGGTCATCGGGTTGGCACCCTGATTCACCGCAAAACGGGTCATTTCCGCCAGCGCCCGAGTGATCAGCATGCTCTTGGTGTTTTCGCCCATGCCCAGCGCCACCGCCATGCCGGCAATGATCGCGTAGACGTTTTTCAACGCGCCGCCCAGCTCTACGCCGAAGCGATCGGCACTGGCGTACACGCGAAAGGTGCGACCGTGCAGCGCTTCCTGCACCCGCACGCACAGCTCTTCGTCTTCACTGGCGACGACAGTGGCGGTCAGCGCATGTTCGGCGATTTCACGGGCCAGGTTCGGCCCGGACAACACGCCAATACGCGCTTGCGGAGCGATCTCTTCGAGGATCTCGCTCATCAGTTTGAACGTGTGGGCTTCGATGCCCTTGGTCAGGCTGACCAGCAGCTTGCCGCTCAAACGATTGGCAAAAGGGACCAATACCGAGCGTAGCGCGCTGGATGGCAGTGCGACGAAGCACAGGTCGCAGGCTTCCAGAGTGGCTTGCAGGTCAGTGACTGCCGTAACACCCGGCAGAATCTTGATGCCTTTAAGGTAACGCGGGTTCTCGCGATTGACCCGAATGGCCTCGGCCTGCTCGGGGTCACGCATCCACTGCAAGACCTGATGTCCGTTCTCGGCCAGAAGATTAGCCACGGCGGTACCAAAACTTCCGCCTCCCAGGACCGCAATTGGGCGCTGTTCAGTCATATGCAATCCGTTAATCCATACCAGTGGCGATGCCAGCATTATACGGAGCGGCCCAGTGGCGGCCAGCCCCTGCGTCAATTACCGGCACTTGTAGGAAGAAGACCAATAAAACCGAGGAAAATGCCCCTAACGTGACTGGAAAAGTCACTGAGCTCGGTTAACATGCGCGCCAATTAATCGCTATCAAGGCTGTGTTGTGTCTTTTGGCCCGCCCTCACCTCGCTCGCCGCTGCTTCTGGCGCTGGTCTTCAGCCCGGCATTGCTGGCCGACGATCTGTTCCTGGACAGTGAAACGTTGCCGCAAGTGCTGACAGCCACGCGATTGAAGCAGTCGCCAGCGGCGGTGCCAGGCAGCATGACGGTGATCGACAGCGAACTGATCAACGCCAGCGGCGCCCGGGACATCAGCGAATTGCTGCGACTGGTGCCGGGCATGATGGTCGGCAACATTACCGGCAATCAGCCAGCGGTGAATTACCACGGCACCAACGCCAGCGAAGCCCGGCGTATGCAGGTGTTGATCGATGGCCGTTCGGTGTACCGGGCCGGCCTGGCCACAGTGGACTGGAGCGATATTCCGGTGGCCATGGAAGACATCGAACGTATCGAAGTCTTTCGCGGCCCGAACACCGTCAGCTATGGTGCCAACGCGCTGATGGCGGTGGTCAACATCATCACTCGCAACCCCGCCGACAGCCATGGCACGCGGCTGAAAGTCACCCAGGGCCAGCGCGGCATCAATGACTTTTACGCCAGCCAGGGCACCGGTTGGGACGGTGGCGATTTGCGCCTGTCACTTTCCGGCCAGCAAGACGATGGCTTCGACTCGGACCGCACCGGCGCCGATTACCGCGACAGCCGACGCTTGAACCGCTTCAATCTCGCGGTCAGCCAGACGCTCAACGACAGTCAAAGCATCGACTGGCAATTGAACGCCAAGGACGGGACCAACCAGCGCCCCTACACCTACCGCCCGGTGTTTTCGGGGATTACCGCTGCCGGGAACAATTCCGACGTGATCGCCAAGGATTACGCCGGCTCGCTGCGCTGGAATCTGGACATCAATCCCGAGCACAGCCTCTATATCCAGGGCTCGGCGCAACACTGGGATCGCCAGCAGACCTGGCGCGCCTGCGACGCCGAAGTGTCGTTCAGCCCACAACTGACTGATCTGTGGCAACTCAGCCCGAACTATGCCGAACGCCTGGCGCGCAACATGGAGCGCTACACCGGCCCCGGCGCACCGGCCGGCAGCCCGGCTGAACGCGCATTGGGCAATCAGGTGCTGGACCAATGGAGAAACGGCGCCCGGCAAACCCTGTGCGGCGACATTGACCAAAGCGCCCGGGAGTCGCGCTATGACCTCGAACTGCAAGACACCCTGAGCCTGTCCGATAGTCTGCGACTGGTCAGCGGCATGAACTATCGTTACGACCGGGCAGACTCCGAGACCTACTTCAATGGCACGCTCGACGACACCACCTGGCGTACGTTCGGTCAACTCGAGTGGCGCGCCAGCGAACACTGGCTGCTGCAGGGCGGTGCCATGTTCGAAGACTCGAAGCTGACCGGCAACTCGCTGACGCCACGGGTAGCGGTCAATTATTTGATCAACCCGCGCCATGGCCTGCGCGCGGTGTATTCCGAAGCGATCCGCTCCCCGGACATGTTCGAGAACAATGTGAACTGGAGTTATCAGGTGACCAACCTGCGGCCCAGCGCCTATGGCCAGACCAGCGCCCGCTACTTTGTGAAGACCCGCGGCCCCGGCGACCTCGACAAGGAGCGCATGCGTTCACGGGAACTGGGCTACAACGGCTACTTCGCCGAACTGGGCCTGGCGGTGGATGTGAAGCTGTTCTACGACGAAATCACCGGCATGATCAGCGAGCCGTTGCGCAACAATCAGTACATTGCCAGCAACGCCAACAACTCGCGGTTCAGCGGGACTGAAACCCAGCTCGACTGGCGCCTCAGCAACGCCGATCGCCTGCGCCTGACGTATGCCTACGTCGATGCCAAGGCCAGCAACCCGCTGGACCAATTGCAGACGGCGCGTAACAGTGGTTCCGCCGGTTGGCTGCGCAATTGGGGCCGGGGCTGGAACAGCGCGCTGTTCTATTATGGTGACGACGCCCTCAACGGCTACCGCTTCGAACGGCTCGACACACGCATCGCCAAACGCATCGGCCTGGGCAAGGCCAACCTGGAACTGGCAGGCGTGTTGCAGCAACGCCTCGACAATCAACCCACCACCTTCGTCGACAATAATTACGACGAACGCCGAGTGCTCTACTTCAGCGCGGAGCTGGCGTTTTAGATGCAGCCTTCGTCACGGAAGACGCCAACCCTTGGCCGCCTGCTGGCCGGGTTGTGCCTGGCCGTCAGCGGCCTGCTGTGCAGTCTGCCGGTCAGTGCCGCGGACATTCTGTTGACCGGCGCCGAAGACAGCCCCGGCGTGCAATCCTTCACCCAGGCCCTGAGCGAGTTACGCCCCTCCGACAGCGTGCGCTTCAAGCTGCTGGCCAGCCTGCCGGCGCCGGGCAAACTGCCCAGCGACACGCGCTTGATCCTGCTCGATTTGCCGAGCCTCGACTGGCGCCTGCAAGACAGCCAGGGCCCGGCGACACTGGTGCTGCGCATCAGCCGCCTGCAAGCGCGGCAACGGCTGAACAATCTGCTGCCATCCCATTTGAGCCTGCTGTGGAGCGATCCGCCGATTGAGCGGCAATTGCGCCTGACCCGGCTGATCCTGCCCCAAGTCCGTCGGGTCGGCGTGCTGTATGACCGGCACAGCGAATTCCTTTTGAAAGAACTGCGCCTGGCCGCCCTGCCCCTGGGCCTTGAGATCGTCACGCAACGTTGGGAAAACACCAGCGACAGCCGTCCATTGCAGGCGTTGCTGAAAAACAGTGACGTGCTGCTGGGGCTCGACGACCCCGACCTGTACAACCCCAAAACCGCGAAAAATCTGTTGCTCAGCAGCTACGCGCGGCAGATGGCGCTGATCGGCCCCAATGCCGGTTTCGTCAAGGCCGGCAGCCTGGCCAGCACTTACAGCGACCAGAGCGACTGGCTGGCGATTCTCGACGACTTGCTCGACCAGTCACCGGCCAGTTGGCCACGCACGCTCTACCCCAAACACTTCAAAGTCTTAAGCAACCCGCAAGTGGCTCGTTCATTAGGTATTGAACAGATGGATGAAGCATCGGTCGCAAGCCAGTTGGCCGAAGGAGAACGCCGCCCATGACCTTCCGCCGTTGGGACATCAACACCCGGACCCAGATCATCAGCCTCGGCCCTGCCCTGCTGTTGACCTTGCTGCTGATCAGTTTCTTCACGTTCGTACGGATCCAGGACCTGCGCCAGGAGCTCAACCACACCGGTCAACTGATCGCCAACCAACTGGCACCGGCCACCGAGTACGGCGTGATCTCCGGCAACAACGATGTGCTGGAAAGCCTGCTCAAGGCCACGCTTGCGACGCCCAACGTGCGTTTTCTGGAAGTCCAGGACAGCGCCAACCGCATTCTGGTGTACGTCGAGCAACCGTCGGAGTCGCACACCCGTTCGCAGCAAGTCGAAGTGTTCCAGGCGCCGGTGCGGTTGCAACGCATCGCGCTGAACAATGACTTCTTCCAGAACACCCGCACCTCGGTCAGTGCGCCGAGCGAGGACTACCTGGGGCGAGTGATCGTCGGCCTGTCCAACGACGCCTTCAGCCAGCGCCAGCAAGAAATCCTGTTCAAGGCCGGGATCCTCGCGCTGTTCGCCCTTCTGTTTACTTTCCTGCTGGCCCGGCGCCTGGCGGGCAGCCTGTCGCAGCCGATCCGCGACATCGGCAACGCGGTCAAGGCGATCCAGAAAGGCGACTACACCACGCCCCTGCCGATCGTCGATGACACCGAGCTGGGCGCCTTGTCGCAACACATCAACAACCTCGCCGAGGGGCTCGAACAGGCCAGCCGCGAACAGCATCAAGCGATGGCGCAGCTGATCCAGACCCGCGAAGAAGCGGAAAAGGCCAACAACGCCAAATCCGACTTCCTGGCGATGATGAGCCACGAACTGCGTACGCCGATGAATGGCGTGCTGGGCATGCTGCAACTGTTGGAAACTACTGACATGACCGAGGAGCAGGTCGAATACGCGGCGCTGGCCTCGGAGTCCACCGAACACTTGCTCAAGGTCATCAACGACATTCTCGACTTCTCGCGCATCGAACGTGCAGAGCTGGAACTTGAGCATATTCCGTTCAACCTCGCGGACCTGATCGGCAGTTGCGCCCAGTCTTTCCTGCACAGTGCCGCGCAACGCAAACTCGACCTTGAGCTATTGATCCCTGAAGACATGCGCGCCTTGCAGGTTCAGGGCGACCCGACGCGGATCCGGCAGATTCTGGTGAACCTGATCGGCAACGCATTGAAATTCACCGAACAGGGTCGCGTAACCATCGAGCCGCAGTGGCAATCGCTGGATCACGATCTGTTGTGGTTTACCTGCACCGTGCGTGACAGCGGCATTGGCATTTCGGCCGAAAGCCTGGAATTAATGTTCAACGCGTTCCAGCAGGCCGACAGTTCCATTTCAAGACGTTACGGCGGCACCGGGCTCGGTTTGCCAATTGCCCGCACCCTGGCCGAGCGCATGGGTGGCACATTGCGGGCCCAGAGCGAAGAAGGTCGCGGTTCGGTGTTCACCCTGGAAATCCCCCTCGCCCTTTATAAACAGGCGCTGCCGGAACTGGCGCCGCCGCGGGTACCGACAGGCAATGGCAATGGCGAAGGACGCAATGTGCTGCTGGTGGAGGACAACCCGGTCAACCAGACTGTTATTGAGGCCATGTTGCGCAGCTTGGGCTTTACTGTGAGTGTCGCCACCGATGGCGCGCAGGCGGTACGCAGTGCCGAGAGTCTGATTTTCGAGGCCATTTTGATGGACTGCCGATTGCCGATCATCGACGGCTATGAAGCCACCCGACAGATCCGCCAACTGCCCGGCGGCCTGGACGTGCCGATCATCGCCCTGACGGCCAATGCCTTGCAGGGTGACCGCGAAGCGTGCCTGTCGGCGGGCATGAACGATTACCTGGCCAAGCCCTTCAAACGGACTGATCTGCAGCAAATTCTGCAACGATGGGTGCAGTAGAACTGTCCTTTCGGCTATCTGCGACTGGCGTGAAAGGCGAAAGTGCGGCAGTCTTAGGCACCCGAACAGGCCCGAAAAGGGGCTTGAATAATAATTTCAGTGCACAAGTGTACATTCATGTCCTTGGTGCTGTGACTTTCACCACAACGCAATAGTCTATGAGTAGGCTGTCGACTCGAGGCATGAATGCTTCGATCGGCCGGGAAGATTCGCCCCACCTGCCGCACGGGACTATTGAGGAGCTCGCATGACCAAACAAAACGCCTTTACTCGGGAAGACCTGCTGCGCTGCAGTCGCGGTGAGCTGTTCGGCCCAGGTAACGCGCAACTGCCCGCGCCTAACATGCTGATGGTGGATCGCATCACCCATATCAGCGAAGAGGGTGGCAAGTACGGCAAAGGTGAATTGGTCGCCGAGCTGGATATCACTCCGGACCTGTGGTTCTTCGCCTGTCACTTCGAAGGTGATCCGGTGATGCCGGGCTGCCTGGGCCTCGATGCCATGTGGCAACTGGTCGGTTTCTTCCTCGGCTGGCAGGGTCTGCCGGGCCGTGGTCGTGCGCTGGGTTCGGGCGAAGTGAAGTTCTTTGGTCAGGTCCTGCCGACCGCCAAAAAAGTTACGTATAACATTCAGATCAAGCGTGTCCTCAAAGGCAAGCTGAACCTCGCTATCGCCGATGGTTCGGTCAGTGTCGACGGCCGCGAAATCTACACCGCCGAAGGCCTCCGGGTCGGCGTGTTCACCTCCACTGAAAACTTCTAAGGGTTATCCGCATGCGCCGCGTCGTTATCACTGGTCTGGGCATCGTTTCGTGCCTGGGCAATGACAAAGAGACCGTCTCCGCTAACCTGCGTGCAAGCCGCCCTGGCATCCGGTTTAACCCGGAATATGCTGAAATGGGTCTGCGTAGCCAGGTTTCCGGCTCCATTGACCTTCCTCTCGAAGAGTTGATCGATCGCAAGATCTATCGCTTCGTTGGCCACGCAGCGGCTTACGCCTACCTGGCCATGAAAGACGCTATTGCTGACTCCGGCCTGACCGAAGAGCAAGTGTCCAACCCGCGTACCGGCCTGATCGCCGGTTCCGGTGGCGCCTCCACGCTGAACCAGATGGAAGCGCTGGACATCCTGCGCGAGAAAGGCGTGAAGCGCGTTGGCCCATACCGTGTAACGCGGACCATGAGCAGCACCGTTTCCGCTTGCCTGGCCACCCCGTTCAAGATCAAGGGCCTGAACTACTCCATCGCTTCTGCCTGCGCCACCAGTGCTCACTGCATCGGTACCGCCATGGAACAGATCCAGATGGGCAAGCAGGACATCGTGTTCGCCGGCGGCGGTGAAGAAGAACATTGGAGCCAGTCGTTCCTGTTCGACGCCATGGGCGCATTGTCCAGCAAGCGCAACGACACCCCTGAACAAGCCTCCCGTGCCTACGATGCCGACCGTGACGGTTTCGTCATCGCTGGCGGTGGCGGCATGGTCGTGGTTGAAGAGCTGGAACACGCTCTGGCTCGCGGCGCGAAGATCTACGCGGAAATCGTTGGCTACGGCGCGACGTCCGACGGCTACGACATGGTCGCTCCAAGCGGCGAAGGCGCCATCCGCTGCATGCAGATGGCCATGTCCACCGTTGACACCCCGATCGACTACCTGAACACCCACGGCACCTCGACTCCGGTCGGCGACGTCGCGGAAATGAAAGGTGTGCGTGAAGTGTTCGGCACCAACGCTCCGGCCATCAGCTCCACCAAGAGCCTGTCGGGTCACTCCCTGGGCGCCGCCGGCGTTCACGAAGCGATCTACTGCATGCTAATGATGGAAGGCAACTTCATGGCGGGTTCCGCCAACATCGACGAACTGGACCCGGAAGTGGCGGACATGCCGATTCTGACCAAGACTCGCGAAGATGCCACCATCAACACTGTGATGAGCAACAGCTTCGGTTTCGGTGGCACCAATGCCACGCTGGTACTGAAGCGCTGGGCCGGCAAGTAATACCCCGCCGCCTCGCTGCACACAAAAACGCCCCGACTGGTTCGGGGCGTTTTTTTCGTCTGGAAAAACTGGCTCGTCCTGCCAACACAAAACCTGTGGGAGCGAGCTTGCTCGCGATGGCGTCGGCATAGCTAAAATAAAGGTTGCCTGACACAACGCTATCGCGAGCAAGCTCGCTCCCACAGGGGATTAGCGCCTGGTTCAGGCAACGGTTTTGTTCAGTGCGAACATGAAACTTTTGTCATTTAACTCAGCAGCCTGCGACCGAATGTCGCGTGTTTAGCGGCCTGCGGGACTTTTGCAGATTTCGCAATTATTCGTTACCGAACGAAAGCGTTTACTTAGGAAGCTAACAAAATATATAACAGAGGCCTGCACACGCCTTGGTGCAGGTAACTGAGATTGGAGCTAGCAGATGACTGTAAAAGTAACTGAACGCGACGATTCACATAAATCCCACGAAGGCATCGCCGCCGGTATCCGCATCTGGGATGTACATCAACAAGACATGCTGGTGGGGATGTTCCATTCCGAGACTGACGCCCACAACTACAAGTCCGAACTGGAAACACTGGAGCAAAAACGCGAAGCGCGTTCCGCCTAGGCGCAAAGCATAAGCAATTACAGCATTGAAAACGACAAACCCCGCCATGAGCGGGGTTTGTCGTTGTTGCAGGCCTTAAAGGCTTACCACATCAGATCATCAGGAATCTGATAGGCCGCGTACGGATCGTCCTCGGCAGCGACTTCTTCTGTCTTGACGTTCAGCTGCACGATCCGCTGTGGATCACGCTCCTGGATCTTCAGGGCCGCCTCACGCGGGATCACTTCGTAACCGCCAGCATGGTGCACGATCGCCAGGAAACCATTGCTGAGCTGGTTGCGCATCAGCGTGTTGACCGAGAGGCGCTTGACCTTCTTGTCGTCCACGAAGTTGTAGTAGTCCTCGGTGGTCAACTTCGGCAGGCGCGAGACTTCGATCAATTGCTTGACCTGGGCCGCACGAGCCTTCGCCTCAGCCTTTTCTTGCTGCTGACGGTTGAGCTCCTGGTCACGCTTGACCTTCTCGGCCAAGGCTTCCTGAGCCAGGCGCTGCTGGGTGTCATCCTGTTCGATCTGGCCTTTGTGAACCAGACGTTGCTGCTTCTGCTTGTCTTTGCCGACCTGTTTGGCCTGCTTTTGGTTGACCAGCCCTGCTTTGAGCAACTGGTCGCGAAGGGAAATGCTCATGGTGCTTATTTCTCACTTAGGCAACTGCTCAACCGCAGCTGGGCAAATTCTTTTCCTGACGTTTGGCTTCGCCCCACAAGGCGTCCAACTCTTCGAGGGTGCAATCTTCTATGGGACGGTGGGTGTCGCGCAATGCCTGTTCGATAAAACGGAAGCGTCTTTCGAATTTGCTATTCGCGCCGCGCAAGGCGGTTTCCGGATCGACCTTGAGATGCCGCGCCAGATTGACCACGGAAAACAGCAGATCACCGACTTCGTCGGCAATCGCCGCCGAGTCATTGTCGGCCATGGCTTCGAGCACTTCATCGAGTTCTTCGCGGACCTTATCGAGCACCGGTAACGCATCGGGCCAGTCGAAACCGACCTGCCCTGCCCGCTTCTGCAACTTCGCCGAGCGGGACAGTGCTGGTAGCGCAGCAGGCACATCATCGAGCAAGGACAGTTGCTGCGGCGCGGCTGACTTCTCGGCCCGTTCTTCAGCCTTGATCTCTTCCCAGCGCTGCTTGACCTGTTCTTCATTCAGACGCGGGACGTCCAGCGGTGCGTACAGATCACCGGTAGGGAATACGTGAGGATGACGACGAATCAGTTTGCGGGTGATGCTGTCGATGACGCCGGCAAATTCGAAGCGCCCTTCTTCCCGGGCCAGTTGGCTGTAATAAACCACCTGGAACAGCAAATCGCCTAACTCACCCTGCAAGTGATCGAAGTCACCACGCTCGATGGCGTCGGCGACTTCGTAAGCTTCTTCCAGGGTGTGCGGGACGATGGTGGCGTAGGTTTGCTTGATGTCCCACGGGCAGCCGAACTGCGGGTCGCGCAGGCGGTTCATCAGGTGCAATAAATCTTCGAGTGAATACATCAATCAATCTCTACACAAAACCAATGTGGGAGCGAGCTTGCTCGCGATTGCGGTGTGTCAGGCAACGGTGATGTCGACTGACACGCCCTCATCGCGAGCAAGCTCGCTCCCACAGGGATAATCATCACGGCGTGCGGTTACGCCGGGTTTCGATGATGTTCGGCAATTGGGAAATTCGTCCCAGCAACCGGCCCAATGCATCCAGCCCTGGAATCTCGATGGTCAGGGACATCAACGCAGTGTTGTCCTCTTTGTTCGAGCGGGTGTTGACCGCCAGCACGTTGATCCGCTCGTTGAGCAGCACCTGGGACACGTCACGCAGCAGACCGGAACGGTCGTAGGCGCGGATGATGATGTCCACCGGGTAGGTGAGCACCGGCACCGGGCCCCAACTGACCTGAATGATCCGCTCCGGCTCGCGCCCGCCCAGTTGCAGCACCGAGGCGCAGTCCTGACGGTGAATGCTCACGCCGCGGCCCTGGGTGATGTAACCGACGATTGCATCGCCCGGCAACGGCTGGCAGCAGCCGGCCATTTGGGTCATCAGGTTGCCGACGCCCTGGATCTGAATGTCGCCGCGCTTGCCAGGCTTGTAGCCGGTGGCTTTGCGTGGAATCAATTCCAGCTGTTCGTTGCCGCGTTCCGGCTCGACCAGTTGCTGCGCCAGATTGACCAGTTGCGCCAGACGCAAATCGCCGGCACCGAGGGCGGCGAACATGTCCTCGGCAGTCTTCATGTTGGCCTTTTCGGCCAACTTGTCGAAATCCACCGCTGGCAAACCCAGGCGCGTGAGTTCGCGCTCGAGCAAGGTCTTGCCGGCCGCGACGTTCTGATCGCGAGCCTGCAATTTGAACCAATGAACGATCTTCGCACGCGCCCGCGAGGTGGTGACGTAACCCAGGTTCGAGTTCAGCCAGTCACGGCTCGGGGTACCGTGTTTGCTGGTGATGATCTCGACCTGCTCACCGGTTTGCAGGCTGTAGTTGAGCGGTACGATGCGCCCGTTGATCTTCGCGCCACGGCAGTTGTGACCGATTTCGGTGTGTACGCGGTAAGCGAAGTCCAGCGGCGTCGAGCCTTTCGGCAAGTCGATAGCGTGACCGTCCGGGGTGAAGATGTAGACCCGGTCCGGCTCGATATCGACCCGCAGCTGTTCCGCCAGGCCACCAATGTCGCCGAGCTCTTCGTGCCACTCGAGGACCTGACGCAGCCAGGAGATTTTCTCTTCGTACTGGTTGGAGCCGGCTTTGACGTCGGTGCCCTTGTAGCGCCAGTGCGCGCAAACCCCCAACTCGGCTTCTTCGTGCATGGCGTGCGTTCGGATCTGCACTTCCAGCACCTTGCCTTCCGGACCGATTACCGCGGTGTGCAGCGAGCGGTAGCCGTTCTCTTTCGGGTTGGCGATGTAGTCGTCGAACTCTTTCGGGATGTGCCGCCACAAGGTGTGGACGATGCCGAGCGCGGTGTAGCAGTCGCGCATTTCCGGCACCAGCACGCGCACGGCGCGCACGTCGTAGATCTGGCTGAACTCCAGACCCTTGCGCTGCATTTTGCGCCAGATAGAATAGATGTGTTTGGCCCGGCCGCTGATGTCGGCATCGACGCCGGTGGCGGTCAGCTCATTCTTCAACTGACTCATCACGTCGGCGATGAAGCGCTCGCGATCCAGTCGCCGCTCATGCAGCAACTTGGCGATCTGCTTGTACTGGTCAGGCTCAAGGTAACGGAAGGACAAGTCCTCCAGCTCCCACTTGATATGACCGATACCGAGGCGGTGGGCGAGCGGCGCGTAGATGTCGAAGACTTCACGGGCGACGCGGTTGCGCTTTTCGTCGTCGGCGGTTTTCACCGCTCGGATCGCGCAGGTGCGTTCGGCCAGTTTGATCAGCGCGACGCGAACGTCGTCGACCATGGCCACGAGCATCTTGCGCAGGTTTTCCACCTGGCCCTGAGTGCCCAGCACCAAGGATTGACGGGGGCTCAGGCTCGCGCTGATCGCCGCCATGCGCAACACGCCGTCGATGAGTTTGGTGACGACAGGGCCAAAGCGCTGGCTAACCGCCGGCAACTGGATCTGGCCTTCGCGCACGCCGCGATACAGGATCGCGGCCACCAACGAATCCTGATCGAGCTTGAGGTCAGCGAGAATTTCGGCGATCTCAAGGCCCGTGCGAAAACTCGAGGTCCCTTCGGACCAGAGGTTTTTCGCCGCATTGGCTTGCTGTTCAGACGCACGAGCGAACTCGCACGCTTCTTTCAAGGCTTCGCGATCCAGTGCCTGATCGACAGTGACCGCGTGATCGAGCCAAGCCTCGAGATTGATACTGCCGTCGGTGTTGATCGGCTGGTGTGCTCTCACCTGTACCATCTTGCTTTACCTTCCCTACGACGCAGATTCAATGCGTCAAATCGCTGACCTTCATTGCCCGTGAGCCCGCGCCGGGCTGGAGCGCGGCTGCACAGGCGGCCAGTCGGACCAGACGAGCCATCCTAGCTCGCTTCAAATAACGCCATGGCCTCGACATGTGCCGTTTGAGGAAACATATCGAGAATCCCGGCACGTTTTAACCGGTAGCCCTGCTTGATCAATTCGACCGTATCGCGCGCCAGAGTTGCAGGGTTGCACGACACATACACCAACCGTTCGGCGCCCAGGGACTTGAGCTTGCGCACCACCTCAAAAGCACCATCACGTGGTGGGTCCAAGAGTACCGCACAAAAGCCTTCGCGCGCCCATTCGGCATCAGTCAAAGGCTGGGATAAATCGGCCTGAAAAAACTTCGCGTTATGCAGATTGTTGCTAGCGGCGTTCGCGGCAGCGCGCTCGACCATCGCTTGCACACCTTCCACCGCCACCACTTCGCGAACGGTTTTGGCCAGCGGCAAGGCAAAATTGCCTAGACCACAGAACAGATCGAGGACACGCTGATCCGCTTGCGGTTTGAGCCAGTCCAGCGCCTGGGCGACCATCGCTTCGTTGACCCCGGCGTTGACCTGGATGAAATCCCCCGGCCGATACGCCAGGCTCAAGTCCCACTGTTCCAGGCGATAACCCAGCTGTTGAGTGACATCGACCGGTTGCGGCTCGCCATCGCCATGCAGCCACAACTGGGCTTCATGGAACGCACAAAAATCCTTGAGGATCGTCATGTCGGCGTCGGACAACGGCGCCATGTGCCGCAGCAATACCGCCAACGACGAACCACTGAACAATTCCACATGCCCCAGCGCCTGAGGTTTGCTCAAGCGGCGGAGCATCTCCGGCAAGCGGGTCATGATCGGTTGCAAGGGCTGTACCAGCACCGTGCATTCGGTGATCGCAACGATGTCCTGACTGCCCGCAGCGCGAAAACCGACTTCGAGTTTTTTCGCCTTCATGTCCCAGCGCACCGCCACACGGGCGCGACGCCGGTAACCGAATTCCGGACCGCTCAACGGCGCGGCCCACTCTTCGGGTTCGACCCCGGCCACCTTGGACAACTGCTCGGCGAGCATGCGCTGTTTCAGGGCGAGTTGTTCGTTGTGGGGCAAGTGCTGCACGCTGCAACCGCCACAGCGACCAGCGTGCGGGCACGGTGCCGGGCGACGCAGTTCGCTGGCCTGGAACACCCGTTCGGTGCGTGCCTCGACCACTTTACCGTGGGCACCCAAGACTCGCGCCTCGACTTCCTCACCGGCCAATGCGCCGATGACGAACCAGGTGCGACCTTCAAAAAACGCGATACCGCGACCGTCGTTAGCCAGGCGCTCGATGTTCAAGCGCTGCTTTTTGCCGGTCGGAATTTGCGGGGCCTTGCTGCCGCCCGTGGGCTGGAAGCGCAGGCCTCTCTCTTGCTTGGCCATCAGTTAGGCGCGTCGAAAATGCCGGTCGACAAGTAACGGTCGCCACGGTCGCAGATGATCGCGACGATCACCGCGTTTTCAACTTCCTGGGACAGACGCAGCATCGCTGCCACCGCACCGCCCGAGGACACACCACAAAAAATGCCTTCTTCGCGTGCCAGACGACGGGTCACGTCTTCGGCTTCGCTTTGCGCCATGTCGACGATGCGGTCGACACGATCAGCTTGATAAATCTTCGGCAGGTATTCCTGCGGCCAGCGACGGATGCCCGGAATCGCCGAGCCTTCCATCGGTTGCAGACCGACGATCTGCACGTTGTCGTTCTGCTCTTTCAAGTAGCGCGACACGCCCATGATGGTCCCGGTGGTGCCCATCGAACTGACGAAATGAGTGATGGTGCCCTCGGTCTGGCGCCAGATTTCCGGGCCGGTGGTGGTGTAGTGCGCCTCGGGATTATCCCCGTTGGCGAACTGGTCCAGCACCTTGCCACGGCCTTCGGCTTCCATTCGCTGAGCGAGGTCGCGAGCGCCTTCCATGCCTTCTTCCTGGGTGACCAGAATCAGCTCGGCGCCATAGGCGGTCATCGCAGCTTTGCGTTCGGCGCTGGAGTTGTCCGGCATGATCAGGATCATCTTGTAACCCTTGATCGCGGCGGCCATGGCCAGCGCAATCCCGGTGTTACCCGAGGTCGCTTCGATCAGCGTATCGCCGACGTGGATCTGCCCACGCAACTCGGCGCGAGTGATCATCGACAACGCCGGCCGGTCCTTGACCGAACCCGCCGGGTTATTCCCTTCGAGCTTGAGCAAAAGGGTGTTGCTGGTGGCGCCAGGCAGGCGCTGCAAACGAACCAGCGGAGTGTTGCCGACGCAATCGGCAATGGTTGGGTACTGCAAGGTCATGGCGTATTCGCAATCCAGACTGCGGGGGCGCCTATCATACCGGCAAACGTTGGCAGGCCATATCACGCAAAGTGCGGTGCTTATGGCTTATGGGAATAAGCGCGGGGTTTGCAGCGAAAGAAATCCTACACAAATGGGTAATAGCTCCGTAGGAACAAGGATTGCCCACGATGATTCTGCAATACACAACGATGTTTCCGGACAATCGCCTAGGATATTTCCCGCAGGTTTTGGCGGCTTTCATGAACTAGTGAGTAAAAGATTTCATTGATAGTCTTTTGGTCGCATTCCGCGCTCCCTAGCGAAATGAAGCACATGCAAACATCCTGAAGGACTCTAAATCAATGTCCGAAACCTTGACTTTATTTCGCTCTGAAGTTGCTAACGCGAAGAACGAACAACACTTCGGTCGCGTGCTGATCCATCAACCCTGGGGATATGGTGTAGCCGCCATCTTGGCTAGTATGTTGATACTACTGTTGATGACCTATGCCTACTTCGGAACCTATACCCGTAAATCAACTGTTAATGGCTTGCTTATGCCAGAGCAGGGAATGTTGCGTTTAACGTCTGTGGGCACAGGATTACTAACAGAGGTTCTTGCTAAGGAGGGACAAGCCGTTGAGATCGGCCAAGCTTTATTCATAGTTTCTGGCGAACGCTTCGGTACAACGGGCGGTGTACAAAATCTCATCTCAGAGCAACTTACTCAACGCATACAGATAACTGAGCGAAACCTCAACTTGGCGAACGAGCGTCGGAGAGGACAGCTACTCATGCTTGATGGTCGCCTCACTGCGATTACCGAAGAACTGAGTCAATTTCGAGAAGAAATACGACTGCTAAAACGGCGGGTAGCACTGGCTGAAACACAACAGCAACGACAGCACGAACTGGCAGCAGTTGACTTCATTTCGGTTGCACAGCTTCAAAAAGGAGAAGGGGAATTTCTAGCGCTGCAGGGGCAACAGCAAAGTATTCAACGCGCTCGTGCGAGTCTCAATCGCGAACGCATGGAACTGGTGGCGCAAAGACAAGAGGTCGAATTGCGACATCGCGCTGAGACTGCAGAGATAGATAACAGTATTTCCCTGGTCAGGCAGGAGCAGGCGGAAAACGAAGTTCGCCGAAAACAGATAAGCGTGGCACCGTTTGCCGGTACCGTCACTGGTTTGAACGTGCAAAAAGGTCAACAAGTCGAGGCCGGCTCACTGCTGGCTAGCCTTATCCCTCAAGGAGAAAATCTTACTGCTCACTTATATGTCGCTTCTCGTCAAGCGGGGTTTATAGAGAAAGGGCAGACCGTGTTAATCCGCTACGCCGCCTACCCTTATCAGAAATTCGGCATGGCCCGAGGACGGATCTTAGAATTGACGAAGAGCCCCTACGCAGCTCAGGAGTTACCTACCCATATTGCAAGTGCTCTTTATAGCACCGCTCCGCCGTCTGAGCTTTTTTATCGCGTAACCGTTGCACTCGATTCACAGAACATCGCCGTCTACGGTAATTCACACCCCCTGCAAGCAGGCATGCTATTGGAAGCCGATATTCTCCAGGACGAACGTCGCCTTTATGAATGGGCTCTGGAACCGATTTACTCTCTCACAGGCAAACATCTCTATTAAACAGCATTTAAACAGAAACAACAGGGAGCGGTAAACATATGACAAAAAGGAGCAAGAAGTCCTAAAATCACTTCTCCAAGGACATACCAACAAACAAATCGCCATATTACTTGGAATAAGCAATTTCACAGTACGCGATCACGTTTCTTCAATTCTACGTAAGAAAGGAGCCGGATCAAGGGCGGAGTTATTCGCAGCAGAAATAGGCCAAAGAAAGCCTTAACCCCTACATTTATAGGATTAAAAAATCTCGCCAAGTGAATTACACTTCCAATCACACCCAAAACAATACAATCCGTTTTTATTGCCAATGATACAGCGCCCAGCAAATACCAATTATCGGCTACCACCTTGACAAGTAAAAGCGCAACCAATTCAACCCCATCCTTAAACCAAAGATAAAAACAGAGGACTTAAGCCCAATGGTCGACCACAACCTTGGAGAATCGAGTGAAGGATGGAGCATAGTTGTATTGGTATTCGCTTTGTAGAAGGCACTGTATCGAACGCCCTAATCTCCGCCCTTCCAATAACTCTTTATTTTATTTTCTTTTATTGGATATTCAGATTGTTACGCTTACGATGGGACCACCTAAAAGCTTATTCATTACTCTCCTTACTTCATATAATTCCC